>NZ_JAQSDR010000001.1 GCF_029946005.1 Aquabacterium sp.
GTCGCCCCGCCCGCCTCCGACTCATCCCTGATCGCCCCGCTGGTGGCGCAGCACGAACAAGGGCCGTGGTAGGCCACCAGCGGGGCGAACAAAGGGCTGGGGCGGTCTCCTGCCTTGCTGAAGCCCTGCCGGAGGCCACCCCAGCCCGCGCCCCGCGCTGCCCGCCAAAACAAACCAGCTAAACCCTGCTAAGGCTTGGTCTTGGTTGGCAACAACTCCCGCCAGCCATACACCCGCTCCGCTGGCGTGCACTGAAACGGCGCCTGCGCCATGTCAGGCTCGTCCTTGCACTCGTCCAGGAAAGCCTGGCTGGTGGCATTGCGGAACTCCCTGAGTCGGTCCACCACAAAGCGCCCCTTGTCGACCTCGCCATGCTCGGCCAGTGAGCGCGCATAGGACATCATCAGCCGCGCGTCCACCAGGTTGTGCAAGGTTCGGTTGAAGGCCAGTGGTGGCTTGGACGGCTCGTCTTCCTCCACGCCGGTCACGTCGGCGTAATCGGCCTGGTAGGCGAACCAGGTCGTGTGTTGACCAAACTTGATGCGCTCGCTCAAAGGCGCGGCGCCTTCGCGCGGCGAGTAGATGTTGGCGGCCGCCTGGAAGTCCCAGGTGCACCATGCCGTGAAAATGGAGATCGCCAACGCGCCCGTCATCAAGGCCGAATGGGTGCTGGGGTCGACCGCCTGGGTGGCCTGGCCAGGATCGGCCTGACGTGCCCGCGCGGCCAGTCCCATGCCCCAGGCGAAGGCCGTCGGCAGCAGGAAGTAACCGTACCAAAGCGGGTACTCCAGCAGGCTGTGCAAGCCCACCAGGGTCACGATCACGGCGGTGGCCCCAGCAGGCGTGCCTGCGAAGGCTTGGCCTGGCAGGGGGGGCGTGCTTTTCAGGCCCGGGCCCAGCAGGCCCCACAGCCCCCACAGGCTCAGGACCGTCATCAACACCGCCAGCGGCAGGCCAAACTCCACCGCCCACTGCAGCAGCACATTGTGGGTGTGGTCAAAGAAAGCGACCGGGCGGGTCGGGAAGGGCGTCAAGGTCCAGGCCAGGTTGAACTCGCCATAGCCCACGCCCGTCCAGGGGTGCGCGGCGATCAGGTCCAGCACGTTGGCCCAGATCTTGAAGCGCGAGCTGGAGATGTCACTGTGGTCGTGCAGGCGCGCTTCGGCCGCGAAGGCCACGCCCGTGTCCATGTGCGACCACTGCCACATGCCGCCCCACCAGGCAGCATAAATGACCGGGGTCAGCATCAGCACCTGGCGCAGTCGCAAGGGCAGATCACGGTCCCGCCAACCCCACACCGCCAGCAAGAACATGGCGATCGTGCCCGTGCGCGAGGCGGTGAACACCACGCCGCCGATCATCAGCACGATGGCCCCGATGGCCAAAGGTTGCGGCCAGCGGCCCCGCGCACCCAGCCAGGCCACCGCGCAACACGACCACACCAGCAGGGTGCTGAAATGGTTAGGCTGGCGCAGATTGCCCACCGCGCGGCCGGGCATGGTGGGCTCCGCAATCCAGGTGCCGTCGGCCCAGACAGGGTGGAAAACCTGGATCAGCGCCAACACTATGCCCGCCACGCCCGCCCAGGCCAGCGCTTCGCAAAACACATCGAAGACGCGGTGGCCCTGGTCGCTCAAGCCCACGCGCCAAGCCACCACGAACACCAGCAGCGCTGACAAAGCCATGCCACCGCCCATCATGGCCAAACCCAGGGGCAAGCCGCTGACGAAGGGTGCTGCCAGGGCCAGGCCGGCGTTCAGCAGCAGCATCACGGACAAGGCCCACATTGGTCCCTGGTGAAGGGTGGGCCTCAAGCCCTGCCCGCGCAGAATGGGCCCGGCCAGCGCGGCCGTCCACAGGCCCCAGCCAAACAAGGCCAGCACCTGGTTGTAAAACGTGACGGAGGGCGACTCGTGGGCGGCCAACAAAGTGGGGCCGACGATGGCCAGCAGGGCCAGGGGCAGCCAGGCTTGCACGGACGGGAGCTTGGAAGTTGAACTCATCTGCCTATTGTCTCGCGTGCAAAGCCTCGGCCCAGCCTGGCCTTGCAAATGCAGGCAGACTGACAAGCTATGTCGTCTTTGTCACCACTCACCCTTCAAAAAGAACGCTGGCTGTTGTGGAGCCTGGCCGCCGTCCAGTTCACCCACATCGTCGACTTCATGGTCATGATGCCCTTGGGGCCGCAGCTCACCCGCTTGTTTGCCTTGAGCGATGCGCAGTTTGGCTTGTTGGTGTCGGCCTATTCTTTGGCGGCCGGGGTGTCGGGCCTGCTGGCCTCTTTGGTGATCGATCGCTTCGAGCGCAAGCGGGCCTTGCTGACGCTTTACGCCGGTTTTGCCGTGGCGACCCTCGCCTGCGGACTCGCACCCACCTATGGCAGTTTGATGGGCGCTCGCATCGCCGCGGGCGTCTTTGGCGGTGTGCTGGGGGCCTTGGTCCAGACCATCGTGGGCGACTCGATCGCGTTCGAACGGCGGGGTCGGGCCATGGGGGTGGTCATGGCCTCGTTTTCGCTGGCCACGGTGGCGGGCGTGCCGACCTCGCTGTGGCTGGCCAGCCGAGTCGGTTGGCATGGACCCTTTGTGGCCATCGCCCTGGCCTGCGTGCCGGTGTGGTTGGTGGCCTGGCGCGTGGTGCCTTCGCTGCATGGCCACCTGGCAGGCGCGGCCGCCGGCTCCTCGTTCAACCAACTGGGGCGCGTGCTGGCCGACGTCAACCACTGGCGCGCATTTGGCCTGTCGGCCCTGCTCGTGCTGGGCAGCTTCAGCATCATTCCCTACATCACCATCTACACCACCACCAACCTGGGCCTCAGCCAGGAGCAGGTTCCGCTGATCTACCTGGTTGGAGGCGTGGCCACGCTGTTCACTGCCCGCCTTTGGGGCCAGTTGGCAGACCGTCACGGCAAGGTGCTGGTATTCCGGCTGATCAGTCTGGTGGCGGTGGTGCCCATGCTGATCCTGACGCACATGCCGGCGGCACCCGTGGCCGTGCTGATCTTGGTCACCACGGCGTTTTTCATCTTCGTCTCGGGCCGCATGGTGCCCGGCATGGCCCTGTTGACGGAGGCGCCGCCACCGGCCATGCGAGGCGCTTTCATGAGCGTCAATGGTGCCCTTCAATCGGGTGCCATGGGCCTGGCCGCCTGGCTGGGCGGGGCGCTCATTTCGCGCACGCCCGATGGCCTGGTGCAGGGCTACGGCCGCACCGGCTGGCTGGCCCTGGCTTCTACCCTGGTCATGGTCTGGTGGGTTGGCCAATTGCGCCTGCACAAGGCGGTACAAACCCCTGTCATTTGAGTGCGAATCAGGCGCTGTTCAGCGCGATTCAACTGCTTTGCGGGGTTTCTTCACAGAGCTGGGTTTCTCAATGTAAACACTGATGTCATGGGCTTGTCATCTGGCCGTGTCAGGCGCAAACTGAACTTCTGGTTGGCCGTTTTTTCAAGCCTTCGGGGCTGCAGCCAGCCGGATGTCCTCAACCCTTCTGCGCTCGAAAGGATGCAGTATGAATTTGACGATCAGTGGGCACCACCTGGAAGTTACCGCCGCTTTGCGTGAGTACGTTCTCACCAAGTTAGAGCGAGTAACCCGACATTTTGACCAAGTGGTGGACGTTACCGTTCTACTCAGTGTTGAAAAGCAAAAGGAAAAGGATCGAAGGCAGAAGGCCGAAGTCAATTTGCACGTCAAGGGAAAGGACATCTTTGTTGAGACCGCCCACGAAGACCTCTACGCCGCCATTGATCAATTGATGGACAAGCTTGATCGTCAGGTCTGCCGCCACAAGGACCGCGTGCAAGACCACCACCACACCTCATTCAAGCGTCATGAAGGCGCCACCAACTGGGACGCCGCCATTCAATGAGCTTCACCCCCAACTCCAGCATCCAGCTTGGTGCCACCTGATGGTGGGACGCCCGTGCAGGCATGCACCAAGTTAACGGCCCTTCGGGGCCGTTTTTCATGCAATGCGCAAAATGGGGCAGCCGTAGAGTGAATTTGTTGAGTTTGCGGCTTGCTGCGCTGCAGCAATCGGTGCAGAATCCCCTGAATCAGTGGGTGTTGCGGCACCCGAACAGCAGTCATCGGTTCCTATAATCCGCCCCTCATCCGTCCCGAGGGTGGGGGTCAAGGTTCCAACCGTCGCCCCCGCTTGTATCAAGATGAATCGACTCTCAGCCATCCTTCCTGCCAGCCAAGTGGTCGTGGATCTGGACGCCAGCAGCAAGAAGCGTGTGTTCGAGCACGCCGGCCTGTTGTTCGAAAATCATCACGCCATTGCTCGCGCCACCGTGACGGACAACCTGTTTGCGCGTGAGCGCCTGGGCTCCACCGGTTTGGGGCACGGCGTGGCCATCCCTCACGGGCGCATCAAGGGCCTGAAAAACCCCTTGGCAGCCGTCATCCGGCTCAAGCAGTCCATCCCCTTCGATGCACCTGATGACGAGTCCGTCAATCTGCTGATTTTTTTGCTGGTGCCCGAGGCGGCCACGCAGCGGCATCTGGAAATCCTGTCCGAGATCGCCGAGTTGCTGTCCGACCGCGAACTGCGCGAGCGGCTCAAAACCGAAGGCGATGCTGCCAAGGTGCATGAATTGATCGAGCGCTGGCAGCCGCTCAAATCGGTGGCCTAAGCCCCGGATGAGTGCCAAAGACCTTGCCGTGATCAGCGCCGAAGCGCTGTTTGAAGCCAACCGCACCGCCCTGCACTGGGAATGGATCGCAGGCCACGCTCACCCCGAGCGCCGTTTTGACGAAGAAGCCGTCAAGGCCGCGCAGTCCGCCGCCGACCTGGTGGGCTACCTGAACTACATCCACCCCTACCGGGTGCAGATCGTGGGCAGGCGCGAGGCGGCCTACTTCAACAGCTCCACTCCTGAAGACCAGGAGCGCCGCATCCAGCGCATCGTGACCCTGGAGCCGCCCGTGGTGGTAGTGGCCGACGCGCAAGCGCCCTCTGACCGCCTGGTGGCCATGTGCGGCCGCGCCGGCATCCCCCTGTTCGTGACCTCCGAGCCCGCCGGTCACGTGATCGACGTGCTGCGCTCTTACCTCACGCAGCACTTTGCCGAGCGCCTCACGCGCCACGGCGTGTTCATGGACATCCTGGGCCTGGGCGTGCTGCTGACGGGCGAATCAGGCCTGGGCAAGAGCGAATTGGGCCTGGAATTGATCTCTCGTGGCCATGGCTTGGTGGCGGATGACGCGGTCGACCTGTACCGCGTCTCGCGCACCGCCATTGAAGGGCGCTGCCCCGAGTTGCTGCAAAACCTGCTGGAAGTGCGCGGCATTGGTTTGCTGGACATCAAGTCCATCTTTGGCGAGACGGCGGTGCGCCGCAAGATGCGCCTCAAGCTCATCGTCCACCTGGTCCGCAAAGAGACCATGGAGCGCGAGTTCGAACGCCTGCCCTACGAGCCCCTGTTCGAGGAGATCATGGCCGTTCCGATCCGCAAGGCGGTGATCGCCGTGGATGCCGGTCGAAATCTGGCCGTGCTGGTCGAGGCTGCCGTGCGCAACACCGTGCTGCAACTGCGCGGCATTGACACCTACAAGGAATTCATCGAGCGCCACCAGCGCGCACTGGACCGCAGCCAGGGTTGATCAGGCGTGGTGGCCAGCGCGTGGCAGGTTGAGCTTGCTGCCTGAGCAGCCGTCGCGGTTGCACACCACGTACAGCGACAAGGCGTGGTCCTGCAGCACGTAGCCGCGCTCCGTGGCGATTTCCTGCTGACGTAGTTCAATCTCGGCGTCGAAAAATTCTTCCACACGACCGCAGACCACGCACACCAGGTGGTCATGGTGCTTGCCTTCGTTCAACTCGAACACCGCCTTGCCGGTCTCGAAATGGTTGCGCGACAGGATGCCGGCCTGTTCGAACTGCATCAGCACGCGGTAAACCGTGGCCAGGCCGATGTCTGAGCCTTCGTTCAGCAGCACCTTGAACACGTCTTCCGCAGCCAGGTGGCGTTGGGGCGATTGCTGGAACACCTCCAAAATCTTGATGCGGGGCAACGTGGCTTTGAGTCCGCTGCTTTTGAGTTCTTCGGCGTGGGTGGTCATGGGGCGGGCTCCGGCAATCGGCGGAGGCGCCTTTGGCCCCCGCTAGAATCGCTAATGATATCGATTCAATCCAAACCAGGCCAATGTGGGGCCAATGTTGCTGGTGCCTTGCTGCGCCGACCGGGCGGGTTGAGCGTTTGTGATGCACACTGTCTGGCTCCTTTCCAAGGGCGTTGATGCCATGTTGATTTCCGTGACTTGTCGATCCCTTTTGAACCGATCCGTGCTGGCCCCCCTGGCCGCGATGACTTTGCTGGCCCTGTCAGCCTGCGGCACGCGTCTGAGCTCGCCCGAAACCCTGTTTGGCGTGATCCAGCCCTACCACATCGATGTGGTGCAGGGCAATGTGGTCACGCAAGAGGTCATGGCGCAGATCCAGCCCGGCCTGGGCCGCACCCAGGTGCGCGAAATCCTGGGCTCGCCCTTGCTGGCCGACCCCTTCCACGCCGATCGCTGGGACTACGTCTTCACCATTCACCGCCAAGGCGTGCCCGATCAGCAGCGCCGTGTCACCGTGTTTTTCAAAGGTGATGTGGTGGAGCGTTTCGATGCCGATACCCTGCCCAGTGAGCACGAGTTCGTGGCCTCGATCGACAAGCCCACCAAGCTCAAAAAGCCACCGGCCAACCTGACGGAGGCCGAGGTGGCCGCCTTGCCGGTGCCGGTCAAGACCGACGAAGTCCGCAAGGCACCGCAAGGCGCGGTGCGCGAGTACCCGCCACTGGAATCAGGCCGTTAACCACCCGGCCGTGAAAAACATGAGCACCAACCAAGCCATTCACAAGATTGCCATCGCAGGCGCCTCTGGCCGCATGGGCCGCATGTTGATCGAGGCCGTGCAGGCTGCCGAAGACTGCGCCTTGGGCGGCGCCCTGGACATCGCCAGCAGCCCGGCCATTGGCATCGACGCGCTGGCGTTTTCCGGCCAGCGCAGCGGCATCGACATCACCGCTGATTTGCGCACTGGCCTGAAAGACGCGCGCTTCATGATCGATTTCACCCGGCCGGAAGGTACGCTGGCGCACCTCAAGGTCTGCCGCGAACTGGGTGTGAAGGCCGTCATCGGCACCACCGGTTTCACACCGGCTCAGCTTGATGAAATCCGTGATGTGGCGCGCGACATCGCGATCGTCATGGCACCCAACATGAGCGTGGGCGTCAACGTGGTGCTCAAGCTGTTGGCCCAGGCCGCCAAGGCCCTCAAAGAGGGCTACGACATTGAGATCATCGAGGCTCACCACCGCCACAAAGTCGATGCCCCCAGCGGCACCGCACTGAAGATGGGCGAAGTGGTGGCCGAGGCCATCGGGCGCGACCTGAAATCCTGCGCGGTCTATGGCCGTGAAGGCGTGACCGGCGAGCGCGATCCCAGCACCATTGGTTTTGCCACCGTGCGCGGCGGCGACATCGTGGGCGACCACACCGTGCTGTTCGCCGGCATTGGCGAGCGCATCGAGATCACGCACAAATCGTCCAGCCGGTCCACCTACGCGCAGGGCAGTTTGCGCGCGGTGCGCTTCTTGGCGAACAAGCCGCATGGCCTGTTCGGTATGAACGACGTTCTGGAACTCGCGCCATGACGGGTTTGTCTCATCTGTGGGCACAGGGGGACATCATTTCCAAGGCGGTGGCGGCCCTGTTGCTGCTGATGTCGATCGGCGCCTGGGTGGTTATCTTCTGGAAGGGCTGGATGTTGGCCCGTGCCCGCCACGACTTGGCGCGTGGCGTGCCGGCTTTCTGGCGCGCCGCCGACCTGGCCTCGGCCCGGCATACCCTGCAATCGGTGGACCGCGAAGCCGTGCTGCTGCCCCTGGTGGAGGCGGCCCAGGGGGTTTCGCAACCCGGCAGCCTGGAAGCCCAGGTGCAGCCCGAGGCCCAACTGACCCGCCGCCTGCGTGACAGCCTGCACGAGGTGCTCGGGCGCCTGCAGGCCGGGCAGGTGCTGCTCGCCTCCGTCGGTGCGGTCTCGCCCTTCGTGGGCCTGCTGGGCACGGTCTGGGGCATCTACCACGCCATGATGGGCATCAGCAACGACGGCTCGGTCAGCCTCGACAAGGTGGCGGGCCCCGTGGGCGAGGCACTGATCATGACGGCGGCTGGCTTGGCCGTGGCCATCCCGGCCGTGCTGGCCTACAACATCTTCGGCAAGATCGTGTCGGCCTGCGAAGCCGACCTGGAAGGTTTTGCCCACGACCTGCGCGAAGCCGTGCTGGGCCATCCGGCCCGCGGCGCAGGCCCGGACGCCTGAGCACCAAGGGAGCAAGCACGCCATGGCATTCGGCCGACTTGAACGACGCCAGGGCGCCCAACCCATGAGCGAGATCAACATGACGCCGCTGATCGACGTCATGCTGGTGCTGCTGGTGATCTTCATGCTGACCGCGCCCTTGATGACGTCCAGCCTCAAGCTGAACCTGCCCAAGGCCGATGCCAAGCAGTCCGACGCCACGCCGCACAGCCTGATGATTTCGCTGTCGGCCGACGGCCAAACTTATTTGAACGACAGCGTGGTGACCGCGCCGGGCTTGGTCGCCCAGGCCAAAGAGGCCGCGCGGCAAAGTGCGGACACCGAAGTGCAGTTGCGTGCCGACGAGGCCGTGTCTTATGGCCGGGTGGCCGAACTGATCGGCCTGCTGCAGCAGGCGGGCTTGAGCCGCATCGCTTTCGTCACCGAAGCCAAGGTGGGCGTGCCTGAAAAAGGTGTCGGGCCCTGACGACAATGGCGGTGCGCCCGCTGGCGCACAATGGGCTTGTATTGACTGCTGCCCAGGAGTGGTATGGACGCCCCGAAGTTCCAGACTCAGAGTTATGACAATGCCCCGGCCGCCTTGGCCCGAATCAACGAACTCTACGATTCGCAGATCAATTACTTGCGCAACGCCTTGCAGCGTTTCGTGGGCGGCGAGACCTTCAAAGAGCATGTGCGCGCCAAGTACCCTTTCGTGCGCATTCAAACCGACACCGTGGCGCGCGCCGACTCCCGCCTGTCTTACGGTTTCGTGGCTGGCCCGGGCATTTACGAGACCACGCTGACCCGCCCCGACCTGTACGCCGATTACTACCGCGAGCAACTGGAACTGCTGCTCACGAACCACGGCGTGTCACTGGAGGTGGGGCTGAGCAACGAGCCCATCCCGGTGCATTTCTCGCTGGCCGAGAACGAACACCTCGAAGGCAGCCTGCCTGCTGATCGCCGTTTGCTGCTGCGCGACCAGTTTGACCTGCCCGACCTGGCCTCAATGGACGATGGCATCGCCAACGGCACCTACGAGACCAGCCATGGCGGCCCGCGCGCCCTGGCCCTGTTCACTGCACCACGCGTGGACTACTCGCTGCACCGGCTGCGCCACTACACCGGCACCTCGCCTGAGCACTTCCAGAACTTCGTGTTGTTCACCAACTATCAGTTCTACATTGACGAGTTCGTGCGCATGGGCCACGAGCTGATGCAACGCGCGCCAGATCCGGCCAACCCCCGCGATGACGATGATTGCATCGCCTTTGTCGAGCCAGGCAATGTGGTCACGCGTCGCGTGGGGGTGCCCGCCGAGGCCGGTGACCTGAAGGGTGCCGTGCCGCCGCGCCTGCCCCAAATGCCTGCCTACCACCTGATGCGGGCCGACCGCAGTGGCATCACCATGGTCAACATCGGCGTGGGCCCGGCCAACGCCAAAACCATCACCGACCACATCGCGGTGCTGCGCCCGCACGCCTGGATCATGCTGGGCCATTGCGCCGGGCTGCGCAATTCACAGCAACTGGGCGACTATGTGCTGGCCCACGGCTATGTGCGTGAAGACCACGTGCTGGACGAAGACCTGCCCTTGTGGGTGCCGATCCCGCCGCTGGCCGAAATCCAGCTGGCGCTGGAAGGCGCGGTGGCCGATGTGACGCAGCTCAATGGCTACGAGCTCAAGCGCATCATGCGCACGGGCACCGTGGCGTCGACCGACAACCGCAATTGGGAGTTGCTGCCTCACCGGGGGCCAGAGCGGCGCTTCAGCCAGAGCCGCGCGGTGGCCTTGGACATGGAAAGCGCCACGATCGCGGCCAACGGTTTCAGATTCCGCGTGCCCTACGGCACCTTGCTGTGCGTGAGCGACAAGCCGCTGCACGGTGAATTGAAGCTGCCGGGCATGGCCAACCAGTTCTACCGCGAGCGGGTGGACCAGCACTTGCGCATTGGCCTGCGGGCCATTGAGCGCCTGCGTGGCAACCGCGCGGGGCAGTTGCACAGCCGCAAGCTGCGCAGCTTTGCCGAGGTCGCGTTTCAGTGACCGAATCGGCGGGCCCGGGTTAGGCGAGTGCTTAACCGGGCCGGGTTACCGAAAGCGGCAACCCTTCCAGCGGCCTTTTTCAGGCGGCGACGGCGTCCATCGAGCCGACGGTGTCGGCCACGGGCAGCACTTCACGGCGGATTTGTTCGCCCGCCAACTGCGTCGCCACTTTCAGGTCGTAGGCCGTTTGCAAGTCCATCCAGTACTGAGCAGGCGTGCCGAAGAATCGGGCCAGACGCAGCGCCGAATCTGGGCTGATGCCGCGACGCTCGCGCACGATGTCGTTAACACGGGGGGCCGGCACGTGCAGCCGAATGGCCAATCCGCTGGCGGACAAACCGTGGCGGACCATGAATTGACTGCGCAGGATGGCGCCAGGGTGGACGGCTTCAGAGTTGCTCATGATGGTCGGCTTTTTTGAAAGATACTGAGGTGCATCCTAGGGGCTGGCGGGCGCGCTGACTGTCAATATCGTTACAGTTTGCACGCATTCCATCTAACCCATTCGGGGGATGCGCCTGAGTCTGCCACAGAATTGACACGCTTGACCTTCATGAACCGCCGCACCGATCCTGTCCCCCCCAGTCTGATGGCGGCCTTGCGCTCGCACATCTGGTTTGCCAGTTGCCCCGAGGCCATGCAGGAGGGCTTGCTGCAGCGGGGTCGCTTGTGGTCCCTGAAGGCGGGCGAGACGCTGTTTTCACAGGGTGAAGACCATGGGGGCCTGTGCTGCGTGGTGGCGGGGGCGCTCAAGGTCGGGTCCATCAACCCACGCGATGGCACGCACCGGCTGTCCCTGTACCTGGAGCCCTACCAGTGGGTGGGAGAAATCGCGCTGATTGATCGCAAGCCGCGCAGCCAGGATGCTGTGGCGGACACCGATGCCACCGTGTTGATGATCCCTCAGTCGGTGCTGGAGCCCTGGCTGGATGCCCATCCCCAGTATTGGCGCGACATTGCTCGGCTGGCCTGCGGCAAATTGAGGCTGATGCTGATGGCGGCGGAGGACAACGCGTCCATGCCCATTGAGCAGCAATTGGCGCGGCGCCTGGTGTTCGCGGCCACCAGCTATGGGCATGCCGTGCAGCCGACCTTGCGCAAGCGCCTGCGTTTGCCTCAGGAATACCTGGCGCGCATGTTGGGCGTGTCGCGGCAAACCATCAACAAGGCGCTGAAGTCGCTGGCGGCCGAGGGCATCATCGCGGTGCACTACGCCGAGATCGAAATCCTGGACGCCAAGGCACTGGCCACCCAGGCCGGGCAGTTCGACGCGGCCTTGTGGAGCGGCCTGGAGGAGGGCGACCTTTAAGCCGCGCGGGGTTTGACCTTGCCCGCCGCTTCCTTGGCACGGGCGCGGGCCACGCCCACATCAGCATCAAACGCCAGGGCCACCCCCATGCGGCGTTTGACAAAGCTCTCGGGTTTGCCGAACAGGCGCAGGTCGGTGTTGGGCACGCGCAGGGCGTCGGCCACGCCGTCGAACACCATGGCCTGGGCATCGACACCGCCATAGATGACGGCCGACGCGCCGGGCGTGCGCAAGGCGGTGTTGACCGGCAGGCCGAGGATGGCGCGGGCGTGCAGTTCGAACTCGCTTTGGACCTGCGTGGTCAGGGTGACCAGGCCGGTGTCGTGCGGGCGGGGGCTGACTTCGCTGAACCACACCTGCGCGCCCTTGACGAACAACTCCACGCCAAACAAGCCCTGGCCGCCCAGGTCGTCGGTGACGGCTTGGGCAATGGCTTGCGCCTGGGCCAGCGCTTCGGGGTGCATGGGGTGGGGCTGCCAGCTCTCCACGTAGTCGCCGCTGACCTGCAGGTGGCCGATGGGCTCGCAGAAGTGGGTGCTGATCTGGCCTTGCGCGTTCACGGCGCGCACGGTCAGCAGGGTGATCTCGTAGTCGAAATCGATGAAGCCTTCGACGATGACGCGGCCGTGGCTGACGCGTCCGCCCGCCATCGCGTGCTCCCACGCTTTCTGAACATCGGACGGCCCATCGATCTTGCTCTGGCCTTTGCCCGATGAACTCATCACCGGCTTGACGATGCAGGGGTAGCCGATCTTGTCATCGATGGCGGCTTGCAGCTCTTGCAAGGAGTCGGCGAAAACATAGGGGCTGGTGGGCAGCGACAGCGTTTCGGCGGCCAGTCGGCGGATGCCTTCGCGGTCCATGGTCAGGCGCGCCGCGCGGGCCGTGGGGATGACGCGCACCACGCCTTGTGCTTCCAGTTCTTCCAGCACCGAGGTGGCGATGGCCTCGATCTCGGGCACGACCAGGTGGGGGCGCTCGGCCAGGATCAGAGCGCGCAACTGGGCGGCGTCGCTCATGGTGATCGTGCGGCTGTGGTGGGCCACTTGCTGGCCGGGGGCGTTGTCGTAGCGATCGACCGCGATGGTTTCAACGCCCAGGCGCTGCAGGGCGATCAGCACCTCTTTGCCCAGCTCGCCCGAGCCCAGCAACATGACGCGCGTGGCCGCCGGGGACAAGGGGGTGCCGAGTTCGAGGGTTTGGGCGAGTGTGGGGGACGTGCTCATGGGCGGTGACCAGTGGTGATGCGTGATCAGCCATTGTCCGCCATGGGCAGCTCCACGGTGAAGCGGCTGCCGCGGTCTGGGTGGCTGTCAACGTGCAGTTGGCCACCCAGGTGGTCTACCAGGCGCTGGACCACGGCCAGGCCCAGCCCCGTTCCATCGACACGCAGGGCGCGCGCGTCTTCCAGCCGCACATAGGGCTGGAAGATGGTTTCCAGGTACTGCGCGGCGATGCCGACGCCGGAGTCTTCCACCACGATCGTCATGCCGCGCGCCAGTGGCTGGCGTGACAGGCTGGCGTGCACGGTCACGCCGCCCACCAGCGTGTATTTCAAGGCGTTGCTGATCAGGTTGCACACGATCTGCCTCACCCTCGTGGCATCGCTGGTGACGGCTTGCAGGGCGGCTTGATCGCCGGGGGCAATGTCGATGCTCAGCGTCAAACCTTTGGCCTGGGCCCGCTCGATCCAGTCGTCACGCAGATCGTTGAGCAACTGGGTCAGGTCAAAGGTGTCGGCCTGGATGCGCAAGGCGGGGTCTTCCAGGCGGGTGAACTCGGTGACGTCGCGCAGGTGGGTGTCCAGCTGGGTGGCGCTGTTGCGCAGGCGGTCGAGCGCGCGGGTCTCGGCGCTGCCGTTCAGTTTGAGGGCCAGCAGGTCGATGGTGCCCAGCATGGCCTGCAGCGGGGTGCGGATCTCGTGCGAGAGCATCGCCAGGAAACGCTCTTTGCCTTTGAAGGCTTCTTGCTGCGAGGTGCTGAGCTGGCCGCGCAGGTGCACGATGAAGCTGAGCGCCAGGATGCAGGCCGGGTGGATGAGCACCGAGGCCAGCAGCGCCTTCTGGGTGAGTGGTTGAATGTCGCCCCAACCACCGGTGGGCATGGGCGCTTGCAGGCTGAACAGATACTGTGCCAGCAAGCCCGCGTAGGTGAGCCCGCTGATCCAGGCCCCGCCGCGTGGCCACGCCACGAAAGCGATGACGTAGAACACCGGGATCATCTGCGCCAGCGAGGTCAGGGCGTACAGCTTGGGCAGTGATGGCCCCTCCATGGCCAAGTGAATGGCCACCAGCAGGTAGACGCTGGTGGCGATCAGCGTGGGCGGCAGCGCCCAAGGCATGCAGCGCGGCTTGACGACGTGCAGCACGCCGATGCCGAAGTACAGGGCCGACAGCAGGGGGATGGTCCATTGGTCCCACGCGGTGGCGAGGCCTTGCTGGCGGTCGGTGAGCCAGATGACCAGGGTGCCGATGGCGGCCAGCAGGGCGACCCCGGTCATCAAGCGGGCATGTCGGGCATCAACAGGCCGAGGCTGCGTGGAAGTCATGCGGGTGTGCTGTTGGCCAAGCGGTCCAGTTTGCTTTGGATGGTGGCCGTGAGCACGGCCGGGCGCACGGGCTTTTCAAAGAAGGCCACGCCTTGGGTGCGCAGCAGCGTGGTCAGATCGGCCTCGGTGGCGGCACCGCCGCGCAATTGCCCGGTCAGCAACACGATGGGGGCTTGAGGCCGTGCGGCGCGGATTTGCTCGACCAGCGCGTGCGAGGTTTGTCCCACGCCCAGGATCAGGTCGACCACGAAGGCGTCGTAATCGGCCAGGGGGGTGCTGAGAAGCTGGGCGGCGCTGGTGAAGGCGTCGGCGCGGTAGCCGGTTTCGTTGAACCAGTCGCCCAAGGCTTCGGCCGAGGCCAGGTCGTCATCGACGACGGCGATCCGGGTCGGCCTGGCCTGGCTGTCCGGGGTCATGGCGACGTGGGCGACCAGGTAGTGCGGACCTTGAAGCCCCCGCGCCTTCAGTGTGGCCGGGCTGGCCACCCACCAATCCTGGGCATCGTGGGCAGCGGCCAGGATCACGCCGGTCGGTGCGCCGACGGTGATTTGAGCGCCCAGGCGAACCTCACAGGGGAGGGGCTGGCCTTCAACCAGGAAGTGAGCAGCCTGGGTGGTCGTGGGGGCGGGTGTGGTCAAGGCTGGCGAGGCTGGTGTTGACCGGGGCACCGCGCTCGCAAAGACCTGGTCCAGCGATTCGCCGAAGTGTTGTGCGACGGCCAGCACTTCGCCAAACAGCCACACCGCGCCCCGCAATTTGCGCCGAGCCTGGCTGATGGAGATGGCGGTGATCTGCGCCACGGTGGCCGCCTGTTGCCGCGCGGGCACACCATGGCGCTCCATCAGGTCGCTCAGGCCTTCGGCGGCGAGGGCGGACGATGGGTCGCGCGACTCCTCGCTCGGCAAGGGGGTGTCATGTTGTTCCACGGCAGCCATTGGATGGTTTATGCGCACTTCTGATCCATTGAGATCATTTTTGCACTTTATGAATGGGTGTAAGGCGATATAATCATTGAAGCGATTAAATATGACCGTTATAGGCGCCCGCTCAGGGAATTCATCACAATACACCGGCCCCTCGGGGTTGGTCGGCATGGCCAATGTTCTGTTTTGAACATGGCCGCCGGATGCCACAGGCTTTGAGGGCCACCTTCTCCAAGGTGGCCCTTTTTTCATGGCGCATGCATTGTCACCTGTGCAACGGCAGCGCGTTCAAGGTGGTGCTCAGGTCGACAATGCGATTGTCATCGGCCGATGGCAACCGTCCGCCGGTTTTCGGTCGGGGTTTGCTCTGCGCCAAGCGCTGGGCGTTTAAGGAGTCACCATGAGCATCTTTACTTCCTGGCTTGCGGGCTGGCGTTGGGGCCCCTTTCGGGGGCGGGCATGAATCAAGCAGTGCGGCGGGTGGCCATCGTGGCGGCCATGCCCGAAGAGTTGAGTGCCTTGTTGCAGGCCATGCCGCCGGGCCAGCAGGTGCAACGCGCCGGGCGCACGTTCTGGCTGAGTTCATGGTGTGGGCACGAAGTGGTGGCCGTGCTGTCGCGCATTGGCAAGGTGGCGGCCGCCATCACGACCACTTTGCTGCTCACCGAGTTCAGCGTGGAGCGCGTGTTGTTCACTGGCGTGGCCGGGGGATTGGGCGAGGGCGTGAGGGTGGGTGATGTGGTGGTGGCCGATGCCTTGCTGCAGCACGACATGGACGCCTCGCCCCTGTTCCCACGCTTTGAATTGCCGGGGCTGGGCGTGGACCGTCTGCGGGCCGACGCAGACCTGGTGGCCTTGGTGGCGCTGGCAGCTGGCGAAGTCCTGGAAGAAGCCCACCTGCATGGCTTGGTTCACTCCGGGCCTCGTGTGCACCAGGGCTTGGTGATCAGCGGTGATCTCTTTGTCGACACGACCAGCGAGAGCGAGGCCTTGCGCCTGGCCTTGCCCGAGGCCCTGGCGGTGGAGATGGAGGGCGCGGCATTGGCCCAGGTGTGCCACGATTTTGACGTGCCCTTTGCCGTCATCCGCACGATCTCGGACCGCGCAGATGACGCGGCGCACGTGGACTTTCAGCGCTTTGTGCTGGAGGTGGCCAGCCGTTATTCTCTGGCCGTGGTCAAGGCGGTGCTGGAACGTCTGCCACGGTGATCCATGCTAAGAAGAAGGAGACAGACATGAGCCGCTTCAACTCGTTCACGGAGTTTTATCCCTTTTACCTGTCGCAGCACGCCGACCTGACCTGCCGCCGCCTGCACCTGGTGGGCTCGCTGCTGGTACTGGCCGCATTGGCGGCGGTGGTGGCCTCTCGGCAGTGGGTCTACCTGCTGGCAGTGCCCGTCGTCGGCTACGCCTTTGCGTGGATCGGCCATTTCGTGTTCGAGAAGAACAAGCCGGCCACCTTCAGCCACCCCATCTACAGTTTCATGGGCGACTGGGTGATGCTGTACCAGGCGCTGACGGGCAAGGTGCGCTGGTGAGCCTTCCAGCCAAGCACTGAGAGCAGGCCCAGCAACACCAACAAGGCCGCCGAGGGTTCCGGCACGGTGCCGGTCGCCGGATCGCGGATGGTGATGACGCCTGGGTCGATGATGCCCCCGCCGGGAAAGGGCCCCAAGCCACCCTCGGGGGTGCTGATGTAGAGGGTGTCCAGACCCGTCAGTTTGCCGGTGATCCACACGCTCTTGCTGGTCAGCGAGACGTGAGGTGCCAACAGAGCGAAATCGCCCAGGATCTGGATGGCTTCATCGGCCTGGATCAGGAGGGACTCGCTGGCTTGGAGTGAGCCGCTGTTCATCACCAGGATGGTGCTGCACTTCAGAGAGGTTTGCGGGCCACCTGTGAAAGTCAGCAGGCCGCCGTTGCTGCACTCGATGCCTGACAGCGAGTTGGTGTCTGGAGTGGCTTCGGCGTGGGCTGATGACAGGCCCGCGAGGAGGATGGCGCCGACGATGACCAAGCGGCGCGCGTTTGGATGAAGCATGGTCATTCCCTGAGATGTTGTTGGTGCCGGAGATTCTATCCACGGTGTCAAGCCAGGCGGTCCGAGATGAAGCGGATCAGGCGATGACGCGCGGCCGTGTAAGGCGGGAAGAAAAACCTGATCGAGTTCAGCCAGCCGCCTTGCAGCACCGAGCGTTCGTGCGAGAACGCCTTGAAGCCATGGTGGCCATGGCAGCTGCCCACGCCCGAGTTGTTGACCCCGCCAAACGGCAGGCCGGTGTGGGCCACGTGGACGATGCAATGGTTGACGCAGGCACCGCCTGAACTGGTGTGCGCCAGCACGTGGTGCACCCGGGCCTGGTCCTGCGTCCACAGGTACAGCGCCAGGGGCTTGGGTTGGCGGTTGATCTGCTCAATCACCTGGTCCAGATCGGTGTAGCCGATCACCGGGAAGATGGGGCCGAAGATCTCTTCCTGCAACAGCGCGGCATCCGGGGGCACGCCCTCGATCAGGGTGGGGGAGACATAGCATTGAGGCACATCGACCTCGCCGCCCGCCAACACGGTGGCGCCCCGCTGCACGGCGTCGTCCAGCATGGCTTGCAGGCGCTCGGTGTGCCGTGGGTTGACGATGCGGGCCAGGTCGGGGCTGTTCTTCTGCGCCAGCGCGCTGCTGCCATAGCGGGCCTGCAGCACTTTCTGGCAGGCGGCCAGGAAGCGGGCCTTGACGAACTCGTGCACGTACAGGTGGTCGGGCGCCAGGCAGGTTTGGCCAGCGTTGATCAGCTTGCCCCACAGGATGGTTTCGGCGGCTTGGTCCACGTTGGCGGTCTCGTCCACGATGGTGGGCGACTTGCCGCCCAGCTCCAGGGTGATGCTGCTCAGGTGCTTGGCCGCCGCAGCCATCACCAGCTTGCCAACAGCGGGTGAGCCGGTGAAGAAGATGTGGTCGAACGGTTTGTCGAGCAAGGCCTGCGCGGTGGGCAGGCTGCCCTCGAACACCGCCACCTCGTCCAGCTTGAACACCGTGGCGACGATGCGGGCCAGCACGGCGCTAACCTGTGGCGCCATCTCGGAGGGTTTGAGGATGACCGTGTTGCCCGCCGCGATGGCCGAGATCAGGGGGCAGATCGACAGGTTGAGCGGGTAGTTCCAGGGGGCAATGATCAGGCAGCGGCCGCGCGGCTGGTGCTGCACCCAGGCGCGGTTGCCCCAGGTCAGCAGCGTGGGTCTGATCCGCGTGGGCTTCATCCAGGCCTTGAGGTGCCCGATGGCGTGGCGGACTTCGTCCAGGATGGGGATGATCTCGGAGCCTTCGACCTCGGTTTCTGGCTTGCGAAAATCTTGCTGAAAGGCTTGGTATAGCGCCTGGCGGTGGGCCAGGATCACCTCGCGCAGCTTGGCCAGGCGGGCGATGCGCTCGGCGGCCGTGGAGGTGCGCCAACGCAGGGCGGTTGAGCCTTGGGCGTCAAAGACTTCTTGCATCAGAGCGGGATCGCTCTCGGACATTGCAACGGACATGGGTGGACGCTCCTCCAGCTTGGCGCACTGTATCGATCAGCGGTGACGAGACCTATAAGCGTTTTACCCAATAGGTAGTTGATTGACGTTAACGTCATCGCAGCCTAGCATGGGGCCATGCAAAACTTCGTTTCCACGCCTGCTCGCTTTGTGCAGACGGCCTTGCGCCACGCTGACCAGCCCGCCTACTTCGTGCGCGAGGCCGAGGGCTGGAAGTCGACCACGTGGAACGACTACGCCGATCTGGTGGATGCCGCCGCGCGCGCCCTGCTGGCTTTGGGCGTGAACCCCGGCGACGTGGTGTGCGTGCTGGGCTTCAACCGCCCCGAGTGGGTCATCATGGACATGGCGGCCATGATGATCGGCGCCGTGCCCGCCGGCATCTACTGGACCAGCCCGCCCAACGAGATCGAGTACGTGCTCAACCACTCACGCAGCCCGGTGCTGCTGGTGGACAGCGATGAACGGCACCAGCAGGTGATGGCCTTGCGCGCTCAGTTGCCGCACCTGCGCCAGGTCATCCGGATGAAGGGGGCGACCGCCCTGGGCGATGCCATGTCATGGGACGCTTTCATGGCGCTGGGCGAGAGCCGTCTGCAGACCTTGGTAGAGCGCCGCCTGCATGAACTGCAACCCGGCGATCCGGGCACTTACATCTACACCTCGGGCACCACCGGGCCGGCCAAGGCGGTGGTGCTGTCGCATGCCAACCTGGCCTGGAGCGCCACGGCGCTGGGCCAGTCGCTCACGGCCACCGCGCAAGAGCGGGTCATCTCCTACCTGCCGCTGGCCCACGTGGCCGAGCAGATGGTGAGCATCCACACGCCAGCGCTGGTGGGCTTTCCCATTTACTTTGCGCGCAGCCTGGACGAGTTGGGCGAGCACCTCAAAGAGGTTCGCCCGACCATCTTCTTTGGCGTGCCTCGTGTGTGGGAGAAGATGCACGCGGGCATCTCGGCCAAGCTGGCGGCGGCCACGGGCGTGAAGAAACACCTGGCGGCCTGGGCCTTGCGCGTGGGCCAGCAATGGCATGGCGCGATCCTGGATGGGCGTCAGCCCGGGGCGTGGTTGAGCTGGCAGAAGCAATGGGCGGGAAAGCTGATCCACCAGAAAGTGAAAGCGGCCATCGGGCTGGACCAGGCGCACACGCTGTCGTCCGGGGCGGCGCCCATCGCGGCCGAGAAGCTCCGCTTCATGACGGGGCTTGACCTGGTCATCCGCGAGGTCTACGGCCAGTCAGAAACTTGCGGCGCCACCAGCCTGAGCACCGATGGCGCCACGCGCATCGGCTCGGTGGGGCGGCCCTTGAAGGGTGTGGACATGCGCATCGCCGACGATGGCGAAATCATGGTGCGCGGGCCGCACATCTTTCAAGGCTACGCGGGCAGCCCCCAGGCCACGGCCGAGGCCATGGATGGCGACTGGCTGTACAGCGGTGACCTGGGCCACATCGATGCTGATGGCTACCTCTACATCACCGGGCGCAAGAAAGATCTGTTGATCACTTCGGGTGGCAAGAACATCTCGCCCGCCAACATCGAGTCCGACCTGATGACCGTGCCGCTGGTGGAGCACGCGGTGGTCTGCGGCGATGGGCGTCATTACCTGAGCGCCTTGTTGACCATCAACCAGGACGCCTTGGTGGCCCTGGCCGCGGCCAATCTGATCAATGGCCCGGACCTGCACCGCCACCCATTCGTGCTTCAGGCCTTGCAACGTGGCATTGACGAGGTCAATGCCAGGCAGGCGCGGGTGGCGCACATCCGCAAGTTCAGCGTGCTGCCCAGCGCCTTGTCGATCGGGGCGGGTGACTTGACGCCGACCTTGAAGGTCAAGCGCAAGGCCGTGATCGAACGCTACCAGCACCTGGTGGATGCCATGTACGAGGAGGACCAGGCCGCGGTGCGGGCTTGAGTTGAGCGGCTTGGGCCTTTTTTCGCGTGTCCGATTCTTGCTTTGACGGAGGAGCCCCTCTTTCCTACCAGGAGTTCCCATGAGACACGGAGACATTGGCAGCAGCAACGACACCGTCGGCGTGGCTGTCGTCAACTACAAGATGCCCCGCCTGCACACCAAGGCCGAGGTGCTGGACAACGCTCGCAAGATCGGCGAGATGCTGGTGGGCATGAAGCAGGGCCTGCCCGGCATGGACCTGGTGGTGTTTCCGGAATACTCAACCCACGGCATCATGTACGACGCCCAGGAGATGTACGACACCGCCTCGACCGTGCCAGGTGAAGAAACCGAGATCTTCGCCGCCGCCTGTCGCAAGGCCAATGTGTGGGGCGTGTTCTCGCTCACCGGCGAGCGCCACGAAGAGCACCCCAACAAGGCGCCCTACAACACGCTCATCCTGATGAACAACCAGGGCGAGATCGTCCAGAAGTACCGCAAGATCATGCCGTGGACGCCCATCGAGGGCTGGTACCCGGGCAACTGCACCTACGTGTCGGACGGCCCCAAGGGCATGAAGATCAGCCTGATCATCTGCGACGACGGCAACTACCCCGAAATCTGGCGCGACTGCGCCATGCGCGGTGCCGAGTTGATCGTGCGCTGCCAGGGCTACATGTACCCCGCCAAAGAGCAGCAGATCATGGTGGCCAAGACCATGGCCTGGATGAACAACGTCTACGTGGCCGTGGCCAACGCCACCGGCTTTGACGGCGTCTACAGCTACTTCGGGCACTCCGCCTTGGTGGGCTATGACGGCCGCAGCCTGGGCGAATGCGGCACCGAAGAGATGGGCATCCAGTACGCCGAGATGTCGGTCAGCTCGATCCGCGATGCACGCAAGAACCAGCAATCCAACAACCACCTCTACAAGCTGGTGCACCGTGGCTACACCGGCAAGATCAACTCGGGCGAAGACGCCAAGGGCGTGGCGGCCTGCCCCTTCGAGTTCTACGGCAAGTGGGTGAACGACCCCGAGGGCACGCGCGAGATGGTCGAGGCCATCACCCGCTCGACCGCCGGCACGCCCGAGTGCCCCATCGAGGGCATCCCCAACACGCCACCCACGCACCGTTGAAGATGGCGCTCGACACCTACCGCATCCGCGCCGAGCCTTTCTACCAGGCGACGGGCAACGAGGTCGCCCTGTTCGAGCACGCCTGGCGGCACCGCATGCCCTTGCTGCTGAAAGGCCCCACCGGTTGCGGCAAGACGCGCTTTGTCGAGCACATGGCCTGGAAGCTCGACCGCCCCTTGGTCACGCTGGCCTGCAACGAAGACATGACGGCGTCCGACCTGGTCGGGCGCTATCTGCTGGATGCCGAAGGCACGACCTGGCACGACGGCCCACTGACCCTGGCCGTGCGCCATGGCGGCATCTGCTACCTCGATGAGGTGGTGGAAGCCCGCCAGGACACCACCGTGGTGATCCACCCGCTCACCGACGCGCGCCGCATGCTGCCGCTGGACAAGAAAGGCGAGGTGGTCCACGCCCACCCCGATTTTCAGCTGATCGTGTCCTACAACCCCGGCTACCAAAGCCGCTCCAAGGACATGAAGGCCTCGACCCGCCAGCGCTTCGCGGCACTGGAGTTTGACTACCCACCGCTGGCGGTTGAGGCGGGCATCGTGGCGCACGAGGCCGGCATCGCCTTGGACATCGCCACCAAGCTGGTGCGCATCGCCCACCAGTCGCGCGCCTTGAAGGGACGGGGGCTGGATGAAGGCATGTCGACCCGCATGCTGATCTACGCGGGTCTGCTACTCAGCTCGGGCTTGAACGCGCGTGAAAGCTGTGACATGGCCCTGACCCATGCCCTGACCGATGACCCCGACATGACCCGCACGCTGCGTGATTTTGTGGACGCGCAGT
Source organism: Aquabacterium sp. (assembly GCF_029946005.1). GTDB lineage: Bacteria > Pseudomonadota > Gammaproteobacteria > Burkholderiales > Burkholderiaceae_C > Aquabacterium. The sequence continues at coordinate 22,474 of NZ_JAQSDR010000001.1, forward strand.
TTGCGAAGGAGCCGGGTGCATGAATGCTGCCCCGGCCTCGGTGAAAGACCACGGCGGGTTGCCAGGCGCCTGGTCGGCCCTGCGCTGGCTGGCACGCGGCCTGCTGGGCCGTGACCTTGCACTGCAAGGGGGCGGATCATCGGCCCCGGAGGGCCTGCCTTCGCGCCCCGTGCTGACGCCCACCCACCTCTTGCTGCCTGACGAGATGGCTGTGCTGGGGGGACTGGACCACCACCAGTTGGGCCGAGCCGCCATCGCACACGCCGTGGCCCACTTGAAGTATTCGGTGCCCTCAGTGCCCTCCGCCGGCCTCAAGCCCATGTCCGTGGCCCTGATTTCGGCCCTGGAGGACGCGCGCGTCGAGCGCCTGCTGCTGCGCGAGCACCCCGGCATGCGTGATTGGTTTCTGACGCCCTTGCGCCTGGCTGTTCAGCCCGAAGGCGTGGGCTTTGCCGCGTTGATCTCCCGCCTGGATCTGGCGTTGATGGACCCGGCCTATCGGGACGATCACCCGTGGGTCCACAAGGCCAGAGCCCTGTTCGAAGCGCAAGCGGCAAACCTGCATGACCGCGACGGCTTCCGGCGGATCGCCTTGAACTTGGTGCACGACCTGGGCCAGACACGCGTGGCCTTCAGGCCCGGCCAGTACCAGGTCTCGGCGCCATACCGAGACGACCACACCTTCCTCTGGCATCACGAGGTCTCGTCAGCCGACCCGCCGCCCGAACTCGATTTGCACGTCCCGCAGCAACGCCAGCCCCAGGCCCTGGCGCTGGACCAAACTGCGGACGGCGACATGCCGGAGGTGCTCGCCGAAGAGGTGGCGCTGAGCCAGCACCTTTACCCGGAATGGGACCACCGCCTGTCGCTGCTGCGCCAGGATTGGTGCACCGTGATCGAGAAGCTGCCGCCTTGGCGGCATGCACCCAAACTGGTGCAACCGGTCTCTTTTGCACCCATGGCCCTGAAGCGTTCGTTGCACTGGAATGGCGGGCGCCGCCTCCGGCGTCAAACCGCAGGTGATGAACTCGACCTCAACGCGGTGGTGGAGTTCATGGTGGCGCACCGTTCCCGACGCTCCGCTGAATCACGTTTTTTCACACGCCGGGCCGCGGCCGACACCCCGGCCAGCATCCTGGTCTTGCTGGATTTGTCCGAGTCCACGAACGATCGCCTGGGCGATGGCGCCCAGTCCTTCCTCGACCTGGAGAAGCGCGCCGCCCTGATGCTGGCGGGCGCGGTGCACGCCGGTGGAGACCGCATCGCCGTGCATGGCTTCTCGTCCGACACCCGTTCGCAGGTCAGCTACTACCGCCTGATCGATTTCGGCGCGCCCATCGATGGGGCCGCACGCGCGGTGCTGTCATCCGCGCCGGGGCGCCATTCCACCCGTTTGGGTGCGGCCTTGCGCCACGCCACCGCCAGTCTGGTCGAAGAATCGAACGACTTGAAAGCCATCCTGGTGCTGACCGATGGTGCGCCCTCCGACATCGACGTTCACACGCCGCACCACCTGGTGGAAGACGCGCGCCACGCCATCCACGCGGCGCGCTCTGCCGGTGTGCAAGTGCACGGCCTGGTCGTCGATCGGCACGCCGATACCTATGCGCGCCGCATCTTTGGCTGGCGCCATTTCCACATCGTGGAGAACGCCTTGAGCTTGCCGACGCGGCTGCACGGTCTGTACCGCTGGCTCACCGCCGCCTGAGCCGAAACCTCGATGCGCTGGCACACCTATTGCATAAACACGGATGCAGGTGGAGCGATTTTGGTGCATCTTCAAAACATGCGCGGATCATCTACTGAGGGGCACTAGGGTTCCGATCGATGGTTGACTGCCAAGCCATCTTTGTCTGGTCCAAGAGTGCCCCGGCCTCGCAAGGGGCTCCACGGAGGGACAAAAGCCCGGGAGAGCGACGATCCACATCGTCTCGCCCCTGCGCTTGTCCCCTCAATAGGAGCTTCCAATGGCATTTCCCCGTCTTCGCGTTCTCCAAGCCGCCACTGCACTGGCCTTGTCCCTGGCCACTGGCGCGTCCATGGCCGCCACGTCCCTGAAAATCGGCACCGTCGTGTGGATCGGCTACGGGCCCTTCTACGTGGCCGAAGCGCTGGACCTCTTCAAGAAATACAACCTCAAGGTCTCGCTGCAGATCTTCAGTGACCCCGCCCTGATCCCCTCGGCCATCACCAGTGGCGCGGTCGATGGCGGCATGCTCACGTATGACCAGGTCATCGGCCAGGTTGCTGCAGGCCGCATGCAGAAGGTCGTGATGCCCATCGACTACTCCAACGGCGGTGACGCCATTGTGGCCACCAAGGCCATCACCAAGGTGAGCGAGTTCAAGGGCAAGAAGATCGGCTTCAACCCGTTGTCGCCCTCCGACTTCCTGCTGTCCTATGCCTTGAAGGTCAACAAGCTCACCGACAAGGACATCACCGCCGTCAGCATGACGCCAGAGACCGTGCCCGCCGGCATGGCCTCGGGCCAGTTGCCCATTGGCGTCACCTACGAGCCCAGCCTGTCGCAGATCCTGAGCCAGGGTGGCGGCAAGAAATTCCACGTGGTGTTCTCGTCCAAGGATGCACCGGGCCTGATCGCCGACGTGCTGGTGTTTGACGAGAAGAAAATCGCGTCCATGCCCACCGAAATCTCGGGCGTCATCAAGGGCTACCTGGACGGCATGGCTTACATGAAGGCCAAGCCCGACGAGGCCGCTGCCATCATCGGCAAGGCCATGGGCGTGTCGGCCAAAGAGGTCAAAGAGCAGCTCACCGGCGTGCACAACATCGCGCTCAGTGAGATGCCCAAGGCCTTTGCCAAGGGCAAGGAAACCACGTCTTACTTCGCCAGCGGCGAGATCATTGGCACGCTGCTCAAGGCCAAGGGCCAGATCACCACGGTTCCGCCCACCGAGTCCACCTTCGATGCGCAGTTCGTCAACGCCTTGATCAAGAAGTAACGCTGCAGGGGGCCCCATGTTCAAGAGCTTTCGCTATGCCGATGGCGTGGCCCCCAATGTGGCGGCCCTCGCATTCACCTTGCTGGGCTACCCGCTCGGCGTGGCCATGCTGGTGGCGCCCCACTGGGCCGTCAACCTGCTGGGCGTGATGCTGGTGAGCTTGACGCTGGTCTGGTCGGCCTACTTCATCCACGAGTTCGCCCACCAGGCCATCTTCAAGACGCCCGAAGCCAATGAGCGATGGGGCACCGTGATGAGCTGGCTCAATGGCAGTTGCTATGCGGCCTTTGCCGACATGCGCCGCAAGCACATGCGCCACCACGTGGAGCGCGCCGATGTGATTACCTTTGACGCGCGCGGCTTCTTGCTCAAATCGCCCGCGTGGTTTCGCCACACCGTGCTGGCGCTGGAGTGGGCCTACTTCCCGGCGGTGGAATTTTTGATGCGCGGCTTCGTGGTGCTGCTGCCGTTCCGAGATGAACGCAAAAAGGCCATGCGCGCCCGCATCATCGGCGTCGCGGTGGTGCGCACGGTGGCCTTTGGCCTGCTGGCCTGGGTGTCGGTCAAGGCGGTGCTGCTGTACTTCCTGGCTTATCTGGTCTTCATCACCGTGCTGCGTTTCGCCGATTGCTTTCAGCACACCTACGACGCCTACCCGATCCTGGACGACCAGCCCATCCCGGCCGACAAGGTGCGCGACCGGGTCTACGAACAGGCCAACACCTACAGCAATGTGGTGGGCGTGCACAGCCCGGTGCTGAACATGCTGTGGCTGAACTTCGGCTTTCACAACGCGCACCACGAGAAGCCTATCCAACCCTGGCACCGCCTGCCCAAGCTGCACCGCGAGCTGTATGGCGACACGCACGCCCAGGTCGTGCCGGTGCGCCAGTTGCTGCGCAGTTTCCACATCAACCGCGTCAAGCGTGTGCTGGCCGTGGACTATGGCGAAGTGTTGGGGCCCGAGAACGCCGGTCGCGCCGATGGTTTCCTGGGCGCGGTGGGTGTCTCCTTCCTGACGGCGGTTTGACATGTTCAAGGAGCACCATGGCCCCGCGCTGTCCACTTGAAGCGACCGCGCTGATCGTCATCGACATGCAGCGCGACTTCTGCGCGCCTGGTGGCTATGCGGCGCAGGCAGGCCTGGACACGGCACGGCTGGCCCAGCCCATCGCGCACATCCAGGCCTTGTTGAAGGCGGCCCGTGCTGTCCGCCTGTTGGTGATTCACACCCGGGAAGGCCACCGCGTCGACCTGTCCGACTGCCCGCCCGAGAAGCTGCAGCGCAGCATCCGGGCTGGTGCGGCCATCGGGTCGAAAGGCCCCATGGGGCGCTTGCTCATCCGGGGTGAGCATGGCCATGATTTCATCGACCAACTGAGACCCGCCCTTGGCGAGGTCGTGATCGACAAGCCCGGCTATGGCGCTTTTCACCAGACCGACCTGGCGCAAGTGCTGGCCAACCGGGGCATCACGCACCTCATCGTGTGCGGCGTCACCACCGAGGTTTGCGTGCACTCCACCTTGCGCGAGGCCGTGGACCGGGGCCTGTCCTGCACCACCGTGGGCGATGCCTGTGCCGCCAGCGACCCCGCGCTGCAAGCCCCCGCCCTGGCCATGATCGGCGTGGAAGGCGGCCTCTTTGGCCAGGTGCAAGACACCCAGGCCGTGATCGCCAGACTGACGATGACGACGAAGGAATCCACCGCATGAGCCACGTCAAGAAGCTTTGGCCCTTGCTCACCGCCACGCACCGCTACGACAAGTCCATCTCCACCTTCAACCGTGGGCTGGGGCAAATGATCGACGCGCCCATCCTGGCCTACCTCATTGAAACAACGAATGGCCGCATCCTCTACGACGTGGGTTGCGACCACGCCAAGATCCATGACCCCGTGGCCCGGGCGCGTTACTACAATCCCAAACTCTTCGAGTTCGGCGCGCCCGAGATGCGCGATGAGCAGCGCATCCCGCACCACCTGGCTCGCCTCGGTTTGAGCCCCGCCGATGTCGACCTGATCTTCATCGGCCACCTGCACTTCGACCACGCAGGCGGACTCAAGGACCTGCGCCGCTGCGGGTGTGGCGCCGAGATCCATGTTCAGCACGATGAGTTGGAGGTGGCGCGCAGCGGTGCCGATGGCGTGGTCTTCGCCGACGATCTGCTGGATGATTCGGGCACGCCCATCCCCTTCACCACGCGGCAGGGCGAGTACACCCTGGTGCCTGGCGTGCAGGCCGTGTCCACACCCGGGCACACCGCAGGCCACATGTCGATGCTGATCGAGATGCCGAAAGGGCCCCCCATCTTGCTGGCCGGTGACGCGGCCGACCTGCAAGAAAATCTGGATGATGAGGTGGCCCCCGGCACCTTGTGGCAAGGCCGCGAACAGCAGGCCATCGACAGTATCCGCAAGCTCAAGGCTTTGGCACGTGACACCGGTGCCTGGATCTGGCCCAACCACGATCTGCCGTTCTACTGCGCCTTGCCGGCCTTTCCCGGCGCCTGCGAATGAGCCACCCGCCCGTGCCAGCACGCTACCGTGGCGTCTGGTCACGCACCTTGCTGGAGACTCCCACGCACCGTGACGACACCAGCCTGGTGCTGTGGATGCAGACCGAGCTGTGGCATGCCGACCTGCGCATCCCGCTGGCCGCCCGAGCTGGCCGCATCAAGGCGCCAGTGTCTGCCATGAGCCGAGAGCAACAGCAGGCCCTGGCCTTGCAAAGCGGCTTTTGTGGCATCACGCAAGTGGAACGGCGCTCAGCGCATGAGGATGACCTTTGCGCCTGGCACCGCCACGTGGACTACCAGCCGCCAGGCCTTTCGCCCGACGCTGGCTGGATGCTCTTCGAGTCTACCGACCGGCTCATCGAAACCGGTTTGCATGGTGTGTACCGCGAGGTCTGGGAGCGCCTGCCGGATTCCACCGGCCCGTGCACGTTCCGCGAGCAGACCGATGCGCAAAACCCTGCGCGGGTCACCCGGATCCTGACCGCAGGGCGCTACATCATGCAGGTGTGCCCCCGCGCCGTCGCCTGGCCTGCCGACACCGCGCCGGGCGACACCTTGAGCGAGGTCTTGGCCCGGCACCCCGCGCAGGCTTCAAGCCTGCTGGACTTCGAGGTCTCCTTCGGCAAGCTCAATGAAGGGGAAGGTCTGCGCTGGACCATCCATCATTCCACCCTCCCGGAATTGGAATCACCCAGCTGATTCAACGCAGGAAGGCGTACCAGTAGGCGGTGTAGATGCAGTCCATGAAGCCATCGCAGGGGGCGTCGTGGCGCCCCATGGAAAAAGCGCTGGTGGACAGCAAGGCGCCGGTGATGAGGACCACGGCTTGAAGCTTGATGGAGCGGAAGTGCTTGTTCATGGAATTTCCAATGACAGTTGATGAGTGAGGATTTCATCCTGCCTGGTCCATTTTTCGCGGCCATCCCTAGTCTGCGTTGTGCGCACTTCATCCTAGGGATGGCTCAGGATCGGCGAGCGGGCTTCGCGCCACCATCACAGAGCGTGATGACGCGCTTAACCTTGCCATTTCGTCCCCGGGTGCTTGGTTGCCCGGCATGGCAGCAGATTTGCATGTGGTGCACACCTTGGTCTTTCAAATAGCTTTGCAAGGCATGTCGGGCCCGAAGCAGTGCGTCATTGGCCCACTCTCCGTCCAGCTCCGTGTTGAGTTCCAACTCATTGGGTGCTGTTTGTATCAACTGGAAATCAGACAACTCCGCAATGGACTCGATCACCGTGCTCAAGGCCAGCGCAGAGACATTGGATTCTCCAGATTTCATTTCCCCCAGGCGCAAGAGATCGCCACTGCGGCCCTGCACGCTGATCACTGGCAGCTTGGAGCCACACGAACATGGCACTGGATCGATGGCGATGCAATCACCCAGGTCGTATCGAATGATCGGCTGAATGTGATTGGCCAGGTTGGTCAGCAGGGTGGTGCTTCCCACTTGGCCGGGCGGCACGGGCTGATGCTGGTCGTCCACCGGTTCAAGAATGGCCCAATCGCTGTTGAGGTGGAGCTTCTGGTGGCGGCACTCGGAGGCCAAGGACATGAACTCCGAGGCGCCATAGCTGTTGATGACCTCGCAGCTGAAGGCTTGGGAAATCATCGCACGCATGGCCTTGGTCAAGGTTTCTCCGCCCGTCCATATCTCTTGGGGCTTGATGTCCAGTTTTTCGCTTGCACGTGCCTCGGCCAACAAGATCGCCACGCTCGGATAAGTGGCGATCACCCGAGGCTGGATCGCCTCCAACTCGGCCGCCAGCTTCGACATGGGCTGCAAAAATGAAACGCTGTGCAGTGTTCGTTCCAAGATCGGACTCAAACGCCGAAGACGTTCAACCGACACGATGCTTGCGAAGTGGCCGTTGGTCGCCCCCACGAAAGCCATGCGCTCACCCAGTCCCCAAGGATCAAACAGGCGCAGGAGCGGGTTAGGAATGCGCCGACGCACGGCCTCCAGCGTGTCATAAGTGGTCATGGCTGCCGCGTCTTGAACAAAGATGCCAGGGGCGCCGCTGCTGCCCGAACTCTCCCAGACGAAGAGCTGGTCTCGAAAGGGTTGACCAATGAGGTCCGGCTGCGCGAGGAACTGGTGAAGCTCCGCCAGTTCGAGGCTGGGGTCGCACACCCAATCTTTGAAGTTGTCCATCAAATGCGCCTTGCCCACGACAGGCATGTCTTCAAGACGCAAGGACGATGGCTCACGCGACCCGATGATGCGGCTGTACAGCGGCGAGTGGCGAGCTGCGGCGAACAGTGCCGTCAGCCGATGCCTTTGCAAACGAGCCATCAGACCAAGCCCCATGATGTGCTGATCGCCTCGTCCAACCCCTTCCAGGAAGTAGGGCTCGCATCAAAGGGAACAAGGATGCGTTGAGTCATGAAAGCCTCGCTGGTTCGACCGACACATGCTGAGCATATGAAGCTTCCCGAAGTGACTGCTTGACCTTGGTCAAGCCTGGGGCTGCCTGACGGCACCGGCATCAATGCTGCACAGCAGCGCCCAGGATCACAAATTGCTGCGAGCATGGCGTTCCACTACCATTCCGAGACGTCGTCATGTCCGCGATCACGCTTCAATTGTAGAAACCAGGATCACACCCAACTTAAGGCTCGGCATGAACCGCAAAGCTGACTTCTTTGACCTGTACACCCACGGCTTCGCGCGGGTGGCGGTCGCGGTGCCCGCGATTCGGGTGGCCGACCCCGCGTGGAACGCCGAACAAACCGTCAAGCTGATGGCGAGCGCCGCTCAGACCGGGGCCGCCTTGGTGGTCTTCCCTGAGCTGGGACTGGCGGGCTACACCTGCGATGACTTGTTCCACCAGCATGCCCTGCTTGACGCGTGCGAAGCGGCCCTGGCCCACGTGGTCGAGGCCTCGCGCGAGCTGGCGCTCGTGGCCGTGGTGGGCCTGCCGCTGAGGGTCGAGCACCGCCTGTTCAACTGCGCTGCCGTGGTCCAGCGCGGAAAAGTGCTGGGCGTGGTGCCCAAAACCTACCTGCCCAACTACGCGGAGTTTTACGAAGCACGTCAGTTCAACTCTGGCGCCTCGGCTTTGTGTAGCGACCTCTCCTTGGGGGGTGCCTCGGTGCCCTTTGGCAGCGAGCTTCTGTTTCAATGCCAGGACTTGCCCCAACTCACCTTCCATGTCGAGATTTGCGAAGACGTGTGGGTGCCCATTCCGCCCTCGTCTTTCGCTGCATTGGCGGGCGCCACGGTGCTTGTGAACCTGTCGGCGTCGAACATCACGGTGGGCAAATCCGATTACCGGCACCGCCTGGTGAGTTCCCAGTCAGCCCGCTGTCTGGCCGCCTATTTATACGCTTCAGCCGGTGCAGGAGAATCCACCACCGACCTGGCTTGGGACGGCCAAGCCTTGATTTTCGAGAACGGCGAACTGCTGGCCGAATCCGAACGTTTTCTGGCCGAATCGCATTTCATCACCGCCGATGTTGATCTGGAAAAGCTTGGCCACGAACGGATGCGGCAGACCAGCTTTGGGCAGTCCGCGGCGCTGCACCGTGAGCAACTGCTGAAGTTTCGAACGGTGACCTTTGGCTTGCAGCTGGAGAAGGAGCGCAGGCCCTTGCAGCGCCCCATTGAGCGCTTTCCCTACGTGCCTGCCGATCCCAGGCGGCGTGACGAACGCTGCCAAGAGGTCTACAACATTCAAGTGCAAGCCTTGATGCAGCGCTTGTCGGTGGCGGGCCAGGGCAAGCTGGTGATTGGGGTGTCGGGCGGCCTGGATTCAACCCATGCCTTGCTGGTCTGCGCCAAGGCGCTGGATCGGCTGGGCCGACCACGCTCCGACATCCTGGGGGTGACCATGCCGGGCTTTGCCACCAGCACCCGCACCCTTGATCAAGCCTTGCGCTTGATGAGCGCCGTGGGTTGCAGCGTGATGCAGATCGACATCAGGCCCAGTTGCGAACAGATGCTCAAGGACATCGGGCACCCCCACACCGCAGAGAACGCGCAGTACGACGTGACCTTTGAGAACATCCAGGCCGGCGATCGCACCAGCCACCTTTTCAGGCTGGCGAACCTGCACCAGGGGATTGTGGTGGGCACGGGCGACCTGAGTGAACTGGCGCTGGGCTGGTGCACCTATGGCGTGGGCGACCACATGTCGCATTACAACGTGAATGCCAGCGTGCCCAAGACACTCATCAAGCACCTGGTGCGGTGGGTGGCCGACACCCAACAGGTGGGTGAGCAGGGCAGTGAAGTCCTGCATGCGATTGTCGACACAGAGATCAGCCCGGAACTGGTGCCAGGCCAGGTGGGCGACCAACCAGGACAAAGCACCGAGAGCGTGGTCGGGCCCTACGAGTTGCAAGACTTCCACCTCTTCCAACTGGTGAGGTATGGCTTCACGCCCTCAAAAATCGCCTTCCTGGCGTACAGCGCCTGGCTGGGGCACGACAAGTACGAGCTGGCCGACATCAAGCGATACCTGCGCATTTTCTTGCAGCGATTCTTCCCCAGCCAGTTCAAACGCTCTTGCGTGCCCAACTCACCCAAGGTGGGCTCGGGTGGCTCGCTCTCGCCTCGGGGCGACTGGCGCGCGCCCAGCGACGCCCAGTCGACCACTTGGCTGGCCGAACTGGAAAACGTGCCTGACGATGACGCCCCTTAAGCCAGAACGTCAAGGCTCCATGGAGGTCAAACTGGACCCGCTGGGGTGAGCACCACTTTCCGGCAGTCTTCCTGCCGCTTCTCAAAGATCTCGTAGCCACGAGCCGCTTCAGTCAGTGGCAAATGATGAGTGATGATGACTTCGGGGTGCAGCTTGCCCTCAAGGATGTATGCCAGCAATTCAGGCATGAAACGCTGGGCATGGGTCTGCCCTGTTGCAAAGCTCAAGCCCTTTTCGAAAGCATCGCCAAACAGAAAGCCGTGTATGAAGCCAGCGTAGACCCCGGGTACGCTGATCACGCCACCGCGTCGCGTGGCCGCGATGGCCTGGCGCAGCACCTTGCCGCTTGAGCCCTCGAGTTTGAGTTCCGTCAGCGCGGTCTCGAGCATGCTGCCTTTCGCTTCGAAACCCACGGCATCAATGGATGCGTCGACGCCGCGGAAGTCGGTTTGCCCGAGGATGAACTCGGCCGGGTCCTCGACTTGATCGAAGTTGATGGGCACCACGCCATAGGTGGCCTGCGCGAAGTCGAGTCGATAAGGATGGTGGTCGATCATGAAGATTTGCTCGGCGCCCAGCAGTCGTGCGGAGGCGGCCGCCATGAGCCCGACTGGGCCAGCGCCAAAGATGGCGACGCTTGAACCAGGCCCGACTTTTCCATTCACGACAGCCTGGTAGCCCGTGGGCAAGATGTCGGACAAGAAAAGGACCTGTTCATCTTTCAGACCGTGCGGGATGACCAATGGGCCCACATTGGCCTTGGGCACGCGCACATACTCAGCCTGGCCGCCGGAGTAGCCACCGTACAGATGCGAGTAGCCGAACAAGCCTGCACCGGAGCGCACGCCTTTTTTGTTCAGGATCGTTCCACGCCCTGGGTTGGTGTTTTCGCAAGCGGCAAAGAGCGTCCGATTGCAGAAAAAACACTCACCGCATGAGATGGTGAAAGGCACCACCACGCGATCCCCCTTCTTGAGATGCGTGACGCCCGCGCCCACTTCCTCCACGATCCCCATGAACTCGTGGCCCAGGATGTCGCCCGACTCCATTTGCGGAATTTTGCCCCGGTAAATGTGCAGGTCAGAGCCACAAATGGCGGTCGCGGTGACGCGCAAGATGATGTCCTGCTGATCCTGAATGATGGGATCGGGAACAGTTTCAACACGAACATCCTTCGCGGAATGGTAGGTAAGCGCTTTCATTGGACTCTCCGGCTGGTTGAATACCGGCCGATGGAGCAAATGCGATACCCAACATGGGCCACGACAGGGCGCCGGGTTCAAGCATCGCGGATTGAATACTCGATGGGCTTGAAGCTGCCGTTGTTAGAGCCTTCTGCCGAACACGCCGTCAAGCCGCAAATCATGTCCATCTCGGCCCTCAGGTCCACGTGGTCGCCTGGCTTTGACAAGGGCGGATCCACCGTCAATCGGCCGCCTTCATGAACATTGACATTCATGAAGACATTGAACGTGGTCGAGATGAGGTGCCCCTGAATGCCATGAGGAGCAAGCGCCATCCGCAAGTTTTCAAAACAGCTGGGGTGGTGCCCAACATGCTTGTAAAGAATCTCGAACATCTCTTGGCTGCAAGGCGTCAACAGGAAGTCGTGCTTGCCGACCGTGTCCTCCAGGATCGTGAACATGACCTGGCTGTCATTGGCATAAAGGAGGTCGCCCTTGGTGAGGTAAATCTTGCTGGCGTAGTCCAAGCTGCGCCCGGAAGAAAGGGTGCAACGGTGATCGTGTTGGTTCACCGAAAATAGATCGGCAACCTGTTCCCCCAAGGGGTCGGTGATCCTCAGGATCTGTCCTTTCTTGATCCGAAATGAGTTGCCGGTTTGGGGCGCAATGCGCGTGTGTGAGCAGTGGTGAGGCAAGTGGTTCATGGTTGTTGCGGCTGAGCGTGAAATGGGCATTTCCAACCACCAGAGATGGCTCGGCCGGAATACTGCCTCGACTCTGCCTCATGGCCAAAATTGGCCAGCACCGGATTGATCGAACCCTGGTAGGCCATGTCGCGTTGCCGGATGGCCTTCTGCAGCTTGTCGTACCGGCCCGTGGCCCGAAGCTGTTCAAACTGCGCATGCGGATTGAAGACGATGCAAGGCGAGGGCGCCTGCCGCGCGAGCCGAGAAGCCAAGGGATGCATGCCCACGACAAAAAAGGCCTGCCCGCCGATGCTGAATGAAAAATCGGGATCTTCTGGGTCTTTGCTGACCGATGCATCCCAAGGGAAATACCGGGCATCGACCCCATGCATCAATTGCAGTTGATGCCAGAGAAGGGTCTCAAACTCCACCTCTGCAGGGGTGGCAGGCTGCTGGAACGTGGCGATGAAGGTGCTGAACTCGGTGTCTTCGCCTTGCATCTCATGAGAGAACTCATACAGGTCATGGCAGATGGCCAGCGCCGCATCCGCCGTTCCCAGCGTGCCATACACACCAAGCCGGTAGGTCTTGCGATTGATGGCTGAACGCGCCACCACGCATGGAAACCCGTCATCCAGCACCTTTGATTTCAGTTGCTGGTGAATTCGGATTTCTTCATGGTCGCAGCCCCGGTGTGGGTCCAGCACCGGCGCCAGCTGGCCATCGACTTCCGCCAGGTAGCTGCTCAACCGGGAAGCTTGACCATCGTCGTGGAGCGGGTTCCACGGGCGCAACTGGGCGGCCCAAGAAGGGGCATCGGATCGTTGTGGGCTTGTACGCTGGGACATGACGGGCGCATGGAAGTTCGGATGGAGATCCTTTGGCAATCGCCATACCCAAATTCCAAGTCACTGCAGTCACAACGTCAATAAAAAAGGCCTCTGCTCGCAGAGAGCAGAGGCCTTTGAATCACAACCTTGCGCCAACGCGGAAGTTAAAACGGAATATCGTCATCCATGTCATCAAACCCCGTCGACGACTTTTGCGGTGCAGGCCGCGATGCAGCCGGGGCCGGACGCGATGCAGCAGGACGGCTTGGAGGCGCGGCCGAGGAGGGTTCCTGACCAAAGTCATCGCCGCCACCTTGCTGGCCGCCACTGGCCTGGCCACCGCCATAACCGCCACCACTGCGGCCACCACCGCCACCATCACGCCCGCCCAGCAATTGCATCTGGTCGGCCACGATTTCGGTCGTGTAGGTGTCTTTGCCGTCTTTGTCGGCCCACTTGCGGGTCTTCAGGCGGCCTTCCACGTACACGGGGCTGCCTTTTTTCAGGTATTCACCGGCTATTTCGGCCAGGCGGTCGTAAAACACCACGCGGTGCCATTCGGTTTCTTCAACCTTGTCGCCGCTGGTCTTGTCTTTCCAGTTGCGCGTGGTGGCAACCGACACATTGCACATGGCCGCGCCGCTCGGGGCGTAGCGCACTTCTGGGTCGCGGCCCAGATTGCCGATGATGATGACTTTGTTGATGGAGGCCATGGCCTGATTCCTGACTCGGTGGATTCAATTCGAAGAAAAACTCCAGCGATTATGCCCAAGGGGCCCGCCCGAGCCCAGCCCCTCCGTCGGGGGCGCCCATTTTGGTGTGGCGTAGCATTCGCCCACCAGGAGAGCCTCATCTATGTGCCAATTGCTGGGCATGAACTGCAACACCCCCACCGACATCGTTTTCAGTTTTACCGGATTTGCCACCCGTGCCCACGAGCACTGCGATGGTTTCGGCATCGCCTTCTTCGAAGGCCGGGGCGTGCGCTTGTTTGTCGACCACGCCGCCGCCAGCGTTTCGCCGGTGGCCCAACTGGTCAAGCAATACCCCATCAAAAGCCAGAACGTGATCGCGCACATCCGCAAGGCCACGCAAGGCCGGGTCGCGCTGGAAAACTGCCACCCCTTTGTGCGCGAGCTGTGGGGCCGCTACTGGGTGTTCGCCCACAACGGCGACCTGAAAGGCTTTGCGCCCAAGCTGCACGCCGCCTTCAAGCCCGTGGGCGACACCGACAGCGAACAAGCTTTTTGTTGGCTGCTGCAAGAACTGGCCAAGCACCACGCCAGCCTGCCCACCACCGCTGCCCTGACCGACACCCTGCGCGAGTTGGTGCCGCACATCGCCCAGCACGGCACCTTCAACTTCATGCTCAGCCAGGGCGATGCCTTGTGGGCGCATTGCTCCACCAACCTGCACTACCTGGTGCGCCAAGCTCCGTTTGGCATGGCCCGTCTGCAGGATCAGGACATGAGCCTGAATTTTGAAGAGCTGACCAACCAGAACGACCGCGTGGCCGTCATCGCCACCGAGCCGCTCACCTCCGATGAGGTATGGACGCGCTTCCAGCCCGGTGAACTCAAGGCCTTCGTGGCCGGGAAGGTCAGCGCGCCGTCGGCATGATGAAGTCGTTGCCCTTGCTGATGCTCTCGGGCCAGCGCTGCATGATGGATTTCTGCCGGGTGTAAAAACGCACCCCTTCTTCGCCATAGGCGTGCATGTCGCCAAACAGGCTGCGCTTCCAGCCGCCAAAGCCATGCCAAGCCATGGGCACCGGGATCGGCACATTGATGCCCACCATGCCCACCTGCACACGCCGCGCAAACTCACGTGCGGTGTGGCCATCGCTGGTGAAGCAGGCCACGCCATTGCCGAACTCGTGCCCGTTGACCAAGGCCAGTGCCTGGTCCAGGTCGGCCACGCGCACGCAGGCCAGTACCGGGCCAAACACTTCTTCCTTGTACAAGCGCGACTCGGGGCTGACGTGGTCGAACAAGGTGCCCCCCAGCCAGAATCCGCCCTCCAGCCCGGGCACCGAAATGCCCCGCCCATCCACCAGCAATTGCGCGCCTTGCTGGATGCCATCGGCAATGCAGCCGCTGATGCGCTCCAGCGCAGCGCGGGTCACGATGGGCCCCATCTCGGCCTCGTCCAGCGTGCCATTGTTGACCTTCAAGCTGCGGGTGCGCTCAATCAGCTTGGGCATGATCTTGTCGCCCACATCTCCCACCAGCACCGCCACCGAGATCGCCATGCAGCGCTCGCCCGCCGAGCCATAGGCCGCGCCCACCAGGGCATCGACGGCCTTGTCCAGGTCCGCGTCCGGCATGATCACCATGTGGTTCTTGGCCCCGCCCAAGGCCTGCACGCGCTTGCCGAAATGGCTGCCCCGCTCGTGGATGGACTGCGCCACGGGTGTCGATCCCACAAAGCTCAGCGCCTTCACATCCTGGTGCTCGATCAAGGCATCCACCGCCGCCTTGTCGCCCTGCACCACGTTGAAGACGCCATCGGGCAGGCCCGCCTGCTTCAGCAACTTTGCCATCAGCAGCGAAGGCGATGGATCGGTCGGGCTGGGCTTGAGCACGAAGGTGTTGCCGCAGGCGATCGCCACCGGGAACATCCAGCACGGCACCATCACCGGAAAATTGAAAGGCGTGATGCCCGCGACCACGCCCAACGGCTGGCGCATCGTCCAGTTGTCGATGCCGGTGGACGCCTGCTCGCTGTAGTCGCCCTTGAGCAATTGCGGGATGCCGCAAGCGAACTCGACGATGTCGATGCCCCGCGTGACCTCGCCCTGCGCATCGCTGAAGACCTTGCCGTGCTCTTGCGTGATCAGGGCGGCCAGCTCGTCCTTGTGCTGGTTCAGCAGGCCCCAGAACTTGAACAGGATCCTCGCGCGCTGGATGGGCGGCGTGTCAGCCCAGGTGGGGAAGGCGGCTTGCGCGGCTGCCACCGCCAGGGCCACGTCGGCGGTGTTGGCCAGCGCGACCTGTGCGCTCACCGCGCCAGTGGCCGGGTTGTAAACGGGGTTGAGGCGATCTGCGGCGGCCACCGGCACGCTTTGCCCATGGATGAAATGGCCCACCATGGCCGTACTGCTGGTTTGAGAAGGCACGAGGTTCTCCAAATTGGGGTTGGTGCCCGAATGATCGCGCACAATGCGGGTCGATCCCATTTTTGGCCCCCGTTTGCCCCTGCCCCTGCCCGTGTCTGCCCCAGCCCTGAATCCCCAGGCCTCCGCCACCTCGGCCGAGGCCATCCTCCAAGAAGTGTTCGGCTACGGCGCTTTCCGGGGCCAGCAAAAAGCCATCGTGGACCACACCCTGGGTGGCGGTGATTCTTTGGTGCTCATGCCCACAGGCGGCGGCAAAAGCCTTTGCTACCAGGTGCCCGCCATTGCCCGGCACCGCGAAGGCAAGGGCGTCACCATCGTGGTCTCGCCCCTCATTGCCTTGATGCACGACCAGGTCGGCGCGCTGGAAGAAGTCGGCGTGCACGCTGCTTTCCTGAACAGCAGCCACAGCCAGGAAGATGCCCAGCGCATCGAGCGCGAAATGATGTCCGGCCGCCTGGTCATGCTCTACGCCGCGCCTGAGCGCATCACCAACCTGCGCTTTCAGGCGCAACTGGCCAGCCTGCATGAACGCGGTCTGCTCAGCCTGTTCGCCATCGACGAAGCCCATTGCGTCAGCCAGTGGGGCCACGATTTCCGCGAAGACTACCTGCAGCTCAGCATGCTGCACGAGCGCTTCCCAGACGTGCCGCGCCTGGCCCTGACCGCCACCGCCGACGACCACACCCGCGCCGACATGATCGAGCGCTTGAAGCTGCAAGACGCCCGCGTCTTCATCAGCAGCTTCGACCGCCCCAACATCCGCTACGCCCTGGTCGAGAAGACCAACCCGCGCGACCAGTTGCTGCGCTTCATCCGCGATGAGCACGATGGCGACGCGGGCGTCGTCTACTGCCAGTCGCGCAAGAAGGTCGAGGAAACCGCCGAGTGGTTGGCAGGGCAGGGCGTCAACGCCTTGCCCTACCACGCGGGGCTTGATTCAGGCCTGCGCCGCCGCAATCAAGACCGCTTCCTGCGCGAAGACGGCATCGTCATGGTGGCCACCATCGCCTTCGGCATGGGCATCGACAAGCCCGACGTGCGCTTCGTGGCCCACCTCGATTTGCCCAAGAACATCGAAGGCTATTACCAGGAGACCGGCCGTGCTGGCCGCGATGGCCAAGATGCCGACGCCTGGCTGACCTACGGCCTGGCCGACGTGGTCAACCAGCGCCGCATGATCGATGAAAGCCCGGCCAGCGACGATTTCAAGCGCATCCAGCGCGGCAAGCTCGATGCCTTGTTGGCCCTGGCCGAAGCCCATGATTGCCGCCGCGTGCGCCTGCTGTCCTACTTTGGCGAAGACAGCCAGCCCTGCGGCAACTGCGACAACTGCCTCAAGCCGCCCATCACCTGGGATGCCACCGAGGCTTGCCGCAAGATGCTCAGTGGCATCTACCGCTTCTGGCAGCATGGGCAGCAACGATTTGGCGCTGGCCACCTGATCGACGTGCTGCGCGGCAAACGCACCGACAAGGTCGAGCAGCACGGCCACCAAACCTTGAGCACCTTTGGCATTGGCGCCGACCTGAGCGAGAACCAATGGCGTGCCGTGCTGCGCCAGTTGGTGGCCATGGGGCACGTTGTCGCTGAAGGCGATTTCAACACCCTGGTGCTGGCCGACAGCGCCCGCGCGGTGTTGAAGGGCGAGGTGCAGCTCATCCTGCGCGAAGCCGCCGACGCGCCCAAGCGGGCCAAAACCTCGCGCACTTCATCTTCAAGTGGCAAAGCCGCTGCCGGAGCCCCCAAGGACCTGGTCGGCGAGGCCCTGATCCGCTTCCAGTCGCTCAGAGCCTGGCGCAGCGAGGTGGCGCGCGAGCACAACCTGCCCGCCTACATCGTCTTCAACGATGCCACCTTGGCCGAAATGGCCCGCATCGCGCCCCAAACCTTGGGCGAATTGAGCGGCATCAGCGGCGTGGGGGCCAAGAAGCTGGAGGCCTACGGGGCCGAAATCCTGTCCGTGCTAGCGGCCTGATCGCCTTCCTGCCTCATCCGCAGTAGCAGGTACACCGCGAAGCCGGTGGCCACCCCGGGGACGATGCCCAGCAGCACGGCCACCCAGCCATGCCGGATGCCCTTGGCTCGCGCCTCGTGAACCACCCACACGGTGAGTACGCACCAGCAGGAAATGGTGTCCATGGCATAGCCTGCCGCGTAAGGGTTCACGAAGCCCGCGGCGAACGCCCCCAGCACGTCCCGGCTTTCAAGCAAGGGCGGGATCACCACCAGGGTAAAAGCCGCTGTGAACAAGGCGGCGATGAGGATCAGCAGGGCGCGAAACCAAGAAGCTTGCATAGGGGTTCCTTGAAGGCCAGTGAGAATGGGTTTGTCCGATTTGGTGCGGAACAGTGTCCGGCTTGCACCAATATGTTGCGTTTTTGAAACGAATTCAGCCGTTCGCATCCCCCCCGATGGGTGAATTTGGCGCGTTTATTCGGGAATACGCGTGCCGAGACGTAAGAATCGGTGCTGACGACTCTGCAAGTCGCAAGTTGAATGCACATGTTTGGTGCATTTAGGCAAAATTCATTCAATGTTTGGAGATTTCATGTTCGCTAAGAAAAATGTTGTGGCCGCTGCTGCCCTGACCCTGTTGGCTGTTGCTGCCCACGCTCAAGTGACCGTGTACGGTAACCTGGACGTTTCCGTTGGCCGCAAGCAAGAGCTGAACAAAAGCGTTGTCTCCGGTGACAAGTACGCCAAGGACTCCCGCACCGCAGTTGACTCCAATGACATGACCGACAGCTTCATTGGCTTCAAGGGCCAAGAAGACTTGGGCGGCGGCTTGAAGGCAGTGTTCAAGCTGGAAAGCCAACTGGCTCTGGACTCAGGCGCTACCGAAGCTTCGACCTTCTGGAACCGCAATGCCTATGTTGGTCTGGCTGGTGATTTCGGTGCCTTGAACCTGGGTCAATTCGAGAATTTGTTCAAGCTTGAAGGCGGCGCCTTCAATCCCTTCGGCAATTCGCGCACCTTTTCGGCCACCGATCGCAACACGATCGCTGGAACGGATAGCTGGTCCAATGGCATCGGTTATGTGTCGCCTAACCTGGGTGGCTTGACCCTGTCGGCGCAATACAGCGCGCGTGAGCAGGCCACTGCCACACCCGCTCTGTACTCGGCTGGCGCCTACGCTGTGAGCGCTAACTTTGTGGCTGGTCCCTTGGCTCTGTCGGCCGTTTATGGCGACGTTCGCAACCCCAATGTGACAACTGGCACTATCGGCAGCGCTGCCAAGGCCCGCTCTGCGCTGCTCGGCGCGAGCTATGACTTCGGCGTGGTGAAGCTGTTTGGCCAATACAGCCAAGACAAGTTCACCGTCAAGTCCTTGTCTGGTGAAAGCAAGGGCAAGTTCTACCAAATCGGTGCCGCCATTCCTGTCACGACCGATGGCTCGGTGCTGGTTTCCTATGGCGATCGCAAGGACACCACCGATGGCCTGGAAGGCGCTGACAAGATCCGTTCCCTCAGCTTGGGCTACACGCACAATCTGTCCAAGCGCACCAATGTGTACGGCGCTTTGATCAACGAGCGCACCACCGACGGTTTGGCTCAAGCGCCTGATCTGAAGGGCACGACCAACAGCTTCGCCGTTGGCGTCCGTCACGCGTTCTAAGCAGAATCGTTACAAAAGTCAGACCAGAGTTTCAAGCGCCCTTCGGGGCGCTTTTTTACGCCCTGAATGTCCGAATAAGTTGCATTAATACAGCTAAATGTTGCTGACAAGCAACGAAAACACCTGTTTTAACGTGCTGCAGCCTGTCACGCTTCTTGCTTGCAATGCTGTCGGATGACTTTCAGTCCCACAATGCAACGCATGGGTTAACCCGCTTGATGGGTTCCCAAACAGTCCCTTTTTCACACATTGCTAGGAGAAATTGATGTTTGCAAAGAAGAACTTGGTGGCCGCTGCCGCCCTGATGGCTTTGGTTGGCGCTGCTCAAGCTGACGTGAAGGTTTACGGTTCGTTGGACCTCTCGGTCGGTTCCTTTGAGGCCGCTCACCCCCAAGGCGCATCTGATCGCACGACCGAAGTGTCGAGTGGCAACATGATGACCAGTTTCCTCGGTTTCTCAGGTTCTGAAGACTTGGGTGGTGGTTTGAAGGCTGAATTCGCCATTGAGTCCTTCCTTGCTCCAGACACCGGTTCGACCACCACAGTGGCTAACAAGGCGGGTGGTTTCTGGAGCCGTGGTTCTTTCGTGGCTTTGACCGGTGGTTTCGGTAAGGTGGCCCTGGGCCAATACGACAATCCCTTGTTCACCTCGGGTTACACGTACAACCCGTTCGGCAGCTCGATGGCCTTTTCGCCAACGATGCGTCACTTCTACTACAACCAAAGCGCCATTGCTCAATCAGTGGGTGGTACCAGCTTTGACACGGGTTTCGTGAATTCGATCACCTATGAAACGCCGAACATGGGTGGTTTCTCGGCGACGGCTCAGTTTTCGCCCAAGGAAAGCACTTCTGCCTCTAACCCGGCTGGTGGCAACAGCTACGCCGTGTCGGCAACCTATGCAGCTGGTCCTTTCGCTGCATCGTTGACCTACGTTAAGTCGGGCATCGCTGTGGCCTATGACGCCGATGAGAAGGTCATTGGTTTTGGCACCAGCTATGACTTTGGCGTGCTGAAGGCCTTCGGTCAATACACCCAGATCAAGCAAGAATCCGGCATTGCCAACAAGGATCGCATCTATCAAGTGGGCGTTTCGGTGCCTGTGACGGAAAAGGGTTCGATCTTGGCTTCTTTCGGCAAGCAACAGAACAAGCTTGAAGCTGGTGGCGCCAAAGAAAACGACACCATCGTGTCGGTTGGTTACGACCACTTCCTGTCGAAGCGCACTGACGTGTACGCTGTGTTCTCCAACAACCAGCACACGGCTTTGAAGTCGGGTCAAACCTTCGCCTTCGGCATCAAGCACGCTTTCTAATCAAGCCTTCCTGACTTGATCTGAAGCCAAAAGCGCCCTTCGGGGCGCTTTTTTAATTTGGGCATTTTTGGTGCTCAACTGCACTCATCTGATGCCAAGCGCGGCTTTCTGGTGAGTTTTTTTGTTTCTGGGGTGGTTATTTCGGGCATGGAATCTGCGAAATCAAAGGGCCGCGCGTTGGATGCGGCACTTCCTTGGGTCCATTTTTTCGGAGTATTCATGGCCTTTGCACAAAAAATCACCCCCGCGCTCTTCCTGTCCCTGGGCGCTTGCTTTGGTGCGCAAGCGCAAAGCAGCGTGACGATGTACGGCTTGTTCGACATCTCATTCGGTTCCTTTCAGAACTCGTACAGCGGCAGCACCGCCAATCCTCGCACCACTCAAGTGGCGTCCAATCCCATGACGACCAGCTACTTTGGCTTCAAAGGCACGGAAGACCTGGGCGACGGCCTGAAGGCGTTGTTCACGCTGGAAAGTTTTTTCCGTGGTGACATTGGGGCCTCGGGTCGCAGCGGCTCCGATGTGTTCTGGGCGCGCAACGCCAATGTGGCCCTGGCGGGGGGCTTCGGCAAGGTCGCCTTGGGTCGCATGGATAACTTGTTGTTCCTCCAGGCTTTGACGTTCAACCCGCTGGGTGGTGCCTTCGGCTTCTCGCCGACGATCCGGTTGACTTACGGTGCGTTTGGCAACGACAAGGGCGATTCCGGTTGGAGCAATGCGGTGTCTTACACCACCCCGACCATGGGGGGCTTCACCGGCGCGGCACAGTGGCAGGCCGGAGAGACTTCGGCGACGACCGGCGAAAGCAACAGCGCGGGTTTGAGCGGCACCTATGTGCTGGGCGCGTTCTCGATCGGTGCAGGCTACCAGGTGGTCAAGTCGGCGGAATTGCCCAAAGGCAATCTGGCCTCGGGGCAAAAGCAAACCTTGGCTTTGCTGGGCGCCAGCTACGACTTCGGCGTGGTGAAGTTGTTCGGCCAATACGGCCAGTTCAAGAACAAGGGCTTCTCGGCCAACGCTGACAAGATCGACACCAAGCTCTACCAAGTGGGCGCTTCGGTGCCCGTCACCACCTCGGGCAAGGTGCTGTTGTCTTATGGCGAAAGCAAGGAGTCGGCGGTGGAGGGTGGCACCACGCCCGATGTGGACCACGCCATCTTCACGCTGGCGTATGACCACTTCCTGTCCAAGCGCACTGACGTTTACGCCGCGTACATGCTGGATGACGAAGACCAGGCGGGCTGGAAGAAGGGCAACACCTTTGCCGTGGGCATCCGCCACCGCTTCTGAGCTTCAGCTCCAACTCAAGCGCGGTCGAATTTGAAGACCGCCGTGCTGGCCCGCAGGTTGGGCCAGCTTTTGACCACCCGGCCGTCGGTCAGGCCGAAGGATTCGATGATGCGCAGGCCACTCTTGCGGGCCAGCACCTCGAAGTCGGCAAAGGTGGCCACCCGGATGTTCGGGGTGTCGTACCACTGGTAGGGCAGTGACTTGGTCACTGGCATGCGCCCGCGCAGCACGCTCAGGCGGTGCGGCCAGTGTGCGAAGTTGGGGAAGGCGACGATGCCTTGCCGCCCAACCCGCGCGGTTTCGCTCAGCATGGCTTCGGTGTTGCGCAGATTTTGCAGCGTGTCGAGTTGCAGCACCACGTCAAAGCTGTTGTCGTCGAACAGGCTCAGGCCTTCTTCCAGGTTGCGCTGGATGACGTTGACGCCGCGCTGCACGCATTCGTGCACCTTGGTGTCGTCCAGTTCGATGCCGTAGCCGGTGCATTGGCGGCTATCACGCAGGTGGGCCAGCAGGGCGCCGTTGCCGCAGCCCAGGTCGAGCACGCGCGAGCCAGGGGGCACCAGTTGCGCAATCACGTCGTGGATGGTTCGATCGCTCATTGGGGGCTGCCGATCTCGCGGTGGATGCGGTCAAAGTAAGCCCAGAGCACGTTGTGGTACCGGGCGTCGTCCAGCAGGAAGGCGTCGTGGCCGTGGGGGGCGTCGATCTCGGCGTAGCTCACGTCGTGGCGGTTGTCGACCAGGGCCTTGACGATCTCGCGTGAGCGGGCCGGGGCAAAGCGCCAGTCGGTGGTGAAGCTGATGACCAGGAATTTGGCCACGGCCTGGGACAGGGCGGCGGCCAGGTCGCCGCCAAAGGCGCGGGCCGGGTCAAAGTAATCCAGGGCGCGGGTGATCAGCAGGTAGGTGTTGGCGTCGAAGTAGTCGCTGAACTTGTCGCCTTGGTAGCGCAGGTAGCTTTCAACCTGGAACTCGATCTCTTGCGTGCTGTAGCGGGGCTCTTCGCCAAGCTCTCGGCCCACCAGGCTGCGGCCAAACTTCTCGTCCATCACGTCGTCGGACAAATAGGTGATGTGGCCGATCATGCGGGCCACGCGTAGGCCGCGCCGGGGCACCACGCCGTGCTCGTAAAAGTGACCACCATGGAAATCGGGATCAGTGATGATGGCGCGGCGGGCCACTTCGTTGAAGGCGATGTTTTGCGCCGACAGGTTGGGCGCGGTGGCCACGGCGATGCAGTGGCGCACGCGTTGCGGGTATTGCAGCGTCCAGCTCATGGCCTGCATGCCGCCCAGGCTGCCGCCCAGCACGGCAGCCAATTGCGTGATGCCCAGGCGGTCCAGCACGCGGGCTTGCGCGTCGACCCAGTCTTCCACCGTCACCACGGGGAAGTCGGCGCCGTAGACGCGGCCCGTGTCGGGGTTGAGGTGCGTGGGCCCGGTCGAGCCAAAGCACGATCCGGGGTTGTTGACGCAGATGACGAAGAACTTGTGGGTGTCCAGCGGCTTGCCGGGCCCAATCAGGTTGTCCCACCAGCCCTGGCTTTTGGGGATGGGCTTGCCGTGCTCGTCGGCGTGCAAGCCGGCCACGTGGTGTGAGGCATTGAGGGCGTGGCACACCAGCACCGCGTTGCTGCGGTCGGCGTTGAGCTGCCCATAGGTCTCGACCATGAGGGTGTAGTCGCGCAAGACGGCGCCGCTGCGCAAGGGCAGGGGGGCGTCGAAGTGCATGGAAACAGGGGTCACAACCCCGAGGGAAGACATGGCGCTACGTGAATCGTTCAATAAAAAACCGGCCGCGCGTTGAAGCAGGGGCCGGGTTCCAGCGCCCTCTTTAGCGGTATTTCTTGAGCGCCCGCAAGCCGGACAAATCGGCGCTTTGGCGCACAGTGTAGCGCCAAACGGCCAGGGTGGCAGGGGCTGCAAATGGTGTGATCAGGCTGCTGTTCGTGGTGCTGATGATGCAACTGGCGGCCCACTCCTTCTTTACCATGGTGAAAAGTCCGCCTGGACGAGGAGCTTGCAATGCCCGTGTGGTTAATCCGTTTGAACAAGCATGTGCCCATCCGCTACGGCGTTTGGGTGATGTCGGCCTTGCTGGCCTTGGCCGGCGGCCTGTGGTGGTTGGAGAGCCGACAGGGCGCCTGGATGGTGGTGCTGGGTTTGCTGCTGGTGCTGCTGGGTTTCAAGGATGTGCGGCAGAGCAAGCGCTCGGTGCTGCGCAACTACCCGGTCATGGGCCACATGCGCTACCTGCTGGAGTTCATCCGCCCCGAGATCCGGCAGTACTTCATCGAGAGCGACAGCGAGGCGGCGCCGTTTTCGCGCCAGCAGCGTTCACTGGTGTACCAACGGGCCAAGGGCGAACAGGACAAGCGGCCCTTTGGCACGCAAAAGGACGTGGGGGCCACCGGTTATGAATGGTTGAGCCATTCGCTCGCGCCCAGCCACATTGCTTCACAGGATTTCCGGATCACGATTGGGCAGGGTGGGTCGTCCTGCACACAGCCTTACCAGGCCAGCGTGTTCAACATCTCGGCGATGAGCTTTGGGGCCTTGAGCGCCAACGCCATCCTGGCCTTGAACGCCGGGGCGCGCAAAGGCAATTTCGCGCACGATACGGGCGAGGGCTCCATCAGCCAATACCACCGCGAGGCGGGCGGCGACCTGATCTGGGAGATCGGATCCGGCTACTTTGGCTGTCGCACGGACGACGGTCACTTTGACGCCGACAAGTTCGCCGCCAGCGCGCGTGATCCGCAGGTCAAGCTGATCGAGTTGAAGCTGAGCCAGGGCGCCAAACCAGGGCACGGTGGCGTGTTGCCGGGCCCCAAGGTGACGCCTGAGATCGCGGCCGCGCGGGGCGTGACCATCGGCGTGGACTGCGTGTCGCCGGCCAGCCACAGCGAGTTCTCTACGCCGATCGAGATGATGCAGTTCATCGAGCGTTTGAGGCAGTTGTCAGGTGGCAAGCCCGTGGGCTTCAAGTTCTGCATCGGGCACCCCTGGGAGTGGTTTGCCTTGGCCAAGGCCATGCGCGAAACCGGCATCTGGCCCGATTTCATCGTGGTGGATGGTGCCGAGGGCGGCACGGGCGCCGCGCCCCTGGAGTTCACCGACCACGTGGGTGCGCCTTTGCAAGAAGGCCTTTTGCTGGTTCACAACACCTTGGTGGGCATGGGCGAGCGGCACCGCGTCAAGATTGGTTGCGCGGGCAAGGTCATCAGCGCTTTTGACATCGCCCGCATGATGGCGCTGGGGGCGGATTGGTGCAATTCGGCGCGGGGCTTCATGTTCGCGCTGGGCTGCATCCAGGCGCAAAGCTGCCACACCGGCGAATGCCCCACGGGCGTGACCACGCAAGATCCTTTGCGCCAGCGCGCGCTGGTGGTGGCTGACAAGGCCGAGCGGGTGTACTACCTGCACATGAACACTTTGTATGCACTGAAGGAGCTGGTGCAGGCTGCTGGTTTGCAGCACCCCAACGACATCACCGCCGACCACATCGTGCGCCGGGTGTCGAACTCGGAGGTGAGGCGCCTGGCCAATCTGCTGGCGTTTGCCAAGCCGGGCGAACTGCTGGCCGCCGAGCGCGGCGAAGCGCCCTGGCCTCAGCCGGTGTTTGAAGACTACTGGCGCCAGGCCAGGGCCGACTCGTTCAACAAGTCGGTGGCCTGAGCGCGAATCAGGCCTTGGGTGGGGCGGTGTCGACGAAGCTGGGACGCTGCGAGAGCTTGTCGAACAGCTTGCCCAGGTTGGGGTAGTCATTGCGCCAGTCGATCTGCGGGAAGCGGAAATCCACATAGCCCAGGGCGCAGCCCGCCGAGATGTCGGCCAGGCTGTGGTGGTTGCCAGTGCACCAGGGGCGGTCGCCCAGGCCTTGGCTCATGGCCTTGAGGGCGCCGTGCACCTTGGCCATCTGGCGGTCGATCCAGGCTTGCGAGCGTTGCGCTTCAGTGCGGCCGGGCCAGGTTTGTTCCAGCCGAGCCAGGATGGCGGCATCCATCAGGCCATCGGCCAGGGCTTCCCAGGTGCGCACTTCCACGCGCTCGCGCCCGCTCAGGGGGATCAGCTTGCCCACGGGTGACAGGGTGTCTACATATTCCACGATGACGCGCGAGTCGAACACCGCTTCGCCGCCTTCCATCACGAGGCACGGCACCTTGCCCAAGGGGTTGGAGTCGGAAATGCTGGTGCCTTCCGCCCACACATCCTCCACGTCGAATTTGTAGTCGAGTTTTTTCTCGGCCAGCACGATGCGCACCTTGCGGACAAACGGGCTAGTCAGTGAACCGATCAGTTTCATTCTGTGTCGTGATGTGTGAATGACGGTGATTTTAACGAAGCCTGGAGACTCGCCCAACCAGAGGGAGATCACCAAGGGTGGATTTGTATAAGACTGTTACATTTGCGGCGGAAATGAACAACCCCGCTGTACGTTCATCTGTGCGCATGGTCCGCCTGGCCGACCTTGAGCCCCTTCATGTGGCGTCTGCATCACAGGCGGCGCCGTCTCTGACGAGCAGTGCACCTTTCAGTGTGGCTTGGCCGCCTCCGATCGGCTCTGATGCGGCCGAGGACCTGATGTCCGAGATGCGGGCCGCGTATGTGGGCGCCATGGCCTCCGCGCCCAGGGCCGCTGCGGTGCCGCCCGCTGAGGTGCCCCGCTTGCCGCGCGGCAACGTGGTCAAGCTGCCGGTGGTGTTGAACGTCAGGGCGTCTGACTATGCCCGCATCTGGATCGTCAACGTACTTTTGACTTTGTTGACATTGGGCCTGTACCTGCCTTGGGCGCGCGTCAGGTCGCAACGGTACTTTCTGAGGCGCACGCTGGTGGCTGGCCATGTGCTGGATTACCACGCACCGCCCGCCAGGCATTTGCCTCGTTATGGTTTGGTGCTCGCCTTGGTGGCTGGCGTGGTGGGCGCTTGCATGGGGTCGCCGTTGGCGGGCTTGCTGGCATTTTCCATGGCCCTGGCGGTCACCCCCTTGGCCGTGCACACCAGCCTGACTCAACGCATGGCCCACACCAGTTGGGCCGGGCGCCGCTTGAACTTCAAGGGGCAGTTCACGGCAGTCTATGGCGCCTTGCTGATGCCCTTGATGGGCGTGTTGATCGCAGCTTGGTTGACGCTGGCGGGCGCCACCTTTCATCACCCGCTGTGGTGGGTGGCCCTGGGGTTTGTCATCGCGCTGTGGCTATTGGGGGTGCCGCTTTTCTGGTGGGCTTACTTCCATTACCGGCAGGGGAATCTCGAACTGGGGCCTTTGCGTCTGTGGTGGCAGGTTTCGCCTGTGGCCATGGTCATGCTGTGGGTCCGCACGGCGGCCTGGTCAGTGCTGGTGTCCAGCTTGGTGATGGGTTTGGGTGCCATTGGCCTGGGCGCGCTGCTGTGGTGGCGCGGCCCGGCCAATGGCCCGTGGTTGCTGAGCACGGGGGCTTTTTCATTGGCCGCGGTGTTGGCGGCGGTGGTGCCCTATGTGCAAGCCCGCTTGCAGAACCTGGTGTGGAACAAGACCGGCAACCGGGCATTGCGGTTTCGCAGCCTTTTGTCGGTGAAGGGCTATGTGCTGCTGCAGCTGCGGCATGCCTTGCTGCTGGTGCTGACCTTGGGTTTTTATTGGCCCTGGGCGGTGGTGGCTTCCAGGCGCATGCGCACCGAGGCCCTGACGGTGTGGGCGAGGGTGGACACCGAGGTGCTGAAGGCGCATTGGACGCCGTTTGCGCAGGGCCAGGCTGGGGCGGCGCCCAAACGTCGCGCAAACGCCTAAAATCACGGGTTCTCCTGGTGCCCACTTGCAAAAAAATCCATGAACCTTTCTGCCCTCACAGCCCTGTCGCCCCTGGATGGCCGCTACGCCCCCAAAGTGGCCGCCCTGCGCCCCCTGCTGTCTGAATTCGGCCTGATGCACCGCCGCGTGCAGGTCGAGATTGAATGGTTCATCGCCCTGTCAGACGCCGGCCTGCCTGAGCTCAAGCCCATGACCGAGGCGGCGCGTGGCTACCTGCGCGGTCTGGCGGTGCGGTTTTCGGAGTCTGACGCCCAGGCCATCAAGGACATTGAAAAAACCACCAACCACGATGTGAAAGCCGTGGAGTACTGGATCAAGTCGCGCTTTGCCGGTCACCCCGAGTTGGAGAGCGCCAGCGAGTTCGTGCACTTCGCCTGCACCAGCGAAGACATCAACAACACCAGCCACGGCCTGATGCTGAAGTCCGCGCGCGAACTCGTGCTGCTGCCCACCATCGATGGCCTGATCGACACGCTGCGCAAATTGTCGGTGAGCCTGGCGGGCACGCCCATGCTGAGCCGCACCCATGGCCAGACCGCCTCGCCCACCACGGTCGGCAAGGAAGTGGCCAATGTGGTGGCCCGTTTGGTGAATGCCCGTGAGCGCATCGCCAGCGTCAAGCTGCTGGCCAAGATGAACGGCGCCGTGGGCAACTACAACGCCCACTTGTCGGCCTACCCCGAGATCGATTGGGAGGGCTTCAGCCAGAAGGTGATCGAGGGCCCCTTGGGCTTGACCTTCAACCCCTACACGATCCAGATCGAGCCGCACGACTACATGGCCGAGCTGTTTGACGCGGTCACGCGCACCAACACGATCCTGATCGACTGGTCACGCGATGTGTGGGGCTACATCAGCCTGGGTTACTTCAAGCAGCGGACCAAGGAAGGCGAGATTGGCTCGTCGACCATGCCGCACAAGGTCAACCCGATTGATTTTGAGAACGCCGAAGGCAACCTGGGCCTGGCCAATGCCATGCTGACCCACCTGAGCCAGAAGCTGCCCATCAGCCGCTGGCAGCGCGACCTGACCGACAGCACCGTGCTGCGCAACATGGGCGTGGCCCTGGGCTATGCCGTGCTGGCGTATGACAGCCTGGCACGCGGCCTCGGCAAGCTGGAAGTGAACCCGCAAGCCTTGGCCGATGACCTGGACAGCGCCTGGGAAGTGCTGGCCGAGCCCATCCAGACGGTGATGCGCCGCTATGCCTTGCCCAACCCCTATGAGCGCCTGAAAGAGCTGACGCGCGGCAAGACCATCACGCGCGAAGCCATCCAGCAGTTCGTGCAAACGCTGGAGATTCCTGATGCCGACAAACAGCGCCTGCTGGACATGACGCCGGGCAATTACATTGGCAAGGCTGTTGAATTGGCCAAGCGCGTTTGAGTGGCTTGTTCATGAACTTCACCGACCAACTCCAGCACGCCCAACGCCAAAACGACTCCATGCTTTGCGTGGGCTTGGACCCGGAACCTTCGCGGTTCCCGGGCGTCTGGAAGGATCAACCAGCGCGCATCTACGATTTTTGCGCCGCGATCGTTGATGCCACCAAAGACCTGGTCTGCGCCTTCAAACCGCAGATCGCCTACTTTGCCGCGCACCGTGCCGAAGACCAGCTTGAGCGCCTGATGGCACACATCAAGCGCGTGGCGCCCCAGGTGCCCATCATTCTGGACGCCAAACGCGGCGACATCGGCAGCACGGCCGAGCAGTACGCCCGCGAAGCTTTCGAGCGCTACCAGGCCGATGCCGTCACCCTGTCGCCCTTCATGGGCTTCGACTCGGTCGAGCCCTACCTGCGTTATCCCGGCAAGGGCGTGATCCTGCTGTGCCGCACGTCTAACCCAGGGGGCTCTGATCTGCAGAACCAGCGCCTGGCCGATGTGCCCCGTCAGCCTCGCGTGTATGAACACCTTGCCGCCTTGGCGCAAGGCCCGTGGAACACCAATGGCCAGGTTGCGCTGGTGGTGGGCGCAACCTTCCCCGAAGAGATTGCCCGGGTGCGCGAGCTGGCCCCGACCTTGCCTTTGCTGATCCCCGGTGTGGGCGCCCAAGGCGGTGATGCGGCGGCCACGGTGAAAGCCGGGCGGCGCGTGGCGGCCGACGGCAGCGTGACGGGCGCGATCATCGTCAACAGTTCGCGCGCGGTGTTGTACGCCAGCGCCGGCGATGACTTCGCCAGTGCAGCGCGGCGTGTGGCGCTGGACACCAGGCAGGCCTTGAACGCCGCACGCTGATGTTCATCTTCAGGCTGTTGCTCAAGAATGCCTTCAGGCATCGCTTGCGCACAGCGCTGACGATGGTGGGGCTGGTGGTGGCCATCAGCGCCTTTGGCCTGCTGCGCACCATCGTCGATGCCTGGTACGCGGGTGTGGATGCCTCTTCCAGCGCACGCCTGGTCACGCGCAGTTCGATCTCGCTGACCTTCCCCCTGCCTTTGAACTATGCCGAACAGATCCGGGTGGTGGAGGGCGTGAAGGGCGTCTCGTGGGCCAACTGGTTTGGGGGTGTCTACATCCGAGAGCGCAACTTCTTCGTGCAGTTCGCGGTCGACCCGCCCAGCTACCTGGCGCTGTACCCCGAGTTCGTGCTGAACGAAGACGACAAGCAAGCCTTCTTTCGGGATCGCCAGGGTTGCATCGTGGGCCGCAAGCTGGCGCAAAAGTATGGCTGGAAGCTGGGCGACACCATTGCTTTGCGCGGCACCATCTACCCGGGCAACTGGCGCTTCACCATCCGCGGCATCTACGAAGGCATTGACGCCAAGACCGACGAGCAGCAGATGTTGTTCCACTGGAAGCGCCTGGCCGAGAGCATCCGCGCCCGCGCGGGCCGCAACGCCGATTTCGTGGGCGTGTACATGGTCGGCCTGCGCGATGCGAACCAGGCGGCCGAGGTGGCGCAGCGCATTGATGCGCTGTTCAAGAACTCGCTGGCCGAGACCTTGAGCGAGACCGAGAAGGCGTTTCAACTGAGCTTCGTGTCGATGAGCGAAGCCATCCTGGTCGCGGTGCAGGCGGTCAGTTTCATCATCATCGTGATCATCATGGTGGTGATGGCCAACACCATGACCATGACCGCGCGCGAGCGCCTGGCCGAGTACGCCACGATGAAGGCGCTGGGCTTCGCGCCTGGCTTCATCAGCAAGTTGTTGCTGGGCGAAAGCCTGCTGATCGCCTTGATCGGCGGGGGCATCGGGGTGGCCTTGACCTTCCCGCTGGCCAAGGCGTTCGGCGGCAATCTGGCAACCTTGTTCCCGGTCTTCCAGGTGTCGGGCACGACGGTGATGTACCAGGTGCTGGCCTGTGTGGTGGTGGGCGGCGTGGCCGCGGCCTGGCCAGCCTGGAAGATGTCCCGCATCGAGATTGTGCAGGGCTTGAGCCATGTGGCCTGAGTTGCTGCCGTTTTCCTACATCGCGCGCAACCTGTGGGTGCGGCGGGTGACCACCATGCTCACGGCGGGCGGCATGGCCCTGGTGGTCTACGTGTTCGCCACCGTGTTGATGATGGGCGAGGGCATCCGGGCCACGCTGGTGGCCACGGGGCGGCCGGACAACGTGATGGTGTTGCGCAAAGGCGCGGGGGCCGAGATCAATTCCAGCATCTCGCGCGGGCAGGCGGCCATCATCGAATCCCTGCCGGGCCTGGCGAACAATGGGCAGGGCGGCAAGCTGGTCTCGCGTGAGCCCGTGGTGCTGAACACCTTGCCCAAGCGGGCTTCGGGCAAACCCAGCAATATCACGGTGCGCGGCACCTCGGCCACCGGCCTGGCTTTGCGGCCGCAAGTGCGCTTCATCAAAGGCCGCATGTTTCGCCCGGGCACCAGTGAGATCGTGGCGGGGCAGTCAGTGGCCCGTGGTTTTGTGGGCGCGGGCCTGGGCGAAACCTTGAAGTTCGCCGGGCGCGAGTGGCTGGTGGTCGGCGTTTTCGATGCCAACCGCAGCGGCTTCGATTCCGAAATCTGGGGTGACAGCGAACAGATGATGCAGGCCTTTCGCCGGTCCAACTACTCCAGCGTGATCTTCCGGTTGAACGACCCAGGCACCTTCGAGCCAACCCGGGCCGCCCTGGAAGACGACCCGCGCCTGACCCTGGAGGCCAAGCCCGAGGTGCAGTTCTACGCCGAGCAGTCCGAGTTGCTGTCCACCTTCATCCGCCTGCTGGGCTTGTCGCTGTCCATCATCTTTTCGATCGGGGCCATCGTGGGCGCGATGATCACGATGTTCGCCACGGTGGCCGCGCGCGTGGGCGAGATCGGCACCTTGCGGGCTTTGGGCTTTCGGCGCAACGCGGTGCTGATGAGCTTTCTGACCGAGTCTTTGCTGTTGTCGCTGGTGGGCGGCGTGATGGGCCTGGGCGCGGCCTCGTTGATGCAGGCGGTGAACATTTCCACCGTCAATTTCAAGACCTTTTCAGAGCTGGCGTTTCAGTTCAGACTGACGCCCATGATTGCCCTGCAAAGCCTGCTGTTCGCCCTGGCGATGGGGCTGCTGGGCGGTTTCATCCCGGCCTGGCGGGCGGCGCGCCTGAAGATCGTGGATTGTTTGCGCGAGGCTTGACGGCCCGCGCGCTTCTCTTCAACAAGGAAAGCACTGTGCAAGTTTGTACGTTTCAAACCGGCGACGAGCCGGAGGTGGGTCTGGTCCACGAGGAGTGGATCCTGCCCGTGCAGCGCGCACTGCCTGAGCTGCTGCGGCCCCATGAGCCGATGCTGGACCTGATCACGCGTTGGGACAGCGTCAAGCCAGCCCTGCAAGCACTGCTGAACGACCCGGCCCCCGCCGAGAAGCTGCGCCGCGAAACCGTGCGCCTGCTGGCGCCGGTGCCGCGCCCGGGCAAGGTGCTGGGCATCGGCTTGAATTACCTGGACCACATCAACGAGAAGATCATTGGTGAGGTGCGCACGGCGCCCGAGCACCAGGTCTGGTTCAGCAAGGCGACCACGGCGGTCAATGGCCCTTTTGACCCCATCGTGCTGCCGCCCGAGTCCGTGTCCACCATGACGGATTACGAGGCCGAGCTGGTCGTCATCATCGGGCGGCGCTGCAAGCGAGTCACGCCGGAGCAGGCACCGGCTTTCGTCTTCGGCTACTGCGTGGGTAACGACGTGTCGGTGCGTGACTGGCAGAAGCGCACTTCGCAGTGGACCTTGGGCAAGGGCTTCGACACGCACGCGCCCTTTGGCCCCTGGATCACCACGGCGGACGAGGTGCCCGATCCGCACGCTTTGGGCCTCCGTGGCTTGGTGAACGGCGAGGAGCGCCAGAGCAGCAACACCAGCTTGATGATCTTCAAGATTTGGGACCAGATCTCAGTGCTGAGCCAGGCCATGACGCTCGAGCCCGGCGATGTGATCTACACCGGCACCTGCAGCGGCGTGGGCGCAGGCATGACGCCGCCTCGGTTCTTGCGCCTGGGTGACCACGTCCGCATCGAGATCGACCAGTTGGGCGCGATCGAGTCGCGCTGCATCGCCGACCTGGTTTGACCTGAATGCTTCAGTCCGGCTCGGGGTTCAGCGACATCAGCACCGCCTGCACGAAAGCGATGACGGTGGGTGCCAGCTTGGTAAGTTGGTGTGCCTGGTCTTGCTCGATCGCATGCAGGATCAACTCATTGATGCCGCCCACCACGGCCATGGCCATCTCGGGCGAGAGGGCGCGCTTGCCAGGCTCTTTGGCACGCGAAAGCTCCACCTGCATTTGCAGGAAATCGGCGAAGCGCTGCTGGATTTGGCGCCGTGTGCTCAAGCCGGCTGGCCCGATGCCCAGCAGTTCAATGAACAGCGTGCGGATCAACACGGGCTCGGCCTGCAGGCTGGCCAGGTAGGCGTGGGTGACGTGGCTGAGCTGCTCGACCCAGTCGGCCTGGGGATCGAAGCCCAGCGCGATGATGCCCAAGGTGCGTTGGCTCAGGGTTTCGCACAGCGCGACCAGGCATTCGTCCTTGCTGCTGAATTGTTCGTAGAAGGTGCGCTTGGAGACGTGGGCTTGCGCCACCAGGTCCGCGATCGTGGTGTCGGCATACGACTGGCGGGTCAAGGTGGTGGCCAGCGCGTCGATGAGGCGCGCGCGGTGGTCTACAGTCTCGGTCGGGTCGGAGGAAGTCATTGTCGTCAATGGTACTTGACAGTACCGCTTGGCATTTGCTAAGGTTGCAACTTGCTGGTACCAATTGGTACCAAGTCATGAAAATCACTAAAACAACGGTCTGGTACCGAGGAAACAACCATCATGCAGTCCCACCTCAAACGTTGGTGCTCGCCCCTGCTCGCGGGCGTTCTGTCGCTGGCTTTCGGCGCGTCGGCCCAAGCAGCCCCGGCCGCCCAGCCCGCTTTGCCCTACACCGTGGTCAACGCCAGCTTCGCCTGCCAGACGGCCACCTGCGATGCCGAGATGTGGCTGCCCAAGGGCGTGAGCAAGCCGCCCGTCATCATCATGGCCCACGGCTTCGGTGGCTTGAAGGATTGGGGTTTGCAGCCCTATGCTGAGCGCTTTGTGAAGGCTGGCTTCGCGGTGATGCGTTTCGACTACCGCGGCTTCGGCAAGAGTGGCGGCCAGCCGCGCCGGGTGGTTGATGGCCCGGAGCACGTCAAGGATTGGTTGTCGGCCATCGAGTCGGTGCGCCTGCGGGGCGATGTTGATGGCAGCCGATCGGGCCTGTGGGGCTCATCCTTCAGCGGCGGGCACGTGTTGGTGGCCGCGGCGCAAAGCCGTGGCGTGGTCAAGGCAGTCAGTTCGCAGGTGCCTTTCGTCAATGGCTTGCAAAGCGCTTTGACCTACCCGCTGAAATACCAACCGCGCGCTGCGTGGGATGGCCTGCGCGACTTGTTGCGTGGCGACAAGTCGGAGCCCATTTACATTCCCACCGTCTCTCAAGATGGCTTTGCCGCACTGGTTTGCCCCGAGTGCGTCAAGGGATACCAGATGATCGTGCCCGCCGACCAGATGGCCAGCGAGAACAAAGTGGCGGCGCGCATCTTGATGACCTTGCCTTTTTACAAACCGGCCTCCAGCGCCGCGCACATTTCCGCCCCGGTTCTGGTGGTGGCGGCCGAGAACGACGGCCTGATCCCCGTTCAAGGCGTGCGCGACATGGTCAAAGAGTTGCCAAATGGCGAATACCTGGAGCTGAAAGGCGCGGATCACTTCTCGCCCTATACCGGGCCACTTTTCGACCAGGTGGTCAGTCGGCAGACGGCGTTCTTCCTGAAGAACCTGGGCAAGTAAGCACCGCAGGCTGAGGCGCCGTATGATGTTCGGTTGCCCAGCCTTGCACCGCGTCCGATGCCTTCCCGTTCTGATTTGCCCGTTCGCCCCAATGTTCCGCTGATCCAGGTGCGGGGGGCGCGCACCCACAACCTCAAGAACATCGACCTGGACATTCCCCGGCACCAGCTGGTGGTGATCACCGGCCTGTCGGGTTCCGGCAAATCCAGCCTGGCGTTCGACACCCTGTACGCCGAAGGCCAGCGCCGCTACGTCGAAAGCCTGAGCGCCTACGCCCGCCAGTTTTTGCAACTGATGGACAAGCCCGATGTGGACGTGATCGAGGGCCTGTCGCCCGCCATCAGCATCGAGCAAAAGGCCACCAGCCACAACCCGCGTTCCACCGTGGGCACGGTCACCGAAATCCACGATTACCTGCGCCTGCTGTACGCCCGCGCTGGCACCCCCTTCTGCCCGGACCACGACTTGCCGCTGCGCGCCCAGAGCGTCAGCCAGATGGTGGATGCCGTGCTGGCCATGCCCGAAGACACCAAGCTGATGATCCTGGCGCCCGTCATGCGAGACCGCAAGGGCGAGCACACCGAGCTGTTCTTGCAGATGCAATCTGAAGGCTATGTGCGCTTTCGCATTGACGGCAAGGTCATTGAAGCCGCCGACCTGCCCGAGCTAAAGAAGAACGAGAAGCACGATGTGGACGTGGTGGTCGACCGCCTGAAGGTGCGGCCCGACATGACGCAGCGCCTGGCCGAGAGCTTCGAGGCCGCCATGCGCCTGGCCGATGGCCGCGCCATCGCCTACGAGATGGACACGGGCAATGAGCACGTGTACTCGTCCAAGTTCGCCTGCCCGGTGTGCAGCTACTCGCTGTCCGAGTTGGAGCCGCGCCTCTTCTCTTTCAACTCGCCCGTGGGTGCCTGCCCCACTTGCGATGGCCTGGGGCACGTCATCGCGTTTGATCCTGTGCGCGTGGTGGCCTTCCCCAGCCTGAGTCTGGGCAGCGGCGCCATCAAGGGCTGGGACCGCCGCAACCCCTACACCTACTCGATGATCGAGACGCTGGGCAAGCACTACAAGGTCGACATCGACCTTCCCTTTGAAGAACTGCCCGCCAACGTTCAACAGGTGCTGCTTTATGGCTCGGGCGATGAAGAGATCGAGTTCGTCTACGAGGCCGATGGCACGGCGGGCAAGAAGCGCCGCGTCAAGCGCAGCCATCCTTTCGAAGGCATCCTGCGCAACTTCGAGCGGCGCTTCAAAGAGACCGATTCATCGGCCGTGCGCGAAGAGTTGTCGCGCTACCAGCAGCCCAAGGCCTGCCCCGATTGCGATGGCACGCGCCTGCGCCGCGAAGCACGCCATGTGTTCTTGCACGATGCCAAGAGCGGTGACAAGCGCGCCATCTACCAAGTCGCCCACGCCACGCTGGCCGAAGCCCAACGCTACTTCGAAGGCTTGAGCTTGATCGGCGCCAAGGCCGAGATCGCCGACAAGGTGGTCAGCGAGATCCGCTCGCGCCTGCGCTTTTTGAATGACGTGGGCCTGACCTACCTGAGCCTGGACCGCAGCTCCGACACCCTCAGTGGCGGCGAGGCCCAGCGCATCCGCCTGGCCAGCCAGATCGGCTCGGGCCTGACCGGCGTGATGTATGTGCTGGATGAGCCCAGCATCGGGCTGCACCAGCGCGACAACGACCGCCTGATCGGCACTTTGAGGCACCTGCGCAACCTGGGCAACAGCGTGATCGTGGTCGAGCACGACGAGGACATGATCCGCGCCGCCGACTACGTGATCGACATGGGCCCAGGGGCGGGCGTGCATGGTGGCCACGTCATCACCCAAGGCACGGCGGCGGAAGTGGCCCGGCATCCCGACAGCCTCACCGGACAATACCTGGCGCGCGCGCTGCGCATTGCCGTGCCGCCCAAACGCTTGCCCTTTACCGACGAGACCGCCCGTTTGCGCGTGGTCAATGCGCGCGGCCACAACCTCAAGGGCGTGACGGTGGAGATCCCGGTGGGCTTGTTCACCTGTGTGACGGGCGTGTCGGGCTCCGGCAAGAGCACCCTGGTCAATGAAACGCTGTACGCGTCGGTGTCCCGCAAGCTGTACCACAGCCACCTGGAGCCTGCCGCGCACGACGAGATCGAAGGCCTGGAGCTGTTCGACAAGGTCATCAACGTTGACCAGTCGCCCATCGGCCGCACACCGCGCAGCAACCCCGCCACTTACACCGGCCTGTTCACACCCATCCGCGAGTTGATGGCCGATGTGCCTTCAGCCCGAGAGCGCGGCTATGGCGCGGGCCGCTTCTCCTTCAACGTGGCTGGCGGCCGCTGCGAAGCCTGCCAGGGCGATGGCGTGCTCAAGGTCGAGATGCACTTCCTGCCCGATGTGTATGTGCCTTGCGACGTGTGCCACGGCAAGCGCTACAACCGCGAAACGCTGGAGGTTTTGTACAAGGGCAAGAACATCCACCAGGTGCTGGACCTGACGGTCGAGGCCGCGCTGGAGTTCTTCAGCGCCGTGCCCACACTGGCCCGCAAGCTGCAAACGCTGATGGACGTGGGCCTGGGCTACATCCGTTTGGGCCAAAGCGCGACCACCTTGTCAGGCGGTGAAGCGCAACGCGTCAAGCTGGCGCTTGAATTGAGCAAGCGCGACACCGGCCGCACGCTCTACATCCTGGACGAACCGACCACCGGCCTGCACTTCCACGACATCGCGCTCTTGCTCAAGGTGCTGCACCAGTTGCGCGATGCGGGCAACACCATTGTGGTCATCGAACACAACCTCGACGTCATCAAGACGGCCGATTGGCTGATCGACATGGGCCCCGAAGGCGGCTCGGGTGGCGGCACCCTCGTGGTGGCGGGCACGCCCGAGACCGTGGCCGAGCACGCCGGTAGCCACACCGGCCATTACCTCAAGGCGCTGCTGGACGAAGTCAGCCCATGAAGCCCACGTTGTGGGTTGAGCTGTCGAAGTTGTGCAGGTTGGGCAGGATGCTGGCCAGGTCCGTGTTCGACACGCCCATCCACTTGCCCAGCGTGTAGGCGTACTGGTCCACCGAGGTGGTGGGCAGCAGGGCGCCATTGCCCAGCTGGTCCTGGCTGGCAAACACGCCATTGGCGTTCGCGGTGCTGTACTGCGGGAAGGTGCCGTAAACCTCGCCGCCTTGCACCGCACCACCCATGATCAGGTGGTGGGCACCCCAGCCATGGTCTGTGCCATCGCCGTTGTTGGTGAAGCTGCGGCCAAAGTCCGAGGCCGTGAAAGTGGTGACCTGTGAGCGCATGTCGCCACCCGGCATCTCGCCCAACACGCTGTCGAAATAAGCCAGCGCGTGGTCCAGTTGCAGCATCCGCTCGTTGTGCTCGGTGTTCTGCGAAGCATGGGTGTCAAAGCTGCCCAGGTTCACCATGAACACTTGCCTGCGGATTCCAAAGTTGCCTTGCCGGTTTGCGTTAATGATGCGGGCAATCATCTGCAGTTGCAACGCCAAGCCATTGGTGGCCTGTGCGCCATTTGTGTTGGTGTACTTCAGCATCGGGTCGGCCCACACCGACGATGCGCCCGAGGTGCCCCACGGCGCGAGTGCGCTGGAGGGCAAGGCCCCCGCCATCAGGTTGCTGGCCTGGATGGCCCGCGTGACCACTTGCTGGTGGGCCTGTGTGAACAGGTTGCTGCTGGTCGATGCGTTCATCACCGACTTGACTGCGGTGTACAAGTCGGCATTGCCCAGCACGCGTTGGTTGTTGCCCAGGCCAGGAATGCTGGCC
Organism: Aquabacterium sp.; assembly: GCF_029946005.1. Taxonomy (GTDB): domain Bacteria; phylum Pseudomonadota; class Gammaproteobacteria; order Burkholderiales; family Burkholderiaceae_C; genus Aquabacterium. The sequence goes on from NZ_JAQSDR010000001.1 coordinate 61,434, forward strand.
AGGCCCACCGGGTATTGGCGCACTGACCGGCCACTCAGCCAGGTGCTGGCTTGGCCGGGCGTGATGCATGTGAACGAGCGCCTGATGATGTCGGCACTGGCGCCGGTGCCACTGCCGTTGCCGCTCATCAGCAAGTCGCCGATGCGACCGCCCCAGCCTTCGCTGGCACCTTCTGGCGAAAAAGACATCCAGGTGGATTGCTGGTCGTTGTGCGAGAACAGCTTGGCTGGCTTGGCAAAGCTGTCCAGGGCGTAATTGGCCTTGGTGGTGGGCCGGATCAGCGGGCCCGCGTTGGCCATCACCGCCAGCCGGTTCGAGCCATACAACTGCTGACTGCGCACCAGCGAAGGGTGCAGTGCGAACTGCCGACCGGCGTGGACCGAGCGGCCCGAGTGCGCGATCGGCAGCGCGCCGCCCAGGCGTGCGGGAGAGCCCGCCGCAGCCCCCGGGTTGGCGGCGGTGCCCGGACGCAACAAGGCAATCGAGGTGCTGCTGTCGGTGGCATCGCGCGAATGCGGGTCGCGGTGGTTCACATAGTGGCTCCACGAATCCGTGTCGGTGGCCAGCACGGTGTTGTAGGCGTCATTGCCGCCATGAAGGAAGATGCACACCAGGGCCTGGTAGCCGCCATTGGCGGACTGGGCAGAGGCCTGTCCCATGGTGGCCAGGCTCAAGCCCAGGGGGCCAGCAGCACCCAGGGTGGAGAAGGTGGCGGCTTGGCGCAGGAAGCTGCGGCGGCTGGTCAAACTCATGTCGAAATCTTCTTCACTGTTGGACGATGAACTGAGGCGACACCGCGACCATCAGGATCGCGGAGGCCACTCGGCGGCGTCGGTCGGCGGCGGTGGCGTTGGGCATCTTGCCCACGCCGGTCAGCATCAGCGCGTTGAGTTCGCTGGAGGCCGGGCCACCCAGCAGCCTTTGCGCCACGGCCGTGGCCAGTTGCTGCGGCGCGGCGGCGGTGGGCTTGTCCACCAGCGTGTCGAAGCTGCTCAGGTCAAAGCGCATGTCGATGCGCTGGGTCTGGCTGTTGGTGCGGCCCCAGCCGTAATCCAGCATCTGGATCACGTAGTTGGCGTAGCCCAGCACCGAGGTTTCGTTGGTGATCTGCATTTCTGGTGCCACCAGATCCTGGTTTCCCAAGTCGGTCTGTGGTGGCTTGTAGCCGGGTCGGAAGAAGTTGAACACCGAGGGCGCGCGCATGGGCGTTTGGCCCAGCTCGCTCAACGTGTCGTCGGTGCTGGCGGCCAGGTAGAAGGGCACGCGGTTGCCGGTCCGTGCGGCGCTGTAAGCGTCTGAGGTGTGAGGAATGGCCCGCAGCAAATGCATCACGCGTACCAGCGGCTCGCGCACCTTGCCGAAGCTGGCAGTCTCGCGCAGGTCTATGTCGCGGGCCTCGGCGTCCAGCAACACGGCCTTGACTGTGGCCTTGATGTTGCCGTTGGACGCGCGGAAAGCGGCGGTCACGCGCTGCACATAGCTGGGGCTGGGGTTGCTGGTCACCAAGCGCTGAATCAACTGCTTGGCAAAAAATGGCGCGGCGTTGGGGTGATTGGCCAGCCGGTCCAGTGCGGCCACGAGGCTGGCTTGAGGATTGGGCGTGGTCTGGGCCGGTACGGTCACGCCCAGAAAGCGCTTCTCGCTGATCGAATGCTCTTGCGTGTACGACGACATGGCCGTGATGCTTTGGCTGGCATCCGTGCATTGGTCGCCGCGCCAGAAGCACTGCCACCACACCACCGAGGCCTTGGCCGCGGGCCTGAACCAGCTCCAACCCGTGAAGACCTTGGCCAGACCCTTGACGTCATCGGCGGTGTAGGTTTCCTGGGGCAGACCGTTGATCAGCTTGGGGGTGCCATCGTCGTTCAGCTCGACCAGGCCGATCGAGAACAGCTGCATCACCTCGCGCGCGAAGTTCTCATCGGCGATGCGGCCCGTGTTGGTGTCTTCCTTGCGGTTGCCCCGGTGCGACAGGAAGGCGCCCATGGCAGGGTGCAAGGCCACGCCTTCCAGCAGATCTCGGTAGTTGCCATCGACCTTGTTGGTCAGCATGTCCATGTAGCTGGCGACCATGCGACCTTCGCCGTTCAGGTCGGCGTTGTTGGTGGAGACCACGAAGATCTCGGATAAGGCAAAGGCCACGCGCTGGCGCAACTGAGCCGGGTCGGTGACTGCGTGCGTCCACCAGCTGTAGACCACGTCGTCCACGCGGGGCTGGTCGGTGCCTTGCGCGGCTGACGAGGCCTCAACCGTGGCCAGATGACTGTTCTGAAGCGGGCTGGCCCATTGTTCGTCGATCCAGCGTTCGTAGCCAATCGTCTTCACGCGGGTGAGGTCCGCCGTGGTAGGGCCAAACGTGGCCTGCGTCAGAAAGCGATGTGCTTCGGCGTCGTTGGCCGGGGCGGCGCTCACCGACTGCAGGTTGCTGGAGCCCGCACTGCCCGTGCTGCTGGAGGCGCTGTCACCACCACCGCCGCCACCGCACCCCACCAAGCAGGCCGCGCTGAACACCATCACCAGCCCTGCTTTGGACAGGGCAACTTCTAACTTCGACCGCAACATGAACGCACTCGCACTGAGAACCTTGACTCAGAGATGTCGGCATCTGAAACCTGGGCTTGAGCCGTGTTCCCGGATGGACGATCTTTGAAACGAGTTCGCAAGGTGCCATGCACCCCCGCTCGCAGGGGATGCAAGATGCCTCAGTTGTAAGGGGGCGAAACGCCAGGCTCAGTCAAAACCCGAAAGCGTCAATAGCTCACAAGTTGGGAGACAAGGCCCGTTCGGCGTCGCGCTGAGAAAGGCCTGTTTTTTCGGCCCATTTCTCCAGTTGGTCGTGCCCAATCTTGCCCACGTTGAAATAGGTGGACTCGGGGTGGGCCAGATAGAAGCCGCTCACGCTGGCCGCGGGCATCATGGCCAGGCTTTCGGTCAAGGCCATGCTCACCTCGTCGGCTTGCAGCACGCGGAACATCTCGCCCTTCACGGTGTGGTCCGGGCAAGCGGGGTAGCCAGGGGCGGGGCGGATGCCCTTGTACTTTTCGCCGATCAGTTCGACCTGGCTCAGGTGCTCGTCGGCCGCGTAACCCCAGAACTCCCTGCGCACGCGCTCGTGCATGCGCTCGGCAAAGGCCTCGGCCAGGCGGTCGGCCAGGGCCTTGAGCATGATCGATGAATAGTCATCGTGCTTGGCCAGGAACTCGGCGTCCTTCTTCTCGATGCCCAAACCGGCCGTCACGGCGAACAGGCCGATGTAGTCGGGCTTGCTGCCCTTGGGCGCCACGAAGTCGGCCAGGCTGCGGTTGGCGCGTTTCACGCCATCCACCACCGGGCGCTCGGACTGCATGCGCAGTGGCGACCAGGTCATCAGCACCTCGGTGCGCGATTCGTCGCGGTAGATTTCGATGGTGTCGTCGTCCACCGTGTTGGCCGGGTACAGTGCGATCACGCCATGCGCGGACAGCCAACGGCCCTCGACAATTTTCTTGAGCAGGGCTTGCGCATCGGCCAGCACCTTGCGCGCTTCGACGCCCACCACCGCGTCGTCCAGGATGGCGGGGTAGGGGCCGGCCAAGTCCCAGGTCTGGAAGAAAGGGCCCCAGTCGATGTAGGGCACCAGCTCGGCCAGATCCTGGTTCTTGAACACGCGTCGGCCAGTGATCTTGGGCACCGCGGGGGTGAAGGTGTCCCAGTCCATGGGCGTCTTGTTGGCGCGGGCTTGCGCCAGCGTCACCATCGGCGTGGTCTTCTTGTTGGCGTGCTGCACGCGCACGCGCTCGTAGTCCGCGTTCAGCTCGGCGATGTAGTCGGCCTGGCGTTCGTCACTCAGCAACTCGGTGCACACACCCACGGCGCGCGAAGCATCGGGCACATAGACCACCGGCCCGCTGAAGTTGGGCGCGATCTTCACGGCGGTGTGCACGCGCGAACACGTGGCGCCACCGATGAGCAGCGGCGTCTGGCGCGAGCGGAAATACTCATCGCGCTCCATCTCACCGGCCACGTACTGCATCTCTTCCAGGCTCGGCGTGATCAGGCCGCTCAGGCCGATGATGTCGGCGCCGGTTTCCTTGGCCATCTTCAGGATGTCAACGCAGGGCACCATCACGCCCATGTTGACCACCTCGAAGTTGTTGCACTGCAAGACCACGGTCACGATGTTCTTGCCGATGTCGTGCACGTCGCCCTTCACGGTGGCGATCACGATCTTGCCCTTGGGCTTGGCACTGCCGCCGCCTTCGATCAGCAGCTTCTTTTCTTCTTCGATGTAGGGCAGCAAGTGCGCCACGGCCTGCTTCATCACGCGCGCCGATTTCACCACCTGCGGCAGGAACATCTTGCCCGCGCCGAACAGGTCGCCCACGGTGTTCATGCCCGCCATCAGCGGGCCTTCGATCACGTGCAAGGGACGCCCGCCCGTGGCCTTGATCTTTTGCCAGCACTCTTCCGTGTCCACCGTGATGAAGTCGGTGATGCCGTTGACCAGCGCGTGGCTCAGGCGGTGCTCCACCGTGGCGGGCGCCTCAAGCGTGCCGCGCCAGGCCAGCTTGGCGCTGTCGTCCTTGGCCGCGCCCTTGGCGCTGTCGGCGATCTCGATCAGGCGCTCGCCTGGCGTCAGGTGCGCTTCGCCTTCCTTGTAGACCGGCTGGCGGTTCAGCACCACGTCTTCCACGCGCTCGCGCAGCACGGGGTCGAGCGCGTCGTACACGCCCACCATGCCCGCGTTGACGATGCCCATGTCCATGCCCGCCTGGATGGCGTGGTACAAAAATACGGTGTGGATCGCCTCGCGCATCGGGTCGTTGCCCCGGAAGCTGAAGCTCACGTTCGACACGCCGCCGCTGATCTTGGCGCCCGGCAGGTTCTCTTTGATCCAGCGCGTGGCGTTGATGAAGTCGACCGCGTAGTTGTCGTGCTCCTCAATGCCCGTGGCAATGGCGAAGATGTTCGGGTCGAACACGATGTCCTCGGGCGGAAAGCCCACCTCGTCCACCAGGATGCGGTAGGCGCGTTCGCAGATCTCAACCTTGCGCGCGAAGGTGTCGGCCTGGCCTTTTTCATCGAAGGCCATGACCACGGCGGCCGCGCCATAGCGCTTGACCAGCCCGGCCTGGCGACGAAACTCAGCCTCGCCTTCCTTCATCGAGATCGAGTTGACGATGCCCTTGCCCTGGATGCATTTCAGCCCGGCCTCGATCACGTCCCACTTGGACGAATCGACCATGATGGGCACACGCGAAATCTCGGGCTCGGAGGCGATCAGGTTCAGGAAGCGGACCATGGCGGACTTGCTGTCCAGCATGGCCTCGTCCATGTTGATGTCGATGACCTGGGCGCCGTTTTCTACCTGCTGGCGCGCGACCGCCAGGGCTTCTTCAAACTGGCCGTTCAGGATCATCCGGGCAAAAGCCTTGGAGCCCGTCACGTTGGTGCGTTCGCCCACGTTGACGAACAGCGAGCCCGGCCCGATCAGCACCGGTTCCAGCCCGGACAGACGCATGGGCGCCACGGGGTGGGAGGGCAGGGCGCCCGCAGGCGATGAAGTGGTGGGGAATGCAGACTGGGTCATGGCCGCCATTTTACGAGGCGGCGCAGACCTTATGCCTTCAGCATGGCGTACAACTCATCCTTGAGGGTCACGCGCAGCAACTTCTTTTGCTCCAGTTCGGCGGACGAACCATGCTCAATGCCGGTTTCCAGCCGGACGATGGCCTTGTCCAGGTCCTCGTATTCACGCTCCAGCCGCGCAAAGTGGGCGCTGGACGTCTTCAGCGCGTGGATCTTGTCCCGGCACTCCGGGAAATCCTTGGCCAGCGGATGGTGTTCTTGAATCATTCGTGCTCCTTTTTTGCGGAACTCAGCGGTGTTGCTGGGCACTGCAATCTTCGGTGGAGCCCGCTTTGAGCGTCTTGCGGTAGATCAACCCAAGCCCAGGAAGGTCTTCTCGATGTCCAGTGAGCTTCTGTGCCCGATGTCATCGCGGTGGGCGGCCAGCCAGCGGTCGGCGGCGGCGTGGCCCATGTCGTGCAGCGTCTGCAGGAAAACGCGGTCGGTGTTGGATTTGCTGGAGGCGTTGAAAGGGGCCAGGTTGTCGTCGTCGGCCACCATGTGCATGTGCAGGTCCTTGTAGCGACCGGGGTCGATCTTGTCTTCCTTCAGCAGGCGTTTCACGAAAGCAATGGCCCGCATCTCGCCGATCAGGCTGGCGTTGAAGGTGATCTCGCTGAGCCGGTCCAGGATGTCCATGCTGCGCGTCGGCTTGTCCAGGCGCTGCAAGGGGTTGATCTTGATCAGCAGGATGTCCCGGGTCTCGGTGTTGTAAATCAGGGGGTACAGCGCGGGGTTGCCGGTGTAGCCGCCATCCCAATAGGGCTCGCCATCGATCTCAACCGCCTGGAACACCACGGGCAGGCAGGCAGAGGCCATCAGGGCGTCCAGCGTCAATTCTTCTTCGGTGAAGACACGCGCCTGGCCGGTGCGCACCGAGGTGGCGGTCACGAACAACTGGGTGCCGTGCTGGCAAGCTTCGTGCACTGTTTCGATGGTCACATGGCGCTGCACCACGTCTCGCAGGGGGTTCAGGTTCAGAGGGTTGATTTCATACGGACTGAAAGTCTGCATGAACATGTTCATCCACTGATAACCCGGGATCTGGTCCAGGTTGAACGCGGGCTTGAGCGAGCCATTGGACTGCAGGGTCATGGGCGAGAAGATCGGCCCATGCTGACTGACATCGGCCCAGAAGGCGGCCAAAGCCTTTTGGGCCTGGGTGCGCGCCATGGCCACGCCACCTTGGGTGTGGCCCTCGACATAGCCGGTGAGCATGACGGCGCCATTGAGCGCCCCCGCGCTGGTGCCCGAGATGCCCGAAAAATCCAGGCCGTCTTCGTCCAGCAGGCGGTCAAGCACCCCCCAGGTGAACGCGCCGTGAGAGCCGCCGCCTTGCAGTGCCAGGTCCACCCGCGGCCTGGGCGATGGGTTCTGCGCGGCGGATGAAAGGGCTTTGCGTTTTTGGCTGGGGATGGTCATGACCCAGTCTAGCTTGTAATGCTGCACTGCAGCATTGATTTTGCGGCCCCCTCTTCAGTGGGTGACAAATACCTGTTTGAAATACTGTACATCCATCCAGCTTTTGTCATAATGGCGGCAATTCATCAATTCACACCCATCGGAGACACCTGAAATGGAAGCCACCGCAAAGTCCGCCCTGAGCGCCGAAAAAGCCAAAGCCCTGCAAGTGGCCTTGGCCCAGATTGAAAAGCAGTTCGGCAAGGGTTCGATCATGCGACTGGGAGAAGGCGAAGTCATCGACGACATCCAGGTCGTCTCCACCGGCTCGTTGGGCCTGGACATCGCCTTGGGCGTCGGCGGTTTGCCCCGTGGCCGCGTGGTCGAAATCTACGGCCCCGAGTCCTCCGGCAAGACCACGCTCACCCTGCAAGTCGCCGCTGAAATGCAAAAAACAGGCGGCGTCTGCGCCTTCATCGACGCTGAACACGCGCTGGATGCCCAATACGCTCAGAAACTGGGCGTCAACCTGCAAGACCTGCTGATCTCCCAGCCCGACACCGGCGAACAGGCCCTCGAAATCGTCGATGCCCTGGTGCGTTCCGGTTCGGTCGATCTGATCATCATCGACTCGGTGGCCGCGCTCACCCCCAAGGCCGAACTCGAAGGCGAAATGGGTGATTCCCTGCCCGGCCTGCAAGCCCGCCTGATGAGCCAGGCCCTGCGCAAGCTCACCGCCACCATCAAGAAGACCAACTGCATGGTCATCTTCATCAACCAGATCCGCATGAAGATCGGCGTGATGTTCGGCAGCCCTGAAACCACCACCGGCGGCAATGCCCTGAAGTTCTACGCCTCAGTCCGCCTGGACATCCGCCGCATCGGCTCCATCAAGCGGGGCGAAGAGATCGTCGGCAGCGAAACCCGCGTCAAGGTCGTCAAGAACAAGGTCGCGCCGCCTTTCAAGACCGCTGAGTTCGACATCCTGTACGGCGAAGGCATCAGCCGCGAAGGCGAAGTCATCGACCTGGGTGTGGTGGCCAAGATCGTCGACAAGTCCGGCGCCTGGTATGCCTACCAGGGTGAAAAAATCGGCCAAGGCAAGGACAACTCCCGCGAGTTTTTGCGCGAAAACCCCGCTTTGGCGCACGAGATCGAGAACAAGATCCGCGAATCGCTGGGGGTGGCCTTGCAGGCACCTGCCGTGGCCGCTGAATAAACCAGGCGAATTTGCGGAGGTCGGAGGTCCCCAGTGGCGACACGCGGATCAACCCTTTCCCTCAAGGGCAGGGCGCTGAAATACTTGTCGGCGCGTGAACACTCGCGCGTCGAATTGGTGCGCAAGCTGGGGTCTCATGCCGAAGATCCCACTGAGATCGATCGTGTGCTGGATGACCTGGAGTCTCGCGGTTGGCTGTCGGCCGAGCGTTTTGTCGAATCGGTGGTTCACCGCAAGGCGGCCCGGTATGGCACGGCCCGCATCCGAATGGAGTTGAACGGGCACCAATTGCCTGACGACGCCGTGCGGTCAGCCCTGTCCGCTTTGAAAGACACAGAGTTGCAGCGGGCACAGGCTTTGTGGCTGCGCCGCTACGGCCAAGTGGGCGACACGCCACAAGAGCGCGCCAAACAGATGCGCTTCTTGGCGGGGCGCGGCTTCTCGGGCGAGGTCATCCGCCGCGTCGTGCGTGGGTCTTCTGACACAGAAGGCGCGAACGAAGCATGAGCATCCTGCAAAAGGTGGTGCTATTCTGAATGCTGCGCTGCAGTACGCTTGTCATCTGCTGCGCCCCACGCAACCATCCTGCGAGTCAACCCATGAAGATTCATGAGTACCAAGGCAAAGAGATCCTGAGCCGCTTTGGCGTGCCGGTGCCCAAAGGCATCCCGGCTTTCTCGGTGGACGAAGCGGTGGCCGCCGCTGAAAAGCTGGGCGGCCCCGTCTGGGTCGTCAAGGCTCAGATCCACGCGGGTGGCCGCGGCAAGGGAGGCGGCGTGAAAGTGGCCAAGTCCATCGCCGACGTCAAACGCCTGGCCGACGAAATCCTGGGCATGCAGCTCAAGACGCACCAAACGGGCCCCAACGGCCAAAAGGTGAACCGCCTCTACATCGAAGACGGTGCTGACATTCAAAAGGAATACTACGTCTCGCTGGTGACCGACCGGGGCAGCCAGAAGGTTGCCTTCATCGCGTCCAGCGAAGGTGGAATGGACATTGAGCAGGTGGCCCACGACACCCCCGACAAAATCATCACCGAGCTCATCGATCCGCTCACCGGCCTGGGCGATGCTCAAGCCAAAGTCATCGCTGACCGCATCGGCCTGCCCGCCGACTCCACCGCGCAGGCCGTCGATGTATTCAAAAAGCTCTACCAGTGCTACATGGACACCGACGCCTCGCTGGTCGAGATCAATCCCCTGAACCGCGACAGCAAGGGCAACATCATCGCCCTGGATGCCAAATTCAATTTCGACAGCAACGCACTGTTCCGCCACCCTGACATCGTGGCCTACCGCGACCTGGACGAAGAAGATCCGGCCGAAATCGAAGCCTCCAAGTTCGATCTGGCCTACATCCAGCTTGAGGGCAACATCGGCTGCCTGGTCAACGGTGCCGGCCTGGCCATGGCCACCATGGACACCATCAAGCTGTTCGGCGGCGAGCCGGCCAACTTCCTGGACGTGGGCGGTGGCGCCACCGCCGAGAAGGTCACCGAGGCCTTCAAGATCATGCTCAAGAACCCCGAAGTCAAGGGCATCTTGGTCAACATCTTCGGCGGCATCATGAAGTGCGACACCATCGCCGACGGTGTCATCCAGGCCTGCAAGGCCGTGAACCTGACCGTGCCCCTGATCGTGCGCATGAAAGGCACCAACGAAGACATCGGCAAGAAGATGCTGGCCGACTCAGGCCTGCCCATCATCAGCTGCGACACCATGGCCGACGCCGCCCAGGCTGCCGTCGCCGCGGTTGCCAAATGACTTGCCATTGATGACGACAAGGATTCCCACATGAGCATCTTGATCAACAAAGACACCAAAGTCATCACGCAGGGCATCACGGGCAAGACTGGCCAGTTCCACACCCGTGGTTGCCGCGACTACGCCAATGGCAAAAATTGCTTCGTGGCGGGCGTCAACCCCAAGAAAGCCGGCGAAGATTTCGAAGGCATCCCCATCCACGCCAGCGTGAAAGACGCCAAGGCCGCCACGGGCGCCACCGTCTCGGTCATCTACGTGCCGCCCCCTGGTGCAGCCGCCGCCATCTGGGAAGCCGTCGAGGCCGACCTGGACCTGGCCATCTGCATCACCGAAGGCATCCCCGTTCGCGACATGCTGGAAGTGCGCAACAAGATGAAGGCCAAAGAGGCCGCCGGTGGCAAAAGAACCTTGCTGCTGGGCCCCAACTGCCCGGGTTTGATCACACCCGAGGAAATCAAGATCGGCATCATGCCGGGCCACATCCACCGCAAGGGCCGCATTGGTGTCGTCAGCCGCTCTGGCACGCTCACCTATGAAGCCGTGGCCCAATTGACCGAACTCGGGCTGGGTCAATCGAGCGCCGTGGGCATTGGTGGCGACCCCATCAACGGCCTCAAGCACATCGACGTCATGCGCCTGTTCAACGACGACCCGGACACCGACGCCGTCATCATGATCGGCGAAATCGGTGGGCCTGACGAGGCCGAGGCCGCACGCTGGTGCAAGGCCAACATGAAAAAACCCATCGTGGGCTTCATCGCGGGCGTGACCGCGCCGGCCGGCAAGCGCATGGGGCACGCCGGTGCGCTCATCAGTGGTGGCGCCGACACCGCCGATGCCAAGCTCGCCATCATGGAAGAGTGCGGCTTCACCATCACCCGCAACCCTTCGGAAATGGCCAGGCTGCTCAAAAATCTGTTGTGATCCGGCACCCCGTTGTTCGTGCTTTCTCATTCAGCATCAGCCCCTACACTCGGGGCTGATTTCATTTGTAAAGAGACATGGAAGCTTTCCTGACACCCGAGTTCTGGCTTGCCGTGGGCCAGATCGTGATGATCGACATCTTGCTGGGGGGCGACAACGCCGTGGTCATCGCCCTGGCCTGCCGCAACCTGCCGCCTGAATTGCGCCGCAAGGGCATCCTGTGGGGCACGGCTGGCGCCATCGTCCTGCGCGTGATCCTGATCTTTTTCGCGATGTCATTGCTGGCCTTGCCCTACCTCAAGTTGGTGGGTGCAGCCTTGTTGCTCTGGATCGGCGTGAAACTACTCATGCCCGACGATGAGGGTCATGGCAACATCCAGGCCAGTGACAAATTGTTGGCAGCCATCAAAACCATCATCGTGGCGGACTTTGTCATGAGCGTGGACAACGTCATTGGCATCGCGGGTGCAGCCCAGGGGGCAGGCCATGAAGGACATCAAATGCCGCTGGTGATTTTTGGCTTGCTGGTCAGCATTCCCATCATCGTGTGGGGCAGTACTTTCGTGCTCAAGCTCATGGACCGGTTCCCCCTCATCATCACTGTGGGCGCCATGCTCCTGGGCTGGATCGCCGGCACCTTGGCCATCAGCGATCCTGCCCTCACGGCTTATGCGCTCGACACCGACATGAACCGCTATGCCGCAGGCGTGGCGGGTGCCTTGCTGGTTCTGGGGCTAGGCACTTTGCTCTCCAGAAAAAAAAGCTGACGAAGACAAGGATCCAAGCCCAGCATGACCCCTGACATCACCCTGATCGCGCCCCTGTTGATCCTGATTTTGCTGGTGGTGGCTGCGGCATTGGTGGTGTGGTTGCTGCGCCAGAACCGGCGCAACCCTTCAGCGCGTTCGACCTTCGGGCCCTCGACCCAGCAAGGCGGTCGGCACAGCCGCTCGGGCGCGAACACCCGGCCTCGCCGTCGCGCAGCGCTCACCGATGCCGAACGCGAGAAAGCCATCGCCCGCATTCGTTTGACTGCGGGGGCAGATGCCGGTCCAGAAACCGTGCTGTCTTACCTCCATTCTGCAGAAGACAGCCTGCCACCCTCGGGCTTCGATTCGGCCTTGCCTTCTCAAATGGGCAAGCCCGATTTTTCGCAAACCACCCGGCCACAAACCTGGCAGCGCAGCGCGGCCGACAACATGGTCAAGCCGGTCCCTGCGGTTCGCCAAAATAATGCGAAAGCGCCTGCGCCCGTCGAAGGCATGCAGCGTGTTGCCCACGCGCTCAACGCCCTCAAGGAAGGTCCGGCCGACCAGGCCTGGAACTCCCTCAAGGCATTCCGCCCGGAACCGGGTCAGCGCGAGGCCTGCCTTGAAACGCTGGAGGGCATTGCCCAGGCCTTTGAGCGCGACCAGCGTTACCACAGCGCCCGTGATGTCTACGAACACATGGCCGACATCGACCCCGAATGGCGCCAAGTCAAATTGCGCCTGATGCGCGCCCGGGGCCTGGCCCAGGCGGCCGCCAGCAACACCTGGGGCACCGTGCCCTCGCGGCCCATGCCCGAGGAAAGCAAGCGCCAATTGGGCAAATACGTGGTCGAAAAGGAAATCGGCCGCGGCGCCATGGGGGCCGTCTACCTGGGTTACGACCCCGTCCAGGACCACAAGGTCGCCCTCAAGACCATGGCCCTGGCGCGCGAATTCCAGGGCGACGAACTGGCCGACGCCCGCGCGCGCTTTCTGCGTGAGGCGGAAATGGCCGGTCGCCTGGACCACCCCGACATCGTCAGCATCATCGGCGCGGGCGAGACCGATGGCTTGGCCTTCATCGCCATGGAGCTGGTCGATGGGGTCGACCTCAGCCAATACGCCCATCCGACCAAATTGCTGCCGCTGGCGCAACTGCTGCCCATCATGGCGCGTGTGGCCGATGCCCTGGCCTACGCCCACACCCGTGGCGTGACCCACCGTGACATCAAGCCCGCCAACATCATGGTGGATCTGGCCTCGGGCAGCGTCAAGGTCATGGACTTCGGGGTGGCGCGCGTGGCCGATGCCGCACGCACCCGCACCGGCGTCGTCCTGGGCACGCCCACCTTCATGTCGCCCGAGCAACTGTCTGGGCAAACCCTGGACGGCCGCACCGACCTGTATTCGCTCGGCGTCAGCATGTTCCAGTTGCTCACCGGCTACCTGCCTTACCGCAACGATTCCATGGCCCAATTGATGCGAGCGATTGCCCAGGAAGAGGTGCCCAATGTCTGCGACTTGCGTGATGATTTGCCCCGACCCTTGGGCGACATCGTCGCGTTGGCGCTACAAAAACACCCCAACACCCGCTATGCCAACGGCCAGCAAATGGCCGAGGATCTGCGGGCGGTGGCACAGGCGGTGTCGTCCGCATCCAACGTTGACATCGAACTGGGCTGAGTTGCAAATCAAGCGACAATCACACCATGGAGTTTGAGTTTTTCAGTCAGACCGACACCGGCCGTGTGCGAACGAACAATGAAGATTCGATCGCCATTGACGAGTCCTGCACCGTGGCCGTGCTGGCCGACGGCATGGGCGGCTACGCTGCGGGCGAAGTCGCCAGCGGCATGGCCTGCGATTTCATCAAGGCCGAATTGGGCCGCTGGCTGCTAGAGGCCGCGCCGGGTGCCAGCGATGGCGACGTCAAACGCGCCATGGACATCTGCGTCGACAACGCCAACCGCGCGATTTTCAACGCCGCCAACTCCAATCCAACTTATGCCGGCATGGGCACCACCCTGGTGGTGAGCGTTTTCCGCTCGGGCCGGGCCCTGGTGGGCCACATCGGTGATTCGCGCGCCTACCGCTTGCGCGGCGGCGTGCTGCAGCAAATCACCAAAGACCATTCCCTGCTGCAAGAGCAGATCGACGCCGGCATCATCACGCCCGAGCAGGCCGCTTTTTCGTCCAACAAGAACCTGGTCACGCGCGCCTTGGGGGTGGAAGATCTGGTGTTGATGGAAACCCACCTGCACGAAGTTCAGTCCGGGGATATTTTCCTGATGTGCTCGGACGGTTTGTCTGACATGCTGACCGATGCGCACATTGCCCAGGTCATGAATGGGCAAACGAATTTGCCGGACATGGGTTCCGCCCTTATTTCTGCCGCCAATGATGTGGGCGGGCGGGATAATATCGCTGTTGTCCTGGTTCGGGCACAAGGCGTGGCCGAACCTCAGCCCAAGTCCTGGTGGCCTTTCAAGCGCCTGGGCGGCGCATCTTGAACACTAATTAGTAGATCCAATCCGAGAGGTTCCGCATGGGAAAACTGGTCGTCTCGCTCGACGGCGTGGTCATCAAGGAGGTCCAGATCACCAAGGACAAAACCTCCCTGGGCCGCCGCCCGTACAACGACATCGTCATCGACAACCTGGCGGTGAGCGGCGAGCATGCGGTGATGCAATTGGTGGGCACCGACGTGTTCATCGAAGACCTCAACAGCACCAACGGCACCTACATCAACGGCAAAGCGGTCAAGAAGCAGCTGCTGCAGCACAACGACACCGTTGAAATCGGCAAGTACAAGATCAAGTTCCTGGCCGAAGAAGGCAACGATTACGAAAAAACCATGATCATGCGGCCCGGCAGTGGCGGGTTCAGCAACATGGGAACGTCACCCTCGCAATCCACTTTGTCGCCCGTCAGTGCGGCAGAACGTGCTGCGCAAAGCCCGCTGACCGCGCCAGGCGGTTTGTACACCCCGTCAGGGATGTCACCGCTGTCGACCAATTTTGGTGGGTTGCCCCCCCAGGCGCCCGCTTTGATCAAGGTGCTCAATGGCGCGGCGGCGGGGCGTGAAGTCGCGCTCAGCAAGGTGGTCACCACCGTGGGCAAGCCTGGCGTGCAAGTGGCTTCGCTCACCAAGCGGCCTGGCGGCTATGTGTTCGCCCACGTTGAAGGCTCGGCCCGCCCCACGGTGAACGGCGCCCCCGTGGGCGGTGAGCCGGTTCACCTCAAGAGTGGTGACGTGATCGAGCTGGCCGGCACCCAGATGCAATTCGTGCAAGGCTGAGGCTGGGGCCGCGATGATCCGCGTCCTGGGTTGCTCTGGGTCCATCGCGGCACGCTGCCACACCACGGCTTTTCTGCTGGACGACGATATATTGATCGACGCCGGCAGCGGTGTCGGCGAAATGCGGCTGGACGAGCTGGCCCGCATTGACCACATCGTGATCAGCCACAGTCACCTGGACCATGTGCTGAGCATTCCCTTGCTGGCGGACAGCGTGATCCGCTTGCGGCAAGGGCCGGGCGGTTTGAGCGAACTCAAGCCCATTCATGTGCATGCCCTGCCGGAAACGCTGGAAGCGTTGCGGGCGCACATTTTCAATGGGGTGATCTGGCCGGATTTCACTCGCTTGCCCAGTGCGGCCCATCCCATCTTGGTATTCCATTCATTCGCCGTGGGCGAGGTTCTGACCTTCCCGGCGCGCGACGGGCTTGCGGTCGATCGGCGTGTGCATGTGCTGCCCGCCGCGCATACTGTGCCGGGGGTAGGCTTTGGGCTGGAGACGCCCCATGGTTGGTGGGTGTTCAGTGGCGACACCGGCCCCAATCCGGCCCTGTGGAAGGCGCTGGAAGGGCGGCGCATTGCCCAGTTGGTGATTGAAACCGCTTTTGGCAATGACGAAGCGCATTTGGCCAGCATCAGCGGGCATTTGTCGCCGCAAAGTTTGGCGCATGAGTTGACGCAACTGGCTGGTGAGGTGAGTGTGTACATCACGCACCCCAAGCCGGGGGAAGTGCCGGCGGTGCTGGCGCAGATCAGGGCGCTGGAAAGTCGGCATCGGATTGAGCCCTTGCGTGAGGGGCAGCGGTTCAATGCCTCGTCATTAGAGTAAGACTGACAGGGATGCTGGCCCCTTGCGAGGGCCATGGCGCGCTGTCATTTGGAAAACATTATTTCCAATAATTTGATTTTTGGATAAAATATTGGCCAAATGGCAGCCCATCAACCCCACCGTCCGGACATCGGGCGCCCAGACACTTCCGTGCTTGAGCGCCAACTGCTCCTACAACTCGGCGACCGCCTCAAGCGCCTGCGCCAAGCCAAAGGTCTCGGCACCGTTGAAATGGCCGAGCGCGTGGGCATCTCCCGTCCCACGCTGCGCGCCGTTGAAGCCGGAGATCCGGGCCCCGCGATGGGAACCTACCTGCGAGTGATGTCCGTCCTTGGCGTGGCGGGCGACTTGGCGCTGCTGTCAGGGGACGTCCTTCAGCCACCGCCCCCAGACTCGGCCGCCGCGCGATCGCGACGCCCGCGACCCATCGTCCAAGTGACCGTCACCGCCAACGACGCTGGCCACCAGGTTCAGGACCTGCAAAGCCTCGCACTGCATGAACAGGCCGTGCGCTTCGTGCGCGCGCACCCCGAACTCGTGAATCAAGCGCTGGACACCCTGCAGCGCTGGCTCAGCGCAGGAGACTCGCGCTCCAGCGGCCTTTGGCGAGAATGGCAAGACATCCTGCGCCATCAATCGTGGCGCAAAGTCCTCGGCCGCACCCGGCGTGCGCAGGAACTCCGCCAAGCCTCGCCGCTCGTCACCTTGTTGCCCGATGACGTGCGGGGCGACGTGCTCGCTCAGGTGCGTGCACTCAAGAAAGGCATCAAGCTCGGCGATGTGGAGCAGCAGGAGACCACATGACGAGGGATGAGCTGAAGCTGACATTACCCGCTCGAAGCTCCCGAGTTGGCCGACCAGATCAATGGCGCCATTGGCGAAGGGTCGGACTTCACCAATCTAAAGGCTACTACGCCCAGGGCCTGGGTCGGCCGGGACAAGGACCGAGCATTTTGCATCGGGCTGCTCCAGCACGCCTTTGTCAAGCTTGTGGACGCTCTGGCCATGGTGCGCCTCATGCCGCTGGACGAGAAACAGCAGCAGACCCGGACCCGACGCATCAAGCGCTGGGCGGCTTGATGCGTCGGCG
This sequence comes from Aquabacterium sp., assembly GCF_029946005.1. Classification (GTDB taxonomy): domain Bacteria; phylum Pseudomonadota; class Gammaproteobacteria; order Burkholderiales; family Burkholderiaceae_C; genus Aquabacterium. The sequence goes on from NZ_JAQSDR010000001.1 coordinate 78,314, forward strand.
CTTCCATGCAGCGGTTCAACGAGCCAGTTGAGGAGTGACGATTTTGGTCACTGCCCTTGATCGAAGTGACGAAACAAGGCTTGCTTATCGGCAGTGATGTGACTGAATGAGTTGCCGCCAAGGCTGCGATCAGGGGTAAACGCGGTAAAAGTCACGGCATTTCAAGGGATCTGGCTTGGCATGGCAACTGCGTAATAGAACTCACGCCCCGACAGTGGGGCAGGTAGTGACTAAATTTTCGCAGCGGGCCATGCCCAAGGAGATTGACCATGAAGACGATGCAACGAGTGCAAATGGGTGTTCAAAAGGGTTTCACCCTGATTGAATTGATGATCGTGGTGGCGATTATTGGTATTTTGGCTGCGGTGGCCTTGCCTGCGTATCAGGACTATATTGCCCGTGCGCAGATGACTGAAGCATTTAGCCTCATTGACGGGATGAAGACTTCTGTTGGCGAAGTTTGCCAGGAAAAGGGGGCCTGCTCGGCTACTGTGTTGGCTGACTATGTCCAGCCAACAACTGGTGGTAAGTACACCTCAACAGCCACAATCGCCGCTGGGGGCGTGATTAACATTGTAATGGCGGCCGGTACTAGCTCGCTAATTACCGGTAAAAGGGTGACGATGACCCCAACGATGGCGACCGGAGATAGTACGATCGTTTGGGCTTGTACCTCTGATGCGCTCCAGAAGTATGTGCCTAAGTCCTGTACCGGTGCTTAATAGATAATAGATATTTGGTTAATAAAAATACTGGCTCTTGAGCCAGTATTTTTTGCTATCTGCGCTACGTGTCAAGTCCCGGCTGGTTATAAACGCGCTTCTTGAATAATTCAGGTTTTTTCT
>NZ_JAQSDR010000002.1 GCF_029946005.1 Aquabacterium sp.
GCCAAAAACACGGCGGTAAACCGTCTGGCAAGGACGTCGGCGAGTTACCGCTTACACAGCAACATCGCTGATCGCGGGAGTGTCGCAGGCGCACACGATTCGACGAACCGCCTGTTTCGGTGGGAATTGTCGCAAACGGTTAACGGTGCTCGAATAAACAACGTCATTTTTCCAGCCATGAAAAAAGGGCCGCATCGCTGCGGCCCTTTTGATGACAAGAGCTTGAAAAGCTCAGGTCGGCATTTACATGCCCATGCCACCCATGCCGCCCATGCCACCCATGTCGTGGCCACCGCCAGCAGGCGATTCATCCTTGGGGGAATCAGCCACCATGCATTCGGTCGTCAGCAGCAACGAAGCCACGGAGGCCGCATTTTGCAGCGCGGTGCGCGTGACCTTCGTGGGATCCAGGATGCCCATTTCGATCATGTCGCCGTAGGTGCCATTGGCGGCGTTGTAGCCGTAGTTGCCTTGGCCACCCAACACCGCGTTCACGACCACGCTGGCTTCGTCGCCAGCGTTGCTGACGATGATGCGCAGGGGTTCTTCGATGGCACGCAGGATCAGCTTGATGCCGGCGTCTTGATCGGGGTTGTCGCCCTTGATCTCGCCAGCAGCTTGCTTGGCACGCAGCAGAGCCACGCCACCACCGGCCACGATGCCTTCTTCCACCGCAGCGCGCGTGGCGTGCAGGGCGTCTTCAACGCGGGCCTTCTTTTCCTTCATCTCGACTTCGGTGGCAGCGCCAACCTTGATCACGGCAACACCGCCAGCCAGCTTGGCCACGCGTTCTTGCAGCTTTTCACGGTCGTAGTCGCTGGTCGCTTCTTCGATCTGGATGCGCACTTGCTTGACGCGGGCTTCGATGTCACCAGCGGCGCCAGCGCCGTCGATGATGATCGTGTTTTCCTTGCCCACTTCGATGCGCTTGGCTTGACCCAGATCGGCCAAAGTGACCTTGTCCAGGGACATGCCGACTTCTTCAGCGATGACCTTGCCGCCCGTCAGGATGGCGATGTCTTCCAGCATGGCCTTGCGGCGATCGCCGAAGCCAGGCGCCTTGACAGCGACAACCTTCAGGATGCCGCGGATGGTGTTGACCACCAGCGTGGCCAGTGCTTCGCCGTCAACTTCTTCAGCGACGATCAGCAGAGGACGTCCAGCCTTGGCAACTTGCTCCAGCGTGGGCAGCAGGTCACGGATGTTGGAGATTTTCTTGTCGTACAGCAGCACGAAAGGGTTGTCCAACAGGGCGGATTGCTTCTCAGGGCTGTTGATGAAGTAAGGCGACAGGTAGCCGCGGTCGAACTGCATGCCTTCGACGACGTCCAGTTCGTTGGCCAGGCTCTTGCCGTCTTCAACGGTGATGACGCCTTCCTTGCCGACCTTGTCCATCGCGCTGGCGATGATCTCGCCGACGTCGTTGTCAGAGTTGGCGGAGATCGTGCCGACTTGGGCGATCTCTTTGGACGTGGTGGTGGGACGCGATTGCTTCTTCAGCTCGGCGACCAGGGCAGTCACTGCCTTGTCGATGCCACGCTTCAGGTCCATCGGGTTCATGCCGGCGGCCACGTACTTCATGCCTTCGCGCACGATGGCTTGCGCCAGCACGGTGGCGGTGGTGGTGCCGTCACCAGCGTTGTCGGAAGTCTTGGAAGCGACTTCCTTGACGAGCTGGGCGCCCATGTTCTGGAGCTTGTCTTTCAGCTCGATTTCCTTGGCCACGGACACACCGTCCTTGGTCACGGTGGGGGCGCCATACGAGCGCTCGAGCACCACGTTGCGGCCCTTGGGGCCCAGGGTCACTTTGACCGCATTGGCCAGGATGTTCACGCCTTCGACCATGCGAGCACGTGCTTCACCGCCGAAAACGACGTCTTTAGCTGCCATTTGGAATTCTCCGGAAATGCTTGAAATTGATGGGGATGGTGCTTGAAGAGAGAAGGCTTACTTCTCGACGACTGCGAACAGGTCGTCTTCCTTCATGACCAGCAGTTCTTCGCCATCGACCTTGACGGTCTGGCCGCTGTACTTGCCGAACAGAACGCGGTCACCGACCTTGACGTTCAGGGTGACGAAGTCGCCCTTGTCGTTGCGCTTGCCTGGGCCCACGGCCAGGACTTCGCCTTGGTCGGGCTTTTCAGCGGCGTTGTCAGGAATGATGATGCCGGAATTGGTCTTGGTTTCTTGTTCCAAGCGCTTGACGATCACGCGATCGTGCAAAGGACGAAGTTTCATCGTATCTCCTGTCTGATCAGACAACGGTTTTTGACATTGGGTTGCAACGTGAGTGAATGCTCACATTACAGCAGCTCGAATGGGCAACCTTGCAGGTTGTTAGCACTCAAGCCTAACGAGTGCTAAACCTATTATAGGGATGCTTGGCCAGGTTTCAAGGGGCAGCGCGCTGAGTTCATTGAAGTTCTTGGTCTACCCTCGCGCATCCACAAAACCTTGGAAGACTGACATGGCCGTTTCGCAATTGATGGGCAAATGGGTGCTGGTGACCGGCGCCGCCTCGGGCATCGGCCTGGAAACGGCCCGGGCCTTCGCACGCCAGCGCAGCAACCTGATCCTCACCGACATCAACGAAGCCGGGCTGGCGCCCATCCAGCGCGAAATTGAGGCCCTGGGCGTGCGCTGCCTGAGCCATGGCCTGGATGTCGCCGACGAATTTGCCGTGCGGCGCGTGGCCGACGCCGTGATCGCCAGCGTGGGCGCCCCCCACATCCTGGTGAACAACGCGGGCATCGGCTTCCTGGGGCCCCTGCTCAACACACCGACGGACGCCTGGCGAAAAGTGCTGGACGTTAACGTGATGGGCGTGGTGCACCTGTGCCAGGCGTTTCTGCCCGCCATGCTGGAAGCGGGCGATGCGCGCCAAGTGGTGAACGTGGCCTCGGCCATGGGCATTGGGTCGGCGCCCAACCTCAGCGCCTACTGCGCCTCCAAACACGCGGTCATGGGCTTGAGCGATGCACTGGCGATGGAGCTGGCGAAAACATCCGTCGGCATCACCATCGTGTGCCCTGGCGTGATCGACACGCCCATCGTGCGCAACCGCCGCGCCATCGCCGACGTGGTGCCTGATGCCCAGATGGACAAGATCGAAGCGCACTACAAGAAGACCGGTGCGCACCCCTCGGTCGTGGGCGAGCGCATTGTGCGGGCCGTGCTGCGTGGCGAAGACATCGTCTTTGTGGGCCCCACGGCCAAGGCCTTGTACAACGCCAAGCGCGTGTCCCGCAAACTGGCCAGCACAGCCACTTTGGCCGGGTGCAAGGCCAATGGCTATTGGTGGCCCTACCCTGCCAAGCGTTCGGCCGGCCAACGCTGATCGCGCACCGACAGCGCCAGCACGCACCAGGCCATCCACACCAGGGCTTCCAGCACCCCGGCCAGGACGTCGGTGAAGAAATGCACCTCCAGGTACACGCGGCTCCACGACACCAGCCCGATGATGAGCAGGGCCCATGCCCCCAACACCCCGCGCCACAAGGGCCGGGGCACATGGGTCAACACCACCAATGGAAAACGCGTGTCCACTGGGGAAGCTGAAGGTGGTGTTCAGGTGCCCCTGCGTGGACACCCCACGCACAAGGCATCAACTGTCGGCTCGGGCCGCTCAGGCCGACACTTTGAACACCGACACGATCTGCGCCAGGTTCACCGCCTGGTGCTTGAGGCTTTCGGCCGCAGCGGCCGACTCCTCCACCAGTGCCGCGTTCTGCTGCGTGACCTGGTCCAACTGCGTGACGGCATGGCCAACCTGGCTGATGCCGGTCGATTGTTCGCGCGTGGCGTGCGAGATCTCGGCGATCAGGTCGGTCACGCGCTTGACCTGCTGAACGATCTCGCCCATGGTGTCGCCCGCCTCGGACACCAGGCGCGCGCCGGTGTCCACCTTGTCCACGCTGTCGTTGATCAAGCTCTTGATCTCTTTGGCAGCCTGGGCGCTGCGTTGCGCCAGGGTGCGCACCTCGGCGGCCACCACGGCAAAGCCACGGCCTTGCTCGCCAGCACGGGCAGCTTCGACCGCGGCGTTCAGGGCCAAGATGTTGGTTTGAAAGGCGATGCCGTCGATCACGCCGATGATGTCGGCAATCTTCTTGCTGGCCTGGGTGATGGTGTCCATGGTGGCCACCACCTGCCCCACCACCACGCCGCCGCGTTCGGCCGTGGCACAGGCGCTGGAGGCCAGTTGCGTGGCCTGCTGCGCGGTCTCCGAGTTGTGCTGAACGGTGGCGGTGAGCTGCTCCATCGAGGCGGCGGTCTGTTGCAGGTTGGAGGCTTGCTCTTCCGTGCGCTGAGACAGGTCAGCGTTGCCGGTGGCGATCTGCGACGTGCCGGTGGCGATCGACTCGCTGCTGTCGCTCACCTCGCTGACCAGGCGGCTCAAGCCGTCGTTCATGAGTTTGAGCGCGCTCAGCAACTGGCCGGTTTCATCGGTGGAGCGCACTTCGATGCGCGAGGTTAGGTCGCCGGAGGCCACGGTCTGCGCCACGATCACGGCCTGGCTGATGGGCCCCACGATGGACCGGATGATGTACCAGGCCAGGCCCGTGCCCGCCAGCAAGGCCAGCGAGGTCAAGGTGATGATGGTCCAGATGGTGTGCTGGTAAGCGGTCTGGCTGGCCTCGTACTCGCCCTTGGCCACGTCAAGCTGCACCCCGATCAACTGGTCCAGCACGCCACCGATGGGGTCGATGGCTTCGTACATGCCTTTGGCGGTGAAGGCCTTCAAACCGTCCTGGTCCTTGGCCTGGATGAGTTTGAGGAGTTGGTGCCCACCGGCATCAGCCTGCTTCATCAGCGGCAAGGCCTTGGCCACCAGGTCTTTCTCGGCCTGCACGAGGTAGGTGGCGGTGTAGGCCGCCCACTGCTTGTCGATGTCGCCGAAAGCTGCCGTCAACTGCCTGGCACCCTCATCGCCATTCAGCGAACCATCGCGCACCTTGTGGGCCACGTCCACCATGCTCACGGCGTAGGCATCGGCCATGACCTTGAGCTGCTGCAACGGGACCACGCGGTCCTGGTACACCGTGGCCAGCGAATCATTGCCCCGAGCAACCCAGCGCAGCGTCAGTGCCCCAGACAAGGCCAGGAAGGCCAGCAGCACCAGCACCAGCAGAGACAGGCGCGCCTTGATGTTGAGTCGGTTCATGGCCTGAGCCGCTTTCGGTTTGTGGATGAATGATGCGTGCCACTGTGGGTCACTGCGGCGACTGGATTAATCGGAAATAACCAGATAAAAATGCGCGTTTGCACCAATATGCGGCAACCTTGCGCGACCGGGCGGTTGGACGCCTTAATTTGGTGCATAAATCCACTAAAAGGACTATGCTGAAAGCATGGCCCTCTCCGTCTTCGACCTCTTCAAGGTGGGCATCGGCCCTTCCAGCTCGCACACGGTGGGGCCAATGCGCGCGGCCCGCTTGTTCGCCTCGCGGTTGGCTGCGGACGGCCTGCTGCCAGGCACGGCCAGGTTGACGGCCGAGTTGTTTGGCTCGCTGGGCGCCACGGGCAAGGGGCATGGCTCGGACAAAGCCGTGCTCTTAGGGCTGTTGGGGCATGAACCCGACACGGTGGACGTGGACGCCATCCCTGGCTGGCTGGCCGAGGTTCAACAAACCCAGGCTTTGCCCGTGTTGGGGCACCACTCGGTGATGTTCGATGCCAAGCAAGATCTGGTGTTCAACAAACGCCAGAGCCTGCCTTTTCACCCCAATGGCTTGCGCTTTTCCGCCTTCGATGCCGAAGGACAGTTGCTGTGCGCGCGCGAGTATTACTCGGTGGGTGGCGGCTTCGTGGTCAGCGAAGAGGTCGCGTCCGATGGCAGCCAGCACAAACGCATCGCGCCCGACAGCAGCGTGTTGCCCCACCCCTTTCACAGCGGTGCCGACCTGCTGCGCTTGACCCAGGAGTTGGGCTGCAGCATGGCCGAACTGATGCGACGCAATGAACGGCATTGGCGCAGTGATGCCGAAACCAGCGCAGGGCTCCTGCGCCTGTGGTCGGTGATGCAGGGCTGCGTGGAGCGGGGCTGCATCACCCCGGGGATCCTGCCCGGAGGCTTCAAGGTGGCGCGCCGCGCGCCGGCCTTGTTCGCCACCTTGTCAGCGCAAGCCCAAGCGCCCGTGACCGACCCCCTGGCGGTGATGGACTGGGTCAACCTGTACGCCCTGGCCGTGAACGAAGAGAACGCGGCGGGCGGACGGGTGGTGACCGCGCCCACCAACGGCGCCGCGGGCATCGTGCCCGCCGTGCTGCACTACTACCGGCGCTTCGTGCCAGCGGCCAGCGACGAGGGCGTGAAGGACTTCCTACTCACGGCAGCGGCCATTGGCATGCTCTACAAGGAAAACGCCTCCATCTCGGGCGCCGAAGTGGGCTGTCAGGGTGAAGTGGGCGTGGCTTGCTCGATGGCGGCTGCGGGCCTGTGCGCTGTGATGGGCGGCACCCCCGAACAGGTCGAGAACGCCGCCGAGATCGGCATGGAACACCACTTGGGCCTGACCTGCGACCCCGTGGGCGGCCTGGTTCAGATCCCCTGCATTGAGCGCAATGCCATCGCTTCCGTCAAGGCCATTAACGCAGCACGATTGGCACTCCACGGCAACGGCTCGCACCGGGTCAGCCTGGACAAGGTCATCAAGACCATGCGCGACACGGGCGCCGACATGATGAGCAAATACAAGGAGACCGCGCGGGGCGGTCTGGCGGTCAACATCGTCGAATGCTGACCCGGCTGGATCAGCCTTTGACGATGGCGGCAAGCGTGCGAGCGATCAAACGAATGTCCGTCCACACCGAGGCCTGGTCCACATAGCGCACGGCCAGAGCCAGCTTGTGCGGCAGGATCTCGTGAATGTAGGCCTGCTCGGGGTCTGGCGACCGAGCCAGCACCCTGCTTTCATCGCGGTACTCGATAGAGGCGAGGTCGGTGATGCCGGGGCGCACGGACAGCACCTTGTCGCGCACCGTGGCGGGGTAGTGGGCCACGTAGCGTGGCACTTCCGGGCGCGGCCCGACCAGGCTCATGCGACCCAGCCACACATCGATCAGTTGGGGCAATTCATCGAATTTGCTGCCGCGCAAGGCATGGCCGATGCGCGTGATGCGGCGATCAGTGCCCACGGTGATCTGCGGGCCCACGCTCTGTGGAGCGTGCCGCATGGTGCGGAACTTGTGGATGCGAAACGGCTGGCCAAAGCGCCCCACGCGCTCTTGGCGGAAAAACACCGGTCCGGGCGAATCCAGCTTGATGGCCAGCGCCACCAACAGCAAGGCCGGGCTCAGCACGAGCAGGCCCAGCGAGGCCAGCACCCAGTCGAACAGCCGCTTGCTCACAATGCCCCAAAGGCCTTGCGCACCGACGTGATCACGCGCTCGACATCGGCATCCGTCATCTTGGTGTACAGCGGCAGGCTGACCATGCGCTCATAGGCGCGCTGGCTGTGCGGGAACTGCTCGGGCTGGAGCTTGTAGCGCTCGCGCCAGTAGGGGTGCAGGTGCAGCGGGATGTAGTGCACGCTCACACCGATGCCATCGGCGAACAGCGATTCGATCAGCTGATCGCGGTTGATCTTCGCCTCGTCCGACAAGCGCACAACGTACAGGTGCCAGGCGTGCAGGTCGCCCTCGTTCACGGGGCGTGGGGGCGCGATGATCGGCAGGTCGGCGAAGGCCTCGTCGTAGCGCTGGGCGATCTGCTCGCGGCGCACCTGAAAGCCCCGCACGCGCTTCAACTGGTGCAGGCCCATTGCGGCGGCGATGTCGGTCAGGTTGTACTTGAAGCCCGGCGCCACGATCTCGTAGTACCAGCTGGGCACCTTGGCTGTGAAGCGGTCAAAGGCATCGCGGCTGATGCCATGCAGGCGCATGACCTTGCAGCGGGCGGCAATGGCCTCATCACGTGTGACCAGCATGCCGCCTTCACCCGTGGTGATGGTTTTGTTGGCGTAGAAGCTGAACACGGTCACGTCGCTTTGCAAGGTGCCGATGGTCTGCTGCTTGAAGGTGGTGGGCAGCGCGTGCGCGGCGTCTTCGACCACCTTCAGGCCGTGCTTGCGCGCGATCGCCATCACCGCGTCCATGTCCACCGACAAACCCGCGTAGTGCACCGGCATGATGGCCCTGGTCTTGGGCGTGATGGCCGCTTCAATCGCCTTGGGGTCGATGTTGAGCGTGGCCGGGTCGATGTCGACCAGGACCACGTCGGCGCCCATGTAGCGCACCACTTCGGCGGTAGCGGTGAAGGTGTGCGTGGTGGTGATGACTTCGTCGCCAGGGCCGATGCCCAGGGCTTCCAGCGCCAGGTGCAGGCCGGCCGTGGCCGAGTTCACCGCGATGGCCTGCAAGGAGTCATCGCCCAGGAACTGGACGAAGTCTTGCTCGAAACGGCGGGCCTTGGGGCCGGTGGTGACCCAGCCGGAACGCAGGGTGTCGACCACTTCGGCGATCTCTTCTTCACCGATCTCGGGCAGGGCAAAAGGCAGGAAGTCAGCTTGGCTCATGGGGTGTCCAATTCAAACAGTTCATTCATTCAGCGGGTGAGGCGGCCAAAGGCAGGGTCGGGTCGGCCGCGCACCAGCGCGTCGAACCAGCCCCGGATGGAGCCCAGGCCGTAGCCAAAATGATAGGCGGCGATCACGCGTGGCAAATGAGGCAACAGGTCCATGCCCTGCTGGCGGGCGATCAGCAGGCAGACGGCAGCAACGGCGCCCGCGTAAAGCAAGACCTGCGCAGCACACAGCGCCAGCACCCACCAGGCGGCACAGGCCACGGCTTGCAAAGGCAGGGTGTCCAACTCGATGCCCCAACCGGCCCACAGGCTCAGCGCCAGGAGCAACACCAACAACACGCCCATGCTGGCCACGAACAGACCTGGGATCAGGTGACGCAGCGCCGCAGCCTGGCCGTGCTTCTTCATCACGAAGGGCTTCCAGTAGCCATATTGGCGGTACTGGCGGAAGACATCGCCCGTGCTGGCACGCGGAAAGTAGGTCGAGCGGATGCGGGGCGATTGCCAGATGCGCCCGCCGCCCTGGCGGATGCGCAGGTTGTGCTCGTCGTCCTGGTTGCGCACCAGGGTCTCGTCAAAGCCGCCAAAGCGCTCGAAGGTCTGGCGCGGCCAGGCGCCGAGGTAGACGGTGTCGACCTCGCCTTCGTAGGCCAGATCCCGCGACAAGGCGCCGCCCGCCACCCAGCGCGACTGGAACGCGGCCGCGACCGCACGCTGCTCGGTGCCTTTGACCCCGACCGCACCTTCGGCCCGCCAGGGACCGCCCACGTTGTCGGCGCCGGTGGCCTGCCAGGTGGCCAGGCATTGCGCGATGTAGTCGGGCGCGTAGACAGTGTGCACATCCAGGCGCACGATGAACTCGCCGCGCGCACGCTCGATGCAGCGGTTCAAGCCACAAGACACGATGCGGCCGGGGTTGTCCAGCATGACGAAGCGCGGGTCGCTCAGGCACCAGGCGGCCAGGCGCTCGCGCGTGCCGTCTTCGCTTTGGCCATCGGCCACCAGCACTTCCAAGGCCCAGCCTTCGGGCAAGGTCTGTGCAGCCACGCTGCGGCAGAACGCTTCGATGTGGTCGCGTTCATGGCGACACGGCACGATCACCGAGACGACGCGCATCGTCATGGCCTCAAGACACCTTGTCGGCGACCGCGTTGCGCTTGACGCCTTTGGCCACCGGCGCCAGCAGCTTTTCATACAGGCGCCACATCGCATCCATCTGGCCGCGCCGCGAGGCTTGGCGCTCAATCAGGTCACGGTTGTGGGCACCCATCTGGGCCAGGCGTTCGGGGTGGTCATAGGCCGTCAGCAGGGCTTGCGCCACGGCATCGACGTCGCGCACCGGCACGATCCAGCCGCCCCGCTCGGTGACCCATTGGCGGTTGGCCGGCAGGTCGGTCGCGATGATGGGCAGGCCACAGGCCATGGACTCCAGCACCGACACCGAGGTGGCATCGCTGGTGGGCACCGAGACCGACACGCGGCAGCGCTGGATGGCCTGCACCATGGCCTGGTCGCCCACGCGGCCGTGAAAACGCACTTGCTGCAACAGGCGCAAGGCGGCCACGCGCTCTTGCAAGCCAGCCTCCATCGGGCCACCGCCCAGCAAATGCAGCAGTGCGTGCGAATGCGGGCGCAAGGTCAAGAAGCGCGCAAAGGCCTCGATGACCAGGTCGATGTTGTAGTTGCGCTCCCACGATCGCAGGCTGACCACTTCGAAGTCGGACGCGGGCGTGGCGGGCGTGAACTTGTCGGTGTCGGCGCCCCACAAGATCTGGTGCACGGGCGCGGCCGGGTGGTAGCGGGCAATCTCTTCGACCATGTCCATGGAATCGGCCGTGATCAGGTCGGCGCGGCGCAATGACCAGCCCACCACCCAGCGCATCAGGCGGCTTCGCTTGGGCGTGACCAGGATGTCCGATCCCCAGGCCGTGAGCACCTTGGGGCAGCTCAGGCCGCACGCTGCCGCCCACATGCCGTAGGACGTGACGTAGTGGCCATGAACCAGGTCGGGCTGGAAGCTCTTGCCCAGCTCGCGCACCACGCGGCGCACTTCGGGCAAGGCCTTGAACCACGAGGCCTTGTCGGCCCCGGGGCGGATGGCGATGACCTGGCGCGCGCCGGGCACCTCGCCAGGCTGGCGCGTGATGACCACGGCCTCGGCGCCGCGCTCGACCGCAGACGCGACCCAGCGGCGGGTGTGCACACTGGACGCGTCGGCGAAGAAAAGGATGCGCAATGGCGTTTGCCGGGTTGGGCTCATGGGCGGTCACCGCCCAGCGCGCGGCGCAGATTGTCCTGCCCGGCCCACTGGGCGTAGATGGGCTGCAGCTCAGGGTGCCTTTGCAGCAGCGCGCCGTCCAGCTTGCGGCTGTCGCCAATCACCTCGGCGGGCCGCCCCGGCGCGCCTGCGCCCACGATGGCAAAGTCTGGCACCTCGCCCGACACAAAGCAGTAGGCCTGCACGATCACACCCTTGCCGATGCGCGCGCCCGGCGCGATGACGCTGTGCGGGCCGATGAAGCTGTAGGCCCCGATGCGCGTGGGCCTGCGCACATAACCGGCCGGATTGGGGTTGTTCACATACCGCCGCCCCATGATCCGCACCGATTTGTGGCTGGAGTGGCTGAGGACGGACACGTAGTTGGTGACCTGGCAGCCTTCTTCGATCACCAGGCCGTTGGAGCCGTCGATGCGGTTGAAGTGGCCGATGAAGACATGGTCGCCCAGCACCAGGCCTTTGGCTTCTTCCAAGACCGCATGGGTGCTGATGCGGGTATGGGGGCAATACACGCCATTGGCGTTGCGCCAGCCGTAGACGATGCGCGGGCCGGTGAAGGCCGAAAGCCACCGCGCGGTGAAGCGCTTGAGGTGCTGGAACAAAGGCATCATGTAGAAAAGGCGGCGGGCGAGTGCGGGTGGGCGGTATAGCCCGGTATTGTCGCCGCTTCTCGTCTGGCAGGAGACCCTTGAGTGCGGGGCTCCAGTCCGCCCAGTCGGCTTAAAGCCGTGTCAGCGCTGGCGTCCACAGCGCTTTCACCGGCAACCCCGCTTGCCGCAAGAACACCGCATAGGCCACGGTGATCGCCACAATGTAGCCAATGCTGGATGAAATACCGGCACCCAGGGCACCAAAACCAGGCACCAGGCACCACCCCAAGCCAAAACTCACCGCCAGCGACAGACCGGCGATCCCGCCCGACAAATGGGGCCGCCCCAGGTGGTTGGTGTAAAACGCCGACAAGCTCGATGCCGCCGCGTAGGCCGCCACACCCGGCAGCAAGGCCGCCAAAGGCCCCACCGAATCCGCGTAGGCCGGGCCCATCACCTCCGGCAAGGCCCAGTGGGCCAGCACCAGCAAAATCGGGGCGGCCAGCACCGTGGCCAGCACATTGATGCGCACTGCCTGCACGGTCATGCTGGAGGCCACGCGCACATCCGGATTGCCGATGCGAGAATACGCCGACACCGTGACCGATTGCGACAGCAGCCACAGCAACTCGGCCACGGTCACCGCCACTGAATACGTGCCCACCGCCCCCAGGCCATGAAAGCGCTCCACCAGGAACAAAGAAGCCCGGTAGTTCAACAGGCTGATCACATTGGTGACCCCGATGGTGGCCACGAAGCGCCAATCGTCCCACCACACCGCCGAAGGCGCTTCAGTGGTGATCGATTCATCGCGCCGGTCCGCATCGTTCAAGGCGTAGATGGCCGTCAACACGGCCACCAGCGATTTGCCACTGACCCAGGCCATCAGCACCACCAGTACGGTGGATGTGTGCCGCTCGGCGCCCTGGCTGAACCACCATGCCACGGCCAGGCCACTTAGCACCGAGGCGGGCGCGGCCACCTGCGCGGCATTCAAGGGCCACATGCGGCCTTGGCCCAACCACAAGCCCGTGGCCGTGGGCACCAGCAGCAAGAACGGCGCGGCCAAGGCCAGCAGCCACAACTGGGCATAAGGCATCTTGTCCGCCCACCACGACACGGCCAGCAGCACGCCCGAGGCCAGCAAACCCAAGCCCAGCGCTGCCCGCAGCAGGCTGCGCAACATGGGCCGTGCGCGCACCGACTGCCCGGTCTGCTGGCGCGACATCTGCCGGGCCAGCCACAGGCCCAGCCCCGAAAACAAGGTCAGCAAGATCGATTCGACCGCCACGAACAGCGCAAACGCGCCCTGCACCCGTGGCCCCTGCCGAGCCACCAGCACCGTGATGCCCAGCCCCAGGCCCACGATCAGCAACTTGGCCACCAGGTTGCCCAACGCCGCCCGAGGCACGCTGGCCCAGGCATTTTTCAAAGCCCTCAAAACTTGAATCGACATGGGTGGCATTGTCGCCCAGCCCACTGAGCGGCCAGGGTTTCATACAATCGCCCATTCACCCAAGCCCAGACCTATGACCACGCCCAACGCCCCCACCACCCCTGATGTCGCCCACGCTCAAGCCACCGAGGCCCCCGTGGACACCAACAAGCTGGTGGCCGAACGCCGCGAGAAACTCGCCGCCATCCGGGCACAAGGCATCGCTTTCCCCAACGATTACAAGCCCACGCACCACGCTGCACCCTTGCACGCCGCGCATGGCGCCACCGAAGGCCCCGAGCTGGAAGCCCAGGCCATCACCGTCAAGATCGCCGGCCGCCTGATGCTCAAGCGCGTGATGGGCAAGGCCTGTTTCGGTACCTTGCAAGACGGCAGCGGCCGCCTGCAGGCTTACATCACGCTGGACCTGGTGGGCGCCGACGCCCTGAACGCCTTCAAGCACTGGGACCTGGGCGACATCCTGGGCATTGAAGGCACGCTGTTCAAGACCAAGACCGGCGAGCTGTCGGTCAAGGCGAGCAGCATCCGCCTGCTGACCAAATCCCTGCGCCCCCTGCCGGACAAGTTCCACGGCATGACCGACCAGGAAATGAAGTACCGCCAGCGCTACGTTGATCTGATCATGGACGAATCGTCGCGCGCTCGCTTCAAGGCCCGCAGCAACGCCATCTCGGCCATCCGCCAGTTCATGGTCGACCAGGATTTCCTGGAAGTCGAGACGCCCATGTTGCACCCCATCCCCGGCGGTGCCAACGCCAAGCCCTTCACCACGCACCACAACGCACTCGATCAAGAGATGTTCCTGCGCATCGCGCCCGAGCTGTACCTCAAGCGCCTGGTGGTGGGTGGTTTTGAGCGCGTGTTTGAGATCAACCGCAACTTCCGCAACGAAGGTGTGTCCGTGCGGCACAACCCCGAGTTCACGATGATGGAGTTCTACGCGGCCTACTGGGACCACCGCGATTTGATGGACTTCACCGAGCAGGTGCTGCGCCACGCCGCGCGCGCCGCCGCGGGCACCACGCAGCTGAGCTACGGCGGCCACCCCGTCAACCTGGAAGCGCCCTTCGCCCGCCTGAGTGTGCGCGACTCGCTGGTGGCCCACGCCGGTTTGACCGCGCCTGAAGCCGATGACGAGCAGGTGCTGCGCGCCAAGCTCAAAGCCCACGGCGAAGAAGCCCCCGCCCACCGCAGCCTGGCCGAACTGCAGTTCGCCATGTTCGAAGCCTTCGTCGAAGAAAAGCTCTGGCAGCCCACCTTCATCATCGACTACCCCGTTGAAGTCTCGCCCCTGGCACGCGCCTCGGACACCAACCCATCCATCACCGAACGCTTCGAGCTGTTCATCACCGGCCGCGAGTTCGGCAACGGCTTCAGCGAGTTGAACGACCCCGAAGAGCAGGCCGCCCGCTTTGCCGCGCAGGCCAGCGCCAAGGATGCCGGTGACGAAGAAGCGATGTACTTCGACGCCGACTACATCCGCGCGCTGGAACACGGCCTGCCGCCCACCGGCGGTTGCGGCATCGGCATCGACCGCCTGATCATGCTGCTGACCGACGCGGCCAACATCCGCGACATCATCCTGTTCCCAGCACTGCGTCGGGAAGCCTGACGCACCGCGCGGCGTGATCCTGGCCCGCGCCCTTCCCTTGGCGCCTGCCGTCGCCGCCTAATCCTGCGCGGCAGCGACCAGCGTGGCCGACACCGCGTCCACCCAGCGCGCCAAGATTGTTGCCCGCCGTGATCGGCAGCGCGCTGGTGGCGGCGCTGGTGGCCATCACACATGCGAACCTGTTCGCCCTGACCCTGTGCGTGCTGGCCGTCAGTTTCACCTCCGTGATGTGGACCGCCTGGGGCAAGCGCGGCGGCCCGCAAACCTTCGCCATGGTGCTGTCGCTGGTCTTCCAGATGGCCGCCCACGCCAACCACCCCATGGATGCAAGCGCTACTTGACAGCACCTGGCCTGGGTCACCGTGGGCGCGCTCAGCCTGGCCGTGTGGTCGCCCCTCACCACCATGGTGTTGGCTGGCACAGACAGTGGATGAAGCCCAGGCCCTGACGCACGCCGCGCAAGCCGTCGCGCAACAACCCAGGCACTGAAGCAGGTCAGAGTCCGGCCCCCTCCTTGCGGGCGCCAACACGCACGAAAACCCTCGATATTAGCGGTTAAAGGCAGAGTCATCCCAAGCGATAATCATCCACATTCAACGATTGGCAACATGCCGCAGGGAGCCCCATGAAATTCACCCGAAAAACCGTCGCCGCGATCGCAGCAGCCAGCCTGTGCCTGGGTTTCGTGTCATCTGCCACGGCGCAGCGCTACTCGGTTCTGGACCTGGGCAATGTCACTGGCACATCCTTGAACTCTCTGGGTCAAGTCGCCGGATACCGGTACACCGACGACTACTCAACGATCGAAGCTTTCTACACAGGCGCCAACGGCACGGGCCTCACCTCCCTCGGCGCGCCTCAAGGCAGCAGCAGTACCTGGGCCTACGGCATCAATGACCAGGGACAGGTGGTGGGCCAGTACACGACCAGCACGGGCGATGCGCACGGCTTCGTCACCAGTGCTGGTGGTCAGGGCGCGAGTGATGTCAGCTACGGTAGCGCTGGCTCCGTCAGCTTGGTGGCCATCAACGCCAACGGGCAGTACGCTGGCTGGGCCGATCAGACGGCCATCACTTCCGGACCGAACGGCACGGGACTGCAGGCCGTGAACCTGCCAGGCAGCCTCGGCAGCCTGGTCACCGCCATCAACGGCAGCGGACAGGTGCTGGGCATCGCCTTTACCAACGACAGCGGCTACACCTTCCTCACCGGCTCCAATGGCCAAGGCATCAGCCAAGTGGGGCCGACTGTCGGCACGGGCCTGGCCCTCAACAACCAGGGTGACGTCGTGGGCCAAGTGTTCACCGACGAGGGCGACGCACGCGGTTTCCTCACCCTGGCCAATGGCGCCACCACCCTACTGGGCACCCTGGGCGGCAATTTCAGCCGGGGCACGGGCATCAACGACCAGGGTGTGATCGTCGGCACCTCTCTTCAAATCGATGCCTACGACAGCACCCAAACCACAGCCTTCGTCATCCCGGGACAAGGCCAGGACATGGTCAGCCTGGCCAGCCTGGCCAACGTAGCAGCAGACTACGATGGCACCTTCGCCGAAGCCATCGCCGTGAATAATTCGGGTCAGATCCTGGTCACAGGTTATGGCAGAAGCTTCCTGCTCACGCCCACCGCCATCCCCGAGGCACAAACCAGCGCCATGATGCTGTTGGGCCTGGGCGCCATCGCCTGGATCGGCGTGCGCCAACAGCGCCCCCGCCAAGCCCAGGCCTAAAAGGGATAGCATCATGCCCACCTTGACTTCCAATGGTCGGCATGATGCAAATCCTTACGACAACGTCTGCCCTCACGACCCCTGAAACCCGCCAGGGGGTCTGCAACCTGTGCGAGGCCATTTGCGGGCTAACCTTCCAGGTTCAGGGTGAACAGATCGTGTCCATCAAGGGCAACGACGCCGACCCGTTTTCTCGCGGCCACATCTGCCCCAAGGCCGTGGCGTTGAAGGACGTTCACGAAGACCCCGACCGCCTCCGCCGCCCGGTCAAGCGCGTGGGCCAGGGGCCCGATGCCCGGTGGGTCGAGATCTCGTGGGATGAAGCCTTTGACCTGGTGGCGCGCGAGCTGGTCCAGGTGCGCCAGCAGCATGGCGCCAACGCCGTGGGCATCTACCAGGGCAACCCCACCGTGCACAACTGGGGCAACATCACGCACGGCCCCTTGTTCATGGGGCAACTCAAAACGCGCAACCGCTTTTCGGCCACCTCGGTCGACCAGTTGCCCCACCACCTGACCTCGTACTGGCTGTATGGGCACCAGTTCCTGCTCCCCATTCCTGACATCGACCGCACGCAGTACATGCTCATGCTGGGCGGCAACCCGCTGGCCTCCAACGGCAGCATCATGACCGTGCCCGATGTGCGCAAGCGCCTGAAGGCCTTGCAGGCGCGTGGCGGCAAGCTGGTGGTGGTTGACCCTCGCCGCACCGAAACCGCCGCCATCGCTGACGAATACCTGGCCATCAAACCTAGCGGCGACGCGGCCTTTCTGCTGGCCATGGTTCATGTGCTGCTCCACGAATCGCTGGCCCAGCCCGGCCACCTGCAAGGCT
This sequence comes from Aquabacterium sp., assembly GCF_029946005.1. Classification (GTDB taxonomy): domain Bacteria; phylum Pseudomonadota; class Gammaproteobacteria; order Burkholderiales; family Burkholderiaceae_C; genus Aquabacterium. The sequence goes on from NZ_JAQSDR010000002.1 coordinate 17,027, forward strand.
TGCTCAAAGGCCTGGAGGACCTGAAACACGCCGTGGCCTTCTTCACCCCCGAGGCCACGGCCGCCTCATCGGGCATCGACGCCGACGCCACCCGCCGTCTGGCGCGCGAGTTGGCCCAAGCCGAATCGGGCGTCTGCTATGGGCGCATGGGCGTGTCCACCCAAGTCAACGGCGTGGTCTGCCAATGGGCCATCCAGGTCATCAACATCCTGACCGGCAACCTGGACAAGGAAGGTGGCGCCCTGGTCACCCACCCGGCCATCGACCTGGTCAAGACCGGCTTGATCGGCCCGGGCCACGTGGGCGCCTGGCGCAGCCGAGTGCGCAAGGCGCCCGAGTTCGGTGGCGAGCTGCCCGTGTCCGTGTTGGCCGAAGAAATCCTCACCCCCGGGCCCGGCCAGATCCGCGCCATGGTCACGTCCTGCGGCAACCCGGTGCTGTCCACGCCCAACGGCCGACAACTGGACCAGGCCCTGTCGCAACTTGATTTCATGGTCTCGGTCGATTTCTACATCAACGAAACCACGCGCCACGCCCACGTCATCCTGCCCCCAACCTGCTTGGTGGAGCACGATCACTACGACTTGGTGTTCATGCATTTCGCGGTGCGCAACGTGGCGCGTTACAGCCCGGCCATCCTGCCCAAACCCGATGGCGCCCTGCACGATTGGGAGATCTACGCGGGGCTGGCAAAGCGCTACGCTCAGCACGCCTGGGCGCTGGAGCGTGGTGGCACGGTGCAGCGCCTGAGGGGCATGCTGACCCGCTCGGCCATGAGCCGCCTGCGGCCCGACCAGCTTCTGGCGCTGGGCTTGCGCAAAGGCGCCTACCCGCTGCGCATGAAGCAATTGCGTGCCGCCCCACAAGGCATCGACCTGGGGCCCCTGCGGCCGGGCCTGGCGCAAAGCCTGCTCAAAAAGGGACGCGCCATCGGCCTGCTGCCCCTCGCCATCGCGAACGAACTGCCCTTGTTGGCGGCCACCTTGCCCAAGGCCACGCCCGACGCAGACTCCCTGACCCTGATCGGCCGACGCGATGTGCGCAGCAACAATTCCTGGATGCACAACAGCGAGCGGCTGGTGTCTGGCAAAGCCCGCTGCGTGCTGTGGATGCACACCCACGATGCCGCCCAACGCGGCTTGAGCGAAGGCCAGACCGTGCAGATCACCTCGCGCGTGGGCCAGGTTGACGCCCCGGTCTTCATCACCGCAGACATCCGCCCCGGCGTGGTCAGCCTGCCGCACGGCTGGGGCCATGGCCGCCAGGGCGTCAAGCTGGGTGTGGCCTCACAGTACCCCGGTGTCAGCCTGAACGACCTGACCGACGACCAGTTGACCGACCGGATCAGCGGCAACGCGGCCCTCAACAGCCTGCGCGTGCACGTGAAGGCGGCTTGATGGACCTGGACCACACCACCCCCGCCGATGCCATCGCCGCCACCGCCGCCCGTCTGGTGGTGGAAGAAGGCCTGGACTACGGTGCCGCCAAGCGCCGCGCCGCCAAACAACTGGGCCTGAGCAACCGGGGCGACCTGCCCGACAACGACCTGATGGAGGCGGCCGTTTTTGAATACCTGGCCGTGTTCTGCGCCGACACCCAACCGGCCGAGCTGGCCGCACTGCGCCGCCTGGCCGCCGTGTGGATGGAACGCCTGCAGGAGTTTCGGCCTCACCTGAGCGGCGCCATCTGGCGCGGCACCGCCACGCGCCTGAACGACGTTCACCTGCAGCTCTACTGCGACGACTCCAAATCCGCCGAGATCGCCTTGCTCAACAAGGGCATGGACTACGATGTCGGCAGCGTGCCCGGCCCCCGGGGCGACCTGGTCGATTGCCTGAGTCTGACTGTGGACTGCCCCGAGCTGGGCGAGCCGATCGGCCTGCACCTGACCATCCTGGATTACGACGACCTGCGCGGCGCCCTCAAAAGCGACGCCAAGGGCAAGACCGAGCGAGGCGACCTGAACGCCTTGCGTGCCCTGCTTGCCACCACAGCCCAACCATCATGACCGCTGATTCTTCTCGACCAAACACCCGCCGCGCTCTCCTGGCCTGCGTGGGACTCGCCGCGGCGGCCGGTGGCGGCTGGTGGGCCCTGAAGCACCAGGCGGCTTCGTCCGGGGAGGGCGGCCAGGCATCCGCAGGCGATCCATTGCCCGCCGATTTCTGGGGCAAGCAGTTCGACACCCTGGAGGGCCCCGCCTTGGCCCTGTCCAGCCTGAAAGGCCGCCCCCTGCTGATCAATTTCTGGGCGACCTGGTGCCCGCCCTGCGTCAAGGAGATGCCCGAGCTTGACCGCTTTCACCGCGAGTTCAGTGGCCAGGGCTGGAACGTGCTGGGCCTGGCGGTCGACAGTCCCACCCCGGTCCGAGGATTTCTGGCCAAAAAACCCGTGGCTTTCAAGATTGGCCTGGCCGGATTTGGCGGCACGGAGCTGGCCCAGGAACTGGGCAACAGCGTCGGTGGACTGCCTTTTTCCGTGCTGATCGACGCCCACGGCGGGATCCGCCAGCGCAAGATGGGCGCCACGAGTTTTGAAGAGCTGGCCGCCTGGGCCAAAGCCTTCGTCGCCTGATGCTTTGGTAGACTCAACCCGCCCCAGTCAAGGGGGATCCAGGGTTTTGACGCCAATTGCGCGTAAAATACGTTTACTTTCATTTTCTTGACTGAAGGCTCACCCCCTAAGTCAACGACGCATGCAGATTCTTGTTCTCCATGGTCCCAATCTGAACCTGCTGGGCACACGTGAGCCGCAGGTCTACGGGACCGCCACCCTGGAGCAAATCAACACAGGCCTGACCCAGCACGCCGCCGCTCGCGGCGCGTCGCTGTCGGCCTTTCAAAGCAACCACGAAGGTGCGTTGATCGACCGGGTGCACGCTGCCCGCCTGGACGGCACCCGCTTCATCATCATCAACCCGGGCGCCTACACCCACACCAGCGTGGCTTTGCGCGACGCTCTGGCGGGCGTGAGTCTGCCCTTCATCGAAGTGCACTTGTCCAATGTGCACCAGCGCGAACCCTTTCGCCACCACTCCTATTTTTCCGACATCGCCGAAGGCGTCATCGTTGGACTGGGCGTGCTGGGCTACCAGTTGGCCGTTGACGCGGCCCTGGAGAGCCTGGGCGTCCCTCCTCGCGGCTGAGCGACAAGCCCCCGCACCCCGAATATCCCTGAGCTTTTGCTCGCCCGACTTGCTGGAGATCGCAGATCATGGACTTGCGCAAACTGAAAACCCTCATCGACCTCGTCTCGGAGTCCAACGTCTCTGAACTGGAAATCACCGAGGCCGATGGCAAAGTCCGCATCGTGAAGGCTGGCGCCGCCCCCGTGGTGATGATGCAACCCATGCAGGCGCAGCAGCAGCCCATGGCCGCCCCCGCCGTGGCCGCCGCACCCGTGGTGGCCGAAGTCCCTGAAGAGACCGGGCACGTCGTCAAGTCCCCCATGGTCGGCACCTTCTACCGCTCGTCCAGCCCCGGTGCCAAGGCCTTTGCCGAAGTCGGCGACCAGGTCAAGGAAAACCAGCCCATCTGCATCATCGAAGCAATGAAGATCATGAACGAGATCGAAACCGACTTGGCGGGCACGGTCACCAAGATCCTGGTTGAAAACGGCCAGCCGGTGGAATACGGCCAACCCTTGTTCGTCATCGAATAAGGCAGGCTTCCATGTTCAAGAAAATCCTGATCGCCAACCGGGGCGAGATCGCCCTGCGGATACAAAGAGCTTGCCGCGAGATGGGCATCAAGTCGGTCGTGGTCTATTCCGAGGCCGACCGAGAAGCCAAATACGTCAAGCTGGCCGACGAGGCCGTGTGCATCGGGCCTGCGGCCTCCGCGCAAAGCTACCTGCACATGCCCTCGATCATCTCGGCCGCCGAAGTGACCGATGCCGAGGCCATCCACCCCGGCTACGGCTTCTTGTCCGAGAACGCCGACTTCGCAGAGCGCGTCGAGCAAAGCGGCTTCGTCTTCATCGGCCCCACCCCTGAATGCATCCGCATCATGGGCGACAAGGTCTCGGCCAAGCAGGCCATGATCAAGTCCGGCGTGCCTTGCGTGCCTGGCTCCGAGGGCGCCCTGCCCGACGACAACAAGGAAATCATCCGCATCGCGCGGGCCGTTGGCTACCCCGTCATCATCAAGGCGTCTGGTGGTGGCGGTGGTCGCGGCATGCGCGTGGTCCACACCGAGGCGGCGCTGATCCACGCGGTGCAGACCACCAAGACCGAAGCGGGTGCTGCCTTTGGCAACCCGGCGGTCTACATGGAAAAGTTCCTGGAACACCCGCGCCACATCGAAATCCAGATCATGGCCGACACCTTCAAAAGTGCGGTCTGGCTGGGCGAGCGCGATTGCTCCATGCAACGTCGCCATCAGAAGATCATCGAAGAAGCGCCAGCACCGGGCATCCCCCGCCGCGCCATCGAGCGCATCGGTGACCGCTGCGCCGCCGCCTGCAAGAAGATCGGCTACCGTGGCGCAGGCACCTTCGAATTCCTGTACGAAAACGGCGAGTTCTATTTCATCGAGATGAACACGCGCGTGCAGGTCGAGCACCCCGTCACCGAATGGGTCACGGGCATCGACATCGTGCAGATGCAGATCCGCGTGGCGGCTGGCGAAAAGCTGCCCTTCACGCAAAAGCAGATCCAGATGCGCGGCCACGCCATCGAGTGCCGCATCAACGCGGAAGACCCGGTCAAGTTCGTGCCCTCGCCTGGCCGCATCACCACCTGGCACCCGCCTGGTGGCCCTGGCGTGCGCGTCGATTCGCACATCTACGCCGGCTACTTCGTGCCGCCCAACTACGACTCCATGATCGGCAAGATCATCGTGCACGGCGACACGCGCGATCAGGCTTTGGCCCGCATGCGCACGGCCTTGTCCGAGACCGTGATCGAAGGCATCCAGACCAACATCCCGCTGCACCGCGAGCTGATGGTGGACGCCAAGTTCGTCGAAGGCGGCACCGACATCCATTACCTTGAACACTGGATGGCGGCGCGCAAGCAGCGCTGACCTTTTCCGCAAAAGCAAGCAGCACACCATGCATGAACTCACCCTGCTGGCCTTTGAAGCCCAGGTCGACATCCTCAGCGATGCCTTGATGGAGCTCGAAGCCCTGTCGGTCTCGGTCGAGGATGCCGATGCCGACACCGAGCAAGAAGAAGCCCTGTGGGGCGAGCCCGGCATGCCCGTGACCAAGGAAGCCTGGCAGCGCTCCACCATCAAATCGCTGTTCCCGGGTGAAGCCCAAGCGTTAGAAGCCGTGACCCTGATCCTGGCGCAGGACTGGGCCACCGACATCCACGTGCAAGGCATTCAAGAGGTCGAGGACCAGGACTGGGTGCGTTTGACGCAATCGCAGTTCGCGCCGGTGCCCGTCACCGACACCTTCTGGATCGTGCCCACCTGGCATGAAGTGCCGCTTGAGGCCAAAACCGTGATCCGCCTGGACCCGGGCCTGGCCTTTGGCACCGGCACGCACCCCACCACGCGCATGTGCCTGAAGTGGATCGCCCGCAACGAGGCGGCCTTGAAGGGCCAGCGCGTGCTGGACTACGGCTGTGGCTCGGGCATCCTGGCCATCGGCGCAGCCCTGCATGGCGCGGCCGTGGTTGACGCGGTGGACATCGACCCCGCCGCCGTGGAATCGACCCTGGCCAATGCCGAGGTCAATCTGAAGAACGTGGGCGCCCAGCTCAACACCGGCCTGCCCGATCTGGTGGGCGAGGCACAAGCGGCCTACCCCGTGGTGCTGGCCAACATCCTGGCCACGCCGCTCAAGCTGCTGTCGCCCTTGCTGTCCGGCCACGTGGCGCCTGGCGGCCACATCGTCATGGCGGGCATCCTCGCCCGTCAGGAAGACGAACTGAAGGTGGCTTACGGCGCCGTTGGCCTGCAGCTGAGCGTGGCCGATGAAGACGATGGCTGGATCCTGATGACGGCGCAAAAGGCGGCCTGAGCATCCCCAAGGGCTAACCGGGGTCGGAACACCCCTCGGCTCATGGCATCATCCAGCGCCATGAGCCTGGCTACCCGATGCACCCACTGTGGCACGATCTTCAAGGTCGTGCAAGACCAATTGAAGGTCTCTGAAGGCTGGGTGCGTTGCGGCCGCTGCAACGAGGTCTTCAACGCCCTGCCTGGCCTGTTCGACCTGGACCGCGACCCGCCGCCCCAACGGCCCGCCTCCGCGCCGCCACGCCCACCCGAGCCGCCAGCCGAGTACGCGCCACCGCCCCCGGAGCCGGTGGCCGACACCCAGGATTCGACCTGGCCCAGCACCGCGCCCGCCCCGCACATCGAGCAGAACGACTTTGGGCTGGACGACCACCGCCCACACGCGCCCATCGACGACCTGCTGTCGGCCACCGACTTCGAGCTGGACACCTCGGTGGCCATGCCCGGCCAAACCGAGCCACCGGCACCGTCGTTCGAGGCCTACGCACCCACAGCGCCTGAGCCCACCTTCTACGCGCAGCAGCCCGAGGCGCCCAGCCCACCTGAATTCCTGCCCAGCAACCTGCCGGTGACCGACGAGTCCGACGCGCTCGACTCGCGTTACCTGATGCCCTCGGACACCGAACGGCCGCAACGCCGCCGCCGTCGCCGAGGCCCCGATTTCGCGGACGCCGAGTTCCCCACCGACGCCGTGGGCGCGATTCAGGATGACTGGGCTTCTGACTTCGGCCCTTCGTCCACGCCCTACATCGACGAACCACCGCCCCCCCCGGTGAAGCCCTCGGTGGCGGTCAAGGCATCAGCCACCGCCGCGCCCGAAGCCACCGTCGAGGAAGAGACCGCGCCCTCCCGCCTGAGCGAAAATTTCGTGCCTGAGCAGGCCCTCAAGCCGCCCAGCCAACGCAAAGGCCGACCCGGCACGCGCGGCCGCGACCCTGGCGCCGCCAAGACCCCCGAGTTCCTGCGCCGCGCCCACCGTCGTGCGTTCTGGCGCCATCCCGCCACCCGCACCGTGCTCTCGCTGATCAGCCTGGCCTTGGTGACCGGCCTGGCCTTGCAAGCCGCGCACCAGTTTCGCAACACCCTGGCCGCCCACTACCCCGAGACGCGCCCCTACCTGGCGCAGTGGTGCGAGGCCATGGACTGCAAGATCGAAGCGCCTTTGCGCATCGACAGCCTGCAGGTGGAAAGCGCCACCCTGGTGCGCACCAGCTCTGAAGGCGAAGGCACCTACCGATTGGTCGTGGTTGTGCGCAACCGCGCGCCCATCGGCCTGGCCTGGCCCGATGTCGACCTGACCCTGACCGACACCAATGGCGCCGTCGTGGCGCGCCGTGCCTTCTCGCCACGCGATGCCCAATGGCTGGACAGTGCCGACACCAGGGCCGACCCCGACGTGGCCCCCGGCCCCCTGCCCTTGGCCGCCCCGGCCGAACGCAGCACCACTTTGCAATGGCGCCTCCAGGCGCCTAACCTGAAACTGGCGGGCTACACCGCCGAGCTCTTTTACCCCTGAGGATTTTTCAAACATGTCCGTTCTGATTTGCGGCTCGCTGGCCTTTGACACCATCAGCACCTTTGACGGCCGCTTCGCGCAGCAGATCCTGCCCGACCAGCTGCACATCCTGAACGTGTCCTTCCTGGTGCCCACGCTCAAGCGCGAGTTCGGCGGCGTGGCCGGCAACATCGCTTATGGCCTGCACCAGTTGGGCGGCGAACCTTTGGTCATGGCCGCGCTGGGCGTCGATGGCGCCCCCTATCGCGACCGCATGCAGCAATGGGGCATCAGCCTGGAGCACGTGCTGACCGTGACCGACAGCCACACCGCCCAGGCCATCATCATCACGGACAAGGACAACAACCAGATCACGGCCTTTCACCCCGGCGCCATGCAGTACGCCGCGCAGTTGCAGATCACCGCCGATCCCAAGGTGAAACTGGCCATCATTGGCCCCGATGGCCGCGACGCCATGATCCAGCACGCCGAGCAACTGGCCGCCGCCAAGATCCCCTTCGTGTTCGACCCGGGCCAGGGCCTGCCGATGTTCGATGGCGACGACCTCAAGCGTTTTGTCTCGCAAGCCAGTTGGGTGGCCGTCAACGACTACGAAGGCAAGATGCTGGCCGACCGCACCGGCCAGAGCCTGGCCGACATCTCCAAATCGCACCTCAAGGGCCTGATCGAAACCCTGGGCGCTGAAGGCTGCAACGTGTACATCCAGGGCGAAAAAACCCACGTGCCGGGCGTCAAGGCCACCGCCGTGGTCGATCCCACTGGCTGCGGCGATGCTTTCCGTGGCGGCCTGCTCTACGGCCTGTCCAATGGCTGGGACCTGGTCAAGTCCGTGGCCTTGGCCAACCGCATGGGCTCGCTCAAGATCGCCGTGTCGGGCCCGCAAAACTACACGGTCGACCGCGCTGCTTTGCTGGCCGGCTGATCGTTCGGCAATCGTTCGACCAGAGGGCGCTCGCCAGAAGCGCCCCTGTAAAAATCCAGAGGAATCACCCCATGTCTTGCCCTACCGGCCGCCACGCGCTCAGCGTGATGGCGGCGTTCGCGTCTGCCTTGAGTTTGCTGAGCGCCTGTTCTCAGACCAGCGCCGCCCAAGGCGATGGCCTGCGCCTGGCCACCTGGAACCTGGAGTGGCTGCTCACCCCCGCCGACCGAGCCGAGCTGGGCAGCCGGTGCGTGCGCCAGCAACCCCGCAGCGATGAGCACGCCTTGCCCTGCACACCGGGCAAGGCCCAGCCACCCACGCGCACCTCGGCCGACTTTGACGCCTTGGCCCGCACGGCCGAGCAACTGCGCGATGCGCTCAAGGCCGACGTCGTCGCCCTGCAGGAAGTGGATGGCGCCGGGGCCGCCCGCCAGGTGTTCCGCCAAGGCTGGAAGCTGGACTGCTTCGTGAACCGCGCCCACCCGCAAAAGGTGGGCTTCGCCATCCGCGAAGGCACCCCCTACCGCTGCAATGGCGACCTGGGCGCCTTGGACATCGACGGCAGCACCCGCGCTGGCGCCGACATGACGCTCTACCCCGGCACCCCCCGCGAGGTGCGCCTGCTGTCCGTGCATTTGAAGAGCGGTTGCTTCAACGGCAAGCTGGACCGCCAGTTCGGGCCCTGCCAGAAGCTGCGTCAGCAGGTGCCTGTGCTGGAAGCTTGGGTCGATGCCCGCGTGCGCGAAGGCAAGGCCTTTGCCATCCTGGGCGACTTCAACCGACACCTGGACAAGGACGCTCACTATCCCGCCGGGCCGGATGAGTCCCAGCCCTTGAACCTGTTCAACGCCTTGAGCGACAACGAGCCGACGGGCGCCGTGCTGGTACGCGCCACTGAGGGCGCGAGCAGCATGCCCTGCAGTCAGGATGACCGCCACACGCGCTACATCGACGACATCCTGGTCAGCGAGTCACTGGCTGCGCGCGCGGCACAGAAGCAATTCACGCGGGTGCCCTTCGCTGCTGAGGACCAAGGGCGTTTGCTGTCAGATCACTGTCCGGTGGTCTACAGCTTGACTGGGTTGGGGCGCTGATGCGGTCGTGACGTTTGAAGCTTGCTGCGCTTTTGGTGGGGAGCGCGGGGCGCGGGCTGGGGCGGTCTCCGGCAGGGCTTCGGCTTGGTGGTCCCGCTGTTAGCGGGACTGCCTTGCGATGCTCGTGCCGAGGTGGGGCCGTGGAACTCACTGCGCGGATTTCATCCGCTTCGTTCAAACAACCACGGCCGGTCAGATGTTGATGCACGCTGTCGCGTGCCCACCTTGGCACTCCGCTTCTCAGCACCAAGCCAGGCGCCCTGCCGGAGACCGCCCCAGCCCTTGTGCCGCCCCGCTGGTGGCGTGCCACGGTTCCTTTTTCGTGCTGCGCCACCAGCGAGGCGATCAGGGATGAGTCGGTGGCTGGCAGGGCGACGTCGGGGGCGTCGAGGAGCGCAGGGGTGAGGTGGGCGCGCGAAGTGCGCTTCGTCAACTGACTTGCTGTGGCTGTTTGAGCGCAGCGGCCATCAGGCCGCGCAGCGAGTTCCACAGCACCACCTCGACCCGAGCACCGCAGAGCAGTCCGCCGCAAAGCGGTGGACCGCCACCATCGGAGCCCTGCCAGCCACCGGCGATTCCCAGCCTCGCGTTCCCCGGCAAAGCGCTTGAATCAGGCCTTGCCTTGGCTCGCCACCGCAGCCGCCGCCTTCGCGATTGAATCAGCATCGCCCAGGTAGTAACTCTTGATCGGCTTCAGATCAGCGTCCAGCTCATACACCAGCGGGATGCCGTTGGGGATGTTCAGGCCCACGATCTCGTCATCGCCGATGTTGTCCAGGTACTTGACCAGGGCGCGGATGCTGTTGCCGTGCGCCGCCACCACAAGGCGCTGGCCCGACTTGATGGCCGGGGCCATGGCCTCGTTCCAGAAGGGCAGCACGCGCTCCACCGTGTCTTTCAGGCATTCGGTCAGCGGGATCTGCTCGGGCTTGAGCTTGCTGTAGCGGATGTCCTGGCGTTGCCCGCGCGGGTCGTTGGCGTCAAGCTCAGGCGGCGGCGTGTCATAGCTGCGGCGCCACACCAGCACTTGCTCGTCGCCGTACTGCTTGGCGGTTTCGCCCTTGTTCAGGCCCTGCAGGCCACCATAGTGGCGCTCGTTCAGGCGCCAGGAGTTGACCACGGGCAGCCAGGGGCGGTCCATCTCGTCCAGCGTGTGCCACAAGGTATGGATGGCGCGCTTGAGCACCGAGGTGTAGGCCACGTCGAATTCGTAGCCCTCGGCTTTGAGCAAACGCCCGGCCTGTTTGGCCTGTTCGACGCCCGTGGGGGTCAGGTCCACATCGGTCCAGCCGGTGAAACGGTTTTCGAGGTTCCAGGTGGATTCGCCATGGCGAATCAGCACAAGCTTGTACATGGCTTCAAGTCCGGTCGCGTAAAGGGAGTCGGAGATTATAAAATCCCATGTTTGCTACCCACACGAAAGATTTTCCATGAGCTATCTGCTTGAGAACTGGTACTGGCTTGTCGCAGCCTTGGCCTCCGGGGGCCTGCTGTTGTGGCCCCAGATCAAGGGCGGCGCCAATGGTGGCCTGACGCCCGCGAACGCGGTGCACCTGATCAACCGCGAAAAAGCCCAGGTGATTGATGTGTGCGATGCAGCCGAATTCGCCGCTGGCCACGTGGTGGGCGCCAAGAACATCCCCCTGGACACCCTGGCCGACAAGGTCAAAGGCCTGCCCGGCAACAAAACCACCCCCCTGGTGGTGGTGTGCGCCACCGGCGCCCGCAGCACCAAGGCCGTGGCCCAGCTCAAAACCATGGGCTACGAGAAGGCCCAGGTGCTGGCCGGTGGCCTGAAAGCTTGGCGTGAAGCCAACCTGCCGGTCGAGAAATCGGCCTGATGCCACACAAGGGGCGCCCGGTGGGTGACCCCACAGATCAGACGGTCATGCCAAGCGCAGGACAATGTCACCTGGATTGAACTCAAGCCTTAAGCCGAGCCGCCATGCAAGCCGTCAAGATGTACACCACCCAGGTCTGTCCCTACTGCATCCGGGCCAAGATGCTGCTCAAGCAGCGCGGTGTCGAGCACATCCAAGAAATCCGCGTCGACCAGGACCCGGTGCAGCGCCAGCACATGATGGACATCACGGGCCAGCGCACCGTGCCGCAGATCTTCATTGGCGACACCCACGTGGGCGGCTGCGACGATTTGATGGCCCTGGACCACCGAGGCGGTTTGATGCCTTTGCTGGCCGCCTGAAGCCTCACCCCTCACCTGAGGGGGTGCAGGGAGAAGGGCCGCCGTGCCTAGGGAATCCACGGGATGCCGTGAACCACCCAGGGCGTGAATATAGTTCTACTGTATAACTATCTCACACCCACCATGCGCAGCTCCTCCCAAACCTTCTCCGCCGTGGCACTGGCCACCGGCCTGTTCTGCGGCGCCGTCTCCTCGGCCCATGCCGGGCTGTTCGGTCCCAAGCCCACCGAGGCGCAAACGCGCTACCCCATCGTGCTGGTGCACGGCCTGATGGGCTTTGACGACATCCTGGGCCTGGACTACTTCTACCAAATCCCCGCCGACCTGCGCAAGAACGGCGCCACCGTGCTGGTGGCCAAGGTCTCGGCCGTCAACGACAACGATGTGCGCGGCGAACAATTGCTCAAGCAACTCAAGGAATGGCAGGCCGCCAAGGGCTACACCAAGTTCAACCTGATCGGCCACAGCCAGGGCGGCCCCACGGCACGCTATGCCGCCGGCATCGCGCCCGGATTGATCGCCAGTGTGACCACGGTGGGCTCGCCCCACACCATCCCGGTGGGTGGCCGCGTTGATGCCATCGGCACCTTGCTGAACAACTACGTGGGCGTGGTTTCCTTCCTGGGCAATTTCGTGGACTGGGCTTCCGGCCACAAAGATCTGCCGGTTGACGAAGTCGCCCTGAAAGCCTGGTCCGAGAACACCGCCGCCTTCAACGCGCGCTTCCCCGCCGGCATGCCCGCCACACCGTGCGCCAGCGGCCCGGCACTGGCCAGCAATGGCGTGATCTATTACTCGGCCACGGGCAACGTGCCCAAGACCAATGCCTGGGACCCGGCCGACTTGCTGATGGCCGCCGGTGACGTCCCCAGCGATGGCCTGGTGGGGGTGTGTTCAGCCGCCTGGGGGCAGGTGCTGCGCAACGACTACCCCTGGAACCACTTCGATGAAGTCAACCAGGTTTTGGGTTTGATGGGCAAGGGCGCCCCCGACCCGGTCGCTTTCTACCGCCAGCAGGCGGCCCGGTTGAAGCTTCAAGGCCTGTGATCCCACAGGCCTGAAACCACAAACTGTCTTTACTTCAGAGCACTGCGGGGCACCAAAGGCAACACCAGGCTGGAGGGCCGACTTGGGTCGTTGTAGATGGTGCTCACGTTGCCATTGGCCTTCAGCTGCTGCGGCGTGGGCCAGATGCCCTGAGCCTGGTTGCTGGCGCTGATGGCAATGCGCAGCTTGTGGCCCTTGCGGATCAAGGCGGCGGCAGGGAAGACTTCCACAGGCACCAGCATGGCCTGGCCAGGCACCACAGCTTGTTTGGCGGCCATGGTGAACGGGTGCCAAGGCTGGACCATCACGCCCTTGATGTAGCGCGAGCGGCTGGTGTCCACCGCGCGGTGGCTGGCAGACTGCAAGCCGGTCGAGATGGGCGTGGCATTGCCCCACACATCCACGTCATCGATGCGAACCGCCACAGCCGCTTCGGTGTTCGTGGCCGACATCCAGATGTCCGCCTGCATGGGGCCGTTGATGTACATGTCTTCGGTCAAGGGCGCCGTTTGATAGATCAGCGCCTTCTGCGCTTTCTCGACGGTGTTGCTGTTGGTGTAGCACAGCTTGGGCAACAAGCCGCCAATGCCCAGTGACCACTGCACATAGCTGGACGAGCAATCGCTGCCATCGTTCAAGGTCACCTTGGCCTGCACGGTCTTGCCGGTGTCGCTGGCGCTGTAGGTGACCACAGCACCCGTGGGCTCGGCGATGGTGTGGCTGGCCTCAGGCCAGAACGGCGCCTGGGTGGTCAACTTCATGCTGCCGCGCAGGTAATAGCGCTGCGGGGTGACCTGGGGATGCGGCCAGTCGGTGGTGCTGGCAAAGCGCTTGCCCAAGATGCCGTAGCCCTCCACGTACTGCGTGACGTTGGGCAAGGCAGCGGCGCCCACGTTCATGCCACGCAGGTATTGGTCGAACCACTGCAGCATCAAAAACTTGGTGGGAGGTGCGCCATTGGCCGTGCTGTCGTTCTCATCCTTCTGAGCGTTCAGCACCGCCTGAACGTGCGCGCCCGGCACGATCAGCAGCTTGGTGGTGACCTGGTTCTTCAGTTGCTCATAGAGCAGGGGCTCGTCGCGCTGGAAGATGTCGTTCGAGCCCCCCACGATGAAGGTGGGCACCTTGATGCGGGCCGCTTTTTCCAAAGGCGAACGGGTCGACCAGAAGTCGCCGTCGTCGGTGGCATAGCCCGTCAGGCCACTCACGGCGCGGTCGACGGTGGGCAGGTACCAGCTGTCGATGGCCGCGATGTGTTCCTGGTTGGCGGCTTCGATCTGCGTGGCGAAGGTGGGGTGCAGGCTCTTGGCGATGTCGTTCTGCACGCTCAGCGACTGCGTCAGGGGCAACCACAGGCTGATGAACTGGGCGTTGAGCAAACCACCCACACCCACCGTTCCGCGGTAAGCGTCGCCCATGGGCACTTGGGCAAACACGGCCTTCACGGCGGGGTTTTGCTGCTCGGCGGTGAACAAGCTGGTGATGCCCAGGTAGGACGTGCCCGCCAGGCCCAGGTTGCCGTTGAACCAAGGTTGCTTGGTCACCCACTCGACCGCTTCGCCATAGGCGGCCTGTTCGGCCGCGCCCAGCAGGGCACCTTGCCCGTCGGACATGCCGGAGCCCAGCACATCGACCGCGACCGAAATGTAGCCGCGCTTGATCATGAACTCATCTTTGCCACCCACCAGCAAGGTGTTGCCGGTCACGGCAAAGCCGCCCAGCAGTTGGCCCAGGTCAATGCGGTAGGCCGTTTGCGTCAGGACCGCGGGGAAGGCGCCAGGCACGGGAACGCCATTGCCATCGGCGGGCACGGAGACCAGCACCGCCAGCTTTTGACCATTCTTCATCGTGATGAACTGCAGCGGCAGGGTGACGGCCTTGGCATGTTCTTCAGCGCGCGAATAATCCTTCCAAGCCCCACTGGCATTGGCCGTGACCGCCGTGTTGGTCTGGCTCAGGCTGCCCCGCGTGCCCAGGGTGGTCGTGGTCGCAGCCAAGGCGTTGGTGACGCCAGCGGTGAGAAGGACGGCGGCCAGACTGCTGAGTGCGAAGGCGCGCACGCCCTGGTTGGATCGTTGCATGGTGGGGTCTCCTGTTTGGATCCGACAAGCCTAGGGTCCACCAGCACCGCCCGCATTGTCCCAATCGGCCACTTATTGACCATCAGCAGCGCGTTCTAGGGAAAGCCCCGACCGCGATTTGCGCATTGCTGCATGGAAAACCCCCAGACTGCTGCCTACCTTGCCAGCACCCGTGCCTCATGCGAATTTCCCCCCTCAATCTAAAAATCCTGGCCTACGTCCTCGAAGTGGAAGGCTTCAACTCTGAGGCTGCCCTGCAGCGGTGTGGCATCGAATCGGCCGACGATCTGCAAGAGGAAGGCGCTTGGGTTCCCTTGGAACTGTTTGACCGGCTGATGGCCGCCGTCATCGAGGAGACGGGCGACGCGGCCTTTGGCCTGGTGGCGGGCAAGAGCATCGCGCTGATGCGCTATGGCGTGCTCACGCCCTTGGTGCTGGCCACGCCCTGCCTTCGGCAGATGCTCGACGACATCCGCCGCTTTGCCGTGCTGGCCCTCGAACGGTCTGAGGTGGAACTGGCAGAGAGCGGGGCCACTGCCCGCCTGGTGGTGCAGCCCGCGGTTCAAAACGGCTTGAGCCGACACTTTCGCCTGGAGCAGGTGGCCACCAGTTCCATTCAGATGCTGAGATTCGCGGGCGCAAGCCATGCCGACATCCACCACGTCACCTTTCCGCACACCCCCTCGCCCGAGCATGAACAACGCTATGCGGCCACCTTTGGCCAGCGCCTCAGCTTTGGTCAAAAGGAATGTGCGATCACCTTCAACGCCTCCTTGCTGGACACGAAGCTGCCCACCCACGACCCAGTCGCCTACGTGGCCGCCAAAACGCGCGCCGACTCGCTGTTAGCCGCGATGAAAGCGGGCTCCGACATGGCGAACACGGTGCGTGCCTGGTTGCTGAGCGCGTTCCCCAAGCAGCCCACCGTGGCGGAAACCGCCGAGCATTTGGGCTTGAGCGAGCGCAGCTTTCGCAGGCACTTGAGCCTGCTCGACACGACACACGCCGAGCTGTCCCAGGAGTGCCAACGCCTGACGGCCCAACGCCTGCTGGCCGAGGGCAAGCTGCCCCTCAAGCAGATCGCGGACGCGTTGGGTTTCTCATCGGTGCACAGCTTTCACCGCGCCTTCAGAAGGTGGTCGGGCCTGACGCCGTCGGATTGGCGTGAAAGCCGGGGCGGCAAGCCCACGCGCTGATCGCAGACAAGCGCCTGGGCTTGCTTGCAGCACTGCCCCAGACGGCCAAGTATTGACCGACGGCATGCGCTCAAGGGTTTAGCCCATGCAGCCCCAAACATGGCATCAACATACTGAAAAGCTTCCCTGGCAGTTGGCCCGTCGACGCCCTGAGCTCGGCGCGAATCCACCATCGAGAAGCAATCATGATCACGCTACTTCAACGTTGGTACTCAAGCCCCACGCTTCAGCTCACTGCTGCCATGCTGGCCGTTCTTTACTGCCTGACCTGTGCGGCCGTCGCCGCCGAAGACCACGCCACCGATGTCAACATCGCCGTGCCCCCCGCACTGTGCGGGCCAGGCTCGCGGCCAGAAACAGGCCTGCAAGGCCAAGTGCCACTCCAAGACCGGCTCAACGGCCGCAGCCGTCAAGGCTATGCCTGCAACCTGGAACTGGTCGGCCAATACCAAGGCGAAGGCTCGGCCACCATCAGCGCCGTGGGTGGCCATTGCGCCTACATGGCCACGTCGTACGCAGGGCGCGCGCTCAAGAAATCACCCGGCGTGCAAGTCATCGACGTGTCCGATCCGTCCAAGCCCAGCCTGGTTCGGGCATTGGCCACCCGCGCTTTCGAGTACGGAACCTGGGAGTCACTGAAGGTCAATGATGCCGGGACGATGCTGGCAGGGGCCGGAGTTGGCGGAGGCCTCGGCGTTGGCAAGCTCGACCTCTATGACATCACCGATTGCGCCAACCCGAAGTTGCTCAACAGTTCGGCACAAGGCGACTCTCTGCCCGTGAACAACATTGCCCATGAGGGTGAATGGTCGCCCGACGGCAGAACCTACTGGACCTCAGGCCTGGCGGCAGGCGCCCTGACGGCCATCGACGTGAACAACCCCACCAAGCCCAGAACCATCTATTTCGGCGGCTCCACCATCTTTGTCAACCATGGCATGTCCTTCAATGCCGATGGCACGCGCTTGTACATGGCCAGCATCTTCCCTGCAGGCATCGTGATCCTCGATGTCAGCGACATCCAGAACCGCAAAGCCTCGGCCCCACGGGTCAGGCAGATCGCCAAGGTCACCTGGAAGGACGGCTCCACCACGCAACGGGCGGTACCCGCCACGATCAAGGGCCGCCCCTACCTGATCGCCATCGACGAACTCGGGGCTGAGAAATCGGGCGGCGGCATTCGCTTCATTGACATTTCAGATGAGCGAAATCCGATCATCGTCTCGCACATCCGGCTGGCGATTCAGCTGAAAGAAAATTTCGAGACCACCAAGCAAGACAGCGCTGGCAATGGCATCTTCAAGTACGACGCGCACTACTGCGCCCTTGATCGCCAGGTCGAGCCCACGGCACTGGCTTGTGGCTATTTCCAATCCGGCATCCGGGTGTTTGACATCCGCGACCCGTTCAAGCCCAAGGAAATCGCCTACTTCAACCCACCCGCCCAGACCGGCAAGAACGCGCTGTTGCCGGGCTCGGACCACGCGGGCTCGCCTGTGTTTGGCAGCATCCTGGGCAACAGGATCACGGACCCAGCCTTGCTGCAGGTCCAGGCCAGCAAGAGCAAGCTGCCAGACCTGACCGCCGACTGGTGCTCATCGGCACCGCAGTTCGTCAATGGCCAGCTGTGGACGACCTGCAACGACAACGGCTTCATGGTCCTCAAGTTCACCAATGGCATCTACCCGCTCACCCGTTGAAGGCGCATGGCGCAATGCCTGTGTGCTGATGGTTCTATTTGCAGCGGGCGCCGCCCCGCTCGTCGGCCATCACTGGCTGGGGCTGCCCGCTGCCAATGCCCCCACGGAGACAGCGCCCGCCCACCTTGCCCACGGCCCGGTCGACATCGGATTCGCCCAGGACATGTCGGTGCACCACGAACAGGCATTGACCATGGCACGCATGGCCCTGGCGCAAGGATCGCCCCAGGTGCGGCTGCTGGCGCAAGGCATCATCAACCAGCAGTTGAAAGAGATCGGCTATCTGCAAGGCTGGCTGATGCTGTGGAATGCCCCCAGCGTCGCGGACTCGGGCGAGATGACTTGGATGAGGACGGCCTATGCCCAGGCCCGTCAGCGCGTCCCGGCCTACGACCAGTTCATCGAGAGCTGCGCCCAGGGCCAGGGCATGCCCGGCTTGGCCACGCCCGTGGAGCTGGAAGCGCTTGAGGCCTTGTCCTTGCCAGACCAATTCGACCGGACCTTCCTGGCGTTGATGATCCGTCATCATCAGGGGGCCATCGTCATGGCCCAGTTCACCTCCGAGCACGCGGCATCGGACATGGTTCGTGGCTTTGCCAAGGCCATCGCCGCCGAGCAGCTGCAGGAAATGTCTCAGATGCTGACGCTGCTGAGAGCCGGTTGAGCACCCCGCCGGGTTGACCGCGCAGGCCAAAGATTCACCCTGGCCCGTCACTCAAGGGAAAACCCCTCGGCCCGACGCCCTGAACCGTGAGCGATCGCCCCCAAAATGCGCCCGACCATTGCAGCCAAAATGTCAGGCTGTGCGCATCGCTCTTTGCATCGGCTCACCATGTTGATCTCCCCCATCCACCTTCGTGTCCTGGCCACGGTTCTTGACCTGGAGGGCCACGCCTCCAAGCTGGTTTTGAAAGCCTGCGGGATTGAATCCATCGAACGACTGGATGATTCGAACTGGGTGCCCTTGAGCTGGTATGACCGATTGGTGCAAACGGCGATGGCGCACACGCGATCGCCACACCTGGGCTTGACGGCGGGCACCAGCCCGGCCAATCACCGGTATGGCCTGCACCCCATGCTGGCCGTGCACATGCCGAGCTTGCGCCAGGGCCTGACGGACATCATGAAGTTCACTCCGCTGCTGCTGGAGCGCCCCGAGATCTCGCTTCAGGAAACCGGCGATCTGGCCAAGGTCATCATCAGCCCCATCCTGGAGCGTGGGCCCGCCGCCCTCTTCAGGATTGAATTCATCGCCGTGGCGATGATGCAGATGCTCCGGTATGGCGGCGCCGCGGCGATCCGCATCTCGGGCGTCCATTTTTCTTACCCACAGCCCGCACACCACCTCAAGTACCAAGCGCACTTCGGGTCGGGCCTGGTGTTCAACGCATCGGAAAACGCCATCGTTTTCAACCGCGCGGCCTTGGACCAGCCCCTGCCCTGGCATGACCGGGTCAGCTACCTCGAACTCAAGACCAGGGCAGAGTTGAGTTTGAGCACCCTGACCAGGCAGACAGACCTGATCCAGCGCGTCAAGAACGTGCTGATCGCGTCGTTTGAAGAGGCCCCGTCGATGGAATACGTGGCCCAGCAGCTGGGCATGAGCCAACGCAGCCTGCGCAGGCACCTGAGCGGTCTGGGCACCAGCCACACCGACCTGGTGAAGGCATGCCGACAACTCATGGCCGAAAACCGGCTGGCCGACACCGCGGTGCCCCTCAAGCAAATCGCGGGTGAACTGGGTTTCTCGTCGGTCACCTGCTTTCACCGCGCGTTCAAAACTTGGACCGGCATGACGCCGCAAGCATGGCGAGACCAAGGCCGCAGCCACGGCGGGCTCACGCCTTCTTGATGAACTCCGACTTCAACTGCATCGAACCAAAGCCTTCGATCTTGCAATCGATGTCGTGGTCGCCCTCGATCAGTCGGATGTTCTTGACCTTGGTGCCCACCTTGACGACCGAGGACGAGCCTTTGATCTTGAGGTCCTTGACCACGGTGACCGAGTCGCCATCTTTCAGCACATTGCCGTAGGCGTCTTTCCACACGCGAGGCTCGGTCGCGGCCACGGCAGCGTCCTGACCCCACTCATGAGCGCAATCCGGGCAGATGAACAGATCGCCATCCGCGTAGGTGTGCTGGGAATGGCATTGAGGGCAGGACGGCAGATCACTCATCGGGTTCCTTGTGGGGTGGCCGGACATTGTCGTGGAGAACAGTCGGCAAGCAGCGGCTCACCAAGGCGGCGTCGATGCCGAGTCGAAGCGCTCCACCAGGAAATCCAAAAAAACGCGCACCTTGGCCGACAGGTGATGCCGCTGAGGATAGATGGCGTGGATGTCCGCCACCTCACCCCCCCAAGGCGCCAGGATGCGAGACAAGCGGCCGCTGCGCAGGTAAGCGGCCACGTCCCACTCCGACCGCAGCACGATGCCATGGCCAGCCAAGGCCCAATCCAGGGCCACTTCGCCATGGTTGGTGCTCAAGGGGCCCCGCACTTTCAGCATGAGCTGGTCCTGGCCGTTGGTGAGCTGCCAATGGTTGAAGGTGGCGGTGTTTTCGCGGATGACGATGCAGCGGTGCTGGGCCAAGTCCTGCGGCGCGCTCGGCACCCCGAACTCAGCAAGGTAGTTGGGCGAAGCGCACAGCCATCGCCGGTTGCTCGCGACGCGCCGGGCCAGCACGCGGGCATCGGGGGGCGTGCCGAACTGGATGCCGACATCGATCGCGTGCTCGATCAGGTCCAGCGGGTGGTCCGTCAAGGTCAGGATCACCTCCACCTGCGGATACCGCAAGGTGAAATCGGAGATCGCCGGGGCCAGGTGGCGCCGCCCAAAGCCGAACGTGGCATTGACCCTCAGCACGCCCCTGGGCGCTTGGCGGTCTGCCGCCAACGACTCCTCCAGCCCCTCCAGGTCGCGCAGGATCTGCTCACCCTCGCTGAGGTAACGCTGCCCTTCGGCGGTGAGGCTCAAGCGTCGGGTCGTGCGGTTGAGCAAGCGCAATCCGAGGCGCTTTTCCAAAGCGGCCAGTCGGCGGCTCACGTTGGGCGGGGTGATGCCCATCTCCTGGGCGGCCGCGGCCAAGCTGGGCTGGCGCGCCAGGGCCACGAAGAAAGCCAGGTCAGAGACAGTGTTCATTCGTGCGCCTTTCGCAAGGATGAATTGCGAACAAGTCGATTGTATTTATTTTACGCATCAATACCATGGAAGGCATGCTTGCCATCCTCCCCCTGCTCACCGCTTTGCTGATCGGCGCCAGCCTGGGTTTCATGGGCGGGGTCTTCGGCATCGGGGGCGGCATCATCGCGGTGCCTTTGCTGGTGCTGGGCTTTGGCCTGGACCAACCCATCGCGCAAGGCACGGCCCTGGTGCTGATGGCGCCCAACCTGCTGGTGGGCTGGTGGCGCTACCACCAGCGTCATCCCATGAAATGGCAGGCCATGTCCGCCATCGCCTTGTCGGCCTCGCTGACGACCTGGCTGGTCGCCCAGGTGGCCACCCGGATGGACCCGCTGGTGCTGCGGGTGATTTTCAGCGTGTTCATGGTCGTGCTGGCCCTTCGCTTGTGGCACACCGCCCAGCACCATCAAGCCGACGCCCCGCCCGTGGAGCGCCCCCTGAACCTGCGCGTGCTGCCCCTCGTCGGCATGGTCGGTGGCTGCAGCATGGGGCTGCTCGGCATTGGCGGCGGCCTCATGGCGGGGCCTTTGCTGTCCGGCTGGCTGGGGCAGCGCCAAACCACGGCACAAGGCTTGTCCCTGGCCCTGGTCGCGCCCAGTTCGGTCGTGGCCCTGGCCACTTACGCGGGGGCCCACCACGTCGATTGGGCCTTGGGCCTGCCCATGGCCGTCGGGGGCGTGCTGACCGTGTCAGCGGGTGTGGCCCTGGCCCACCGCCTGCCTGAGCGGCCCATGCGCTTGTCGTTCGTGGCCATCCTGATGGCGACCGCCTTGTGGCTGGTCGCGGCCCCACATGGATGAGTGCTGGCGGCCAGGTGCCCATGCCAAGCCGATACACTGACCGCAGGCGACATGGGGCGCCTGCTGGCCCTGCTGCACGAGATTGAGCACATGAAAACTTACGACATTGAAATACAGCGCCTTAAATCGGCGAAGCATTACAACGGCCTGATCGAAATCGGCGTGGATGTGTTGGTGCAAGCCCGGCCAGCGCGTGATGAGCACACCGGCACCACCTGCCTGTCCCTGCCGGTCGATGACGCGCGCACCCTGCTGATTTTGCTCAAGCAGCAAATCACCGAGCTGGACAAATTGCAGCCGCGCAGCCGGCGATCGGGACGGTGCTGAGGCCCAGCCCCGTCAATGGCGGCCTGTCGGACTGAGCCTACGCCTGGCGTAGGTCCTGGCTGGCTGCAATGGGCCCGCCCCCTGGTCATGATCGTGGACACACACCCTGCCCACGAAAGCCCCAACATGTCCACCAGCCCCGCCCTTGCCGCACAGGCACCCATTGCCGAAGGCTCGCCGTGGTCCCAAACTGCCCCATTGTTCGTGGTGCTGAATGGCGGATCGGGGCACATCCAGGCCCAGGAAAGGGTGGACACGGTGAGGCGCGTTTTTCAGGAAGCTGGTCGGCATTTCGAACTGTTGGAAGTGAGCGATCCCCAGCAACTGCCTCCCACCATTGCGCGCGCCATTGAACTGGCCAGGCAGCACCACGGCGCCGTGGTGGCAGCCGGGGGCGATGGCACCATCAATGCGGTCGTGCAACAGGTGTTGCCCACGGGCCTGCCGCTGGGCATCTTGCCGCAGGGCACGTTCAATTACTTCGGCCGCAACCAAGGCATCTCGTCTGACATCGAAGAGGCGGCCCGTTCACTGCTGACCGCCCAACTCAAGCCGGTGCAAGTGGGCCTGATCAATGAACAGGCCTTCATCGTCAACGCCAGCATGGGCTTGTACCCCACCTTGCTGCAGGACCGCGAAGCCTTCAAGCAACGCTTTGGGCGCAGCCGGGTCGTGGCCCTGCTCGCCAGCCTGGCCACCATGCTGCGCGAGCACCGCGACTGGGTCATCAAACTGACGCTGGACCACAGCACGCACACCATCGTCACGCCCACCTTGTTCGTCGGCAATAACGCGCTGCAGATGGAACAGATCGGCATCCCCGAGGCACCCGCCTTGCAGGATGGCCAACTGGTGGCCATTGCCGTCAAGCCCGTGGGCAAGCTGGCCATGCTGGGTTTGCTGCTGCGTGGCGCTCTGGGCCAACTGGGCGATGCCGACAAGGTGTCGAGCTTCGCCTTCACCAGTTTGACCGTGTCACCCCGGCGCCCTCACCGGCCCCGGCGCCTGAAGGTGGCCACCGACGGCGAAGTGATCTGGATGAACACACCCTTGCACTTTCGGCCCTCACCACGGCCGCTGATGCTGCTGGTGCCGATGTGAGCGTGTTGCTGCAGATTTCCGACCCTCATTTCGGGACCGAGCAGTCCCCCGTGATGGCGGCCTTGCTGCGGTTGGCCCAAGCGCAGAAGCCCGACATCGTCGTCTGGTCGGGCGACATCACCCAAAGGGCACGGCGCTCGCAATTTTCCGCGGCACGGCGCTTTGCCGATGAGATCACGACCCCTCACCGCCTGGTCATTCCCGGCAACCATGACATCCCCTTGTTCAACGTGGCGGCGAGGCTGCTGGCGCCTTATGCCAACTTTCAACACGCCTTCGGCCCGGAACTGGCGCCCTGCATCTCGACCCCACAGTGGCTGGTGATCGGGGTCAACACCACGCGCCCCTGGCGCCACAAAAATGGTGAGGTCTCGGCCGCGCAGATCGGCCACGTGGCCGACCGGCTGAAGGCCGCGCAGCCAGGCCAGGTCAAGGTGGTGGTGGTGCACCAGCCAGTGTGCGTGACCCTCGACAGCGATCGCGAGAACCTGCTGAAGGGGCATGAAGCGGCCTTGTTGAACTGGGGCGCGGCCGGTGTGGATCTGATCCTGGGTGGGCACATCCACCTGCCCTATGTGGTGCCGCAGCACAGCTGTGGCGGCGCCACCGAACGGGCCTTCTGGGTGGTGCAGGCGGGCACGGCTTTGTCGTCCAGGGTGCGGGGGGGCCAGGCCAACTCGGTCAATCTGATCCGGCGGGCCCGCATGCCCGGTCAAGCCACATCCATTGAGCGCTGGGACTACGACCAACAACACGCGGCCTTTGCGCTGGTCAGCAGGTTGGACGTGAACGTGCCGACAGCGCGATGACGCACAAAGCCATCCACACCAGCGCCTCCACCACACCGGCCAACACGTCGGTGAGAAAGTGAACGCCCAGGTACACGCGGCTCCAGCACACCAGGCCGATCACTAGCAGAGCGGCCACGCCCGTCACCCATCGCCACCCCGGGCCGCGCACGTGCACCAAAACCACCAGCGCAAAAAAACCATACAGCAGGGTGGTGCCAGACGCATGCCCACTGGGAAAGCTGAAGGTGGCCAAATGCAGCAGGGCCTCGTCCGCGCCGGGCCTCGGCCGCGCGAACCCATGCTTGAGCAACACATTGAGCGCGGAGCCTGCCGGGAAAAACAGCCACAAGGGCAGCAACCAATGGCGGTGCCCGCGCATCACCCACAGACACACGGACAAGCCCACGGTGTAGACCGAGATGGCCATGACCGAATGCAGGTTCGTGATGAGCAGCAAGGCCTGCGTCAGGGCGGGTGAACGCGATTGAAGGGCCCATTCGGTGGCCTGGGTGTCCAGCCCATTCTGATGTCCCTGGGTCATCACCAGCCAGGCCAAGCCCATGAACCCGGGCACGCCCAGGCACAGGATACCCACCGCCAGCGGGCGCAGGCGCTGAAACGCCGCCCGGGGAAAATTGCCCAGCCGCCCCAGGCCCGCCACGCTACTGGTCCTGCTGCAAACGCTGCAGCAACTCGGCCGTGGGATGGCCATCCGCTGGCCAACCCACACTGCTTTGAAACGCCCGCAAGGCCTTGCGTGTGGCGGGCCCCATTTGCCCATCGGGTGGGCCGCTGTCAAAGCCGCGGCGATTCAGGGCCGCTTGCAGGGCCAGCATTTCGCCACGGGTCAGCGCACGCAAATCCAGGGGCCAGGGGGCCTGAACGCCAGGCCCACCGCCAATGCGCTGCGCCAGCAGGCACACGGTGAGCGCGTAACTGGCCGAGTTGTTGTAGCGCAAGATGGTGCGGTAGTTGCGGCCCACCATGAAGGCGGGCCCACGTGCCCCGGCGGGCATCAAGATGGCCGCATCCGCCAGCGACGGCCACGGCGCATCGCCCATGGAGCGCACCCCTTCGGCCGCCCATTGCGCTGATGACTGCAGCACGGCTGGGTCGGCGCGAGCCGGATCGAAACCCGCGGGCAGTTGAACCTCCAGGCCCCAGCCCTCATCAGCCCGCCAACCCGACTTCGCCAGGTAGTTGGCGGTGGAGGCCAGCACGTCGGCCATGCTGCCCCAGATGTCTCGGCGCCCGTCGCCATCGGCATCCACCGCATAGGCCAGGTAAGACGACGGCATGAACTGTGTCTGGCCCATGGCACCCGCCCACGAGCCAATCATGCGGGCCCGGTCAATGTCACCCTGCTGAAGGATCTTCAAAGCCGACAGAAGCTCGCCGCGCGCCCAGGTTTCGCGCCGCCCCTCGAAGCCCAGTGTGGCCAAGGCATCGATGACGGGCACATCGCCGTAGTTGCCCCCGTAGTTGCTTTCGATGCCCCACACCGCCATCAAGATGGGGCCGGGCACACCATGGCGCGCCGTGGCCGCCTCAGCCTCCAGGCGCAAGTCCAGCTGCTTTTGCTGACCCGTGGCCACGCGCTGCGGCGTGATGACGGCGTCCAGGTAATCCCAGACAGTGCGCGTGAACTCAGGCTGGGCGCGATCCGCCTCGACGGCCCGATGCCGAAGTTGCACGCCATCCAAGGCGCTGTGCAAGGTGGCCTCGTCGATGCCTGCAGCGCGGGCGGTTTCACGGTAGTTCGCCACCCATTGCGCGAAGCGCTGCTCAATGGGCACGTCGGTGGGAGCCTGCGTCGCGGGGCCCGAGGCACAGCCTGACAGGACGGCCAGCGCCAGCAGGGCTGACCTGAGGTGAAGGGAAGGCAAAGGCATGAGGACTCCAGAAGCCCACCCAGTCTACTGAACCCATGATGACCCCATGGACTCCCTGATCACCGCCGCTGCGCGCGCCCTCGCAGCGGGCGATGCGCTCGGTGCACTCAAGCGTGTCGCCCTGCGCGATGACCCACCCGCGCTGGCACTGCGCGGCATCGCCATGGCCCAACTGGGGGAACACCCCCGCGCCCGGGAGTTGCTGCGCCTCGCCGCCCGTGGATTTGGCGCCAAGGAAGAACTGGCGCGTGCACGTTGCGTGGTGGCCGAAGCAGAAGTGGCCCTCGCGATGCGCGACCTGAGTGGCCACGTCAGTTCGCTGCGCGCGCTGGCCGCGGCAACGGCCACGCTGGACGCACGCGCCGACCATGCCAATGCCCAGCAAGCCCGCCTGATCGCCGTGCGTCGGCTCCTGCTGCTGGGCCAACTTGACGAAGCCGCCGCCACCCTGGACCAGGCCCAGGCAGCACTCACCCGTGCGCACGAGGCGGCCCTGCACGCGGGCGTCCCGGCCTTGCTGGCCGAAGTGGCCGAGCTGCGGTCTTCGCTCGAACACACGGCCGCTCGGCGACTCTCGCCACAAGGCGAGCAAGCCTTGCGTCTGGACGAGGTCGCGGCACTGATGGACTCAGGCGCCTTGGTGCTGGATGCCTGCCGCCACGGCCTGCGCGCGGGCGATGCCTGGTTAGCGCTGGTGCGTCGGCCCGTGTTGTTCACCCTGGCCCGAGCGCTCGCCGACGCCTGGCCCAGCGATGCTGACCGCACCCAGCCAGCAGCCCACCAAGCCGAAATCGTGCGCGAGTACGGACCTTTCGGCGACGCTGATCGCATCCACGGTGTCACCCACGACGGCCAGCGCGTTTGGGCGGCCACGGGCGCCCAACTGCTCGCCTTCGACCCCCAAAGCGGCGAAGCCAGCCGCACACTGAACGTCGCCTGCGATGCCGGCACGGCCTTCGATGGCACCCACCTGTATCAGATCGCCGAGACCCGCATCGACAAGATCGACCCAGCCACCGGCCAGGTGGTGGCGTCGATCCCCGCCCCCGGCAGTGGCAGCGATTCGGGCTTGACGTGGGCCGAAGGCAGCCTTTGGGTGGGGCAGTACCGAGACCGCAAAATTCACCAGGTCGATCCGCAGACCGGCCGGGTGCTGCGCCGCATCCATCCGCAAAGCGGTGCCGTGCTGGAGCGCTTGGCCATGCCCAGTGGCACCGGGGTCAGCGGGCTGGAGTCGGATGGGGCCGAGCTTTTTTATTGCGGCGGGGGCATGAGCGGCAAGGTCCGCGCTGTGCAACGGCCCAAAAGGACGACGGCCATCAGCGGCTCGCGATCACAGGCTCGATTTTCTGAGCGCGCTGAGTTGCCTTTTCAAGGCTTGAATGGCTTTTATGTGGGCCTGCTGGGCGTCTTGCTCATACTGCGCCACCGCCAATCGGCGCAACTCAATGCCCTTGGCCAAAGCCGCACGGTACTTGGATTCCGTGTAAGTGTTCTGGCTGCCGATGTAGATGTTTTTGATCTGCGAAGGACGGCCCAAGCGCGGCAGCAGAACGGAAAGCCCAGCGACCATCGGCCGACCTGGGCGAGCCCGAACAATCGGGCCTGAAATGCCAGAAGGCAAATCAGAGGTCTTGCTCGAGCTGGGTGCCCTTTGGGTGGCAACAGGGGGCGGCACGGCCGCCGCGCGTGCGATCAGTTCGGCCATCGCATTGGCCAGCGACTTTTGGGGGTCAGCGCTCGGCCCATCTGAGAACAGCTTGGTGCCCTGAAACCGAACTTGCCAACCATGGGTTGACTGGGAATCAATGCGCTGGATGCCCTGAGGAACCTCCAAGGCGAGACCGGTGGGAAGCGTGATGGTGCGAAATTTCATGGGGCAGTTGTTGGATGCAAGCTGACTCCCTAATGAGTTTTGGGCGATTATGCCTCTTAGAGAAAGCGCCATCAAACCCATGCTTGACGTGGTTTTTTCGTCCGCTTGGCCAATCAGTTAGGCGCGCATGCATCATGCACCATGCAGTTCCGCCGAGCACCCCATGGACCTCACCGCCCTCCCCCTCTTTCCCCTGCACACCGTCCTCTTCCCCGGGGGCCTGCTGCCCTTGCAGATCTTCGAAGTCCGTTACCTGGACCTCATGAAACGCTGCGAGCAAAGCGGCGAGCCCTTCGGCGTGGTTTGCCTGCAAAGCGGCCACGAAGTGCGGCGTGCGCCACGCCCGGGCGAGTCCGAAGGCCAGGGCGTCCACGCCGAAACCCTGGCGCCCATCGGGACCCTGGCCACCCTGGAGCGCATTGAGCGCCCTCAACCCGGCCTGATGCTGATCCAGGCGCGCGGCACTCAACGCTTCCAACTGCAACACAGCCACCGCCTGCCCCATGGCCTGTGGACTGGCCACGCCCAACTGCTGCCCAACGACACACCCGCCGCCGTGCCCACTGAACTGGCGTCACTGAGCCAGCGCCTGCAAGACGCCCTCACCGCCTTGGCAGAGCAGGAAGGTGCGCTACCCACACCCGCGTCAACCGGCGACCCTCGCTGGCAAGACGCTGGCTGGCTGTCCAACCGCTGGGCCGAATGCCTGCCCCTGCCTGCGGCAGAACGACAGCGTCTGATGAGCTTGGACAACCCGCTGTGGCGCCTGGAACTGGTCGCCGAGTGGCTGGACCGCTTGGAGCGCCTTAACCAGCAGTGAAGCTTGTCAGGGCTGCACAGCCTTGGCGATCGTCAGCGACGCCTCGGGCGACCAACCGCCACCCAGGGCACGCGCCAAGTTCACCGCGGCCAGCAAGCGTTGCGTGCGAATCTGCGCGGCCGCGCGGTCAGCGGCCAGGCTGCTGCGCTGCGCGTCGGTCACGTCCAGGTAGTTGGACACCCCGCGCTCGTAGCGGGCACGCGCCACTTCATGAGCACGCCCGGCGGCCTGCTGGGCCTGAGCCTGCGCATCGGCCTGCAACTGGCGCTGCTGCAGATCGGACAGGGCATCTTCCACCTCGCGCAAGGCCGTCAACAACTTGCCCCGGTGCGAAGCCAAAGCTTGGGCATACCGGGCCTGCGACGCGGCCAGATTGGCCTGGTGGTGGCCACCATCGAAAATGGGCAAGGACAGCGCCAGCGGGCCCACGCTGAACTGTTGCGATCCGCTGTTGGTCAGCTCGCGCAGCTTCTCGGAGGCGAAGCCATGATTGCCCGTCAAGATCACCGAAGGGTAGAAGGCGCTTTCGGCCACGCCCACTTGGGCATTGAGGGAGCGCAGCCCCGCCACGCTGGACGACAGGTCCGGCCGCTGGGCCAGCAGGCTGGCAGGCAAACCCACGGGGATCGCAGGCGGCACGGGCAAGGCGTCCCTGGCCGCGCTGCCCAAGCTGGCGATCAGCGGCTCGCTGGGCGAGGCGCCCACCAGCACCGCCAGCCCGTGCTCCAGCGTCTGGCGCTGGCGCCGTGCTTCATGCAGATCGGCTTCCGCGTTGGCCCGCTCGATGCGAGCGCGCGAAAGATCCAGCTCGTTCGACAGGCCGGTGTCAAAGCGGGCGCTCACCAGTTGCTCAGTTTCGCGCCGGGTGTCCAGCGCGCTGCCCAGGATGGCGATTTCGGCATCCGCGCCGCGCAACTGGAAATAGCCCACGGCCACCTGGTGGGTCAGCATCAGCAGCACACCATCGCGGTCGTAGCGGGCGGCCAAGGCCTGGGCATCGGCCGACTCGACCGCGCGGCGCACGCGGCCCCACAGGTCCAACTCGTAAGACAACGAAGCCCCCAGGCTGAAGTGGCTGCCCTTCACCGAGTGGCGGCCCAGCATGATGGCTTGCGAGGTGTTCTCGGACGAACGCGAATACGCGGTGGAGGTGCTGACGTCCAGCTTCACGCCGTCATCGGCATTCGCCACGCCCAACAGGGCCTGGGCTTCCAGCATGCGCTGGCCCGCCGCCTGCACATTGGGGTTGTCGCGCAAGGCACGCTGCTCCAGGGCATTCAAGGTGGCGTCGCCAAACAAGGTCCAGCTGTCGAGTGGCATCTGCGCGGCATCGGGGCCCTGGCTGGCAGCATGGCGGTAGCTGGGCACCGGCTCGAACCTCGGTGCGGCAAAGTCAGGGCCCACCGTGGTGCAGGCACTCAGCAGGGCCACTGCAGACAAGGTGGCCGCAGCGACCGCACTGCGGCTCAAGGGATTGATGAACGACATGTTTTCTCCAGCGATTTTCAACGGCATCAACTCAATGGGCACCGGCGCCGCCCCCCGAAGGCGACTTCACCTTGTCGGCGAACCACAGCACGGCAATGCAGGCGAACAGCACCCCCGCCATCACCAGGAAGCCATCGTTGTAGGCCATCACGTAAGACTCTCGGCGCACGATGCGGTCAATCACCAAGATGGCCTGGTCGGCCGCCCGGGATGGATCAATGCCGCTGGCGATGAAGCCTTGCGTCAACTGGTCCAGGCGCGATTGGGTGGCCGCCGACATCAGCGACACCGATTCACCGAGCACCGCCGAGTGGAAGTGCTGGCGGTTGGTCAACATGGTGGCCAACATGGCGATGCCGATGGAGCCGCCCAGGTTGCGCGTCATGTTGAACAAGCTGGAGGCTGATGGCATGTCCTTGGGCGAGATGCCCGACATGGCAAAGTTCGACAGCGTGAGCATGATGAAAGGCTGGCCCAGCGCGCGCACCACTTGCGAGGCCAACAACTGGTCATAGCCCACCGAGGCGTCCATGAAACCATTCATCAGGCAAGACGTGCCGAACAGGCCCAGGCCGATGGTGCACATCACCCGGTTGTCCACGCGCGAAGACATGATGGCCGCCACGGGCATGATGAACAGTTGCGGCAAGCCCGCCCACATGATCACTTCGCCAATCTGCATGGGCGTGTAGCCCGCGATCTGGCCCAGGTACAACGGCAGCAAGAAAGACGAGCCGTACAAGGCCATGCCCGTGACCGCGGCCAGCAAGGCCGACACGAAGAAGTTTCGGCGCAGGTAAAGGCGCAGGTTCACGAAAGGCTCGTCGCGCAACAAGCTGGTGGCCACCCAGCCGACCAGGCCCACGGCGGCGAGGGTGGCAAAGAGGCGGATGAAGTCGGAGTCAAACCAATCCTTCGAATTGCCCTCTTCCAGGAAGATGGTCAGGCTGCCCAGGCCCACGGCCATGAAGGCGATGCCCACCCAGTCGGCCGTGGCCAATAGCGACCAGTTGCGGCCTTCCTTGTCCAAGCCCCACAAGATGCCCAAGATCAGCAGCACGCCCGGCACCCAGTTGATGTAGAAGATCGAAGGCCAGCCGTAGAGCTCGGACAGGTAGCCCCCCAAGGTCGGGCCCAGCGTGGGCGCCATCGTGGCAGTCAGGCCAAACATGGCCATGCCCACCGCGCGCTTGGACGGCGGCAGCTTGGTCATCACCAGGGTCAAGGCCATGGGGATGAGCGCACCGCCCGTGAAGCCCTGCATCATGCGGAACACGATCATGCTGGGCAGGTTCCACGCCGCGCCGCACAAGGTGGAACAGACCAGGAACAGGGCCGTGGTGCTGACCATGTAAGTGCGCAGGCCCAGCACGCGCGCCATCAGCCCGGTCAAGGGGATGACGACGATTTCGGCGCACAGGTAGGCGGTCGAAATCCAGGAACCTTCCTCCTGCGTGGCCGACAAGGAACCGAGGATGTCCTTCAGCGAGGAGTTGGTGATCTGGATGTCCAGCACCGCCAT
Organism: Aquabacterium sp.; assembly: GCF_029946005.1. Classification (GTDB taxonomy): domain Bacteria; phylum Pseudomonadota; class Gammaproteobacteria; order Burkholderiales; family Burkholderiaceae_C; genus Aquabacterium. Next base: position 48,554 of record NZ_JAQSDR010000002.1, read on the forward strand.
GAAGGCGCCCAGCAGACCGGCCGCGACAGCGAACCAGGTGCGCAGTTCAATGCGCTGGTTCGGGTCGGCCAGGGCGGGCACGAAAGGGGCAGGAGGGGAGGCCGCGCTCGACATGCTGCGCCGCGCTCAGCGCTGCTCGGAAGGCGACTGACGCAAGTCCACTTCGGCCAGGGCCGACATGCCCGGCACCAGGCGACCAGCCAGGCGCAGCAAATCTGCCTCGGCAAAGGTCACCTTGACCGGCACGCGCTGCACGATCTTGGTGAAATTGCCCGTCGCGTTGTCGGCCGGCAGCAGCGCGAACTGGTTGCCCGAGGCGGGCGAGAAGCTGTCCAGCCTGGCCTTCAGGTGTTCGCCCGGCAGCGCGTCAATCACAACGTCCACCTCCTGGCCGGGCTTGAGGCCCGCCAACTGTGTTTCCTTGAAGTTGGCGGTGACCCAGACCTTGTCTTCCACGATGGCAGCCAGTTGCTGGCCCGGCTGCACGCGCGCGCCCACTTCAACGTTGCGCTTGCCCAGGCGCCCACCGACCGGCGCCACGATGCGGTTGTAGCTCACTTGCAGCTGGGCATCCTTGGCCTGCGCCTGCAGCACCTTGATCTGGGCCTTGAGCACCTCGCGCGCCGCCTGGGCCGCGCCCACCTGCGCCTGGGCCGCCAAGGCTGCGTCCTTGCGGGCGGCCACATCGGCCAGGGCGCCAGTGCGGGCGGCGTTGGCGGCGTCCAGCTCGGACTTGGCCACGGCCTTCATCTGCGTGTTGTAGAGCTGGCCATAGCGCTCGGCATCCTGCTGGGCACGCAGCGACTGGGCTTGCGCCTGCGCCACTTGCGCCTGCGCGGCGCTGGCCGAAGCGCGCGTCTGGGCGGTCTGGGCATCGGCCTGCAGAACCTGCTGCTCGACCGAGGCAATCTGCGCCTGGATCTGCTCCAGCTTCACGCCTTGGTCAGCCGGATCGAGCTCGGCGATCACCTGCCCCTCTTTCACGATCTGGTTGTCCTCGACCAGCACCTTGGTGACCACGCCAGAGATGCGCGCCGAGATGGGATGCACGTGGCCCGCCACGTAGGCGTTCTCGGTCTCGACGAAGTTCTGGCTGCGCCAATACATGCGCCCGCCAAAGCCCAGGCCCGCCAGGATCAACACCCCGAGCACGCCAAACACCCGGCCTTTGGAGGGCGGCTTGTCAACGGGATTGACGGGTTCGGTCTTGGCCTGAGTTTGCATGGCTCGAACGCTTCTAAGAATGAAATGGATTCAGCGCATTATTTGCCTCCGACCGGCGAGTGTCAAGAAATGAAACGCTTTCATTTCATTAAATAGTTGGGTAAAGTGCGGTTCATGTCCAAAGCGATCGTTGCCGCCAAGAAAGTACCCAGCAAAGGCGCTGGCCGACCGCGCGCCGCTGAAGTCGAAGCCCGGCTGGCCGACCTCAAGCGCACGGCGGGCCGCCTGTTCCTCGACAAGGGTTACGGCAAGGTGAGCCTGGAGATGATCGCCCGCGAAGCGCGCGTGGCCGTGCGCACCATCTACATCAAGTTCGGCGGCAAGGACGGCTTGCTGAGCGCCTTGCTGCAAGACAAGCGCGCGCAGTTTTTCGCCGACATGGACCTGGACAAGGACCAGCGCGCCATCCGCGAGGTACTTGATGATTTCGCGGCCCGGCTCTACAGCTTGTTGACCTCACCCGAGGCCACGGCGCTGCAGCGCATGCTGGCCGCCGAAGCGCGAGCCAACCCCGAACTGGTCGAGACGTTTTTTGCCATGGGGCCGAACGTCACGCGCGATGCCATCGCGCGCTTTCTGCAACGCCCCGATGTGCGCGCCCAGTTGCGCGATGACCTGCCCGAAGACCAGTTGCCCGTGCACCTGATCAACTGCGTGCTGGGCGACCAACTCTCACGCGTGCTGCGCGGTCAGCAAGAAGGCACGCCCGAGCAATGCGCCGAGGCCCGGCGCAAGCGCATGGCGCTGTTCTACCGCAGCGTGCTGCGCTGACTTGACGCTGTTACGCGCAGCCAGGCCTCGTCGCCCTGCTCACCCACCTTCAGGCGCAGGGCCTTGGCCGCCTTGACCATGTTGGACAAGGCCGCCTCGGTCTCGGTCCAGCCACGGGTCTTCAAACCGCAATCCGGGTTGACCCACAGGCGTTGCGGCGGGATCACCTCGCAGGCGCGCTCCAGCAGCTTGAGCATCGCGTCCACGCCGGGCACGCGCGGCGAGTGGATGTCGTACACGCCCGGCCCGATGTCGTTGGGGTAGTCAAAGGCCCCAAAGCCATCCAGCAACTCCATGGCCGAGCGCGAGGTCTCGATGGTGATCACATCGGCGTCCATGGCCGCGATCGAAGGCAGGATGTCGTTGAACTCGGCGTAGCACATGTGGGTATGGATCTGGGTTTCATCCTTCACGCTGGCGGCCGAGATCTTGAAGGCGCGCACGGCCCATTCCAGGTAGGCGGCCCAGTCGCGCTGGCGCAAGGGCAGGCCTTCCCGGATGGCGGGCTCGTCGATCTGGATCACCTTGATGCCCGCCTTCTCCAGATCAGACACCTCATCACGGATGGCCAGGGCCAGTTGCAACGCGGTGGTCTCGCGGGGCTGGTCGTCGCGCACGAAGGACCATTGCAGCATCGTCACGGGGCCGGTGAGCATGCCTTTCATCAGGCGGTCAGTCAGCGACTGAGCGTAGCGCGTGGTCTCGACCGTCATCGGCTCGGGGCGGAAAACATCGCCGTAGATGATGGGCGGCTTGACGCAACGTGAGCCATAGCTTTGCACCCAGCCGTTCTCGGTGAAGGCGTAGCCCCACAGTTGCTCGCCGAAGTACTCGACCATGTCGTTGCGCTCAGCCTCACCGTGCACCAGCACGTCCAGGCCCAGTTCTTCCTGCTTGCGCACGGCCAGCTCGATCTCGCTGCGGATGCGTTGCAGGTAGTCCAGCGCACTCAACTCGCCACGCTTGTGCGCGGCTCGCGTCTGGCGGATGGCCGCCGTTTGCGGAAAGGACCCGATGGTGGTGGTGGGCAGTGGCGGCAGCTGCAAAGCCAGGCGTTGCTTTTCAATGCGTTGGGCAAAGGGGCTGGCGCGGTGGGCCATGCTGGTGGTCACCGCCGCCAGGCGCTTTTGCACCACGGCATTGACGACGCGCTTGGACTGGCGCCGCGAAGCTTGCGCCGCATCGGAGGCGGCCAACTCGGCAGCCACAGCCGCCTCGCCCTGGTTCAAGGCTTGGCCCAGCACCTTCAATTCGCCCAGCTTCTCGGTGGCAAAGGCCAGCCAGGACTTGACCTCGGCATCCAGCTTCTGCTCGCTGGCCAGGGCCACCGGCGTGTGCAGCAAGGAGCATGAAGGCGCCACCCAAAGGCGGTCGCCCAGTTCGGCTTGCAGCGGCTGCAACAGGGTCAGCACTCGGCGCAAATCTGTGCGCCAGATGTTGCGGCCATCGACCACACCGACGGACAGCACCGCGTCCGGGGGCAGCACCTGGCGCCAGGCATCGAGCTGCTGCGGCGCCCGCACCAGGTCGATGTGAAACCCCTGCACCGGCAGCTGGGCGGCCAGCACCGCGTGGTCCGCGGCCGTGTCGAAGTAAGTGGCCAACAAGATCTTGACGCCCGTCCCTGCCAGGTCGGCATAAGCCGGGGCATAGGCGGCGCGCCAATGGGCGTCCAGGTCCAGGCACAAGGCGGGCTCGTCGATCTGCACCCAGCCGATGCCACGGTCGGCCAGGCGCGTCAGGATGCGCTGGTAGGCGGCCACGATCTTGGGCAGCAGGCTCAAGCGGTCAAAGCCCGCCACGTGCGACTTCGACAGCCACAAATAGGTGAGTGGGCCAATCAGCACCGGCTTGACGGACAGGCCTTGGGCCAGGGCTTCATCGATGTCTTGGAACAACCAATCCACGCCACCTTCAAAGGTGGTCTGTGCATCCAGCTCGGGGACCAGGTAGTGGTAGTTGGTGTCAAACCACTTGGTCATCTCCATCGCGGGTTGCGCCGGGTTGCCACGCGCCATCTCGAAGTACTGCGCCAGGCTGAGTTGCTTAGCGTCGAAGCCAAAGCGCCGGGGCAACGCGCCCAGCAAGGCGGAAGTCGACAGCATCTGGTCGTACCAGGCGAAGTCGCCCACGGCCACGGTGTTCAAGCCCGCGTCTTTCTGCACCTGCCAATGACGTTGGCGCAGTTGCACGCCCACTTGGCGCAAACGGGCCTCGTCAGACTCACCCCGCCAGAAAGACTCTTGCGCGAACTTGAGTTCGCGGTGGGCGCCAACGCGGGGAAAACCAAGGATGTGGGTGCGGGCCATGGAAGCTCTCTGAGGAATGAGTTGGGATGCGCCGCAGTTTGAGCAAATGCAGGATCTGAATCAAGCGACATGTTTTCACAATCAGTTGAATTTCATTCATGTCTCAATCGTTGCTGGCCGGGTACGCGATTTGCCACTCCAAAAGGGTCCCATCAACCACTTGAGGAAACATCATGAGCAAATTGAACAAAGGACTGACCATCGCCGCCGTGACCGCCGCTTTGACCGGCGCTTTTGGCCTGGCTTACGCGCAATCGTCCGGTACCGGGCAAGGCTCTGCGGTCAACCCCAGCGCCACCACCAACGGCACGGTGAGCACGCCTGCGGGCTCGGGCATGAACAGCACCACCGACAACCGCGTGGCGCCCATGAACAACACCACTGGCCCCAACAGCACCAATAACAGCACCAGCACCAACCTGGAACAAAATACCGGCACCACCGCGAATGACGGTTTGAACACCATGCCAGCCACCAGCGCTGGCAATGAAACGTCTACCCGTGCACGCCAGATCAACCCCGAGCGCCCACCACGCGCTGACCGCAACTGAGTGAGTTAACCCCACTCAGTGATGCGAACAAACCGGGTCACGAGCCCGGTTTGTTCGCTTTCAAATCGGAGAACACATCGCGAGCTGCCCGGGTTTCAGGCAGCACGTACATCACGCCCTGGTGCCCGCTGAAGGTCGGTTGCACCACCGTGTTGAAGAAAACGACCGGCACGTTGATGCAACCATACGAGATGCGGTTGTCGGCAGTTGTGGCCGTGGCCAGCCGCTGCAGGCGACGCTCAGAAGCCTTGGTGGCCCGCACCCGGTGCATGGAGATGGCCGCGTCGTAGTCGATCCAGAAAATGTCTTCGCCCTGAGCGTTGCGCCCGGCCTCGATCGTAAACCGACCGGCGGGCGTGGTGCGCTCGGCAGGTCGGATGTCTTGCAATTTGCGCTGACCAATGCCGGGCACCGAATCATCCCCCCGGGCGCTGCCCAACAAGATGGGCGTGGTGCCCTGCACTCGCCCATCGGGATGGAACACGAACAACCGCGCCTGGACCTTGTCGATGACGGCAAAGGGTTGCCCTCGGCTGTCTTTTGTTTGCACCACCGAGTCGGCCAAGGTTTGAATGTGGGCTGCAAGTTCTTCTGCAGCCCACGCCGGGTGCAAGGCCACACAGGCCAGTCCCAACATCGTTGCATTGATTTTTATTTTCATCCTGCAATTGCAGCAACTGGTGTTCCCAGGGCGCGCCAAGGCCTCGGAACATTGTTCGGAAAAAAATCCCGATCAGAACGGTGCGTGGGGTACTGAGATACCGGGTACGCAGATTGCCCCACAACCTGCAGCACACCCCATAAAACCATGGAGCACCCCACCACGTGTTGACCGACCAAGACCTCTATCTGTTTGGCGAAGGCACGCACGCACGTTTGCATGACCAACTGGGCTGCCACCTGTCGCAAGAACTGGAAGGGGCGCACTTCAGGGTTTGGGCGCCCAATGCCGTGAGTGTCTCGGTCATTGGCGATTGGAACCAGTGGGATCCCCTGGCCCACCCACTGCAGCTTCGCGGTGACCGCAGTGGCCTGTGGGAGGGCCAGGTGCCTCAGGCACGTCACGGTCAGGCTTACAAGTACCGTGTGCAGGGCCATGGTGGTTTGTACGTGGCCGACAAGGCCGACCCCTTTGCCGTGTACGCTGAAGTTTCACCGGCTAAAGGTAGCCGAGTCTGGTCTCTGGAGCATGCCTGGGGTGATGGCGACTGGATGCGCACACGCGGCGCCCGCAATGCGCTGGATGCCCCCATGTCGATTTACGAGTTTCACGCGGGCTCATGGCGACGCGATCAGGGCCCCGTGAACTACCGCGACCTGGCGCATGAGCTGGCCGACTACATCCTCACGATGGGCTTCACCCATGTGGAGTTGATGCCCATCACTGAGCACCCATTTTACGGTTCATGGGGCTACCAGACCACGGGCTACTTCGCCCCCACCTCGCGCTACGGCACTCCACAAGACTTCATGTACTTCGTGGACCACCTGCACCAGCAAGGCATCGGCGTGATCCTGGATTGGGTGCCCTCGCACTTCCCCACCGATGAACATGGCTTGCAGTATTTCGACGGCACCCACCTGTTCGAGCATGCCGATCCGCGCCAGGGCTTCCACCCGGAATGGAGCTCCAGCATCTTCAATTACGGGCGTGGTGAGGTGCGCAGCTTCCTGATCTCGTCGGCCCTGTTCTGGCTGGAGAAGTACCACCTTGATGGGCTGCGCGTGGACGCGGTGGCCTCCATGCTTTACCTGGACTACGCGCGCAAGGATGGCGAGTGGATCCCCAACCAGCATGGCGGCAAGGAAAACCTCGAAGCCGTTGATTTTCTGCGCAAGCTCAACGAGGCTGTTTACCGCGAGCACCCCGATGTCATCACCATCGCGGAAGAATCGACCGCCTGGCCGCAGGTGTCGCGCCCGACCTCGATGGGTGGCCTGGGCTTTGGCATGAAGTGGAACATGGGCTGGATGCACGACACCCTGGCCTTCATGCACGAAGACCCCATCCACCGCAAGTACCACCTGGGCAAGCTGACTTTTTCGCTGGTCTATGCCTTCAACGAGAACTTCGTGCTGCCCTTGTCGCACGACGAGGTGGTCTATGGCAAAGGCTCGCTGTTGGGCAAGATGCCGGGCGATCAATGGCAACGCTTTGCCAACCTGCGAGCCATGTATGGCCTGATGTGGACCCACCCCGGCAAGAAGCTGCTGTTCATGGGCGGAGAGTTCGCGCAGGAGCGCGAGTGGACGCACGAAGGCCAGTTGGATTGGGGCTTGACGCAGGACCCGGCGCACCAGGGTGTGCAACGGATGGTCAGTGAACTCAACCGCGTTTACCGCAGCGAGCCCGCCTTGCACCAGATCGACTTCAGTGACGCGGGGTTTGAGTGGATCGAAGGCAATGACGTGAGTGCCACGGTGGTGGTTTTTCTGCGCAAAGGCCAGGTCGGCACCGCCCCCTTGCTGGTGGCAGTGAACCTCACCCCCCTGCCCCGCGAGCATTACCAGGTGGGCGTGCCTTTGGCAGGCCATTGGCGCGAGATTTTCAACAGCGACGCCAAGGAGTTTGGGGGATCTGGCTGGGGCAACCTGGGCGGGGCAGACACCAGTCCTGAAGAGTCGCACGGCAGGCCGCACTCCCTGCAGCTGATCTTGCCGCCCCTGTCCACCCTCATCCTTAAACTGGAAGCGCATGGCATCTCGGAAACCACCTAGCCAGCGCGAAGGGCGGCAACGCGCGGTGATCGACGCAGTGCTGCCCGTGGTGGACGCTGGCCGCTTCGCGGTCAAGACCATTGCTGGCGAGCCCATGCGCATCCAGGCCAATTGCTTCACCGACGGGCACGATGTGCTGCGCGTGATGCTGCGCTGGCGCTCCGAGCACGACACCACGCCGCAAGACATCGAGATGAAGCTGGCCTTCAACGACGAGTGGTTCGCCGAGTTCACGCCCGAAAAGCCCGGCCGTTACTTCTACAGTGTGCTGGCCTGGGTCGATCCCTTCGAGTCCTGGCGCCATGAATTGACCCGACGCGTGGACGAGGAAGACATTCGCCTTGCAGCCCTGGTGGGGGCGGAACTGATCGACGACGCCGCCAAGCGCGCCAAGGCCACCGACAAGGCCGAACTGGGGGCCTGGGCCCAGCAACTGCGCAAACACCCAGGCGATGCCCAGACCCTGAAAGCCCTGGCGCTAGGCGAGGCTCAGGCCGACGTGGCCCGCCGCTACCCCGACCGCCAACTGGCGACCCACTTCCCCATCGAACTGCCCTTGGTGGCCGACCGGGCGCGCGCCCGCTACAGCAGCTGGTACGAGCTCTTCCCGCGATCGGCCTCGTTCGAGCCCGGCCAGCACGGCACCTTCCAGGACGTGGCGCGGCGCCTGCCCTACGTGGCAGCGATGGGCTTTGACGTGCTGTATTTCCCACCCATCCACCCCATCGGGCGCGAGAAGCGCAAAGGCCGCAACAACGCACTCACAATCGAGCCTGGTGATGTTGGCAGCCCTTGGGCCATCGGGGCACTGGAAGGCGGCCACAAAGACCTGCTGCCCGAGCTGGGCACCATCGAAGACTTCCGATCCCTGGTGAGCCAGGCCCGCGATCTGGGCCTGGAGATCGCCCTCGACATCGCCTTCCAGTGCGCCCCCGACCACCCTTATGTGCAGGCCCACCCCGAATGGTTCAAATGGCGCCCGGATGGCACGGTGCAATACGCCGAAAACCCGCCCAAGAAGTACCAGGACATCTACCCCTTCAACTTCGAGACTACCGACTGGCGCGCTCTGTGGCAAGAATTGAAAAGCGTGTTTGATCATTGGATCAACGAGGGCGTGACCATCTTCCGGGTGGACAACCCGCACACCAAGGCCTTCCCCTTCTGGGAGTGGGCCATCACCGCCATCAAGCGCGAACATCCCGAGGTGCTTTTCCTGGCCGAGGCCTTCACGCGGCCCAAGGTCATGCACCGCCTGGCCAAGCTGGGTTACTCGCAGTCGTACACCTACTTCACCTGGCGCAACACCAAGCAGGAGTTGACCGACTATTTCACCGAACTTTCCCAAGGCCCCGGCAACGATTACTTCCGCCCCAATGTGTGGCCCAACACGCCCGACATCCTCAACGAACACCTGCACGCAGGCGGTCGCCCCATCTTCGCGCTGCGACTGGTGCTGGCCGCCACACTGTCCTCCAACTATGGCGTCTACGGCCCGGCCTATGAGCTGTTGGACAGCGCACCCCGCAGCCCCGGTAGCGAGGAGTACCTCAACTCCGAAAAATACCAGTTGCGCCACTGGGGCGAGTGGGACGTGGCCCGGCCCGACAGCCTGGCCCAGCTCATCGCGCAGATCAACACCATCCGGCGCGAGAACCCCGCCTTGCAATCGAACGCCAGCTTGCGATTCTTCAACACCGACAACGACCAGCTCATCGCCTACGTCAAGCAGACGGCCGATGGTGACAACATCATCCTGGTCGTCGTCAACCTGGACCCGCACAACCCGCAGTCCGGTTGGATCAACCTGGATGCCGAAGCCATGAACCTTGACCCTGCTTCCCAGTATGAAGTGCATGACTTGTTGAGCGCGCAGCGCTTCACCTGGCAGGGTTTGCGCAACTTCGTCATACTGGATCCGACACAAGCGCCTGCCCACGTTTTCCGCTTGCGAAAGCGGGTGCAGGACGAGCGCCACTTCGACAATTTCGCCTGAGAGCGCCTAGATGAACTCACCGCGAACACCGCACCTGGCAGAAGCCGAACAAGGCGCCACCACCCCGGTGACGGACGCCGCCCTCTGGTACAAAGACGCCGTCATCTACCAGCTCAACGTCAAAGCCTTCTTTGATTCCAACGACGATGGCATGGGCGACTTCAAAGGCGTGGCCGCCAAGCTGGATTACGTGAAAGACCTGGGCGTCAACACCATCTGGTTGATGCCCTTCTACCCCTCGCCTTTGCGCGATGACGGCTACGACATCTCCGGCTACGACGACATCCACCCGCAGTACGGCACGCTGGACGACTTCAAGCTGATGCTGGCCGAAGCCCACAAGCGCGACCTCAAGGTCATCACCGAGCTGGTCATCAACCACACCTCTGACCTGCACCCCTGGTTCGTGGCCGCGCGCCATGCGCCGCCCGGCTCACCTGAGCGCGACTTCTACGTCTGGAGCGACACCGACCAGAAGTACCTCGGCACCCGCATCATCTTCACCGACACCGAAACGTCGAACTGGACGTGGGACCCGATCGCCAAGGCCTACTACTGGCACCGCTTCTTCAGCCACCAGCCCGACCTCAACTTCGACAACCCGCAGGTGCTGGAGGCCATCATCAAAACCATGCGCTTCTGGCTGGACATGGGCGTGGACGGCTTCCGCCTGGACGCCATCCCCTACCTGATCGAACGCGACGGCACCAACAACGAGAACCTGCCCGAGACGCACAACATCATCAAGCAGTTGCGCGCCGCCATTGACGCCAGCTACCAGAACCGCTTCCTGCTCGCCGAGGCCAACCAATGGCCAGAAGACGTGCGCGAGTACTTCGGTGATGGCGATGAGTGCCACGCGGCCTATCACTTCCCCTTGATGCCGCGCATCTACATGTCCATCGCCCAGGAAGACCGCTTCCCCCTGACCGAGATCATGCAGCAGACGCCGGACATCCCCGACAGCTGCCAGTGGGCGATCTTCTTGCGCAACCACGACGAACTCACGCTGGAGATGGTGACCAGCAAAGAGCGCGACTACATGTACAACACCTACGCGGCCGACCCGCGTGCACGCATCAACCTGGGCATCCGCCGGCGCCTGGCGCCCTTGATGGAAAACAACATCGACACCATCAAGCTGATGAACAGCCTGCTGCTGTCGATGCGCGGCTCACCCATCATCTATTACGGCGATGAGCTGGGCATGGGCGACAACGTCTTCATCGGCGACCGCAATGGCGTGCGCACCCCCATGCAGTGGAGCCCCGACCGCAACGCCGGCTTCTCGCGCGCCGACCCGCAACGCCTCTACCTGCCGCCCATCATGGACGCGGTCTATGGCTACCAGGCCGTCAACGTCGAATCGCAGATGCGAGATCCGTCCTCGCTGCTCAACTGGATGCGTCGCATGCTGGCCGTGCGACAGACCAGCCACGCCTTCGGCCGCGGAGAACTCAAGTTCCTCAAGCCCGGCAACCGCAAGGTGCTGGCCTACCTGCGCGAGCATGGCGACGACACCATCCTCTGCGTGGCCAACCTCAGCCGCTCGGCCCAGCCGGTCGAGCTTGACCTGTCGCGTTTCAAAGGCCGTGTGCCCGTCGAGATGCTGGGCCGCACCGCCTTTCCGCCCATCGGCGACCTGCCCTACCTGCTCACCATTCCAGCTCACGGCTTCTACTGGTTCAAGCTGAGCACCGATGTGAGTGTGCCCAGTTGGCACCGCGACCAAACGCCCGCCGAAGAGCTGCCCGTGCTGGTGCTGTTTGATGGCTGGCTCAGCCTGTTCCGCGACCAGGTGGTGCCTTGGCGCATCGGCTTGGCCATCAAGACCCGCGCTCAGTTCGAAAACGAGATGCTGCCTCGCTACATCGAAACCCAGCGCTGGTACGCTGCCAAAGGCACGGCCATCAAGAGCGCGGTCATCGTCGACTCTGCCGTGTGGGAAGAAGGCCGCCACAGCTGGCTGTTGCCCGTGGTGGACATCGACGGGACAGGCCAGGACGGCTCCGCTTACTTCCTTCCATTGGCGATGGCCTGGGAGGACAAGGACGAAGAACGCATGCGCGGCCTGGCCATGTCGGCCGTGGCGCGGGTTCGGCAACAGGCCAGCGTGGGCCTGATGGCCGACGCCTTCGCGGACGAGGTGTTCTGCCGCGCGCTGCTGCAAGCCATCGCCACCAACAAAACCGTGGAGACCAGCCAAGGCGAACTGCGCTTTCGCGCCACGACCGTGCTCAACACCCTGGTCGGCGATGAGCTCGCCACCATGGCCATCGGCAAGCCTCAGGCGCAAAGCAGCAACACCATCGTCACCGTGAATGAGCGGCTATTCCTCAAGGGCTACCGCCGCGTCCGCGCGGGCCTGAACCCGGAAGTCGAGATCGGCCGGCACCTGACCGAGGTGGTCAAGTTTCCGCACTGCGTGCCCGTGGCGGGCCTGCTGGAGTACGCCGGCAACGATGGCTCGGTCATGACCTTGTCCATCGTTCAAGGCTATGTGCCCAACCAAGGCGATGGCTGGACCTACACCACCGGCTACCTGCAGCGCTACCTGGAAATGCGCCGAACCAGCCTGGAGTCCGTGCCCGAAGGTGTGCACGGTGCTTACCTGGCTCTGGTCGAAACCCTGGGCCTGCGCACCGCCCAACTGCACCTGGCCCTGGCCCAACGCACCGGCCATCCCGCCTTCGAGCCCGAGCCTCTGACCCCGATCGACCTGCAAGCCTACCGCCAGCACATCAGCGCTGATGCCCGGTCCGTGCTCATGCTGCTCGAGAACAGCCTGGGCCAATTGGGCAGTGTTGAAGCCCAGGCGGAAGCGCATCAGGTGCTGGCTGCACGCCACGACATCCAACAGCGGATCGAACGCTTCACCGTCGGCACGCCCCGGGCCCTCAAGACGCGCTTCCATGGCGATTACCACCTCGCGCAGGTCCTGCTCACCAAGAACGACTTCGTCATCATCGACTTCGAAGGCGAGCCGGGCCGCAGCTTTGATGAGCGCCGCGTCAAGCAATCGCCCTTGCGCGACGTCGCCGGAATGCTGCGCTCCTTCAGCTACGCCAGGGTGAGCGCCCTGCGTGGCTCCGCCGTGAACGATGAAGAGCTGAACACCCTGGCCCCCTTTGCCGTCGAGTGGGAGGCCCAGGCCCGAGCCGCTTTCCTGAGTGCCTATGCGCAAGCTACCCAAGGGTCCGGCCTTCACGAAGCCCTGGAAGCAGGCCAAGGTTTGTTAGGTTTGTTCGAACTTGAAAAAGCGCTGTACGAACTGCGCTACGAGCTGAACAATCGCCCCGACTGGGTGCGCATCCCCTTGCAGGGCATCCTCGGCATCCTCAAGATGCCAGGCTAGGAGAAAAAATCCATGGAAAGAGTCGACGTGTACCTTGAACCTGTCAGGGCCTTCCTGTTTGAGCTGGGCGCCTTCCTGCCCCGCTTGGGCGTGGCCATCCTGGTGATGCTGCTCGGCATCCTGCTGGCCAAGGCCGCGCGGTTTGCCATCCAGCGCGGCCTGCGCGCCATCAACTTCCACATCCTGACCAAACGCTCGGGCATGGACAGCTTCCTTAAAAAGGGCGGCACCCTGATCGACACGGTGGACCTGTTCGGCCTGCTGGCTTACTGGCTCGTCATCTTGATCGCGCTGGTGGTGGCCTTCAATGGCCTGGGCCTGACCCATGTGACCGAGTTGCTGGGCCGAGTGATGTGGTTCGTGCCCAAGGTGATCGTGGCGCTGCTGATCCTGGCCTTTGGCGCCTACTTCGCGCGCTTCGTGGCCAACGCGGTCTACACCTATTGCGAAAACGCTGGCATCCACGATGGCGACTCGCTATCCCGCCTGGCCCGGTACGCCATCATGGCCTTTGTGGTGATGATCGCGCTGGACCAGATGGAAGTGGGCGGCACCATCATCCGCGATGCTTTCCTCATCGTGCTGGGTGGCGTTGTTCTGGCCATCGCCCTGGCGTTTGGCCTGGGCGGGCGAGAATGGGCTGCGGCCCGCCTGGAAGAGTGGTGGCCCACCAGCAAGCGGGACAAGATCCCCTGATCGCCGGTTGTTCCTGAGAACGGCCTGCCAAGATGGGTGTCAACATGCCTGTCGTCAGATCTTGCGATGGAGACCGCCATGAACAACCACGCTGCCCTGGTCGAAGAGTCGCTGGTCCAGCTCTGCACCACCGAATCCCTCGAATTGCTGCGCCGCAACCTCACGCCCCGCGGCATCCTCGCGGCCAGCCGCACCGAGGCCGCCGAAGCGCGCAGCTACACCCGCGTGTTTGGCCGGGATGCCGCCATCTGCGTGCTGGCCATGGCGGGCAGTGGCGATGCCGCGCTGGAGCAAGGCGCGGTGGCCAGCCTCGACTCGCTGGCCGAACTGCAAGCCCGCAACGGCCAGATCCCCAAGTACGTGGACCCCGAAGGCCAGGATGCCGATTTTTGGTACCTGGGCTGCATCGACGCCACCCTGTGGTGGTTGATCGCGGTGGACCACGTTCGCCGCCATGGCCAATGGCCCGACATGGCCCAGCGGTGGCAGCCGCAGGTTGATCTGGCCATCAACTGGCTGATGGCGCAAGAGCATCAGAAGTTCTTCTTGCTGCAGCAAAACGAGGCCAGTGACTGGGCCGACATCATGCCGCGCTCTGGCTTCGTGCTGTACACCAACGCCCTGTGGTACCGCGTCAAGCTGCTGTTCGAACTGCCCTGCCTGGAAGAAACGCACTACCACTTCAACCACCTGTTCCACCCTTTCAAGCGCGACCTGCCCGAGTACCGGCGTGGCCGCCTGCTGAGCCACTACGCACGGCGCGGCCAACGCAACCCGGGCCTGTACCTCAGCTTCGTCAACCTGTCCTTCGTGGGCGACGAGGGCGATGTGTTTGGCAACATTTTGGCCGTGCTTTATGGCCTGGCGGACGATTCGATGGCCAAGGAGGTGGTGAAGACCCTGCAAACGGCGGCCGTGGCCGAGCCCTACCCAGTGCGCGCCGTGACCACCCCCATCGACACCGACCACGAGCTGTGGCGCGCCTACATGGGCCGCCACCAGCAGAACCACCCGCACCAGTACCACAACGGCGGCATCTGGCCCTTCATTGGTGGCTTCTGGGCGCTGATGCTCGCCGAGATGGGCAAGAAGGCCTGGGCCGAGCAGGAGCTGGCCAAGTTGGCGCATGTCAACAGCCTGGACGACTGGCGCTTCACCGAGTGGTTTCATGGGCAGACGCTCAAACCCATGGGCATGGCGGGGCAGAGCTGGAATGCGGCGGCTTATTTGATGGCGCAGAAGGCGTTGGGGGAAACCGGCTTGAGCGCTTAATTTTTGCTGGGCGAAAAAGACAGAAGGCCGCATGTAGCGGCCTTCTCATTTGGTGCTCTTCAGCTTGTTAGCGGACAGAACGCATATCCCGATCATCTAACGTGATGCCGAGTATATGCTGTAGCCTGCTACCGTTGTAATCAAATGCAGGGAGAAAAGGCATGCTGCCTAAAATGCGCTACCGCTTGGCGTTGGACCTTGGCACAACCTCCATTGGGTGGGCCATGATTCGCCTGGATGCAGAAAAGGCTCCGGTGGCCATCATCCGCATGGGCGCTCGCATTTTCCCAGATGGGCGCAATCCCAAAGACGGCAGCTCCTTGGCCGTCACACGGCGAGCCGCTCGTCAAATGCGACGCAGGCGTGATCGTTTGCTGAAGCGAAAAGAGCAGATGCTGGCCTCGCTGACGCGCCTGGGGTTTTTCCCCACCGATGAAGTGCAGCGCAGAGCACTGGTCACTTTGGACCCTTACGTGCTCCGCAAAAAAGGTCTGCATGAAATCCTAACCGGACCTGAGTTTGCGCGAGCACTGTTTCACATCAATCAGCGCAGAGGTTTTCTAAGCAATCGCAAGACGGACAAGAAGGACAACGACAGCGGCGCACTGAAAAAAGCCATCAAGGATCTGCGCAACAAACTGGTCGAAGAAAACTGCCAAACGCTGGGTGAGTGGCTGGCAAAGCGCCATGAGGCCAGAGAAAGCGTTCGCGCCAGATTGCGTGGCAGAACGCAGAAGGACAAGGCCTACGATTTTTATGCCGACCGCGCCATGATCGAGCATGAGTTTGACGCCCTGTGGGCAGCCCAATCAAAATTGAATCCCAGCTTGTTCACCGAGGCTGCCGCCATTGAGTTGAAAGATGTGCTGCTGTTTCAGCGCCAACTCAAACCGGTCAAACCAGGTCGCTGCACCTTGCTGCCCGATGAGGAGCGCGCACCGCAAGCGTTACCTTCCATTCAACGGTTTCGCATCTATCAAGAGGTCAACAACCTTCGGTTGTTGACACCCGACCTGCGCGAGGTCGCTTTGACCAAAGAGCAACGCGACAAAATCGCTGACTTGTTGGAGCGTCAAGGCGAGGTTCGCTTCACGGCCATGGTCAAGGCACTGAAACTGCCAGGCCATACCAAATTCAACCTGGAAGACATCAAACGCGATCGGCTCAAAGGCAACGCCACCACCGCCACGCTGTCCAAAGCCCAGCATTTTGACGAACGCTGGCATGAGTTTCCACTTGAACAGCAAGACAGCATCGTCGAACAGTTGCTCAACGAAGCCAGTGAATCTGTGCTGGTTGAGTGGCTTCAACAACACACCGGCGTGGATGAAGCAGCCGCCGAACGCATCGCCAGCACAGGACTGCCCGAAGGCTATGGCAGCCTCAGCCGCGCGGCCGTTGCTCGCGTGCTGCCTCAACTGGTCAATGACGTCGTGGTTTATTCAGAAGCCGTCATTCGCGCAGGCTTTGAAAGCCACAGCGCCTTGTCACACGCTCAATCCACGGGCGAAATCATGGAAGCACTGCCCTACTACGGGGAACCGCTGCGCCGCCATGTTGCCTTTGCCAAAGACAACCCGCGCAATGACGAAGAACGATTCGGCAAGATCGCCAACCCGACCGTCCACATCGGGCTGAACGAGTTGCGCAAAGTGGTCAACGCGCTGATCAGGCGCTATGGCCACCCCAGCGAAGTGATCGTGGAGGTCACCCGCGACCTCAAGATCAGCCGGGAACTCAAGTTGGAGATCAACAAGGAGCAAGCTGAAAAGCAATGGCGAAACGACATGCTCGTGGCCGATGCGTGCACCGCCCTGAGCTTGACCCCGGCCAACTTGGACCGGGGCAAGCGACGGGAACTGTCTCAAAAAATGCAGCTCTGGGTTGAACTCAATCCCAAGGATGCCGCAGACCGCCGTTGCCCCTACACCGGAGAGCAAATCAGCATTGAGCGCCTGCTGTCATATGAAGTAGAGATCGAACACATCCTGCCTTATTCAATCACGCTGGATGACAGCATGAACAACAAGACCGTTGCCATGCGTCGCTCCAACCGAGACAAGGGCAACCGCACCCCGTTCGATGCATTTGGCAAGAACACCGAACCAGGGTATGACTACGAGGCCATCGTTCATCGGGCCTCTTTCATGAACAAGGAAAAGGCCAAACGCTTCGCACCCGATGGCTATCAACGCTGGCTGAAAGAAAACAAGGATTTCCTGGCTCGGGCACTCAATGACACCGCCTATCTTTCACGCATCGCAAAAGAGTACCTGTCGCTCATCTGCCCACCCAATCGCGTTAGAGCCATTCCCGGAAGAATGACCGCGCTACTGCGCGGCAAGTTTGGCTTGAATCAACTGCTGTCAGGCAACCAGCTCAAGAACCGCAACGACCATCGACACCATGCACTGGACGCCGCCGTGATTGGCATCACAGACCAGGGTCTTCTGCAACGATTTGCCAAGGCCAGCGAGAGCGCTCGGGCACGTCAGCTGGATCGGTTGGTTGAAGAGATGCCATTGCCTTGGCCGACTTACAGAGAGCACGTTGAACGCGCTCTGAAAAATATTGTGATCAGCCACAAGCCTGACCATGGCTATCAGGGTGCCATGCATGAAGAGACCGCATGGGGCTTCCGAGAAAATGGAGAAGTCACACGCAGAGTCAGGCCTGAAGGCGGTGGTGCTCGCATACGCGAGGTCAAGAACAAAAATCTGGTGGCCATCAGCAGCACCAGCAACCCAGACAGGCATGGGCTTGATGACGCGGGGCAAGCAAAAGCCTACAAAGGCTATGTGGGCGGGAGCAACTACTGCTTGGAGATCTGGCGGGATGAGAAGGGGAAGTGGAATGGCGATGTAGTGTCTACATTTGATGCTTATCAAGTAGTTCGGCAACACGGAGAAGTCGCTGGACTTGCAAAACTCCGACATCCAAAGCTGAGCCAATCAAACCACCCCTTGGTCATGAGGGTAGTGATTGGCGACACAGTCCGCCTGGAAGTTGAGGATCTCGAAAGGACGATGAAAGTGGTCAAGATCTTCGGGAGTGGCCAATTTTTCATGTGCGACCACTTCGAAGCCAACGTGGATTCTAGAAACTCTGATAAGCAAGACTCATTTGCATATGTTTCCAAGTATCCAAGCTCACTGCAAAAAGCCAAAGGCAGGATGGTGATCGTTTCGCCAATTGGTGAGCTTCGTGACTGCGGCTTTGTGAGTTGAATCATGATTGGCCGCATCGTCGAAGTAGCCGATGACCGCCGACACCTGTTCATGTCGCGGGGCTTCATGGTGGTGCAAGACACCGAGGGTTCACGCAAGGAACTCGGTCAAGTTCCCCTCGATGACATCGCCGCAGTCATCGCCAATGCCCATGGCCTGAGCTACACCAACAATCTGCTGGTGGCACTGGCCGAACGAGGCGCACCCTTTGTGCTTTGTGGCGCCAATCACAACGCTGTGGGCATGCTCCTGTCCATCGACGGGAACTTCCAGCAAGCTAAACGGCTGGATGCACAGATCGCCGCCAGCAAGCCCTTGCACAAGCGTCTATGGGCTGACATCGTGAAAGCCAAGCTACAGCAGCAGGCGGCGGCATTGGAGGCCACAGGCGCACCATCGGTCCCCTTGTCTGCATTGGTCGCCAAAGTTCGATCAGGTGATCCCGACAACATGGAAGCTCAAGGTGCTCGGCGATATTGGGGCTTGCTGTTTGGGGATGACTTTCGCCGCCGGCAAGACGGAGAAGGCCTCAACGCCATGTTGAACTATGGATACACCGTCTTGCGGGCTGCCACGGCACGCGCGGTAGTGGCAGCGGGCCTGCATCCCACCCTGGGCGTGTTCCACAGCAACGAAGGCAACGCCATGCGATTGATTGACGATGTCATGGAGCCGTTCCGCCCAGTCATTGATCTTCGCGTTTGGCAACTGGCTCGGCAAGGTGAAAAGTACATCACCCCAGACACCAAGCGAGCCTTGGTTCGGACCTTGTATGACGACATGCAAACCAGCGTTGGCGCCACGCCCGTCATGTCTTGCATTCAGAAGCTGGCCACCTCACTTGCCCAGGTCTACCTTGGGGAGCGAGAGAAGCTGGACCTCCCACTACCCGGATTGCCGCTGGCTTTGGCTGCCAGCCTTGGCGAAGACGAGTAGCGCCGATCAACCCACCGACATGCTCAGCAGCTACAGACTTATGTGGATGGTTGTGATGTTCGATTTACCTGTGGTTGAAAAAACCGAGCGTAAGGCGGCGGCGGCGTTCCGCAACTCATTGCTGGACATGGGCTTCGAGATGTCTCAGTTCTCTGTGTACATGCGCTTTTGCACCAGCCAGTCGCAGGTGGACACGTACAGCAAACGTGTCGAGTTGTCCTTGCCAGAAGGCGGCAAGGTCAATATCCTCACTTTCACCGACAAACAGTACGAGCGCATTGTCTCTTTTCACGGGCAAGCCAAGCA
This sequence comes from Aquabacterium sp., assembly GCF_029946005.1. Lineage (GTDB taxonomy): Bacteria > Pseudomonadota > Gammaproteobacteria > Burkholderiales > Burkholderiaceae_C > Aquabacterium. Next base: position 67,915 of record NZ_JAQSDR010000002.1, read on the forward strand.
GCCGGCCAAAAAATCGCCGGATCAGTTCGATCTTTTTTGATGAAAAACCGCCTTTTGCTCACCCAGAATGAGAATAACCCCTTGACGAATCAAGGGGTTATCTCATTCCTAGTCTAGATGATCGGGATATGCGATCTGACCGGAACTACCAGCAGGCCCAGGCCGACAAGGAAGCAAGTCTAGATGATCGGGATATGCGATCTGACCGGAACCGGCCCTCATCCAGACCACGGATGCCCTCGAGTCTAGATGATCGGGATATGCGATCTGACCGGAACTCACCCAATCCGTCCCTTCGGATCGGCATGAGTCTAGATGATCGGGATATGCGATCTGACCGGAACTTGGGCTCTTTGCGAAGGTAGATCGAAAGCAGTCTAGATGATCGGGATATGCGATCTGACCGGAACTGGCTGAGACGGATGCCGACCGCCTGGTTGAGTCTAGATGATCGGGATATGCGATCTGACCGGAACTCAAGGGTCAGGCCCTTCTCATCCGCGTAGAGTCTAGATGATCGGGATATGCGATCTGACCGGAACACCCGGCTGCGAATCTGATCGAACTGCCCTAGTCTAGATGATCGGGATATGCGATCTGACCGGAACACTTACTGCGCTTGCTTGAAAAGCAGGCAGAGTCTAGATGATCGGGATATGCGATCTGACCGGAACATCAAGCCAGAGGAGCTTCGCATTGCGCCAAGTCTAGATGATCGGGATATGCGATCTGACCGGAACTTGACCTTCGCAACGGCCTTTTTCGTCCATAGTCTAGATGATCGGGATATGCGATCTGACCGGAACAGTCAGGGCACGTTGCAGTTTGGCGCGCTGAGTCTAGATGATCGGGATATGCGATCTGACCGGAACCAGGATGCGGTTGCGCTCGGCCTCGGCCTTAGTCTAGATGATCGGGATATGCGATCTGACCGGAACTAGTTGATTACGATTTAGACCAACAGATATAGTCTAGATGATCGGGATATGCGATCTGACCGGAACTCGTCAAACTTGTGGCCCTTCTTGAGCAGGAGTCTAGATGATCGGGATATGCGATCTGACCGGAACCGGCAGAGGACAAGGCCGTGGTCGTCGCATAGTCTAGATGATCGGGATATGCGATCTGACCGGAACCTTATGCTGCTGCTTATGCTACTGATGCTGAGTCTAGATGATCGGGATATGCGATCTGACCGGAACCCCGCCGCAATGCGCTTCTTGGCCATCGGCAGTCTAGATGATCGGGATATGCGATCTGACCGGAACACACCGCTTCACCCTGCTGGATCTGGTGATAGTCTAGATGATCGGGATATGCGATCTGACCGGAACAAGCGCAGCCAGGCGCACTGCAGGTAGGTAAGTCTAGATGATCGGGATATGCGATCTGACCGGAACAAATTCACTCGCCTCAATCTTGTAGCCGCCAGTCTAGATGATCGGGATATGCGATCTGACCGGAACTGGCGCAAGGCGACGACACGAAGATGCGCAAGTCTAGATGATCGGGATATGCGATCTGACCGGAACAGGCCCTTCGACATGAACGATGTCACCAGTAGTCTAGATGATCGGGATATGCGATCTGACCGGAACTTCCTCGCGCCAGCACAAGCGCCCCACATGAGTCTAGATGATCGGGATATGCGATCTGACCGGAACCCTTCCCACTCGCCATTGCGCTGCTTGTCGAAGTCTAGATGATCGGGATATGCGATCTGACCGGAACGTTGCGACAGGGCGCCCCGCCAAACAACTGAGTCTAGATGATCGGGATATGCGATCTGACCAATTAATAAACCGATCAACAGTCAAACCCATCCCTAAAAAACCCTCACCGATCCTCCCTGGCACTCCAAATCCTCAGCACATAAATCACCCCACCCGCAATCGAATACCGAACCTCATATTGCCCAACAATGATGCGGCGCACTTCCTCTGGTTCAAACTCGTCAAGGCGCACGCCAAGCCGAGGATTGCGGGGCAAGCGGTCCACAGCATCTGTGATGGACACAACCACCTTCGCCGCTGCAGGTGGATTCACCTCCGCCAAAAAGGCATGAAGGCGCCCGAGATCACCAAGCGCTTTGCTGGTCCAATTTATTTGCATTGAGGAACCGGCAGAGGTTTGGCCGCGCCCAAACTGTCGGCCCACGCCTTGACATCAGCGTGATCAACCACCTGCCCAGCCTCCACTTCGGCCAGGGCTTCCAATGTCAGGCGATAACGCTCCTCTTCTTGCTCGACCCACGCAGCCAGGGCTTGCTTAACCACCCAACCACGCGAGCGCTCAAGGCGCTCGGCCAGGATGTCTACTTTTGCAGCCAGGGGCGCAGGGATGTGCGCTGTCATGACACGGGTGTCGGGTGATGCCATTTGATTTACTCCTAATCACAAACAATCATTGCACATCACACCATCGCTTTACAAGCGGTTTACGCCACAACATGGCAAGCGCAGGGGGGTTATCCACCCCGAAGTGGTGTCATCAGCCTGGGCCATAATCCAGCCCGATCACCTCATCTGTCTGGCGCAGCTCAATTGACAGCTGCGCTTCATCCCAAGGATTCACCATGACCGACCAAGCCAACAACGGCCAACCTTCCTTCAACATCCAGCGCATCTACCTGAAGGATCTGTCGCTGGAGCAGCCCAACGCGCCCGCCATCCTGCTGGAGCAAGGCCAACCCCAGGTGGACGTGCAGCTCAACCTGAACGCCGAAGAAGTCAAGGACGGCCTGTTCGAGATCACCGTCACCGCCACGGTCACCACCAAGGTGAACGACAAGGTGCTGTTCCTGGTGGAAGCCAAGCAAGCCGGCCTGTTCGAGATCCGCAACGTGCCGCAAGAGCAGATGCAGCCCATCGTGGCCATCGCCTGCCCGCAGATCGTTTACCCTTACCTGCGCGCCACCGTGGCCGACATCATCAACCGCACCGGCTTCCCGCCCGTGCACCTGACCGAAGTCAACTTCCAGGCCATGTACGAAGCCCAGCTGCAACAAGCCGCCGCTGGCGCGCCTCAGACCCTGAATTCCTGATCTCGGCCTGACCCGCATGAACCTCACGGTTCTGGGGGCGGGGGCCTGGGGCACGGCGCTGGCCATCAGCGCCGCCCGCCACAACCCCCACGTGCTGCTGTGGGCCCGCGACGAGGCCCAGGCGCGCGACATGCAGGCCGCGCGGCGCAATGCCCGCTACCTGCCGAATTCGCCCTTCCCCGACGCCCTGCGCGTGACGCACGACCTGTGCGAGGCCGTGGCGCATTCGCGGGCGCAAGGCCAGCATGGCGGCCTGGTGATCATCGGCACGCCCATGGCGGCGCTCGATGGCATGCTGCAATCCCTGCCCGAAGACGTGGCCGCGCTATGGCTGTGCAAGGGTTTTGAAAAAGGCACCGGGCGCTTGGGCCACGAGATTGCGATGGCCCTGCGGCCGCATGCCCGCTGCGGCGTGTTGTCCGGCCCCAGCTTCGCCAATGAAGTCGCGGCCAACCAACCCACCGCCCTGGTGGCCGCCAGCTTCGACACCACCCTGGGCGACCAGGCCGTGGCCGCCTTCCACAGCGACAGCCTGCGCGTTTACACCTCCAACGATCCCATCGGCGTGGAAGTGGGCGGGGCCGTCAAGAACGTGCTGGCCATTGCCACCGGCATCGTCGATGGCATGTCACTGGGCCTGAACGCCCGCGCCGCCCTGATCACGCGAGGCCTGGCTGAGATGACCCGCCTGGGCGTGGCCCTGGGCGCACAGACCGACACCTTCATGGGGCTGTCTGGGCTGGGTGACCTGGTGCTGACCGCCACGGGCAACCTGTCGCGCAACCGCACGGTGGGCCTCAAACTCGCCGAAGGGCTGCCCCTGGCGCAAATCCTGTCCGACCTGGGCCATGTGGCCGAAGGCGTGTACAGCGCTGCCACGGTGCTGCAACGCGCCAAGGCTTTGGACGTGGCCATGCCCATCACCGAAGCCGTGGTGGCCGTGCTGGAAGGCCGAATCACACCAGCCAGGGCGGTGGGCGAGTTGATGAGCCGCGAAGCCAAGGCCGAAACCGCCGGTGTGCGCCTTCAAACGCCGTTCGAATAACCGTTCTGGCGCCAGGCCTCGAACACGGCCACGGCCACGGCGTTGCTGAGGTTCAGGCTGCGTTGCTCGGGCAGCATGGGCAGTCGCACGCGCTGGCTTTGCGGAAACTGCTCACGCAGGGCCGGGTCCAGGCCACGCGTTTCGCATCCGAACACCAGCCAGTCGCCCGCCTGCCATGCAAAGTCGCCCAACAAGCGGCTGCCGCGCGTGGTGAAGGCGAACATGCGAGAGCGGTCAGGCTGCATGGCATCGATGAAGGCCTGCCAGTGGGCGTGGCGCCGCACGGGGGCGTGCTCGTGGTAATCCAGGCCCGCACGGCGCAGCAGCTTGTCGTCCATCGAGAAACCCAGAGGCTCGATGAGGTGCAGCTCGCAGCCGGTGTTGGCCGCCAGGCGGATCACGTTGCCGGTGTTGGGCGGAATTTCAGGTTCGACGAGGACGATGCGGAACATATGCCCGCGATTATCCCCCGGTCGTTTGCTTGAAGGCCATCACGGCCTGGTTGCGCAGCGTGCGCAGCAGCGACAGGTCTTTCTCGCTGATCTGCAGGCTGCCAGCCTGGGCCTTGTCGGCGTAAATCAAGCCCAGCACCATGTCCTTGCCCTGGTGCTTCATGGACATGGGCAACAGCAAAAATGTGGGTGCCTGCACGCGGTCGCGGAACCACACGGGTAGGCGGCTCAGGATGGGCTCGGCGCTGGCGTCAGAGATGAGCGTGTCGGCGCCTTTGAGGCTGACGGCCGTGAACAGGTCGGCCTGCGCGCCGGGTGCCAGCTTCAAGGGGATCTGAAAAGCCGACTTCATGCCGTCGGCGCCATGACCCAGGCCGATGCGGCCAATGAGTTGCATGGTCTTGGCGTCGCGCATGCAGAAGATCACGCGGCGGCAATCAAGCGCGCGGTAGATCGTCTCCAGAATCATGCGCAGGATGTCGTTGAGCTTGAAGGAATCGACCATGGTGTTGGTGATGTCCTGGATGCCGCTGGTGAGCACATCGGCCGAGTTTTTTGCCACGACCACCTGGTCGCGGTCCAGTTCGCCTGCAGCGTCGGTGTGGGCCAGGCCCAGGGCCTCGGGGCCGGGGCCTTCGGTCTGGCCGGCATTGGGTGCGTCCACATAGAAATGGTCCAGCAGGCGTTCGGCCTGGGCGTTTTTGGGCAGCTCCAGTTTGAGCGCCTTGGTCAGCTCGGTCAGGCGTTTGCGCGCGCGGGCGGCGGCCTCCTGCACGGCTTCGGGCTTAAGCTCCAGCGAGGCGGCGTATTTCTGGTTGAGGACGGTCAGGCGCTTGCCCAGCTCTTCGGGCGGTGAAAACAGCATGGCGTCGGCGGCGGCGTTGGCCAAAGTGGCCAGCCAGGATTGGTGCTCGGGCTTGCCCAGCATGGACCGATTGGGCACGGTGCCGGTGGGCGCCTTCATGGTGTTCAGCAAGCGGTCGGGCAAGGCCCAGGTCTGGCCCACAGCCTGGCCCAGGTCCTCAAAGGGCATGCCCAGCACCTGGGCGGAGGCGGCGGCCTCGGTCATGCCAGCCGGGGTGCCGTCGGGGGCCGGGCGGGCCAGTTCACGCACCTCCACGGCTTCGTCGGGCAGGTAGAACTCGGCCAGCAAGCGGCCCAGGTTGCGGAACAGGGAGCCGATGAAGGCGTCTTCCGCATCACGCGAATTGGTGCACAACTCGCTGGCCAGGGTGCCGGCCATCACGGTGCGCAAAAACTCCTCCTTGAGCTGCTGGGCATGCTTTTTGTCTTCCATGTGCTCGACGAGCATCAGGGACAAGGCCAGGTTGCGCACACCCGCCAGGCCGATCAGGGACACCGCGCGCGAGACGGTGCTGATGGCGTCACCGCCACCGCGCCGGTAATGCGGGGTGTTGATCAGGCGCAGCAGTTTCTGGGTCAGCGCGACGTCTTTGAGGATCTCGTCGCACAGGCCGCCCAGGCTTTCGTTTTCCGACTCGGACAGGGACTGGATGCGTGAGACCGAGGCCGACAGGGTCGGGAAATCGCTTTTGTGGCGCATGCGCCGCAACAGGTAGTCCAGGGTGACGGCGGGGTTTTCACCCGAGACAGGCGCAGAAGTGATGTCGACCGGCATGGAGACAACCCTATCAATCAAAATGAAGCAGGAGAGCGAAGACCGCTCATCGGTTGATTGGGCCGCAAGCCGCACTGAGGCAAACATCGGAATATCGGCGCGAAACCGTCCAATTCCCTGCTGAACTTTCAGGTAATTCTGAGTCGGATTGCATCCTCCGCTGACAGACGCGGTCCAGGCCTTGTTTATACGATCACTCACGGCGTGCTGCAAAGGGAGTGTCGATCACATGGGGAGTCAAAGGGGGTCACCCAACAGTCCGCGCGGCTTGCCGGAGACGGTGGGGCGGGCCATGGCGCTGCTCACCAAGACCCAGACCGCCCTGGAGCACCATGCCATCGTCAGCGTCACGGATGCCAGCGGGACCATCACCGACGTCAATGAGCGGTTCTGCCTCATCAGCGGTTACGCCCGTGAGGAACTGATCGGGTTCAACCACCGCATCCTCAAGTCCGGCCAGCATCCCGAGCCGTTTTACAAGAACATGTGGCACACCCTCCACCGGGGGCAAGTCTGGCATGGCGTGATCTGCAATCGCCGCAAGGACGGCACGCCTTACTGGGTTCAATCGACCATCGTGCCCCTGCACGACGAGCAAGGCGCATTGATGGAGTGCGTGTCTATCCGCACCGACGTGACTCACCTGAAAGTGGCTCAAACGCCTGATCGCCAGCGGGTGATGGCGCTGCTTCAAGCCTGCGTTGAGCTGAACACCCCCCACGACCAAGCCCAGACGGCACTGCTGTCCAGCGTGTTTGACCTGACCGAACAATGCATCGGCGTGGCCGACCTGGCCGGGCAGGTGATCTACACCAACCAGGCCCTTGAGCGCGCCCTGGGCTACAGCTTTGAAGAGATCCAACGCAAGCCATTTTGGGAGTTCACAGCGCCGCGGGTGCGCCGACAGTCCCGACGTGCCCTGCAAACCATTGACCGCGCAGACTTCCACTGGCACGGCCTGTGGCCTTTGCAACGCAAGGACGGCACGATCCTGCCCTCCTTGAGCAGCGTCGGCGTGATCGCCAACCAGGATGGGGCGCCGCAGTTTGTGTTCGACATCTTCAGCGACCACGAGCCAGAGTTGCTCCAACAGGAGGCCCTGCGCCAGGCCAAGGAGCAGGCAGAGCGCACCAGCGAGGCCAAGTCGTCATTCCTGTCCGCAATGAGCCATGAGTTGCGCACGCCCATGAACGCCATCCTGGGCTTTGCCCAATTGCTGCAGCGTGACGGCTCGCTCACGACCAGTCAGAAGCGCTATGCCGATGAGATCCACTCGGCGGGCCATCACCTCCTGGCGCTGATCAACGAGGTGCTCGATCTGGCCAAGATCGAATCCGGCCAGGCGCGCCTTACCCTGACCGGCGTCGACCTGGACGAGGTGCTGGCGGAGTGCCTGCGCCTGACCCAACCACTGGCCGATCAAAGGTCCCTTCGCCTGCATCCGGTCGCCCCCAGCCGAGCCACGGTGCAGGCGGACCGCATGCGCCTGAAGCAGATCCTGCTGAACCTCTTGTCCAATGCCATCAAGTACAACCGCCCCAGCGGTGAGGTGTCCATCCAGATCCTGCCCATCGGGGCTGACAAGCTGCGCATTGAGGTGAGCGACACGGGCCTGGGCATCGCAGCCCATCAGCTCGATCGGCTGTTCAAACCCTTCACCCGGCTGGAAGGCACCCACCACCATGCCCAGGGCACCGGCATTGGCTTGAGCATCTGCCGGGGCCTGGCCGAATCCATGCACGGAGCAGTCGGCGTTCGCAGCCAGCAAGGCATGGGCAGCACCTTCTGGCTTGAGCTGCCCACCACTCAGGATTTCCTGACCCCAGGAAGCGCCATTTCCTGATACGTGAAACGCCCCGACATGGGCATGCTTGACGAATGTCAAAGGTTGGGAACATTAAAGCCAACCAACATCGGGTCCACCCCTGGAAAATAAGAACCGCGCGTTAGACGATCAGGATCAGCCTCGCTTGCATGATGTCATTGGCAGTAAAAAAATGGGTGCAAGTCGCGGGGGGCCTGCTCGTGGTCACGACAGGCGTGCTCGGTGCGTCGGTATGGCGCCACCAGACCGATGCCCGGGTGCTGCTGATGGCCTGCACTGCGCTGTTCGCGCTGATGGGTGCAGGCATGGCCCTGGTCGGCGTGGTGTTGCACCCCATGGCTCAAAAGGTGCACCAGGCCCGAGATGACCTGCTGCGCTCATCCACACGCTGGTCACTGGTCATCAAGTACGCCGGCGACGGCATCTGCGCGCTGGACGTCCAGGGCCGGATCACCCTGTGGAACCCTGCAGCCGAAAAACTGCTGGGCCATGCCTGGGAAGAGGCGCGAGGGCAGGTGATGCATGAGCTGGTCCACAGCAAGCGCCTGGACGGTTCGCCCTACCCCGCGCAAGAGTGCGAGTCCTTCGAAGTGCTGCGCGATGGCCTCATCAGGCATTCGATCGACGAGGCGTTCTGGCACAAAGACGGTTACCCCGTGCACGTTGACATCGTGGCGGCCCCCATCTGGGAAGATGGCCAGATCACCGGGGCCGTCGTGATGTTCACCGACACCACGGAACGCAAGAACCTGATGGCCACCCTCAACCGCTGGCAGGATGTGTTCGACAACGCCAAATGGGGCGTGGTGGTCAGCAGCGCCGACGGCCAGACGCTGGAGCAGATGAACCCCGCCTTTGCCCAGATGCACGGCTTCACCGTGGCCGAGCTGACCGGGCGCCCCATGGCCGACGTCTTTGCCCCGCAGGCCCGCCCTGATCTGGACAAGCACATCTGCCGAGCCCATGACGAAGGTCACCACCTTTGGGAGACCTGGCATCTGCACAAGGATGGCAGCCAGTTCCCGGTGTTTCTGGACATCACCGCCGTGAAAGACGAGCGAGGCCAGGTTCGGTACCAGGTCATCAATGCGCAAGACATCAGCGCCCGCCACGCAGTGGCCAAGAGCCTGCGTGAAAGCGAGGAACGTTACCGGATGCTGGCCGACAACTCGTCCGACATGATCCTGCGCCTGTCCTCCAACGCGGTGGTGAACTATGTCTCTCCTGCCTGCGTGACGCTGCTCGGCCTGCCCCCAGACGCCATCCTGGGATCCAGCGCCTTCGATTTCTGCGTGCTGGAGGATCAGCCCCTCGCGCGGCAAGCTTTTGCCGCGGCCGAAGCCGGTGAACGGGCCTTCCTGGCGCGACTGAGACTGCAGCGGCCCGACGGCCAGATCACCTGGGCGGAGGCCAGTTGCCAACGCATTGAAACGCCCACGCACGACCGCACCCGGGAGTACATCGCCACCGTGCGTGACATCGGTGAGCGCGTGGCCGCCGAGGCCAAGGTGGTCAACAGCGAAGCCAATCTGGCGCGTGCGCAAGCCGTGGCCCAGGTGGGCAGTTGGCGCTACGACCTGAACAACCACCACATCGAATGGAGCGCCGAGACCCACCGCATCTTCGGTGTGCCCATTGGCACCTCGGTGGACTACCCATTCTTTCTGAGCTGCATCCACCCGCAGGACCGAGAAGCTGTCGACCAGGCCTGGCGACAGGCCCTGCTGGGCGCACGCTATGACATCCGGCACCGCATCATCTCGGCCGGCGAGGTGCGTTGGGTCCGCGAGCAAGCCGAGATGGTCCGCGATGCCTTCGGAGCGGTGGTCGAGGTGGTCGGCACAGTCCAGGACATCAGCGACTGGCATGCCAGCCAGCAAGAGTTGTTGTTGTCTCGCCAGGCCCTGCGTGATCTGGCCGCTCACAATGACAAGCTGCGCGAAGAAGAGCGCACGCGCATCGCGCGCGAAATCCACGACCACCTGGGCCAGCACCTGACCGCCCTGCGCATGGAGACCGTGCTACTGGGCGCGAATTGCTGCAAAGCTCACCCTGAGATGATGGCGCGCGTGCAGCGCATGACCGAGACCATCGATGAAACCATTGAGGTGGTGCGCGATGTGTCGACCGCCCTGCGGCCCGCCTGCCTGGACCTGGGCCTGGTGGCGGCGGCTGAATGGGCGCTGGCGGTGTTTGAGCGACGCACTGGCATCCGAGGTTCGCTCATCTGCGCTCACGAGTCGATCGAGCTGGACGATCAGCGCGCCACGGCCATCTTCCGCATCCTGCAGGAAGCCCTCAATAATGTGGCTCGCCATGCGCGGGCAACACACGTGCAAGTCACCCTCAGCCTGCAGGCCATGGACTTGCTGCTGCAAGCCTGCGACAACGGCATCGGATTCGACCCTTTGCCCACACCCCACAAGAAGGCCTTCGGCATCATTGGCATGCGCGAACGTGCCCTGGAGTTCGGTGGTGAACTGACCATCGCACGCCGCACGTTGGGTGGCACGACGCTTCAAGTGCTCGTCCCATTGGCGCAAGGGGCTAACGCATGATCCGCGTCCTGATTGCCGACGACCATGCGCTGGTTCGCCGCGGTTTGCAGCAGGTGCTGCACCAGGCGCCAGGCGTGTCGGTGGTGGGCGAGGCCTCGGACGGCTGGAAAGTGCTGGAGATGCTGCGCGCCGACGCGCCCGATCTGATCATGCTGGACTTGTCGATGCCCGGCCCCAATGGGGTGGACCTGGTCAAACGCATCAAGTCCCTGGTCCCCCAGGTGCCGATTCTGGTTGTCTCGATGCACGCCGAAGGCCAGATCGCGTCGCGCATCATCAAGGCGGGCGCCTCAGGTTACCTGACCAAGGACAATGAACCCGAGACCCTGATTGCCGCCATCCGGCAGGTCGCGAGCGGCAAGCATTTCATCGATCCCAGGCTGGCCACCGAGCTGGTGTTCAGCTCATCGCTGGTCAACTCGGCCGTGCCCCACAGCCTGCTGTCAGACCGGGAGTTCGGCATCTTCATGGCGATCGCCCGGGGCCGAAGCATCAATGACATTGCCCTGGAACTGCACCTGTCGGCCAAGACCGTGAGCACGCACAAGGCCCGCCTGATGCAAAAGATGGGCATTCAGAACATCAGCGAGCTGGTGTTGTACGCGTCAGAGCAGGGCTTGTTGGTCTGAGGCCCTGTCATTCAGGACTTCCTGAATGAACATTCCGGATTCGCTGATGGATCAAACCCTCGTTTGCTGATTGCACGGGCTTCGATGTCCGTGAAACCATGACTGCACCGAGACTAATAAGGGATGGTTCAAATGCGTGTCAACCTGCCTGTCACCCAACGCGAGTACGAAATTCCGGCCGACGCGATCCTCATGTCCGCGACCGATACCCAAAGCCACATCAACTATGCCAACGCGGCATTCATTTCGGTGAGTGGCTTTACCCGCGAGGAAATCCTGGGCCAGCCGCACAACATGGTGCGCCACCCCGACATGCCCGAACAGGCCTTTGCCGACATGTGGCGCACGCTCAAGGCGGGCAAGTCATGGACCGCGCTGGTCAAGAATCGGCGCAAGGATGGCGATCACTATTGGGTGCGCGCCAACGCCGCGCCGGTGATCCGCAACGGCAAGACCATGGGCTACATGTCCGTGCGGACCAAGCCCACGCGCGACGAGGTCAAGCAAGCCGAGGAGACCTACCGGGCCTTTCGCGAGGGCAAGGCGGGTCAGCGTGCTTTTCACCAGGGCCTGCTGGTGCGCACGGGCCTGTGGGGCTGGACATCGGCCCTGCAGACCATGCCGGTGCGCTGGCGGCTCCGCCTGGGCGTGGGCGTGCTGGGGGCCACCGGCCTGGCCGGGGCGTTGACCCTGGGTCTTGGCGGCGGCGCGCTGGCCCTGTTTGCGCTGGGCATGGCCCTGGCCTGCCTGGTGGTGGGCGGGTGGTTGAACGCCCAGATCGCCAAGCCCCTGGCCGTGATCCAGGCGCAAGCGCTGAACGTCGCGGCGGGACAACCCGCCGAGAACATCCACCTGAACCGCGTGGATGAAATCGGCATGATCCTGCGCGCGGTGAATCAATCCGGCTTGAACTTGCGCTCCCTGGTGGACGATGTCAGTCAGCAGGTCTCGGGCGTGCGCACGGCCAGCACCGAGATCGCTCAGGGCAACAACCACTTGAGTTCACGCACCGAGCAGGCAGCCGCTAATTTGCAGGAGACCGCCGCCTCGATGGAGGAGATGACGGCCACCGTCAACAGCAACGCCGACACCGCTCAACAGGCCACCGTGCTGGTGGGCAGTGCCCGAGACGCCGCCGCCAAGGGGGGGCAGGTGGTGGGCCAGGTGGTGGGCACCATGCAGGCCATCTCATCGGCCAGCAAGAAGATCGTCGACATCATCGGCGTGATCGATGGCATCGCCTTCCAGACCAACATCCTGGCGCTGAACGCGGCCGTGGAAGCCGCCAGGGCGGGCGAACAGGGACGTGGCTTTGCCGTGGTGGCCGGGGAGGTTCGCGTCCTGGCGCGGCGCTCGGCCGATGCCGCCAAGGAGATCAAGTCCCTCATTGGCGACAGCGTTGAGAAAGTGGCCTCCGGCACGCAACTGGTGGACCATGCGGGTGAAGCCATGGACGAGATCGTGGGCCACGTCAAGCGCGTGGCCGACATGATCAACGAGATTGGATCGGCCACGCTGGAGCAATCTACCGGCATCCGCCAAGTCAACGTGGCCGTGTCGCAGTTGGACCAGATGACCCAGCAGAACGCGGCGCTGGTCGAGCAATCGTCTGCCGCCGCTGAGAGCCTGAAGTCGCAGGCCGAGCGCCTGGTGGAGGCCGTGGCGGTGTACAGCCAGGACTAGGCCTGGCGTGGCCTCACGGGGCCAGGGCGCCGTGCAACGCCTGAGCGCGCAGGCCCAGCATGGCGCGGGCTTCCTGGGGTGAAGCGACCTCGCGACCAGCGCGTTTGGCGCAGGCTGCCAGGGCCTCGATCAACGGGCCATTGCCAGAGGTGCGTTCACCGCCGGGCAGGTAGAAGGTGTCCTCAACCCCAGTGCGCAGCATGCCGCCCAGGTCGGCCGTGGCCTGGTGCACGGCCCAGATCTCTTCGCGGCCAATCAGCGTGGTCTGCCAGACGGTGTCAGGCTCGCGGTACTTGACCAGCAGGGCCAGCAGCTCGGCATCCACCGGCATGCCCGAGGCCACGCCCATCACGAAGTTGTACTCCAGGTGCTCGGTCATGCCGGCCTTGCGGAACATGCCCACTGACCGCACGATGCCCACATCGAAGCACTCGAACTCGGGGCGGGTGTGCGTCTCGTGCATCACATCCAGCATGCCCTTGATCTTGTCGACCGTGTTGTCGAAGAGCATGGGCGGCCAGGCCCACTGCCCGTTCTCCTTGATCTTGAGGTAGTTCAGACTGCCCGCGTTGCAGGCGGCGATCTCGGGGCGCACGCGGCGGATGCAGGCCACCGGGCCGGAGATGTCCGGGCCCATCACGCCGGTGGTCAGGTTGATGATGACGCCGGGGCAGGCTGCGCGGATGGCGGTGTCGATCTCGGCCGCGACCTCGGGATCCCATGATGGGAAGCGGCCCATGCCGGGCGTCTGCTGGCGCAGGTGCACGTGCATGATCGAGGCGCCCGCGTCATAGGCCTCGCGCGCGGCGGCGGCCATCTCTGAGGCGGTGACAGGCACGGGGTGCTGGGCGGGGTCGGTCAACACGCCAGTGAGCGCGCACGTGAGGATGGCTTTGTCCATCATGATTCCTTTGAGGTGTCGGTCAGGTCCAGCTGGCTGAGTTCGATCTCAACCAGCAGGGCCTGGGATTGCACTTGCTCGCCCACGGCAACGTGAACGGCCTTGACCACGCCTGGCGCCTTCGCGCTGAGCCACATTTCCATCTTCATGGCTTCAACGCTGAGCAGCGGCTGGCCTTCGGTGACGGTGTCACCGGGCTTGACCAGCAGCTGCGCCACCACGCCGGCCACGGGCGAAACCGCGCGGCTGGGGTCGTTGGCCACGTCCTTGCTGGGCCAGGGCGAGACCTCGGCGAATACAAAGGTGGCGGCCTGGATGACCAGGTGCAGCGCGCTGTCGATCCACACGGCCAGCACTCGCTTGCGCACGCCATCGATCTCGTAGCGCAGGGTGCCGCCTTGCTCATCACCTTCGTGCCCAATGACGCGCAGGGTGTGCGCGGCCAGGTCCGTGTCGATGCTCAGCGTGATCGCGCCTTGCGGTCCGGGGCGGATGTGCAGGCGGTGCTGCACGCCATCGCAGGCCAGTTTCAGTTCGTAGTCGGTGACGCTGGCCGAGCGCAGGCTCAGGGCGCGTGCGTCTTTGCGGCCCTTCAGCGCAAACGCAGCGGCGGCGATCAGCCAGGCCTCTTGGCTGGCCACCGGGCGGTTCAGGATGGGCTGCTTGTCCAAGCCCCATTGGTCGATCAAGGCCGTGGTCATGGCGCCGTCGCGGAAAGCGGCGTGGTCGATCAGGTCGCGCAAGAAGCGGCTGTTGTTGCGCAGGCCTAGCAGGGGTGCGTCGTCCAGCGTGGCGATCAGGCGGCGGATGGCGTCGTCACGGTCGCGGCCATGCACGATGAGCTTGGCCACCATGGGATCGTAAAAAGGCGAAACCTCGCCGCCTTCGCGGATGCCGCCGTCGATGCGCACGCCGTCGTGCAGCGCACGTTCCGGGCGCCACCAGCGGATCGGGCCAGTCTGCGGTGCGAAATCAGCGTAAGGGTCTTCGGTGTACAGGCGGGCTTCGATGGCGTGGCCAGTGAGCGTGATCTGGTCTTGCTTCAAGGGCAAAGGCTGGCCTGCGGCCACGCGCAACTGCCACTCCACCAGGTCCAGGCCCGAGATCATCTCGGTGACCGGGTGCTCGACCTGCAGGCGGGTGTTCATCTCCAGGAAGTAGTGGTTCAAATCGGCGTCGACGATGAACTCGATGGTGCCCGCGCCCCGGTAGCCAATGGCCAGCGCGGCGGCCACGGCATCGCGGCCCATGCTGGCGCGCATCTCGGCGCTCACGATGGGCGATGGCGCCTCTTCAATCACCTTCTGGCGGCGGCGCTGCGCGCTGCAATCGCGCTCGCCGATGTAGACCGCGTTGCCGTGCGCATCGGCGAACACCTGGATCTCGATGTGGCGGCCGTTCTCGATCAGGCGCTCCAGCATCAGGGTGCCGTCGCCAAAGGCACTTTGCGCTTCGCGGCGGGCACTGACGATGGCCTGGGCCAGTTCGTCCTTGGCGTGGACCAGGCGCATGCCCCGGCCCCCACCACCGCTCACAGCCTTGACCAGCAAGGGGTAGCCCAACTTCTCGGCTTCCTTGATCAGGTGCTGATCATCCTGGTTCTCGCCCAGGTATCCCGGCGCGGTCGGCACCTTGGCCTCGATCATCAGCTTCTTGGCGCGTGCCTTGTCGCCCATGGCATGGATAGCCTGCGGCGGTGGACCGATGAAGGTCACGTTCGCCTCAAGACAGGCTTGCGCAAAGGCTTCGTTCTCGGACAGGAAACCGTAACCGGGATGGATGGCATCGGCGCCGGTCTTGCGCGCGGCCTCCAGGATGGCGTCGATGCGCAGGTAGGACTCGCTCGCCGCCGAACCACCGATGTGCACGGCCTCGTCGGCCAGGTCCACGTGGGGTGCTTGCGCGTCGGCATCGCTGTAAACGGCCACGGTGCGGTAGCCCAGCTTGCGCGCGGTACGGATCACGCGGCAGGCGATTTCCCCGCGGTTGGCGATGAGGATTTTGGTCAGCATGCTGGCGGCACCCAGTTGGGTTTGCGTTTCTGGATGAAGGCCGTCGTGCCCTCCACGCCTTCGGGGCTTTGCACGGCGCGCGAGAACATCGCGGCGGCGTCCTGGATCAGGTCTTGAGGTGGCTCAAAGCGGGTGCGGGCCAGCAAGGCCTTGGTGGCGGCGATGGCCCCGGGCGCGCAGCCCATGATGCGCTCGATGACCTCGCGCAAAGCCGCGTCCAGCGAGGCCGCATCGGCATGCACTTCGTGCACCAGGCGGATCGCCAAGGCTTCCGCGGCCAAGACCTTGCCGCCCGTCACCGACAGGCGCTTGGCCTCGGCATAGCCGATGCGCTCAACCAGGAAGGGTGCGATCTGCGCAGGGATCACCCCCAGCGAGGTCTCGGGCAAGCGGAACACCGCGTTGCCCAAGGCCAGCGTCACATCGGACACGCAGGCCAGGCCAAAGCCTCCGCCCATCACGGTGCCTTCCAGCGCGGTGATGATGGGCAGGCTTGATCGGGCATAGGCCAGGCACAAGCGACCAAACTGCGCGTTGACCTCGGCGGCCGCGTCCACGCCCGGCTCGGGCAAGGCCATGCGCGCCTTGGCCATGTCCTGCAGATCGCCCCCAGCGCAGAAGTG
This sequence comes from Aquabacterium sp., assembly GCF_029946005.1. GTDB lineage: Bacteria > Pseudomonadota > Gammaproteobacteria > Burkholderiales > Burkholderiaceae_C > Aquabacterium. The sequence goes on from NZ_JAQSDR010000002.1 coordinate 84,325, forward strand.
CCCCCCCGCGCCGCGCAGCACCACCACGCGCACGCTTGGGTCTTGCTCCGCCTGGGCCAAGGCCTGGATCAGCTCGTTGACCATGGTCAGGGACATGGCATTGCGCACTTCGGGGCGGTTGAGCGTGATGCTCAACACGCCGCCCGATTGCTGCAACAACAGCGTGTTCATCGTGGAAGACGGCGTCATGGCTTACCGGGCCTTCTTGGGCAAAGTGCCTTCAAGCTTGGCGATGATGCCCAGCATGATCTCGTCGGCGCCACCACCTATGGACACCAGACGGCCATCGCGGTAGGCCTGCGAGACCGGGTTGTCCCAGGTGAAGCCCATGCCGCCCCAATACTGCAGGCAGCTGTCGGCCACTTCGCGGATCAAGCGGCCGCACTTGAGCTTGGCCATCGAGGCCAGGCGGGTCACGTCGGCACCCCCGATGTACTCATCGACCGCACGGTAGGTCAGCGAACGCAGGCATTCGACCTCGGTGCGCAGCTCGGCCAGGCGGAAATGGATGACTTGGTTATCGATCAAAGGCTTGCCAAAGGTGTTGCGCTCTTTGCAGTACTCGATGGTTTTATCGATCAGGTTGTCCAGCATCTTCAGCGAGTTGGCCGCGCCATACAGGCGCTCTTCCTGGAACTGCAGCATCTGCATCATGAAGCCCGTGCCTTCCACGCCAACCAGGTTGCGCTTGGGCACGCGCACGTTGTCGAAGAAGATCTGAGCGGTGTCCGACGAGTTCATGCCGATCTTCTTGATCTTCTGCTTCTCAATGCCCTTGGCATCCATCGGCACGATGATGAGCGACTTGTTGGCGTGCACCTTGCCTTCGGAGGTGTTGGCCAGCAGGCAGCACCAGTCGGCCTGCATCGCATTGGTGATCCACATCTTCGAACCGTTGATGACGTAGTCGTCGCCATCGCTGCGGGCCGTGGTCTTCAAAGCTGCCACATCGGAGCCGCCCCCGGCCTCGCTCACGCCAATGCAGCCCACCATGTCGCCCGCAATCGCTGGGGCCAAATACTCGCGCTTGAGTTCATCGGAGCCAAAGCGGGCCAGGGCCGGGGTGCACATGTCGGTCTGCACGCCAATGGCCATGGGCACGCCACCACAAGGGATCGCGCCCAGGGTCTCGGCCACCACCATCGAGTACGAGAAGTCCAGGCCCATGCCGCCATAGGCCGGGTCGTACTTAACGCCCAGCAGGCCCAAGTTGCCCATTTTCTTGAAGACCTCGTGCGCCGGAAAGATCTCGGCTTCTTCCCACTCCTTGACGTGTGGGTTGATCTCTTGCTCGCAGAAGCGCTTGACGGTGTCGGCCAGCTGGATGTGTTCGGGCGTGAATTTCATGGGGTTGTCTCCTCGGGTTCTAGCGTCAGGTCAAAGGCGTGCCACGCCAAAGGTGTTCGATCTCAAACTGCGTTGTGCGGCTTCCTTGACCAGGTCCAGGCACATCGACAACACGCGGCGTGTATCGCGTGGATCGATGATCCCGTCGTCCCACAGGCGGGCCGTGCCGAACAGGGCCGCCGATTCCTCGTCCAGCCGGTCGCGCAACACATCGGACATGCCCTTGAGCATGTCTTCATTGACCGGGTGGCCCGCGCGCTCCAGCTTGCTGCGGGTCAGGATGTCCATGACCTTGGCCGCTTGCGCGCCGCCCATCACCGCCGTGCGCGCCGAGGGCCACGAGAAGATGAAGCGCGGGTCGAATCCCCGGCCGCACATGCCGTAGTTGCCCGCACCAAACGAGCCGCCCAGCACGATGGTCAGCTTGGGCACACGGGCATTGGCCACGGCCTGGATCATCTTGGCGCCGTGCTTGATCGCACCAGCGCGCTCGGCCGCCGAACCCACCATGTAGCCGGTCGTGTTCTGCAAGAAGAGCAAAGGCGTGCCGCTCTGGTCGCACAGCTGGATGAACTGCGCGGCCTTGGTCGAACCATTCGGCTGGATGGGGCCGTTGTTGCCCAGGATGCCAACCAGGTGCCCATTGATGCGGGCATGGCCACACAAGGTCTCGGGTGCCAGGTTGGCTTTGAATTCGAGGAAGTCAGAACCATCGACGATGCGGGCGATGACCTCGCGGGTGTCGAAGGGCTCTCGGTCATCGGCAGGGATGCAGCCCAGCAGCTCTTCTTCATCGAACAAGGGCGCGGGCACCGCCACGGCGGCAGGCACGCTGTCCCATTGCAACTTGTCGATCAGCTCACGGCACAAGGCCAGCGCGTGCGCATCGTCCTCACTCAGGTACTCGCCCAAGCCCGTCACTTCGGCGTGCATCTGCGCACCGCCCAAAGCTTCATCGGTCGTGTCTTCGCCAATGGCGGCTTTCACCAAAGGCGGGCCGGCCAGGTAGATGCTGGAATGGTCGCGCACCAGGATCACGTAGTCCGACAGGCCCGGCAGGTAAGCGCCACCAGCGGTCGATGATCCATGCACCACCGCGATCTGCGGGATGCCCATGGCCGACAAGCGCGCCTGGTTGGCGAAGCTGCGCCCGCCTTCCACGAAGATCTCGCTCTGGTACATCAGGTTGGCGCCGCCGCTTTCCACCAGGCAGATGATGGGCAGCTTGTTCTCACGGGCAATTTCTTGCGCGCGCAGTGCTTTCTTCAAGCCCATGGGCGAGATCGTGCCCCCCTTGAGCGCGCTGTCGCTGGCCGTGACCAGGCAGCGCTTGCCACCCACAATGCCGATGCCGATGATGGTGCCGCCGCCCAGCACATTCTTCTTGCCGTCGTCGTCGTGCATGCGCAGGCCCGCGAGCGTGCTCAGCTCCAGGAAGGGCGAGTCGCGGTCGAGCAAACGGGCCACGCGTTCACGCGGCAACAACTGGCCGCGCTTGTCAAACTTCTCGCGCTTGGCGGCCGACTCGCGGCGCACCTGTTCTTCCAGCCCCTGCACCTCGGCCAGGCGCTCGCTCATCCGCTTCACATTGTTCTGAAAGGCCTCGGCCTTGGGGTTCAAGGCGGAACGCAGAGCTGGCATGGTCAGGCTTTCCCGTTCTTGGATTGATCTTGGGCGTCTTGCGCCGCAATGTCCTGCAGCACCTTGGGCACGCTGGAGCGGTGGAAGCCATCGAAGGCCGGTGCGGGCTGGCCCCCCATCGAGGGCCAGGTCGCGCTGTGCAAAGGCGCGCCGCCATCGATCGGCAAGGTGATGCCGGTGATGAAAGTCGAGCCCGGGCTCAGCAAAAAGCAGATGGCCGCGCTGACCTCGGCCTCCAGGCCCATGCGGCGCATCGGCAGGTTGTCTTTCAGGCCACGGATGACGGGCGCCATGGCCGGACCATAGGCGTCCATGCCGCTGGAAGCAATCCAGCCTGGCGCCACCGCATTGACGCGCACCCGGGCACCGGCCCATTCAAAGGCCGCCGTCTTGGTGAGGTTCACCATGCCCGCGCGCGCCGCGCCCGAGTGCGCCATGCCCGGCATGCCGTTCCACATGTCGGCGGTCATGTTGACGATGGCACCACCTTGCTTCTGCATGGACTGCAGGTAAACCTCGCGCGCCATCAGAAAACCGCCCGTCAAGTTGTTGGCCACGACCGCTTCGAAACCGCGCTTGGAGATCGCCTCCATCGGCGAGGGGAACTGCCCACCCGCGTTGTTGACCAGGCCGTGGATGCGACCATGCTTGGCCACGATCTCTTTCACCGCGTTCTTCACGGCTTCTTCGTCGCGGATGTCGAAGGCGATGGAATCAACCTTGCCACCATCCTCCAGGATCTCGGCCGTGACTTTGGTCAGCTTCTCAACACTGCGGCCGGTGATGACCACGGTGGCGCCCAGGGCGGCCAACTCGTGCGCCACGCAGCGTCCAATGCCACTGCCGCCCCCGGTGATGACGTGCACCTCGCCCTGGAACAAGCCAGGCTTGAGAACGCTGTCGTAGTGATGGGGCTTCGAAGACTGGGCGTCGGCAGAATGCGTCATGACCTGGGCTGGTGTTGAGGGATCAGCACAAACTGTAGGCCATGCTGACGTTAACGTCAACAAGCTGCACCATTGGGTAATCCCTCGAACCCATGGGGAAGGCATCGTCCATAATGCGCGGATGACGGAAGACAAGACCCCTGGCGACAGCGAGGCCCTGATGGGCATCGCCGAGATGTGCACAGCCTTCGAGGTCTCGCCCCGCACCCTGCGCTTTTACGAAACCAAGGGCTTGCTGGCGCCGCGCCGCCTGAATGGCACGCGGGTGTATTCCAAGGTGGATCGCGCCCGCCTGTCGCGCATCCTGCGCGCCAAGTCACTGGGCATGCCCTTGTCCGAGGTCAAGGTTTACCTCGACATGTATGGCGACCAGGGTGAAGGCCGCGTGCAGCAACTCACCTACGTGATCGAGACCACCGACGCGGCCATCCGCGACCTGGAATCCAAGCGTGCCGAGATCGACACCTCGCTCGCCGAATTGCGGCTGATCAACGAGCGCAGCCGCCAGATGCTGGACAGCAAGCGCTCGTCGTCGAAAACCAAAACGCGCTGATCAGCAGCCTTCGGCGCAACGCGCGCGGGCCAAAACCGTGCGCGCCATCACCTCGGCATCCGAGCTGGCTTGCAAGGGCGAGCGGCACAGGCCGGCGCGCTCGTAATTCACGTTCTCGTACAACTCCGCCGTGGCGGGAAACGCATCCAGCAAGGCTTGCAGCGACACGCCCGGCCCCGCCGTGCGAAGCGCCTCAACCAGGCGCGCCGTCAACTGCTGGTACTGCAGCGCGCTGACCGAACTGAAGCCGCGCTCGACGCGCTCCAGCGCATAGGCCAATGTTTCGATGATCGACAACTGGGCGGAACCCGCCCTGGGGGATGGCTGAGTCATGACGGACAACTCCTGTTCGAGAACTTGCGTGGGCACCCTCAGCATATAGGGACGGAAAGACCCGGATCAAGCCCCGGTTTTCCCACCCTTCAACCCGGGTGTCGCCGTGATTAAACTGGGCCCCTTCATCACCAGAGAGGACTCCCCATGAACAAGCTTCTTGGCGCGCTGCTGTGCACCCTGGCCACCGGCGCAGCCTCGGCCGCCCCGATCACCTACACCATCGATCCCACCCACACCTTCCCCAGCTTCGAGGCCGACCACATGGGCATCTCGGTGTGGCGCGGCAAGTTCAACAAGACCAGTGGCCAGGTCACCCTGGACAAGGCCAAGGGCAGCGGCACGATCGACGTGACCATCGATGCCAACAGCGTGGACTTTGGTTTGGACATCATGAACGACAAGGCCAAGAGCGCCGAGCTGTTCGACACCGCCAAATACCCTCATGTCCGCTACAAGGGCAAGCTGGACGCCTTCGTCAACGGCGCGCCCACCCAGGTGGTCGGCGAACTGACGCTGCATGGCGTGACCAAGCCCGTGGTGCTCAAGGTCAACAGCTTCAAGTGCATCCCGCACCCCATGCTCAAGCGTGATTTGTGCGGCGCCGATGCCTCAGCCTCCATCAACCGCGATGACTTCGGCATCGATGCCGGCAAGCCTTATGGCTTCAAGATGGACGTGGCCCTGCGCATCCAGGTCGAGGCGGTCCAAGCCCCTTGAGGAGACTCACACGGCTTCGGTCGATGACTGGGCCAGGTAGTGCAGGATCAGCCTGTCGCGCTGCGACACCGTCTTGAAAGACATGCCCACGTGCACCCCATCACCGGCCTCGGCCTTGTGGCTGTGGCACAGCTTGGCGGGGATCTCCAGCCCCACCAATTCGCCCTCGAAATTCACCCCCACGGCCAGGTTGACCACGTCGCCAATCACCCCGACGGGGCTGGGCGCATGCACCATGGCCCCAAATGGACTCACGTCGATCAACGTGGCATTGATGGCACCGCTGCCACCCGCCAAGGACAGCTTCGCCGGCAAGGAGGTTTTCATGCGCAGTGAGCGGCGCACCAGACGGGCCTGGACCACCTTGGGGTAGACCAGCAGCGCGTACACAAAGGGCACTTCGAAGATCTGGATGACCTGAGCCTTGAACGAGAAATCGTGCTGCCCTGTGAAGCCTTGCACGGTGTATTCCTCTCCCGCCTTCAGGGGCGAGGCCTTGCCGCTGGACGCGGCATGGGGCCCCACCATCACGCCCTTGCCTTCAATGGCGGCCAGGAACTGCGCCTCCTTCTTGGGCGAACCAGGCGCGACACCTTGCGTCTGCAAGGCCACGCCAGGGCGCAGTTTGAGCGATCGCAATCCCACTTCAGTGACCGGGGCTTGGTTGTTGTCGTTTGGCATAAGCCCTCTCAGATTGAATGACGGCAGTTTGGGTTTGCGCTCATTCTGTTCTTTTAACCGCAGGGAGGTGTTGCATGTCGGCGAACCCATCGACGTGCTGAGGGTGGGCTTGACCGGTCAGTCAGGGCTTGCTCTTGGACGCAGGACTGGCCGCCGAACCGGTCAACTCCTGCAGGAACAGATCCACCCCTTGGGCCTCCAGGAAGACCAGGCCGATTCGAAAGTTCTTGGGCGAGGTGTAGGAGGAATAGACCGATTTGGCCGTCAACTCCAACGACTGCAAGGCGTCGCCCGACTGCCATTCCAGGCGCACCTGGCATTTGCTCCCCGGTGCGACGGGCTTGTCGGTGGTCATGGACAACCCGACTTGGCTGACATCGACCGTGGTGGCCGAGCGGACACTGCCGTCGGACATGATCAGGCCAATGGGCCGCCTGATGGCCAAGCGAGCATGAATCCGTCGGCTGGACGCCGTGCCCGCCGCGTCGGCGGCATCGGGCTGGTCGTGGGCCAGTGGAGGCAAGCGGCTCATGGGATTACCCTTGTAAAGCGAAGGCAAGCGCTCACATTTTATTCATGAAACGCCCCGCCTGACGAGTATCTGCCCGCATCAGCGGGAAAATCGACGCGATTGCCTACTCCGGCGACGACATGGCCCGCCACAGGATGTTGAAAAGCTCGTCGAACTGGTCGATCAGGGAGCGATCCTCGCGCCGCACGATGTGCATCAGCACCACGCGGCCGATGATGCCCATGAACACGTCCAGCAGGATCTTGCTGGACACCTGGTTGTTGAGCACCCCGCGCTGCTGACCATCTTTGAACACCCCCAAAAAGGCTCCCATCAGCTCGGGGCTTTCGTAGATGCGGATGTTTTTGTGCCGCGACACCGGCACCGCGGTGAACAGCAACAGCATCACGGCCGGGTGTTTGTCCATGTAGTCCAGCGTGACCCAGCAGGTTTTTCGCAGCCGCTCACGCGCGTCGTCGATGCCTTGCAAGTGGTCGATCATGCGTTCGGCCAGGCGGCCCAGCATCACGTCCAGCATGGCGTAGACCAAGGTTTCCTTGCTGCCAAAGTACTTGTAGATGGTCTGCAGCGACACATTGGCCGACTTGGCCACGTCCAGCAGGCTCACCTCGTGGAAATCCTGGCGCGAGAACAACTCCAGCACGGCCTTCTCGATGCGCTTGAGCGTGTCGGGGCGCATCGTGGCCAACATGACCTGCCGGTCGTCAAGGGCATCTGAACTCATGGCGTGCGGTCTTTCCGGGATGGAAATCAATATTACCAAATGATTCAAACGCGTGGAATCCTGACGATTGCCACTTGCCAAGCCAGGAGGCTGCCGCCAACATCGCCAGACTTTGCGAACCCTTCAGGGGCGGCCCCACAAAACGGTAATCCAAATTACCACATCGCGACCGAGGACACACCACATGGCGATTCAAAATTTCCCCGCGGCCTGGATGACCGATGAACACAAGATGGTGTTCGAATCGGCCACACGCTTCTTCAAGGAGCAATGGGGCCCCAAAGACGAAGCCTGGCGCCACGCCGGCGTGATGGACCACCAGGCCTGGCTTGACGCTGGCGCCAACGGGTTTCTGTGCGCTTCCACCCCTGAAGAATATGGCGGCGGCGGCGGTGATTTCGGCCACGAAGCCGCGCTGGTGTTGGCCCAGGGCGAGGCGGCCATCGGCGGCTTCGGCGGCTCGCTGCACTCGGGCATCGTCGCGCCCTACATCTTCCATTACGGCACCGAAGAACAGAAGAAGCGCTGGCTGCCGCGCCTGGCCACCGGTGAGCTGGTCAGCGCCATCGCCATGACCGAGCCGGGCACCGGCTCCGACCTGCAGGCCGTGCGCACGCTGGCCCTCAAGGAAGGCGACACCTACCGCATCAACGGCAGCAAAACGTTCATCACCAACGGCCAGTTGGCCAACCTGGTGATCGTGGTCGCCAAGACCGACAAGGACAAGGGCGCGCAAGGCATCTCGCTGTTCGTGGTCGAGACCAACGAAGCACCCGGCTTCCGCCGTGGGCGCAACCTCGACAAGATCGGCATGGACGCCCAGGACACCTCCGAGCTGTTCTTCGACGACGTCATCGTGCCCGCCACGAACCTGATCGGCAGCGCTGAAGGCATGGGCTTCTTCCAGCTGATGGAACAACTCCCGCAAGAGCGCATGTTGGTTGCCCTGGCCGGCATCGCTGCCATGGAACTGGCCATGAAGGTCACGCTCGAATACACCAAAGAGCGCAAGGCCTTCGGCAAGCCCATCTTCAGCTTCCAGAACACCCGCTTCAAGCTGGCCGAATGCCAGGCCCTGCTACTGGCTTCGCGCGCCTTGGTCGATGCCGCCATGGTGGAGCACCTGCAAGGCAAGCTGGGCGTGGACCGCGCCGCGCTGATCAAGTACTGGATCACCGACAACCAGTGCAAGCTGATCGACGAATGCCTGCAACTCTTCGGCGGCTACGGCTACATGAAGGAATACCCGATCGCCCGACTGTGGGCCGATTCGCGCGTGCAACGCATCTACGGCGGCACCAATGAAATCATGAAAGAGCTGGCTTCGCGCTTCCTCTGATCCCTTTACCTTTTGCAAGGAGCTTCTCCATGACCGAAGCCTACATTTTCGACACCGTGCGCACACCGCGCGGCAAAGGCAAGAAAGACGGCAGCCTGCACCAGGCCACGCCTGTGTGGCTGCTGCGCACGCTGCTGCTGGCGCTGCAAAGCCGCAACCAGTTGGACACCTCCTTGGTGGATGACCTGGTGCTGGGTTGCGTGACCCCCGTGGGCGAGCAAGGCGCCGACATCGCGCGCACCGCCGTGCTCGACGCTGGCTGGGCGCAATCCGTCTCGGGCGTGACGCTGTCGCGCTTTTGCGCCTCCGGCCTGGAAGCCGTGAACCAGGCGGCTCAACGCATCGGTTCGGGCATGGAAGACATGATCGTGGCTGGTGGCGTCGAATCCATGAGCCGCTGGCCCATGGGCAGCGACGGCGGCGCCTGGGTCATGGACCCGCGCATCAACAGCGGCACCGCCTTCGTGCCTCAAGGCATCAGCGCCGACCTGATCGCCACACTGGAAGGCTTCAGCCGCGCCGACCTGGATGCGTACGCGTCCGAGTCCCACCGCCGCGCCGCCCTGGCGCAGGCCGAGGGCCGTTTCGACAAATCCATCGTGGCCGTCAAGGACCTCAACGGCCTGCTGATGCTGGGCCGCGATGAAACCGTTCGCCCCGGCACCTCGGTGGAGTCGCTGGCCAAGCTGATGCCCTCGTTCGAGATGATGGGCGCCATGGGCTTTGACGCCACCGCGCTCGACAAGTACACCACCATCGAGAAGGTGATCCACAGCCACCACGCGGGCAACTCGTCGGGCATCGTCGATGGCGCCGCCCTGGTGCTGCTGGGCAGCAAGGAAGCCGGCATCAAGGCAGGCCTCAAGCCACGGGCCCGGGTGCGCATGTGCTCGGTCATCGGCTCCGAGCCCACCATCATGCTGACTGGCCCCACGCCCGCCTGCCAAAAGGCGCTCCACAAGCTAGGCATGACCCCGGGCGACATCGACCTGTGGGAAATCAACGAGGCCTTCGCCACCGTGCCCATGAAGACCGCCCGCGACCTGGGCGTGTCGATGGACCGCGTCAACGTCAACGGTGGCTCCATCGCCATGGGCCACCCGCTAGGTGCCACGGGCGCCATCATCCTGGGCACGGCCCTGGACGAACTGGAGCGCACCGGCAAGTCCACCGCGCTGGCCACTTTGTGCATCGGTGCCGGCATGGGCATCGCCACCATCATCGAACGCGTCTGATCCCCGAGGCACACACCATGACTCAACCACAAGCCTTCACATTTGACATCGACGCCAACGGCATCGGCCTGGTCACCATCGACATGCCCGGCCGCGCGATGAACGTGCTGAACCCCACACTGGTCCAGCCCTTCGCCGAACTGGTTCAACGCCTTGAAACCGACGAGTCCATCAAGGGCCTGGTCATCACCTCAGGCAAGCCCACCTTCATCGTCGGCGCCGACATTGACCAGCTCACGCAGATCACCACCGCCGAAGAAGCCTTCAAGCTTTGCGAAGACTTGAAGGGCATGCTGCGCCGCATGGAAAAGTGCGGCAAGCCCGTGGTGGCGGCGCTCAACGGCACGGCCCTGGGTGGCGGCCTGGAGATCGCGCTGGCCTGCCACGCCCGCATCGCTTTGGACGATCCCAAGCTCAAGCTGGGCCTGCCCGAAGTCAAGCTGGGCCTGCTGCCCGGTGGTGGCGGCACGCAGCGCCTGCCGCGCATGATCGGCATCCAGAAGAGCTTTGAGCTGATCACGCAAGGCAAGGAACTGACCGCGGCCAAGGCCAAAGAGATGGGCCTGGTGACCGAGCTGGCTTCATCGCGCGACGAGTTGCTGGCCAAGGCGCGCGCCTGGTGCGCCGCCAACCCCAAGGCCTCGCAGCCCTGGGACGTCAAAGGCTTCCGCATCCCCGGTGGTGACAGCAAGAGCCCGGCCGTGGTGCAGGTGCTGGCCATCGCGCCGTCCATGGCCAATGCCAAGGCGCATGGCAACTACCCCGCCATCACGCACATCATGTCCTGCCTGTTCGAAGGCTGCCTGCTGGACTTCGATGTCGGCTCGCAGATCGAGTCGCGCTACTTCGCCGCCTGTGTGGTGTCGCAGACCTCGAAGAACATGATCGGCACGCTGTGGCACCAGCTCAACGCCATCAAGAAGGGCCAGTCGCGCCCCAAGGGCCCGGCCGAGAGCCAGGTCAAGAAGGTCGGCATCCTGGGCGCCGGCATGATGGGCGCGGGCATCGCCTACGTGTCGGCCAAGGTCGGCATCAACGTGGTTCTGCTGGACACCACGCAAGACAACGCCGACAAGGGCAAGGCCTATTCGCAAGGCCTGCTGGACAAGGCCGTGGCCCGTGGCCGCAGCACGCCGGACAAGCGTGACGCGCTGCTGGCGCGCATCCAGACCACCACGTCTTATGACGACCTGGCTGGCTGCGACCTGATTGTCGAGGCCGTGTTCGAGGACCGCGACATCAAGGCCGTCTGCACGCAAAAGGCCGAAGCCGTGATCCCGGCCACTGCCGTGTACGCGTCCAACACCTCGACCTTGCCCATCACGGGCCTGGCCAAGGCCAGCGCGCGGCCTGCCAACTTCCTGGGCCTGCACTTCTTCTCGCCGGTGGACAAGATGCCCCTGGTCGAGATCATCGTTGGCAAGCAGACGTCGGACGAGACCCTGGCGCGTGGCTTCGACTACGTGCTGCAGATCGGCAAGACGCCCATCGTGGTCAACGACAAGCGCGGCTTCTACACCTCTCGCGTGTTCACGACCTACATCATGGAAGGCATGGCCATGCTGGGCGAAGGCGTGCACCCGCGCTCCATCGAAGTGGCGGGCATGAAGGCGGGCATGCCCATGCCGCCGCTGGCCCTGCAAGATGAAGTGTCATTGAGCTTGTCGCTGTACATCGCCGAGACCACCAAGAAGGACTTGATCGCCGAAGGCGGTCCGCTGCCCGCCATCCACCCGGGCTTTGCCGTGGTGCAGAAGATTGGCGGCGAACTTGAGCGCATCGGCAAGAAGGCCAGCAAGGGCTTCTACGATTACAGCGGCAAAGAGAAGTCACTGTGGCCCGGCCTGCTGGAGGTCTACCCGCCCGTGGCCAATCAGCCTTCGCAGCAAGAACTGGTGGACCGCATGCTCTATGCCCAGGCCAATGAAGCCGCGCGCTGCTACGAAGAGAAGGTCGTGCGTTCGGTGGCCGACACCAACATCGGCTCGATCTTCGGCTGGGGCTTCGCGCCCAACCAGGGCGGGGCGTTGCAGTTCATCAACGCCGTGGGCGCCAAGCATTTCGTGGAACGCGCTCGCGAACTGGCCGCGAAGTATGGCCCGCGCTTCGAGCCCGCGGCCATCGTGGTCAAGCAGGCGCAAGAAGGCGGTCGCTTCGAAGACGCCGGCGCATGATGGCAGGCAGCCACTTGCTGTCAGGCTTGCGAGTGATCGACATCACGCGCAACCTGCCCGGCCCCTTCGCCACGCGCATGCTGGCGGACCTGGGGGCCGAGGTCATCAAGGTCGAGCCGCCTGAAGGCGACCCGGCGCGTGCGCTGGGCCCGCTGTTCAAGTCCTTGAACGACGGCAAGGATTGCCGCACACTCGATTTCAAGCTGGAGTCGGACCGCGCTCAACTGCGCGACTGGCTGGCCAGCGCCGACGTGCTGCTTGAAGGCTTCAGGCCTGGCGTGATGGCCAGCATGGGCCTGGACTTTGAAACCCTGAAGGTCCTGAACCCGAAGTTGGTCATGTGCTCAATCACGGGCTACGGCCAGCAAGGCTTGTGGTCCCACCGTGCCGGACACGACCTGAACTACATGGCCATGTCCGGCGCGCTCGACCAGATGCGCAGCGCGCAGGGCGAGGCCACCTTGTCCAACATCCAGTGGGGTGATCTGGCGGGCGGCAGCTCCATGGCCTGCATCGCCACGCTGGCGGCGGTGTTCAGCGCCCAGCGAACCGGCATCGGCTGCCATGTCGATGTCAGCATGACCCACGGCCTGTGGGCCCACCAGGTCATGCCACAAGCCACCGGCGCGATGCTCGCACCCATGCTGGGCAAGCTGCCCGGCGCACGCGAAGACCTGCTCAATGGCGCCCTGCCCTGCTACAACCTCTACACCACGCAAGATGGCCGCTCGCTGGCCATCGGCTCGCTGGAACACAAGTTCTGGAAAGCCACCTGCGACGTGCTGCAACAGCCCGACTGGTCCCAGCAACACTGGCAACGGGGTCTCATGCCCAACTCGCCAGAATCAAACCAACTGCGCGATCAATTGGCCGCGTTGATCGCCACGCAGCCCCTGTCCCACTGGGCCGAACGCTTCGCCGAGGTCGACGCCTGCGTCACCCCCGTGCTCACCTTGGGTGAGGCCCAAGCCCACCCCCTGTTCACCGACGAGCAGGCTCGCCAGCCCTGGACCATCACACCATGACCGACTCATCGCCATTCGTTGATTACTTCAACGACACGCACCGCCAGGCCCGCGACGCCACCAAGCGCTTCGTTGACCAGGTCATCAAGCCGCACATCAACGACTGGGAAGAGGCCGGCACCTTTCCGCGCGAGCTGTACAAGCAAGTGGCCGATCTGGGCATGCTGGGCATCGGCCACCCTGAAGCCTGGGGCGGAACGGGCGAGCACGACGTCTTCCTGAAGCTGGCCGTCAGCGAAGAGCTGATGCGCAGCGGTTCTGGCGGCCTCGTGGCCAGCCTGGGTTCGCTCGACATCGGCCTGCCGCCCGTGTGGCGCGTGGGCTCCAAAGAACTGCAGCAACGCGTGGTCCCCGGCGTGCTCAGCGGCCACAAGATCGCCGCCCTGGCCATCACCGAGCCCAGCGGCGGCTCCGACGTGGCCAACCTGCGCACCCGCGCCGTCAAGGATGGCGACCACTACGTCGTCAACGGTGCCAAGACCTTCATCACCTCGGGCACGCGCGCCGACCACTACACCGTGGCCGTGCGCACCGGCGAGGCTGGTTACGCGGGCGTCTCGCTGCTACTGATCGACCGCGACACACCGGGCTTCTCGGTTGGCCAGCCGCTCAAAAAAATGGGCTGGTGGGCCTCCGACACGGCCGAGCTGTTCTTCAGCGATTGCCGCGTGCCCGTGGGCAATTTGCTGGGCCCCGAGAACTCCGGCTTCCTCACGATCATGATGAACTTCCAGGCCGAGCGGCTGTCACTGGCGGTCATGGCCTACATGACTGCGCAATTGGCGTTGGAAGAATGCATGGCCTATGTCAAAACCCGCGAGACTTTCGGCAAGCCCTTGGCCAAACACCAGGTCATCCGCCACAAGCTGGCCGAGATGGCCACGCGCGTGAGCATTGCGCGTGAGTACTCGTACCGTTGCGCCGCGCAAATGCAGGCGGGCAAGCCAGCGATCACCGAGGTCTCCATGGCCAAAAACTTCGCCACCGACGTGGCCGACTACGTGACCTACGAAGCCGTGCAGATCTTCGGCGGCATGGGCTACATGCGCGAATCGCTGGTCGAGCGCCTGTACCGTGACAACCGCATCCTGTCCATCGGCGGCGGCACGCATGAAATCATGAACGAGATCATCGCCAAGCAACTGGGCCTGTGATGATGAACACCACCACTGACCACCCCATCGTCCCGCGCGAGAACCTCAACTTTGGGCTCGACGGCGACATCCCCCGTTTCTGGCTCGACAACGATCCGTTCAAGTCGCGCTTCTTCGACGCCATGTCCACCTTCTTCCCCGAAGGGGAGCGCTTCTTCATCTCATGTGTGCGCGACTTCCGTGACCAGATCACCGACCCCAAGCTGCTGGCGGACGTGAAAGACTTCACGCGGCAAGAAGGCCAGCACGGCATCGTGCACCGCCAGTTCAACGACCGCGTCAAAGCGCAGGGCGTGGACGTCGACCGCATCGAACGCCTCACAGTGTTCGTGCTCTTCAAGCTCCTGCGCGTCTACCTGCCCAAGAAGGCCACGCTGGCCCTGACCGCCGCGTTCGAACACATGACCGCGCTCATGGCCCACGGATTCGAAGCCGCCAAGGTCATGGACAAGGCCGACCCGCGCATCCGCGCCATGTACACCTGGCACGCCATCGAAGAAGTCGAGCACAAGGCCGTGGCCTTCGACGTGATGCAGAAAGTCGCCAAAGTGGGTTATGTGCGCCGCGTCTTCGCACTGATCATGGCCACCATCGGCTTTCCGATCGGCACCTTCGTGGTCATCAGCGAAATGCTCAAGGCCGATGGCTTCGGCTTCTTCAAGCGCGTCGGCCTGATGGCCAAGGGCCTGTGGTGGCTGTACAAGCCGGGCGGCCTGTACATGCCCATCCTGGGTCACTTCATGGCCTATTTCAAACCCGGCTTTCACCCCTGGCAAACCGGCCAGATGCAGGGCTACGACGTGTGGCTGGAAACCTTCAACCGCACCGGCGACCCGATCGCTGCAGGCAACGCCTCCATCCAGGTCACGCGCTGATTGAGCGCTCAGCGCCCGCCCACGAACATCTTCCAGCGGCGCTCGTTCTGCTTCTTGGCGTCGTACAAGGCCTGATCGGCCTGGGCCAGCAAAGACCTCACCGACTCGACCGAGTCGTTGTAGGCCGCGATGCCCACTGAGATACCCACGCCCACCGCGTCGCCCGTGGGCAGGGTGATGGGCTGGCACACCGAGCGCACGATGCGCTTGGCCAGCACCTCGGCCGAGTCCTTGGCGCCATGGCGCATCACCACGCCGAACTCGTCGCTGCCCAGGCGGGCCAGCACGTCGCCCAGGCGAACCTGCTGGTTCAGGCGACGCGACACTTCGCACAGCACCGCATCGCCCGCCGCGTGGCCAAAGCCGTCGACGATTTCCTTGAAGCCGTCCAGGTCCATGCACAGCACGGTGAAGGGCTCGCCAGCGCGCATGGAATGGCGCATTTCCACGTCCAGCGCCAAGTCGAACTGGGCGCGGTTGGCCACGCCCGTGAGGTGGTCGGTCTTCGCCAGGTGGCTGAGTTGGCGCGCGCGCTGGCGCCCGTCCAGCACGGCCATGGCCAGCGTGGCCAGGTCCGCCAAGGCCAACTTTTGCCCTTCGGTGAACGCCCGGGGGTGGATGTCCGCGACCGCGATCGTGCCCAGGGCATGGCCTTGCTGATCCACGATGGGCGCACTGGCGTAAAACCGCAGGCCCGGCTCGCCCGCCACCCAAGGGTGGTGCTCAAAGCGCGCATCGCGCCTCAGCTCTTCGCAGACCAGGGATTCCTGCACACCGCTGGCATCCTCCAGACTCAAGCCTTGGTGCCATTCGCGGTCACCCAGGCCCACGCTTGATTTGCACCACCACCGGCTTTCCCCCATGAAGGCCAGCCAGGCCAGGGGCACGCCAGCCAATTGCGCGGCCAGGTTGGCCAAGGCGTCAAATTCAGCCTCGGGCGCCGTGTCCAGGATTTCATGGGCACGCACCGCCATCAAACGTTCGGTTTCTGTCAACATCACTACTGCACCTTCGTCCACATGCCAGTGATATCGGATGAATCCTGGGAATATCGAGGCCCGATGGTCCAGGCGGTTCATCCATGGCAGGCAGATGACGTTGAAAAACGTCAAGGTGGAAATGGCTTGACCAGCACCGCGTCAAAGCGAGCTTGTCGTGCCTGCCGCAAGGCCCCAAGCGGTGTCGGCTCAGTTCGTCTTCAATCGTCTTGCGCTGGGTCACAAGCCAACGAATTGCTCGGAATGCTGCAATAACTGCTGGCGACAGGGGCCAAGCGGGCTTGCCGTGATCGATACTGCTAAGCCATACCGAATCAATCACGCTGCGGCGCTGGAGAGCAAGGCCAGATGAAACCCTCCCTCCCCACCAAGGTCATCGGCTGGGTGCTCGGCGCCCTGGTCCTGGGCCTGTCGCTCAGCGCCCTGTTGGCCTGGCAACAAGGGCAACACAACCAGCGCAATGCGCAAGCGGTGTTTGTCAAGACAGCCGAGCAGGTCGCTGCACAGCTTTCCATGCGCATGCGGCTGTATGAATACGGCGTGCGGGGCGCTCGAGGCGCCGCGCTGGTGGTAGGCGAGCAAACTATTTCTCGGTCACTCTTTCGGAAATACGCTGAATCGCGCGACATCGACAAAGAATTCCCCGGGGCGAGAGGATTCGGCCTCATTCGCCGGGTACCTGCCGACAAGCAAGCGCAGTTTTTGGTTCAGGCCAGATCGGATGGCAAGCCCGATTTTGCGATCCGCGATTTCTCGCCGCACGAGGGCGAGCGCTTCGTGATTCAGTACATCGAGCCCGTTGAGCGCAATCAAGCGGCTGTCGGCCTGGACATTGGTTCTGAAGCCAATCGCCGCCAAGCTGCCATCGCCGCCATGCGCTCCGGCCAAGCCACCATCACCGGCCCCATCACGCTGGTTCAAGCGGTTGGGGGACGACAAAAATCCGTGTTGTTCCTGCTTCCGATCTATCGCGATGGCATGGCCAGGGCGACACCTGAACAGCGGGAAACGGCCGCTTGGGGGTGGAGCTACGCACCCCTGTCATTGAAAGAAGTGCTCGCGGATTTTCGTGCCCTTGATGATGATGTCTGGTTGGTCCTGAGGGACACCACCAACCCCCAACACCCGGATGAGTTTTACAACTCGGCCTCAACAGAAAGCGCTACAGCCACCGGCATGAAGCGAGTCATTGATCTCGATGTCTATGGGCGGCGCTGGCAAGTCGAACTGAACGCCACGCCACACTTTGCCCAGCGCCTTGACCCCTTGCAGCCCCACACGGTCTTCCTCATGGGCACCGCGATCACCTTGATCTCTGCGGCCCTGATCGGCGCGATGCGCCTCGGACGAGAGCGGGAGCAGCGCGCCGCCCTGCAGAAAGCGCAATTGGCCACCATCGTGGAGCACTCTGCAGACGCCATCATCGGCGAGTCCATGGATGGTTTGATCATGTCGTGGAACCAGGCGGCAACGCAATTGTTCGGTCATAGTGCATCCCAAGTCATCGGCAAACCATTGGCCTCGATTCTGTTGCCGCCGCAAAGACAGCACGAAGATGCCACGCTCTTGGAAGAAATTGCAAAAGGCAATGCGCTTGCGGCTTTTGACACCACCCGGCGTCATCAGGACGGCACCTCGCTGGACGTGTCCATCACTGCGGGGCCCATCCGGTCGCCGGATGGGCGAGTCATTGGCATGGCCAAGCTCATCCGCGACATTCGCGACCGCAAGGCTGCCGATCAGCAGCGTCAGGACTTCACCCTCACCTTGGAGAGACAGGTCCACGCACGAACTGCCGAGTTGGAAACGGCAAGGCGAGATCTGCAAACCGTGCTGGACGCCGTGCCTTCCATGATCGGGTACTGGGACAAGAACCTTCGCAACCGTGTGGCCAACCAGGCCTATTCACGCTGGTTCGGCGTCCCCCCGTCAGCATTGGTCGGCAAGCACCTGCGCGACCTGCTGGGCAAAGACCTGCTTGAACGCAACCTGCCCTACATCGAAGGCGCCTTGCGCGGAGAACCCCAACAATTTGAGCGTGACATTCCCAGGCCCGACGGGCAAGGGAGCAGACATGCGCTCACCAACTACCTGCCCGACATCGTGGACGGGCAGGTGCAGGGGTTTTATGTGGTGGTGCATGACATCACCGAGATCACCGAGGGGCGCATCACCCTGGCGAAAGAGCGCGAACGATTGGGGAACATCATTGAAGGCACCCATGTGGGCACCTGGGAATGGAACGTCCAGACCGGTGAAGCACACTTCAATGAACGATGGGCCGACATCATTGGCTACCAGCTTGAAGAACTGGCGCCGGTCAGCATTCAAACTTGGCTGAGCCATGCGCATCCAGATGACCTTGCCCGCTCCGAGGCACTGCTCAAAAGTCATTTCTCGGGTGAGCTTGACTACTACGCGTGCGAAAGCCGCATGCGTCACAAGAACGGGGACTGTGTATGGGTGCTTGACCGGGGACGCGTGTTCACCAGAACGGCGGATGGTCAACCAGAGTGGATGTACGGCACCCATCAAGACATCACCGTCACGAAGAATGCGCAGTCCGAGGTCACGCGCTTTGCCGCCTTGCTGGACAGCGTGCTCCGGTCGGCCACCGAGTTGTCCATCATCGCCACGGACACCAACGGGCTGATCACCATCTTCAACCGAGGCGCCGAGCACATGCTGGGCTACCACGCGGACGACATGGTGGGCAAAAGCACCCCGGCATTACTGCATCTGGCAGATGAGGTCATGACCCGGGGTCAAGAACTCAGCGCGCAGCACGGGACCCCGATTGAGGGCTTCCGCGTGTTTATTCACCAGCCCGAACTGGATGGCGCAGAAACCCGCGAATGGACCTATGTGCGCAAGGATGGTTCGCACTTGCGCGTTTCTCTGGCCGTGACCGCCATCCAAACCGTGGATGGGCAGCTCAGTGGCTACCTGGGCATCGCACAAGACATCACCGAACGCAGCAGAACAGACGCGGCCTTGCGTCAAGCCAAAACGGCGGCAGAAGAGGCCAACGCCGCCAAGAGCATGTTCCTGGCCAACATGAGCCATGAAATACGCACCCCCATGAATGCGGTCATTGGCGTGGCTCACCTGCTGTCCACCACGAAGCTGGATGAAGACCAACGCCAGTTACTGGCCAACCTTCAGGTGGCAGGACGATCGTTGCTGGGCATCATCAACGACGTGCTTGATCTGGCCAAGATCGAAGCGGGCGAAATGGGGGTGGAGCTGGCGACCTTCGATCCAAATCAGCTGTTGGGTGATTTGACCGCATTGTTCACATCCGGCGCCTATGACAAAGGGATCACATTCGAAGTGCTTGGCGCCGACCACCTCCCCGGCTTGTTGGAGGGAGACGAATTGCGCCTGCGTCAGATTCTGGTGAACCTCGCCAGCAACGCCATCAAATTCACGCAGCATGGCGGCGTTGCTGTTCAGGTTGAACAGCAACGCATGGATGGACACACGCTGTGGCTGCGCTGGTCCGTGCGTGACTCGGGGCTGGGGATCGCACCGCAAGCACTGGAAACGCTGTTCGACCCGTTCACTCAGGCTGACGCGTCAACCACCCGCCGTTTCGGCGGCACAGGCTTGGGCTTGTCCATCGTCAAGCGATTGGCAGAGATGCTGGGCGGCAGCATCGGCGTGACCAGCACCTTGGGACGGGGCAGCGAGTTCTGGGTTGATCTGCCTTTCACCATCGCGGACGAACACCAGCACCTCCAAGCCAAGCATGGCAGCAGCGGCCTGGATGTGGTCGTCGTCGATGACCGCGCGGATGACCGCAGGGTGTTATCGGGCATGTGCCGCGCATTTGGCTGGAGATCCATCGAACTGGCGTCGGGGCAAGCATTGATCGATCATTTGCGCGATGCCATCGCCGAGGGCAAGGCATTGCCAGATGCCTTGCTGGTCGATTGGCAAATGCCGCAGTTGGATGGCTTGCAGGCCCTCACCGTGCTGGCAGGCCAGCTCACTCCCCACCGCTTACCCGCCGCTTTGATCATCTCGGCCCACGAACGAGAAGCCATCCACGCCATGGACGTTCACCAAGTGGCCGATCACATCCTGTGCAAGCCCGTCGAAGCGTCCGAACTGTTCAATGCCGTGAACAGCAGTGTGGCGCGCCACACCGGCAACACGGACCGCGTGATGCAGTCCACCTCCATGGATGGCGTCGATGCGGAGTGGCTGACGGGCCTGAAGATTCTGTTGGTGGACGACAGCACCATCAACCTGGACGTGGCACGCCGCCTGCTGGAACGCGAGGGGGCCATCGTGCAAACCTGCTTGAATGGGGCCCAAGCCCTGGAGCACCTGCGCGCCGCACCAACGCACTTTGACGCGGTGCTCATGGATGTACAGATGCCTGAAATGGACGGCTATGAAGCCACGCGTCGCCTGCGAAATGAGCTGGGTTTGCGTCAGTTGCCGGTGCTGGCCTTGACGGCAGGGGCCTTGGGGGAAGAGCGCCGCAAAGCACACGAAGCGGGCATGGACGAATTCCTGACCAAACCGCTCGACCCCGCCAACCTGGTTCGAACCCTGCGGAGGTGCGTTGAACGAGCCCGAGGGCAGCCTTTGAAATTAATGGCGTCGACCAAACGGGCCGGAGCTCCCCACCACTGGCCAGAGATCGAAGGCATTGACAGCAAAGGCGCAGCACATCGGCTCTCCAACGATTCAAGCCTGTTCTTGGCCATGCTCGACCGATTGCTGCACGAGTTTGACTCCGGGACGCTGCTGGCTTTGCCCATCCCCGAACAGGCCACTGAACGCCAAGCACTGGCCGCACGCATGCACAATCTGCGAGGCAGCGCTGGCTTGCTGGGCGCGCAAAAAATCTACCAACTGGCAGGGGCGATTGAAGCCTCCATGGGCTCCCAAGCGCCTGCCCCAGATGTGGGTGCGAGCATGGCCGCACTGTGCGTGGCATTGCAGGCCCTGGCCGTCTCAGCCCAAGCTGCGTTGGCCGAGCACCGTCACAAGGAGGTTCATCACGACGCGCCCCCCGATGCGGCTCAATCGCTGGAGCCTCAGGACCTCGAACGTCTGGTGACGATGCTGAAACAACAAGACCTTGCGGCCCTGGAGCACTTCCAACGCATCGCGCCTGCCTTGCTCACCTTGTGGGGCACCACGGTTGTTGGTCCATTGCGGCAAAGCATCGAGAGCTTTGATTTCGCCAGCGCGTTGGTGCTGCTGAACACCGCCCGCGACAGCAAAGACTAAAAACCCAGGTCCGACAAGGTCTGGAGAGCTTCATCGAACTGAAGGTTCTCCATCTGCCTGCACAAACTGGCATAGGCGGCTGGGGCCAGCTGCCTGCGCAGTTGCGGCGCACAGACGGCAAACTGGTCCATGGCACTGAGGTCGCTCGCCCTCAGCAGTTGCAACAGATCGGCCACTTTCTGCGGGTCGTCGTCTTGTGCGTCGGGGGCCTCATCCGCTGATAGCAGGGCCGGCCCAACGGCGCGCTCCAGAAAAGGAGCAGCGTTCAAGCGAAGCTGCTCTAACTGGAGGACCAGGCTCCGCATCAATGGCGACACCGGCCCCACCTGCCCCGCCAAACAGGCGCGCTCGGCCTGCCCTGCAGCCAAGTGAATGCCTTTGGCACCGAGCGTTCCCGCATGGCCTTTCAAGGTGTGCAAGCGAACAGCCATGGCACTCAAGACATCCCCACTCAGTGGCAAGACATCAAAGTGCACGACGTCATTCAACATGCGCCTGAGTGTCGAATCAAACAAATCCAAATGCCCACTCAGGTGCACATGGGCGACCTGCGTGTCGATGCCCTCGATCTGCGGCCAGCCAGCCATCGCGGGTTGGTCAGCCACTTGGTCGATTCCAAGTACAGCACCCTGTTCGCCCCGCCCTGCATGACGCCGAATGCAACGCACCAAGGCCTGTGGATCGAAAGGCTTGCTGACAAAGTCATTCATGCCCGCCTCTTTGGCCAATTGCTGCTCGCTGGTGAGTGCACCTGCGGTCAAAGCAATGATGGGCAAACTCGTCAAGCCCAAGCCACCACGGATGCGTCTCACGGCGTCATAGCCATCCAGCACGGGCATCTGCGCGTCCATCAAAACCACGTCGAACCCTTGGGGCTGGGCAAGCAGATGATCGACAGCCTCTTGTCCATTGCTGGCCAGGCTGACCTGCGCACCTTCCATCTCAAGGATGCGCTTGACGACCTCCAGATTGATCGCATTGTCATCAGCCGCCAATACACGCACGCCAACCAGCCCTGGCCCCCGGATGGTCGAACTCAACGTCAAAGACTGGGGCAAGGTCGCCAATTCGCACAGAGAAAAGCTCAACTCAACCCAGAACTCGCTGCCAACGCCAGGGGTGCTGGACGCGCCCACCTCGCCCCCCATCAGGCCGACCAACTGCTTGACAATCGACAACCCCAGCCCTGTCCCGCCAAATCGCCGGGTGGTGGACTCATCTGCCTGGGCAAATGGCGTGAACAGGCGGGGCAATACATCAGGCTGGATGCCAATGCCACTGTCTTTCACGGCAAATCGCAAACGAATGGCAGCGTCCGAGGACGCGACTTCGCTGACCCGCAGCTGCACCGTCCCACACGCCGTGAACTTGACGGCGTTGAACAGCAAGTTGGTCAATATCTGCTGCAGCCTTGCTGCATCCCCTTCCAACAAGGTTGGCAAATTGGCAGGCAACTCGGCCGCAAAGACCAGTCCCTTGGCCTGCGCCTGGGAAGACAGCAAATCCGTCAAATCACTCAAGACCGCGTTCAGATCGAAGGGCGCCCGATCAATGTGCAACTCTTGAGCTTCAATCTTCGACAGGTCGAGGATGTCATTGATGATGCCCAGCAAGGCCTTGCTGGCCACCTTGATCTTGGCCACGAACGAGCTCTGCTCCGCACTCAGCGCGGATCGCTCAAGCAGGTACGACAGACCGATCACCGCATTCATCGGCGTGCGGATTTCATGGCTCATGTTGGCCAAGAACTGACTTTTGGCCAGATTGGCCTGCTTGGCTTTGTGCAGGGCCTCACGCAGCAAAAGCTCGGCGTCTGCCCGATCAGTGACATCCATGTTGACGCCCGTCATGCGCAGGGGATGCCCTTGCTCGTCGCGGAAAACCCGCGCTGTGGCCTTCAAATGGCGCACCTCGCCATCGGGTCGAACAATGCGAAACTCATTTTCAAATTTCTGACCGCCCCGCAAGACTCCCGCCAACACCTGCTCGCTGCGCTCTCGATCATCAGGATGCAAGCTACTGCGCCACAACTCGTAAGGTGCGTCGCCCGCCATGTATTCTCGGCCATAGAGCTGGAACATGCGATCGTCCCACTGAAGCGTGCCAGCGACGACGTCATACTCCCAGACACCGATGCCTGCCGCCTCAGAGGCAATCTCGTTTCTCTCGTTGGTGGATCGCAGGGCGTCTTCAATGCGCTTGCGCCCGGTGATGTCGTATCGAATGGAAATGTACTTTTCGATGCGCCCATCTTGCCCGATGAACGGCGCGATGATGCTGTCCACCCAATACAAAGCGCCGTCAAGGGCGCGGTTGCAAACCTCGCCCCGCCAGGAGCGGCCACCGCTGATGGTGCGCCACATGTCCACCCAGAACTCGGGGGCATGAACCCCTGAATTGACAATGCGGTGGTTCTGCCCGATGAGCTCATCCCGGCTGTAACCAGAAATCGTGCAAAAACTGTCGTTGACCTCCAAAATGCGGCCGGCACGGTCTGCGACCGACACGATGGCGTGCTGATGCAAGATGCTCAACAAGGCCTGGCTGTCGCGCTGGGCGGCGGCAAGCAAGGTTCGTCCTTCAACGAGTTCTGTGACGTCATGCACCAGGGTGTAGATGCCGAGAACGTCGTCGCCTTGCACATCGGGCACATAGTTCACCATGGTGTGACGAACGCCAGAGCCATCAAGCGCACGAACCGCGCTGCCGTAAAAGGACTGCGCCTCACCACCCAAAGCCGCCTGAAGATGCGGCAGGTTGCGCTCGTAGACGTCCTGGCCCAGCAACTCCCTGATGTGCATGCCCCGCATGGCGTCAGGATCAATCCCAAACCAGGATTGGTGTGCTTTGTTGGCGACGCGGTTGATGAGGTTCTGGTCCCAATAGCCAATCTGCGAGGGCACAGCATCCAAAATGGCCTGCAGCGCACGTTCAGCGCGTTTGCGGGCGGTGATGTCCTCAATGACCGCCAGGCTCCTCACGGGTTTTCCGTCAGCGTCGTACTCCAAAATGCCTGACAAGAGCACGTCAAGCACCTGCCCATCCTTGGTGAGCATCTGGTAAGGCACATCGTCGACCCGCCCGTGGGCAAAGAAGGTCGGCAGTACATCACTCAAGGCGTAGGCTCGCGACGCAGGCGTGAGGAAATCGACACTGGGCCGCCCCAAGACTTCATCCCTGGCATAACCCAACTTCAGCAACCACCTGTCGCTGACCGACAGTAAACGCCCCGTGGCATCCACAGAGTGAAGCATCGCGGGTGTTCGTTCATACATCTCGCGCGCGTACGCTTCATTGGCCGCCAGCTTGCTGACCTCCAGAATTTGCGCAGAGACATCACGAACGAACAAGGTCAAACCCGATGGCAAATCTTCAGGCGCGGGCTCGGGAACCACGGTGGTTGATGCATGAACCAGATGCCCCGTCTGGTGCCGCAACACGCCCTCTTGCCTGAACGCTTGATGGCCGTTCAGCTTGGCTGCGGCTGCCAAGACCTGCTGTCCGCTCGGATCAGGCAGCAGCTTGTCAAACGGCTGGCCGATGATCTGGGCGGCGGTGTAGCCAAACATGGCCTCCGCCGCCGGATTCCACCGCTTCACATGCCCTGTTGCATCAAGGCCAATGATCGCGTCAGCGCTGTGCTGCTCCACCAGAGCAGCGCGGGCCAATTCATGAGCTGCAGCCTTGGTGGCCAAGGCTGCTCGTCGACCTTGAAGCGCGCTGGTCACCGCCTCGGCCAAGCAGCGCAGCACCTCGCGTTGCATGTCATTCAATTGCCTGGGTTGCCTGTCAATCACGCAAATGGTGCCAATGCGCATCCCGTCGCTCAAACGCAGTGGCGCGCCCGCATAAAAGCGAATGTGCGGCGCACCGGTCACCAGGGGGTTGTCGGCGAACCTGGGATCCTGCCCCGCATCCGGTATCTCGAACAACTCGCCGCCCAGCACTGCATGCGCGCAAAAGGCCACATCTCGGGAGGTCTCCGTCACACCCGGCAAACCTATGTTGGCCTTGAACCATTGCCGATCTGAGTCGATGAGGCTGATCACCGAGATGGGGGCGCCACACACCGCCGATGCGGCCCTCACCAGAGCATCGAATTCGGCCTCAGGGGCACTGTCCAGCACCGACAAATGCTGCAGTGCTGCCAGCGCATCTGCTTCGTTGTCGCGCAGGGGTGCTGACTGCATGGTTCAAGCGTTTTCGTTGCTCAGGCGAATATCTGGCGGCAACCACTGAGGCAGGCACAAGGTGAACGTCGATCCGGCGCCTGGCACGCTGCTCACCTCAATTCTGCCTCCCATGGCCTCTGCCAGATGCCGACAAAGCACCAACCCGATTCCAGTTCCTTGGGTCGATGAATTCTCGGAGCCCAGCCGATTGAAGGGCTCGAACAAATGCCTGACCTGCTCAGAACTCAACCCCTTGCCGGTATCTGAAATGGCGAATTGAACCTCCCGCGCCATGCTGCGGACGGACAAACGGATCTCGCCACCATGGCGGTTGTACTTGATCGCGTTGGACAGCAAATTCAGCAGAATCTGATGCAAGCGCCGCTGATCGGCCTGAACCCAATGCGCCCCTTCGCCAAACGTCGGGCCCACCCACAAATTTCTGGATTGAGCCTCGGGTGCGGTCATCTCCAGCGCATCTCGCATGGCCTGAACAGCATCAACTGAAGTCATGGTCAAGGCAATCTTGCCTGCATCGATGCAAGCCAAGTCCAAGATTTCCGCCACCATCGACAACAGGTGATTGCCAGCATGCAGGATGTGCCCGACCTTGCTTTGCAGCCCCCGGTTGCTTTGAATGGAGGGCTCGAAGCTCAGCAGCTGCGCAAAACCCAGGACAGCATTGAGCGGCGTGCGAAGCTCATGGCTCATGCTCGACAAGAACCGGTCTTTGTGTTCGCTGGCCAATTCAGCCGCTTCTTTTTCGATGCGCAGTTGTTCCACACGCATGCGGTCGGTGATGTCGAGCAGCGTGCAACTCACAGCGATTACCTCTCCGGCCGCACTCGTCATCGCCTCCATGTTGCAAAGCAGATGGCCCATCGTGCCGTCTGATCGGCAATGGTCGAGTTCAATGTTCTCCGTGGACTCACCCGCCTTGGCCCTGGCCAGTGCCCTGAGACCACGCCACCAACTCACGCTGGCAAACTGAGCGCGGGCTCGTTGAATCTGAAGGCTGCCAGAAAGTTGCTCAACATCCAACATGCTGCGCAACTGCTGAGACATGTCGAATTGATCCGCGAGCAGGTCCCAATGCCAACTGCCCACCTTACCCAGCCTTTGAGCATTGGCCAACTCTTCGCTGCTATGCCTCAAACGGTCGGCTTGGTGCTTCAAAGTCAGGTGAGTGCGGACACGCGATTGCAGAACCGACGGATTCACAGGTTTGGAGATGAAATCCACTGCGCCCGCCTCCAGACACTGGCTTTCATCCCAGGTCGTGGTACTGCCCGTGATGAAAATGATCGGGATGCGGCATGTGGTGTCGTCCGCTTTGAGGCGTTTGCAGACCGCGTAGCCATCCATGCCCGGCATCACGACATCCAACAACACCATGTCCGGCTTGGCAGAACGACACAGTTCAATCGCCTGAAATCCATTGGTGGCCACCAACAGTTGATAGTCCTGCTTGAGTGCGTGATACAGAGCCTGGACGTTGCCCGGTTGATCGTCAACGATCAACAACGTCGGGCGTGAAGCCCGGAGTGATCGACCTGACTGCCCCCCAGCAGGGAGCACCTGAACTGCCTCGCCCAGCGACCCGCAAGACACCGCATCAATCTTCCACTCGCGCGAGACAACTCTTTGCAGATCAGGCCTTCTTCTCGCGTCTGCGCCCCTCAAGAACGACAAACGGCGATGCCCCAACCTCATCAGGGTGCCCGCCGCCCCTTGAGCCTGCACGGCCTGCCAGTCACGCACGTTCATGTCCACACCTCGTGTCTTCGTTGAAAGCTGCAATCCCACGGGCACCAGGCGCCTCAACTGTTATCGGCCCCCACTCCCCTGGCTTGAGCCCTCACTCACCATTCGGTGCCAGACACCTGGGCTCGTCCAGCATTCTTGGCCTTGTACAACTGCTCGTCAGCCGTGGTCAGCAACTCTTCAAATGTGGCAGGGGAATTGGCGGTTTTCACGGCGACCCCCAGGCTGATCGTGACCCTGTCAGCGACCGCCGAGTCCTCGTGAACAACCCCAAGATCGCGGACGCTTTGTTCTAAATGATGCGCGACTTGCATCGCCCCCGCCAATTCGGTTTCAGGCAACAAGCACGCAAACTCTTCACCACCGTATCTCACCACCACATCAGCAGGCCGGTGCAAACCGCGAAGAAGGGCTTGTGCAACCTTCTTCAAGCAGTCATCCCCTGCCTGATGACCGTAACGGTCGTTGTAACGCTTGAAGTGGTCCACATCGATCAAGATCAAGGCCAGCGAGCTCTTACTCCTGCTGGCTCTCAACCACTCCGTCGACAGGCGATGATCGAAATAGCGTCGGTTGAAGACGCCCGTCAATCCGTCCACAAAGACAAGCTTGCGCAAGAGGTCAGATTGCAGTTTCAGCTTGATGTGGGTCTTGACCCTGGCCCTGACCACATCCGGGTTGATGGGCTTGGAAATGAAATCCACCGCGCCAAGTTCTAATCCCTGGGTTTCCTGCAAGGGATCATTGTGCGCGGTGACAAAAATCACCGGGGTGTCGCTGATGGCTGGGTCGGCCTTGATTTGCCGATAAATCTCATGCCCGTCCATGCCATCCATGACCACATCCAGAAGCACCAAGTCTGGGTGTTGATCACGGCAAACCGACAAAGCTTGGGGGCCATTGGTTGCCATGAAAACTTGATAGTCCGCCGAGAAAGCGCGGTGGAGCACCTGAATATTAGTCGGTTGGTCATCCACTACCAAGAGTTTGGGCTTTCGACCGGAATCCTCCAGCAGTAATGCAAGTTCTGAATCAATGGCCGACATCCATCTCTCCGGTGAGCCAACTTATTTGGAATCAGGCGGCATCATGCATCTTGCAGCTTATTGCGCTGGCCGAACACTGAAACTCAGATGCAAATGGCCAACACATCACGGCAACAGTAATGTGAACAGGATATAGCCTGTGGCTGGCGTGATCCAGTTCAACGCGGCATCGGTGCCCACAATGAGGAAATGCTGTGTATTTCGCCACACTGCATCCGGCCTAAGCGGACCTGAAGGCGGCGCAAGCATTTGATCTACATGGTGCGCCCGGCTGGGATCGAACCAGCAACCCCTGCCTTCGGAGGGCAGTACTCTATCCATTGAGCTACGGGCGCAACGCAGGGGCAGATTCTAACAGTGGGTCAGCGACAAGCCCCTCTATAATCCGGCCTTTGTGGCAGGATTTTCTGCCATGTTCAGCAGCCGCAAGGCCTGCGCCCACGATAACCAGCGCCCCTGAGGATCCCATGAGCCAAGTGCCCAATTCTCACGACAACGATCACGAAGGCCCGATCAAGACACCCAAGCAACTGGCCGTGGCCGTGGGGCTGGCATTCATTGTGCCGATCATCATCATCATCCTGCTGGTCGAGTTCGTGGCATCCAGTGGCACCGGCTCTTCGGGCAGCGATGCCTTGTCCGAGCAGGCCACAGCCCAGCGTATCAGGCCTGTGGGCTCGGTCGAAGTCAAAATGGTCTCGGCCAATGCTGGGCCGCGCTCAGGCGAAGAGGTCTTCAAGGCGCAGTGCGCCGCCTGCCACGAATCGGGTGCCATGGGCGCTCCAAAGTTGGGCGATGCCGCAGGCTGGGGGCCACGCATTGGCACCGGTCTGGCAGCCTTGATTCAATCTGCTCTCAAGGGCAAGAACGCCATGCCGCCACAAGCGGGTGGCGAATTCAGCGATCTGGAAGTGAGCCGCGCGGTGGCTTACCTGGCCAACGCTGGCGGCGCCAAATTCACCGAGCCTGCGGCGCCCGCTGCTGCGGCCTCAGAGGCTGCGCCCCCCGCCAGCGACGTCAAATAAAAACCACGCTCAGCGTGGATCAAAAGCCGACTCAAGGGTCGGCTTTTTCATGCCTGAGGGGCCGGGGCTGGCTGGGGGTTCAGGCAATACGCGAATCGTTGCGGCAACTCTACAAACAGGATGTCCTGCGGATCCCACACCCCCGCCTCCACCGCGCTGGCTGCGGCATCCATGTCCATTGAACGCACCACGCCCAGCCCCAGTTCCGTCTCCAGGAACAAGCGACCGTGCTCGTCCAACCAGGCCCCGCGGACTTCGCCCACAACCTGGCGGGTGTGCGTGTCCACCTTGAAAGAATCCCCCTGGCGCTGCACCCCGAGCACCCAAGGCGCGGCCTCCAGCTCTAGGTACACCCGCTGCGGGCCATTCTGAAAAAACCACGCGCCTCGCTCATCAGACTCGTAATTGCGGTTAATGAAGTCGATCAGCTTGTCGTGCGTGATGCGGCTGCCTTTGACCTGCGGAAACGGCCCGGCGGCCTGCACCCGGTCATCCCGCATGTACCAGTCACCCCGGGCATCCAGGGCCAACCAGCCATGGCAATTCGGCACATTGGGCCACTTCTTCAAAGCGGCCTTGACGATGTCATCCATGGAATCCCTTGTTGGTCGGTCAAAGATGCTGGGCCAGCCAGGGCCCCACGGCCTCTGGCAAGGTGGTCACGTGGCCCGGCATGGGGCCGGCTGGAAAACCCACATGGCCACCCTCCTCAGGCTGCCACAAAGTCACCCAGCTTCCCACCTCACCAGGCCTGGGCAAACTGGCCCCGGGGATGAAAGGATCGTTGCGGGCATTGATCACCAACGCGGGCACCCCGGTGATCAGATTCAAACGCGGTTGGGCCGAACAACGGGCCCAGTAATCGAGCGTCCCTGCGAACCCATGCAGCGGCGCGGTGAACACATTGTCGAACTCAAACAGATCCCGAGACGCGCGCAGGGCCTGCTCGTCGAACAAACCTGGAAACTGCGCCAACTTGGCCAAGGCTTTGGGCTTCATCGATTTCAGGAACATGCGGGTGTAAACCTGCCGGTTGAAGCCGCACCCAATGGCCTCGCCTGCCGCCGCCAAGTTCAATGGGGAAGACACCGCTGCCACGGCCTTGGCCACCTTCCGCGCTTCGTTGCCCGACTCCTGAGCCCAGCGCAGCAAGGCATTGCCCCCCATCGAAATGCCCACAACCACCATCGGCCCCCCATGAGCGGCCAACAAGCGGCGCAAGATCCAATCGATTTCCACGAAATCGCCCGAGTGGTAGGACCTGGGGCCCAGGTTCAACTCGCCCGAGCAGCCTCTGAAATGCGGAACCGCGTACGACCAGCCTTGCGCCCGGGCCCAATGAGCGAATGCCAGCGCATAGTGGCTGTGCGATGAGCCTTCCAGCCCATGGAACAGCACCAGGCAAGGCGTGGAGGCCGCGCCGACCTTGAGCGCAGGCAGCAGGTCCACATCGATGAAGTCCCCATCGGGCGTGTCCCATCGCTGCCGCTGGTATGGCACGTTGGCGGGGTAGGGACTGGCGTGTGGTCGAGAAAGCAGCGCGGGCCAGATGGTCTGCACATTGCCCCCCCAACTGCCCCGCCCTTTGAGCCAACGTGGCGCCGTATAGGACTGCATGATGTCGCCCAATGTCAATGCAAGGTGGCGGTCGGTTCGGCCAGCTCCTGAAGCTCATGCGCCTGACCGGGACTGGCGTGGTGCAGAACCATGCGCCAACCCAACGCGGTCCGCAAATACACATTCGTGGCCAGCACAAACGCCGTCTGCAGCCCATCGGGGGTCAGTGCCTGCACCCTCTCCAGCACATGGTGTACCTCGCAATGGCCGGTTTCAAGTCGGCGCACCTGCTGCAGGGTGACCTGCACCGGCCCATTCGCAAAGATGGCTTCGAACGTGCCGCGAATGGCCACTTCACCCACCACCCGAGGCCCGCCAGGGTGCACACAAGCGATATCTTCATCGTCGGACCAGACCGACATCAGACGCTCCAGGTCACCCTGCTGCAAGGCCTCGTAGAACGTGGCCTCGGTATCGTCCGCCGACGCCATGAGCGCGGCCTGGGAAGCTTTGCGGGCGCGGGGATCACTCATGGGTTGTCAAGCGTCAGACAGGTTGAACACAACGATCCAGGACTCAACGGAACACCACGGTCTTGTGACCGTTCATCAGCACCCTGTGCTCGACATGCCATTTCACGGCACGCGCCAGCACCACGCACTCCACATCTCGCCCGACGGCGGTGAAGTCTTCCGGACTCAAGGTGTGATCGACACGCTCCACATCCTGTTCAATGATCGGACCTTCGTCCAGATCTGCCGTCACATAATGCGCCGTCGCCCCAATCAGCTTCACTCCACGATCATGCGCCTGATAGTAGGGCTTGGCCCCCTTGAAGCTGGGTAAAAAACTGTGGTGAATGTTGATGGCCCGCCCCTTGAGAAAAGCGCAGAACTCCGGACTCAGGATTTGCATGTAACGCGCCAGCACGACCAAGTCGATGCCCTCCTGCTCCACCAGCGCTTCCACCTGCTGCTCCTGGGAACGCTTGACCTCCGGGCCCGCCCCGATAGGCAATGGCAGATGGTGAAACGCGATGCCGTAACTGGCCGCGAGCTCGGCGTAGTCAGGGTGGTTGGAGACAATGGCCGGGATTTCCACCGGCAGCTGACCTGACTGCCACCTGAACAGCAAATCATTCAGGCAGTGCCCATGCTTGCTGACCATGATCAGCATGCGCGGTTTGCGAGATTGAACGCGAATCGTCGCCGTCATGGCGAACTGCTCACGCACATGGCCAAACAAATTGGCCAACGTGGCCTCGTCCGCCAAATGCTCGGGCGCCTCGAAATGCACGCGCATGAAGAACAAACCGGTGCTGTCCTCATTCTGTACATCGCCAAACTGCTGTGAGTCGATGATGTTGCAACCGGCCTGGTAAAGCAGGCCCGACACGGCATGGACAATGCCCGTCGTGTCTCGGCACGACAGGGTCAGGACGAATTCGCGCTTGATATTCATGATGGGCGGGATTGTAGGGGCCCACATCGCAGATGTGGGCAAAGGCCGCCCAAAATGGCCCGCCCACGCAGTCAACGCACCACCACAGGGCCCCGTCCAACGATCAGACTGGGCCCCGCTTCGCCTTGTTGGCGCTCAGTGGCCGTGGCCGACCTTCTCGCCCGCTTTGAGCTTGTAGGCCGTGCCACAGTAAGGGCACTGACCACCTTCGGGCGCCGTGACCACGTCGATGTACACGCGTGGATGAGTGCTCCACAAAGGCATTTTTGGGTTGGGGCAGAACACCACCCCCGGGCCTTGCAGCTCCTGCGCGGTGACTTCAACCACGGCTTTGGCTTTTGCAGTCGTGCTCATGGCGTGACGCTCCTCAGACCTTGGTCAACCACTCGGCATACTTGGGATTGCGGCCGTTGACGATGTCAAAGAACGCGCTCTGAATCTTCTCGGTGATGGGCCCACGCGCGCCCGCGCCGATCTCGATGCGGTCAAGTTCGCGGATGGGCGTCACTTCGGCGGCGGTGCCGGTGAAGAAGGCCTCGTCGCAAATGTAGACCTCGTCGCGCGTGATTCGCTTCTCACGGATCTCCAGGCCCAGGTCCTGGCAGATGGCGAAGATCGTGTTGCGGGTGATGCCATTGAGCGCACCAGCCGACAGATCGGGTGTGTACAGCTTGCCGTTTTTCACGATGAAGATATTCTCACCGGCACCTTCGCTGACGAAACCGCTGGAGTCCAGCAGCAGCGCCTCGTCATAACCCTCATCGGTCACTTCCAAGTTGGCCAGGATCGAGTTGGTGTAGTTGCTCACCGCCTTGGCCTGAGTCATCGTGATGTTGACATGGTGCCGCGTGTAGCTCGACGTCTTGACGCGGATGCCGCGCTTGAGGCCGTCTTCACCCAGGTAGGCACCCCAGGGCCAGGCAGCCACCATCAGGTGCACCTTGGCACCCTTGGGGCTCACGCCCATCTTCTCGGAGCCCAGCCATGCCAGCGGACGCAGGTAGCAGCTTTCCAGCTTGTTCTCGCGGACCACGTCCAGTTGCGCCTTGACCACCTCGTCGAAGCTGAAAGGAATCTTCATGCGCAGGATCTTGGCGCTGTTGAACAAGCGCTCGGTGTGCTCCTGAATGCGGAAGATCGCCGGCCCTTGGGCCGTGTTGTAGGCACGCACGCCCTCGAACACGCCGCAGCCGTAGTGCAAGGTATGGGTCAACACATGGATCTTGGCATCGCGCCATTCCACCATCTGGCCATCCATCCAGATTTTGCCGTCGCGATCGTCCATCGACATGGGAAGTCCTTTCGGGAATTGTCTAAGTATTCGTTCGTTGACAACCGGCCTTGTCGCACTCAGGGGTGCCGCCGGAAAACCTTCGATTGTAGTCGTGTGGCGTTTGATTTTTAGCTTGGGCATGCGTGCCGCCTGGTGGGCAGCCGCTTGCATGAGCGCATTCCCAATGCCCAATGACAAAAGCCGACCCAAGGATCGGCTTCTGCTTTAATTTTGGTTGCGGGGGCAGGATTTGAACCTACGACCTTTGGGTTATGAGCCCAACGAGCTACCAGACTGCTCCACCCCGCGACAGAGAATTAGACTATAGCATGCTTTTTATATTTGTCACGCTTTTTGTGCAGATCGTGCGCCAAAAGTGAAAAGGGCCAGCAATGTCGGCCCTTTGTTCAAACGCTGAGTGAACAGCGCTTGGCTGACTTACGCGTTGGTTTGGTCGTCAGCAACCGCTTCGGTGCCTTCGGTGCGCTCAACCAGCTCAACGTACGCCATGGGGGCGTTGTCGCCCACGCGGAAGCCCATCTTCAGGATCCGGGTGTAACCACCAGGACGCGCGGCGAAGCGGGGGCCCAGCACGTTGAACAGCTTGACCACGTTGTCGCGGTCACGCAGGCGGTCGAACGCCAAGCGCTTGTTCGCCAGGGTGGGGTTCTTGGCCAAAGTGATCAGGGGCTCGACCACACGGCGCAATTCCTTGGCCTTGGGGACGGTGGTCTTGATGGCTTCGTGCTGAATCAGCGAGTTCGCCATGTTGCGAAGCATCGCCAAGCGGTGCGACGAAGTGCGATTGAGTTTGCGGAGTCCGTGTCCGTGACGCATGGTGCTGTCCTTTCTTACTTTATAAAACCGGCGGCCGGTTCAAGGTACCGCCGGGTGCACCGGGCAGCGGTTTGTTGAAACAAACTCACCACCCACTTTCAAAAAATCAACGCTTGTCGAGACCTTGAGGCGGCCAGCTTTCCAGGCGCGAGCCCAGGGCCAAACCACGCGAAGCCAGCACTTCCTTGATTTCGTTGAGCGACTTGCGACCCAGGTTTGGGGTCTTGAGCAACTCGGTCTCGGTGCGCTGGATCAGGTCGCCGATGTAATAAATATTTTCGGCCTTCAGGCAGTTGGCCGAACGCACGGTCAGTTCCAGTTCGTCGACAGGACGCAGCAGGATCGGATCGAAGTTCTGAGCCGACTTGGCAGGTGCATCGAAGGCGGCGATTTCGCTGCCTTCCAGTTGCGCGAACACTGCAAGTTGCTCCACCAGGATCTTGGCCGAAGCACGGATCGCTTCCTCAGGCGAAATCGCGCCGTTGGTTTCGATTTCCATGACCAGCTTGTCCAGGTCGGTGCGCTGCTCCACTCGGGCGCTTTCGACCGTGTAGCTCACGCGGCGAACCGGCGAGAAGGACGCGTCCAGCACGATGCGGCCGATGGCCTTGGTGCTTTCGTCGCCATAGCGGCGGATGTTGCCCGGCACATAGCCGCGGCCCTTTTCCACCTTGATCTGCATGTCCAGCTTGCCGCCGTGCGACAAGTGCGCGATCACGTGGTTGGGGTTGACGATCTCGACGTCGTGAGGCGTCTGGATGTCGGCGGCAGTGACAGGGCCTTCGCCATCCTTGCGCAGCACCAGCGTGACTTCGTCGCGGTTGTGCAGACGGAAGACCACACCCTTGAGGTTCAACATGATGTGAACGACGTCTTCTTGAACGCCGTCAACGGTCGAGTACTCGTGCAGCACGCCCGCGATGGTCACTTCTGTCGGAGCAAAACCCACCATCGATGACAACAGGACGCGGCGCAAGGCGTTGCCCAGGGTATGGCCATAGCCACGCTCGAACGGTTCGAGGGTCACTTTGGCGCGGTGGCCGCCCAAGGGCTCCACCTGAATGGCTTTGGGTTTCAGCAAATTGGTTTGCATGAGCTCTTCCTGTCAATACCCTCGGCTCGTTACACCGATAAGGCTGCTGGACCAACCGGAGCAACATGCTCCGGTCTTGAAAACAAAACGCACAAAGCCGCGCGACACGACCCACGGCCGTGAAGCGCAGCTGATGTGTGAATCAACGCGAATACAGTTCGACGATCAACGATTCGTTGATGTCGGCGCCAAATTCATCGCGGTCCGGGGTCTTCTTGAAAACACCTTCAAGCTTGGTGTTGTCCACTTGCACCCAGGCTGGCATGCCGATGGACTCGGCCAGCTTCAGTGCTTCCAGAACGCGAACTTGCTTCTTGGCTTTTTCGCGCACACCCACCACATCGCCAGTCTTGACGTTGTACGAAGGAATGTTCACCACTTGACCGTTCACGGTCACACCCTTGTGCGAGGTCAGCTGACGAGCTTCGGCGCGGGTGGAGGCAAAGCCCATGCGGTAAACGACGTTGTCCAGGCGCGATTCCAGCAGAAACAACAGGTTCGAGCCCGTGTTGCCCTTGCGGCGATCGGCTTCGGCAAAGTAGCGGCGGAACTGACGCTCCAGCACGCCGTACATGCGCTTGACTTTTTGCTTTTCGCGCAGTTGCAGACCGAAGTCCGAGGTGCGCGAACCAGACGTGCGGCCGTGCTGGCCGGGTTTGGTGTCGAATTTGGACTTGTCGCTGATGGGGCGACGAGCGCTCTTCAAAAACAGGTCGGTGCCTTCACGGCGGGCCAGTTTGGCCTTGGGTCCGAGGTAACGTGCCACGTGCTTTTCCTTGGGGTCTGTCTGACGTCAGATTGAGGATTGGAAATCCATCAATGGCCGACGCGAGTCTGGCGGATATTGTTCGAATCGCTCAGACGGTGGGCTTCGATAACCTGCCTTTGCACGCCAACATGTCAAGGGCCTTGACGGCTCACCAACACAAAGCGCACCCAGTCAGGTGCAGAGAACTCGCGAGTATAACAGTTGCAAAAAAATACTCAAGAAACTGCGAACAGATTCACTGAGCATTTTCCGAACCATCGCCTGGGGTGAACGCCCCAAACAATGAAGCCTCGCCCGCGTCCTGAACAGGACACGCACGAGGCCCGATGTCACATCAGATACGACGACGCTTCTGAGGACGGCAGCCGTTGTGCGGCACTGGCGTCACGTCAGAGATCATGTTGATCCGGATGCCGAGAGCGGCCAAAGCGCGAACCGAGGATTCGCGACCAGGACCGGGGCCCTTGATCTCGACGTCCAGGTTCTTGATGCCTTGTTCTTGGGCAGCACGACCAGCCACTTCAGCAGCCACCTGGGCAGCGAAGGGAGTGGACTTGCGTGAGCCCTTGAAACCCTGACCACCACTCGACGCCCACGCCAGGGAATTACCTTGGCGATCGGTGATCGTGATGATCGTATTGTTGAACGACGCATGCACGTGAGCGATGCCGTCCGCGATGTTCTTGCGGACCTTCTTGCTCACACGACGTGCTGCCGTGTTGGCAGGTGCTTTAGCCATGGTTATCTTCTCTCATCTTAATGAACGGCGACACCCAGACGATCACTTCTTACCAGCGATCGACTTGCGCGGGCCCTTGCGGGTACGTGCATTGGTGCGGGTGCGTTGACCGCGCATGGGCAAACCACGACGGTGACGGAAGCCGCGGTAGCAGCCCAAGTCCATCAAACGCTTGATGTTGATCGAGATTTCGCGACGCAGGTCACCTTCAATGGTGATCTTTGCCACTTCGTCCCGGATTTTTTCCAAATCGCCGTCCGTCAGGTCTTTGATCTTCTTGTTGTACGGGATGCCGCTCACCGTGCAGATTTTCTGCGCAGTGGTGCGACCGATGCCGTAAATAGAAGTCAAACCGATTTCGGTGTGCTTGTGCGGCGGAATGTTGATGCCAGCAATACGTGCCATAACTGTCCTCTGAAGGCGTGTGTCGTCGCTAAACCAGGCTTAACCCTGGCGTTGCTTGTGGCGGGGATCCGTGCAGATGACACGGACCACACCCTTGCGACGGATGATTTTGCAATTGCGGCACATCACTTTGACGGAAGCCGAAACTTTCATGATCTTCTCCTGGACCGTTGAAACTCAACGGAAATTCGCCCACGTTTCCGGGGTCAACAAAAACTCAACTCACTTCGCCCGGAATACGATGCGAGCACGACTCAAATCATAGGGTGTGAGCTCCACGGTCACTTTGTCTCCTGGCAGGATGCGGATGTAGTGCATGCGCATTTTGCCGGAAATGTGACCGAGAACCACGTGCCCGTTCTCAAGCTTCACGCGAAAGGTGGCATTCGGGAGATTTTCCAGAATTTCACCCTGCATCTGGATGACGTCGTCTTTCGACATGTTTTCCTAAGTTGCATTGACCTGCGTCACCGCGATCAGCTCGATTTAAAGTTTGCCTTTTTCAGCAGCGATTCATACTGCTGAGACATCAGATAAGACTGAACCTGGGCCCAGAAGTCCATCGTGACAACCACGATGATCAAGAGCGAGGTCCCGCCGAAATAGAAAGGGACGTTGTACTTGAGCACGAGGAACTCGGGCAGCAGGCACACGGCCGTGATGTAAACAGCACCCACCAGGGTCAGACGGGCAAGAATCTTGTCGATGTAACGCGCCGTTTGATCACCAGGGCGGATACCGGGAATGAAGGCACCGCTCTTCTTCAAATTGTCTGCAGTTTCACGGCTGTTGAAGACCAACGCGGTATAGAAAAAGCAGAAGAAGACGATGGCAACAGAATACAAAAGCACGTAGATCGGTTGACCAGGCGACAACATGCCAGCCAAGTCCTTCAACCAACGCATGCTCTCACCCGTGGCGAACCAACCGACTGCTGTGGTGGGCAGCAAGATGATCGACGAAGCAAAGATCGGGGGAATCACACCCGCCATGTTGACCTTCAGCGGCAGGTGTGACGATTGTCCACCGTAAACGCGGTTGCCCACTTGACGCTTGGCGTAGTTCACCAGGATCTTGCGTTGCCCACGCTCAACGAAGACCACAAAATAAGTCACCAGGACGATCAACAACACGATGAAAATCGCCGCAGGGATGCTCATCGCACCGTTGCCAACCAATCCGAATAAACCAGCGATGGCACTTGGCAAGCCAGCCGCGATACCGCCAAAAATCAGGATCGAAATACCGTTGCCCAGACCGCGCTCGGTGATTTGTTCACCCAGCCACATAAGGAACATCGTGCCTGCCGTCAGGCTCATCATCGTGGTGAAGCGAAAACCCATGCCTGGGCTGATGACCAGACCAGCGGTTCCTTCCAACGCCACGGCAATGCCGAAAGACTGGAACAAGGCCAAACCCAAGGTGGCGTAGCGTGTGTACTGCGTCGTCTTGCGCCGACCAGCCTCGCCTTCCTTTTTCAAGGCCTCGAGGGTGGGGACCACGTAGCCCATCATCTGCATGATGATGGACGCCGAGATGTACGGCATGATGCCCAACGCAAAGACGGTGAAGCGCGACAACGCACCACCCGAAAACATGTTGAACAGACTCAGGATGCCGCCTTGCTGGCCCTTGAACAACTGTTGCAGCTGGGCAGGATCGATACCAGGCACGGGGATGTGCGCCCCGATGCGGTAAACGACCAGCGCCAGCAGCAGGAAAACCAGACGACGTTGAAGGTCGCCGAATTTTCCGCTTTGAGCCAGTTGATTGGGAGAAGTCGCCACGCTTGAATCCGTTCAGTCAGACATCATCACTCAGCGATCGCGCCGCCAGCAGCCTCAATGGCCGCCTTTGCAGCTGCAGTCGCGCCGATGCCCTTGAGGGACACCTTCTTGGTGAGTTCGCCAGTCTTGATGACCTTCACGACCTTGGCAATTTGCGGCACCAGACCGGCTTGCTTCAGGGTGAGGATGTCCACTTCGCCGACGCTCAGCAATTCCAAATCAGTCAAAGTGATCTGCGCGTTGTACTTCAGCAGATGCGACTTGAAACCGCGCTTGGGCAGGCGACGTTGCAAAGGCATTTGACCGCCCTCGAAACCAACCTTGTGGTAGCCACCCGAACGTGACTTTTGACCTTTGTGACCGCGACCTGCGGTCTTGCCCAGACCCGAACCGATCCCGCGGCCAACACGGCGCTTGGAATGCTTCGAACCCGAGGCGGGCTTGATGGTATTGAGTTCCATTAGATCACCTGAATCAGATAGCTGACCTTGTTGATCATGCCGCGAACGGCAGCGGTGTCCTCAAGGACAGCGGTGCTGTTCAAGCGACGCAGACCCAAGCCGCGCACGGTGTCACGGTGGTCCTGACGGGTACCGATGACGCTGCGAACGAGCTTGACTGTGACTGTTTTCTTTTCGCTCATGACGGTTCTCCGGCGATCAGTTGAAGATGTCTTCAACCGACAGGCCACGCTTTGCAGCGACATTGGCCGGGGTGGTCGACTTGTTCAAGGCGTCAAACGTGGCGCGAACCATGTTGTAGGGGTTGCTCGAACCGAAGCTCTTGGCCACGATGTCGGTCACGCCCATCATCTCGAACACAGCACGCATCGGGCCGCCAGCAATGATGCCGGTACCAGCAGGCGCGGGAGCCAACATGACGCGAGCCGCGCCGTGTTCGCCGAACACCGTGTGGTAGACCGAACCCTGCTTCAGGTTGACCTTGACCATGTTGCGACGAGCTTGTTCCATCGCCTTGGACACGGCCAGGGGCACTTCACGCGCCTTGCCTTTGCCCATGCCGACTTTGCCGTCACCATCACCGACCACGGTCAACGCGGCGAAACCCATGATCCGACCGCCCTTGACCACTTTGGTCACGCGATTCACTTGAATCATCTTTTCTTTTAAACCGTCGTCACGACCTTCGTCAGCGACCTTGGGTTGAAACTTAGCCATTTGAATTCCTTCCGGTTGCCAGACGCGGCTTAGAACTGAAGACCGGCTTCGCGAGCCGCTTCAGCCAATGCCTTGACACGGCCGTGGTAGGCGAAGCCCGCACGGTCGAAAGCCACCTTCTCGACGCCAGCAGCTTTCGCCCTTTCGGCGATTCGCTTGCCAATCAGCGTGGCGGCGTCCACATTGCCACCTTTGCCAGCCGCGCCCAATTGGGTGCGGATTTCTTTTTCGGCGGTTGAGGCCGAGGCGATGACAGTGTTGCCATCGCCAGAAATCACGCTGGCGTAGATGTGCAGGTTGGTGCGGAACACCGAGAGACGGGCCGCGCCCTGGAGCGCGATGCGTGCACGGGTTTGACGCGAGCGGCGCAGGCGCTGTTCTTTCTTGTTGGTAGACATGATGAATCAGCTCCTTACTTCTTCTTGGTCTCTTTCAAGACCACGCGCTCGTCGGCATAACGAATGCCCTTGCCCTTGTAGGGCTCGGGGGGACGGAAAGCACGCACTTCTGCGGCGATCTGGCCGACGACCTGACGATCCACACCCTTGATCAGCACTTCGGTCTGAGACGGGGTCTCGACCTTGATGCCAGCGGGCATGTCCTTGACGACTGGGTGAGAGAATCCGATTTGCAGATTCAGCTTCTGGCCTTGGGCCTGGGCACGAAAGCCCACACCGACCAGGGTCAGCTTTTTCTCGAAGCCCTTGCTCACGCCGTTGACCATGTTGTTCAACAAGGCGCGGATCGTGCCCGACATGGCATCAGCTTCAGTGCTGTTGTCAGCCGGGGACACTTTCAACACACCGGCGTCGTTTTGAACGGCGACCAGGCGGTGCTGAGGGCGACTCAAGGTGCCCAGGGCGCCCTTGATGGTGATTTGTTCTGCAGAGATCTGCACGTCCACACCCTGAGGGACGGCGATCGGCATTTTTCCTACGCGGGACATTGCGATGCTCCTAAGGGTTAGGCGACGTAGCAGAGCACTTCGCCACCGATACCGGCAGCACGTGCTTTGCGATCGGTCATCACACCCTTGGGCGTCGTCACGATGGCAACACCCAGGCCGTTTTGGACCTGAGGAATGTCGTGGCGACCCTTGTAGATGCGAAGGCCGGGACGGCTGACTCGCTCGATGCGCTCGATGACCGGGCGACCGGCGTAATACTTCAGCGAAATTTCAAGCGCGGGCTTGGTAGCCTCGCCTGCAACGACGTAAGAGTCGATGTAACCTTCGTCCTTCAGGACCTGGGCGATCGCGACTTTTAACTTTGATGACGGCATCGTGACGCTGGTTTTTTGGACCATTTGTGCGTTGCGGATGCGAGTCAGCATGTCGGCGATGGGATCACTCATGCTCATGGAATAACTCCTGTTCGT
The DNA here is from genome assembly GCF_029946005.1 of Aquabacterium sp. GTDB lineage: Bacteria > Pseudomonadota > Gammaproteobacteria > Burkholderiales > Burkholderiaceae_C > Aquabacterium. The sequence goes on from NZ_JAQSDR010000002.1 coordinate 126,336, forward strand.
GCCCTAGCCGATTACCAGCTTGCCTTGGTGACACCGGGGATGTCGCCAGCGAAAGCCAATTCACGGATCTTGGAACGACCCAAGCCAAATTGGCGGAACGTGCCGCGCGGACGACCAGTCAAGCTGCAACGATTGCGCAGACGGGTCGGGTTTGCATTGCGGGGCAACTTTTGCAGCTCAAGACGAGCGGCGTAGCGCTCTTCGTCGGACTTCTTGGCATCATTGATGATGCCTTTCAGTTCGGCGTACTTCTTGGCGTATTGGGCCACCAGCTTTTCGCGCTTTTCTTCGCGTTGGATCAGAGACAGTTTTGCCACGTTCTCTACCTCAGTTCTTGAAAGGGAACTTGAATGCCGTCAACAGGGCCTTGGCCTCGTCATCGGTATTCGCGCTGGTGGTGATGCTGATGTTCAGACCACGGATCGCGTCGATTTTGTCGTACTCGATTTCCGGGAAAATGATCTGTTCTTTCACACCGACGTTGTAGTTGCCACGACCATCGAATGAACGACCCGAGATACCGCGGAAGTCACGAACGCGGGGCAGCGAAACGGTGACGAAACGGTCCAGGAATTCGTACATGCGGACACCACGCAGGGTGACCATGCAGCCGATGGGCATGTTTTCGCGGATCTTGAAACCGGCGATGGCTTTGCGCGACATGGTGACCACGGGCTTTTGGCCAGCGATCTTGGTCAGGTCGCTCACAGCGTGCTCCATGACCTTCTTGTCGGACACCGCTTCCGAGACACCCATGTTCAGGGTGATCTTGGTCAGGCGGGGCACTTGCATCACGGACTTGTAGCCGAACTTTTCAACGAGCGCCGGAACGACAGTCTCGCGGTAAAAGTCTTGCAGGCGTGCAGTTTGTTGAGTCATCTTGAACCTCAAGCCTTGATTTCTTCGCCGCTGGACTTGAAGACGCGAACTTTCTTGCCGTCAGCCAGGAGCTTGATGCCAACACGATCAGCCTTGCCGGTAGCGGCATTGAAGATGGCGATGTTGGACTGGTGAATGGGCATGGTCTTATCAACGATGCCGCCGGTGGTGCCCTTCATGGGGTTGGGGCGAACATGCTTTTTAACCATGTTCACGCCATCGACCACCAGATGGTCTTCATCCACGCGGACCGAAACGGTGCCGCGCTTACCTTTGTCACGACCGGTCAACACGATGACCTGGTCGCCTGTACGAATCTTGTTCATGGGCTGTGTGTCCTTTGCAGCTACGCCAGAGGATCAGAGGACTTCAGGAGCCAGCGACACGATCTTCATGAAGCGCTCGGTACGCAGTTCACGCGTCACGGGGCCGAAGATGCGGGTGCCGATGGGCTCCAGCTTGGCGTTCAACAGCACAGCTGCATTGCCATCAAACTTGATGAGCGAACCGTCTTGACGACGAACACCCTTGGCGGTGCGGACGACCACAGCGCTGTAGACTTCGCCTTTTTTGACGCGACCACGAGGAGCAGCTTCTTTGATGCTGACCTTGATGATGTCGCCAATACCGGCGTAACGACGCTTGGAGCCACCGAGCACCTTGATGCACATGACGCTCTTGGCACCCGTGTTGTCAGCGACGTCAAGTCGCGATTGCATTTGAATCATGGTGTACTTACCCCAACTTGGCTTTTCGGCTGCACAAAAATTGCACAACAACGAACAGTCAGTCTTGGGCCCGTAGAACGGGCGGATCTGAAATAAAGTCTGAGCCCTTGATTTACCCGCCGCAGCAACCGATCTGAATTTGCATCAGGTCAATCGAGGGACTTGGGCTGGAACTCAAACCTTGTTTCAGCGAAGAATTCGATTATGCACTACTTTTGGAAAGAGTGTCAAGCGGTTCCGCCAACAGTCAATCCATCGATGCGCAAAGTGGGTTGGCCGACACCGACAGGCACGCTTTGGCCATCTTTGCCACAGGTGCCCACGCCGCTGTCCAGCTCAAGGTCGTTGCCGATCATGCTGATGCGCGTGAGCGCGTCGGGGCCGTTGCCGATCAGGGTCGCGCCCTTGACCGGGTACTGGATCTTGCCGTTCTCAACCCAATACGCCTCGGAGGCCGAGAAGACGAACTTGCCGCTGGTGATGTCGACTTGGCCACCACCGAAGTTGACCGCGTAGAGGCCCCGCTTGATGGAGGCCACGATTTCTTGGGGATTTTTGTCGCCGGCCAACATGTAGGTATTGGTCATGCGGGGCATGGGGACGTGGGCATAGCTTTCACGGCGGCCGTTGCCCGTGGGCTTGGTCTTCATGAGGCGCGCATTGGTGGCGTCTTGAATGTAGCCACGCAGGATGCCATCTTCAATGAGCACGGTGCGCTCGGTGGCGCAGCCTTCATCGTCAACGTTCAGGGAGCCGCGGCGGTCAGGGATGGTGCCGTCGTCGAGCACGGTGACGCCCTTGGCGGCCACGCGCTGGCCGACGCGGCCCGAGAACACGCTGGAGCCCTTGCGGTTGAAATCGCCTTCCAAGCCATGGCCGACGGCTTCATGCAGCAAGATGCCGGGCCAGCCATTGCCCAGCACGACGGTCATTTCGCCAGCCGGCGCGGGACGGGCTTCCAGATTGACGGAGGCCGCGTGCACGGCTTGGTCAACGTAGCGCTGGAGCATGTCGTCGGTGAAGTAGGCCAGGCCAAAGCGGCCCCCACCACCGGAGGACCCGACTTCGCGGCGGCCATTTTGCTCGGCAATGACGGTGAGCGACAGGCGCACCAGCGGGCGCACGTCGGCGGCCAGGGTGCCATCGGCACGGGCGACCATGACGACGTCGTATTCGCAGCCCAGTCCGGCCATGACCTGCACGACGCGGGGGTCCTTGGCGCGGGCGCGCTTTTCGATGTTTTCGAGCAGGGCGACCTTCTCAGCACTGTCGAGCGAGGCGATGGGGTCGAAAGCGGGGTAAAGGCGACGACCGCCTGCCACAGTGTGGGCGCCTACCTTGACGCGGCGGCTTTGGCCGGCCGAGGCGATGGTGCGCACGGTGCGGGCCGCGTCAAGCAGGGCCGCTTCGGAGATGTCGTCTGAGTAAGCGAAGGCGGTTTTTTCACCAGAGACAGCGCGCACGCCGACGCCCTGGTCAATGCCGAAACTGCCGGATTTGACGATGCCCTCTTCCAGACTCCAACCCTCGGAGCGGGTGTACTGGAAGTACAGGTCAGCATCGTCAACACGGTGTTCCGTGATGACCTTGAGGGCCTTGAGCAGGGTGGATTCGTCCAGACCGTAGGGTGCGAGCAGGAGTTCGCGGGCGGTGTGGAGTCGTTCGATGGTGGCGTCAACAGCAATCATGGAGTCATTGTAGGAGTCTTGCTTGATGCCCGGAGATCACAGGTGCAAAAGGGCCTGCACGCGAAGTTGTTCGTCGGCTGCAAAGTTGGCTTTGACATAGGCACTCATCTCGGTTTTGCGCTGGGCGTCCGACAGGTTAGTGGACTTTTGCAGGCGATCCCATTCGGCTTTGGCGGCGTTCAGGCGGCGCTCCCAGTCGGCCCATTCGGCATCTGCCTTGTCCAGGCGATCGGCGGCGGCTTCGCCGTAGCGGGCGATGCGCTCAGCACGGACGGCGGCGGGATCTTTGCCCGGGGCCATCTGAGGCACCGGTTCGCCGGGGTCGGGCGGGGGCGGCAGGCCAGATTCGAGTTGGGCGTAGTACTCTTGGAAGTGCTGCTCATCTTCCTTGAAGAAGGCTTCGGCCCAGGGTTGGCCGAGGATCTGGCGGCGCACGGAGCGTTGCTCCTCGAACACCGGCATCCAGGTGCTGCGGTCAGCCTGGATGAACTTGTGGCGCCAGGCGTAGGTGCGAACTTGCCAGTATTTGTCCCAGATGGCCATGATCTGGGCAGCGAGGACCTCTCCGTTGGCACGCTTGGCCTCCTCTTGGATGAGGCCACGGACCTCTTCGATGGTGACCTCACCCAGGCCCAGGACGTAGTACTCGAAGCGGCTGCGTAGCTCCGGGCAGGGCTTGAGCTTTTGGTCGCTCACACACCAACTGCCGGCGGGCTCGGTTCCGGCGAAAGAGCCTTCCTTGAACAGGCGCACGCGCACCTGATCCGGCGTGCGCACTGGGGCGGCTGCGGCCGCGCCACTGGCCACGGTCTCTTTGGCGCCGCTGATGAGATCCCAACCCTGGGTGTCATGGCTGGCGCTCGACCGCCCAGAGGGCAAGGTTTCGGTGGGCGAGCGTTGCCAGAGCACGACGCTGCCCACCCCGATGACGACGGCGAACAACCCGGTCACCCACATTCCACGCACTTGCATCACACACGTCCTGTCAAAGCCAAGGGAATTTCCCGGCTGCCCGCATTATTCGGGCAAGTCGCGCACACCACACCCGGGAAACCTATGACGCCAAACGACAACAAGGGCCAACCTCTTGTGGAGGCGACCCTTGCCTGACTCAAAGGCTGAGGTGCTCAGCCCGGAGTATCAACCCATCACAGGAAAGCCCATTTCAGGCGGTTGGCGTGCTGCTTGTAGAACGCGGCAGGCTCTGGTGCACCCTTGCCGATGCCGCCCAGGACCTGATTGATTTCGTCCAGGTGATTCCACGGGTAATTGTCTTTGACGACCTTGCCCCAATGGCTGGAGCAACGCGACACCAGGCCGTCGTTGGCTTCGCCCTTGAAGTAGTCACCAGTGTAGGCCAGCAGCGCATCAGAGATGTCGCTGGTGTTGGTCTTGAGTGAGGTGCCCGAGAAGGAATAGAACAGGATACTGTTGCCAGCAACCTTGGCACTGCTGGGGCCTTGACCGCAGACGGTGGTGGGCGCACCAGCGGGGTACTTGGCATTGAAGGCGGCGGCGCCCGGGGCGCTCAGGGCGTTCAAGGCAACCAGCAAATTGGCATCGGCGGTAGTCTTGTTGCCGGTCAGCCAGGAGATCAGCTGCAAGCCAGCCGTGGCGGTTTGGTCAAAGGCGCCGCCGGGGGTGGTGCCCGCCAGGATGTCATCAGCGACCTTGCTGCCGAAGTGGGTACCGGCGACCGTGGAAACGCTGGCCACCATGGTCGGCACGGTGCCGGCAGCGTAGCGAACGGTGGGGCCACCATGGCTGTGACCGATCAGGTTGAACTTCTTGACGCCGTCTTTGGCGGCCCATTGCTTCATCTGCTGGATCAACTCTTCACCACGGAATTCCGTGGTTTGCGAAGGGTTGACCGAGGCGATGTAGACGGTTGCGCCGTCGTCGCGGAGGGCGCCGGGGATGGTGTAAAAGTACTGGATGCCCAGGATGTTGTCAAAGCCGATGAAGCCGTGGACCAGCACCAATGGGTACTTGGTCTTGGAGGCCGTGCCAGCGTGGGCGGCGGGGGTCATGGCAGCACCGGCCAGGGCGACAGCGGCACACACGGCGCGCATGGTGAATCCGAATTTCATTGCAAATCTCCTAGGGAAGTCACTCGCACCGTGTTGTTGCGGTGCAGTCAAGTTATGACGCAAATCGTTATATGAACGATGGAGCGAGTATTCCGTTAAATAATTGGCAAGTCGCTCGGGTTAGCCCTTGAATCCGGGGTTTGCCCACCCCGCGAATCAGTGCTCGGGGAACAAAGGCTGTCAGGCCTGCTCGTCGGCCTGGCGCCAACTCAGGGCTTTCTCGTAGAGGGCCTTGCGAGGCAGGTGGGTGACATCGGCGACCAGGCCGGCCGCCTGCTTGATGGGCAGATGCGACGACAGGGCCTGGAGCAGCGCCAGCACTTCGGTTGAGAACTCGTCAGCGGCCGCGACCGCACCGGCGGCGTGGACCACCACGACGAATTCGCCCCGGTCGCGGTGCGGTTGAGCCTTGATCCAATCGGGCAACTGGGCCACGCCCAGGGTGGCAATTTCTTCGAATTGTTTGGTCAACTCGCGGCACAGGGTGACTTGGCGGTGGGCAGCATGCGTTTGCAGGTCGCGGGCCAGATCCTCGATGCGGTGGGGGGCTTCGAACAGGACCAGGCTGCCGGGCCAGGCCAAGGCTTCGGTCAGGGCCGTGGCGCGCGCGGCGCCTTTGGCGGGCAGGAAGCCCATGAAATGAAAGCCGGTGCTGGCGGTGTCGCCTGCCACACTGAGCGCGGTGGTGACGCTGCTCACACCGGGAATGGGCACGGCGCGCAGGCCTGCCGCCTGGACCCGGGCCACCAACTGCGCGCCAGGGTCGGACACGGCGGGCGTGCCAGCATCGCTGACGTAGGCCACGCGCTGGCCTAGCTGCAAAGCTTCGATGACCTGGTGCGCGGCACTGGCTTCATTGTGCTGATGAACGGCCATCATGCGTTTATCCAGGCCCAGGTGCCGCAGCAGCCCCCCCGTGACGCGTGTGTCCTCGCAGGCGACCACGTCGGCCAGGACGAGCACCTGGATGGCGCGCAAGGTCATGTCGGCCAGGTTGCCGATGGGGGTGGCGACCAAGTAGAGCGCCCCTTTGGGATACTGCTGTCCGGCGGCGGCATGAGAAGCGGCCTGGAGCAGCACATTGGCATCGAAGGTCACAACGAAATCCCGGGGAGATGAAGCGGAGGGCCGCGCCCTGGCCTATTTGCAGGCGCAGGGTCTGGAGCTGGTTGAGCGCAATTATCGGGTGGCGCGCGGCCCCTCGGCACGCGGCGCAGAGGTAGACCTGATCATGCGCGATGATCGAGACGGCACTTTGGTGTTCGTGGAAGTGCGCCAGCGCAGTGGTGCCGCCCACGGTGGCGCGGCCGCCAGTATCGGGCGCGGCAAGCAGCAGCGCTGCATTCGGGGCGCGCGGCACTACCTGATGCAACTGAACCCCTGGCCGCCCTGCCGCTTCGACGTGGTGGCGATTGACGGCGATGCGCTGGAATGGATCGTGGCCGCCTTCGACACCTCGGCATAGCCCTTATCATCGACCTTCATGTCGGATACACCATTTCAACAGCCTTTCTCGCAACAGCCCTTCCTTGAGACCGCCGATGTGCTTTACCAGTCGGCGGATCGTCTGGCGCTGCATCTGCACTACGCCGCCCAGGCCATCACGCACACGCTGACGGCGGGCGGCAAGGTGCTGTGCGCGGGCGTGGCCGAAGCCGAATGGCTGGCGCAGCAAACCGCGTCCCTGCTGGTCAAGGGCGTGAGCCGTGAGCGCCCGCCGTTGGCCGCGCTGGCCGTGCCAGGCAAGGATGACAACCTCGTCGCGCAGGTTCGTGCCCTGGGCCACCCGGGCGACATCTGGCTGGCGTTCTCGCTGGAACGCGATGAACCCGCGTTGGTGGCGGCCACCGAGGCCGCACGTGAGCAAGATTTGACTTTGGTGCTCTTCACCGGCGAGGCCGCTTCGGTGCTGGGCCCGCTGCTGAGGGACACCGACGTCTGGGTACCTTTGCCCGGACACCAGGCGGCCCGGCTTTTTGCCGTGGCTTGGTTGGCCCTGCACAGCCTGTGCGAGGCCGTGGACACCCATTTGCTAGGAGACGTGGCTTGAAGAAAATCAACACATTGCAGAACCTGGGGCGCTTGGGCCGCTGGACGGCGCTGGCACTGGCTTTGAACCTGACGGCTGGTTGCGCGCCGCTGGTGCTGGGCTCGGCCATTGGCGGGGCGTTCATGGCCTCGGACCGCCGCACCTCTGGCACGCAGCTGGAAGACCAGGGCATCGAGATCAAGGCCTCGTCGCGCATCCGCGAAACGGTGGGCGAAAGTGGCCACGTCAACGCGACCTCCTACAACCGCCTAATTTTGTTGACGGGCGAAGTGGCCTCCGAGGCGGATCGCACCGCCGTCGAGCAAGCCGTGGCGCGGGTTGAGAACGTGCAATCCGTGGTCAACGAACTGGCCGTGATGGGCGCCAGCACACTGGGCTCACGCTCCAGCGATGTGCTGATCAAAGGCAAGATCAAGGCCAGTTTCGTGGACGCGCGCGACATGTTCTCCAACGCCTTCAAGATCGTGGTGGAGCGCGGTGACGTCTATTTGATGGGCCTGGTGACCGAACGCGAAGCGAACCGCGCGGCCGAGCTGGCCTCTGGGGTGAGCGGCGTGACCAAGGTGGTCAAGGTGTTCCAGCTGATGACGGAGGATGAATTGGCCCGCAAGCTGCCACCACCCCGACCCGCTACGGCAGCCTCCAATCCCTGATGAGGGGGTTCAGCGCAAGCGGCGGATGAGGCTGGAGGTGTCCCAGCGGCCGCCGCCCATGCCTTGCACATCGGCGTAGAACTGATCGATCAAGGCCGTGGCAGGCAGGCGAGCGCCCAGGCGCTTGGCCTCGTCCAGACAGAGGCCGAGGTCCTTGCGCATCAGGTCGACCGCGAAACCGAAGTCGAACAGGTCGTTGACCATGGTGGGACCGCGATTTTGCATTTGCCAGCTGCCGGCCGCGCCCTGAGTGATGACGCCGAGCACGGCTTGCATGTCCAAGCCTGCGGTCTGACCAAATGCCATGGCTTCTGACAAGCCTTGCAGCACACCCGCCACACAGATCTGATTGACCATCTTGGCCAGTTGGCCCGAGCCGCTGGCGCCCAGGTGGGTGACCGCTCGGGCATAGGCTTGCAAGACGGGCTGGACGCGGTGGAACGCCGCCGCCTCGCCACCGCACATGACGGTCAGCACCCCATTGAGGGCGCCCAGGTTGCCGCCCGAAACGGGGGCATCGATGAAATGCAGGCCTTGGTGGCCAGCGATTTGAGCGAGCTCGCGGGCCACTTCGGCCGAGGTGGTGGTGTGGTCGACCAGCACGCTGCCATCCGGCATGGCCCCGAAGGCACCCTCGGGGCCCACGGTGATGCTGCGCAAGTCGTCGTCATTGCCCACGCAGCTGAACACGATCTGCGCCTCGCGCACCGCCTCGCGCGGTGACACGGCCCAGGCGCCACCGTGCTCGGCGACCCAGGCCAAGGCCTTGGCCTGCGTGCGGTTGTAGACGGTGACCTGGTGACCGGCTTTGAGCAGGTGCACCGCCATGGGCGCGCCCATGGTGCCCAGGCCCAGGAAGGCCACCTTGTGCGGCACCACGGCTTCGTAGGTTTTGCTCACGGGCATCAGACGATTTTGAAGTGCTCGGTGCCTGAAGCCAAGTCGAGGCTGCGCGCGCGCTGGCTGTGCAGCTTGATCTGCAGACGCAGGTCATTGACCGAGTCGGCGTTGCGCAGGGCGTCTTCAAAGGTGATGTCGTTGTTCTCGAACAGGTCGAACAGGGCCTGGTCGAAGGTCTGCATGCCCAGCTCGCGCGACTTCTTCATGATCTCCTTGATCTCGCCGACCTCGCCCTTGAAGATCATGTCGCTGATCAACGGCGTGTTGAGCAGGATCTCGACGGCGGCCGCGCGGCCCTTGCCTTCCTGGCGGGGCAGCAGGCGTTGCGAGACCAGCGCTTTCAGGTTCAGCGACAAGTCCATCAGCAACTGGGTGCGGCGCTCTTCCGGGAAGAAGTTGATGATGCGGTCCAACGCCTGGTTGGCGCTGTTGGCATGCAAGGTGGCCATGCACAAGTGGCCGGTTTCGGCAAAGGCCACGGCGTGCTCCATGGTCTCGCGGTCGCGGACTTCGCCCATCAGGATCACGTCGGGCGCCTGGCGCAGGGTGTTCTTCAGCGCCATTTCCCATCCGTCGGTGTCGATGCCGACCTCGCGCTGGGTGACGATGCAGTTCTTGTGCGGGTGCACGAATTCCACGGGGTCTTCGATGGTGATGATGTGGCCGTAGGTGTTCTCGTTGCGGTGGTCCACCATGGCGGCCAGCGTGGTCGATTTGCCCGAGCCCGTGCCCCCCACCAGGATCACCAGGCCACGCTTGTTCATGGCCACTTCTTTCAGGATCTGCGGCAGGCCCATGGCATCGACCGACGGCAATTGCTGTGGAATGGTCCGCAGGACCATGCCCACAAAACTTTGCTGCACGAACACATTGACCCGAAAGCGCCCCACCCCGCCCGGCGAGATCGCGAAGTTGCACTCCTTGGTGCGCTCGAACTCGGCGGCCTGCTTGTCGTTCATGATCGAACGGGCCAAGGCCATGGTGTGCTGGGCCGTCAGGGGCTGGGGCGACACCTTGGTGACCTTGCCATCCACCTTGATGGCGGGCGGGAACTCGGCGGTGAGGAACAAGTCGGAACCCCCGCGCGCGATCATCAGCTTGAGCAGATCGTTGATGAATTTGGAGGCCTGATCGCGTTCCATGGCGTGAATCCCGGTGAATGTCTTAGACGACGATGGTGTTGTTGTTGTGTGGACTGTAAATCAACCGGCCGTCAGCAAGGCGCCCAAGCGCGCGCTGAGTTGGCGCATGCGCAGGGACAAGCGGCGAGCCACGCCGGCCATCAAGGCAAAGCCGAGGCGGGGCTCTTCGATGGCGAATTCGTCCAGCGCGCTGCGCGTGATGATGACCAGGGAACAGCGGCTCAGCGTCTGGCAGGACGCGAAACGCGACCCCGCGTCGAGCAAGGACATTTCACCCAAGACGTCTCCTTCACGCAGTTCGGCCAGGCGAGCCCGCTCACCGGTGGGCTGAACGCGATCGACCGCCACCAAGCCCTCCAGGATCACCAGGGCATAGTCGCCTTTTTCATCCTGAACGATCAACTCACGGCCGGCCGGGACCGTGACAAATTCGAGGTGAGCGCGCAGTTTGTCGCACTCGGCCTCGCCCATCAGGCTGGTGAAGGTGTCGTCGGACCAAGCTTTGAGCAGCAAGGCCACCCCCACCTGCGGATCCAGGCTTTGGGCGCCCACGGCCAGGGCGCGCGAGGTCCAGGCCGAAGCGGCGCGCGAGGTTTCGGGCCGCTCCATGAACTGCGTGGAGAAGAACCCTTCGTCGTCGGCTTCGCGCTCGGAAAAGGTATCGCCAGGGCTCGTGCTTTTGAATCGATCCAGCAAACGTCTCATGTCAACCCGGGAAGTTCTCAGGCGACTTGGCCCTGGAGCGGGCTTCGGCGGGAGAAATGAGGTTGCGGCGAACCAGGTCGGACAGGTTCTGGTCCAGCGTCTGCATGCCGGCGTTGTTGCCGGTCTGGATGGCGGAATACATCTGGGCGATCTTGTTTTCGCGGATCAGATTGCGGATGGCGGCATTGGCCACCATGATTTCGTGGGCGGCCACGCGGCCCGTCCCGTCCTTGAGCTTGCACAGCGACTGCGAGATCACCGCGACCAGCGATTCGGACAACATGGCGCGGACCATGTCTTTTTCAGCAGCAGGGAACACGTCGACCACACGGTCAATCGTTTTGGCGGCACTGGAGGTGTGCAGGGTGCCGAACACCAAGTGGCCGGTTTCAGCGGCCGTCAGGGCCAGGCGGATGGTTTCCAGGTCGCGCATTTCGCCCACCAGGATGCAGTCCGGGTCTTCGCGCAGCGCTGAGCGCAAGGCGTTCGAGAAGCTCATGGTGTGCGGCCCGACCTCGCGCTGGTTGATCAGGCATTTTTTGGACTCGTGCACGAATTCGATCGGGTCTTCGACCGTCAGGATGTGGCCGTATTCAGACTCGTTCAGGTGATTGACCATGCCAGCCAACGTGGTCGACTTGCCGGAACCGGTGGGGCCGGTGACCAGCACCAGGCCACGCGGCTTGAGCGACAGGTCGGCAAAAATCTTGGGCGCGTTGAGCTGCTCCAGCGTCAGGATCTTGGACGGAATGGTCCGGAACACGGCGCCAGCGCCCCGGTTCTGGTTGAAGGCGTTGACCCGAAAACGCGCCAGCCCCTGGATCTCGAAGGAGAAGTCGCATTCCAGCGTCTCTTCGTACATCTTGCGCTGGGCGTCGTTCATGATGTCGTACACCATCTCGTGGACCTGCTTGTGGTCCAGCGCATCGACGTTGATGCGCCGCACATCGCCGTGCACCCGGATCATGGGGGGCAAACCCGCCGACAAGTGCAAGTCAGACGCTTTGTTCTTGACCGAGAAGGCGAGAAGTTGGGTGATATCCATGGATGATTGGGGCCGGGATTTCTTTGACAGACCATTATGGCGACGATCACCAGCAAGCTACAACTCGTGCAAAGCCGAATAACGCAGGCTTGTTCAAAAGTGGACCGTCCGGCCGATGGTGTCACATTGCTGGCCGTCAGCAAGACCTTTCCGGCGGCCGATGTGCGCGAGGCTTTTCAGGCCGGACAGCACAGTTTTGGCGAAAACTATGTGCAGGAAGCGGTGGACAAGATGGCCGAGCTGGCAGACTTGCGTCCTCAGATCGAATGGCATTTGATCGGCCCGCTCCAGAGCAACAAGACCCGCGTGGTGGCCGAAAACTTCGATTGGGTGCACACGGTGGACCGCCTGAAGATTGCCCAGCGCCTGAGCGACCAAAGACCCACTCACCTCCCGCCGCTGCAGGTCTGCGTGCAGGTCAACACCAGCGGCGAAGCCAGCAAAAGCGGCGTCGAACCGGCTGAGGCCCTGGCCCTGGCGCAAGCCGTGGCCCAACTGCCCCACCTGCACTTGAGGGGGGTGATGGCCCTGCCCGCGCCCAGCACCGACGCATTCACCCAACACCAGGCGCTGAAAAAGATACGAGAAGTGTTCGATGAACTGCGTGATCACGGGTTAACACTGGATACTTTGTCGATGGGCATGAGCACCGACCTCGAAATGGCCGTGGAACAAGGGTCAACCATGGTACGAATTGGCTCGGCCATCTTTGGACAACGCTGACGGCGCAGATAAGATCACGCCCTGAAGAAGGCGCCATGGATCACCAATCTCCGCATTACCTGTTAGTTGATGATCACAGCCTCATCCGTGAAGGGATGATGCACGCCATCAGAGGCCTGCAACCGCTGGCGCGCTTCTCGCAGGCCAACACCTGCCGCAGCGCCCTGTCACACCTGGCCAACTCGGCCGCCGACCCCATCGATGCGGTTCTGCTGGACCTGGGCTTGCCCGACAGCAGCGGCGTGGACACGCTCAAGCACGTGCGCCAGGTGGCCACCACGCAGCGCATCGGCATCATCACGGGCAGCACCGACGCGCAACTGGCGCTGGAGTGCATCCACCACGGCGCCTCGTGCTTCATCCCCAAGCTGGGCGAGCTGGATGGCTTCATGACGGCGCTGCAGGCCTTGGTCGAGGGGCGGCTGCACTTCCCGGCCGACCTGTTGTCCAGCCCGGCGGCCACCCTGCCCGATTCGCCAGACCTGCTGCCCAGCATCAAGCTCACGCCTCGTCAGAAAGACGTGTTGACCTGGATCACGCGCGGCTGCTCCAACCCGGTGATCGCCACGGCCCTGGGCATCAGCCCCGAGACCGTGAAGCTGCATGTCAGTGCCATCTTCCGGGCCTACAAGGTGCACAGCCGGACCCAACTGGTGCTGCTCTGCTCACGCCAAGCGCCTGCTGAGGAGCAGCTACCGTGAGTTGGTGGCGCGGCTCCCTCAAGGGGCTCGCGCCCATCGAGTCCCGGATTGACCTGCAATTGCTTCAAGACAGCTGGCGCATCACGCCCGGCTCGGTCTTGCCGCAGATCCCCGCCCTGTTGTTGTTGGCCTGGATGGTGAAGGACTCGCCGCTGCCGCGCTGGCATTGGGTCGCCCCGGCCATCGGCCTGCTGATCGTGTGGGCCATCGTGGGGCTGATGGCCCGGCAGTTTCAGCGCTTTGGCATCGCCGCCTCGGGCTACCGCACCTGGCGCGCCACCCTGGTCGGGTGGCATTTGCTTCAAAGCGTGTTCTGGGGTTTGATGGGCGTGGCCTTGCTGAGTGTGGCCACCCCGAGCTGGAAGATGAGCCTGGTGGCGGCCGTGGTCGTGTATGGCTACACCTTGATGCTGGTGCTGGTGCACGACTGGATCGTCGGTTTTTTTGGCAGTTTTCCGCTGCTATTGCTGGTCAGCATGCGCCTGCTGGTGGACCACGAGGACAGCTCCGTCTACCTGGCCGTGGTGCTGCTGCTGTCCATGATCACTTGCATGTTCATCTCCTCAGGCATCAGCCGCCGCCTGCGCGAAGGTGCCCTGCTGCGCCACGAAAACGCCGCCCTGGTGCTGCAACTGCGCCATGAGATCAACCAGGTCACGCTGGCCAAGGCCCTGGCCGAGGGCGCCGACCGGCAAAAGAGCGAGTTCTTTGCCGCCGCCAGCCACGACCTGCGCCAGCCCCTGCACGTGATGATGCTGCTGACCAACGCCCTCACCCCCTGGGTGCCCAAGGCCGAGGGGCAGGACCTGTTGTCCAAAATCAGCACCTCCCTGCGCTCGCTGAGCACCTTGTTCGAGCGCATGTTCGACGTGGCCAGCATCGACGCCGCCCGGGTCGAACACCAACCCCAGGCCCTGGCCCTGTCGACCTTGTATCGGCGCCTCGACCACGAATTCGCGGTGCTGTGCCACAACAAGGGCCTGAGCTGGCAGGTGGACGCCACCGATGCATGGGTGCAGGCTGATCCACACCTCACCGAGCGCATCCTGCGCAACCTGCTCAACAATGCCGTGCGCTACACCAACCAGGGCCGGGTTCGGCTGCGTGCCCGGGTGCGGGGGCGGTGGGTTCTCTGCCAGGTCTGGGACAGCGGCGTGGGCGTGGCTCCCGAGCACCGAGAACGCATTTTTGACGACTATTTTCAGGCCCACACCACGGCGCGCCGTTCAGGCGAGGGCCTTGGACTGGGGCTGGCAGTGGTGCGTCGCCTGGCCCGCCTGGGCCGCGTTCAGGTCACCGTGAGGTCAAAGCTGGGGCGCGGATCGTGTTTTTCACTGCGGCTGCCGCTGCGCGAGGCCATCGCGGCACCATCGTCAAACTCGATCGGCGCCGGTCAGGACGCGCCTAAAGATCCGAATCAGCGCGGCGTGGTGGTGGTGATCGACGACGAGCCGCAAGTGCTGGAGAGCATGGCACTGGTGCTGCGTCAGAACGGCTGGCAGGCCGCCACCGGACACACCCCGGAGATCGCGGTGGAAGCCGTGGCCGCGCTTCAAACCTCCGGCGAGATGCCCTTGGGCGATCTGCCCGTGGCCGTGATCAGCGATTACCGCCTGGGCTTGACCATCACCGGCCTGGAGGCCATCGCCCAATTGCGCTACGAATTCGGCGAAGACCTGCCCGCCTTCCTGCTGACGGCCGACGCGACCGCCGACCTGGGATCGCGCGCGGCCAGCGTGGGGGTCACGCTGCTGCGCAAACCACTCAACCCGAGCGAGTTGATCCGCATCCTGGATGCGGCATGATCACGCCCCATGAGCACTTCTTCTTTTGACATCGCATTCATCGGCGGCGGCAACATGGCCACCGCCATCATCGGCGGCCTGCTGCGGCAAGGACGCGCGGCCAGCGGCATCCTGGTCATCGACCCCAGCGAAGACCAACGCCTGCGACTTCAGCAAACACTGGGCGTGACTGCCCTGCCCTTGCCCGACGGGGCGCTGTCTACCGTGTCCACCGTGGTTTGGGCGGTGAAGCCGCAGCAGTTCAAGGACGCGGCGGCCGCGTGCGCCGCCCACACCAGCCAGGCCCTGCATTACAGCGTGATGGCCGGTCTGCGCACCAGCGACATGGCCCGGCTGCTGGGCACTCCGCGCGTGGTGCGTGCGATGCCCAACACCCCGGCCTTGGTCGGGCAAGGCATCACGGGGCTGTTTGCCCGGCCCGAGGTCAGCGAGGCAGAAAAGCAGGCCGTGCAGGACATGGTGGCGCCCACCGGCCAATGGCTTTGGGTGAAACAGGAAAGCGACCTGGACGCCGTGACGGCGCTGTCGGGCTCGGGTCCGGCTTACGTGTTCTATTTCATCGAGGCCATGGTGCAGGCGGCGGCGGACATGGGCCTGGATGCCGAGCAAGGTCGCGCCTTGGCCTTGGCCACCTTTGCGGGCGCCACAACCTTGGCGTCGCAATCGACTGAGCCGCCTTCGGTGCTGCGCGAGCGGGTCACGTCCAAAGGTGGCACCACTTACGCGGCGCTGAGCAGTCTGGAGGCCAGTGGCGTGAAGGCCGCCTTCGTGTCGGCCATGCGCGCCGCGCAACAGAGGGCGGGCGAGTTGGGCGACGAGTTCGGGCGCTGAAGCTGGGTTGGCCGACGACGTTTTGAGCGCTTGATCGGTGCAACGCGGGGCGAGGGCTGGGTCAGCATCCGTCGGGGCTTCAGCTTGGTGGTCCCGCTGAAAGCGGGACTGCCTTGCGATGCTCGCGCCGAGGTGGGGCCGTGGAACTCGCTGCGCGGCCTTTGGCCGCTGCGCTCAAACAACCACGGCCAGTCAGATGACGAGGCGCGCTATCGCGCGCCCACCTCGGCGCTGTGCTTCTCAGCACCAAGCCAGGCGCCCCGCCGGATGCCGCCCCAGCCCTTGTTTCGCCCCGCTGGTGGCGCAGCACGGTTCTTTTTCGTGCCACGCCACCAGCGAGGCGATCAGGGATGAGGCGGTGGCTGGCAGGGCGACTTCGGGGGCGTCGAGGAGCGCAGCTTGGGGCGGAAAAAGGATCGTCCGTTGTTTGAGCCGAAGGCGAGTTTCGGACGATCCCCGCCCCAGGCGAGCACCGCAGAGAAGTCCATCGCGAAGCGGTGGACCGCCACCATAGGAGCCCTGCCAGCCACCGCCTCATCCCCGCCTCGCGCTCCCAGCCAAAGCTCGCCAACTCAGCCCGCCAGCGCACTGTCCAGCACCAACCCCACGAACACGCTCAAACCCAACCAGTGGTTCAGCCGGAAAGCCTTGAAGCAGCCCTCCCGGTCACGCCGACGGATCAACCAACCGTGCCAAAGAGCCTGCAAGCCAGCCGCCGCCAGGCCTGCGAAATACCAGACGCCGCGCCCAGCCTCATGGCCCACCATGGCCCAGCAGCCGATGCACAGCGCATAAAAGCCCATCACCCCGATGACATCGAAACGCCCCAAGGTGATGGCCGACGTGCGGATGCCGATCTTGAGGTCATCGTTGCGATCAACCATGGCGTACTCGGTGTCGTAGGCCAGCACCCAAGCCAGGTTGCCCACGACCAACCACCAAGCCTGCGCCGGGATGTGATCGCCCACCGACGCATAGGCCATGGGGATGCCAAAGCTGAAGGCCACGCCCAGCACGGCCTGCGGCATGGACACGAAACGCTTGGTGAAGGGGTAGATCACCGTGATGGCCAGCGCCGCGAAAGACATCGCGATGGTCAGCGCGTTGGTGGTCAGCACCAGGGCGAACGAGACCAGGGCCAGCACCGCGCCCACCGCCAAGGCCTCTTTCACCGACAGCTGCCCACTGGTCACCGGCCGCTGGGCGGTGCGTTGCACGTGGCGGTCAAAGTCCTTGTCGGCCACGTCGTTGACGGCGCAGCCCGCGCTGCGCATCAGGATGGTGCCCAAGGTGAACACCAGCAGCAGGTGCCAACCCGGAAAGCCACCCGCAGCCAACCACAAGGCGGCCAAAGTGGGCCACAGCAGCAGCAACCAACCCTGCGGGCGGTTCCAGCGGATCAGGTCCAGGTAAAGCGACCAGCGCGATCGGGGAAGGGGCAAACCAGAGGTGTTCACAGGATGGGATTATCGCGACACTGGGGCGTCATTGAAACTGACCATAATCTGCCACGGGCCGATCCTGGCCCCACCGAAAGGGATGTGCCATGAAAACTTTGTTGATGTACGACAAGCTGGTGCCGGTCAACCGAGAGCAGCACCGCCATCTGCGAGTCAAAGCCAGCGACAAGAAGCTGAACTTTGCGCGCGAAACCAATTCCGTGTTGCTGGCCGTGACCGAGCTGCCGCTGGCTGCGCTGGATTTTCCCTGCGTGTTCGTGGCCACGGGCGATCAGCACACCCTGGTGTCCGTGGTAGGCCTGCGCGACAAGGAAAACCTGCTGGTCGACGACCATGGCGCCTGGGACATGCACTGCTACGTACCCGCCTTCATCCGCCGTTATCCCTTTGTGCTGGCCGAGCAACCCGGTAGCACGCAGCTGACGGTGTGCGTGGATGAAGCCTTTGACGGCCTGAACGCCACCGACGGCGAAGCTCTGTTCGATGCCGAAGGTAAAGACACAGCCTACCTGCAGCAGTTGCAGAAATTTCTGATGGACTTCCACAACGACATGCAGCGCACCACGGCGTTTGCCAAGCGCCTGGTTGAGCTGGAGTTGCTGGTGGACCGCAACATCGACTTCAAGCTGGCCGAGCAGCACATCACGCTGAACGGCTTCAAGGTGGTCGATGAAGACCGACTGCACAAGCTGTCGCCGGACACCGTGCAGGAGCTGTTCAACAACGGCGCATTGGGCTGGATCCACGCCCATTTGCTGTCATTGAACAACGTCAACAAACTGGGCGCGCGCTTGATCCGGAAGTTAACGAACTGACGATTGTTGCTCTGGCGGCGGCGTCCAGCCACCACCCAGCGCCTTGTACAGCGTGATGTGGGCCTGCTGGCGCGCCAGTTGCGCTGAGATCAAGGCCTGCTGCGAAGCGAACAGGCTGCGCTGTGCGTCCAGCAAATCCAGTTGGCTGGCCACACCGCTGCTGTAGCGCAAGGTGGCCAGGCGCAGGCGGGCTGCTTCAGCATCGGTCTGGTTTTGCTGGGCCTGGGCCTGGTCGGCAAAACTGCTGCGCGCCACCAAGGCGTCGGCCACCTCACGGAAGGCGCTTTGCAGCGCTTTTTCGTACTGAGCCACGGCGATGTCGCGCTTGACCTTGGCGCTGTCGACCAGGGCGATGTTTCGGCCCATGTCAAAAATGGGCAGCACCACGCCAGGCGAGAAACTCCAGGCACTGCGGCCATCGCTGAACAAACCCGACAGCGAATCGCTGACCACCCCGGCGCTGGCCGTGAGGCTGATACGCGGGAACATGTTGGCCCGGGCTGCGCCGATGTTGGCGTTGGCGGAGATGAGCTGTTGCTCGGCCTGCGCGATGTCTGGCCGCTTGAGCAAGGCTTCGGACGGCAAGCCCACGGGCAGCTCGCTCAAACCGGGCCACAAGGCATCACGCACCAGGGCAGACACGGCTTGCGGGTCTTCCATGGCGCTGGCGGTGGGCAGCACAGGCGCAGGCGGCAGCAGGTCCGCCGGGGCGGTCTCACCCAGCAGCAGGTTGAGGGCGTTGGTGTCCTGCGCCAGTTGACGCTGCGCCTGCGCACGGCTGATGCGCGCGGCTTCCAGCACCGATTGCGTCGAACGCAAATCCAGCTCGTTGAGGACGCCGTTGTCGAACTTGAGTTGCTGCAGCTTCATCGAGCCTTGGCGCGCCTGCAAGGTTTGCTCGGCCAGGGCCAGCTGCCAACGGTCGGCCCAGATGGCGTAGTAGGTGTTGGCCACCGCAGCCACCAGGCTGATGTGAGCGGACTTGCGGGCCTCTTCCGTGGCGAACAGTTGCGCGCTGGCAGCGGCACTGAGCGCGCGCAAGCGGCCAAACAGGTCCAGCTCGAAGGCAGTGATGGTCACGCCGCCCTGGGCCACCGTGGTGACCGGGTAAGGCGCGATCGTTGAAGGCTGGCGCGTTCCGGTGATCGAAGCGTTCAGCGTGGGCAACTGGTCCGCGCGCGTCACCTGGTACTGGGCCCGCACCTGCTCGATGTTGAGCACGGCCACGCGCAGGTCGCGGTTGTTCTCCAGCGATTTGCGGATCAGGCCCTGCAGACGGGCATCCGGGAAGTAGGTGCTCCAGGGCAGCTCCGTGGCCTGGACCGCCGCGGCATCAGCCGCAGAAGCGGCAGCAACCGGCGCCTGAGGCCAGTCGGTGGCCACCGGCGCATCGGGGCGCTGGTAATTGGGCGTCAGCGAGCAGGCGCCCAGGGCCAGGATGGCCGCCAGGGCCAGGGTTGATTTGACAGCAGTGAATTTAGTCATGAGGGACGACCTCTGCCTCGGAGGCGTTGGGGGTCTTGGGGTGTTTGGAGCCCTTGTTGAGCCACGTCATCACCACCACAAAAAACACCGGCACGAAAAACACCGCCAGCACCGTGGCCGCGATCATGCCACTCATCACGCCCGTGCCGATGGCGCGCTGCGCGGCTGAACCTGCGCCGTTGGCCAGCACCAGGGGCAACACGCCCAGGATGAAGGCCAGCGAAGTCATGATGATGGGGCGGAAACGCAGGTGACAGGCTTGCAAGGTGGCCTCGATGAGGCCCATGCCCTTGTCGTGCAGCTCTTTGGCGAATTCGATGATCAGGATCGCGTTCTTGGCCGACAGGCCCATGATGGTGATCAAGCCCACCTTGAAGTACACGTCGTTGGGCAGGTCGCGGAACGACGCCCCCAGCAAGGAGCCGAGCAAGCCAAGCGGCACCACCAGCAGCACCGCCAGCGGGATGGTCCAGCTTTCATACAAGGCCGCCAGGCACAGGAACACCGCCAGCAGCGAGAAGCCCAGCAGCAGGGTCGCTTGCGAGCCCGACAACTTCTCTTCACGCGACAGGCCGGTCCATTCGATGCCGATGCCTTGGGGCAACTGCTTGGCCAGGGTCTCGATCTCGTCCATGGCCTGGCCCGTGCTGAAGCCCTTGCCCGCGTCGCCCGACAGGCGCATGGCGGGGTAGCCGTTGTAGCGCACCGCCTGCATCTGGCCGGTGATCCAGCGCGTGGTCGCGAACGAGGACAGCGGCACACTTTGGCCTTGCGAGTTCGTCACGTTGAGCTGCAGGATCTGGTCGGCCTGCATGCGGTCCTTGGCCTCGGCCTGCACCACCACGCGTTGCAGACGCCCCTGGTTGGGGAAGTCGTTGATGTAGCTGGAGCCCAGCGCCGTGGACAAGGTGGCGCTGATCGCGTCGAAGCCGATGCCCAGGGCGTTGGCCTTGTCGCGGTCGATGTCCACCTGCAACTGCGGCGCGTCTTCCAGGCCATCGGGGCGGACCCCGGTGACCTTGGGATTCTGCGCCAGCATGCCCAGCATCTGGTTGCGCGCGGCCAGCAAGGCAGCTGGGCCCAGGCCAGCACGGTCTTGCAAGCGCAGCGAGAAGCCGGTGGCATTGCCCAGTTCACGGATCGGCGGCGGGTTGAGCGGGTAGATGAAGGCATCGCGGATGCCCATCAGCGAGCCAAAGGCTTTGCCCGCCAGGTCCTGCGCCGAGTGACCAGCGCCCTTGCGTTCGTCCCAGTCTTTCAGGGTCACGAAAGCCAGGGCGGCGTTCTGGCCCGAGCCGGAGAAGCTGAAGCCCACCACACCGACCACCGACTGCACCTCCGGTTGCTTGAGGAAGTAGTTCTCAACCTGCGCGATCACGGTCTCGGTGCGGTTGGAGGTGGCACCCGGCGGCAACTGCACGTTGACGATCAGGTTGCCCTGGTCTTCGCTGGGCAGGAAGGACGAAGGCATGCGCACATACAACCAACCCACCACGCCCACCAACACGGCGTACACGATCAACATGCGGCCACCGCGCTTGACCAGCTTGGCGATCGAGCTTTCATAACCATGCGTGGTGGCGGTGAAACGGCGGTTGAACCAGCCGAAGAAGCCGCGCTTTTCATGGTGCCCCTCGGGGATCGGCTTGAGCAAGGTGGCGCACAAGGCGGGCGTCAGCGACAAGGCCAGGAAGGCCGAGAACAGCATCGACGACACCATCGACAACGAGAACTGCCGGTAGATGTTGCCCACCGAGCCACTGAAGAAGGCCATCGGGATGAACACCGACACCAGCACCACGGTGATGCCGACGATGGCGCCACTGATCTGGCCCATGGCCTTGCGCGTGGCTTCCAGTGGCGACAGGCCTTCTTGCGCCATCAGACGCTCGACGTTCTCGACCACAACGATGGCATCGTCCACCAGGATGCCGATGGCCAGCACCATGCCGAACATGGTCAGCACGTTGATCGAGAAACCCGCCACCGACATGACACCGAAGGTGCCCAGCAGCGCGACCGGCACCACCAAGGTGGGGATCAACGTGTAGCGCAGGTTCTGCAAGAAGATGAACATCACCACGAACACCAGCGCCACGGCCTCGATCAGCGTTTCAACCACCTGGCTGATGGAGATCTTGACGAAGCCCGAGGTGTCGTAGGGGATGGAGAAGTCCACGCCCTTGGGGAAGTACTGCTTGAGCTCGGCCATGCGCTTGCGCACAGCTTCGGCAGTTTGCAGCGCATTGCCGGTGGGCGACAACTGCAGGCCAATGCCGCTGGCGGGCTTGCCGTTCAGGCGGGCATAAGTGCCATAGGTTTGCGCGCCCAGTTCGATGCGGGCCACGTCGCGCATGCGCACCACGGCGCCATCGGTCTTGGCGCGCAGCACGATGTTGCCGAACTGCTCCACGTTGGCCAACTGGCCGGTGACCACCACGGTGGCTGCCACAGTCTGCTCCACGATGTTGGGCCGCTCGCCAATACCACCCGCGGGCACCAAGGTGTTTTGCGCCCTGATGGCGTTGTTGACATCGGCGGCGGTCAGGCCGAAGGACACCAGCTTGGCCGGGTCCACCCAGATGCGCATGGCACGCTCGGTGCCAAACAACTGCGCCTGGCCAATGCCGGGCACGCGCTGCAACTCGGGGATGACGTTGCGCGAAGCGTAGTCACCCAGGAACACGGGGTCCAGCTCCGGGTTGGTGGACGACAGCATCACGAACATCAAGAAGTTGCTGCGCGATTTGTCGACCCTCACGCCTTGCTGCGTCACCGCCGCCGGCAAGCGCGGCGAGGCACGCGCCAAGCGGTTCTGCAATTCCACCTGGGCCAGGTCGATGTTGGTGCCGGGCTCGAAGGTCACGGTGATAGAGCCCGTGCCATTGGCCTGGCTGACCGATTCCATGTAGGCCAGACCTGGCGCGCCGTTGAGCTCCTGCTCGATGACGCTGACCACGCTGTCGTCCAGCGTCTTGGCCGACGCACCGGGGTAAGTGGCGCTGATCACAATGGAAGGCGGCGCCACCGTGGGGTACTGGGCAATGGGCAACTGGGTGATGGCGACACCGCCAAACACCACAATGAACAAGGCGATCACCCACGCGAAGATGGGCCGGTCGATGAAGAAGCGAGGCATGTCAGGCTCCCTCAGCGCGAAGCGGCTGCATCCGGCGCAGACGCAGGGGCCGGCGCGGCACCCGGCACCGCCGTGGGCCGCCAGGGCACGGCCTTGACCGGCGCCTTGGGATTCATCATCTTCTGGAAGCCATCAACCATGACCTGCTCGCCAGACTTCAAGCCGCTCAGCACCACCCACTGGTTGCCCTTGGCGCCACCCAGCTTGACCGGGCGGGGTTTGACCATGCCATCGGCACCCACCACCATCACCGTGTCGCCCTGGGTTGATCGGGTCACCGCCTGCTGGGGCAGCAAGATGCCGCCATCCACCTGGGCTTGCTCAAGACGCACGCGAACGTACAGGCCAGGCATCAAGGCGCCGTCGGGATTGGGCACCTCGGCGCGCAGTGACACCTGACCCGAGGTGCTGTCCACGCTCAGGTCAGAGAACAAGAGCTTGCCGGGTAATGGGTACTCGGTGCCATCGTCCAGCAGCACGCGCACGCTGGCGGCTTGCCCACCGGCGCGCTTGAGCTTGCCTTGGGCCATGGCCTGCCTGAGCTTGAGCACCTCGGCCGCCGATTGGGTGAAGTTGACATACAGCAGATGGGTTTGCTGGATCAAGGCGAGTTGCGTGGCATCGCCCTGCCCAACCAGCGCGCCTTCAGTGACCAGCGCCCGGCCAATGCGGCCCGAGATGGGCGCGGTGACCGTGGCGTAACCCAGGTTGATGCGCGCGGTTTGCACGGCGGCCTTGGCCGCAGCCACATCCGCTTGCGCCTGGCTTTGCGCCACCTGGGCGTTCAAAAACTCTTGCGGGCTGATGGCCTTGGCGGCCTGCAGCGGCTGGTAGCGACCCACCAAGGCCGTGGCCTGGTTCAAGTTGGCTTCGACCTTGGCCTGCGAAGCCAGCGCGCTGTCAAGCACCGCTTTGAAGCTGCTCGGGTCGATCTGGAACAGCACCTGCCCAGCCTTCACATCGGAGCCTTCCACAAAGTTTCGTTGCTGCACGATGCCGGCCACGCGGGCACGGACCTGCGCAATGCGCGAAGCCTCCAGCCGACCTGGCAACTCGGTGATGATGGGCACGGTTTGCGGTTGCACGGTGATCACGCCCACCTGGGCCGGTGGCATGCCACCGCCAGGTGCTGCGGGAGGCGCTGCCGCTTTGGGCCCGCAAGCGGCGAGCAGGGAGGCGGTCACGGCCAGCACGGCCCACGCGCTGCTGCGCTGAATCATTCCCTTGTCATGGCTCGCCATGGATCACCTCTTCAAAAAATACTTGTCTGGTCAATCAATTTGGCAACTATACATACATTCTTGTATGTATGAAATGAAATCGGTCACAATCAATCACATTGATTTGACTGACGTTATGAAACCGGACACCGCCCCATGCGCCGCACCAAAGAAGACGCCCTGTTGACGCGAGAACAACTACTCGATGCCGCCGAACTTGTCTTTGCGGACAAAGGCGTCTCGCGAACATCCCTGCAAGACATTGCCCAGGCGGCAGGCATGACCCGTGGCGCCATCTACTGGCACTTCAAGGACAAAGCCGCTCTTTTTAACGCGATGATGGACAGAAGCACCTCGCCCATCGAAGAGACCATCGGCCGAGTAGGACAAGAGGCCACCGAAGACCCGCTGGCGCAGGTTCGTGCGGCCATGATGGACGCCTTGAGGCGCATCGCCACTGAGCCCCGCACACGCCGTGTGATCGGCATCGCGGTCAACAAGGTCGAGTACGTGGACGAGCTGAGCGATGTGCGTGCCCGCCATGTGAGGGTGCACCTCAACTGCCAAGCTCACCTGGAAACGGCACTGAAGCGCGCGCAGAAGCTGGGCCTGGTGGCCGCCCAACCCAGCGCCCGCGTGATGACCGTGGGCTTGCAGGCGCTGGTGAGCGGCTTGATCAACACCTGGATGCTGGACGACAAACTCTTCCACCTCACCCGCACCGGGGCACAGGCCATCGACCTTTACTTGTCCGGGCTCAAGGCCACAGCGCCATCGCTGGTCTCGTCCAGGCCCACTTCATCGTCCAGGTGCCGGGTGTCGGCCCAGCCCAGCAGGCTGAAGCCCTCAGGGCTGTAAAGCAGGCGGTTGATGCTGACGTTGCCAATCGTCCAGGTGCGCGGCGCCTGCAAAGGGATGTGGTTGGCGGCACGGTAAAAGCAATCCAGCACGCCCCCATGGGCCACCAGGGCCACGGTTTGACCAGGGTGCAAGCGGGCCAGGCGCTCGGCGGTGTCAATGCAGCGTTGGTAGAACGACTGCAAGGTCTCGCCCTCTTCCGGGCCATAACTGGGATCGCGCTCGCGCCAGCGCCGGCCTTCTTCGGGCCACTGCAAGGCGACCTCGTTCTGGGTCATGCCTTCCAAGCGGCCGAAGTTGCGTTCACGCAGGCCCTGGTCCAACCGCAAGGGCAGGCCAGTGGCACGCGCCACGGCCTGCGCGGTGTCGCGCGCGCGCTGCAGGTCGCTGGTGTAGAGCGCGTCCAGTCCGTCATCGGACAAGGCCAGCGCCAGGCGCTCAGCCTGCCAGCGGCCATGCTCGTTCAAGGGGATGTCGGTGTGGCCCTGGATGCGCGCCTCCAGGTTCCAGGCCGTTTCGCCATGGCGAATGACCAGCAGGCGGGTGATGTGATCGCTCATGTCACCCATGATGCCCGAGTTGGCCGGTCAAACACCCCAGACGATGGCCTCCTTGGCCGCGTGCGCAGCTTCGATCATCTGAATGAGGGGCCAGGCGCGTCGGCGCAGGTCCACTGCATCGGCCTCAGGCTGCTCGTCGTCACCGCCCTGCTTCGCTGACGTGCCCTCCTCGGAGAGCTCATCCAAGGGTAAAGACCTGAGCGCGGCCAGCGCGGCCGGCATCTCTTCCGGCGTCAGGATGCCCTTGGGGTCGGACGACTTGCCGATGTGGTGCAACAAGGCCTGCGCGTGTGCGGTCAGCATCAGCAGGTCACCGGTGGCTTGGGATTTGAATTTGAATGTCATGAGGTACCTCCGACTTCATTGTGCGCCCCACTGACAAAAACCCTGGCCGGCACATGCCGACGCAGACCATAAATCTCCATGGCCTTGATGAAGGATTCGGCGCTGCGTTCGATCACGAAGCGCTGGTTGAAACAGGCCAGGGCGTCGCGTTTCATCTGCGCCCAGGCAGCCGGTTCGGCCTGCACCCAACGGTCCAGCAATCGCTGAGTGCCCGGCAGGTCATCCGAATCCACCAGGCCGGCACCCGCCTGTTGCACTTCGCGCCAGATGTTGACCTGGTTGGAGATCAGCACCGGCACGGCGCAGGCCAGTGCCTCGGCCACGGCAATGCCAAAGTTCTCTTGGTGCGAAGGCAGGATGAAGGCATCGGCGCTGTGGAACGCGCCCCACTTGAGGTCGCCCGACACCATCCCAGTCCAGGTGATGTGGCGCTCCAGCCCCAGCGAGGTGGCCAAGGCTTTCATCTCCACCCCATAGGCATCATCGGCCGGGCCGGCCATGACGATGTGCAAGTCCCTGGCCTGATCAAAGGGGAGGCGCTTGAGCAAGGCGGCAAAGGCGTTCAGCAGCAGATCCGGCCCCTTCTTGACATGCACCCGCCCCAGGAACAACAAGCAGCGCTTGCCCACCAGGTGCGGAAATCGCTCAAGGAACACCCGGCGTTGCACTTCGGCGTCGCCCACGGGGGCGCTGGTGCCGTAGTTCAGCACGTACTCGTCGCACTTGTAGAGCCAGAAGGACTGGCGGGCCAGGCGGCGTTCGTCTTCACAGGTGAACAGCACAGCGGTGGCGTCACGCAACACGCGGTATTCGGCCCAGGGCCAATAAAGCCACTTCTTCAGATGTTTGAGTGGGTAAGTGCGCTTGAACCAGGGGTCCAGCATGCCGTGCGTGTACACGAAGTATGGTGTGGGCGAGCCTTGCAGCGCACGCCAAGCTCCGAAGGAGTGGTACTCCCAGATGCCATTGACGATGACCACGTCGTAGTCGCTGCGGTGCTGGCGAAGCCAGGGCACCAGCTTGGCCGAATAGCGGTACCCGCCGCCTGACGAGCCCATGGCGTGGCACTTGATGGGGCAGTTCTTGACCCACGGACTGTCCGGGTCATCCAACGAGACCACTTCGACCGTGTGCCCTTGCCGCTGGTTGACCGCAGACAACTGCTTGACACCTTCAATGGGCCCACCTCCCACGGGGTTGACCGATGAAATGCAATGGAGGATGCGAAATGACATGAAGCGAAGGCCTGTTCTTAGCGATTGGAAGCGCGCTCAATGAAGCCCGCCTTGGCATAGCTTTCACGGGCACAGTCAGGGCAGACTTTGGGCAAAGGCTGCACCCCGGCATGCTCGCAAAGATAGCTTTCTAACCTTTGCCAATGACCATCCTTCGCCCCAATACGGTGGCATTGGGTGCAAACAGGCAAGGGACCAGCGAAGGCACTCGAGGAGCGGGATTGGGCCCCCAGCGCCGCTCGCGTGTAGTGGAAGCCAACCCCCACGCACAAAAAGAAAATGAATCGATGGAGCGCATTCCAGTAGACCACCCACCACTGCGCATATTGGTGACCCGCCCCCACATCGGCGGCGATCCAGACCAGGGAACACAGGAATGCCGACAGGCACCCACCCACGAGCCCAAAGGATCGCACGCTCAAGATGATGGGCAAGGCATACACGGCGAACACCGACACCTCGTAGCCCGTGAAGTAGTCCACCCAGCCACACAGGGAAATGGCAGTCAGAACCACCAAGAACTGCCTCACTCGAAAAGAGCGATTTGGCGCGGATAGAGCTAGACCATTTGACATGGAGACCAAGCGTACCCATGGACTGTGACAACACCGTGATCAAGCAAGCATCCTCACTGATCAAGACTGGAAGAACTGTCACAGAAGATTTCTACACTCCGTTCGGACCACTTTGATTGACTGACATGCCGTACGCCGTATCCCTCGTGATCATTGGAGAGACCAATGACATTTGAGCAAATATTTTCCATCCTGAAAGCACGCTGGATCCTCGCTTTGAGCGTGTTCCTGGTGGTGTTGGGAGCGGTCACTGCCAAGACCTTGCTCAAGGCCAAGGACTACACGGCCATAGGTTCGGTGATCGTTGACATCAAGTCACCCGATCCCATTGCTGGCATGGTGCTGTCAGGCGCTGCATCACCCAGCTATCTGATGACGCAGATTGACGTCATGACCAGTCAGCGGGTGGCGCTGAAGGTGGTGTCGGATTTGAAGCTCTACGAGATCTCTTCTCTGCGTGAGAACTGGCTGAAATCAACCAAAGGCGTGGGGGACTTCAAAGGCTGGCTGGCCGACCTGTTTCGCCATTCTCTGGAGGTGCATCCATCGCGGGGCTCCAACGTGATCAACGTGGCCTTCACCGGCGCTGACCCTCTGTTCGCGGCCACCATCACCAACGCTTTCATCAAGGCCTACCTTGAGGTCAACCAGCAGCTGCGCACAGAGCCTGCCAAGCAGTACACCCGCTTCTTCAACAACAACGGCAAGCAATTGCGCGAAGATTTTGAAGTGGCGCAGGCCAAGCTGTCGAAGTTTCAGCAAGACCAGGGACTGGTGGTCACGGACGAACGCCTGGACGTTGAGATGGCCCGCTTGAATGAGCTGTCCAGCCAACAAGTGCAGATGCAAGCCGCAGTGGCCGATTCAGGCAGCCGGCAGGCCGCCGTCAACGCGCAAGGTGACAAAACACAAGACGTGATGATGAACCCGCTTGTCAGCACGCTCAAGAGCAATCTGACACAACAAGAAAACCAGATGCAACTGCTCAGCACCAAGCTGGGCGATGAACACCCCCAGGTGAAGGAGTTGAGCAACAGCATTGCCGACATGCGCAAGAAGCTCGACACCGAAGTGCAGCGCGTCAGCAAAAGCTTTGGCATCAGCAACTCGGTCAATGTCTCCAGAGAAAGCCAGGTCCGCATTGCGCTGGAAGCACAGCGCAACAAAGTGCTCCAGATGAAGGCTGTGCGCGACCAGGCCGCCATGCTGCAGCGAGATGTCGACAATGCCCAACGTGTTTATGAAAACGTGGTGCTGCGCCAGAACACAACCAACTTGGAAAGCCAGGCCTTTCTGGACAACGTGGCCGCACTGGAGTACGCGACGGCCCCCTCAGTTCCCTCAGGCCCACGCGTTTTCAACAACATTGGTCTGGGCGCGCTGGCGGGCGCCGTGCTGGCCTTGATGGCCGCGCTTCTGATGGAACGAAAAGACCGGCGTCTGCGCACTTTCAACGAGATCGAGACACTCACGAATCTGCCTGCCGTGGGATTGATTCCCGCCTTCAAGAGCCGAAAGAAAGCCACGGAGCTGCCCCGCCGACTTCACCTGCCTCCCGTCGGCCTCAAGGCCCTGGGCAGATAAGAAACGCACACCATGAATGCACCTGAACGCGACGTCAAAGTGGACGCCTCACTCGGCGACATCCTGCGCACCACCAAAGGGCTCACGACCAACCAGGTCAAGCAGGCCCTCGACTATCAGCACGAACACAAAGTCCGCTTTGGCGATGCCATCGTGGCCCTGGGTCTGGCTCGGCCGGAAGACATTGTCTGGGCCTTGTCACAGCAATTTCACTACCCCTACACCCCGACCAAAGAGCAAACCCTCAACGAAGAGTTGGTGGTGGCCAACGATCCCTTCAGCGAAGAGGTGGAGGCCTTCCGAGATTTGCGATCACAGCTCTTGATGTCCGTGATGAGTGGCCACGGAACCCGCAGTGCCCTGGCGTTGGTCAGCCCCGACGTGGGCGACGGCAAGTCATTCATCGCAGCCAATCTGGCCGTGGCCTTCAGCCAGTTGCCAGGACGCACCTTGCTGATTGACGCCGACCTGCGCGCAGCCCGCCTTCACAAGCTGTTCGGGGTTGACGCCGGATCCGGGTTGACCAGCATCCTGGCAGGACGCGCCGAAGCCAACGTCATCAAGCCTGTGGGCCACCTGCCCAATCTGTACTTATTGCCCGCCGGTGTAGATGCCCCCAACCCTGTCGAACTGTTGCAACAATCGGCGTTTAGCCTCTTGCTCTGCGATCTGCAAGAGAAGTTCGATTACGTGCTGGTCGACACCCCCGCGGCCTCCCATGGGTCTGATGCGCGAATCATTGCCACGCACTGCGGATCAGCGCTGGTGATCGGGCGCAAGAACCGAAGCTCCGCGCCTCACTTGCAGAAGTTGGTCAAGCAGCTCACCAAAGGCTCGGTCAAGCTCGCTGGCGTTTTGATGAATGAGTTTTAACTGATGAGCACCATGACCCAAAAACGAGTTGCCTTGATCACCGGAGTCACCGGTCAGGATGGCGCCTATCTGGCCGAATTCTTGTTGAAGAAGGGCTATGAGGTGCATGGCATCAAGCGCCGCTCCAGCCTGTTCAACACCGACCGGATCGATCACCTGTACCAGGACCCGCACGTTGACAACCGCAACTTCATCCTGCACTACGGCGACCTGACCGACTCCACCAGCTTGGTCCGCATCATGCAAAAGGTGCAGCCCGACGAGGTTTACAACCTGGCCGCTCAAAGCCACGTGGCCGTGAGTTTTGAAGAGCCTGAGTACACGGCCAATGCCGATGGCATCGGGGCCCTGCGCTTGCTGGAAGCCATCCGTATTCTGGGCCTGGAGAAGAAGACGCGCTTCTACCAAGCGTCGACGTCCGAGCTGTATGGCCTGGTGCAAGAAACACCCCAGAAGGAGACCACGCCCTTCTACCCGCGCAGCCCCTATGCGGTGGCCAAGCTGTACGCCTACTGGATCACGGTGAACTACCGCGAGGCCTACGGCCTGTACGCCTGCAACGGCATTTTGTTCAACCACGAAAGCCCGGTGCGTGGTGAGACCTTCGTGACGCGAAAGATAACGCGCGCCATCAGCCGCATTGCGCTGGGCCTTCAGAACTGCCTTTACCTTGGAAACATGAGCGCCTTGCGCGACTGGGGTCATGCCCGTGACTACGTTGAGATGCAGTGGTTGATGCTGCAGCAAGACATCGCCGATGACTTCGTCATTGCCACCGGCGTGCAGTACAGCGTTCGGCAGTTTGTGGAGCAGTCGGCGGCCGAACTGGGCGTGCGTCTGGCCTTTGAAGGACAAGGCGATCAGGAAGTTGGCTATGTGGTCGCGGTTGAACCGGTCAATGGCGAACAACTGGCTTGCTGCAAGGTGGGCGATGTGATCGTCAAAGTGGACCCACGCTACTACCGACCCACAGAGGTTGAAACGCTGCTGGGGGATCCAAGCAAAGCTCAGCAGAAACTGGGCTGGACGCCCGTGACCACTTTTGAACAGTTGGTGCGCGAAATGGTGATCAGCGACTACACCTCTGCCAAGCGTGACAACCTCGTCAAGTCAGCGGGATACCAAGCTTATGACTACCACGAGTAATCCCATGATCGCTGGCTCGACAGAGTCATCGTCATCCAAGCCTTGGCTGCCACTGCCGACCGACATCGTCGTCTTGAGCATGGGCCTGTTGGCCATGTTTTCATTGACCTTGCAAGACCTGTTCAGGGACAACGAAGCCGGCTTGTGGGCCAAAGACGCACACAGCCATGGCCCGATCATGTTGGCAGTGGCCATGTGGCTGCTGATCACCCGCTGGCGTGAGTTCAAAGGAGCGACGGGCCCGGCAACAGGTGCCATGCTGGCTTGGCCCGTGCTTGGCATTGGCAGCATCTTTTTTGTGCTGGGTCGGGCGTTGGGCATCATCTATTTCGAGGTGTTCGCCTTCATTCCCATGATGGTTGGCATGGTCTTGCTGTCGGGGGGCACACCCCTGCTGAGAAAACTAAAATTTCCCCTGTTCTTCCTAGTCTTCATGGTGCCCATTCCCGGCTTTGTACTTGACCCCTTCAGTCAATTCATCAAGCTTCATATCTCCACTGCTGTCACCAACATTCTCTGGTTCTTCGGATACCCCATCTCCCACACAGGGGTGGTCATCAACATCGGCCCCTATCAGCTGCTGGTGGCCGATGCCTGTGCCGGCATGCGCACCTTGTTCATGCTTGAAGCCATGGGCATCTTCTATTTGAACGTGGCCCGACACTCCTCGGCTTTGCGCAATATCACGCTGGGCTTGCTGATCGTGCCAATCTCATTCACCTCGAACATGATCCGCGTGATCTTCCTGGCGCTGCTCACCTACCACTTTGGTGATGAGGTAGGCCAAGGCTTTCTGCATGGCTTTGCGGGCGCCGTTCTGTTTCTGGTGGGATTGGGGTTGATCACATCGCTGGATGCTTTGCTTCGCTGGACATCAACCCACTTTGCAAAATCTCAGGATTGATCCGATGTTGTTCAAGCCATCCCAGATCAAAAACCACCTGTTGGCCCTAGCCCTGATTTTCATGCTGGGATCGGTGGCCTTGGCTGAGATGGTCAAGCCCCGAAAGTACTGGGCCGATGTCATTGGCGAGCCCCACTACAGCACTCTGATTCCGATGCAGTTTGGTGACTGGCAAGCCATCCCGAATGGCGGCAAGACCATGGTCAATCCGGTGCAAGAAGAAAATCTCATGCGCCTTTACAGCGAGACCTTCGCCAGATCCTACCGAAATGCGCGAACCAAGCGCGTCATCATGCTGTCGATCGCGTATGGACGAGACCAGGCCAACGACACCCAACTGCACACGCCTGAAGCCTGCTACCCATCGCAGGGTTTCCGGGTTGAAAGCCGGACCGAG
The DNA here is from genome assembly GCF_029946005.1 of Aquabacterium sp. Taxonomy (GTDB): domain Bacteria; phylum Pseudomonadota; class Gammaproteobacteria; order Burkholderiales; family Burkholderiaceae_C; genus Aquabacterium. The sequence goes on from NZ_JAQSDR010000002.1 coordinate 158,872, forward strand.
CACACTGTGGCCTCCAAATTTGGCCCTCTCGAATCCGTGCAGTTGATGACGACGATGGGCGCTCGACGCACCGAACCCTTGACCTTCTTCATTCGTGTTGGCGATGAGGTGGCCCGAGGCTCGCGCGACCGTAACCTGGCCCGAGTCAAGATGGCACTCCGGGGCTACCGTGTGGATGGCATGTTGTTTCGGGTATCCGAGGTGACCAAGCGGGATGGCGCCTACGAGTTGCAAGACCAGTTCATCAATGACCTGCTGGGTTCGCTGAGTCCAGAAGGTCGACGACGCATCATCGGAAGTGTCGGCACCTGACATGAACCCCTTGATCCGTCGGATCGTGGCCGCATTGGGGGCCAATGCTTTTGGGCAAGCCACCAACATCGTCATCCAGCTGGCATCCCTGCCCCTGTTTCTCCATCAATGGAACATGAGCACCTACGGCACGTGGCTGATGCTCTCAGCCATGCCAGCCTACCTGTCGATGGCCGACGTGGGCATGGTGTCAACCGCCGGGAACCGCATGACCATGGCCATGGGCAATGGCCAGGTTGCACAAGCCAACGCGGTGTTTCAAAGCGCTCTGGTTTTCATGCTGGTGGCTTGCAGTGGCTTCGCGGTGCTGTCGCTGCCTGCCGTGATGTGGGCCCCGATTCCTGGGCTGAACACGCTGGACGAGCGCATGGCCCTGGCGGCCTTGGTGTGCGGCGTTCTGTTGGCCTTGTTCGGTGGTTTGGCCGAAGCCATTTTCAAGGCCACAGGTCGCTACGCCTTGGGCACCACCTTGGGCACACTGATTCGCTTCTTCGAGTGGGCGGGCTTCGTGCTGGGGCTGCTGGTGTGGGGCAGCTTCACCGCCGTGGCCTTGGGGGGGTTGTGCGCGCGGTTGCTGGGGGTGACTGCCATGGGTGTGCTGAGCCGCCAGAACAATCAGGGTCTGCAGTGGGGCACCCAGCATGCCTGCCTTGCAGAGATCAGATCCATGGTCAAGCCCGCTATGTCATTCATGCTGTTCCCTTTGGCCAATGCCATCAGCTTTCAAGGCATCACGCTGTTGGTTGGCCAGCAGTTTGGCCCGGCCATGGTGGCGCTGTTCAACACATACCGTACTGTGGCACGCGTGGCGGTCCAGGTCACCGGCACATTCGGCCACGCCCTGTGGGCGGAGTTTTCAAGGCTATTTGGCCAAGGTGGCGCACCGGCCGTGGCCAAAATGTATCGCCGGTCGGCCTGGCTTGGGTTGGGCATCTCGATCACTCTGAGCATGGGGCTCTACGTCTGCGGCCCCTTGTTGCTGGAAGTGTGGACTCACGGCGTCGTCCCCTTCGAGCCCGTGTTGATGGCTTTGCTGCTGGCCTACGCCGCAGTGTGCGGAAGCTGGCATGTGCCCAGGGTGCTGCTGATGGCAACCAACCAGCACATTGGTCTGGCGCAGTGGTCACTCTTTGCGGCAAGCCTGGCGTTCGTTTTGTCATACTTCTTTGGCAAAGTCTGGGGCGCGGCGGGGATTGGCTTGGGCATGTTCCTGGCGGAAGCCGTGATTGCGATTTTGTGCGGGCTCATTGCTCATCGTTTGGTCAGAGCATCATGAATGTTGTCTTGTCAGTGCCCGGAAAGTTTCACACCTTTGACTTGGCCAGAGAACTTCATTCCAGGCATGCCCTGAAAGCCATTTTCACGGGGTATCCGCGATTCAAGCTGGACAACGAGCGACTGCCCGACGACAAGATCCACACATGGCCCTGGGTACAGGGCTCCTACATGGCCATGCCCAAAAGGCATTGGCTCGGTGCGCGCCTCGTGCGCGAATGGGAGTGGCTGGCCAAGACCACCCTGGATGCGCATGTGGCTCGGCAAATGCCTGAGTGTGATGTGTTCGTGGGCCTGTCTGGATCAGCGCTGCGCAGCGGCCAGCAAGCACGATCACGCGGCGCGAAGTATGTGTGCGACCGGGGTTCGTCCCACATCCGCCTGCAAGACACCTTGCTGCGAGAAGAATCCCAACGCTGGGGTATCGCCTTTGAAGGCATTGACCCTCGCGTCATTGAGCGTGAAGAAGCAGAGTATGCGGAAGCCGACCGCATCACCGTTCCCTCCAGCTTCAGTGTGCGTTCATTCGTGCAGGCAGGCGTTCCTGCCCACAAGCTGAGCATGCTGCCCTATGGGGTCAACCTGGACATGTTCAAGCCCACCGGCACACCAGCAGCCCACCGATTCGATGTGCTGTATGTCGGTGGAATGAACCTCAACAAGGGCATACCGTATCTGCTGGAAGCCTATCGGATGCTGGAGCATCCGCTCAAATCGCTCACGCTGGCAGGCGTTCCCTCATTGCAGTTCATTGAACGCATGAAAGCCCATCGGCTGTGGCCTGATGACATCCGCCTGCTGGGCCATGTACCCCAACCCGAGCTCAAGGAGCTGATGAGCCGCAGCCATGCCATGGTGCTGCCCAGCGTGCAAGATGGCTTTGGCATGGTGCTGTCCCAAGCCATGGCCTGCGGGTGCGTGGTCATCGGGTCGGAGCACACCGGTGCCCAGGATTTGTTTGATGACGGCCAGGAGGGCTTCATCGTGCCCATCCGTCAAAGCCAGGCCATCGCCCAGCGGCTGCAATTGCTGGCAGATTGCCCCGATCTTCGCCAGGACATGAGCCAAAAGGCGCTCATGCGCGTGCAAAGCGCGGGCGGTTGGCGCGACTACGGGCAAGCCGCGTCCAACATCTTCCAGGGCCTGCTGACATGAGTGCGCTTCGCATTCTCTACCTGGGCACTCAAAGTGGAACCTGTCTTGACAGGGCACGGGCCTACCAGCGTCTTGGGCACCATGTCACCCACCTGGATCCCAGGAAACTGCTGCCAAGTACCGGCTGGACAGACCGCATTACCTGGAAGGTAGGTGGCAGCTTTTGGGCTGGCTACCTGCTTCGGCAGCTCAAGCCAGTGCTGTCGGGCCAGCGGTTCGATCTGTGCCATGTGGACTGCGGCGAGTGGATATCCGCCGATGTGATTACGCTGCTGCGCCAACATGCCGGCAAGGTCATCAACTACTGCATTGACGACCCCACTGGCCCTCGGGATGGCAGACGATTTCAGGCTTACCGCAAGGCCCTGCCCTTCTATGACTTGGCCATCGTGATGCGAGAAGCCAACGTTGTCGAGGCAACACAACTGGGAGCGAGGCGTGTTCTGCGTGTATTCATGTCGGCAGACGAAGTCACTCACGCACCACGACAGACCTCACCACAGCAGATCGAACCCTGGCACTCCGACGTCCTGTTCCTGGGAACATGGATGCCCGAGCGCGGCCCATTTCTGGCGGAGTTGATTGAACGAGGCATTCCGCTCACCATCAGGGGCACACACTGGCAAAAGGCCCCCCAATGGCCAGTGCTGAAGCCATGCTGGAAAGGCGGCGCGGTTCACGGCGACGACTATGCCCATGCTCTCCAGGGAGCGCGCATTAGCCTGGGTTTGTTATCCCAGGGCAACCGGGATCTTCACACGACACGCTCGTTTGAAGTGCCATCGCTGGGCAGTCTGCTGTGCGCCGAACGCACCACCGAACACCAGTTCTTGTACCTGGAGGGGAAGGAGGCCGCTTTTTGGAACAGTGCGCGCGAATGCGCTGACGTGTGCCTTGATCTATTGTCGAATGAACCTCGCAGACAAGCCATGGCTCAGCGCGGTCAAAATCGTTTCCGACACAGTGGTTATGTCAATGAGCGCGTGCTCAGCCATGTTCTTGAGGTGGCTTTCGCATGAACACACGCTTGTCTTTTGACACCAACCCGGTGCTGTGGGCACAGGCTGTCGCCCTGACCATGGCAGGCTGCGCAGTGCTGCTGTTCAGTGAGCGCGAGGTGTACCTGGGCGGATTGTTCATTTTCACCGGCATTGGGCTAGCAGGACTTGTCCACTGCATCCTCAGGTCATCGCACATCACTCCCTGGGACCTGTTGTTGACCGCGCTGTGCCTGGCCTATGGACTGGGCACGCTGAACACAGAGCTGACATGGCTGCGCGTGCCTTCGGACTACCTGAGTCTGACAACCGCCCATCCCAAGCACGTCATGAAGGCGGCAGGACTGCTGATGCTGCTTGGCGCCACTTTGTGCGTGGCTTCCAGCCTGGACCGCAACCACCTCTTCGGCAAGCTCACGATCAACCCCGCGCATCTGAAGCCGATCCTGGCTTTCGTCACCACGATCGCGGCTGCATCCATTGTGCAGATTGCGACGGGCAGCATCGGCTTTCACCAGGACATGACCGGCGAAGGCGTGCGTGTCTCACCCCTGGCTGCTCTGACGGTGGCGGCCATTGTTCCCGCTGCGGCGTTGACCAGCTTTGTGTGGCGGCGCTTTGATGGCTGGCAGCGCTATCTCATGCTGTCCGTGCTGATCGTCTTGATGATGGTTCAGTTCTACCAAGGTCGCCGGGTTTTCATCTACTCTTTGGTCGTGTGCCTGATGTGCTACTTTGCGGCCAATCCACCCAAACGACTTTTCACCCTCAAGAACCTGCTGACTTTCGCGTTGTCTGCGGCGCTCATCATGTTTGCGTCCAAGGCCTTCTTCGCGATGCGCATGGCTGTGTGGGAGCTGGGCAGCACGCGTGACACGGTCGCGATGCTGAGCAAAGGTTTTGATGTTCTGATCAACGCTCAGGATACTGGTCTGGATGAGGAAGTGGCAGAGAACCAAAAGAGCCGCACCTTCATCATTGGCTACCTTGCCGAACTGGTAGGCGCCCTGGAGCTTCAGGAACCCCTGTATGGGGATGTGCTGGTATTTGACATCGCCATCAATGTTCCATCGGTCCTTTGGCCGGAGAAGTACAAGATCATCGCTTTGGGCGTTGAAGAGTCCGTGGCCAATCCTCATTTCGGTCTTTCGCCGGAGGACGATGCCAACAGCATCGCCACCGCAGGTGCAGCGGACTTCGGTATCCCTGGCATCTTCATTTATTCTTTGCTGCAGGCGGGCATCTACAGCGTGATCTTGCGCAATACCCGCAGGTTTGGCGCCGCTGGTCACCTCATCATCGCCGCATCGTTAGCCGACAGCCTGCTCAACGTTGAGGGGGGTGTTTCTCAGTACCTCAGCACCTTGCGCAGTTTGTCGATAGCCTTGATCGCCACCTATTTTCTGCGCCTTGCCTACGTCTGGTACAGCAGCAAGCCGTCAAAATCTGGATCTATCTTGAGCCTTGCCGGTATGAAACGGGCCATTGATCGCCTCAAGCTTTCATGAAGCCGGACACGCCTGAGAATCGACTGAGATTGGGGAACACGTCTTTGAGCTGACTGTCGCTCAAACCAAACCAACGCCCCAAAGGGGCCCCATACTGCTCGATGGAGACCTTCGGTAACAGCACGCCATTGGTCAGTTGGTCAGGGCTACCGTCAAAATCACTGTTCGCGCGGTTCTTCTTGGCCAGGATCGGGAAGTCGCCATGAACATCCCCACCCTGCACAGCACCGCCCATCACCATGTGATGCGCGCCCCAGCCGTGGTCAGACCCGTCACCATTGCTCGTGAACGACCGACCAAAGTCAGAAGCCGTGAAGGTCGTCACCTGGTTGGTCAGCGCCATGGCGCTCAATACTGAGTCGAAGTACTTGAGCCCATGGTTCAACCGACTCAGCAGTTCCGCATGGCTGCGATTTTGCTGGCTGTGCGTGTCAAAGCCCCCTAAGCCCACAAAGAACACCTGCCTTTTGATGCCCAGCTTTGACTGTGCCGAGATGATCCGGGCCACCGTCTGCAGTTGCTGAGCGAGAGGGTTTTGCACTTTTCCTCCTGCCAAAGCATCGCACTGAAGCGCCCCCGCAGGCCCGTATGGCGCGCTGGAAGCCGAAGGCAAGACCGCGCTGATGGTTTGCTCTGCACTGATGGCGCGACGCCCGATGTCAGCCAGATCGACGGCCATCAGATGACTACTGCGCGAGCTGGTCACGATGCGCTCAAGCGCCACGCCGACCGCATCCGAGTCATAAACCCACTTGATGCCATTCGGAGCAGGTGCAGGGCCCAGGCGAATAGGACCAGCATCGCCGGTCTGGTATTGCTGCACCGTTTTACCTGACAGCCACACCGAGCCGCCACTGGGCGAAATGGCGGTGAACAAACTGTTGCTGTTAGCGCCCACAACCGCATCCGCCAATCGCCCACCCCAGCCCACGGTGGCCCCTTCTGGCGCCAAGGCCATCCAGGTGCTCTGCTGATCGTTGTGCGAGAAGAGCTTCTTGGGCTTCTGTTTGAGCCCACTCGCGTAGTCGGATTTTTTCAAGGGTTCGGCCAAAGGCCCCACATTGGCCACGATGGCCAAGCGCTTGGTGGTGTTGAACATGCCCTGCACGTCCGACAACATGGGATGCAGCGCAAAACTGCGGCCAGCCTGCACTGTGGCGGGCGAGATCGGCAATACCCCGCCCAACCACGCGGGTGAGCCGGGCGTTTGGGTCTTGTCAGCCGGCTTGTTGCGCCACAGTGCAATGGACTCGGGCTGCTGATTTCTGACCGAGGTGTAATTGGCCCACGACTCATCATCGCTGGCCAGCACCGTGTTGAAAGCGTCGTTGCCACCGTACAGGAATATGCAGACCAAAGCTTTGTAGTCACTTGCGCCGGTGGCCGCCATGGCGCTGGCGGCCGTGAGCCCCATGGCCAGGGGCGCGCCCGCACCCACCAATGAAAATGCACGGGCCTGCTGCAAAAAAAGTCGGCGTGATGCGCTGTGTGATTGATCAGTCATGTCGGCTACTTTTGGATCTGGAACTCTGGAGAAGCCATGGTCAGCAGCAAAGCTGACCACAGACGTCGCCGACGGTTTTCAGTGAGTTTTTCAACGCTGAGATTTGATAAAAGGCCAGCCCCCACGCTCTGCACCGCACCAACAATCTCCGTTTTAAGCGCCAAGGGCATGGTCCCGTACATCAAGCGCTGGTTGATTTCTTCCACCAAGTCAGCCGGTTTGTCAGCCAAGGTGAGCAAAGCGTGGTCAGGATCAATGTTGGCCAGAAGCTGAACATCTGCACGCGAGGCTTTGCGGTCGTAGCCGTTCAACCCGGTGCCATGCCGCAAAAAATACATCAGATAGTTGACGTAGCCGGCCGAACTGGTTTCTGTGGCGATCTGAAGCTCGGGTGCCAGTAGTAAGGCCGATGCCGACTGGGAGCCAGGCTTGACATACCCAGGACGGAAAAAATTGAACACAGACGACGATGACAGAGCCGACTGAGCCAAGGCAAAGCCCGGATCCTCCGTGGCCATGATGAGGAACATGCCGCTGTCGGAGTGAGCGCCCATGCTTCTCAGCAAGGCAGAAAACCGCAGGACAGGTTCACGGACTTTGCCAAACCGATCGCTGCCGAGGCTGGCCATGTCACGCGCTTCGGGGTCCAGCAAGATGGCGGTGACCATGGCTTTCATGCTGCCGCCAGAAAGCTTGAACGCGTTCGCCACCCGCTGCACATAGGCGGGGCTGGGGTTGCTGGTCACCAGGCGCTGGATGAGTTGCTTGCCGATGAAGGGCCCCACGTTGGGGTGGCTTGCCAAGGTGTCGAGTGCCACCTTCAGACTGCTCTCTGGCGTGGCCCACGTGCTGGCAGGGATGACGGTACCCAGAAAGCTCTTCTCGGCGGTCGAGTGGTACAGGGCATAGCCACGCATGCTGGTGACCAACTGCTCCGGGTGGTTGGGGTTCGAGAAAAAGCACCCCGCTGTCTGCCCTTGCGAGCACCACCAGCTCCAACCCGTGAACACCTTCGCCATGCCGGAGATGTCGCTGGCGCTGTAGGTTTCGATGGGTTGCTGATGCGCATCGGTTTTGTGGGTGCCATCCGCGTTCAGCTCATACAGCCCGATAGAAAAAAGCTGCATGATCTCTCGGGCGAAGTTCTCGTCCGGCACCCGTCCCGTGGGCGTGTCTTCGGGCTGATTCTTGATGTGGGACAGGTAGCAGCCCATGATCGGATGAATGGCGACCGACTCCAGCAAAGCCCGGTAGCTTCCGAAAGCCTGCCTGCCCAGTGTGTCCAGGTAGTCCGCCGCGCCGCGGCTGAATGCATTGTCACCACAGCTGTCGGTGACCGAGATGACGAAGATCTCGGACAGTGCGAACGCGACGCGCTGCCGCAGCTGATCCGGCGACGTGATTGCCTCTCGCCAAAAGCTGCTGACCACGTTCCCCTTGGTGGCCCTTGAGCCCGCATCGATGGCCCGAATCGCCTTGTCACTGGCATCCCAGGCGCTCAAGTGAGACATGGACGACACGGGCGCGGCAAACTGCTCATTGAGCCAGGCTTGATAACCAATGGCCCTGACACGATCAACCTCTTGCTGGGTGGCACCAAAGGTGGCTTGCGTTAAAAACCGCGTCGCCGCTTGGCGTGTTGGGGATGAGTTGACTGGTGGCGGGGCGACAGCCTCTGCCAGAGCAAGCTGCGCGGCGATCTGCTCGGCTTGTGCCGGACTCATCGGGGGCACGGAGCCAACACCGCATTCAGCGCATGTGTTGCCTCCGCCGCCACACGCCATGACGGTCAAGGTGGACAGGGCGACCGCCAACCATTTCAACCCATCACGACAGCTGGAAAAAAACATCGCCACGATCCCTCGGCATCCACATTGAAGCCAACATGATCCGGCATGGAGGCACTTCATGTCCCAGAGAAAAAGCACATAAGCGCTTGGCATTACGCCTCCTTACGACTGTCACCTGGAAGCATCGTCTTCATGCCGTCATATCCATTGGTCAGAATGAAGTCGATCATTTCGGACGCGTGGCATACATGAACTACTCAAAACAGCTGATCATCAATGCCGATGATTTCGGATGGGATGAAGACTCGTGCCAGGCAACCATTGATTGCATGGAAGCCGGCGCCATCACCAGCGCCACCATCATGACGGGTCGACCAGCCACCCACATGGCCTGCGCGTACGCAGCTGCCAATGCGCATCGCTTTTCGTTCGGACTCCACTTCAACATCGTCGACCAGCACAGGCCTGTCTCCAGAAACCAGATCAGCCTCATCGATCAAAGCACACAAACCTTTCGGCGAAGCGGCCAGCAGCGCAAGAGGGCCATGTTGTGGCAACTGGCTCCCCTGGATTTGCAAACCGAGTTGCTGGCTCAACTTGACATCATTCAGGCAAAGGGCGTGAAGGTGTCGCACATTGACAGCCATGGTCATTTGCACAAGTTTCCGGGCGTGATCACCGCGTTGAAGAAGGCGCTTCAGCAAAGAAACATCCATCGAGTTAGGCGACCACAGAATCTCTATGGTCCTGGATCGAGAATGAGCACGAAGGTCATCAATCGGTTGTCAACGCCATTTTTCAATGCATTGACCTTGACTGATCACTTCCTCACGATCTCGAACTATGAGGGGCAATGGTTCAAACACTTGCTCACGCTCCTGCCTCCAGGCACGACTGAACTGGCGGTGCATCCTGGCTATGGCGAAAGCTGGCGGCATGATGAGACACGCCCGCTGTTGGACCAGCGCTTTGCGTCTCTGCTCACTGACAGCCATACCCGCCTGATCAACTTCAACCACATCGGCTAGCGTCTCGGCATGTCGGACTACAAGCTCGTCATTTTCTCGTCGAAGGACTTTGACGCCTATCAACGCCTGGTGAACTCCAACATCAACGCCCCCGTGAATGCCGCCACGCAGGCCCGCCGAAAGTGGTGGTGCTTTGACAACCCGCATGGTGGCGCCTTCGCAGTCGCATTGGCTGGAGACCAGGTGGCTGCGACCTGCTATCTGTCAGGCAAAGCCCTGGTGCTCAATGGGACAAGGTACAAGGCCTACGAGATTGGCGAGACGGGCACCGCTCCGGAACACCAACGCAAGGGATTGTTCAGCCGGCTGGTGAAGCTGTGCACCACCCATGCTTTTGAGCAGGGTGCTCAAGCCGTGTATGGCACGCCCAACGCGCAATCCACCCCGGGGTACGCCAAACTGGGTTTTGAGATCATCGATGACGAGCGCTCGCACTTCATGCTGTCACCCAACCTCACCGGCTTGGTAGCCCAGCACCGCCGCCCCTCCCAAGGCGGCATTCAGGATGACCTTTCAAGACGTGCAGATTCATACCAAATTTCTGGTCACGATTTTTTCATGCATGCGAAAGATCGCCAACGCCTCAACCTGTTTTCTGAAGCGTATTTTCAGTGGCGGTTTTTTGGGCTGGACTCAAGGCGCTACGCCTTCTTTCGGCGCGGAGATTTTTCAATGGCGACGCGCGACTACCACTTGGGCAAGTACCGCGTGCTCATGGTTTCTGATTTTGGAAGCCATGATGCAAGGCTAGGCACCTTCAACGCTGCTGCTGAAATTCGTAAAATATTTCGGCATGAGTTCAAGGCGCACCAATACGCTGGCATCTACTTGAACACACCGTGGGACGCCTCAAAAACCCGTTTGCACTATGGGCTGAAGAAGCTGGTGCACCACCGCTCACTGCCCATCTGCGTGATGACCCATGGGCAATCAAATTTTTCAGCCGACCTGCGTCATGCGGGTTTGTTGCAGCTGTCTGACTGCGACATCGGCTGAGCCAAGGGTTCAGCAAGTGGAGTCTTGTCATATTCGATCAAGACAATACCGGCCATGATCCTTGAAGGCCAAGACTCCTACACCTCCCCCTCGTTCTCGCTCAAGCAACGCCTGGCCAGACAACTTTGGGACATCACCTGGATGCTGTTGTTCAGGCCCACGCCTCGCCTCATGCATGGGTGGAGGCGGGCTCTGTTGAAGGCGTTCGGGGCCAAGTTGGGCCAGTACGTCCACATCCATCCCTCAGTCAAGGTTTGGGCGCCTTGGAACCTGACCATTGACGACTACGTGGGCATTGGCGAAGGTGCTGTCATCTACAGCATGGATCGAATCCACATCGGCTCCTTCGCCGTGGTGTCACAAGGCACCTACCTGTGCGCGGGATCCCATGATTTCAATTCAAGGAACATGCAGTTGACCACAGCGCCAATCACCATCGGCAAGTACACCTGGTTGTGCGCCCACACGTTTGTCTGCCCGGGGGTCGATATCGCTGAGGGCACTGTCATTGCGGCACGTGGCGTCGTGTCCAAATCCGTGCAAACCGGGTGGGGGGTCTGGGCAGGCGTGCCGGCCAAAAAGGTCGGAGACAGAGCGCGCGAGCAGGTGCAACGATGAGCGGTATATCAGTCATCATTCTGACCAAAAACGAGCAGCAGGATCTGCCTGGATGCCTCGATACGATGGGGTGGTCGGATGACGTCCATGTCTATGATTCGATGAGCACCGACGCGACAGTTTCGATCGCCGAACGGTATGGCGCCAAGGTCACGCAGCGGCCGTTCGACAACTGGGCGTCACACCAGAATTGGGGCCTGGACAACATCCCGTTCAAGCACCCATGGGTCTATTACAGCGACGCCGATGAACGCGTCACGCCAGAGTTGGTGCGGGCCATGCAGGCGGCCATCCAGAACCCAGGTGACGCGGTAGCCTTTCGGATCAAACGGCGCGACTACTTGTTTGGAACCTGGCTCAAGCATGTCACGCCATCCCCGTTCAACATCCGCCTGTTTAAACCAATGCGCTTGCGCTACGAGCGCCTGACCAATCCGGTGTCCAAGGTGGATGGCCCCGTGGGGAACATCTCTGAGCACTTTGTGCATTACCCTTTCAGCAAGGGCATCAAGTTCTGGTTTGAAAAACACAACTCCTACAGCACCTTCGAAGCAGGTCAGATCATTGACAACACCAAGTCGGGCGGAGGTGATTTCAGCCTGATCAAGGCATTGACTGCCAAAGATTTGAACGTCAGGAGATTCCATCAAAAGGAACTCTATTACCGCATGCCTTTCAGGCCGCTCATCATGTTTTCGGTGCTGTACATCGGCAAACGCGGCTTTCTTGATGGCAAATCTGGTTTCATTTATGCCCTGTTGCGTGCCATTTACGAGTACATGATTGTGCTCAAGGTGCGTGAATACAGCGACAAGCCCTGACCGTCATCGTGACAAGGCCCTTTTCCCAAGGGCCACAAAGGGCATTTCAATCCAGCGATAACCCGCTGCAGCCATTGCCACGCCAGCCAACAGCATGATGCCAATAGCAGGCCATGTCTCCTCGGCTTCGACGTACAAACCAAGCCAGATGGCCAAAGGGTGAAACAGGTACAGCGAATAAGACATGGCACCCAAAGACATTAAAAATGGAATTCGAAATTTATCCTGCCTTTCATCTTGAAGCAAGAAATACAGGAAACCTGCAACCAACAGTGGAAGCAAAAAACGACGAGCTTGCAGATCGATAGGGTGAGGCAACAGCCCAATCAGCAGCGACAGCAGCAAACAGGTCATCCAGACCATGCGGCCATGCCGCTGGCTGACCTTCAACGATTTGCCTTGATGAATCCATTCAGCGAGTAATGCGCCTAGGCACCAAACCCACCAACTTGCCAGGAAGATATTCTGCAACACCACTCGATTTGGCCCCGTGGGCAAGATACTGAAAGAAATTCCAAAAGTCAGGATACTGATCAACCATGCCAGGGCCAGGATCCTCATTGTTTTTCGGGGCCCGTCAAAGCGGCGCCAGAACGCTGCATACAACAAATAGAAGTGACACTCAACCACTACTGACCACAGAACATTATTCACAGCGACTCGATGCTCAGCAAAAAAACTGCTCAGCAAACTTAAATGTGCAAACACCGAGTTACTGGCAGCCTGAGGCAACAAGTGCGACGAATAAAATTTCCCCAGCACGAATGACAAGATGACACAAAAAAAGAATGCCGGATATATTCTATAAAATCGCCGGATCGCGTAAGCCTTGCGCTGAAAGGCAATGCCCCGATTTTCATCCATCAGCCTGGCCCAATGAATGCAAAAGCCGCTGAGCACAAAAAAAACAGAGACTCCCCACGGACCGAGGTGGCCCATCACGGACTCGAGATACCTATTTGGCCACTGTTCCGAAAATTGCTGATAAATATGATGACCGAAGACGCTCAAGGCCGCCACGGCACGCAATCCGTCCAACACAGGAAAAACCGTCCGTTTTGGCAATTGACTGGCAATGGATGTCATTTGGTTGGCCATACCCCTACGCCGCGAACGGAACACGTTATTCTCTTTGCCAAGTCAGCACGCCCCCAGTCTGACCAATCATGATGACATGTTCATTGCAGGCCATTTTTAACCAATGTCACACGCCATTCATGCCAACCTGCTAGCGTTCAGCACAGTTGCGTTAGGCAACAATTTTGAACACAGCCAACGGATGGGCGGCGCATGTACGGATCAATTCAGATATGCAGAGCCTTGGCAGCCCTGATGGTGGTGTGCTTCCATGTGGGGGGCAACCTGCACAAAGAAAATTATTTCGGCCGTGATGCCGACACCCTCAGTGTGTTTTTTTTTGGCGATGCTGGAGTACCTTTTTTCTTTGTTCTGAGCGGATTCATCGTGACGTGGGCCCACTTTCAGGACTTCAATCACCCTAAAAAACTAGGCCAATACCTTGTTAAAAGAGCTGTCAGAATTTACCCATCCTATTGGATAGTATTTTTGGCAGTTTACGCAGTTGCGTATACCACCCCCTCTTGGCGAGAAACGCTTCCTACCGACGTAGCTACATTGCTTCGCTCACTTTTATTACTCCCGCAAGACAAGAATGTCGTTGGGGGTGTGGGCGCACCCGTTTTATTCGTGGCCTGGACACTTCAATACGAAATTATTTTTTATGCAGCAATTGGGCTTGGCATTATTCGCCAATGGTTATTATTTATACCTGCTGCGCTTTTTTTGATCAATTTCTTTTTTAATGTATTTGACAGCATAGGCTTCTATCAGGAATACCTCTCCAATATTCGTATTTTTTTATTTGGGATGGGGGTTTTGGTGGCCTACGCCGCCAAAAGCTCATGTCGAATACCTAACCCCCTGGTCCTCGCATGGGGTGGCGCCCTGGGATTTGCAGCACTTGCAATCGCAGAGAACATCTATGGCAAAGATTGGGGCCCCATTGACCACATCATTGCCTATGGAATTTTCAGTTCATCTTTGGTATTGGGCCTGATCAAACACGAGGACGGTGGCAACAGAATATCAACAAGCAGCTTCATGGCCAAGATCGGCGATGCATCCTATTCGCTGTATCTTTTGCATGTTCCCATCATGTCCGTTCTTTGCAAAATCGCGGTTCTGTCGGGCATGTCCGGCCCCTTGGGCGCCTGGGTGGCTGAAATCTTCATTGTGTCAACCTGCACATTGGTTGCCATGGCTTTTCATGCGCGCATTGAGCGGCCCATCATGCGGGCCATCAATGTCCACATCTCACCTCGCCCCAGCCACTGGGCCACTGGCAGCAAGCCACTGCCCAGTGGCTGACGGCGCCATGACGCGCTTCCAGCCTGCAACGTCGTCATGGCGTCACACGCGATGGCCAAAATAGTGCGGCATGAAGCTCGTATTTTTCTGCCACCCCTCGTTCATGCGCTCGCAAAGCATGCCGCGCTTTGCACGCATGATTGGCGGTGCCATGCAGGCCAAAGGTTACGAGGTTGCCTACTGGGCGCCACAGGCCTGGGTCCACACCTTTTTCGACAAAACACGGCTGGCCAAATGGGCGGGCTATGTGGATCAGTACCTGGTCTTTCCGCTCCAGGTGAAGGCTCGTTTGCTTCGCCAACCACCCGGCACCTTGTTCGTGTTTTGCGACCAGGCACTCGGCCCATGGGTTCCGCTGGTCAAGCACCTGCCCCATGTGGTTCATGCCCATGATTTGCTGGCACTGCGCTCAGCCCTGGGGCAGATCCCCCAAAACCCGACGTCCAGCACAGGTCGGCTATACCAACGCTACATTCGCCGCGGCTTCCGTCAAGCCCGGCATTTCATTTCTGTGTCCAAGCGCACGCAGAACGACCTGGTAGAGCATGGGCAGGTACAAGCCCAGACATCGCGCGTGGTCTACAACGGCCTGAACTATCCCTACAAGCCAGTACCCCGCGCCAAGGCTTTTCAAAAGCTGAGCCGAGCCGGCCTGCCGGCCACCGACGAAGGCATGATCCTGCACGTTGGCGGTGGCCAATGGTACAAAAACACCGCTGGGGTCATCCACCTGTATGCACGGTACGCCGCGCGGCATGACAACCCACTGCCGCTGTGGATGGTCAGCCCTCACCCCTCCAACCCGGAGGTTCTTGATGCCCTGAAGCAAGTGCCTGCGCAAGGCTGCGTTCTGTTTTACCAAGGCATTGACAACGCAGCCCTGGAGGCCGCCTATTCAGTGGCCAGGGCATTCTTGTTCCCCAGTCTGGCCGAGGGCTTTGGCTGGCCCATCGTGGAGGCGCAGGCCTGCGGCTGCCCGGTCATCACCACCGACGATGCCCCCATGAACGAGATCGCCGGGCCGCTGGCCAGCTACTTGCCCATACTCAAACCGGGGGATGACATCGGCGCGTGGGCAGAGCAAGGCGCTGATGTGCTGGAGGCATTGCTTCAGGTGGATCAGGGCGAACAGGTTTCACAGCGGCAAAGCCGGATTGCCTGGGCCGGGCAGTTCACCACGCACAAGGCCATCGAAGGCTATCTCTCGATTTATCAGTCGGTGTTTGCGCTGGAGTCTTGAGGTGACCAAGGGCCGCCATCATTTGCTCGATCTGATGCGAGGCCTTGCGGCCGTGCTGGTTTGTGCCGGCCACCTGCGCGCCGCCACCATGGTGGACCTGGGCACTGCCGAATCGCCAGGTCTGGTTGACACTTTTCTGTATGCCCTGACCAGCCTGGGCCACCAGTCGGTCATGGTGTTTTTTGTTTTGAGCGGCTACCTGGTGGGCGGGTCCGTGTTGACCGCAGGCTCGCGCTTCAGTTGGCGCTCCTATGCACAAGCGCGATTAAGTCGACTGTGGACCGTGCTGCTGCCATGCCTGGCCCTGACTTGGGCCGTCGATCAAACCATTGTCAAGCTGGCCCCGCAAGTACTTTCAGGTGCCTATGCGACGCTCTGGCATTCGGCGCCGCAGCCCGATCACTACGATGCCTCACTGGGCACGTTGTTGGGAAACCTGGTTTTCTTGCAGACCATCAAGGTACCTGTTTTTGGCAGCAACGGCCCACTGTGGAGCCTGGCCAACGAGTTCTGGTACTACGTGCTTTTCCCACTCATGTTCATCGCATTCGCTGGCCAGAAGACCGGCATCACAGCACGCCAAAGATGGACTGCTGCGGCATTGACTTTGGCTCTGGGTGTTCTTCTGCCCGCCGATCTTCTGTGCGGCTACGCCATATGGCTCATGGGTGTCGTCGCATTTGTGACGCCCCGCGTCCACAGGCCATCTTCGGGCCGATCAACAAGACCAGGCCGCTGGTTGCAACCCGCGATCGCCAGCTTGGCATTCCTGGCCGCCATTGGATTTTCAAAATGGGCCACCCCAAAAAACTGGAATGCGCCATGGGGAGACTTCGTGCTGGGCATGGGTGTCGCCTACTTTGTCTACCACTGCGGGCCTCTGTCGTCATCACGGTCATGGCCTCGCTGGATGCGGCACGCCATTGAGCGCTTGTCAGACATGTCCTTCTCGCTGTACTTGTCGCATTTTCCTTTGGTCATGCTGATCGGCACCAGTGCCTACCTTGATGAACGCATGCAGCCATCCCTGCTGTCCTGGACGGTCATGCTGGGTTGGCTGGGGGTTCTGATTCTGGCTGGGCATGTGGTGTGGTGGCTGTGCGAACGGCACACACCCACCGTGCGAAAGATGATGGCCTTGTCCATGTCCGCGCAACGCGGCATTCGGCACCCCCCGAGTTCATGAAGATGACAACTTGAAACGTCACCATTCGTTAAGAACTCAGCGCGCTTAGCGGCACAGCGCAAAGAGTCGACAGGTCTCCAACACCGACAGATGCATCCCGTGATCCATGTGGACCACGCGGCGGCTTTGTCACGCCTGTTGGAGTCACACGAACAGTCAGCGCTGAAAGAACATCCGTGAAGATTCTCATTTACAGCGCCAATTTCGCCCCCGAGCCGACAGGCATTGGCAAGTACTCCGGCGAGATGGCCGAGTGGTTGGTGTCCGAAGGGCACGAGGTTCGCGTGGTGGCCGCACCGCCTTACTACCCCGACTGGAAAATCGCCGAAGGCTATGCATGGCCACCTTACCGCCACGAGATGTGGAAAGGCGCACGCGTGTGGCGCGCCCCGCTGTGGGTGCCCGCCAAACCCAGTGGCCTCAAGCGCATCCTGCATCTTCTGACCTTCGCGGCCTCGTCATTGCCCGTGATGCTGCGGCAAGTGGGCTGGCGCCCGGACGTGGTGTTGACCGTGGCACCCGCCTTTGTGTGCGCCCCCACCGGCTGGCTGACCGCGCGTTTGTCTGGCGCCCAGGCCTGGCTGCATGTGCAGGACTTCGAGATCGACGTGGCCTTCAAAATGGGCCTGATGGAAGGCCGAGGCGCGCGCCAGACCCTGCTATGGCTGGAGCGGCGCATGCTCAGGCGCTTCGATGTAGTGTCGTCCATCTCGATGCGCATGGTGGACCGCTTGCGGAACAAGGGCGTGGACCGCGACTGCATTCGGCACTTTCCCAACTGGGTCGATGTGGACAAGGTGCGCCCCTTGGGCCATGTGAGCGCCTACCGCGAAGAGCTGGGCATTTCGCAAAGCGCCACGGTGGTGTTGTTCTCGGGCACCTTGGGCAGCAAGCAAGGCTTGATGATGATCCCCGAGGCCGCCAGGCTGCTGGCGCATCGCACGGACGTTGAGTTCGTAATCTGCGGCGATGGGGTGATGAAGCCCCAGCTCGAAGCCGCCTGTGCGGACCTGGGCAATGTGCGGCTGCTGCCCTTGCAACCCGTCGAGCGCCTGGGCGAGTTGCTGGGCCTGGCCGACATCCATTTGCTGCCCCAGTGCCCCGAGGCGGAAGACCTGGTGCTGCCCTCCAAGCTGTCGGGCATGTTGTCCAGCGGTCGCCCCGTGGTGGCCACGTGTCGTGAAGGCACGGAGATGGCACACGTGGTGTCTCGCTGCGGCATCGTGGTGCCGCCCGATGACCACCCGGCCCTGGCCGACGCCATCGAGTCACTGGCCAATCGGCCTGATGCACGCCATGAGTTGGGCCTGCTGGCCCGGCGGTTCGCAGAAGACCACCTGGCCCAGAAGTCTGTTCTGGGCAAGTGGATCCAGCAGCTCGACGAGTTGCTGGCCCCGGATCCGATCACCATCGACTCTTAACCAATAATCTCAGAGGGAACCATGCAAACCATTCGACACCTCACGGCCATCACCTTGGCCACCATGGCCTTGAGTGGCCAAGCCTTGGCGGGGTCCTACCCGACAGGCCACGCAGCCATGTCGGTCCAGATCTCCGATGAAGCAGGCTTCAATTGGGACCTCAACCTGACGCCCTTTTCCAGCTATGACGCCAGCACCGGAAATTTTGGCCTCAACCTCAGCAGCGTTCAAACGCCAGTGAGCGATGCGCTTGGCGAATGGAAGAAGGGGACCACCCAGGTCTATGACACCAAGACCGACACCTATGTGAACATCCCCGGCATTTCATGGCACAGCTGGGCCACGGTCAATGGCACCATCGGTTCTGGTGCGGCCGACCCCAGCAACCCATGGCGCACGAGCGTGACCTTCACTGCCTTGGGCAACATCGATCCCGACATGTCCTACGGCTTCTTCGCCAAAAACAACACCAACACGACCCAGACCTACACGGTCAACTATGGCGAATCCATCGCTCCGACCATCAACGGCAACTACACCTTGCACGCCGACATCTCTGGCGGCGTGACCAATCCTTCCGGAACGGGTGCTATCAACGTTTCGCAAGTGCCTGGTTTCACCAAGCTGCAGGCGGTTCGCTTGTCCAGCGACGGGGGCACGACCTTTGTCAATGGCGGCGTGGATGTGGGCAACGCGTACACCTCCACCACCTTTGGCAGCCAGGCCTACGGCAATGACAGCGCCGACACCACGGGCACTGGCAACTACAACTACTGGGATTTCAAGACCCAGTTCACCTTGTCGGCCAAGGACACCATTGCCTTGACGGGTTACACCGAGATCACGGCGGTGCCTGAGCCAGCTTCGTGGATTCTGCCAGTGCTGGGCTTGGCAGGTTTGGGAGCTTTGCGCCGGTATCGCCAGCGATAAAAATCGCGGTGAGATGTTCAAAGGCCACCTTGATCAGGTGGCCTTTTTCATGGCTTTACGGTTGCTGCATCCAGCCTACTGCGGTACTCGGCAGCCTGGTTCTCCAGGGTCACTCGGGCCACCTGGAAAAACGGCTCCTTAGCAGCCAGAACATCAGCAACGCCCTTGCTTTCATAGCGCGTCAGCAGGTCTTTCCCAAGACTGACCAACGCTGCATTGTCTTTGCGGCAGGCGCTGTTGCCTTGCATCAGTTGCTGGTGCTTTGACTGCAGGCTGCTCAAGGCCAGCTCACCGGCCTGAGCCTTTCCGCGCTCAGCACTGGCCTCAGTCTTCGCTTGATCGAGCTGCTTTTGCAACGCCACCACCTGCTCGGACAAAGCGGTTCGTTCCTGCTTGAGCGACGTCACCTCGGTGTTCAGCCCATTGAGCTTACGCGTTGACGCATTGGCCGAGGCCTTTTGGCTGCTGGCCTCTGATTGAATCGACTTCAAGGCCTGCTCCAACGCTGCCTTCTCTTGCGCGGTTTTGGATTGGGCCTCCTCCAGCGAGGTCTTCTCTTGCTGGACCTGGCGCATCTGCAGCTTCAAGCGCTTGAGTTGTTCTTGCTCGCGGTCATTGGACTGCGCAAAGGTAGCTGAGGTGGCAAATGCTGCGCAGACCAAGGTCATGAGCAAGCGAGCCCCGACACGTAGGCGATGCGGATTGTCAGAAGCGAACATTGAAATCCACCTGAAAGGAGTTGACCTTGAACTTGGCTTTACCGTAGTCAATGGTCTCTGCCCCACTGGTGACCACAGTCTGATTCAAAGGGGTATCGATCGTGCTTGAGGCCAGGTAGCGCACACCCAAGGTGGTGTTTCGGAAAAGGCCATAGTTAAACGCCAAGGTATAGCCCTGAACATTGGTACCCCCCAGCCCAAGATCGCTGTCGGTGAAGGCATCCAGGACCGCATCAGAACCCAGATGTCGGTAAGTGGCCGAAGCTTGCCACTGCCCTGCTTCTCGCACGTCCGAGGCTCCAAATGCCATCCTGAACTGGTACCCATCGTCTTTTCCACCCGGATCTCCAACAAGCCCCGATCGGCGCTGAAAGTCATTCACATCGAAGGCTGTGTTTTTTACATACTCGGCAGAAAGCAACAAGCTGTAGGGACTGAAATGAGTCAGTTCCGCAGACGCCGTCAATGCCACAGGGCGGAACTTGTAGGCCAACCCCCAGTTCCTGGCTTGCGTCAACGAAGTGTCAAGACTGGCATTGGTTTCAAAGAGCGTGTTGCCCTTCTGACGCAGCCCCTTTGAGTACTCATACTGGCCGTAGCTCACTCCTGGCGTCAGCGTGGTGCCGTTGAAATCGTTGTCAGCCCGTCCTTCGATGTTCTTGTAGCCATAGTAGGCCAGACCAAACTTCAGCTTGGTGCGCAATGCGGGACTCCAAGCAGCCCCGATCTGCGCGCCATACAGCCACCGACCATCACGCGTCGGCGGACTGTCCTCTCTCAAAGGAAACGCCCCCATGGTGGCGAATGGCTCAAAGGTTGCCTCGGGCTTCACCCACCTGGTGGTGGCCGCGACACCTTCGAAGTTCAGGTTCTCGCTCCAGATCATGTCTGTGCTGAACCAGGGGTTGGGCAGCCTGCCCGCTTGGACGCTCAACCATTCAGTGGGATCAACGCGAACGAACGCCCGATCAACCAAAAGTGGGTACTTGTTGAAGCCTTGCCCCAAAGTCTGATTGGTGGACACTCGGTCGCTGTCATTGCCGGTGGCCAAACGAACCCCGACACCGACCTCATCTGTCACCTTGGCAGTGAGCCCCAACCTCAAACGCAAACGTTCGCGATCACGGCCCTCATTCGTGGAAGTCGTCACCAAGCCCGTTGAAGTGTAGGTTCCGAAGTCAGGCGCACGGATGGTTCCGTCACGGCCAAGCACACTCTCAACGTAGTAAGACGCCGGCAAGTTATCGCTGCTTGGACTGTCTTGTTGATACCGAAACCGAAAATCTCCATCAATTTTTATCCGGTCCACCCAAGAAGGCGTGGCGTTGGGCACACCCCAACGCTCAGCCCTGGCTTGGGTCAGCACTTCTTCCTTGACCTCATTGCGAATCTGAGTCTTCATCGCCTCAGACACATAAGGCACGCGCTGCACAGGCTTGGCCGACGCGGTCGGGGCGTTGGCGGCTGTGGCATCAACCGTTTTGGTCTGGGCTTGCTTGAGCATGCCGTCAGCGACCTCGCGGGTCAGCACGCCCTTGTCGACCAGCGCATTGATCAAACCAAGCGTGGTCTGGCGCAAAGCTTCCAAGGATTCACGCTCGTCGGCTTTGGCAACAGAAGCCGCCACGGCCAGACTCAGGGCGGTGAGCGTTGGCCACCAGGATCTTTTGAAAGTTTTCATGTCAAAGTCAATGTTCAACCAGTCATCCGGTTGGTAATGCGTAAACGAATGGGTTGAGGCAAGCTGGCAGGCACTTCGCTGATCGCCGGCAATTGAGTGAACGCCTGCTTGAGCGCCTCATCGGTCTTGTCGTCGCCAGAGGGTGAGGCCAGCTCCACACGCAACTCGCCAGAAGGCGTCAGCCACACGCGCACATTCACGCGGTAATCGCCCAGCTTGATGCCGTTGTTCCTGGCCAGGCTGGATTGGATGTGCCGCTGCAGTTGCGACGTGAACAAGGCGAACTGCAAGCGGTTGACGCCACCCGTCCCGGTGCCGATGTCTCCGCCCTTGTATTCGCTGCTGACTTGTCCAGCTGCGAATGCGCTGGGCCCGTCGCCTGCCGGCCCATCCATCTTGAGCTGCTGGGGCTCAGGCGTCGCCTGCTGCACCTTGGGCTGCTCTTGCTGAGGTTGCGGTTTGGCTTCCTGCTTCTCGGGCTCGGGCGGCTTCTCCACTTTGGGTGGCGGTGGCGGAGGGGTATCGGGCAATACCGCGATTTTCACGGTCTGTCGCTTGGCGCCCGACTTGCCGGTTTTGAAGGAGGTGGCAGCCCAGTAGCCCAGCATCAACAGCGCTAGCAAGCCTGCCGCCATCACAACCCACTTGCCCCAAGGTTTTTTCTCGACATCGCTCATGGCTCAGGTCCCGATGCGCGACGTGATGAGCCCCATGGGCACCTCGATCTTGTTGCAAAGATCAATGATGGCGACCACCTTGGCATACTGCGCGCGGGCATCGCCTTTGATGGCCACACTCATCTTTGGATCGCGGGCTTTAGCCTGCAGCAATTGCGATTCAAGGTCTGCCAGGTTCACGGTCACACCATTGATCATCAAGCCACCATCGGGCATCACCTGAACCACCTTCAACTCATGCTTTTCGGTGCTGGGCTTGTTGCTGGGCTTGGGCATGCTGACGTGCAGACCTTGCACCGAAGCCGTGGTCATCAAGATGAAAACGACCAAGAGCACATAAGCCAGGTCCAACATGGGTGTCACGTTGATGGAGTCGTAGGGCTTGGTTTGATCTTGAACTTTCATCGCCTGTGCCCCTTACTGAACGCGCTTGGTCGCCAAGCCAATCTCGGTGATGTCCAGGCGCTTGGCTATCTCAAGCACCTCCATCACCTTGTCGTACTGGGTGGCCGCATCGGCCTTGAGCACCACTGGCAGGTTGGGGTTGGCGGCCTTGTATTGAGCCAAGGTCGACTTGAGTTGATCCATGCTCACCGGATAGGCATCCAGGTAGACCTGGCCATCAGAAGTGATCGTGATGCCTTTGGTCTGAGGCTTGGCCAGGTTATTCGCCACTGAGGTCAGCGGAGGTTGTACCTTGACGCCCTGCACCGACGCGGTGGTCATGATGATGAAGACCACCAGCAGCACATAAGCCAAGTCCAACATCGGCGTGACATTGATCTCGTCGTAGGGCTGGTTGTCTTCCTTGATATCGGCCGACATGGTGACTCCGGTCAGCGGGCGCCGTGAATCTCAGCCACGCGCGTCACATACTCGTCAATGAAGATCTGCATGTCCGACGAGATGTTCTTGATGCGCGATGCCAGGTAGTTGTAGCCGAACAGGGCAGGAATGGCGACCGCCAGACCAGCCACGGTGGCCAGCAGCGCAGCCGCGATGCCGGGGGCGATCGCATTCACGTTCACGTCGCCGGCCGCTGCGATGGCTGCGAAGGTGATCATCACGCCCACCACGGTGCCCAGCAGACCCAGGAACGGACCACCGGCAATGGCAATGGTCAGCAATACGATGTTGGAGTTCAGGTCCTGACTTTCACGCACGAGGTCGGCATCAATGGCGGCCTTCACTGCGTCAATGGACGCACCGGATAAGGGCTTGGCCCCCTCTTTGCCCACATCGCGCTTTTGCAGCTCGTGAAGGCCTGCTGCATACAGACGCTGCAAAGACGAGTGCTCCAGACCTTTGGCCTGAACGGCCATCACATCACGGGCTTCTCGGAACATTTTCAAGAACACGCGGTTGTGCTTGTCAGCACGTCCCACGTACAGCGCCTTGACGTACATCACCCACAGCGAGATCACGAACATCACGGCCAGGATGCCGATCACCACCCATGCATCAACCGTCAGGTTGCCTACCAGGATGCCGAAGTAGCCGGGATCACCACCCTCGCCTTCACTGGCGGTTTCCTCGGTTTGCCCCACAGCCACCACCAGCTTGGCATCAGCGCTTTGAGCCGCATGGGAAAATTTTAGCCAATCGGCACTTCGCACGGTGGATGCAATTTCAAGTTGGTCCACCAGGCCTTTTATGCCCTGCCCGACCACCACGTCACCCTCAATGGCCGCCGCTTCTGCCGGCAAGTCAGCTTGCGCTGACTGGGCACCATTCACATACAGCGTCAGCTTGCCAGCACCCACCGTCACCGCCACATGGGCCCACGATGAGACCGGCAAATCTCCACCAGTGGCCTTGGCCGATCCCAGCGTTACCGACAACTTGTCGGCATCCAGCAGCACGGCCAATGGCCCTTGCTTGACCAGCGCGCCAGTAGCGGTTTCAGGCTTGATCCAGAAGCTGATGCTGTAGGGGCCCGCGGCAGGTGCCTTGAGCTTGTCATTGGCCGCCAGGGTCAAGGATTGCTCACCATCCAGCTTGGCGGCTGCACCAATCAAGCCGGTCAACTCCCGCACCACGGGCAAGGATGTCTTGATCACACCGGATGCATCAGCCGCAGGTCCATCTTTCTCGGCAAAGGTCAGCACCGCACCCATGGCGCCATCAAAAATGGCAGGGCTTGTTGACTCGGCCACGGCCTTCTCGTTGCCAGCGTAAACATGGATCAGGTTCTTGTCGGTTCCAGGCGCCACGCTGCTCAACTGCACCCACACCACGGCCAATTCGTTGGTGCCGTCAAAGCGCTCCACCCAAAACTTCATTGGTGTTTTGTCATCGGCCGCCACCACCCGCAGGTCTGAGCCATCAGGCTTGGCCGACAGAAAGTCAAAGTTGCCTGAGTGAAGGCGAACAGGTACCACCGCACCAGACAGGGCCTCTTTGGTTTCGATGCCCTGGGCCGTGGTGTTGAGTGTCACTTTGGTGCGGTGCTTGAAGCCTGCATCCCACCAAGCGTGGGCCGACGTGGACAACAGGCCGCCGCACAGAGCGACCAGCAACAGCGATTTTTTAACAGCTTTCATGACACCCAACAGAGCTCAGTACAGCCTCATATTGTCAAAGCCACGTGTGTCGTCCCTGTGAGCCCAGAATGATCCATACAGACCATGTTTTGCACCATGAGAATGACATGCAATTGTCACAATCGCACCCACCCCCTCATTCAGGGCCTGCATGTCAAAAATCGGACGCACGACGTCGCTAGCATCGTGCGATGACCCTGCAAAAACCCGATCACCAGTTGCAGCAGGCCATGGCCTGGCTGCGCAACGGAGATGCCCAAGGGGCCTCCCTTTTATTCTGTACCTTGATCTCGGTGCCGCACCTGCGCGGCGCGGCGCTGGCGGGCTTGGGCCGCGCCCAAAGGGTTCTGGGCCAATTCGAGGCGGCCATCCACACTTACCAGCAAGCCTTGGAAGTCACCCCAGCATCAACCGCGTTGATGACCGAGCTGGCGATGGCCGAACGCGCCGCCAGCCAGTTGGACGAAGCCGAGGGCACCTACCGCCAGGCGCTGGCGTTGACACCACGCGACCCCATCGTCAACCACAACCTGGGCAACTTGCTGCAAGCGCGTGGCGCCCATCACGAAGCGGCCATCTGCTTTCGCCAGGCCGTTCAGACCAAACCCGATTTCTCTGCAGCCTGGTTGAACCTGGGTTTTTTGCTCAGTGATGACGACCCCGCCGCTGCGGCGGAGGCCCTCAAACGCGGCCTGAACCTGGACGCCAGTTCGCCCCAGGCCTTGGCCTTGCTGGCCAAGATCTTGTGCGACAGCGGCCATGGCACGGATGCCGAGGCGTGCGCACGGCTGGCTGTGCAACTCGATGCGGACTACGCTTACGGCCACTACACGCAGGGCTTGGCGCTGCGGGTGATGGGGCGCATTGATGAGGCCATCGAGCCTCTGGCACGCGCCGCCAAACTGACGACCGAACATGAGCTGTCTTGCGAATGCCTTTACCTGCAAACCTTGTGCCTCAAAGACCAGGGCCGGATCAGCGCATCGATGGCGGGCGCACAAGCGCTGTTGGAGCAATGCCAAACGCCAGAGCAATTCGCCAATGCGAACCAATTGCTGGGTGCCCTTCACTTTGAGGTTGGCGACACGTCCACCGCCCTGGCGCACTATCACCGCTCACTTGAATTAGCGCCAGAGACGGTTCCGCCCAGGGTCACGTTTTGCGCCACCACCAACTACGATTCAAGCTTCGACGCGCCCGCCCAGCTGGCGTTGGCACGCAAGCTGATTGGCTCATTGCAACGCCATGGGGAAGCCCAAGTGCCACACGCCAACAACCAGGACCCGAACCGTCCCCTTCGCGTGGGTTATGTGTCAGGTGATTTCCGGCTGCACTCATGCGCTTTCTTCTTGGCACCGCTGTTCACTCACCACAACCGCGAGCAGTTCCATCTTTACGCTTACTCCACCGAGCCAGTTGAGGACGCTGTCACGGCCCGCTTCAAACGCTTGATCCCCCATTGGCGACAAGTTCACCACCTCAACCCGGCCGACCTGGCCAAGTTGATCAGGGCGGACCAGATCGACATACTCGTGGACCTGTCTGGCTTGACCGATGGCGGGCGCATCGAGGCCATGGCCCTCAAACCCGCCCCTGTGCAGATCGGCTGGTTAGGCTACCTGGGCACCACCGGCCTGAGCACCATGGACTACCGGCTGACCGACTGTTTTGTGGACGCCCCCGGAGCCGAGGCCTGGGCCACTGAAGCACCCCTGCGGCTACCAGGCCACTATGTGTGTTTTGAGCCGCCCGCTGACGCACCCGACCCCACGCCATTGCCCATGCGCCGCAATGGGCATCCCACCTTTGGCTCCTTCAATGCCCTGAGCAAGCTGAGCGATTCGTGCGTGGCCTTGTGGAGCGAGGTATTGATGGCCATCCCCAACGCGCGCTTGCTGCTCAAAACCAAGGCACTGACCGATGAAGCTGTGAGGCAAAGCACGCTGGCGCGCTTTGCTCAACACGGCGTGGCAGCCGACCGCATTGAGCTTCGGGGCTGGGAGGCTGCCACCGCCAACCACCTTGAGCTGTATGGCCAGATTGACGTGGCATTGGACACCACGCCTTACAACGGCGTGACCACCACATGCGAGGCAGCTTGGCAAGGCGTGCCGGTGGTCAGTCTGGTGGGCAGCACCTTTGCATCGCGCCAAGGCTTAACCTTATTGACGGCCTTGGGCCTAGCAGACCACGCGGTGGGTACTCAGCTTGCCTTCGTGGGCAAATGCCAGGCGCTGGTGGGCAACATCGGGATGCTGGAACAGTTGCGCAAAAACTTGCGCCCGCGTATGGCCCAGGGTTCTTTAACAGCGGGACACAGCTTCACCAACGGCGTTGAATCTGCCTACCGGCAAGCTTGGCACCACGCCTTGGCGTCGTAGGTACCAAGCCCGACTTCGGGCAGATCAGAGCCCCAGATCACGAACCGGATCGATCATGCTCAGGGTGACATCCTTGAGCAGCACCATGGGTTTGGCCGCCGACAAACCGGCCAAGCCATCGTGGTCAAGCGAGATTTGCAAGCCCCCGGCTGTGTCCGTCAGCACGACCACCCCTTTGCTCCTGGCCTCGAATCGGGTCCAACCAAACCGGCTGAGAAAGGGCCGCAAATCGATCTGGTCAACCCCCGGCTTGAAATCGGTGATGACATCGTTGCCATCGACCATCGAGCGGTACACGAACAGGTTTTTGCCGCCGCCACCAGTCAGGGTGTCGGCACCGAAGGCGCCGATGAAGACGTCGTTGGCCATGGTGCCCACCATCACGTCGCGGCCTCCATTGGCGCTACCGCCAACATGGGTCTTGAAGTCGCCGGCTACTGCCAACGGTATTTCCTTCGAGGCCACGCTCACCCCATCGGCGTTCAAGCCCGTGGCCGTCAATTTGTAGTAGCCGCTCGCGACAAACTTGGGAATGAACTCGGCCCGGAACTGTGCCTCCTCCGTGTTAGCCTCAATGTATTCAGTGGCAACGACGGCCAGCGGATCTGTCAGTTCAACGGGTTCGAAGGCGATTTTGACCTTGACGATCCCGGAGCCCGGCCTGATGTCAAGCTCTACCGGTATCGAGTACGACAAGGTCGAGTGGGGCTCCGGAAAATCAGCCACATACCAGTCGGCCTGGGGTCTGGCGATGCGCAGCAGCGGTGCTTCTTCCGAAAGAGGCGCGGTAGAAGCCTTCATGCGCACATTCATCTGCGAGCTGCCTTCAATGATGCCAAGGCGACGGCTCTGTATCTGCAGCGGCGCGGCAAAGCTCACGTCAGACGCCATCGCGACAGTCGCTGGCACCGATATCTTCGCGGTGACATAAGCACTGTCTACTCCTGTCAGACGCACCGACGCTGGCTCGAACGAGACCGTCGATCCGTTGGGCAGAGTCTCGGCTTTCAGGTTCAAGTCTTGCGCGCAACCCACCTTGTCATTGATGACGATGCTGGTCTGAGCGTACAGATTCTGAGCCCTGCCGCCTTGCGCCACCGCCTCCAAGGGCGAGGGCACATCAATGAGGGCACGGTAGTTCACTTTGCAAGGACCGATCACCCGGGCGTCCGCACTGGAGGACGGAGCCGGGGCGACGAAAGTCTGCTGTCCGTGTTGCGGCACGGACAGGGCGGTCATCGTGCTCCAGTCGGATAAGTCGGTGGGCCGCCACTCAACCCAGTATCTGTCGCCTTGCCTGAAAGAACGGGTGCTGAAGGTGTACTGCCCGTTGCCCACGCTGGACGACGGCGCGTCCGGGAAGGGCCGGGCCAAGGGATCACCCAGGAACAGGCCCTGCCACGGAGACGAAACTGACTTCCAATAGGCTTCGATCAAAGTGGCACCACGAAAGTACCAGTCCACCATGACGGAGGCCTTGGGAAATTTTTGTTCATAAGCGTAGGGTTCTTCCACGGTACCGTAGCTGCCGGTCATGCCGGCGTCGAGCCAAGCGGTCGCGGGCATTTGGCCTGAGGTGGTCGTCAAGATGCCACCAAAAGAGGTCAGGTGATCACCGACCGCGCCAGGCAGGTAGGTGTTGGTATTCAGCAGACCAACGGAGGTCAGGCCCGTGAAATAGAACAGGATGTCTGTTTCGTTGGAAATGAGGTTGGAGCCCGTTCCCGCCGCGTTGTTGACGTGAAGCATGCTCAAGCCGCCGGGCAACGCCCACCGAGGTGGCACAGCCGCGAAGTCCGCTGCTCTAGGGTTGCTGCGCGCCGAGTCCGTCGTGGTGACCAGACGCCCCTTACCCGAGGGGTAGGTGGCTTCGGCGGCACGGCCGCGATCAATGATCTTCTTGCCGGCCTCGAAGGTGGTAGCGCCAAGCATCATGGACGGCCTGATTTTGAGGTCGCTCCAGGGCTTGGTGCTGACCGAATCGAAGTAGGGAGATGGGGCCCCTAGGCCGTAGCAGCCGTAACCGAACGCGAAGGCGCTGGTGATGCCCATGCCGCAAGAACTGCCGACCACCCGAAACGGCTTGGTCCACGTCAGAAGGGTCGCTTGAACGCTGCTTGGCAATTGGCTGTCCACCAGCGATTTGAGTTGAGCAAATTGAGTGGCAGTGATCTGCTCGCCACCAGTGGTCAAGGGAATGCGGACCACATTGGCTTCGGGGATGCCTCGAACCGATTGGTAGTAGGTGCCAAGCGCCTCGGAGACCGGATCGCCTTGGGCGATCACGATGCCCAGCTCGTTGGCCCCAATGGAGGCCCTGGGTATCTTCAAGGGCGTGGGAGCCTGGGCCCACGACGTTTGGCTGGCTACGATGCCGAAGACCAGTAACCAGACGGGCTTTGACTTTCCGCCGAATGCATGAGCACCATTCATGATCGATTCCCTGAATTTCATGTGTGTTGGAAAAACCAAATTCATTCTCGGTTTGTCATGTGACAACACCTTTGGCCAGGGAGACGCCAATTGGCTGGCCCATTGCAATGGTTTGATATTTCAAATATTATCAAATAATTACAAAGCCAATGCCTGCTAAGCCATGACCACCAACGTCCTCATTCTTTGCACCCACAACTCCGCCCGCAGCGTCCTCAGCGAAGGCATGCTCAACCATTGGGCCCACCAATGGGGGCTTGATGTGCGCGCCTACAGCGCGGGCAGCGCGCCAAGCGGACGTTTGAATCCCTATGCGCTGGAAGCACTCACCAATGCTGGCATTGACATCACCGGCTACCGCAGCAAAAGCTGGGATGAGTTCACAACACCCAACTCTCCTGAAATGCGCATCGTCATCACCGTGTGCGACAGCGCTGCTGCAGAGACGTGTCCATACTGGCCCGGCAGCCCTGTGAAGGTGCACTGGGGCTATGCAGACCCTTCCAATGCCCCAGGTGGGGACGATGGCAAGCGCCAGGCCTTTGAATTGACGCGACAAGCCATTGGCTATCGCATGCTCCAACTGCTGAAGTTGCCATTGGAAACCATGAGCAATGAAGACCTTCAGCGGGCTTTGATCTCTATCTGCGAAGGCTGAAGCGTTGACATGACTGCACTACCTCGCCGGCTGATGGCCGAAGCCCTGGGCACCGCATTGCTGCTCACCATCGTGATCGGCAGCGGCATCATGGCCGAGCGGCTCTCAGCCGGCAACACGGCCATTGCTTTGCTGGGCAACACCTTGGCCACGGTTTGGGGCCTTTACTTTCTCATCCATACCTTTGGCCCTGCCAGCGGGGCCCATTTCAACCCAGCCGTGAGCCTGGTCATGGCCATGCGACGCGAGTTGCCATGGTCAAACTTGGCGCCTTACGTCGTTGCTCAATTGATGGGTGCCGCCTGCGGCGCATGGTTGGCGCACGCGATGTTCGATTTGCCCATCCTGCAATGGTCAGCCAAAGTTCGCACCGGGCACGCTCAGTGGCTGGCCGAGGCGGTGGCCACGGCGGGCCTGCTCTTGGTGATTCTTCGAGCGCCCAAGGCGCAAGCGCCATCGTTGGTCGCGGCCTACATTGGGGCGGCGTACTGGTTCACGGCGTCGACCTCGTTCGCCAATCCCGCTGCAGCGTTCGGCCGCATGTTCTCTGACACGTTTGCCGGCATCGCGCCCAGCGGCGTGCTTGCGTTTGCGGTAGCGCAGCTTGTGGGGGCGATGGTTGGTTTGGGCATTCACCGCCTTTTGGGAAACGAGCGTCAGGAAAATTGAGACAGGAATGAGCTCGGAGGTTGGTTCATGTGCTGCCAGGGCAAAGCAACACATGAGCTGACATCGACAGCGGCTATTTCACACAATTCAAGTTGTCTTTGCCGCTCTTCTTTTCCTTGTCGTCCGGGCAGACTTTTTCTGCGGGTGCAGCCCCCGCACCTTCCTGGTCCCCCATCCCCAGCAACTCCACGGTCAGCAGCGAGCTGCGCTCCTTCGTCTTGCCGCGTTGCGTTGCCTCGGCCGAGACGGCTTCACCCGCCGCCGTCTCGGTACCCAGGCCCGTGTTGACCGACAGATTGACCGTCACCACCGGCGCGGCTGCCTGGCCCACCACTGCACCCTTCAAATTGTCAGCACCCAGCACTGGGCCGGGAATCTCGATCTTGCCGGGCCCCTGGATGAAGGCATCCAAGGCCCTCACTTCACCATTCGGGGTCAGCAAGCTGACCCTGCCATCGGCTTCGCCCTGGCCATTTCGCACGATGCCAATGCCGCTACCGGTCACCGGCGGTTTGACCGTGTAAACCGTGTCGCCAAAGAAGGAATCCTGGCCGACCTGAACGTCAATCGCGGCCACGTCGGTGTTCGACCCACGGCCTGAATCGATGTCGCCATTAGCCGAGTACAGCATGACATCGCCCGTGCCCACCACGAACAGCTTTTGCGAGTTGACCTGGAAGTCACCATCCGAGAACGAGCGGATGCCGCCACCCTGGGCCGCGATCAGACCGCGAGTGGCGCCCTGCTGGCGGTCAAAGGCGGTGGCTTTGGTCAAGCCCACCAACACTTGCCCACCCGGGGCGAACAGGTCGATCCCGCCACTGCTCTTGTCACCAGGCCCCTGAGTCTGGACCTTGCTACCGGCCAGGTTGATGTCGCCCGTGAAGTCAAAT
The DNA here is from genome assembly GCF_029946005.1 of Aquabacterium sp. Classification (GTDB taxonomy): domain Bacteria; phylum Pseudomonadota; class Gammaproteobacteria; order Burkholderiales; family Burkholderiaceae_C; genus Aquabacterium. The sequence goes on from NZ_JAQSDR010000002.1 coordinate 190,696, forward strand.
CCTGCCCCCAGGCCTGTGAGGCCGATGGTGTTGTTCATCAAGTCCCACACCACCTGCCTGGTGGCCAAGCGTTGGGCGTTCTCGATGGCATTGCTGGACAAGGCAACGCTGGTCACATTGGAGCCCAGGCGCTGGATCTCCTTCATCATCACATCGTCCTTGAATTGGCGGAAGCGGGCCGAGGTGAACTCATTGCCCGTGCCAGCCACGCCAGCCTGGGCTGCCGCCGCAGACCAAGCCTGGGCATAGGTTGACGACTGAAGGTAGGCCGACATGAACGGCGCCAGGCCTTGCCCGGTGGCGAACTGCTGCTGATCGGCCAGTGGCATCTGACGGAAGACGTCCAGGGCCTGAGCCTGGCCCACCTTGCCGACCGCGCCCTTGGACTCCACGAAGCCGAGCACCGCATCGCGCACACCGGCATCGCCCGACCAAGCCCACGAAACGAACTCGCCGAGGGCCAAACCGGGCTGACTGCCCATGTGCTCCGACAAAATGTTGACCACCTTGGCGGGATCGGTGCTCAAGGTTGTGGCCACAAAACGCGGCAGCAAGACCTGATCGGTTACGAACTCCAGCCGGTCGGCACTGTTCATGGGGCGGTGCCCCGCCAGGGTCTCGCCGCGGTAGCGGCGCAGAGCCTGGTCAGCATTCAAGTCATTGACTTCTGCTTCAGACCAGCCATGGCTCACCAGCTTTTGCTTGACGAATGCAATCAAGGCCGCTTCTTCGGCCGCACTGCTGGGCACAAAGGTCTGCGCGATGTCATTCGCCTGGAGTTGCGCCTGCTTGTAAGCAGCGTAGTCAGCAACCAGACTGGATGATTTTGGCGTGATGTACGTGGCCAGGAACTTGGGCAGCAACTGGTCATCGGCAAACTTGTTCTGGTTCGCCGGCGTCATGTCCCGGTAGTACGCCAAAGCCTGGGTGTAGGTCAGACCAGATACCTGCATCTGCTTTTGGACAAAGGTCACCAAGGCGGCTTGCGCAGCGCTGTCTGTGTTCAGGTATTGCGCTGCAAACTCATCGACATCGACCTTTTTGTCCATGCCTGCTGCCACTCGGATGCTGGCAGATTGGTTTGACAACGCAGGATTTGTAAGGTTGCCAATGGTTTCAATGCCATAAGCATTGAACAAGTTGATGTCATGCCCAGCTTCAATTTGAAGCTCACCAGGTCCACCAAGCTGGATTTTCCCGTTAGGACGCGTCGGGTCAACATTGACCACCCCGTTGACGTTGCCACCAGCCACGATCCGCGTGATGTCAGCGTTCTTGAAGTTCTGGCCAACATACGAAATATTCTCGATGTCTCCGCCAGCGCTTATGTCTGCTGGCTTGGCAATGACGAGACTGGTTGAGGATTGGAACAAGAGATCGCCATTCGCATGAACGCTTGCTGGCTGTGAATCAGCTTCATGCAACATCTTGGGGGCCGATTTGCCATCGTCCAACATGCCGCTCGCCAGGTTGCCCTCCAGAATGATCTGTGCCGATGCTTTCAAAGCTGGTTTGCTCACGGTCCAGGCATTCCAGTTGGTCACATCCGTGTCCAACAGCCCCAACCGTTTGCTTGCCTGCGTACCAAGGCGAACATCCTCTCCGGCATAGATGCTCAAGTCCCCCACGGCGCTTGGTGCCAAATACAGGTTGCCAGACCACTCAATCCCCACGTCCCCGCTCAAGGCAGACAAGCTCATGGTGCCGGGGGCAAGATTCAGTGTGTCCCGAACCACGCTGGCTCTGCTGGCCAGGGCAAGTCTTTCCTGAACAGGGATGGAACTGTTGCCATGGAACTCCTCAATGGCTTCTTTGGAAGTCACGCTGTTGGCAGCCCACACCACATCCCCATGAACACTGAGCAACGAAACCGCAGCGGTATCCCCATAGGTCAGATAGGCCCCAGAATCAGCAGACGCCGTGGCTCGTGGCGCGGTCGAATCCAACATGGTCGGGTTGTAAACCAACGCCAGATTAACGTCACCTCCGGCCTGAACAGCCCACTGGCCATCCATGAGCCCCAGCACCAAGCCCAGATCGGACTCTTTCTGCGCACCGCCCTTGTCAACGGTCCCGCCCGATTCAATGCGACCTCGGCCCTTCCCCAGGAAGTAAATCCCGCCCGAGATGTCACCATCGGCACGCACAAGCACATCGCCACCGTTCTGGGTGAGTTGGCTCAAGGCCGATGCCCCACCCACGGTATTCCGCACCGTTCGGGCAGACGTGGGCGCCACCACACCCAGGTTGCTGATGTCGCCACCAGCCGTGACGCGCACATCGCCACCACCCATCGACCCCAAGCCTTGCTTGAAGCCGTCAAAGGCCGACCACCAGGTGACGGATGAAGCATCCTTACCCGTGTGATAAAACCAGTTGCCGATCCACTGCTTGGCCAATGGCGACACGATGTCGCGCCCCGCCGCCACACTCAAGCGGCCACCATGTTCCGTGAACTGCCCCCATTTGGGCAGGCCGCTTGCCGCCATCGCCAGATTGGCAGGCTTGGCCGAAGGCCGCCCGGCCACATAGGCCACGCCCTGTACAGGCGTTGGCCCCGTGCCCGCGCCAAGCACCACATCATTGCCTGCCGCCAGATCGATCGATCCAGAGGTGGTGCGCACTATCTTGCCACCTGCAATCGTCAGAGACCCCGTGGTGGCCGGGCCGTTCGTGGCCAGCACATTGGCCCCCTTCGTGTCAGCCCCAGCCACCAAGCGGAACGACGCGGCATCACCCGACTTGATCTCCGTGGGTGCCGTGGCATTGTCGGCCGCGCGCGTGGCTGTCGCAAAGCCGTCGCTCAACGATCCGTTGATGCTCAGGTCACCCTTGGCGCGAATGGTCAGCGTGATGGGCTCGCCTCCGGCCCTAGTTGCTTCCCACAGGTTCCAGTCATTCGCGACCTGGAAATCGCCATCGGACTGCAACTCCACTCCAGCGCGCAATTGCACTTTTGATGCGGTCAGGCCCAGAGCATTCAAGACGTTGGCCTTCTTGGCCATGAAGTTCTTGGTGTCCGTTTTCAGCGTCTCTTGCCCGATGGTCTTGGTCGCCGCCACCGATGTACCGCTGGCCAGCTTCTCGCCGCTGTAAGTCTGCACCGCTTCGATCACCACCTCGCCCGCCACGACGTCGTCAGCATCAAGCTGCACGCGATCAGCCCCAAAGGTGGTGGCGCTGTCTCGCTTGGCGCGGATGACCACCCGGCCATCCTCGGCATCATCCCCCTTGGCCGACACGGTCACGCCCGATGCCAGGATGACCTTGCCTTGCGTGGAAGCCAGCAGGATGTCGCCACCATTGGCGCCAACAGCCGCATCGGGTGATGAGTCGGCCACGATCTGGGCCGCGCCTAGGTTCCCCTTCTTCAGAATGACGTCGTCACGCGCAGACAACTGCACCACGCCACCCCGTTCGGCATGGGCATCGATCTTGGCGGTCTCGTTCAATGTCAGGCTGCCCTTGTCGGCGCTCATGACTACCCGTGTGGCCGCCATCGTTTCGTTCAGGGACAGGTTGCCTTCGCGAACGCGCACTTCCACCTCGCGTTGGAAGCCGCCCTTTTGAGACAGCTTGATCAGGTCATCCAGTGCCTGGTTGGCATTGGCGACTGCCGTGGTTTCACCGCTGTTTCTGACCAAATTGCCCGCATCAACGGTGACGATGCCGGAAGTGCCTTGGCTGGTGGAACCGCCTTGAAGGTTGGCCGCGCTGCCCACCACCAACTGGCCCTTGGCCGCCGTCAAGTTGACCGCACCAGCAGCGGCGCCCGAGGGCGCTGATACATCCAGCAAGCCATTGAGGACGATGTTGCCCTTATCGGCCAAGGCGCTGATCTTGCCACCTGGTGCGGCGGTGGACCAGGTGCTGCCTGCCGAGGCAACCCAACCCTTGGCCAAGGTTTTGGAGCCTTCGGCAAACACCACAGTTTCGAGTTGGCCATCCTGGCCCTTGCCAGTGATGTTGATCTGACCTGACGCCAAGTCAATGGTGCCTTGCTGCAGAACACGCTGCCCGGTCAAGCTCAACTTGGCACCAGCGCCAACCCGGTCGTTCAGGGTTCGGGCCTGGTCATTGGCCACCGGGGCTTGCGCGATGGTCAGCACACCGGCCTGGCTTTCAATGGCTTGGTCAACGCCTGTGCCTGCGGTCAGGCGGGCGGACTTGATGGTGACGTCAGCCTGCGTGGTCAGCTTGCCGTTGTCACGGGCTACCACGTCGCCGGTGGTCGTCAGTTGGGTTGACGCAAAGGCCAGGTGCTGCTGGCCACCACCCAAGGTGATGCCTTCAGCCGTGGCATCCTTGACAGGCGGTTTGGCCAGAATCGACAAGGTGGTTTTGGAATCAGTGGGCGCAGAAGATGGCGCAAGCTTCGAGCCATTGCGCAGGGTCACCTGCTGGGCCACCACCGTCACCGCGTCACCCGCTTGGCCCACGCCGCGAATCACGGGGGCGTCCAGCGTCAGCTTCTTCAGGGTGGGCGTGCCATCCGTGGCAGTTTTGCCCAAGGCAACAGAGCCCACCATGTCAATGCTGCTGTAGCTGCGCAATTGCAAGCGTTCTTTGTTGTCCAGCAGGGCACTGTCCACCACCAAAGCGTCGGCATGATCCGAAGCCCCGCCGATGGCAATGCGCTGAGAACCCAGCCCCAGTGACTTGGCGTCAATCAGAAGACTGGCATCCGCGCTCACCTGCTGGCTGGCATCCAGCTGAACCGCTTGGCCTGCCAGCTTCACATCCTGGCCGATTTTCAGCAGACCAAGGGGTGCAGTGGCATCCCCTGCGGACAGATCACGCTGCAGGTCGGTGTCAATGCGGTTGCTGACCACCAAGGCGGCGCCTCCACCCTGCACGACGAGTGGCGCGGCTTGGTCGCTGGATGCCACAGTGGAAGTCAAACTCACCTTGTCGGCCACTTCCACCTGGTCTTTGGCCACCGCCAGCAACTCGCCGATTGAAAGATCTGCTCCCAACAGCACCTTGCTTGATTTGGTTTGGATGACGGTGTCTCCATCGTCATTGGTGGTTCGGATGCCGCCCAGGAGAATGCTCTCGGCACCCGTGGCCTTCAGCGCATCGGCCGTGACCGTTGCGCTGAAACCCTCGGGCTTGGCATCGCCCTGCTTGATCAAGGCCATGGCATCGGTCATGGCCAGATCAAACTGGCCGCCGGCAAAGCCTTCGGCCCCGGCCAGGTTGTACTGGGCTGCCCAGTCAAAAGCCGCGCCCGTGGCCTCCAGCGACACGCGCCCCGCGTCGCCAGGTCGGCTGGGCATGGCCGTGCCCTGCTTCTTGGCCTGGCTTGCCAACAAACCATTGATGGACGTGTTCTGCAACTCCGACTTGGCGCGGAAGGTGGCTTCAGGCTCCAGCAACAGGGCCAAGCGCGGGTCTTGACCGCCATTGATGGTGGTGCCCACCGCAGTCTTGTGGCCCATGACCAGCACGCTGCCGTCGTCTTGAATCGAGGCCTTGGTCAGATTCACGCCGGCAGGCAAGGTGGCCTCGGACACCAGCACCGCACCGGGCAACACCGCATATTGCGCGGGCAACAAGGTGTAGATGCCCTTGGCCAATACCCCGTTGTCGGTGGTGACGCTGAACTGGTCACCGGCCGTCAGGCTGACGCCATTCACCTTGGTGTTGGCGTTGATTTCGGTGTCAAAGGGGGCAAAGTCGTAGCTGTAGTTGGGCAGCACCGCGAACACATTGGCGCGCTTAAGCGTATCTGTGCTGCCGCCCGCACCGGCCACAAACTCCGTGGCCAGCAAATCACCGCCTGCCTGTGCCAGCAATTGAGACTGCCCGTCAATCGACAGGCTGTTGCCGCTGATGGTGATGCCCTTGGCCATGGTCAGGCCATCCAGCTGCTTGACGGTGGTGTCAGGCACTGCGTTGTCGTTGTCTTGCGTGCCTTGGGTGCCATACACCCATTTGCTGCCGTTGAGCATGGTGCCCACAGGCACCGTCACGCCATCGCCAGTCACCGACAGAACGCTGTCCGCGCTCAGCACTGGCGTGGTGGCGCCCTTGATGGTGATCAGGCCAAAGGGCTGCCGGATGACGCCTTTGATGAGCACATCGTGCGCATCCAAAGTCAACTTTGCCAAGGCCGACAAAGGCGTGCGGCTGGTGGAGCCGCCTTGGAGGGCCGACACCGTCAACTTTGATTGGTCCGGCAAGCCGGTGACCTTGAAATCAGACAAGGTGGTGGCGTAGATTTGCCCGGCTTGAAGGTTCAGGTCTCCCGCAAAGTTCAAAGAGCCTTCGAGTTTGGACGTGGTGACATCGAATGGGCGCCCGATGAAGCGGATCTCGCCATCGGTGCGCGAACCTGGCTGATGATCAGCCGCGCCCAGGGTGGCAGCCAGCGTGGTTTCCTTCACGCCTTGCAAGGCACTGTGGCCGCTCAGCTCGATCAGGCCTGCGTTGACGGCCAGCGTGGCGTCGCCTGTGGATGCTTGCGGCTTGGAGGCCTCTGATGAACCAAATGGGGGTTTCAAATCCCGATCACCCAAGGAGACATGGCTGGCTTGCAGGGTGTGCTCGCCTGCTTTGCCCGAGCCCAAGGCCTGCAGCACCGGTGTGTTCAGCACCAGGGTCCGCAAGCGTTGCTGTCCTTCGGCGGCACCCAAGCTGGCGCCTTCGCCCAGGACAATGCGGTCATCCGCGCGCAGCTGGATGCGGTCAAATCCGGCGCTGGCCAGTTGTGCGGCAGACACGACGCCCTTGGCGTAACCATTCTGGGCATGTTGCGCCAGCTGGTCATTGGTCGCCTCCACAATCAGTTCGCGCTTGATCGAAGGGTCATTCTGCTCTGGGTAATTCACACCTGTTGAAACCACGGCACTGCCAGCACCCGCACGGCTGATGGAGGCATAGAACTGCCCGCCCGCCACACTGGCATCGGGCCTGCTGGCCGTCATGGTGCCTTGCAGCAAGAAGCCATCGGTGGACCCCACGTTGATGGCGCCCGCGCCTTTGCTAATGCGCGTTTTCCTTGATCCGGCATTGAGGTTCAGATCATCTGCCGCGCCGCTGACATTGATTTCAGAAGCGGCTTCTGTTTCAGATGCACCCTCCGTCACCACGCGGCCGCGCACGGCGGTTTTCTCAGGCGCGTAGTTGAGGTTGACCGTGCCTCCACCCAACACTTCGCCCATCATGCGGCCATTGACCGAATTGGCCTTGGTGGTACCCGACACATCAATGACCGAGCCCGCTTTGAGCAAAATGACTTGATCTGCCAGGTAGCCGACTTTGTCCAGGCTCGCTTGAGCGTCGGATCCACCACGCTCGCCCAGCAATGACAAAGACACTGCCCCGCCGTGGGCCTGAAGGCGCCCGTCCACCACGAGATTGCGCCCGGCCTTCAGTGTCATCTGACCACCTGCCCCCACATCCACCAACGCATTGGTACCGATGGTCAGGCTGCTACCGTCGTCCAGCCCTTCATAAGGCAACCTGTCAGGGGTATAGGGTTGTAAACTGGCGGTCAGCGCCAACTTGGTCGACTGCCTTGCGCCTGGGTCAAGCACCGCTTTCCCAGTCATACCGCCTCGGCCAGTGCCCATCACCAGATTGCTCAACACCGGGGTGAGTTGGGTGTTGTCCGCCACGCGCACGTCGCCCAAGGCCGACAGGTCAAACGCACCAAACCCGCTGGCAGAAAAGAACTCTGGCGTCAATGCCAGCCCACCGTTGAAGGCCTCACCGCCAATGGCCAGCGTGCGCATGCCCTTGACGCTCAAGGTGCCGCCTTTGTTGAAATCAAAAGCCGACAAAGTGCCATCCAGCACCACCTGGCCAGTCTTCAACTGGCCATTCTCGACAAAGGGCTCCTCACTGGTGTTGGCCCCGACATCAACCTTGCCCGCCGATCCCTTGGTGAGGGTGCCGGATCCGGCTCTCCACACCCCTGCAGACACATCCACCTGGCTGCCTGCCGCCAAGACCGCAGAATGCCCGGCTTTGACCTCGAAGATGCCACCGTCCACCGACAAGGCGTCGGTACCCCCAGGGGTGCCCAGCTCGTCGAGCTGACGGCCAGACAGATCGACCATGGCGCCACTTTTCAACAGGAAGTCGCCGGCCTTCTTGAGCTTGGCTGTGAACTTGCCCCCTTCTGCCTTCACACTGCCTGCCACCGTGATACGGTCATTGGCATTGATGGCCAATTCTCCGCCACTGCCCAGGTTCAATGAAGCCCCCTGGCTCACGGCAACCTGGTTGCCATTCAAGGTCAGCCTGCCCAGGCTCGAACTCTTGAGCTCATCAATGACCACTTCCGTGGACGCCTGCAAGGCGTTGATGAAATCAGCCATGGCAGCTGCACCCATCGGCACGTTGCCGACGGCAGCGGTGCGCGTTTGGACCACATTTACCTGGTTCAAAAGCTGAGACTGAGCATCATCGCCAAAAATTTTCCCAACGGTGACCAGTCCCGCTTGCGGTTTCACCGATCCATACAGATGAGGATAGAGCTTCAACAGCGATGCCACTTCGACATGCGTGGGGCGCGCCTGAGGCACGACGGGAGTTGCCTTCTTGTCGTTTTCAATCAGGTTCTCAAACGACTCCGGTTCAACTCCAAACTTCTTCTTGAACAGTTCACGCTCGGCCTCAGACAGTTTCAAAGACCGTCCATTGCGCTGCTTCGGCCCCACCACCACACCCGCCTTGAGCCCAGACAAGTCCGTTGCCGTTCTCTTCATGCCCGCCACGGTCAAGGTGCCCGCATCAAAGCCCTCCACATAGCCAAGTTGCACAGTGGTACCGGTGCTGTTGATCAACTCGTCATAGCGCTGGCCCGCCTTGGCATCGCTCAAGCGAACCAGGCGCTGTCCTTGGCGAAGGAACGAGGTCGACACGACGCCATCCTGGTACTTGATGCTGCCACCGGAGATGTCCACTGTGGCGCCCTTGGACACCACCACCGCACCTTGCGACTCCATGCGGACATTGCCGCCGCGGGTGGACAGCTCTTTCGCGTCGCGCTCAATGTCGTTATAAAAGCCTGAAACATCAGCAATGCCAATGGCCTTGCTGGCGTCAAACGACACCGTGCTTCGATACAGCACACCGCCGCGCTGAACTGGAGAATCCGCCAATTCGATCTTGAACAGGCGCCCAGACTGCTGATTGCGGTCCATGGCCACGGCCACATCGCGCTCTCCCGACGCATCGATCAACGCGCCACTGTCCACCACCAGATGGCTGTCATCCGCCACAATATCTCCGATCGCTGGCCCAACGATCGGTGAGTTGTTCGACGTGCTTTTACCTGTACCGGCCAGGGCCAACAAATTGATGTCGCCTGCCTTGGCGATGATCTTTGCGCCCTGGGCTCCATCAGCCCGCACCCGCACTTCTTTGCCAATGACGTCGATGCGCGAGCGGTAGAACTTGTCGGAGTCCTTCTGGGTGGCTTGCTTGGCGCCCGCCCCATTGTCGTACTCGGGCGTGATGGCAGTGACGCTGTTGACGCCAAACTCGATGCTGCCAAGCTGATCCAGCTCGCGAGGCACCTCGGTATTGGCGTTGTAGCTCTTCTTGCTGGCGTGCAGGGAGATGTAGCCATTCTTGCCCTTGACCGCCGTGGTAGCCAGCAACTGGCCATTCTGGCGAATGGCTTCGCCCACCAGGGTGATGGTGCCGCGCTCGGCCTTCACTGTGCCTTCATTGACCACGGTGTTGGTGCCTACGGGCAGATCAAGCTGGCTGCCGGGCGGTTGCTCAAAGCCGTCGGTCAGCACATTCAGGCCGCGCGCCGATTGGTCGATCGAGGCGCTCAGGAACACCTTCTGACCCGCGGCCAGCACGGTTTGCCCGTCAGGGGTCGTGATTGTTCCGGCGTTGGTCACTTGAGGCCCCACGATGAGCACATCGCTGGCCTGGCCCTCCACCGCACGGGCGGTGATGGTCGCGCCTTGCTGGATGTGCACAAAGCTGCTGCTGGAGGCCGAATCGCCACCAAAAACAACACCGGAACCAATGTCTTTGCGCAAACCCTTGTTGAAAGCCGCGTCGTCCACCCTCAAGCCCGTGGCCACAAACCGGCCCGCTTCAACCTGCGCGCTTGATTCGAAGGTCAACCCTGCCTGGTTCTCAACGATGAGTTCGCTGTTGGCCTTGAGTTTTCCGGCAATGGTGCTGGGAGACACGCCCTCCACTCGATTCAGCACTGACGCCTTCAACGGCTGCTCGAACGCCACGCTCATGCCCTGCCCAATGTCAAAGCTGTCCCACGTGAATATGGCCCGGTCTTGCGTTTGCTGGATCAGCACATTGGTGCCATCTTGAACCGAGATGGCTCTGAACAACGCCGATGCCGTGGGGTTGAGCCAATCAGGGCGGTCGATCTGGTAGTTCGCCCACAAAACCTCACCGCCTGTGGCTGCGCCCGTTTGGCGACCATTGACGATGTTCTTGGCCTGGATGTCAACCACCAGGCTCTGGTTGAGGTGGTTGCCAATCTGGCTCACCACGGCTCGTTGGTCCGTCACTCGTGTTTGAGCGACATCCAAATCGGCTTGTTTCTTCCCAACGCCCAAAGTGATCACGGCCAGTTGGGATTTGGCATCCGCAATCTGCGAAGGTAACTCGGCTGGGGGCTCGGCTTGTGCCGCCTGCTCCAGCAAACCTCGCAAGTTTTCTTCCAGCGCTACTTTTTGCTGCTGGAGATCCTGCAGCTCTGCCTGAGTCGCAGAAAGCTGATTGCCCAGCTCTGTCAGATTGGCCGTGGGATCGGTCAGCCTGTCCAGTTGCTCTTGACTTTGAAGAGCCCGTGTCTGGCCGGTGGCACCCAGCTCGACCGTGCCCAGCTCGGTGACCACGCGGCGCTGAGTGGTTTCATCAAACTTGGTGGCCTTCTGCGCGTGTAGGTAGATGCCGCCTTTGCCATCAGCCACCGCCGACGTCGCGGTGAGCAAGCCATTTTGGCGAACCGTCAGGCCCACCAGATTGATGGTTCCGCGCTCGGCCACGATCGCGTTGATCTGCTGAGAGAGATCGTCGGTGCCATCGTCGTTCTTGGGCTGCTGGGCCTGGGCATTCTCAACGGTGTTGACGCCTTCAGGCCCCGAAGCAAATGAGTCCACCGCCACCAGGAAGCCGTGCTGATTGGCATCCTGGGAGTTGAACAGGTACACCTTCTGGCCTGCGGCCAGAACGGTCTGGCCATCGGGGGTTTCAATGCGGCCCTCGTTGTAGACCTTGGGGCCAATCAGCATCACATGCCCGCCGGCCAGGGCTTTGATTTCAGCCCCGCGCTCCACGGACACGAAGCCGTAGGGGTTGGCGTCATCGCCGCCAAAGGCGGCCGTCCTGCCGTTGTCGTCGGTGTTGAGTTGATCGTCACGCGTATTTTTTGCCGAAGCCAGCGCCGTGGCCACAAAGCGCTGCGTTTCGACACGGGCAGTGGGGCCAAAGATCACGCCGTTGGTGTTCTCCAGAATCACTTGGCCTGTGGCCGTGAGCTTGCCCAGAATCACCGTGGGATTGAGGTCCCAAATTTTGTTCAGGGCCGTGCCGTCTTTGGGCTGCTCAAAATGCACCCCATAACCACGCCCAATGTTGAAGCTGTCCCAGTTGATGACGATGCTTTTGTCGCTCTGCTCAACCAGCAGGTTCGTGGCATCGGGATTGGAGATGACAAAGCGCCCCCGGTCACCAGCGATCCGCCCAACCGCCGTGCTGCGAACCGGCAAACTGGCGCCGGGATTGGTGCGGTTGGCCCAGACCGTGGCAGAACGCGGCACGGTCGTGTTCAGCGATCGAGTGGCCGCCACGCTGGCATCCACCATCCCCGCCAAGGTCAAGGCACAAGCCACCGCCACGGCGCGGGTCTGGCCACCGCCAGCCTTGCCCGCTGAGCGAACATGCTCGGCTGCGGGCACGCGCATGCCACGGTTGCGGTCGAATACCAGACGGTGTACTTGCTTGTTCATGACAACACTTCCTCAATACGCTTGGCGAATGCTCAGATACCAATGGATTTCGCGCTTGGTGGCGGCTTCATAGCCACCACTGTCGGCAGCGCGGGCCGTTTCATAAATGGGCATGGCCACATCGGCGGACACTTGCAGGCCTTGCCCGTTGTCCAGGCGCCAACCCAGGCCATAGCTGCCCAGGTGCACGCGCGAGGCTTGGCCGACCTGGGGCTCTTTCAACAACACAAAACCTCGGTCATAGAAGCCCAACGCCGTCGAGCGCCAGCTCCCCAACTCAAGCCATGGGGGAGACACCAGCTCCAACCGCGTGTTCCAGCCCCAGTCGCCCGATTGCTCGTAGTCGTAGTAGCCGCGAACCGTGTCGGGCCCACCCACGCTGTACTGCTCACCCGAAGCCAGGGGGCCGGAAGAGACCTGAACATCGGCGGAGGCGTTGATGCGCCAACGCCCCCAGGCGGGCCCCCGGTAATCCAAGCCAGCTTTCCAGGCCAGGAAGTCGGGGCTGGCACCCTGCCGCTTGCATTCAAATTGATCCAGTTGTCGGCCATCGCAGTTCACCTGGCGCCCCGAGAGGCTTTCGGTGGAGGTGGTGACGGAGGTGGAGGCCCCCACCGTGCGGTCATCGCTGCCCATCCAGGTCAGGCTGTAGCCCGCGGACAAAGCGGTGTACTTTAGAGGCGGTTTTTCGCTTGCCAACTCATCGGTGATGTCTGTTTTGTCGCGATTGCTCTTGTAGTCAATGGCGGTGAAGATGCTGTGGCGCACAGGCCAGTTGAGGGCACCCAGTTCACGCTGCCAGCGCAGGCCATAGAAGCTGCCGCGCGTGAGCGTGCTGCCTCCGGCGCCCACATTGGTGGGGGTGTCGCTTTCGCTGTTGGTGATGGACGCCGTCAGGTCGTCCTGATCGCTCAAAGGCAAGCCATAGATGAACGACAGGGTGTTGGCATCGCCAGGGCGCATCGGCGCATACTGCCAACTCACGCCCACCCGATGGCCCAATTGAAAGAGGTTGCCGTAGTTCATGGCCGCAGACAGCCGCCCTTGGGTGGTGTTGAAGCTTTGGCGGCTGTTGACCTCGACCGAACCATGCAAGGGGAAGCTGTCTTGCACTTTCAGATCGACCTGGATCTTGTCAGCCTCAGAGCCAGCTCCGATCAAAGGAGTGACCTGCACGTCGGCAGATTGCAGTCGCCCCAGTTCTTGCTGAACCTGGGGAAAGTAAGGTGTTTGCCCCTCAGCCAAACTGGGCACCTGATCGCGCAGCTTGCTGGGCCGGTGGTACTTGGCCCCCGCGATGTTCAGGCTGCCGACAGCGGCTTCGGTCACCTCCAGGCGAACTTCACCAGCATCCACGCGCTGATTCGGCAAGCTGACCACCACCGACAGGAAGCCTGCGTCTTGATAGGCTTTCTCAAGTGCCTCACGGGCGGACTCGATGTCCTTGAAGTTTTTGTCCGGGCCCATGAATGGGGTCACGGTCTTCTCAACCACGTCGCTTGGCAACACGGTGTTGCCCTCGATGACGAACTCCAGCACATCAAAACGGACTGGCGCGTCCGCGGCCATGGACCCCGCCACACAGAAACACCAAGCTACAACAAACGCCAGTTTTTTCATTTTGCTTTGAACACAAACGAGCAGTCCCCACACGGGGTGGGGACTGCGAAAACAACACATTCAAATCTCAGGCTTTGTTCAAATCCCCGGCGCAATAAGCACCGAGGATTTGAAAGCTGCCGATTCTTAGTTAGAGGCGTAAGGGGCCACGGAGTTACCACCGCGGGTGAAGTTCGACTCGGGCGTGGCCGAGTTGATGTTCAGGAACACGCCAGGGGTGGTGGGGCCGGTCTTGATCGAAGCGTTGATCAGGTCCAACACGGCGCTGCCGGTGGGGTTGAACAACACGCTTTCAAAGACGTAGTCGTAAGCACCCTTGACGGCGGTTGCGGTTTGCGAGGTGCCAGCGGCGCCTTCAGCAAACTCGGCTTGGCTGAGCTTGATGAAGCGGTAGGTGTCGGTCGTGCCGATGGGGTTGTTCTCGGCGGACAGGAAGCCGAAAGCAAAGCCAGCGGTGTTCAAGCAAGTTCTGACGTTGCCCGAACCACTGTTCATCTTGAAAGTCACGAAGTTGCCCGTGCCGTTGTCAACCACCACGTTGGCAGCGCCATCGGCCACTGGATCGTGGATGTTCAAAGCACCAACCAGTGCACCCGTCAAGCCAGGGTTGCCCAGGAAGTAGGCTTCAGCAGCGGCTTGCGTACCCGAAGTGTTCGGGCGGCGGCAGTAGCTGAGGTTGGTTTGCGTGGTGGTGGGCACCAGGAACTTGGGGCCCAGGTTTTTGGCATCGTTGAAGTCAATGTTGTTGATCAACGATGTCAGTTGCGCCTTGGAGATCGTGGGCTGGTTGGCTGGGGTGGCGTTGGCAATGCCAACGGTCAGGCCTTGCGCACCTTGCAGGGCTTCGTACAGGTCCTTGCTCACAGCCACGCCAAACACTTGGCTGAAGGTGGCAGGCACGATGCTGGCGGTGTAATCGCCCGTGATGACGCTGCTGGCCACGAACAAGGCTGGCTCAACGTCCATGAAACCACCGACCGACTTGGCCGTGGTCAGCGGGGCGGCGGCAGCGCAGTTCTTCAACTTGGTGCCCGTCAGGAAGCTCAAAGCACCCGTGCCGGCCACGCCGGTGCAACCCGTGGTGGTGGAAGGCAGGAACCCGCCGTTGCCCGCACCAGGTTCAGCAGCGCCAGCGGCCGAGAACAGGATGGCGTTGACCGAACCGCCAGTCACGTCGATTTGAACTTCGCTTTCGCCAGAGGTGCCGAAGTTGCCCGAGTTGCACTTGACGGTGAAGTTGTTGCCCAGCGCCGAGGTGGACGAGCCACGCTTGAACACGGACACGTTGTTGCTGGCGCAAACGTTGTTGGTGGACAGGGCCTCAACGAGGTTGATGGAGGTGGCCGAAGCGCCGGTCATGCGGGTGACGGCTTGGGCTTGTTGAGCGACGGCGAACAGGGCCATCGAAGCGACGACGATTTGGGTGAGTTTCATGACTGACCTTTGAAATGAGTAGGGAGCGAGCGGGGGCAGTGGGGCAACCAACAAGGGTCATGCCTTACATGACATGACCCCTGAAGCGTCAATTACTTGGCGCGGCGGCGGGTGATGGCGCCGATGGCGACCAGGCCGATCAGGGCCAGGGCATAGCTTTCTGGCTCAGGAACGGCAGCCGTTGCATAGGTCAACTGGCCAGAGGCGGCGTCAAAGCTGAACTCGCCAGTCAAAGCGATTTCGGTGCCGTTAGCGTTCAGTTGGGTCAGACCCAGCGTGTCGCCAGACTCGCCCCAGGTCTTCCACTTGACGCTGTTCTTCCAGCCATTGATGCTGGTCAGGCTGTAGGCGGTGCCGACGTAGGAACCGTCAGTAGAGCCGGCAGAGTACGCGCCATTGTCAGCCGACAGAATGGTGCCCTTGTTGCCAGTGACCAGGGTGTTGATCAAAGGCTGGTTGACCGACACAAACCCACCTGTTTGGGTAGGCGTTTGTTGGGTCAATTGCGAGGCGGTGGGGCTACCTGTGGCCAGGAACTTGCCGGGCGTGTTGCCCTTTTGCGAACCGCCAACGATGGCCCACTTGGCTTCAGCAGCGTCGGAGTTGGCCAGGAAGATGTCGCGTTGAGCGGACCAAGCATTGGTGATGCCCGTCAGCAAGGTGCCGTTTTGAGTGATGGTGTTGGCAGTGAAGTCCCACACGATCGTTTGGCCGGGCGTGTTCAAAGCGCCGCCATCAGCGATTTGGCTGAACTTGAAGCCCAGGTCAACCGTCAGCGATTGCGTGGAGGCGCCGGTGCTGTCCAGGTTGATGAACACCAAGGAGCTGTCACCGAAAACGGTGTTGCCGTTGATTTGGTCAATGCTAGCGTTTGCGGCGCCAGCCAGGGTCAGGGCCACAGCGGCCACGATGGTTTGCAGTTTCATTTGCTTGATCTCCGGAGAATGAAAAATAGGGAAGGATTAATTTCTTGGGTACTTGCGCGGTTACGGCTTGCTCAAGTGGTTTGCAGTGTCGGGACCGCGTGTGACAGCCGTTGCGGGTGAACCCTGAGCAGGCGTGATCCGTTTGGACCCCTGAGCAATCGGCTCATGGCCCATTCACCCAAGATAGCTACGCAAAGTGACGGGTGAATGCCCTGCAAAATCCGCCAACCATGGTCCGTTCGGACCACTGACGGTGACAGTTGCCCCTTCGCAGGTGTTTCTGGGACCCAACCCCCTCAATCAAGGGGTATCCCGCATTCCAAGCACAAAGCAAAACGCCACCTGCTTGACCGCAGGTGGCGTTTAAGTTGAGCCTGGGGAAAAAAATTAACTTGGGCGGCGGCGAGCCATGAAGCCCACACCTGCCAGGCCCAACAAGGCCAGTGCATAGCCTTCTGGTTCAGGCAAGACCCCGTAAATCAACGTGCCTGCGTCGGCGTCAAACATGAACTGGCCATCCAAGCCAAGCTCAGTGCCATTGGCATTCAACAGGGTCAACCCCAAGGCCTCGCCCGAGACGCCCCAGGTCTTCCACTTGATGTTGTTCTTCCAGCCATTGATGGCCGTCAAGCTGTAAGCCGAGCCAACGTAAGAGGCCTCGCCCGCGCCTGAGGCATAAGCGCCGTTGTCAGCCGACAGGATCGTGCCCTTGTTGCCCGTGACCAGTGTGTCGAGCAAAGGCTGGTTGACCTGCACCATATTGGCCGTGTTGGTGGCCGTGTGCTGCACCAATTGCGTGGCAGTGGGACTGCCCGTGGCGAGGAACTTGCCAGGTGCGTTACCTTTTTGCGAGCCCGCCAAAACGGCCCATTTCGATTCAGCCAAATCAGAATTGGCCAGAAAGATGCTTCGCTGCGCAGCCCAGTCGTTGGTGATGCCTGTCAGCATCGTGCCGTTGTGGGTGATGGTGTTTGCGTTGAAATCCCAAACAATGTCCGCACCACCGAACCAGTGGCCGGTATTCATGCCACTGGTGAAATAGCTTAAGTTAAAGCCCAGGTCAACCGTCAAGGATTGCGTGCGGGCCCCCGTGCTGTCCAGGTTCACAAAGATCAGCGAGCTGTCACCGAAGGTCGAGCCTCCGTTCATTTGATCGAGACTGGCGTTTGCAGCCCCGGTCAAGACCATGGCTGCAGCAGCCAGGATGGTTTGCAGTTTCATTTGATGGATCTCCCTTCAGTAAAAGAAGTGCCATCGTGCGGTCGGCCTGTGACTGGCGTGCAGGCCTCAGGGTGAGCCAAATGCGCCATTGCCCCATTGATCAGCCTGGTCCAGCAGCACCTGGGTCAAGGCATTGGTGGGCTGAACGCCCCGCTGAACCAACCAAGCCACCGCCTGGCTTTGCTGACCCATGGCCGCAGCGTGCAGGGCATTGCGCCCGTATTGATCCAGCAGGTCGGCACTCACACCGGTGTCCACCAGTTGCTGCATCACGCCCACTTGCCCAAAGTACGCCGCTTCGGCCAAAGCATGACGGCCTTGCCGGTTGGGTGCCTGCGGATCCGCGCCCGCCCCCAAGAGCAGCTTGACGATGCGTTGCTGCCCGGTGGCGCAGGCCAAGTGCAAGGGCCATTGACCCGTGGCGCCCGGCACATCGGTGCGCGCGCCTTGCCTGAGCAGTTCACGCACCACCAACTCATGCCCGTTGAAGGCGGCCACACCCAGAGGGGTCATCCCTCCAGCGCCACGCTGATCAGGCCTTGCGCCCCGGCGCAAAAGCTCTTTCACCAGTTCTGTCTGGCCGCCTCCCGCCGCCAAACTCAAGGGCGTCACGCCCCGTTCATCGCTCACATTGGGATCTGGATTGGATGCCTTGAGCAGTGCCAAGGCCTCGACCCACCGCCCTTGCCGAGCCATGGTCATCAACTGCAGTTCGCTGCCAGCCAAAGCACCTGCAGCTTCAGGCTGCCAAGGACCGCTTTGCTTCAAGGCTTGAAATTGATGGTCGGGTACAGGGCCCACTCGGTCAGGCTCAACGGGCGGCACCAGGAAGGATGCCCACTCATTCACGCCACCTCCATTGTTGACCTGGGCCACACACAGCGACGTGCCCAGCAAAGTCATCAAACCAACAGCAAAAGCCTTCTTCCGGTTCATGGTTTTCGCAGATCAAATGTAAGAGTCGCCCGAACCCACCTGGGTCGTGCCAAAAGCATTCATGGTCATGGCCTTGGCCACGGCTTGCGCGCGGTTGGCGGCGCCAAGCTTGCGCAGGATTTTCTGAACGTGGTTCTTGACGGTGAGCGCACTGATGCCCAATTGCTCACTGATCTGCTGGTTGCTCAAACCATCACGAACCCACAGCAGGATTTCGCGCTCTCGCAGGGTGATCACCGCTTGGCGTTGGTAGGTGGTGACCGCCTGGGGGCCAGCAGGTTGGCGCGTGCTCGACATCTGGCGCTCGGTCACGCACACACGCTGGTAAGTCAAGTGAACACAGGACAACAGCATGTCCAGCGCGTGCACGGCACTGTCGTCATAGACATGCCCCGGTTGCGCAAAAACGAAGAAGCTCTCGATTTCCTCGGGGCGCCCGGGTCGACAAAGGCCATGCACCAGAATCTGGTCGTACCCCTCCTGCATCAATGACGACCACAGCCCATCTGAAGCGTCCATCTGGCTCAAGGAGATGCGCGCCGCTTGCTGACGGCCTTTGCGCCAGATCTGAACCGCCACGGCCATCAAGGCAGAGCGCGTGTCCTTCAAGGACATCACCACCTGGTCAGGCAAGGGAACGCTGTTGAAGATGTCGAAGACCACTTCGCGGTGATCCCGATCATAGGATCCGCACACCAAGATCTTGTGCGGCAACCAACGCTGCAAATCGCCTTGGCTCCACACAAAAAATTGGAATCTCCTGCAAACCTGAGGCGCTGCCTCAATGAGGCGCAACAGGCTCTCCGAGTTTTCCGGCGCGATGGTGGGTGATGACATGGGTGGGCCGATGACAGGAAGAGCACATTCTAGAAATAGCGCATGACGGTTTGTTGACGACATGAAAAATCCATCAAGGGCCGTTTTCAAAGCGCCATTCGTCGTAACGCGTCACGCCAGCAGGTGCTCGCAAAGGATGTTGGTTCGATGAGCTGTAAACCCCAGTGATGACACCCCCCTCGCGCACCAATCCCCAGGTCAGGGACCCCGTGATGGGGTCGGGCCACAAGCGCCGCAAATGGCGTTTAACCTCAGGGCCTCGCTGGTCTTCAATCAAGTCCTCCAGCCGTGTCGGCAAGGTCTTGGGCAGCGTGGGCGAGGCTTCCTGGTAAGACAGCAAAGCTGCCTTGATCTGCTCGCCGCGAAACACCAGCTCCATTTCACGTTGGCGGCGTGCCTCGATGGCCCAGCTTTGGCCCAAAGCCGCCAGCAACACACTGCTGACGGCCACCCACCACAGCAACATCAGGTAGGTGAAGCCGCCAAGGCGCTTGGTGCGCGCAAGCATGGGCACTGACTCACCATTCACTGAAGGGGACGCCGTCCTGGCCTTTGCCCGAGGCGCCGCTGCGCACATCGGCCATGCCGCCCTGGTTCATGCTGTCCGCAGGCGGCGGCAACATCTGCCAGCTGTCCGACTGCCCGGTGACCGGGTCTGGCGGGATCTGGCGGATGTAGCCGCGCTGAACCAGGTCATCCAGAGAGGCCGGGTAAGTGCCGCGATCGCCCAGGTACTTGTCAATGGCATCCCGCATGACATTGAGCGAAGTGCGCAAGCTGGCCTCGCGGGCGTTCTCCACCGACCGGAAGTAGCGTGGGGCGGTGATGCTGGCGAGCAGCGCAATGATGGCCATGACCACGATGAGTTCGATCAGCGTGAAGCCGCGGTGTTTCTTCATGGCCACCTCACCAATCACGGTAGAACGTGCCATCCATGGCCGTTCCGTCTCGCAGAACATGGACATCGAACACGTCTTTGCCCGGAGCGGGTGCATCGGGTGGGCTGGCGTAGCTGCGCAGTCCCCAGGTGGCGGCCTCCGGCAAGCTGGGGTCATCGGCAAAGGGATCGCGGGGCAGGCGGCGCAAAAAGTAGATGCGCTCACCCTTGGGCGAGGTGGCATCGGGCACCCCCTGCACCAACGCCTCCAGGCTGGGTGGGTAGCCCGTTTCATCGGCTTTCTTCTCGATGCGGCCTTGGTCCCAGGCGCGCTTGTAGTCGTCTATGGCGGTGCGCACGGTGCGCAAGGCCTGGCGCAGATCGGCCTCTTGCGCGCGGCGCTTGTGCAAGGCGGCCAATGGCATGGCGGCGCTGGCCAGGATGCCCACCATCATCACCACCACGACCATCTCGATCAGGGTGAAGCCGCGTTGCTGGCGGGATGGCTTGGAGGCCATGTCAGCGGTCCGGGGTGGGGGCCACCGGGTCTTCGGCCACAGCCGGGGCCTCGACACCGCCAGCTGGGCGGATGCGCAACAACAGTGTCCCGCCACCACTGGCCAGGCTCACCGAAGCCTCGGCCGGGCCGCTGGATGGCTTGGCCGACAAGGTGACCACCTGCGTGCCCTGCGGTGGCACCTCAATCGCGACGCCGCCCTCGGCGCCCCCGGGCCCGGCGAGCCATTGAGAATCAAACAGCACGGTGGTTTGCAAAGGCAGGTCGGTGGGGTTGCGCACCGTCACCTGGAAAGAGGCGCCCGGCATGACTTCTTCAGGGCCGGTGATTTCGGGTTGTGCTTTGGCGGCGGCCCCGGGGCGGAAGCGGTTCTGCACCGCGCCACGCGGCGATGCCCCTTGGCCGGCGTTGGAGCCGGCCGTGCCTTCTTTGATCAACAAGCGCGCAGCCCCCGGCTGGGCCTCGGTGCCCGAAGGCATGGACGACCCGGCGGTGTCTGGCTGTGGCAGGTTGCGCACGATGTGCGGCGTGACCAGCAGCACGATCTCGGTCTTGTTGTGCTCATCCTTGGTGGTGCCAAACAAGCGCCCCGCCACCGGCAGGTCATGCAAGCCGGGGATGCCCGCCGAGCTGCGGCTTTCATCGTCGTTGATCAGGCCGGCCAGGATCTGGGTTTCGCCATCCTTCAAACGCAAGGTGGTGGTGGCCTGGCGCGTGCCCACCTGGTAGGCCGACGAGCCCGATCCCGCCGGGCCATCCACTCGGCCGGTCACGGTGCTCACCTCCAAGGCGATCTTGATGGTGACGTCGTTGTCCAGCTGCACCTGGGGTTCGATGTCCAGCTTGAGGCCCACGTCCAGGTAGGTGATGGTGGTGGATGCCCCGCCGCCGGTACCGGCCACGAGGTTGGAGGTGAACACCGGCAGCTTCTCGCCCAGCATGATCTTGGCCTTCTCGCGGTTGCGGGCCCGGATCTTGGGGTTGGCCAGCATGTTGGTGCTGCCGCTGGAGCCCCGCAGGGTCGCGATCGCCAGCGGGTTGGTGGTGCTCCACTGCAGGCCTTTGAGCGAGGTCAGGGTGTTGATGGTGGTGGGCAGCGCGCCGTAGCTGGCCTTGTCCACCGGGGTGATGCCGATCTCGGTGAGCTTCTTGCTGGACACTTCCATCACCTCAACCTCCAGCATGACTTCAGGGTCGGCCAGGTCCACGCTTTGAACCAGGCGCTCGACCAGGCGGATGACCTCGGGCGTGTCGCGCACGATCACCAGGTTGAGCCGATCGTCCACGTAGACATCGCGGGACTTGGCCACGGAGCGGATCAGGGTCTGCACCTGCTTGGGGTCGGCATTGACCAGGTAGAAACTGCGCGTGACGGTGTCCAGCAGATCGCGCTGTTTCTGCGCGGTGTTGGGAAACACCAGCATGGTGTTGTCGTTTAACAGCTTGGAGCCCAGTTGCTGCGTGCTCAGGATCACGCGCAGGGCCTCGTCCACGGTGGTGTTGCGCAAGAACAGGGTGACCTTGGCATCTCCCCGCACATCCTTGTCGAACACGAAGTTCACATTGGCGGCCCGGGCCAATGATTCAAAAACGCTGCGCAAGCTGGCCTCGCGGAACTCCAGCGTGATGGGCTTGCCCGCCGTCGCCAGTTGTACCGTGCTGACCTGGCGCGTCTGGTTGGCGCGCAGTTCCTCCACGCGCGTCAGCATGCTGCGGGCCGAGGTGTTGCCCAGGTCTTCACTCAGGATGGTTCGCAAGGTGACTTCGGCACGCTCGTAAGCGCCCGAGTCAAAGGACTGCTGGGCCTCGCTGAGCAAGCGTTGGTGCCGCTTGAGCCGGTCCACCTCGCTGCGCAGCCACACAGCCCGCGGGTGTTCTGGGGCCGCTGCCTCCAGGCGCTTGAGCACGGCCTCGACTTCGTCGAGGCGGCCTGCCGCGCGGGCCACATCGGCCTGGTAGATCAGGTAGGCCACGGTGGTGTCGGTCTGCTTGAGCACGGCGATGCGCAACTCACGGTCGTCTTGCCGCTGCTTGAGGGCGGACTGCAACTGCGCCAGGGCGGCCTCGTGCTGCCCGGCCTGGCTGAGCGCCTGGGCATCACGCAAGGCCGGATTGGCGCAGGCGCTCAGCAGCAAGGCCGCCACGCAGGCCAGCGTTGGTAGGAAATGCTTCATGGTGCTTTCATGGCAACGGTCTGGTGTTGCTGCAGCGGCAGATAGGTCAGGCTCATCTGCCGTTCTTGGATTTGATCGACGCGCCACTGGCCATCGATGACGTCGCCCACGGCCACCACCCACGTTGAATCCGTGCCGGAGACGATGGCGCGTTGGGCCGGGTCATTGAAGCGGCCCACCCACGCGTGAGGAAATGGCGGCGCCATGGGCGGTGGCGGGGCGACCGACACCACTTCAGTGACAGGTGGCGGCGGGGGCCGTTGTGATCCCCACGGCATGGCGGTGTCCGGTGTCAAAGGGGGCAGGGGCTGGCGAGA
This sequence comes from Aquabacterium sp., assembly GCF_029946005.1. GTDB lineage: Bacteria > Pseudomonadota > Gammaproteobacteria > Burkholderiales > Burkholderiaceae_C > Aquabacterium. The sequence continues at coordinate 213,506 of NZ_JAQSDR010000002.1, forward strand.
CTGCCATTGCGCCACGCTGGTCACCAGCCGTTGGGCTTGGTCTTCGTCTGCCTTGGCGGGGGGCCTGGCAGGGGCCCCGCCGCCTCGGCGCTCAGCGTTGGCGCCTTGGCGCACGGGCTCCACGGTGGCCTCGTCACCTTGCAAGGCCACCCAGGCGGTCAATGCCAAAGCCAGGGTCAAAGCAATCAACATGGGCGGCCGCATCAGCGCACTCCCTTGGTCAACACGGGCGCCTGACGCCACCACAGCGAGACGCTCACCTTGGCCTGGACGGTGTCGCTCATCACGTCGGTGCGCTGGAGGTCCAGCGCATCCAGGCTCAAGGCGGGTTGGCTCAACAACTGGCCTAGCCAGGAGCGCACGTCTGCGTAGCGGCCTTCCACCGGCAGGATCAGACGCTGGCGCCACAGCCCCGTGGTGCCTTGCGCGGCGCCAGTGAACTGCACCGTCGTCAAGATCAAGCCACGCTCGCGGGCCGAGGCCATCACGGCGGATTGCATGGGTGTGCGCTGCGCTGCTTCAGGCAGGGTTTGCCACAAAGTCTGCCAGGCCTCGGCGGGCGTCTGGATGCTGACGGCGCCTGCGGCCGCTGGCCCGGCCTGCAGCAACTCGTGCCGGAGTTGGCGCGCTTTGGAGGCGTGCACTTCGGCCTGCTCGCGCTGCCGAGGCAACCGATCCCACTGGCACCAAGCCGCACCGCTGAGCAACAAGATGCCGAGCAGTCCGGGCAAGCCCAGGCGCTTCAAATGCGTGCTGGCCATCATGGCGTCGCCCCGGCGGGCCAGGTGGCCTCGGCGCGCAGACCATAGTGGCCTGTCATGGCCTCAAAGGGCGTGCTCAAGGCGCTGCGCCCCAGCATTTGAGCGCCTTCACCATGCGCTGCCACCCAGCGCAAGGCGGACGCATCGTCGCGCAACGCGGCCTGCAGGCGAACGGGCGGGCGCACATCCAGCTTGGCGGCGCCCAGGCTGCTGATGTCCAGGCTGAAGCCAGTCAACACCGCCCGCTCTTGCAACGCCGATTGCTCCACACGCCCGATCACCGCTGACCAGGGATAGGCCAGCCACTGCGCCACCTGGGCCGCCTGGCGTGTGGCGGCTTCATCCAGTTTTTGGCGCGCAGCCGGGCCCGCCGCCGAAGCCGCGCGAGGTGCCGCGCGTGCCATCGTTTGCTGGTGCTGGGCACGCTCAAGCCGGTGCAGCATGGCCTGGGCCTCGGCTTGGGCCACAGCGGCTTCCTGGGCTTGCTCGGCCACGGCCATGCAAGCGGCCACGCCCAGGATCAACAGGGCCCAGGACCACAACGCGGTGCGCACGCGGGGCCCGGCAAAATCCAACTCGTCGGCCCAGCCAGACTGCCAGGTGCTGGACCCCGGGTTAGGCCAAGGGGCCAGCGACGTGTCGGCGGAAATGTCCAGCCTGGTCTGTTCGGTGCGCGCTTGAGTGGGCACCACGGCATTCGACGGACCGGCCTCATCAGAGGCCTCTGCCCAAACTTGGCGAAGGCAGCGCTTGCCTTGGTCGTCCAGGCCGACTGTGAGGTGCGTGTTCAAGCCAGGCTCTAGCGCCTGCAAGGTTTGTTCATCCCCAGACGAGGCTGGTGCTTTGCCCAGGGCCGTCAGCCACCGCTGCGCATCGCGTGCCCACCAGGGCCCGACCCACTGCAGCTTCACCGAGTGCTCACGTGCGATTTTTTGGATGCCTTCCATCAGCGCCCGTGGGGCGGCACAGCTGAGGTTCAAGGTGGGTTTCTGCACCGAGCGGAGCACCCAGGCCTGCTCAAGGGCGATGGCGCTCAAGCCCAGGTAGTGGTCCCATTGCGCCAAAGCCTGTTCCCGTGGTGCGGCGCACGTGATCAACCAGTGGCCCGACAAGGCCAGCTCGCACGTGCTGCCCGCGTTCTGCTCGCACCATTGGGCCCACGCCTTCAGCGCCACCTCGTGCCCCGCCTGCGGGCTCAATGGCCGCAAGCACACCTGGTGGGGACGCCAGCTCGTCGTCAAGCGCATCATTCCGCCAAGGTCACGCGGTTGAGCTCGTCCAGCGTGGACTCGCCCCGCAGCACGCAGGCCAGGGCCGATTCTCGCAAGAGGCGGGTGCCACTGGATCGGGCATGCGCCTTGATCTTGATGAGCGAGGCACGGCTCACAATCAGGTCACGCAAGGTGTCATCCATCAGCAGGATCTCGGAGATGGCCTTGCGCCCCCGGTAGCCCGTGCCACGGCATTGCGGGCAACCCACGGCCTGGTGGAACTTGCCGTGGGTGTCCAGCGGCAGCATGGCCGTCTTCAGGTCGCTGGCCTGGGGCTGCCAGGGCCTGGCGCAATGCGTGCACAGCTTGCGCATCAGGCGCTGTGCCACCACGCCGTTCAAGGCCGACACCACGTTGTACAAATCAAGCCCCATGTGCATGAAGCGCCCCACCACGTCGAACACATTGTTGGCGTGGATGGTGGACAGCACCAGGTGGCCCGTGAGCGCGGCTTGCGAGGCGATCTGCGCGGTTTCGGCATCGCGGATTTCGCCAACCATGACACGGTCTGGGTCGTGCCGCAAGATGGAGCGCAGGCCGCGCGCGAAGGTCAGGCCTTTCTTCTCGTTGACGGGGATCTGCACCACGCCACTGAGCTGGTACTCGACCGGGTCTTCGATGGTGATGATCTTGTCGCGGCCATCGTTGATCTCTTGCACCACGGCGTACAAGGTGGTGGTTTTGCCGCTGCCGGTGGGGCCGGTGACCAGCAGCATGCCGTAAGGCTTGCCCGCCAGGCGGCGCACCACGGCGCTGTCGTCGGCATCGAAGCCCAGGCCTTCCAGGCTCAGGGTTTCGGCCTCGGCTGACAAGCGCGATCGGTCCAGGATGCGCAGCACCGCGTCTTCGCCAAAGCTCGACGGCATGATCGACACGCGGAAATCGACATCACGCACGCCACTGTCGGTGCTTTGCTGCACGCGCAGCTTGAAGCGGCCATCCTGCGGCAAGCGGCGCTCACCGATGTCCAGCTCGGCCATCACCTTCAGGCGCGACACCAGTTGCTCGGCCACTTCGCGTGAGCCCACGTCGCCCACCTTCACCATCACGCCATCCAGGCGGTGGCGGATGACCATGCCTGTCGCGGTGGATTCCAAATGCAGGTCACTGGCCTGGGCCTTGAGCGCATCGAACAAGGTGGCGTCCAGCAAACGCACCACGGGGCTGCTCTGGCGGCTGATGGTGTCTACCGACAGCGCATGACCGGCCTCCTCCGACCCCGGCTCATCGTGGCCCACGTGGGCGAAGGTGCCCCGGGCTTCGAAGTCGGCTTCACCCAGGGCCAGCAAGCCCGACAGCACCTCATCGCTCACCTGCCGCCAACGCATGGATTGGGCCACCTGGCGGCCCACGGCATCGCGCAACATCACATCGTCGGGTGTGGGGCTCAGGGCCCACAGGACCTGGCTCGCATCACGGGCCACCACCACGCGCAGGCGCATGGCTTGCGCCAAAGACCAGCGGGACCAATCCGGCTGGTGATCCTGCGCAGGCACAGGCTCAGGCGCCTGATGAAGGACCGACTGCAAGACCGCGCTCATTGGATCTGCTCCGCCACCTGGAAGATGGGCAGGTACATCAGCACCACGATGCCACCGATCAACACGCCCATGATCAGCATCAGCACCGGGCTGACCACGCGCCCGACCCAATCGGTGAAGCGGGCCAGTTCTTCGTCATAGAAGGTGGCGGCCCGGTCCAGCATCGGGCCCAGCTCCCCAGTGTGTTCGCCCACGCGCATCATGCGCAATGACACAGGCGTGGTCAGTTGATGCTGGTGCAGGCAGTCGGACAGGCGCGCGCCCTCGCGCACCCGTTGCGTTGCTGAGGCCAGCGCCGGGCGCAATGAAGGGCTGACCAGCTCGGCCGAGGCCTCCAGCGCCGCCACCACGGCCACACCGGCTTGCAGCAGCAGGCCCAAGGTGCGGTACAGCGCGGCCAATTCAACCAGGCGCAAGCGCTCGCCCACATAAGGCACTTGCCACAACCAGTCGGACACCGCCGCGCGCACCGTGGGCGCACGCCAGGCCGCCATCGCTGCTGCCACCAAAGCACCCAAGCCCATCAGCACCAGCCAGGGGTGCTCACCCACCGCCTTGCCCGTGCTGAGCAAGACGCCTGACAACCAGGGCAACTCGCCGCCCATGCCCTCGTAAATGTCGGCAAAGCGTGGCACCACGAACACGGTCAGGAAGGTGATCACCAGAAAGCTGGCGCTGATCAGGATCGCCGGGTAGATGGCCGCGCCCACCAGCTGGTCGCGCAGGCCACTCAACCAGGCCAGGTAGACGGCATGCTGGCGCAAGGCCTCGGGCGTCTGGCCGGTGCGTTGGCTGGCTTCAATGGAGGCGATCAACAATGAGCTGAAGGCCACTGGTGTCAGGCGCATGGCCTGCGACAAGGTCTTGCCTTCCGACAAGGCCTCGATCAAGGATGTCAGCACCTGGACCACGGGCTTGGCGGCCTCTTTCTCGCGCAGCGTGATCAAGGATTCCAGCAAGGGAATGCCGGCATCCAGCAGCACCGCCAGCTCCTGGCAGAACAGGCGACGCGGGAAGTCCTTGGCCCGCAACGCAGGCGTGCCCGGCGCGAACAAGGTGTTGAGGGAAGGAAAGCTCATGGTCGGGCCCTGCATCACCAATTGGTGATGTCCTGGTCTTCGCCCTCACCGCCTTCGCGGCCATCCTTGCCCAGCGAGAACACGTCGTAGTCGCCATGTTCGCCCGGCGCGCGGTATTGGTACTCACGGCCCCAGGGGTCTTTGGGTGGCGCCTTGCGCAGATAGGGCCCCCACCAGCGGGTCTCGTCGCCGGGCTTGACCCACAAGGCGCCCAGGCCCTGTTCGGTCGCGGGGTAGTGGCCGGTGTCCAGGCGGTATTGATCCAGGGCCTTGCCCAGCGCGTCCAGCTGCGCAGCCGCCGTCTTGACTTCAGACTTGCCGATCTGGGCAAAGAACTTCGGGCCCACGTAGCCTGCCAGCAGGCCAATGATGACCAGCACGACCAGCAGTTCGAGCAAGGTGAAGCCCGACTGGCGAAACTTGGGGACGAGCTCAACCAACACCCCACCTCGGGGCGTTTTGCACTTGTTCATCAGGGGGATCCTTCATACCCCGCCAAACCTCGCGACGGGAAGAACCATGATCCTATCGGCCCATTGCTGACAGCTTTGTGACAAGCCCTTTCAGCGCGCCAGTTGTCTTCATGCTGACACGTAACTTTTCTATCCTGCGCTCCATTCACATCCACTTACCAGCCGGAGACGCAGTATGAAAGGTATCAACCACCCGACCAATGACCTGACGATCAACCCGTCAGGCAACGAGTCGATCCTGGACGTGGCCCAACGTGCCAACGCCAGCCGCCGCACCTTCATCAAGGGCGCCGCATCTGCTTCCATGCTGAGCGCCGCTGGTGGCCTGACCCTGTCGGGCCTGGCTGGCACCGTGCAAGCCGCTGGCACCTGTGGCGTGGCCAACACCACCGTGGGCATTGGCTTTGACAACCTGTCGCCCGCCCTGGCCCCCGTGGTGGACGCCGTGCGCGTGGCCACCGGCCACCAGGCTGCCTTGCTGGTCGCCTGGGGCGACCCAATCATGCCCGGCGGCACGACCTTCCGTGGCGACGCCTCCGAGACCGCCGCCGAACAGCTCAAGCAGTTTGGCGAGCACAACGATGGCATGCACTACTTCGGCTTCAACTCGCGCGGCGTCGAGTCGAGCGAGCGCGGCCTGCTGTGCGTGAACAACGAGTACACGCACGAAGCCATCCTGCACACCGATGGCCTGAACGCCAACAACCAAACCATCGCCAAGGCCCGCAAGTCGCAAGCTGCCCACGGCATGTCCGTCGTTGAAGTGCGCAAGACCGCAGGCAACTGGTCGGTGGTGGCCAACTCGGCCTATGGCCGCCGCCTGTCGGCCAACACGCCCATGCGCATTTCGGGCCCGGCTGCTGGCCATGCGCTGATGAAGTCCAAGAAGTTCGACATCAGCGCCACCGCGTCCACCGAAACCGGTGTGAACAACGGCTTTGAAGCCAACGGCACCATCAACAACTGCGCCCATGGCTACACGCCCTGGGGCACCTACCTGACCTGCGAAGAGAACTGGAACGGCAACTTTGGCAGCGATGCCACCCTGCCCGCCACCAGCACCGAGATCGGCAAGTTGCACAACCGCTATGGCGTGACTGCCGCCGGCTTCAGCTACTTCTGGCACAAGGTGGACCCCCGCTTCGACGCCGCCAGCAACCCTTTGGAAACCAACCTGTTTGGCTGGGTGGTTGAGGTAGACCCCTTCGATCCGTACAGCGTGCCCGTCAAGCGCACCGCCCTGGGCCGCATCAAGCACGAAAGCGCCCAATACGTGCTCGGCCCCAACAACGAGTTGGCCGTGTACATGGGCGACGACGAGCGCAACGAGTACATCTACAAGTTCGTGGCCGCGGGCCGCTACAACCCCACCGACCGTGGCGCCAACCGCAACCTGCTGGACAGCGGCGTGCTTTACGTGGCCAAGTTCCTGGACACCGGCATGGGCCTGTGGCTTCCCTTGGTGCCAGGCTCCATCGGCGTGAATGGCATGGCCCTTCGCGACAACCCCAACTTCGCGGGCGCCAATGACGCCGAAGTGCTGGCCAAGATCCTGATCAAAACCCGCATGGCCGCCGACGCCCTGGGCGCCACCATGATGGACCGCCCTGAATGGACCGGTGCCCGCCCCAAGGTTTGCGGCTTCGACGAGATCGAGATTTACTGCACCCTGACCAACAACAACCGCCGCGGCTCCTCGGCCACGCCCAGCAGCAACAACGCGGATGGCTCCACCACCGCCGCCAGTGCCCGCCCTGCGGTGGACGCGGCCAACCCCCGTGCCGACAACATCTACGGCCACATCATCCGCTGGCGCGAAGCGGGCAAGAACGTCACGGCCACCGGTTTCGCGTGGGACTTGTTTGTGCAATGCGGCGACACGGCCACCGCCAAGACGCCTGCCACCCGCTACGTCGGCAACATCAACGACACGCCCAATGGCACGGCCGATTTCGGCGCCCCCGATGGCCTGTGGTTCGACCAGTTTGGCCGCTTGTGGGTACAGACCGATCAGGTCGGCACGGCCACGGGCGATTGGGTCAACATCGGCGCCAACAGCATGGTGTGTGCCGACCCGGCCACGGGCGCCATCAAGCGCTTCCTGACCGGCCCGATGCAGTCTGAAGTCACCGGCATCACCATGACCCCGGACGGCAAGAGCATGTTCGTGGGCTTGCAACACCCCGGCGAAGAAGCCGCCAACCCGGCCAACCCCACCCAGTTCTCGAACTGGCCTGCCAGCCAATTCACCACCAACTCGGCGGGCCAGACCGTTGTCGGCGGTCGCCCCCGCTCGGGCGTCGTGGTCATCACCAAGGCCAACGGCGGCATCGTCGGCAGCTGATCCGCCCCCATCAAGGAGTATCCACATGCGTCACATTTTCACCATCGCCGCCCTGGGGTTCGCCTCCATGGCTTTCCAGGCCCAGGCCCAAGCCGCGCTGATCACCCAGCCCAGCCAACTGCCCGCCCCCGCACAAGTCATTGACTTCAACGCGGAAGACGGCCTGTTCATCGGCATCGGTTCGTCCTACAGCGCCAACCTCCCCCCGGTCACGCTCAGCTCGCAAGATGGTGACTTCACCGTCGGCCAGCGCATCGCCACCGACCTGGGCATCAATGGCAGCTGGGGTGCGGGCAAGTCCTTCCTGTCGTTCGACAAGATTGGCGACATGACCCTGCGCATCGACTTCAACGGCCTGAAGACCCGCGCCTTCCTGGCCGACTGGAGCATGTACGAAGAAGCCAACGACAACCGCCTGACCACGGTCACGGCCTACGGCATCGACGGCAGCTCGGAGAGCTTCTCCCTGGGCTCGTTCGCCACCTCGCTGGATGGCGTGGACCTGGATGACAGCCAGTTGATCTACTCCACCAACTTCTCGGTGACGCAAGGCATCCGCCTGGCCCATGCCGACATCGCCTACATCACCGTGCAAGGTGACGGCGTGGTGATGGACAACTTTGCCTACACCCAAGCGGTGCCGGAACCGGAAAGCATGGTGCTGGCCGCCCTGGGCCTGAGCGCCGTCGCTTTGCTGCGTCGCCGTCGCCAGAACTGACACCCGTTCGATCTGATTGGACGAAGCCACTCGGCCTTTTTGGGCGGGGTGGCTTTTTTCATGCCTGAAAATTTTAGATCCATTCGACCCACGGGCTGACACCAGGACAAGTCAACGGCTGACACACATTCTTGAAACACTGCTCGCTGTTGCCCATCCAACTGAGGATCTCTTTCATGTCAGCTGCTGCTTCTTCGCGCCGTGCGGTGCACCTGCTGAGCGCCGTCGCGCTCGCCACCATCAGCCTGATGGCGCAAGCCTCCACCAGTGGGGTGGTGATCAGCCAAGTCTATGGCGGGGGCGGCAACACCGGCGCCACGTACACCCACGACTTCATCGAGTTGTTCAACGCCGGCAACGCACCGGTCAATCTGAACGGCTGGTCAGTTCAGTACGCTTCGGCCACTGGGGCCAGCTGGCAGATGACCGCACTGGGCAATGTGTTGCTGCAGCCGGGCCAGTACTACCTTGTGCAAGAAGCCCAGGGCAACGGCGGCAGCACCGCGCTGCCCACACCCGATGCCCAGTCAGGCACGCCAAACACCATTGCCATGTCAGGCACCGCTGGCAAGGTTGCGCTGGTCAGCTCGACGAGCGCGCTGCCCAGCACCTCCCCCACCGGACCGACCGTGGTCGACTATGTGGGCTTTGGTGCCAACGCCAATGCGTCGGAAGGCGCCAGCCCCACACCCGCCCCATCAAACACTACCGCAGTGATCCGCCTGAACGCTGGCTGCACCGACACCGACGTCAACGGCGCTGACTTTGTGGCTGGCGCGCCAACCCCTCGCAACACCGCCACGGCATTGAACGTGTGCAACGGCACCGGTGGTGGCGGCGGAACGGGTGGTGGCTCAACGGGCAGCGCGCTCAAGATCCACGAGATCCAGGGCACGGGCAGCACCAGCCCCTTTGTCAACGCCAACGTCGTCACCAGCGGTGTGGTCACCAAGGTCACCAACAACGGCTTCTATGTGCAAGACCCCTTGGGCGACGGCAACCCTTTGACCTCGGACGGCATCCTCGTGTTCACGAGCACGGCCCCCACTGTGACGGCGGGCCAGTTGGTCCAGGTCAGCGGCAAAGTGGCCGAGTTCAACGTGGGCGCTGCCAGCAACGCGCAGACCCTGGCGCACACCGTGACTGAGATCACCACCCCCACGGTCACCATTCAGGGCAGCGGCCAGAGCATCACGCCCACGCCGATCACCCTGCCGGTGGCCACGGATGCAGAACTGGAGCGCGTGGAAGGCATGCTGGTCACCATCAACAGCCAGTTGACCGCGTCGCAAAACTTCTTCCTGGGCCGCTTTGGCCAGGTCACGCTGTCGGCCAACGGCCGCCTTGAAGTGCCCACCAACCGCTTCCGCCCTGGTGCGAGCGCGCAAGCCTTGGCACAGCAAAATGCCCTGAGCAGCATCATGCTGGACGATGGCACCACACAGCAAAACCCCAATCCCACACCCTACTTCGCGGTGGACAACACCTTGCGCGCTGGCGACACGGTGGATGCCATCACCGGCGTGATCGACTACGGCCTGGCCACGACCACCAACACCGGTCTGGCCGACTACAAGATCCACCCCACGCAGCCCATCACCTTCACCCGCATCAATGTGCGTACCAGCGTGCCTGAAGAGGTGGGCGGCAACATCAAGGTGGCCAGTGCCAATGTGCTGAACTTCTTCACCACCTTCACCGATGGCAACACGGCCGCAGGCCTCAGTGGCCAAGGCTGCACCCTGGGTGGCGCGGTGGCAGCGTCCAACTGCCGTGGCGCCAACAACCTGGCCGAGTTCAACCGCCAGCGCGCCAAGATCGTGCAAGCCATCGCCAGCGCAAACGGTGACGTGGTGGGCCTGATGGAGATCCAGAACAACGTGCCCAACGCCAGTGGCTCGGGCGCCAATGCCGACACCGCCGTGCTGAACCTGGTCAGCGCACTCAACGCCCAGCTGGGCTCAGGCACTTACGCGGTGGTCCCCGCCCCTGCGGGCAGTACCGGCACCGATGCCATCCGCGTGGCCCTGATCTACAAGCCCGCCAAGCTGAGCCTGTCGGGCGCGGCCCTGTCGGACACCGACGCCATCAACAACCGCCCACCACTGGCCCAGACCTTTGTCGCCGCCAATGGCGAGAAGTTCTCGGTGGTGGTCAACCACCTCAAGTCCAAGGGCAGCTGCCCCAGCAGCGCTTCTGATCCGGATGCTGACCAAGGCGATCTGCAAGGTTGCTGGAACGACCAGCGCGTTCAACAAGCCGCGCGCCTGCGCAACTTCGTGACCACCGTGCAGACCAACAGCGGCAACCCCGACGTCATCGTGATCGGTGACCTGAACGCCTACGCCAAGGAAGACCCGATCGAGGAGCTGACCAGCCATGGCTACGTGGACGAGATCGCGCGCTTCAACAGCTTCGGCTACTCCTACGTTTTTGACGGCGCCGCCGGTCGCCTCGACCACGCTATCACCACGCCCACACTGTCCACCAAAGTCACCCGCGCCATTGAATGGCACATCAACGCGGATGAGCCCTCGGTGATCGACTACAACACCGAGTTCAAGCAACCGGCTTGCCCCGCCTGCGGCCCCGACTACTACAGCGCATTGCCCTACCGCAGTTCTGACCACGACCCTGTCATCGTGGGCCTGAACCTGCTCAAGTCCGTCAACGGCACACCCGGCCGCGACACGCTCACCGGCACGGCAGGCGATGACCTGATCAGCGGCGGAGAGGGCAGCGACAACATCACCACCGGAGTCGGCCGCGACGTGCTGGTCTACGCCAGCCTGCGCGATGGTCTGGACACCGTCACCGACTTTGCCCCCGGTGCCGACCGCATCGACCTGAGCGGCCTGCTGGCCACCTTGGGCGTGCCTTCGGCCCAGGCGATCTCGGGCGGCTTCGTGCGCCTGGTGAACAGCAGCGCTGGCGTGCAAGTGCAGATCGACGCCGATGGCAGTGCAGGCCCGGCCGTGCCCAAGGCCGTGGCCGTGTTGCGCGGTGTGGTCGCCAGCCAGTTGCAAACGGCCCGCGACCTGATCTTGTGATCCCTTGAAGCACCCTAGGAAACAACATGCACCATTTCACACCACACCTCACGCGGATCACTGCCTTGCTGGGCAGTCTGATGATCAGCACCCTGGCCCATGCAGGCATCAGCAACGGCAATTTCTCTGCAGGCCTGACTGGCTGGCAAACCTTTGGTGACGCGGCCGCCTTGAGCAGCAGCCCCGTCGGCCTGGCACTGCCCATCACTGGTAGCACCCTGGTGCTGAGCACGGCCACCCTGGGCTCTGACGACTACCCCTTCGCCGATGGCCACTACAACGTGTCAGGCCAGGACGCAGGCGCCATCGGCCTGCCTGGCGGCCTGGAGGACTTCGTCAGCGTCGCGCTGGGCTCGCTCGACCCGGACCCGGTCAACCACACCAGCTTTTTATGGGAAGGCTCGGCCGTGCGGCAAAGCTTCACTGTGCAGGCGGGCGACACCTTGCACTTTGACTGGAACCTGCTGAGCGCCGACCGCGACTTTGCCGACCAGGCCTTCATCGTGATCGACACGCACTTGGCCAACGGCCTGCAGGTACTCGCTTTGGGCAATGCCGCTCAGGCCATCAACGCTGTGCCCGGCAACGGTGACTTGCTGCAAACAGGTGAGCACCAGTTCAGCCACACTTTCGCAAGCGCTGGTTCAGTGACCTTGTCGCTGGCCGTCGCTGACCTGGAGGCGGGTGACAAGAGCTCGCTGTTGACCGTGAACAATGTGGCACTCACCTCGGCCGTTCCCGAACCCAGCACTGCGGTGTTCGCCTTGCTGAGCTTGATGGCCGGAGGTTTGTTCATGCGCCGCCGCTTGTGACTCCTTGTTTTTTGCGCATGAAAATTGCATGCTCGCGGCCCGCTCACCCGCGCTGTTGTTTCCTCGCACCAGGCGGATGTGCCGATGTCTTCTCGTCATTCACCCAACGCACCGGAGTAATGAACATGAACCCGCAAGCATCTTCACGCACCAATGTTGTCTACCGCCGCACCCTAAAAGGGCAAGCTGCGGCCATGCCGTCGGCAACGCCCTCCATGAACGACGAACACCGTCGGCTGCTGCTGCTCGTCAATGGATTCACCCCACTCGATGCCCTGGCCCGCGTTTGCAAGTTTCAGCAAGGCCCGCAGGACATGGCGGACACCCTGCAATCGTCTGGCTTGATCGAAGAGGCCCGAGAGAGGCGACACGACAACGGCATGCGCGCGCCATGGCGAACCACCGAGAAAACTCAGTGAGGGCCTGCTTGGGCCGTCCATGATCTGTCTGGCTGGCGACTGTCGCCAGCCTGTCAAACAAGGTTTCCATACTTGCCTGACGCCAAAGCGATGCCCGCTTTGGCGTTCTGTCAGCCAGCAAGCAAGGAAACACCATGGGTCGCCCACAACGCCAAACGCCACGCCCGCAGGGCACCAATCGCCGCGAGTTCTTCAAGCGCTCCGGATCAGCGGCCATGGTCCTGGCCGCAGGCCCTGCACTGCCCATTGGCAACGCCTTGGCCGCGCCCCACACCGGCAAGCTGTTTCAACATGGTGTGGCCAGTGGTGACCCGCTCGCCGACCGCGTGATCTTGTGGACCCGTGTTTCATCGCCGCGCAACGCCGCGATCACGGTGATCTACACCGTCGCCACCGACCCGGCCTTGACCCAGGTCGTGCTGCGCGGTACCACCAAGACCAACCCGAGCCGCGACTTCACCGTCAAGGTAGACGCCGGCCACCTCAAACCCAACACCACCTACTACTACCGATTCGACGCTGAAGGCAGCAGCTCGCCGATTGGCCGCACCAAGACCTTGCCCGTGGGCAACACCAAGCACCTGCGCATGGCCGTGGCCAGCTGCTCCAACCACGCCTACGGCTACTTCAACGCCTACCGCCACATCGCCGAGCGCGCCGACCTGGACCTGGTCATGCACCTGGGCGACTACCTGTACGAGTATGGCGACGGCCAGTACGGCAACGTGCGCCCCACGGAGCCCGCCACCGAGATCCTCACCCTGAGCGACTACCGCCAGCGCCACGCCCAATACAAGCGCGATGCCGACCTGCAAGAGGCCCACCGCCAACACCCCTGGGTCATCATCTGGGACGACCACGAGACGGCCAACGATGCCTACAAGGATGGCGCGCAGAACCACACTGAAGGCGCCGAAGGCACCTGGATCGGCCGCCGAAATGCGGCCCTGCAGGCCTACTACGAATGGATGCCGGTGCGCCCCGTGGACACGGCGGACTTGACCCGCAGCCACCGCGCCTTCCAGTACGGCGACCTGGTCGACCTGGTGATGCTGGAAGAACGCCTGAGCGCACGCTCGCAACAATTGCAGGCCACCATCCCGGTGCCTGGCCTGGGCAATCTGTTCACACAAACAGGCAGCTTCGCGGACCCGACGCGCACGCTGCTGGGCAGCACGCAAGAGGCCTGGCTGGCCCAACGTTTGCGCGGCTCAGCCACGCGCTGGCGCTTTCTGGGCCAGGGTGTGATGTTCGCCCAGCTCAAGGGCGTGGCGGCAGCCAATGCGGCAGGCGGTGGCCTGTTCCTTAACTCCGACCAATGGGATGGCTACCAGCCCGCCCGCAACCGCGTGTACGACATCCTCAAAGGCGCCAACGGCCTGCCGGCTGTGAACAACGTGGTCGTGCTCACCGGCGACATCCACAGCTCCTGGGCCGCCGACCTGAGCCAGGACCCCAACAACCCCATCGTGACCACCGGGGGCTACAACCCCTTGACTGGCGAAGGCTCGCGCGCGGTCGAGTTCGTCGGCACCTCCATCACCTCGCCCGGCATCCCCGACCCGCAAGGCAGCACGGCGGCCTTCCTGCGCGGCGTCAACCCCCACTTCAAGTACATCGACCTGAACCAGCGCGGCTACATGCTGATCGACGCTAACCCCAGCCGCGTGGTGGGTGAATGGTGGTTCGTGGACACCGTGGCCAGCGTCAGCCATGTGCAGACTTTTGGCACCGCGTTTGAAGTGCAAGACGGCAGCAACCGATTGGCGCCTTCGGCCCAGACCACGCCGCGTGCCACCGCTCCAGCACTGGCGCCTTGAACGCGCTTCACCTCAAAGGAATCTGATGATGCAAGCCCTGTCATTCATTCGCCCTGCGGCCATCGCCGCCGCGCTGGCCTTCAGCAGCCTGCACGCCCAGGCCGCCAACTTCAGCTTCGCGGGCGACATCGCCCACCACACCGACGTGGTGCGGGTGGCCTTCACCCTCGACGCCGACAGCAGCCAAGTCCGCCTGTGGACCGACTCATGGACCCACGGCCTGAACTTTGACCCCACCCTCACCTTGTGGCTCAAGGACGGCAGTGCCTACACCCTGGTGGGCGACAACGACGATGACGACACCATCGACCCAGCCCAAGGCTTTTACGACGCCGGCTTGTCACTGGAGAACCTGACAGCGGGCCAATACCTGGTCACCCTAGGCGCAGCCCCGAACTACGCCAACGGCGCGCAGTTGTCCCAAGGCTTTGCCCTGGACGGCGACACCCCCATCCTGATCTCGCAGTGGAACCAACCCAGCTACAACATCAACGCCAACGATCAGAAAGGCACCTTCTGGCGACTGAACCTGTCGGGCGTGGACTCGGCCGCCACCGTGCCCGAGCCTGCGACCGCCGCCTTGATCCTGGCCGGGCTGAGCTCCATGCTGCTGTCGCGTCGGCGCCCTTGACTGGATGAGCGCGAACGAAGAGAACTACCTCTGGGAGCACTGGAAGTTCAACGCCGACCAACGTTTGAAGGCCTTCAACTTCTTCGTGGTGTTTTCGATCTTTGCCAACGGCGGCGTCTTCACCGCTTTTGACAAAACCACCCACCCGATCGTCCTGATCCTGCTGGGTGGCTTTGTCGTTTTTCTGCCGGTGTACGAAAAACAACTGCGGCCAGAGTCCCGGCTCTTTCACCGCGACGACGTGCAAGCAAGCCGCCTGGTGCGTTTTACCGTGGCCTTCAACGCGCTGTTCACACTGCAATGCTTCTTTGGCCTGTCGGTGGTGGCCTACGGCGCGGCCGTCTGGCGCCATGCTTTCAAGCTGCCATGAGCCGAACGGCTCATGGTCGGTGGCCGGAACGCGGCCCAAACAGCCTTGGCAAATAAATATGACATTTTTATTAAGGTAAATCCCTCATTCGCGGGGTACTGGATGAGCGCATGCTGGGTTTCTCACAAATAGGAGGCCCTATGTTGACCATTGCCCTGATGTCACTCGTCATGATCCCCATTTTTGTGCACCTCACCGCGCGCGGCCTGCACAGCACAGCGGAGCTTTCCATGCAGCGGATTGATCACTGAAAGATGCCAATCTACGGCTCCGCTCCGGCAGCGCCCGTCTGAGCGACTTCATAGCTCAATGTCCGCGCCATGGCCCAGGCTGGTCAGGAGTCAACTGGCCCCCTTGGCGCGGCCATGATGTTTGGCTGAGCCGGATCGGTGCCGTGGTCATGTGGACGGGGCACCGAGGCTTGAGCACATCCCAGACGAACAAAGGGCCGCTTTCAGCGGCCCTTTGTATTAGCTCTGGCATCAACCAGACTTGCCCTCGCGCAACTCACGAATCACACGGCTCCAATACCGCACCGCTTCAATGTGTTGCTGCCTTACCGGCGCGAGGTTGTGCCTGGCAAGCTCACGGCGTTTGTGGCCACGCCGGAGCAGGCACTGAAGGTGGATGCCCACCGTCCCAAACACGGCAGGCGCAGTGGTCGAGCGTTGTTTGTGCAGATTCGAGCGCAAGGCTATGGAGGCGGCTACAGCGCAGTGACGGACTTTGTGCGTGGGTGGCGCGAGCGCGTGGGCACGGCCATCACGAAGGCCTTCGTGCCGCTGAGCTTTGAGTTGGGCGAGGCCTTCCAGTTTGACTGGAGCGAAGAAGGCTTGGTGGTTGGTGGGGTGTAGGCCCACGCGCGGCCCACGGTGCGCCACAGACATGCAAGGAGCATGTCCACGCCACGAGCCGAACGGATGTCCGGCCACAACGGCGGCGCCACGGCCTGCGTTTAGTGTTCCCGCCACACCAATCACCAGGGAGCGGGCCATGTGGATCGCATTGCAAATGCTGTGGTGTTGGCTGATGTCGCACTGCACCAGTGGTTTCCCGCATCGGGCCCCGCTTCTGTGGCGCAAGACAACCACGCCTTCGCCTTGCCGCCAGCAAACCAAGCCCGATTGGCTCAAGCATGAAATCCTTCGCTTGAAGGCGTTGATGCCCAACGCGGGCTGCCGCACCATCGCCACCATCTTCAACCGGCGTCACGCCTGCCATGTGGACTCGGCCCGCCGGGCCACCGTGGGCAAATCGTACGTGGCCGATCTGGTGCGCCGGCATCACTACGAGATCAAGGTAATGCGCCGCCACATCAAGCACCGCGTCCCGGCGCCCATGGCGCGCAACCGCGTTTGGGCATTGGACCTCACCGCAAAAACTGACGCGGCCACGCGCACTCACATGATCCTGGGTTTGATCGACCACGGCTCGCGTGCCTTGATGGCATTGCAGGCCTTGCCCAACAAGGCCTCATGGACGCTGCTGGGGCATTTGTGCCTGGCCATTGGGCGCCATGGCAAACCGTTGGCCATCCGCACCGACAATGAACCTGTGTTCAAGAGCAGGGTGTTCCGCTCGGCACTGGCCTGCATGGGCATTCGCCAGCAGTTCACCGATCCCGGCTGCCCTTGGCAAAACGGCCGCATCGAGCGTTTGTTCCTCACACTCAAGCACAAGCTTGATCAGATTGAAGTCCCCGGCTTGCATGCCTTGAACAAGGTGCTGGGCCAGTTCAGCTTCTTCTACAACTTCGTGCGCCCTCATCAGCATTTGCAGGGGCGAACCCCGGCTGAAGCATGGGCAGGTGTGGACCCATGGGCCGCACCAGTCAAACGCGAAGAATGGTTCCAGGCATGGGACGGGCTGCTTTGTGGGTTCCATCTGCGGCGGTAGCCACCGCCTGGGCGCTTTCCTAAGCTCAATGTCCGCGCCATGGCCCAGTCTGGTCAGGGGCCAACTCGCATGCCAGGAGCCGACGTGATCTCAATGGACCATGGCTCTGAATGATGAATTCACTGAAGTGAAACACTCCGCCAATGAAAGGCCCTGCAAATCCGCTCCCGCCTATCAAAAAAACGGTTTGGCTGAGCCGGATCGGTGCCGTGGACATGTGGACGGGGCACCGTGACGGTGGTGGTACCTCCCGCCACAGTGCTGACCTGGCTGACCACCTGGCGCAAGTCATTGTTGGCATCCCAGTTCAACACTTGCACCGTGTTGCCGGCCACCTTGCTCAGCAGGTTGCCGGCCGCGTCATAGTTCAGCGTGGCTTGCGTCGATTACCGCATCGCCCACCACTACTGTGGCGCAACACAACCACGCCTTCGCCTTGCCGCCAGCAAGCCAAGCCCGATTGGCTCAAGCATGAAATCATTCGCTTGAAGGCGTTGATGCCCAACGCGGGCTGCCGCACCATCGCCACCATCTTCAACCGGCGCCACGCCTGCCATCTGGACACGGCCCGCCGGGCCACCGTGGGCAAATCGTACGTGGCCGATCTGGTGCGCCAACATCACTACGAGATCAAGGTCATGCGTCGCCACATCAAGCACCGCGTCCCGGTGCCCATGGCGCGAAATCGCGTTTGGGCATTGGACCTCACCGCAAAAACTGACGCGGCCAAGCACACTCACATCATCCTGGGTTTGATCGACCACGGCTCGCGTGCTTTGATGGCATTGCAGGCCTTGCCCAACAAGACTTCATGGACGCTGCTGGGGCATGTGTGCCTGGCCATTGGGCGCCATGGCAAACCGTTGGCCATCCGCACCGACAATGAACCTGTGTTCAAGAGCAGGGTGTTCCGCTCGGCACTGGCCTGCATGGGCATTCGCCAGCAGTTCACCGATCCCGGCTGCCCTTGGCAAAACGGCCGCATCGAGCGTTTGTTCCTCACACTCAAGCACAAGCTTGATCAGATTGAAGTCCCCGGCTTGCATGCCTTGAACAAGGTGCTGGGCCAGTTCAGCTTCTTCTACAACTTCGTGCGCCCTCATCAGCATTTGCAGGGGCGAACCCCGGCTGAAGCATGGGCAGGTGTGGACCCATGGGCCGCACCAGTCAAACGCGAAGAATGGTTCCAGGCATGGGACGGGCTGCTTTGTGGGTTCCATCTGCGGCGGTAGCCACCGCCTGGGCGCTTTCCTAAGCTCAATGTCCGCGCCATGGCCCAGTCTGGTCAGGGGCCAACTCGCATGCCAGGAGCCGACGTGATCTCAATGGACCATGGCTCTGAATGATGAATTCACTGAAGTGAAACACTCCGCCAATGAAAGGCCCTGCAAATCCGCTCCCGCCTATCAAAAAATCGGTTTGGCTGAGCCGGATCGGTGCCGTGGACATGTGGACGGGGCACATTGCAAATCCGCTCCCGCCCATCAAAAAAATCGCTTTGACTGAGTCGGATCGGTGCCGTGGACACTTGGACGGGGCACCGCGTCCGACCAGTCTGAACAATGTTGTTGAAGGCGACCATTACCCTGATGGTGACTATTCAGCCACTAGAGCAACGCTCTGCTCGGATTGCATCAAAATGTCCGCAGCCCGCTCCATGTCCAATCTTGTCACCGACTGGACAATCACTAGATTGGGCTCGAAAAACACCCCCCCCCGCTCAAGTTCGCTC
The DNA here is from genome assembly GCF_029946005.1 of Aquabacterium sp. Taxonomy (GTDB): domain Bacteria; phylum Pseudomonadota; class Gammaproteobacteria; order Burkholderiales; family Burkholderiaceae_C; genus Aquabacterium. The sequence goes on from NZ_JAQSDR010000002.1 coordinate 232,423, forward strand.
GCTATCTCCTGTGCAAGCCGCGCTGAGTCGTAAAAGTTCAATCGATAATGCTTTCCTGAGACGGTCATTCGTGCCTCGGAAAAGCAACCTTTCGACTGAACTTCCCACTCATAGTCCGAGAAGTCCGCGGGCAAAACAAACGAAAAATTCGACATAGCGGTCTTCTCCATCGTCACTTTCGGCAAACAATGCTGCTACACGCATTGATGAATTGCTGCGGCGTCAAGTTGGCGCCGGGCATTGGAGATATTTCAAAGTGGTGTGGGTCGGCGCCACGCTGGATGATTCGCAGCGAATCCGGAACCGAACTTTGATCCACCCGATGTGGCACAAAACCCTTGGAACTAACGCTCGCCGCATTGTCAAAGACGGACACTCCGTGGGAATCTTTAACAAAACCAGTTCTCGAATCAACCTTGAAGTCATTTGGCCTAGGAACAAAACTGGGCAACTCACCAGACTTAGCACCTCGATAGAAATCTGCCCCCTTAGACATCTTAGCAATGTTGCCTGTAGCCCCGATAAAGGGCACCGCAGCCAGCGTTGACAACCCGGCATCCGCCCAATTTCCCCGCCCCAAGGAAATCGCCGCATTCCCCAAGTCGATGAACGGTCCGGCAACCTCCAGTGGCCCCTGCGCAAACATGCCGACATAGTCCAAAGTCTTTTGGGTGTTGTCCAACCAACGGGTGGCGGTTTGGCTGCTCGGCAATGCGCTGTAGGCCTGCTGCCCCCAACTGTTCAATGAACTGCTGGCCGTGTCGTAGTAATTGCTCGCCGCACTCCCAATCCCACTCATCGTGTTGCTGATGCTCTTGGCATACAAGCCACTGGGGTCCGTGAAGTTCACCGGGTTGTTGTCCACATATGCATAGACATTGAGCCCGCCTTCCAGCCCAATCGGATCACGCCCTAGGAAGCGCCCCAGCGTGGGGTCGTAGTACCGCGCCCGGTAGTACATGTACCCCGTGCTCAGGTCTGGCTCACGGCCCGTGTAGCCGTAGGTGGGCATCGCCCCGCCCGTGCCGATCACCTTGCCCCAGGGGTCAAAGCGCTTGTACGCCTGCACGTTGCCCGCCACGTCCGTCAGCAGCGTGGGGCTGCCCAGGCCGTCGGCATGGTAGTACTTGTTGCCCGCGCTGCTTTGGTGGATCAGCGGGTCGTCTTCGGCCGGGCCGTGCGTGTAGGCGGCCACGGGCGTCAGCCACTGCAGCGCGTATTCCTTGTGGATGTCTTGCCCGTTGTACAGGTACTGGCTTTGGTACAGCGTGTTGCCCGTTTGCATCTGCCTGACCGTGCGCCTGCCTTCGTGGTCGTAGTTGTAGATCTCGTTGTAGGCCGTGACGGTGGTGGTACCGCCAGCCACCGTGCTGACTTGGCTGACCACCTGGCGCAGGTCATTGTTGGCATCCCAGTTCAACACTTGCACTGTGTTGCCGGCCGTCTTGCTGGTCAGGTTGCCGGCCGCGTCATAGTTCAGCGTGGCTTGCGTCGATTGCTTGACTCCGGCCAGGTTGTACAGGTCGATCTGGTTGAGCTGGTGCGCCCCCACGTTGGTGGGCACGCCGTTGACGTTGTCGTACACGTAGTTCAGGTAGTTGCCGTCCTTGTCGGTCTGACGTGTGCGGTTGTTCAGGATGTCGTAGCGGTATTGGCCGATCAGGTTGGTGGTGGGCGTCCCGCCCACGCTCTGGCTGTATTGCGCCTTGATCAGGCGGTTCAGCTCGTCGTACTCGTAGCCGTATTTAAGCTCGCTGCCGGCCAGGTTCTCGGCATGCTCTTTGCGGTTGCCCCAGGCGTCGTACAGGTAGCTGTGCTTGGCTTTCTCGGCCCCGGCCACCACGTGGCGGATGCCTTGCAAGCTGCCGTCGTCGTTGTAGGTGTACTCGGCCTTCACACCGTTGGGTGACCACTTCTCGCTCAGTCGCCCGCCCTTGTCGTAAGCAAAGGTCAGGTAGTCGTAGTTGGCCGCCCACAGGCCCGACAAGCGCCCTGCGCGGTCGTACAGGTAGTTGGTCTCTGCGCCTTCGCTGTCGCGCATGGCGTTGAGCTGGCCCGCCGGGCTGTACTCGTAGTACAGCGTCTTGTTGCCTCGGCTGTCGCGCACGCTTTCCAGGCGGCGTTGGCCGTTGTAGGTGAAGTCTTGGGTGTACACCGGGTTGGTGTTGACCACTTTGGTGGGCAGGCCCAGCACGTCGCGGGTGAAGGTCACCGTGCCCACTTCGTTGCTGCGCGTCTTGAGTGTGCCGTCCGTGTTCCAGGTGTTGGTGGTCACCTTGGCACGCGGGTCTGTCACGGTCAGCACATCGCCTGCTGTGCTGTAGGTGTAGGCCCAGGTACGGCCAACGCCGTCTTTGTCCTTGAGCTTGCGGCCAAAGTCGTCGTAGGTATAGCTGGCCTGCAGCGTGACGTTGTCGCTCGCCGCGTTGGTGCCCGTGGCATCTGTGCGCCCGGCGTTCACTTGCGTCAGCCCCCCCAGGTTGTCGTAGGTGTACTTGGTGACTCGGCGGATGTTGCCGTTGACCGGATCGTTGACCAAAGGCCCCACCACACGGGTTGGGCGGCTGAGTTCGTCGTAGGTGCTCAGCGTTTCTCGCGCGGCGCTGCCGTCGGCGGGGATCACCTTGGTGCTCTTGACGTTGCCCACTTCATCGTAGTCATATTCCACGGCGCGTGCATTGGCAAAGCCTGCGGCCTTGGGTTGGATCACCCGCTTGAGGCGGAAGTCTCGGCTGGCATCCCAGTAGCTGTAGTTCACCGTCAGGCCGTTCGGGTCGGTCACGGCCAAAGGGCGGCCATCGATGTCCAAGGTCTTGGCAACACGGTTGCCCTCCTTGTCCTGCGCGGCCACCATGCGGTTCATCTCGTCGTAGGTGTAGCTCAGCGTGCGGCCGTCCGGGTCGGTCTGCGTGGTGAGGTTGCCTGCGGCGTCATACTCGAACGATGCGGTCAGGCCGTTGGCCATGACGCGCACTTTGCGGTCGGCATCGTCGTACTCATTCGCGGTGACCTGCAGTTGGCGCACCGCACCCGCCACCGTGGCCTCCAGTTTCTCCAGCTTGACGTTGCCATTGCCATCGTACTCAATGCGCGAGGTCACGTTGGCGGCATTGGTCACCGACTTGACGCGGCCTTGGTCGTCGTAGGCATAGGTCACGGTTGACCAGCGGCCATCCACGCCAGTCTTGGTTTGCCCAACGGCGTCGGGCACCAGGGTGGCGGTGTCGAACTCGTCGGTGGCAATGGTGCCGTCACCGTTCTTGTCACCTCGGCGGGTGATCTTGTTGCGGTAGGTGTTGGTGGCCTCGTAGCCGTACTCTACCGAGGGGCCAACCTTGGTGGCCATGTCGCGCACCTTCTTGCTGGTCAGCAAGTTGCCGTAGCTGTCGTAGGTGTTGATGGTCCACGCCGCGATCTGGGCCACGGCATCGGTGGCAGACGGGGCGTAGGTCGTCGGGTCAGTCGTGGCGCCAAATCCGCTCTTGAGCTGGATGGTTTCCAGCACGTTGCCGCGCGCGTCGTACTTCAGCAGCGTGTAGAGCCCGCGCACGTCCTTGATCTTGCCTGGTTGGGAAAAAGTGTTGTAGTTGCTGCGCCCTTGAATGCGACCAGAGGCGTAGGTGGTGGTCAGGAGGTTGCCTGTGGCGCTTTCGTACGAATACTTCAAACGCGCACCACGCGGATCCACCGACTCGGCCAGGTTGAAGCGCTGTGCCGTATCAGCACCGCCGTAGGTGAACTCACGGCTGGCCAGGTTTTCTTCCACCGTCTTGAGTGGCATGCCATTCTTGTCAAAGAAGAAACGGCGCTCGTGCCCTCGCTCATTGACCTGCACCGTCTCGCGGCGGAAGTCGTTGTACGAGAAGGACATGGACTCGCCCTTGGAATTCGTGTGGCTCAGCACTCGGCCATTGGGGTAATACACAAAATTCATGTAGTTGCCGCGCGCCAGGGTGTAGCGCTTCATGGCGTGGTCCAGATTGGGGCCATCGGCGGTGGTGTAGTACTCGTAAGCCACCGTGGGTGTGTCGGAGGCCACGTTCAGGCCTGGCTTCCACACCTTGATCAAGTTGCCACTGGCATCGTAAGCAAAGCTGTGTTTGCGAGACAGCGGGTCAGTCACATCCTTGATGCGCGTGGACGTGCCATCGTAAGACAAGGTCAGCGTGCGGCTGCCATCGGTCACGGTTGACAGGCGTTTGCTGCCGTCATAGTTCAAGGTGATGGTGTTGCCATTGCGGTCTTTGATGTTGACCAGATTGGCGCGCTGATCCTTGGTACCCGCCATGGACTCAAAGGTGTAAGACACGCCACCCTTGTCGCTCAGGGTATAGGTGTTGTCGGCGTTTTTCTTGAAGGTGAAGTAGTAGCCATCGGGCGTTTTGAACGTGGATGTGGCGGCCAGGCCAGCGGCGCTGGCGCCCGCCGTGACGGCCATGTACTTCTCGCTGCCGGTACCTTCGGTCCAGGTCACCGAGGAGGTCAAACCATCGGTATCGGGTGCATCCGTGGTTCCGTTGACGTTATCGTCGCGGAAGGTGATGAACTGGTTGAAGCTGTGCGTCCAACCAAAACCCAGGGGGCCATCCGTGCCCTTGCGGCTGTTGTAAGCACGCTGGAAAACCAAACGCTGACCACCACGGACCGTCAAGTCCACATCGGTCTCGTTGTGGTACATGTTGCCAGTGACCATGTTCACTGGGTCACCCGAATACGTGTTGCCCAGCGAACTGCCGTAGTTGATGTAGGAGTTGACAACAGGCGGTGGGGTGTAGGACTGAACAATGCTATTGAACGACACCGGCGCGATGGGCGGGGTGTAGTAGTTGTAGCCTGTATTCAGCAGGGAGCTGTAGTTGTATGAAATGGGGTTGGACAGCGAATAGCCTCCACTGTACCCACCAGATATCGCATACAAGCCGGAACCCTTGGTCGGGTTCTCAGAGATGTAGACCGTGCCCACCCAATTTTCGTAGGTGATCTTGGACTTGGGGATGTACAGGGTGGCGCCCGCATCGACTTCGGCTTTCAGCGGCACCTTCTCTGCAGCGGTATAGGTCAGCTGCGCACTGTCAGTCGCCCAGTTGGCGCTTGTGAGCTTGAGCACGGTGTTACCGGTCTCGTTGGCGAATTGCAAACCACGGAGGGTCGACACGGCGTCAACCTTCGCGTTCTCTTGCCAGATGTACGACTCGAGGGCAGACATGCTGCGACCTGCCAGAAAAAACAAGTCATTGTTCGAAACACCCGTAGTCAGGTTGAAGTAACCGACACGCCCGCCAGGTACATCCACCAAAAAACCTTTGCGGGTGATGGCAAACGGCTGGTCAAAAACATACGATATTTTTGACTTGGACGTGGTCACACCCAGGTGCGTTCCCTCACCGGCCAGATGTCCGGAGTTCTGGCCGATCTTCGCTGCGGTGTCGGACAGATAGCGGCCATATTTCTGCGCCACCACGTTGAGAAACTCACCCTCTATTTCTTCAACGTTGCTGTTAGGTGCCAATGCAGAGGCTTTGATCGCGGCCTGCAATCTGGCAATTCTTTTCTGAAGAAACGCATCTGACGCATGAAAGCCGGATGCCAGCAGTGCATAGATGTTGGGCGCTTCGATGTTTGAAAACGATGCCTTGTTGATGCAGCCTTCGGTCGTTGAAACCGAGTTGACCGTGCACGCCATCACGGGCAAGGAAACGAACATGTCCATCTTGACGTTCTTGGCGCAGAAATCGACGGGGCTGCCAACTGCGCCCGCCGCCAACTCCACCCCGTCCGCCTTGATGGACGGCACCACACGCGTCATGTCCGCCGCCGTGCAACTTGGTTCTGGCGAATCCATGGTGCTGGTGTTGCGCCATGCATCAATTCGGCCCTGGTGCGTGGCATCAATGCCCTTGAACGACACGGTCATCCGCTTGAAGATCGCTTCAACCATGGGCACCGATTTCTCGGCCAGGATTGATGTTCCGGCCGAGTTCTTGATCACCACCTTGAGGACATTGCGCTGCGCGTCCGGCAGCGTGGCCACGTCGGCAGCACCACCTACAAAAGTCACGAATTGGCTGACCTTGTAAGGCAATGATGCTGGCAGCACATCGAAGGTGCTGCCTTGCACGGTGGCCTTGTAGGGCACATCGGCCAGGCTGGCCCCGGGGTTGGAGGTCGTGATCGCGCTCTCGATGTCCTTGAGGTACTTCTCGTGAGGCAGGCTGTCGGGGCCGTTGGTCCGCTTGGCAAGGTAGGCATTCAGATCGAACGCGACATTGTGCTGAATGCCAGGCTGATGAACCTTGTCTTTGTAGCTGGGGTCCAGAGGCAACCAACGGTGTCCGCGGTTTGTGAGCTTGACACCCCGGTAGCTTGCATAGGGCAAACAGGCCTGCACCCAGACGTGCAAAGTTTTGACCCCGATGGCTTGCCCACCAGCGTTCTTGAGCACTTCATTTTGCAAGCCAGCCAGATTGGCGCGAGCCGCCGCCGGATAGTCCTTCACGGACAGCCACCGATTGATTTGCCCATCGGCGCCCATGGGCTGCGGATCGACCACTTCAATTTGCCCGAACACATAGCGGGCCGGGACGTTGGATGCCCGCAACAACGCAATCAGCAAAGACGCATGGTCGTAGTCATTGCCAGCCTTGCTCAGATAAGCGCCATAAGCCCCTTTCAATGAGCCAGAGTAGTTGGACTGATACCTGATGTTCTTGTTAACGTAATCAAAGATCTTGACAGGGTTGTAGTCCAGGCTTTTGGCCAAATCGGCCAGTTCCGGGTACTTGGTGGTGTTGACCTCTTCCTGCGTCTTGGCCAGATCACCGGCGTTGTATGAACAAAAGCTCGCCTCTGAAGGCGTCGGCAACAAGATGGCGGCCCCACCGGCCGCAGCAAGTGCCAAAACAGGGTAGCCATCCTGGCTGTACTGGGCATAGGCAGGCGGCCGATCGGCTTGGACCAACGGTGTGGCCAGAAAAGTTTCTGTGGCACCAGAAATGGTCGGTGTGGCAGGCAGTACCAGCGGGTCCGCCACGCCTTCGCCATTCTTGACCTGGTAGCGCTTTACCAACGCTTGAGCCGCAGATGAAGCCTGAACGAGTTCGGTCAGCTTCTCCGCCTTTGCGCCAGATGAAAGAAATCGATTGAGCTGATCCAATTCACGCAAGGCCAAACTGCTTTTGACCTTGTCATGGAAGCTCTGTTGAACGACCGACCTCAGTGAGGTCAACATCAGCTGCTGGCTCTGCAAGTCCGCCCTGGCCGTTTGCAAGTAGGACCGCAGCTGCTCAGGACTGAGCGTGCTTTTGGGTGGCGTGACATGCCGGTCAAGCACCGAACTCATTTGCCAAAGCAACTGGCTGACCTGGTCGGCCAACACGGCCTTTGGTGAAGCAGGCCGATTGACGACTGCCTCGATCACTTCGGCCGGGATGGGGGCGACGTCTCGGTGCGCTGCCAGAGCCGGCAAGCCATTCATTTGCAGAAGTGCAGAGGCCAAGGCGCTGCCGACGAACCTGGCAAGGTATCGCTGTTGCATGGGGATTCCCTGTGATATTGGTTATGTGTTCAAGGCTGAGTGATGGTGACCACGCGGTCCACGGCAGTCACATCCACCGCTTTCTGCGTGCCATCCGGCCACTTCACGACAATCGATGCACCCAGTGCATTGCCCAGCCCAAAGTGCAGTGCACTCGTGGCGGCGTGTTGCGCCAGAACCTGCTTGGTTTGCGTTTGCCCAGCCGCAGTGACTTGCACCTGGGCCCCCAAAGCACTCCGGTTCCCGGCCTTGCCTTTGACAATCACGTCAATGGCATGGTGCAAATTACCTTCGTTGATCAAGCGGTAGCCCGTGTTGGCCGAGTTAGGCCAGAACAGATCGGCCTTCCCGTCGTCATCCAGATCGACATACACGGGAGAGTCGTGCGCAGTGACTGCGGTGGGGAAGCCTGCCTCGGCCACCACCTTCACAAAAATGCCGTCCAGTTGCTGCTTGAAGATCGTGTTCTCCAACTGGGTGGCAGAAACGTCTTTGGCAGAGACCACGATGTCAAGTCGGCCATCGTCATCCACATCTGCCACCAGGCCACCACGGTTGACTGCGTCCGCCAGATTGCTGACCGCAGCCAAGGTCGCATCAGGGCGAATCACAAACTTGGGTTGCAAACTGGCATTGAGTCCACCGTGAGTCAGGATGGTGACCAGGCTGCCTGCATAGGCTTCGGTGGCGCCAGTGCCTTGCGTGGCCGTCTCGAACATCACCAGATCCAGTTTTCCATCACCATCCACATCCGCCGGCACGATGCGGTTGATTCGCTTGCTGGCCAAGGTGGGCAAACTGGTCTCGTTGGCTACCGCCGAGAATGTGCTGTTACCGTTGTTGCGGTAAAACTTGATGCCTGTGGCCGCATCCAATGACACCAGGTCAATGGTTTGGAATGCATCCGCATCAACGTTGAACCCAACGGGCGTCTTGGCCGCACCAAGGCCAGAGCTTGCGCTCTTGTCTTCATACGCCAGCAGGGTGTTGTTGTAGACGTAGAGCTTGGCCGCTGCGTTGCCGTTGCTGACCACGAAATCCGGAACGCCGTCCTTGTTCGCGTCCAGGACGACCACATCACCGTCTGGAGCGGTGTCGAGCTTCAAGGCCACGGTCACATCCGTGAACAGCAGGACACCACCCGCAGGCGTGTCATTGCGCAGCAAAACCACCGGCCTGAATGGCAAGGTCGATTTGTTGGCGGCGTCAGTACTGGTGGTGACGACCTTGTTGAGGTTCAGAACCAGGTCCTTCTTGCCATCGTTGTTGAAGTCGACTACTTGAAGGTTCTTCAAATCACCCGTGAACTTGACATTGGCGACCAGTTGATTCACGTAGGCCAAGCTGCCGCCAAAGTTCTGGAAAGCCGTGATCTGCCCCCAGTCAGGGCCAGCGTATGAGGTGCAAGGCGAGCAATTGAGTCGATTGAACGCTTCATTGGCACCGCTGAAATAGGCCACGATGTCTTGTCGACCATCGTTATTGAAGTCATCGACCACGGCCTGCCACCCGGCCTTCAACTTGTTCAATCCTGCGTCGGAGGCGAAAAGCGCAGGCAGGTCGTATGGATCTGCATCCACCCGGAACAATGTGGGCTCAATTTCCAAACGAAGCTGAACAACTTTCTCAACCCCTGCTGCGGTTTTATAGGAGAAGCGTTGAGAAAAACCGCCAACTTCCGTTGGCGAGCCACTCAGTTTGAGCACCAACGGAGAACCTGAGGCAACCAAGCTTACGCCCGGCGGCAAGGCACCTGAGGTGATGGTGCAGCAAGTGGCGGCATCAGCGACAGGAAGCTTGAACGACACCGGCTTGCCACGCAAACCTGAATAGGTGTACGAGACGGCATTCTGATTCGCCGGGGTGTTGACGCCTGTGTTGGCAGAGGCCAATTGCTTGCCATCTGCCTTGGTGGCGTCAGTGCCCACGTACGCCTCGACCGAGTCAGGCGTTCCGTCCCCATCCGTGTCCACAACGGCCGTGGACCCGCTTCCCACCAGTTGCAGTGCCAATGCCGTCGAGAGCGCATCGCCCCAATCCCCGCTCGAGCTTTGGCTTCGCTTGAGGTAGTCCAACACAGCTTGGACAGGCGCATCCGATCGGGCACCACTGGCCACGAGCGCGGAGCCGGCCAGAGCGGTGTCAAGCGGCGTGTACAAGCCGTCCACGCCAGTGAAGGCGCCTTGCCCGGTGCCAGAGGCCCCTTGCTTGGCCTTCAGATAAACCACCGCCTCGGCGCGCGCCGTTGGCGACAGACTCAGCGATTGCAACGCCAAGACCGTGAGCGCCGTGGGCAAAACAGGTTCTCCTTTGGCTTCGCCTGGAGACCCCCCTAAAGCATCCAATCGGTGTAGCCAGTAGCGCTGCCCAGTGGCAGGTGCATAGCTAGACGTTTCAAAAGTGGTGCCCAAAGCCGCGGAGTCGGTGACCGTGAGGCCTGCCGACTTCAACGCCATCATCGCCAGCGGCGTGTCTGGAACACTGGCCCGATACCCTGGGTAAGCACCCCAGCCTTTGTCAGCGGCATTGCGTCGATCCTGGAGGGTTTTGGCCAGGCGCAGGGCTGTGACATCTGCCCCGGCTTTCTTGAGCGCCATCACTTGCCGGGCCAGGGCGTCGGTACTTCCAGCCTCGGCATTCTGCAACCAGGAAACTGCGGCGGCAAACTGGGGCAGCTTGGTGTGCGAGGAAGCGATCAGCGCCTCCACAACAGCAGAAGTGGCCTGGACATCCAAGCCTTCACCTGCGGACCAACGCCCATCTGGCTGTTGCCCCTTGATGAGCCAAGCCACTGCCTTGTCTCTGGCCACGTCCAACTCTGCTTGGCTGGCTGCAAAAGCCCACGCCGGAGCCATGGATACCAACAGCAATATAGTGAGCTTCCGCATGACATTCCCTGATTTAAATTTATGCCTTCAATCTATGGGGCCAACAAGTCATCTATGCGACAGGACATGAATCCAAACAGATTGCCAGGGCATCTCGACTTGGTGTTGTCATCCCGACATGCTCGAATGGCACCATCAAATCAAACTTTGGGAGTAGCTGATGAAAGTGAAATATTTGGGATGGTCGGTTTTACTGGCGACCGCCCTGCAAGCTCAGGCGGCAACAAAAGAGGCACGCCAAGACGTATTGCGGTCTTGCGCTCAACAGTCGAGAGATCAATCGTTCAGCGGAGACGCCCATGCCGAGTTCATGCGCGGTTGTTTGAAGACACCTGCTGACGCGAAACCACCTGTCTTTGCAAGCAGCGGCCCCCAAAAACTGGCACCCGGGCATGTCATTCAGCCCGTGATGGTGCAACCGTCCAAAACCGACAAGCAACCCAAGTAAATCGCTGACGGGTGTCATAGTGGTGGCCAATGACCACCACGCACCTGCTCTACCTGCACGGCTTTCGCTCCTCGCCTCGCTCTGCCAAAGCGCAGCAGATGGCCGCCATCGTTGCCGCCTTGAACGCGCAAGGCCAGTCCGTCACCTGGGCCTGCCCTCAGTTACCCCCATCCCCGGCGCAGGCCTGGGCTGACATCCAGGCACAGGTGGCCCACTGGCCTCATGGCACCATGGCCGTCATGGGCTCCTCGCTCGGCGGCTTTTATGCCACGGTGCTGGCAGAAAAACTCGGCTGCCCTGCGGTGCTCATCAACCCCGCCGTGGCCCCGGCGCGCGACCTGGCCCGCTACATCGGCGAGCTGAGCAACTTCCACGACCCGGACGCCAAATTCTTCTTCCGGCCCGAATTCATCGACGAATTCAAGGCGATCGCGCCCTACCCCATCACCCGCCCCGAGCGCTACCTGCCTATCATCGCCAAGGGCGACGAAGTGCTGGATTGGCGCGAAATGACCGCGCACTACCCCCGCACGCCACTGACGCTGCTGGAAGGCGGTGACCACGCCCTGACTGATTTCGCGCCCCATTTGCCCGCCGTTTTGCGGTTTCTGGGCCTGGGCCAGCAGCCGTAGGACAATACGCGCTGCCCCTTCTTTCTTCCTAGCGACACCTTCTGAATGTTTGCCCTCTTTGACGACGCCGGTAAATTCCAGGCTGGCCGTGTGATGTCCGAAGCCGACAGCTCGATGCAGATCGAGCTTGATTCGGGCAAGCGCGTGAAGGCGAAAACCGCCAACGTGCTGATCAAGTTCGCCAAGCCGAACCCGGCCGAGGTGCTGGCCCAGGGCGCCGCCCAGGCGGGCGAGATCGACCTGGACCTGGTCTGGGAAGTCGCCCCGGAAGAAGAATTCAGCTTCGAAGACCTGGCCAAGGAATACTTCAGCGACAAGGCCGACGCCATCCAGCAGGCGGCCATGCTGTTCCGCCTGTACGACGCGCCGCACTACTTTCACCGCCGTGGCAAGGGCCGCTTCCGCAAGGCGCCCGAAGACATCCTCAAGCAGGCCCTGGTCGCCATCGAGCGCAAGAAGCAGGTCGCCGCACAGATCGAATCCTGGACCGACGACCTCGTCAAAGGCAGCTGCCCCGCGCCCATCCGCGAGCAGCTCTACAAGATCCTCTTCAAGCCCGACAAGAACGGCGCCGAGTACAAGGCTGTGGTCGAGGCCTCCAAGCGCTCGCAACGCGCGCCTTTGGATTTGCTGAAAGACGCCGGTGCCATCGACAGCCCCTACCAGTTCCACTGGCGGCGCTTTTTGTTCGAGAACTTCCCCAAAGGCACGGGCTTCCCGGTCCTGGACGCACCGCCCATCAAGGACGAACTGCCCCTGGCCGCCGTGCAGGCTTTCTCGATCGACGATTCCAGCACCACCGAGATCGACGACGCCCTGTCGGTGCAAGGCCTGGGCACGGGCACCGTGGTCTACGGCATCCACATCGCCGCCCCGGGCCTGGCCATCGCGCCCGGCACGCCGGTCGATGTGGTCGCGCGCAACCGCATGTCGACCGTCTACATGCCCGGCCACAAGCTGACCATGCTGCCCGACGAGGTCGTGCAGCGCTACACCTTGCAAGAGGGCCGCAACTGCCCTGCGGTGTCGCTGTACGTTACCTATGACGAAGCCACACTCGAAGTCAAAGGCAGCGAGACGCGCCTTGAGACCGTGCCGATTGCCGCCAACCTGCGCCACGACCAGCTTGATGGCGTGGTGACTGAAGCCACGCTCAATGGAGAGCTTGAGGCCACGTATGCCTTCGCGCCCGAGCTGACCTTCGCCTTCCGCCTGGCCAAGCACCTCAAGGCCCAGCGCGAAGTGGTGCGCGGCAAGCCCGAGAACTTCAACCGCCCCGACTACACCTTCAAGCTGGTGAACCCTGCTGGCGATGAGAACACCAACGAGGACCGCGTGGAGCCCCTGGGCACCGAGCAGGTGATCATCGGCACGCGCCAACGTGGCTCACCCCTCGACCTGATCGTGGCCGAGGCCATGATCCTGGCCAACAGCACCTGGGGCGGCTGGCTCAACGATTTCGGCCTGCCCGGCATCTACCGCAGCCAGGCCAGCCTGCAGCCCGGCATCAAGGTGCGCATGGGCACGCGGGCCTTGCCACACGCCGGCATGGGCGTGGCGCAGTACACCTGGGCCACCTCGCCACTGCGCCGCTATGTGGACCTGGTCAACCAGTGGCAGATCATCGCCGTGGCCAAGCATGGCCGCACCGCAGCCCTCGTCGCGCCCTTCAAGCCGAAGGATGCCGACCTGTTCTCGATCATCTCGAACTTCGACACGGCCTACAGCACCTACAACGGCTTCCAGTCCAGCCTGGAGCGCTACTGGACGCTGCGCCACCTGGGCCAGCAGAACATCACCGAGCTGGATTGCGCCGTGATGATCAACGGCCTGGTGCGCGCTGACAGCCTGCCGCTGGTCTTCAAGGCCATTGGCGCCGACAGCCTCCCGCGCAATGCCCGGGTGCGCGTGCGCGTCACCGGCGTGGACGAGCTGACCCTGGATGTGCACGCTAGCGTCATTGGCCGCATCGATGAAGCCGCCCCGGCGGATCAGGGTGATGCCGAGGGTGATGATGCCGACGAAGCGTTGGACAATGCAGGACCCTTGACGCTGGCCATCGACGTGACCGACGCCGATGCCCCGGCCCCCGCCAGCCCCGAGGCCTGAAGCAACCCGAAGAGCATCCATGCTGGAACGCCTGCGCGCGGCCTTGAGCCGCCTCACACTGCTGCACAAAACGCTGATCGTCTCCGTGGCGGTCCATGCGGTGCTGATCACCGTGCGCTTCGTCGACCCCGAAGGCTTCAACCGCGTCTTCAAGGACACGCCGCTGGAGGTGATCCTGGTCAATGCCGGCAGCGAGCAGCGGCCTGACAAGGCGCAGGCACTGGCGCAGCACAACCTGGTCGGCGGCGGCGAAGGCGAAGGCCGGGCCACTTCGCCCCTGCCACCCGCTTTTCAAACCGAAGTGGGCGAGGCGCTGGACGAATCACAGCGCATGGTCGAGATGATGCAGGTCGAGCAGCAGCAACTGCTCACGCAGATCCAGAACGAGCTCTCAAGCCTGCCACCGCCCCAGCCCCGCCAGAAGCTGGAAAGCACCCAGAACCGCGCCGATGAAGAGCGCCGCCGCCAGCTCACCGAGTTGCTGGCCGAGATCGACAAGCGCATCCGCGCCGAGAACTCGCGGCCCAAAAAGCGCTACCTCAGCCCGGCCACGCTGAGGTCGACCGACGCGATGTACTACAGCCACTTCCGCACCATCATCGAGCGGGCCGGCACCGAGCACTTCCCCACCGGCAACAACGGCAAGAAGCTGTATGGCGAGCTGGTGATGGAGGTGTGGATCGACCGCAAAGGCCAGGTGATCGAGGCGATTGTGACCCAAAGCTCGGGCAACAAGCAGCTCGACAAGCGCGCGCAATCCATTGTCAAGAAGGCCGGGCCCTTTGGCGCCGTGCCGCCGGAAGTGAGCCAGGGCCGCGACCTGTTGCTGGTCTCATCTCGGTTCCGCTTCACACGCGATGCCGCCCTGGAAGCCTCGACCCAGGCCGTGATGCCCAACGGAGTCAGCGCCCCATGACTGACCGCTATGCCGTCGCGGGCAACCCGGTGGAACACAGCCGCTCGCCCGCCATCCACCAGCAGTTTGCCCAACAAACCGGGCAGGCCGTGGACTATGGGCGCTTGCTGTGCCCGCTGGATGGTTTCAAAGCCGCCTTGCAAGCCTTTGTCGACAGCGGCGCGCGGGGCTGCAACATCACGGTGCCCTTCAAGTTTGAAGCCTTCGAGATGGCCACGCGGCGCACACCGCGCGCCGAGCTGGCCCAGGCCGCCAACACCCTGCGTTTTGACCCGCCCGCAGAAGGCGGCGGCTGGCTGGCCGACAACACCGACGGCGTGGGCCTGGTGCGCGACATCACTGTCAACGCGGGCGTGGCCCTGAGCGGCCAGCGTGTGCTGCTGCTGGGTGCAGGCGGCGCCAGCGCGGGTGCCCTAGGGCCGTTGATCGAAGCACGCCCCTTTGAGATCGTGCTGGCCAACCGCAGCTTCGACAAGGCCCAGTCCCTGGTCAACCGGCATGCTGACTGGGCTGCCGAACACGGCGTGCGCCTGACCGCACGAGCGCTGGACAACGCTGGCCAAGCCTACGACGTCTTCATCAACGGCACGGCGGCCAGCCTTTCAGGCGGTGGCGTGCCCGTGGGTCCGGGCGTGCTGCGCCCCGGCACCCTGGCCCTGGACATGATGTATGGCCCGGCAGCGCAGCCTTTTTTGCAGTGGGCACGAGACCACCATGCCGTGGCCCGCGATGGCTTGGGCATGTTGGTTGAACAAGCGGCCGAAAGCTTCGCCTTGTGGCGGGGCATCCGGCCTGACACGGCGCCGGTCCTGGCCGCCTTGCGGGCCCAGGTCCCCTTGTGATGCGCAACTTCTGGCGAATCGTGGTCCTGATCGCACTGGGCAGCATTGCCCTGCAGTTGTACTTTGCGGCACGCATCGCGCTGATGACCGTGGTCGATCCTCAGTCCACCACCTTCCAGCGCAGCGAGGTGTTCAGGCTGGCCCGCGACAAGCACGAGGTGCTGTGGAGCCAGGAGTGGCGGCCCTATGCCGACATCTCCGACAACCTCAAGCGCGCCGTGATCGCGTCTGAAGACGCCAACTTCGCAGACCACAGCGGCGTCGAATGGGACGCCCTGGAAAACGCCTGGAAGCGCAACAACCGGGCGCAGGCCAAGGTGGACAAGGCCCGCGCGCAAGCCCAGTCCCGCTATGAACGGGCCGTGGCACGCGCGCAGTCACGCGGACGCAAGCCGCCGGAACCGCCAGCGCACGCCCTCAGTGCCACGCCCAAGGTCATTGGCGGCTCGACCATCACGCAGCAACTGGCCAAGAACCTGCTCCTGAGTGGCGAGCGCAACTTCCTGCGAAAGGGCCAGGAGTTCGCGATCACCTTCATGCTGGAAGGCATGCTGAGCAAGGAACGCATCCTGGGCATCTACCTCAACAACGTGGAATGGGGCGAGGGCATCTTTGGCGCGCAAGCGGCCGCGCGCCACTACTTTCGGGTCGATGCCAACCAGTTGAGTGCCACGCCTGCGGGCCGCCTGGCGGTGATGCTGCCCGCCCCCAAGCGCTTTGAAAAGAACCCCCATTCCGCGTATGTGGCGGGCCGGGGCGCCTCCATCGCCGCGCGATTGCAGGGCGTCGAGCTGCCCTGAGCAAATCCCCCTGCCCGCCCTCAGCGCCTGCGCAGCGAAGGCCACCACCGGCGCATCAACCAGGCGTCCAGGGCCAACCGACCAGGGCCAAACAACACCAGGGCGAAGCTCAGCACCGCCCACAGCACGTGGTCCTTCAAGCCCGCCGCGCTGATGTCCGGGTAGCTGTAGGCCGCCACCGCGTTGAGGAAGAACACACCCAAAGCAGCAGGACGACTGAACAAGCCCACGGCCAGCAGCACCGGGAAAATCAGCTCACCGCCCGTGCCCATCCAGGCGGCCAACTCGGGGGGCAAGACGGGCACGTGGTATTCCTCGGCGAACAGGAACAAGGTCGAGTCCCAGTCCTGCAACTTGGTCAAGCCGGATTTGAAGAACACGTCCAGCAAGTACAGGCGCGCGGCCAGCAAAGCCAGGGACTGCGCCCAAGGCTCGGCACGCTGGGCAAGGCGCACGGCAGGTTCAATCCAGCGTTCGATGAGTGAGATCATGGCAAGGCTCCTGAAAGATGTCATTCATCCATGAGTCGCGCAGCATGGCCATTTCTTACACGCGTCCGGGAGGCGGCTCGTCGTCGTCATCGTGACGTGCCGCAAAGGACTGCATCGCCCGGCGCAAGAAGCCAAGCTGCTGGCGAAAGTTGCGGCAGCCCACACACATCCAGGTGTGGACCTCCAGCGAAGTGCGTTCGCCATGGGTCAAAGGGCGGTCCTGTGACTCGGACATCAGGCGGGTGGCTCGATCGCAATTCATCGACGTCCCTTCTTCTTCGACGTTGGGCCCGATGCGAACCAACGCTGACCCAGGCACTCCTGCAAGCGCAGTCGCGCCCGGTGCAGCATCACGAACAGATTGGCCGAGGTGATGCCCACGGTCACACAAATCTCGTCCGTCTCAAAGCCCATGAACTCTCGCATCATGAATACACGCGATTGCTGAGCGGGCACGCCGTCCAGACACGCCTCGAACACCAACCAGAACTGCTGTTGCTCCAGGCAGGCCTGCGGGTCCGCCCAGGCGGTCGGGCGGCTGTCCGACAACCAATGACCGCGCCGGTCAAACAAATCATTGGTCGCGTCTTCCTCGTTTTCCTTACACAGGCTGCTGGCATCCACCATGCGCTGCTTGTGGCGCAGCACATCGGCCACCTTGTTCTTCAGGATGGCGAACACCCAAGTCTTGAGCGCGGCGCGCCCGGCGAAGCGCTGAGCGCCCACCAAGGCCCCGGCCAAAGCCTCTTGCACGGCATCTTCGGCCAGGTGCACATCGCCCAGGTGCAACTGGGCGAACTTCACCATTTGATGGCGCAGCGCGCTCAGGTAACCCGAGTCGAGCAGGTCGTTTTGCGGAACAGCAGCGGTGCTCATGGGTGGCGCAGGCCTTGGTGACCCGAAGGGGTGAGTGGCATCACCCCAGACTTTACAAGCAGATCGGGTGTCCAGCCAGCCGCCCAAGACATGGCATGCTCACGCCATGGACCCACTCAGCCTGATCCTGGACGACATGCGTTTCAATGGTGTCGTGTTCGCCTACACCGAGATGACCGCCCCCTGGTCACTGCAACTGCACACGCCGGGCCTGGCGGCGTTTCACACGGTGGGCGCTGGACAATGCTGGCTGATCCGCGATGGTGAGGAACCCCTGCTGATGCAAACCGGCGACCTGCTGGTGCTGCCCGCAGGCAGCGCGCACAAGGTGCAGGACCAACCCCACACCATGGCGCAGACAGAGGATCTCTTGCCCTACCTGAGCACCTCGGATTTGGACGCGCTCAAGCTCGGCGGGGGCGGCCCCGTGTGCCGCCTCATCAGTGGCCATGCGCGCTTTGACATCGACATGGCCGCCCCCCTGACCGCCGCCCTGCCCCCTCTGATGCACCTGCACGGGCTGGGCGAGGCGCCACCACTTTGGCTGGGCATTGGGCTTCAGTTCCTGGCCCAGGAAGTATCCGCGCGCAGGCCTGCTCAGCAAGCCATCATCAACCGCCTCGGCGACATCCTCTTCATGGAATGCCTGAGGGATTACGTGGAATCGATTCCGGAAGATTCGGGCAACTGGCTGGCCGCCCTGAAAGACCGGGCCCTGTCGGTGGCCCTGGCCCAGATGCACCAGAACCCGCGCCACAACTGGACCGTGCCCGAATTGGCGCAGCACGCTTGCTTGTCTCGATCAGCGTTTGCCGACCGCTTCAGCCAAGCCCTGGGCGAACCGCCGTTGACCTACCTGACGCGCCACCGCATGCGGCTGGCCGCACGGCAGTTGGGCAACCAGAGCGGCTTGTCGGTCAGCCGCGTGGCCGACCAAGTGGGTTACGCCTCGGAAACCGCGTTCAGCCAGGCCTTCAAGCGCCAGTACGGCGTGTCACCCTCGGTGTGGCGACAGCAGCGCACTCGGCAGCAAAGCGCTCAGGCCGAAACTTCAGCGGCAGAGTGAGCCGGGGCCACCCAACAAGGCGGCAACCTTGCGCTTGGGCTTGTTGATGAAGCGCGACACACTGCTGCCAGCGCTGGTCGTGGGACCAGCGTTCTTGTCTTCCCAGACAGGATCGGCGTCGGGTGCAGGCTCGTAGGGTTTGTTGAAGAATGGATCGGCGGGCTCGGCGCGGCGGTAGGCCGGGCGCACAGGGCGTGTCGGGCGGCCTGCCTCCCGCGGGGCTTCGCTGCGCTCGGCATCGGGCGAAAACGACGCTGCGGGGCGTGCTTCAGAACGTTCTTCGTAGCGCGATTCGCGCTGAGGGCGGCGCTCGCCTTCCAGCTCGAAAGGCTCGACTTCAATCTTCTTCTTGATCAGCTTTTCGATGTCGGCCATCAGGCGGGCATCGGACGATGTGACCAGCGACACCGCCAGACCGGAAGCGCCTGCGCGGCCCGTGCGGCCAATGCGGTGCACGTAGTCTTCAGCGCCAAAGGGGATGTCGAAGTTGAACACCGCGGGCAGGGCCGCGATGTCCAGACCGCGCGCGGCCACATCGGTGGCGACCAGCAAATCGACTTCACCGGCCTTGAACGCGGCCAGGGCCTTCAGGCGCTCGTCTTGCGACTTGTCGCCGTGCAGGGCCGAGGTGCGCAGACCATCGCGCTCGAACGAACGGGCCAGGCGCGAGGCCCCCAGCTTGGAATTCACGAAGACAATGCTTTGCGTGATGCCACGTTCGCGCAAGATCTGGCGGATCACGGCGCGCTTGTCGTCGTCGGTGGTGCGGTAAAAGCGCTGCTCGACGTTGGTGGCAGTCTCGTTCGGGCGGGCCGTTTCGACCAGGATCGGGTCTTGCAAGTAGCTTTGCGCCAGCTTCTTGATCTCGGGCGAGAACGTGGCCGAGAACAACAGCGTCTGGCGCTGCTTGGGCAGATAGCTCAGGATGCGCTGCAGGTCGGGCAGGAAGCCGATGTCCAGCATGCGGTCGGCTTCGTCCAGCACCACGTACTCGACCTGGCCGAGGTTGCAGTTCTTGGCTTCGATGTGGTCCAGCAGGCGGCCTGGCGTGGCGATCAACACTTCGACGCCAGCCTTGAGCTCGAGCGTTTGCTCTTTCATGTTCATGCCACCGAACACCACGGCCACGCGCAGATTGGTCTGCTTGGCGTAGTTGGTGACGTTGGCGGCCACCTGCACGGCCAATTCGCGCGTGGGGGCCAGCACGATGGCGCGCACCGGGTGGCGGGCGGGCGACATGCTGGGGTTCTCGTGCTTGAGCATCTTCTGCAACAGCGGGATCGAAAACGCGGCGGTCTTGCCGGTGCCGGTCTGGGCGGCGCCCATCACGTCACGGCCTTCCAGCACCAGGGGGATCGCCTTGGCCTGGATGGGCGTCATGGACAGGTAACCCTGCGTCACGATGGCGCGCAGCAGTTTCGGGTCCAGGGGCAGCGTGTCGAACCGCAGGGGTTCTTCGGGTGCCACATCAGCGGGCAATGCGCTGGTAAGGGAAGCGGCCTCTGCGGGAACTGTCTCTGGGACGGTCGAGGGCGTGGGCGGCAACTCTGCCGCAGTAGGTGTGTTGTGATTCATCAAGTCGAACATTATCCCCTCTGCGTACCCCCAGCGCAAGCCAGTGCCTAGAAGGTGTAGCCCACGGTGCGCTGGATGCCCATGGTGCTGGCCTCGGCCTCCTCCAACAGCTTGGCCAGTGGGCCCAATCCTTGATAGCGAGTGCACACTTTGTGCGCATGCGTCCAGACCCGGGGAATGTCGGCCAAATACCCCTGTTTGCCGTCGCGCAGGGCCAAACGGGCAAAGATGCCCAGCACTTTGAGGTGGCGCTGCAGGCCCATCCAGTCCAGATCACGCCAGAAATCGCCAAAGTCAGCGGGCACGGCCAGGCCCTGTTTGCGGGCTCGCTCCCAGTAACGCACGGCGTGGTCCAGCTGGGTTTCTTCGTCCCAGAACACATAGGCGTCGCGCAGCAGGGACACCAGGTCATAGGTCAAAGGGCCGACCACGGCGTCCTGGAAATCGATGACACCAGGGCGGGCCTGGGTGTCATCGACGTTCACCATCAGGTTGCGGCTGTGAAAATCACGGTGGACCAGCACGGTGGCCTGCGACAGCACCTGCGACTTGATCAGGCCGAACGTTGTGGCCAGCATGGCCTGTTGGACGTCGTCGAGTTGCTGGCCACGCAGCTTCGTCAGGTACCAATCGGGGAACAGGTCCAGCTCACGCTGCAGCAGGGCATCGTCGTAGGGCGGGATGTTGGCGGGCGGGGCCACGGCCTGCAGCCGCAGCAGTTCGTCCAAGGCCGCCACATAGCGGGCGCGGCTGTCGGGGGTCTCCAGGTTGCCCACCTCCACGCCCGCATTCAGCGTGGACAACAAGGTGTGCTCGCCCAGGTCGGTCAACAGCATGAAGCCTTGGGCCTCGTCCCAGGCCAGCACCTCGGGCACATTCACACCACCGGCGTGCAGCAGGCGCGCGATCGACACGAAGGGGCGGCAATCCTCCTTGGCAGGCGGCGCGTCCATGACGATGAAAGACGCCGAGGCGCCCTGCGCATCAACCCGGAAGTAGCGGCGGAAACTGGCATCGGCGCTGGCCAAGCGCAAGGTCTCGGGCAGCAGGCCGTGGGCGGGCGCCAGCCCGTTCAACCATTGGTGAAACGCCGCCTGGCGATCGGCTTCAAGCCAGACAATGGAATCAAAAGAAGGCATGGGTGTGAGCGCGTGAAATAATCACCCGATTGTAGGCAAGGCCGCTGCCGAAGCGGCGCCCCTTCCATCCAGGACAGCGCCCGCCCCACACCGTGACCCGATCCACCGCCCGCCCCCTGTCCGCCCGCTGGACCCCGATCGCCCTGGCCGCCGCCCTGGTGGCTGCCCCGCTGGGTTTTTCAACCACCGCCCATGCGCAGGCTGCTGCGGCGAAAGCCCCCCCCGCATCGGTACCGGCCGCCCCCGAGCCATCGGCCCCGGCCGGTACGCTCGCCGACCCACTGCGTTTTTCCTTCAACCTGGACGTGCCCATCGCTGGCCAGGAGAACCCGGCACTGCCCTTGTTTTTCGAGGCGGATCACCTGGAGGGCCAGCCCGATGACCGCATGCGGGCCACCGGTTCGGTGCGGCTCAAACAAGGTGACCTGATCGTGCGGGCCGACGAAGTCACCCACACCTATGCCGACAACACCGCCAAGGCGGTGGGCAATGTGCGCATCACCCGCCGGGGCGACTTCTACAGCGGCCCCGAGCTCACCCTCAAGCTGGACACCCTGGAAGGCGAGTTCGTCAACCCCAATTACCGCTTTGCCCGCACCAACGCCGGCGGTCACGCCGACCTGGTCGAGTTCCTGGGCGGCAACCGCCTGCGCGCCACCAACGCCACTTACAGCAGCTGCACACCCGAGAACACCGCCGATGGCAGCCCGGGCGAGCCCGATTGGGTGCTCAGCACCCGCAAGGTGACGATGGACATCGACGCGAATGAAGGCCGCGCCGAAGGGGCCGTCATCCGCTTCCTGGGCGTGCCCATCCTGGGCGCCCCGGTGCTGACCTTTCCGCTGTCGGACGCACGCAAATCGGGTTGGCTGCCGCCCAGTTTCGACATCGACAACAAGAGCGGCTTCGAGCTGGCCGAGCCCTACTACTGGAACATCGCGCCCAACCAGGACGCCACCCTCACGCCCACGAT
The DNA here is from genome assembly GCF_029946005.1 of Aquabacterium sp. Taxonomy (GTDB): domain Bacteria; phylum Pseudomonadota; class Gammaproteobacteria; order Burkholderiales; family Burkholderiaceae_C; genus Aquabacterium. The sequence goes on from NZ_JAQSDR010000002.1 coordinate 254,712, forward strand.
CTCCACCCGGCGCGGCGCGGGGCTGGACACCGAATACCGCTACCTGTTGCGCAGTGACTCGGGCACCCTGCACACCTATATGCTGCCCCATGACGATGTGGCGGGCCGCTCGCGTGGCCTGGTCGACTTCAAGCACCAGGGCGACCTGAATACCAGTGGCAACCCCACGGTGACCAACTACGAATTGCGCTGGCGCCGCGTCTCGGACGACGACTACTGGAAGGACTTCCCTCGCAACCTGCCCTCGCTGACGCCGCGCTTGTACGACAGCCACGCCAGCATCGAACGCCAGCTCAACACGCGCAACTGGGGCCTGGGCAACAGCCAGACCTCGCTGTACGCGAATGTGCAGACCTGGCAGACGCTGCGCGACCTGTCACCCACCGCTGACGCTGCCACCCAGGTGATCTCGCCGTATCGGCGAGAACCCCAACTGGGCGTGCACAGCCGCAGCACCTCGGAGACCGGCTGGGCCTGGAGCATGACTGGCGAGTTCAACCGCTTCACCAACGAAGACACCACCCGCATCAGCGGCGACCGCGTGCACGCCATCGCCAAGCTGGAACGCCCGATGGGCGACAGCGGCATCGCCATCACCCCCCGGCTCACTCTGCACGCCGTCAGCTATTCGCTGGACCGCACCCTCACCACCGGCCAGAAGGAAGCCTCCCGCTTCATCCCTACCTTCAGCATTGACAGCAGCGCCACGCTGGAGCGCCAGGCAAACTACTTCGGGCAGGACCTGATCCAGACCCTGGAGCCCCGGGTGGAGTACGTCTACACGCCCTACCGCAACCAGTCGGACCTGCCCTTGTTCGACAGCGCGCCGCGCGACTTCAACCAGTACTCCAGCTTCGACGAAAACGCCTTCACCGGTGTCGACCGGATCTCCGATGCCAACAAGATCAACCTGGGCCTGACCACCCGCCTGCTGAACCCGCTGACCGGCGCCGAAGCCCTGCGCCTGGGCCTGGTGCAAGGCGTGCTGTTCTCCACCCAGCGCATCACGCCCAACAACGAAGCGCCTGTGCGGCAAAAACTGTCGGACCTGCTGGTGCTGGGCTCCACCACCGTGGCCCCGCACTGGACTTTGAGCGGCACCGCCCAGTTCAGCGCCCAAGGGCACCGCAACGAACGCTCGGTGATCGGCGTGCGCTATTCGCCAGGCGCCTGGCGCACCATCAGCGCCGACTACCGCTATACCCGCAACAGCAGCGAGCAAGTGGCCGTGGGCTGGCAATGGCCCATCTTTGGCAAGAAGCCACCGGTGGACGACTCCATGGCACGCCAGGCCATCGCCCAGACCACCGCCCTCAACTTCGACAAGCCCACGTCCGGCGGATCAGGATCAAGCTGCAAAGGCACCTGGTACAGCGTGGGCCGCCTGAACTACAGCCTGCGCGACAGCCGTTTCGCCGACACCTTGTATGGTTTCGAGTACGACGCTGGCTGCTGGATTGGCCGCATCGTGGCCGAACGCCTGTCGGTGGGCCGCGACCAGGCCAGCACCCGTTTCATGTTCCAGCTCGAATTGGTGGGTCTGTCCCGCCTGGGTTCCAGCCCCCTGCGCGCCTTGAGGGACAATATCCCTGGCTACCGGCTGCTGCGCGATGACAACAGCGTGCTGACGGCCCCGAGCACCTTGCCCAACTTCTCTGATGACTGACCACTCCAAGCCCCCTACCCCTACCGCGCCTCGCCAGCCTCGCCGCCAACGGTTTGCCACAGGCCTGTGCCTGGCACTGACCCTGCTGATGGTCGGCCCCGAGACCCAGGCGCAGGGGCTCAAACGCAGCGACGCGCCCTCGGTGTCGCCCCGCATCTCGGGCAACCGAGGCCTGAGCACCGAGCTCAAGCTGGCCGGGACGCAGAGCACCGCTGACTACATCGTGGCCGTGGTCAACCAGGAGCCCATCACCCACATGGAGGTGGAAAAGCGCGTCAGCCGCATCCAGGAATCGGCCCCGACAGGCTCGCGCTTGCCCGCAGGCGATGCCTTGCGCCAGCAGGTGCTGGATGCCCTCATCAACGAGAAGGTGCAGCTGTCCTTCGCGAGAACCTCCGGCATGGACGTGCCCGAAGCCGAGCTGGACGCGGCGATCGAGAACATCGCCACGCAGAACAAGATCACCGTGGCAGACCTCAAAGACCGCATGCGCTCCGACGGCCTGGACTACCAGCGCTACCGCGACAGCCTGCGCGAGCAGATCCTGCTGGAGCGCGTGCGCCAACGCGAGGTCAACGCACGCATCCAGGTCAGCGATGCCGAAGTGGCCGAGTTTTACGCCAAGGGTGCCGATGGCCTGGGAGAAACCTCCTACAACATCGCCCACCTGTTGATCGCCGTGCCCGAAGGCAGCAGCCCTGCCCAGATCCAGGCCCTTCAAGCCAAAGCGCAGGAGTTGCAACAGCGGGCCGCCAAGGGCGAGAATTTCGCCCAACTGGTCAAGGCCAACTCTGCCGACACCAACACCCGCGACCAAGGTGGCACGGTGGGCATGCGCCCGGCCAGTCGCCTGCCTGACCTGTTTGTCGATGCGGTCAAAACCCTGGGGGTGGGCAAGGTGGCTCCCGTGGTCCGCTCCGGCGCCGGGTTTCACGTGGTCAAACTCGTCGAGCGCGAAAACTCGGGCAAGGCCACCTACACCCAGCAACGGGCCCGCCACATCCTGATCCGCACCACACCGCAGCTGGACGCCCGGGCCGCCGCCAAGCGCATGGACGACATCCGCAAGCAGATCGTGGGTGGCCAGGCCAGCTTTGCCCAGATGGCCCGCCAATACTCTGAAGATGGCAGCGCCATGCGAGGTGGGGACCTGGGCTGGACGGCCCCCGGCCAGTTCGTGCCCGAATTCGAGAAGGCCCTGCTGGCGCTGCAGCCTGGCCAGGTCTCTGAACCCGTGGTGACACGGTTTGGTGTGCACCTGATCCAGTTGATCGAGCGCAAGGAAGTCGAGTTGAGCGAACAGCAAAAGAAGGAGGCTGCCCGCAGCGTGCTGCGCGAGCAGCAATTCGAAGCCACCTACGAAGAATGGGCCAAAGAACTGCGCGCTGCCGCCTACGTGGAATTGCGCGATGCCCCCTGATCGCAAGAGCAGCCACAAAGGCCATTTCGCGCGCAAGCGCTTTGGCCAGCATTTCCTGTCCGATGTCGGCGTCATTGAAGACATCGTGCGCGCCATCAAACCCAAGCCAGGTCAGGCCCTGGTGGAAATCGGCCCCGGCCTGGGCGCGATGACCGACCCGGTGGTCGCCGAGTGCGAACACCTCACCGTGATCGAGTTGGACCGGGACCTGGTGCAGCGCCTGCGCCAACGACCCGAGCTCACCGTCATCGAGTCTGACGTCCTCAAGGTGGATTTTGGAGCCCTGGCGCAAGAGCACGCCCCCCAAAAATTGCGCGTGATCGGCAACCTGCCTTACAACATCTCCACGCCCATCCTGTTCCACCTGCTGCCCTGGGCCGATCAGGTGGAAGACCAGCACTTCATGCTGCAAAAAGAAGTGGTTGAGCGCATGGTGGCCGGGCCGGGCTGCAAAGACTATGGGCGGCTGAGCGTGATGCTGCAGTGGCGTTACCACATGGAATCGGTGGTGGATGTGCCCCCCACCGCGTTTGACCCGCCCCCCCGTGTCGATTCGGCCGTGGTGCGCATGGTGCCTTTGGCCCCCATCGAAGGGATCAACCAGAAACTGCTGGGCGAGATCGTGACCGTGGCATTTTCTCAGCGGCGCAAACTGCTGCGCCACACGCTGGGTGCCTGGCTGACCGCACGCGGGGTGAACGTTGACTTCAACGTGACACGCCGCGCCGAAGAAGTGCCCGTGGCCGAGTACCTGGCACTGGCTAAACACTGCCAGACCTGAGATGACTGAAGGCGCCAAGCCCGATCAAAGGCAGCTTGGCGGGTTCTTCACAGGCTGAGCAAGCCCCAAAAAATCAGCTGGTTTCGCCGTTGTGGCGACGACGGCGCATCAAGGTGCCCACTGCGCCCAGGCCAGCCAGCGCCAAGGCCAAACTTTCAGGTTCCGGCACAGGTGACAAGTACCAATTCACCGAATAGAGGCCCGAACCGCTGCCAGCCACTTGAAAGCTGTAATCGGTGCCGGCCACCAGACTCAAGCCCGAGAAACTGATGCCCGGCCCGGCCAGCAAGGTGGCACCTTTGTAGATGGACAAAGACAAGGCCCCGGCCGCCGGGATGACGTAGCCCAGGTTCAGGGTCTGGCCCTGCACGGCAAACGCAGCCATGGTGGGCGCGGACAACGAGAAGCCGATGGTGTCATTGAACGAGAATTGGCCCAGGAACATGGCACTGCCAGGACTCACCTGCGTTTGCAGGTCACCAATCGAGGTGGTGAAGGCATGGGCAGAGGAACACACGGCCAGGGCCGCCATCGCTCCCACAACCGTTGATCGGATTAGCACTGGAACTTTGAAACTTGTTGTCATGACTGACCCCTTGAAGACGACAAACCAAACACAGTGCTAACCCTTAGGCATGAAACATGCCAAGTCCCGACCAGTCATCAGGCCCAGAAAATCGGCCAAATCTGCACTGCAATGGCCCACACCCCCTGCAAGAAGGGGGGAGATGCCGCACCACGATGCGCACAGCGGCCCTTCCAAAGAAGTGCGCCCCGCGCCGATACACTGCAGCCATGAAGCGTTTTTTAGTGGGTGGTGCTGTTCGCGATCGACTCCTGGGCCGGCCTGCGGGCGACCGGGACTGGGTGCTGGTGGGGGCATCGCCCGATGAATTGACAGGGCTGGGTTACACCCCGGTGGGCCGCGATTTCCCGGTGTTTCTGCACCCCGACACCAAGGAGGAGTGCGCGCTGGCCCGCACCGAACGCAAGACAGCGCCCGGCTACCGAGGCTTCGTCGTTCACGCCGCGCCCGACGTGACCCTGGAAGAAGACCTGGCGCGCCGTGACCTGACCATCAACGCCATCGCCGAGGACGAGTCAGGTCAACTGGTCGACCCCTACGGCGGCCAACGCGACCTGGCCGCCAAAGTGCTGCGCCACGTTTCACCGGCCTTCTCGGAAGACCCGGTGCGCATCCTGCGCCTGGCGCGCTTCGCGGCCCGTTTCGACGATTTCAGCGTGGCCCCCGAAACCTTGCTCTTGATGCGAGACATGGTCGAGCAGGGTGAGGTGGACCACCTGGTGCCCGAGCGCGTCTGGCAAGAACTGTCGCGCGGCCTGATGGAAAGCAAACCCTCGCGCCTGTTCGACGTCCTGCGGGCGTGCGGCGCCCTGGCCCGCCTGCTGCCCGAGGTCGAGCGCCTGTGGGGCGTGCCACAGCGGGCGGAGTACCACCCCGAGGTCGACACCGGCGTGCACCTGATGATGGTGCTGGACATGAGTGCCCGCTTGGAGGCCGACTTGGCGGTGCGCTATGCCTGCCTGTGCCACGACCTGGGCAAGGGCACCACGCCCGAGCACATTCTGCCGCGCCACATCGGACACGAAGAGCGCAGCGCCCGCTTGCTCAAAGGCATGAGCGAACGCCTGCGCGCGCCCGTGGAATGCCGAGAACTGGCCGACGTGGTCGCCCGCGAGCACGGCAACATCCACCGCAGCGCGGAACTGAAAGCGGCGGCCACCTTGCGGCTGCTGGAGCGCTGCGACGCCATCCGCAAACCCCAGCGCTTCACGCAGGTTTTGCTGGCCTGCGAATGCGACTCACGGGGTCGCCTGGGCCTGGAAGAGCAGCCTTATCCCCAGACCGCGCATTTGCTGGCGGCACTGGACATCGCCTTGGGCGTGGACACGGCCAAGGTGGCTTCGAGGTGCATGGAGACGGGCAAGCAGGGGCCGGCCATCGGCAAGGCGATCCAGGATGCGCGCGTCACGGCCATCGAGATCGCGTGGGCGAAATCCCGGGCTGAGCACAAGCACTGATGCGTTGAACCGTGGACTCAAGGCGCCCTGCACATTTGCAGGGCGCCTTGGAGTTCACTGGACTTCGGTACGACTGACTATCTAAGCAACGTAGAGATCAGTCCGCCTGCTTACGCAGGAAGGCCGGGATCTCGATCTCGTCCATGCCATTGCTGGCCAAAGCATCCACCTTCGCGGCCGCCTGGGTGCGACCCGAGCGCCACACGCTGGGCGTGTTCAAACCGCTGAAGTCGTTGTGGCCCGAGGTGGCGCCCATGCCCAGACCGGACGAACCACCATGCACCTGGTGGTTCAACACCGGCAGGTTGTCCGTGCCCGTGCGGGCAAAGACCTGACCATGTGCTTGCGCGGCACTGTGCACTACCGACATCGGTGCTTGCGCACGGCGGCCAGCGCTCAGGCCCGTGGCGATCACGGTCACGCGCAGCTGGTCGCCCAGGCTTTCGTCGTAGGCCGTGCCGTAGATGACATGCGCCTCTTCTGCGGCATAGCGGCGGATGGTGTTCATGGCATTGCGCGACTCGCTCAGCTTGAAGTTGCTCTTGCCTGCGGCAATCAGCACCAGCACGCCACGCGCGCCCGACAGGTCGATGCCTTCCAGCAGTGGGCAGGCCACGGCCGATTCAGCCGCCTTGGTGGCGCGGTCCGGGCCCGACGCGGTGGCCGTGCCCATCATGGCCTTGCCAGGCTCGCTCATCACGGTCTTGACGTCTTCGAAGTCGACGTTGACCAGGCCCGGAATGTGGATGATGTCGCTGATGCCGCCGACGGCGTTCTTCAGCACGTCATTGGCCTGCTTGAAGGCCTCTTCCTGGGTGATGTCATCGCCCAGCACTTCCAGCAGCTTCTCGTTCAGCACCACGATCAGCGAATCGACGTTGGCTTCCAGCTCGGCCAGGCCAGCGTCGGCCTGCTTCATGCGGCGGCCGCCTTCGAACTCGAAAGGCTTGGTCACCACACCGACGGTGAGGATGCCCATTTCCTTGGCCACGCGCGCGATCACGGGCGCGGCGCCCGTGCCCGTGCCACCACCCATGCCGGCGGTGATGAAGACCATGTGCGCACCATCCAGTGCTGCCTTGATCTGCTCCACAGCCTCTTCCGCCGCGACGCGCCCGGCTTCGGGTTTGGACCCCGCGCCCAGGCCGCTGTTGCCCAGTTGCATTTGCATGTCCGCGCTGGAGCGGTTCAATGCCTGTGCATCCGTGTTGGCGCAGATGAACTGCACACCCTGAACACCCTGGGCGATCATGTGGTCGACCGCGTTGCCGCCACCACCACCTACACCGATCACCTTGATCTGGGTTCCCAGGTCGAAGTTTTCAATCATTTCGATTGCCATGTCGTACCTCCAATATTTCAAGCAGTTGCCAGTGAATAAAAGTCGAGCCAGTGAAGCTCTTCAAAAATTACCAATGAACCAATCGCGGATGCGTCCGAACCAGGTCTGAACCGACCCGGCCTTCTGCGCCGCCTTCATCCCGCGCGTTCGCGCGAGTCTTGCCTCTTCGAGCAAGCCCATGACGGTGGCCGAGCGAGGGCTGGCCACCATGTCGTGCAGTGCACCCGAGTACAAGGGGATGCCCTTGCGCACGGGTTTCAAGAAGATGTCTTCGGCCAGCTCGACCATGCCCGGCATGACCGCCGAGCCGCCGGTGAGCACGATGCCCGATGACAGCAGTTCCTCGTATCCAGACTCGCGGATCACCTGGTGAACCAGCGAGAAAATCTCTTCAACGCGCGGCTCGATCACGCCGGCCAAGGCCTGGCGCGAGAGCATGCGCGGGGCGCGGTCGCCCAGGCCGGGCACTTCGACCTGTTCATTCGGGTCGGCCAGCATCTGCTTGGCCACGCCGTGGTCCACCTTGATGTCTTCGGCGTCTTTAGTGGGCGTGCGCAGGGCCATCGCGATGTCGCTGGTGATCAGGTCGCCCGCGATCGGGATGACGGCCGTGTGGCGCACCGAACCATCGGTGAAGATGGAGACATCGGTGGTACCGGCGCCGATGTCAATCAGGGCCACGCCCAGTGATTTTTCATCTTCGGTCAGCACCGCCGCGCTCGATGCGCTGGGGTTGAGCACCAGTTGTTCGGCTTCCAGGCCGCAGCGGCGCACGCACTTGACGATGTTCTCGGCCGCGCTCTGCGCACCAGTCACAATGTGGACCTTGACCTCAAGGCGGCCTCCGCTCATGCCGATGGGCTCTTTCACCTCATGGCCGTCGATGATGAACTCTTGCGGCTCGACCAGCAGCAGGCGTTGGTCATTGGGGATATTGATGGCCTTGGCGGTTTCGACCACGCGCTGCACGTCGATCGGCGCCACTTCCTTGTCGCGCACGATGACCATGCCGGTCGAGTTCTGGCCCCGGATGTGGCTGCCGGTGATGCCGGTCCAGACGCGGCTGATCTTGCAGTCGGCCATCAGCTCGGCCTCTTTCAAGGCCTGCTGGATGGACTGCACCGTGGCGTCGATGTTGACGACCACGCCGCGCTTGAGGCCATGGCTGGGCGCCACGCCCAAACCGGCCAGGCGCAGCTCGCCACCGGGCATGACTTCGGCCACCACCGCCATCACTTTGGCGGTGCCGATGTCGAGTCCGACAACCAGATCCTTGTATTCCTTGGGCATGGTGTGTGTGCTGTGTTCGGTTAACGTTGTGGTGGCTGCTGTTGACGTTGGCGTGCGGCCCAGGCCGCGTTTTGCGCCGCCAGCTTGGCCTTGAGCGCTGCTTTGCTGGCCGCTTCCTGCAGGGTGGACACGCCGCGCAGCTTGACGGCATAGCCTTCGGGATAACGCAGGTCGGCCTGTACCAGCGGCGCGGGGTATTGGCGGTGCAACTCGGGCACGGTGCGCACGAAGCGCTGCAGGCGGTCGGCCACTTCATCGGCGGTGCCACGGCCCAATTCGATGTCGGCGCCACTGTCCAGCTGCAGGCTCCACGAGCCACGGTCAGTCAGGCGCAAGGTCTCGATCTCGCCTTGCAGCGGGGTCACCAGGGGTTGCAGGCGGCGCAACATGTCCAGCATCACGCGGGCCTGGTCGGGCGCAGGGTGGGCCGGGGCCGACAGCGTGGGCAAAGGCTCGTCTTCTACGTCGCCCAGGTTGGCGTCAAAAACTTCGCCGAAGGTGTTGACCAACTGGTCGTCTCGATCCTCATGGCGCCAGTAGGCGGCGGGGCGGTGCTCTTCCAGGGTGACGCGCAACTGGTTGGGCCACACGCGGCGCACCACCGCGCGGCGCACCCAGGGCACGGCTTCAAACGCATCTCGGGCCTTCAACAGGTCCTGGTTGAAGAAGCCGCCGCTGAGGTGCGGCAAGGCGTTGGCGCGCACTGTGGCCAGGTTGTTGCGCTGCAATTCGCCATCGATTTGCAGGTTCTGGATGTTGAAGAAGGACAGGCGCGACAACTTGACCAGACCGGAGGCCAGCACCACGGCCAGCGCCAACCCTGCCAGCGCGGCGGACGCGGCATTCATCCAGCGGACGTCTTGCGGCATCTCGCTGAGGTGGGGGTTGAGGGCGGCGTTGGCCAACATGGTCAGATCGTCTTCCTTATTGCGCGGAGTCCAGCGTGGCTGAGGCCAGCAGGGTGAGGCAGAGTTGTTCGTAGCTCAGACCAGCCGCCTTGGCCGACATCGGGACCAGCGAATGGCTGGTCATGCCAGGCGAGGTGTTGATCTCAAGCAGGAAGGGCTGGCGGTCGGTGTGGCGGATCATCACGTCGGCGCGGGCCCAGCCTCGGCAACCCAAGGTCTTGAAAGCCCGCAGCACCTGGTGCCGGATCTCGACCTCTTCGTCGGCGCCGAGTTGGCTCGGGCAGAGGTACTTCACTTCGTCGGTGAAGTACTTGTTCTGGTAGTCGTAGTTGCCACCGGGCGCGACGATGCGGATCACCGGCAGGGCTTGCGCCTCGCCCTGCACCAGCAGCACCGGGCAAGTGGTCTCTTCGCCCTCGATGAACTGCTCGCACAGCACCTCAGGGTCGTGCTGGGCGGCGGCTGCATAGGCGGCGGCGCACTGCGCGGGGTCGGTCACCTTGGTCAGGCCGATGGACGAGCCTTCGCGCGAAGGCTTGACGATCATGGGCGCGCCCAGCACGGCCAGGGCCTGCGAGCACTCTTCCGGGCTGGACACCGTGCGCCAATCAGGCGTGGGCAAGCCTTCGAAGCGCCAGATGCGCTTGGTCATGATCTTGTCCATGGCGATGCTGGAGGCCATCACACCCGAGCCGGTGTAGGGGATGCCCAGCAGTTCGAGCGCACCTTGCACCGTGCCGTCTTCGCCTCCGCGTCCATGCAGGGCGATGAAGCAGCGGTCGAAACCCTCGGTCTTCAAGTCCTGCAAAGGCCGGTCGGCCGGGTCAAAAGCGTGCGCGTCCACACCTTGCGATTGCAAGGCCTGGAGCACGCCAGAGCCCGACATGATGGAGATGTCGCGCTCGGCCGAGGTGCCGCCAAACAGCACGGCGACCTTGCCCAGCGACTTGACGTCGATGGTGGGGGCGGGCAGATTCATCAAGCTCATCTTGGGTCAGTCCTTCAACAGTTCGACCACCTTGGGTGGGATGCCACCCATGGAGCCGGCGCCCATGCAGATCACCACGTCGCCATCGCGCGTGTTGTGCGCGATGGCGCTGGGCAACTCGGTCATGTCGTCCACGAACAGGGGCTCGACCTTGCCAGCCACGCGCACCGCGCGGGTCAAGGCCCGGCCATCGGCGGCCACGATGGGTTGCTCGCCAGCGGAGTAAACCTCGGTCAACAGCACGGCATCGGCCGTGCCCAGCACCTTCACGAAGTCCTCGAAGCAATCGCGCGTGCGGGTGTAGCGGTGCGGTTGGAAGGCCAGCACCAGGCGTTGACCCGGGAAGGCACCGCGCGCCGCGCTGATCACAGCCGCCATCTCGACCGGGTGGTGGCCGTAGTCGTCGATCAGCGTGAACTGGCCGCCATCGGCCGCGCGCAACTCGCCATAGCGCTGGAAGCGACGGCCCACGCCGGTGAACTCGGACAAGGCCTTGGCGATCGGCTCGTCTGGCAGCTCGATCTCAGTGGCCACGGCAATCGCCGCCAGCGCGTTGAGCACGTTGTGCACGCCGGGCAGGTTCAGGGTGACGGGCAGATCGGGCATGACGATGCCATTGCGGCGCTGGACCACGAAGCGCATCTGACCGCCCGGCAAGGCTTCGACATCGACCGCGCGCACTTGGGCGTCTTCACCAAAGCCATAGCTGATGACAGGGCGAGAGATCAGCGGGATGATCGAGCGCACGCCCGGGTCGTCCGCGCACAGGATGGCCGCGCCGTAGAAGGGCATGCGGTGCAGGAAATCAACGAAAGCCTGCTTCAGCTTGGCGAAGTCATGGCCGTAGGTGTCCATGTGATCGGCATCGATGTTGGTGACGACCGACAGGATGGGCAGCAGGTTCAGGAAGGAGGCGTCCGATTCGTCGGCCTCGACCACGATGTAGTCGCCCTTGCCCAAGGCCGAATTGGCGCCCGCGCTGTTGAGCTTGCCGCCAATCACGAAGGTCGGATCGACGCCGGCCTCGGCCAGGATGCAAGTGACCAGCGACGTGGTCGTCGTCTTGCCATGCGTGCCCGCAATGGCAATGCCGCGCTTGAGGCGCATCAACTCGGCCAGCATGACGGCGCGCGGCACCACGGGGATGCGCTTGGCGCGCGCGGCGATCACCTCGGGGTTGTCGCCCCGCACGGCGGTGGACGTGACCACGGCTTCGGCACCCAGCACATGGTCGGCATCGTGCCCCATGAAGACCTTGATGCCGAGCGAGGCCAGGCGACGCGAGGTGGCGCTGTCGCTCTGGTCCGAGCCGGACACGGTGTAGCCCAGGTTGTGCAGGATCTCGGCGATGCCGCTCATGCCGGCCCCGCCGACGCCAACAAAGTGGATGTGTTTGACGGCGTGCTTCATGCGGACGCCTTTTTCGAGCTGGTGTTCACAAGTTTCTCGATTTCATTGGCGACGGCTGCGGCCGCATTCGGGCGGGCCAGGGCCCTGGCCTGGGTGGCCATGGCCTGCAGGCCGTCACGTGTCAGGGCCTGCAGGCGCTGGGCCAGCGAGTCGGCCGTCAGCTCGGCTTGCGGCAGGTGCACGGCGGCGCCATGCCCGGCCATGTAGGCGGCGTTGTCGCGTTGGTGCGAAGTGGTCGACACCACCAACGGCACCAGAATGCTGGCCACGCCAGCGGCGCACAACTCGCTCACGGTGATGGCGCCAGCCCGGCAGACCAGCACATCGCAGTCGGCCAGGCGCTGCGCCATGTTGTTGATGAAGGGCACGACCTCGACGTCGCGCACGGTGTCCAGGCCCAATGCCGCGTAGTCGGCCTTGACGTCGTCGAAGTTGGCCATGCCGGTCTGGTGGGTGACCTTGGGCCGCTGGTCTGCGGGAATCTTCGCCAAGGCCTGGGGCAAGACCTTGTTGAGCGTGACCGCGCCCAGGCTGCCACCGACCATCAGCACGCGCAAAGGACCGCTGCGGCCCTGGAACCGATCGGTCGGCATGGCGATGGCCTCAATCTCGGCCCGCACCGGGTTGCCGGTGACGCGGGCCAGCTTGGTGCTGTTGGCCGCCGGGCCGTCGAAGCCGAAGGCCACCGCGTCGGCGACCGGCAGCAAGGCCCGGTTGCTCATCAGCATGGCGGCATCGGCATTGACCAGCACCAGTGGCAAGCCGCGCGCCGCCGCCATCATGCCGCCGGGGAAGCACACATAGCCGCCCATGCCCAGCACGACCGACGCCTTGCGCTTGCCCAGGATGTTGAAGCACTCGGTGAAGGCTTTGAGCAGCCGCATGCCGCCGGTCATGGTGTGCACCAGGCCCTTGCCGCGCAAGCCATTGAAGGAGATGGTGTCCAGTGGGATGCCGGTGGGTGGCACCAGGCGGTTCTCCATGCCCGCCTCGGTGCCCAGCCAGCTGACGGTCCAGCCGCGCGCTTGCAACTCTTTGGCCACGGCCAGGCCGGGCATGATGTGCCCGCCGGTACCGGCGGCCATGATCACGAGGTGGTGCGCCGTGCTCATGCGCGACCTCCGCGCATCAACTGCCTGTTTTCAATGTCCACCCGCAGCACGATGGCCAGCGCGATGCAATTGAGCATCACGCCCGAACCGCCATAGCTCATCAGCGGCAAGGTCAGGCCCTTGGTGGGCAACACGCCCAGGTTCACGCCCATGTTGATGAAAGCCTGGCCACCCATCCACACGCCCACGCCTTGCGCGACCAGGCCGGAGAACACCCGGTCCAGCGCGATGGCCTGGCGGCCGATGTGGAACAGACGGCGCACCAACCAGAAGAAGGCACCGATGACGATGGCCACGCCAATGAAGCCCAGCTCCTCGCCAATCACGGCCAGCAGAAAGTCGGTGTGGGCCTCGGGCAGGTAGTGCAGCTTCTCAAGGCTGGAGCCCAGGCCTTCGCCAAAGATCTCGCCACGGCCAAAGGCGATCAGCGAGTGGGTCAGCTGGTAGGCCTTGCCCAGGGCATTCTTCTCATCCCACGGATCGAGGTAAGCAAAGATGCGCTCGCGCCGCCAGGGGCTGAGCGACACCATCAACGCGAAGGCACCCACCAGCACGGCCGTGATCAGGAAAAACATGCGCCCGTTGACGCCGCCCAGGAAGAGGATGCTCATGGCAATCACAGCGATCACCATGAAGGCGCCCATGTCGGGCTCGGCCAACAACAGCAGGCCCACCACGGCCACGGCCACCGCCATCGGCGCCACGGCGCGGAAGAAACGCTCCTTCACTTCCATCTTGCGCACCATGTAGTCGGCCGCGTAGAGGGTGATGGCCAGCTTGGCCAATTCAGAAGGCTGGAAGTTCATCACGCCCAGCGGCAACCAGCGGCGAGCGCCATTGACGCCCTTGCCCACATGCGGGATGAGCACCAACATCAACAACAGCAAAGACAGCACGAACAACCAGGGTGCCACCCGCTCCCACGTCGACAAGGGAATTTGCGTGACCACGGCTGCGACCATGATCGACAGGATGAGGAAGAACAGGTGTCGGTGGAAGAAATAGGTGGGCGTGTACTTGGCGAACTTGGGGCTGTCCGGCAAAGCGATCGACGCTGAATAGACCATGATCAGGCCCAGGGCCAACAGCGACAGCACCACCCACACCAGCGACTGGTCGAAGCCCATCACCTTGGAGGGCTGGGCCAGGATGTTGATGCGGTCGCGCACGGGCAAGGCACCGTGGCCCTCGCCATGCTGGCCACGCCAGTTCGACACGCGATCACGCAAGCCGCCCAGCCAGGCCCTTGGGTTGAAGGCGCTGGCGTTCATGCGACCTCTCCCCGCTCGATGGCCAACTCGCGCACGGTGTCGATGAACACCTGGGCGCGGTGGCCGTAGTTGCGGAACATGTCCAGGCTGGCGCAGGCGGGGCTGAGCAGCACGGCATCACCCGGCTGGGCCTGCTCGAAAGCCCAGCGCGTGGCGGCCTCCAGGCTGTCGTGGCCTTGCAGGCGCAGAGGCTCGCCGTTGGCATGGTGCGCGCCTGACAAGACCTCTTGCAGGGCCGGGCCATCGCGGCCGATCAAGGCCACAGCGCGCGCGTAGCGCCCCACCGGGTCGACCAAAGGTTCGAAGTCCTGGCCCTTGCCATCGCCCCCCAGGATCAGGACCAGCTTGCCGGGCGACAGGTCGGAGCCCAGGCCCTGCAGCGCGGCCACGGTGGCGCCCACATTGGTGCCTTTGCTGTCGTCGATGGCATCAATTCCAGCCACGGTGGCCACATGCTCCACGCGATGCGGCTCGCCCCGGTATTCACGCAAGCCATGCAGCATCGGTGCCAGCGGACAACCCACTGCGGTAGCCAGGGCCAAGGCCGCCAGCGCATTGGACGCGTTGTGGCGGCCACGAATCCGCAAGGCGTCGGCCGGCATCAGACGCTGCAGGATGAGCTCTTCCTCGTCGCCCTTCTTGCGCTTGATGGTGGGGTCGGCCTCCAGGGCACGCATCAACCAGGCCATGCCGCTTTCAGTGACCAGGCCGAAGTCGCCGGGACGCTGTGGCGCATCCAGGCCAAACTTGACCAAGTGGCGGTGCAGCACCTTGGCCGGACGGCCGCGGGCGACGGACTTGATGACCTCGGGCTCGGGCACCATCGCCAGCACGGCCGGGTCATCGCGGTTGATGACCATGGTGGCCTGCTTGCCGTAGATGCGGGCCTTGGCGGCCGCGTAGGCCTTCATCGTGCCGTGCCAGTCCAGGTGGTCCTGCGTGATGTTCAGCACCACGGCTGCGCTGGGCTCGAAGTTGCTCACGCCATCCAGCTGGAAGCTGGACAACTCCAGCACCCAGACCTCGGGCAGGACTTCGAACACCGGGGCGGAAGGTGGCGGCGGGGTCAGGACGATCAAGGGCGCGTCGGCATCATCCGGGATCACGGTGGGTGCGGGTTCCTCGCTGGGGACGTCCAGTTCGCGCTCAGGTTCCGGTTCGTGTTCGGCATCAGGCGATGCATCTTCAGGTTTCAGCGCAGCGTCGGCGGCGACTTCAGGCAGCGATTCGGCCACCACGGTTTCTTCGTCGGTGGCTGGAGCGGCCTCGGCAACGGGTGCTTCGATCTCGCCCACCGGCTCAGGCTCCAGGTCCAACGCCGCACCCAAGGTGTCCAGCAAGGTCGGGCCAATGTTGCCGGCCATGCCCACGCGCTTGCCCGCCCGCTCGATCAACTGCGCGGTCAACGAGGTCGTCGTGGTCTTGCCATTGGTGCCGGTGATGGCGATCACCTTGGGCGCGTAAGCCCGATCAACTTTCAGGTCAGCCAGGGCGGAGGCGAACAGCGACAACTCGCCGCGCACCGGGATGCCCAGTTCATCGGCTTTCTCCATCAGGGCGGCCACCTCGGGCGAAGTGGGTGCCAGGCCTGGGCTCTTCAACACCAGCTTGACGCCGTCCAGCAACTCCAGCCCCAGCCCCACGTGCAAGGTGGCACCCGGCACGTCCTGCGCCAGCGTGGCGGCCTGCGGTGGCGCCTCGCGCGTGTCGGCCACGCGCACGGTGGCCCCGCAACGCGCACTCCAGCGCGCCATGGCCAGGCCGGAGTCGCCCAGACCCAGGATCAGCACGGTGATGTCGCGGAGGTAGTGCATGTGTTCGTGGCGGTGCGGCTCAGCGCAGCTTCAAGGAGGACAGGCCCAGCAGGCACAAGAGCATGGTGATGATCCAGAAGCGGACCACGACCTGCGTTTCTTTCCAGCCGGACTTTTCAAAGTGGTGGTGCAAGGGCGCCATCAGAAATATGCGGCGGCCCTCGCCAAATTTCTTCTTGGTGTACTTGAAGTAACCGACCTGCACCATGACCGACAGCGCCTCCAGCACGAAGACACCGCCCATCAGGGCCAGCACGATCTCCTGGCGCACGATCACGGCGATGGTGCCCAGCGCGCCGCCCAGCGCCAACGCGCCGACATCGCCCATGAACACCTCGGCCGGGTAAGCGTTGAACCATAAAAAGGCCAACCCCGCCCCCGCCATCGCGGCGCAAAAAATCAACAGCTCGCCCGCCCCCGGGATGTGCGGCAGCAGCAGGTATTTGGAGAACACGGCGTTGCCCGTGACGTAGCAGAAGATGCCCATCACGGAGCCCACCATCACCACCGGCATGATGGCCAGGCCGTCCAGGCCATCGGTCAGGTTGACGGCATTGCTGGTGCCCACGATCACGATGTAACTCAGCACGATGAAGCCCCACACGCCCAGCGGGTAGCTCACGGTTTTGAAGAAGGGCACGATCAGATCGGCCTTGGGCGGCAGGTCGTTCGAGAAGCCCGAACCAATCCAGCGGAAGAACAACTCGAGCACGCGCAGGTTGTTGGTCTCGGACACGCTGAAGGCCAGATACAAGGCCGCGATCAGGCCGATGACCGACTGCCAGAAGTACTTCTCGCGCGAGGGCATGCCTTCGGGGTCTTTGTGCACCACCTTGCGCCAGTCGTCGGCCCAGCCAATGGCGCCAAAGCCCGTGGTCACGATCATCACGATCCACACGAAGCGGTTGGACCAGTCGAACCACAGCAGCGTGGACACACCGATGGCCAGCAGGATCAACGCGCCGCCCATGGTGGGCGTGCCGCGCTTGGTCAGGTGGCTTTGCATCGCGTAGTCGCGGATGGGCTGGCCGATCTTCAACTCGGTGAGCTTGCGGATCAGAGCGGGGCCCAGCGCCAGTCCGATCAGCAAGGCGGTCATGGCCGCCATCACCGAGCGGAAGGTCAGGTACTGGAAGACGCGCAGGAAGCCCCATTCGGGGTGCAGCACCTGCAGCCATTCGGTCAGGCTAAGCAGCATGGGCACCCCCCAGCAGCACAGCGACGACTTGTTCCATTTTCATGAAGCGAGACCCTTTGACCAGGACCGACGCGGCTTCAGGCGCCCCGGTCTTTGTGTGGAGCGCGGCCACGATGTCGGCGGCGCTGTTGAAATGACGGGCGTGGGCACCAAAGGCCTGGGCCGCGTGTGCGCACAAGCTGCCAGCGGTCCAGAACTGCTCGATGCCGCGCTCATGGGCGTAGCGCCCCACCTCTTCGTGGAAGGCCGGGCCTTGGTTGCCCACCTCGCCCATGTCACCGAGCACCAGCCAGTGCGGGCCCGGCAGGCCGGCCAGCATGTCGATGGCGGCGCGCACCGAATCCGGGTTGGCGTTGTAGCTGTCGTCGATCAAGGTGACATCGCGGCCCTGGCGCTGGATGCCGTGCAATTGCGATCGGCCTTTGACCGGCTCGAAGGCCTGCAAGCCCGTCACCACGGCGGTCAAGGGCGCGCCCGCCGCCAATGCAGAGGCGGCGGCGGCCAGCGCGTTGCGCACATTGTGGGCACCGGCCATGGGCAGCTTGACGCTGGCCTGGCCGGCTGGCGTGCTCAGCGCGATCACCCAATGCGGTGCGGGCAAGCTTTGCCAGGTGGCCTGCCCGGTGACAGCCGCGGGGCCTTCGGTGGCGAAGTCGATCACACGGCACCCGTCGGCCAGCTTGCGCCAGATCGGCGCGTGCTCATCGTCGGCCGGGAAAACCGCCACACCGCCGCGCGACAAAGCCTGCAGCACGGCCCCGTTTTCACGCGCCACAGCCTCGACCGTGTGCATGAATTCCTGGTGCTCGCGCTGGGCGTTGTTGACCAGGGCCACCGTGGGCGCGGCGATGGCCGACAGCTGGGCGATCTCGCCGGGGTGGTTCATGCCCAACTCGACCACGGCGCAACGGTGCTTGCCTTCGCGCAAGCGCAGCAAGGTCAGCGGCACGCCGATCTCGTTGTTGTAATTGCCTTGCGTGGACAAGGCCGCCTCAGGCAGACCTTGCTCGACCACCCAGGCCCGCAGGATCGAGGCGATCATCTGCGTGACGGTGGTCTTGCCATTGCTGCCGGTGACGGCGATCAAGGGGATGTCAAAACGCGAACGCCAACCCGAGGCCAGCCAACCCAAGGCCGCGCGCGTGTCGCTGACGGTCAAGCCGGGCAGGCCTGAGCTGTCCAGGCCGCGCTGCACCAAGGCGGCCACGGCACCCGCCTCCTTGGCTTGCGGCAGAAAATCGTGTGCATCGAAACGCTCACCACGCAGGGCCACGAACAGGTCACCCCGTTGCAGGGTGCGGGTGTCGGTGTGGGCGCGCAGCAAAGGGGTGGCCGGGTCACCGGACAAGGTCGAACCCGGCAAAAGCTGTTGGGCCAGGCCGAGGGTCATCATGGGTGCACTGCCTTGAACAGAGGTGCCAAAACGGCTGACCAAAGCCTGGGTGGCCTGGTCGGTGTCGGAAAACGGGGTCTTGACGCCCGCCACTTCCTGGGTGGTTTCATGACCCTTGCCAGCGATGAGCACCACGTCCTTGAGATCGCAGCGCGAGATCGCATCGGCAATCGCTTCAGCGCGGTCGTCCAGCACGTCGACGTCGTCGTGGCGCGCGATGCCCGCCATGATCTGCGAGAGGATGAAGCAAGGCTTTTCATCGCGCGGGTTGTCGCTGGTCAGCACCAGGTGATCGGCGAACTGCTCGGCGATCGCACCCATCAGCGGGCGCTTGATCGGGTCGCGGTTGCCGCCACAGCCGAACACACACCACAGCTGACCACCCCGGGCCTTGGCCAAGGGCGACAAGGCGCACAGCGCTTTCTTCAAGGCATCGGGCGTGTGTGCATAGTCGACCACCACGACCGGCATGCCTTCTGGCGCGACGTTGGGCAGGGACACCTGCTGCATGCGGCCCGGCACGGGCGTGAGGTTTTCGCAAGCGGCCACGGCCTGGCTCAAGGGCACGCCCAAGGCGCGCAAGGCACCGATCACCGCCAGCAGGTTCGAGGCATTGAACTCGCCCACCAGGTGGGTGTGGACCTCGACATGGTCCAGCGTGGCGTCCAGATCGGCATCGCGCTCGACCAGGGTGAAGCCCATGCCCTCGGCGTGGTGCGTCAGGCCCGTGGCCTGCAGGCGGGCCGTGTGCACCAGGCCGTAAGTCCACAAATCAAGGCCGCGCGCGCTCACGCCGTCGGCCAAGGAGCCACCCGCAGGGTCGTCCAGGTTGACCACGGCGGCGCGCAGGCCCGGCCAATCGAACAAGGCCCGCTTGGCCTCCCAGTAGGCGGCCATGCTGCCGTGGTAATCCAAGTGATCCTGCGTGAAATTGGTGAACTGGGCCACGCTGATGCGCGTGGCGCCCAGGCGCTGCTCTTCGATGCCGATGGACGAGGCCTCGATCGCAGCGGCTTGGCAACCCTCATCCACAAAGTGGCGGAAGGTGGCGTGCAAAGTGATGGGGTCGGGCGTGGTCAAACCCGTGGGGACGAAGTCGCCCGCGCCCGGCTGACCGACCCCCAGCGTGCCAATGACACCGCAGGTGCGGCCCACGGCGCTCAGGGCCTGCGCAGTCCACCACGAGGTTGACGTTTTGCCATTGGTGCCGGTCACGGCCACCACATCCAGTTGCGCGCTGGGCTCGCCAAAGAAGCCATGGGCGATCTCGGCGCTGGCAGCTTTCAAACCCTTGAACGCGGCCACGCGGGCATCGCTGAAGCCAAAGGCCTGAACACCCTCGGCCTCGACCAGGCAGGCACGGGCCCCATCCTGCAAGGCTTGCTTCACGAAAGCACGACCATCACGCGCCGCACCAGGCCAGGCAATGAAGCCCACGCCCTGCCGGGCTTGTTCGGCCACCGCGCGGCTGTTCACCGTGAGCGACTTGACGCCTTGTTGGCGCAGCCACGCCAGGGCGTCATCGACAGAAGTGAGGATCAGCAGCGAGGCGCCCATCAGAAGCTTTCCTCCACGCTTTGCATGGCCGTGATGTCGGGCCGCACGTCCAAGTCAGGCATCACGCCCAGGCGGTTCAGGGTTTGCTCGACCACCTGACTGAACACAGGGGCGGCCACATCACCGCCGAAGTAGACGCCATTGCCCGGCTCGTCCACCATCACCGCGACCACGATGCGCGGATGGCTGATGGGCGCGATGCCCACGAACCACGAGCGGTACTTGTTGCCGGAGTAGCCCTTGCCTTCTTGCTTGTGCGCCGTGCCGGTCTTGCCACCCACGCTGTAGCCCATGGCCTGGGCCTTGGGCGCCGTGCCCCCATTGGCGGTGACCATGGCCAGCATCTTGCGGACTTCGCGCGCGGTCTCGGGCGAGAACACACGCGTGCCGCGCACGGGCACCAGGTCGTCCGCCGGTGCGCTCTGGCCTGGCTTGTAATCGGCACGCACGGCGAGCTTTTTGGGCGTGGCGGTGTCATCGGCCTCATCGCGTTTGAGCAGGCTGATCGGGATCAACTCGCCATCACGCGCGAACACGGTGTAGGCCTGGGCCAGTTGCAGCAGGCTGGCCGACAGGCCATAGCCATAGCTCATCGTGACCTGCTCGATGCGGCGCCAGCTTTTGTAAGGACGCAAGCGACCCGTGACCACGCCGGGGAAGCCGATCTGCGGCTTCTGGCCCATGCCCACCGCCGTGAACAGCTCCCACATTTCCTTGGGCTGGAACTGCAGCGCCATCTTGGCCGTGCCAATGTTGCTGGACTTCTGAATGACCTGCTCCACCGTCAGGTCGCCGTGCGGGTGCGAATCGGTGATGGTGGCGCCATCGATGGTCATGCGCCCATTGCCGGTGGATATGATCGTGTCGGGCTTGACGCGGTTGGTTTCCAGCGCCCAGGAGATGATGAAAGGCTTCATCGTGGAGCCGGGCTCGAAGGTGTCCGTCAACGCCCGGTTGCGCAACTGCGCGCCCGTCAGGTTGCGCCGATCGGAAGGGGTGTAGCTGGGCACGTTGGCCAGGGCCAGCACTTCGCCGGTCTGGGCGTCCAGCACGACCACGCTGCCCGCCTTGGCTTTGTGAAACGCCACGGCATCGCGGATGCGCTGGTAGGCGTAGAACTGGATCTTGGCGTCGATCGACAAACGGATTTCGCGGCCATCGTCGGCGGGGATCAGATCACCCACAGACTCGACCACGCGGCCCAGCCGGTCCTTGATGACGTGGCGCACGCCATCGCGGCCGATCAACTGCTTTTGATAGGCCAGCTCGATGCCTTCCTGGCCTTCGTCCTCAATGTTGGTGAAGCCCACGATGTGCGCAGCGGCTTCACCTTCGGGATACTGGCGCTTGGTTTCCTTGATCTCGTGCACGCCCTTGATGCCGAGCGCGGCCACTTGCTGGGCCACGCTGTCGTCCACCTGTCGGCGCAGCCACGCAAAATTCTGGTTGCCATCAAGTCGCTTTTTCAGCTCGGCAGACTTCATGTTCAGCAGCTTGGCCAGCGCCTTGAACTGCGCGGGCGTGGCCTCGAAATCCTTGGGGATGACCCACAGCGAAGGCGAGGGCACGCTGGACGCCAGCAACTCGCCATTGCGGTCCAGGATGCGACCACGGTTGGCGGGCAGCTCGATGCGGCGCTCGTAGCGACTGGCACCTTGCTGCAGGTAGAAATCGTTGTGGATGATCTGGATCCAGGCCGCGCGTCCGATCAGCACGGCAAACCCCAGGCCGATGGCACCGATCAGAAATTTCACGCGCCAAGGTGGCGTGCGCGAGGCCAGCAAGGGGCTGGTGGCGTAACGCACCGTGGGCATGGCCGAGGCGTTCTGGCGGCGCGGCAGGCGGCGCAGCTTGCGGATCAGGTCACCCACGCGGCTCATGGCGTGGCCTCCGCTGGCGAAGAGGCCGCTTCATTCACATAGTGCGTGACGGCAGGCGTGGCGCTGAACATGCGCAGCTTTTCGCGGGCCAGTTTTTCAACGCGCAAAGGCGTGGCCTGCGCACGCTTGTCCAACAGCAAACGTTCGCGGTCGCTTTGCAACTCATGGTCGCGGCTCTGAGCCTTTTCCAACTCAACGAACAAATGCCGAGACTCGTAGCTGGAGCGGATCAACCAGACGCAGCTGAACAGCAGCATCGCCACGAGGAGCAGATTGAGCCGCGCCATCACTTGCGCCCGCCCTTGTCGCGCTTGCCACGCGCCTTGCCCGCACCTTCAGGCTGCGCCAGCTCATGCGACCAGGGCACATCGGAGCGCTCGGCTACTCGCAGCACGGCGGAACGCGAGCGCGGATTGCCATCCACCTCGTTGTAAGACGGTTTGATGCGGCCCAGCGAATGCAGCAGTTTGGCCTTGGGCGGCGCGAAGGGCGCGCGGCGATCGACCTCGTCGCGGCTGTGCTTGGCGATGAAGGTTTTGACGATGCGGTCTTCCAGCGAGTGGAAGCTGATGACCGCGAGGCGACCGCCAGGGGCCAGCATCTTCAAGGCTGCCTCCAGCGCGTCTTGCAGTTCCCCAAGCTCGCGGTTGACGTGAATCCGTAGAGCTTGAAAGGTGCGCGTGGCGGGGTTCTGCCCGGCTTCACGCGTTTTGACCGCACCAGCCACGACGTTGGACAACTCGGCCGTGGTTCGCACGGGCTGTCCTGCCTCGCGGCGAGCCACAAGCGCCTTTGCAATCGGGCGAGCAAACCGTTCTTCTCCATAGGTCTGAATCACCTCGGCCAGTTCATCGATGGAGGCATGGGCCAGGTAGTCGGCCACGCTCTCGCCCTGCGTGGTGTCCATGCGCATGTCCAGCGGCGCATCGAAGCGGAAGCTGAACCCGCGCTCCGGGTTGTCGATCTGCGGCGACGACACGCCGATGTCCATCAGCAAGCCGTGCACGGGGCCCAAGCCCAACTCGCTGACCACCTCGCCCCAATTGGAGAAGGCGGCATGTTCGATGCGAAAGCGTGGGTCGGTGATGGCCTGCGCACCGGTGGTCGCGTGGGCGATGGCGTCCGGATCGCGGTCCAGCGCCAGCAGCCGGGCTTGCGGGCCCAGTTGCGACAGGAGCAGACGCGAGTGGCCGCCGCGCCCAAAGGTAGCGTCCACGTAAAGACCTTGCGGATGCGGGCCCACTTCCGGATCCCACAAGGCATTGACCGCCTCGGTCAGCAGGACGGTGGTGTGCTGCCAAGGTGTTTGCTCCTGGTGCATCGCGGTCAGAAGGTGAAGTCTTGCAGGGCGTCGGGCATGGCCTGGGCCATGACTTCGGCCTCGTGCGCGGCGTAGCGCTGGGCATCCCACAGTTCAAAATGGCTGCCCATGCCCAGCAACATCACTTCCTTGCTCAAACCGGCGGCGGCGCGCAACTCAGGCGAGACCAGGAAGCGCGAGGCGCCATCGATCTCGACGTCCATCGCGTTGCCCAGAAAGATGCGCTTCCAGCCGGAGGCGGACATGGGCAAGGCGGCCACTTTGTCGCGGAAGGTCTCCCAGGCGGGGCGAGGGAACACCATCAGGCAGCCTTCTGGGTGCTTGGTCAGGGTGAGTTGCCCTTCGCACAGGGCCTGCAGGACGTCACGGTGCCGCGCAGGCACGGCCAACCGTCCCTTCGCATCCAACGCCAACGCCGAAGCACCCTGAAAGACCAGACTCACACAAAACTCCACAAAAGTGCACTAAATCCCACTTTAACCGATCACCTCCCCCGAAACAAGGGGAGAAGTGAAAAAATCTTCAATGAAATCAAAGACTTAGGAAGTTTTTGCAAGAAGATTCACAGAAAAAAAGTCCTTATGAAATAAGGACTTGCAATGGTGTGTGGAAGTGAAAAATGAAGAATCACCCCTGAATGGCTGGGGTTTCCACGTTCAGACACACATTGGAGCTTGTTCAGCCGAATCGATCGTTCTTAAGATGCGCCGACCCTTTTCACAGGGTTGATCACCCACAAACTGAGGAATTCGCCATGCTGAACAAACTCGCTTCATCTGCCCTGGCCTGCATGGTGCTGAGCAGCACTGCCCTGGCTCAATCAGCCCCCATCGTCAGCCCGATGCCCTTTTCCAGCCACTACATCGTGACGCGCGTGGATCTGCGCAAATGCGCTTACCCGGTGTGCGGCGGTTATTTCGTCAAGGCGGTGAACCGGGCGCTGACCCGCTGCGCCAATGGCACTTTGCAAAAGGATTGCCATGTAGCCACCCTGGATGCCAGCGCCTTGCGCTGGTCGGCCGACGACCGCGAAGCCTTCGAGCAATCGTTCATCCCCGGACAGGCGCTGGCTGGCGGCAAACTGGTGGCCTTGAAAAACAGCATCGGCAAAGTCGACACCCTGGTGATCTCCGAAGCGTGGGTGGGTCAGGCCTTGAGCAAACCTTCCGGGGTGTTCTCCGCCTTGCGGAACAGCGGCGTCGTCTGCATCACCACGCCTTGCCCGTCCGTCACGGAGAAGGTGCTCAACTACCCCATCAGCCGCAACATCCATGGACTGGACCTGGCCGCCTCGGGGGCCAAACCTGATCGGGTGGACGCCGGCTTTCAGGCCTTGGGCAGCACGGCGGTGTTGGCCGCGGGTGAACACCGGGCCATCACCGGACCGGCAGGCGAGGGACAGGTGTTCGTGGCCAGCGAGTTCTACCTGCCCTTCGCCCCGGCCAAAACGCGCTGATCTTTTCTGCCAGCGAGTGGGTGTTTATGGCGACAGGCGGGCATTCATCCTCTGCCATGGTGTTTTCCAACCCCGTGCTTGAGGGGCCGCCGCCGCCTGGCTCAATTTTCTGGCGGAAAACCCTTTGCAAAACTGCTTGGTCCCTTTGTCAGACTACCCATCAGCGATTAACCGATTGCTGATAACCGGATCGCGTTTTAGCGACCGATGCCTGACAACTCTCCGGAGAGACCATGAACTGCACCTTTTTGCGCAAGCCCTCCTTGACCCTGCCACTGGCCGCTTTGACCTTGGCGATGACGAGCGCCTATGCCGCCCCTACCGTCGGCCCCGCTGGCATCGCTTTCTACACAGCCCCAGCGTCCACCCCGAGCGGTGTCCACGGCGACCTGATCTCCTACCGCAGCACCACGGTCAAGCTGGGCGCCACTGCGCCAAGCACCAAAGCCTGGGCCGTGATGTACAAGTCGACCGACTCGCTGGGCGCGCCCAATGTTGTCACCGGCACCGTGCTGGTGCCCGTCGCCCTGTGGACTGGTGGCGGCACACGCCCCACCGTTTCCTACGCCGTCGGCACGCACGGTTTGGCCCAAAATTGCGCACCTTCGCTGCAAATGGTGGGTGGCACTGACTATGAAGCAGCCAACATCACCGCCGCCCTGAAGGCCGGCTACGCCGTGCTGGTGTCCGACTACCAGGGTTACACCACGGGCAGCACCCCCACCTACCTGGCCGGTGCCTCGCAAGGCAATGCCGTGCTGGACATCGTCCGCGCCGCGACCCAGATCCCGTTTGGCGGCATCAGCGCCAGCACCAAGACCGCCGTTTGGGGTTACTCGCAAGGTGGCCAAAGCGCCGCCTGGGCCGCCCAACGTCACGCCGCCTATGCCCCAGGTGTGAACCTGGTGGGCGTGGCCGCTGGCGGTGTCCCCGCTGACTTCCTGCGCACGGCCGACTACCTTGATGGCAGCGCAGGTGCTTCCTTCCTGTTCGGCGGAGTGATTGGCCTGGCTCAACAATACCCGACCGCCATCCCGCTGGACACCTTGACCAACGCTGCTGGCCAAGCTGCCATCGCGAAGGGCAAGACACAGTGTGTGTTCGAGTCCCTGTTCGAGTTGATGAACGACAACCTGTCCGACTACACCTTGGGCAACAAGACGCTGGACGAGTTGACGGCCATCCCCGCCATCAACGCGACCTTGCGGGCGCAGGACTTGGGCGGCGACAAAGTCTCCGTGCCGCTGTACCAATACCACGGCAAGGCTGACGAGTTCATCCCGATCGACCAGGCTGTGAACCTGAAGAAGGCCTATTGCAGCAAGTTCTCCAACGTCAGCTTCGACGTGTTCCCCAGCGAGCACATCGTGACCCAGTTCCAGGCTGCACCCACCGTGCTGACCTGGTTGGGTGACCGCTTCGCGGGCAAGGCTGCCGTCAGCACCTGCGCCACCACAGCGGCCGACCCTCAGTCCACCGCCAATCCAAGCGGCGGCAACTTCGTGGTCACGCTGGACAAATGGCCACTGACTGCCACCGTCGGCCTGAAGGGCCTGGCGCAAACGGTGACCCTGCCGGCCACGTCGACCTTCTCGGCCAACGCGGACGTCACGGCCAAGCGCCTGACCGGTGACCTGGTGGTGCCTGACTTCAAGCAATCGCTGAAGATCCTGGGCATTGGCTCGGCCGTCGGTCTGCGGATCACGCCAGTGGGCCAGGCCACGGGCACCGTGGCCCTGGACAACCAAGGCCAACTGAACATTGACGGTGTCGTCTACGCCAACATCACCATCACGTCGCTGTCAGGCATCTCCTTTGGCGAATGCAAGACCGTCACGCCGGTGGCCTTCCCCATCAAGTTCACGGGCCCCGTCTCGTCGCTGGGCAATGGTGGCTTGAGCTTCTCCGGCACGACCACCTTCCCGCAAATCAAGGGTTGCGGCATCTCGGCCATCCTGTCGGCCTTCATGTCCGGCCCTGGCCAGACCTACTCGTTCGCCGTGGCACCTCCCGCACCAGTGAAGTATTGATGCGTTTTTGCTGACACTTTTGTCGGCCCTGAGCCCCTCCCCATGGAGGGGCTTTTTTCATGGACGGCAGCTCCCATTGGCCCACTAAGCAAAGGTCCTCCCCCCGAACAGGGGAGTGGGGCGACCGCACCGTGCGATAGTTGGCACGGCTGGGGCCAAGCCGCCAGGCCGCGCAGGTTTTCCGGCCAGCGATTCGCTGATCATGGAATGGCCCCATTCCTTGTTCTTCACGAACCGCGCCGCATGCTGCCTTCTTCACCCTTGTCCACCGATGAGCCGACCTTGCTCACACAGGTCGATGAGGCGCTGCGTGCACCGCGTCGCTTGCTCAGCTTCGAACCAGGCATCGAACGGCGTTTTCGCGACGCGTCACGCCGCGAACGGCTCAAGGCCACGCAACTGGCCGGCGTGTTGATGAGCGCGTTCATGTGCCTCTTCCTGCTGGCGGATCACGCCATGACGCCAGACGTCTTCACCGTCGCGCTGTGGCTGCGCTTGGGCTTCGTGGCCGTGGTCGCCCTGCTGACCGCCCTCACCTTCAAATGGAACGTGGGCCGCAGGGCACCTGATTGGCAGGCCGTGGGCATTGGCTTGACCATCGTCGGCCTGAACCTGTACCTGCTGTCACTCAGCACCAGCCCGCTGCGGCAACTGGTACTGCTGGGGAGCGCCCTGGTGATCCTCTACCTCAACGTGATCCTGCGCCCCCGCTTTCAACTGGCCGCCCTGGCCACCGGTTTGATGTTGGTGGCCTTGACTTTCACCGGCGTGTCGCTGCCCGAAGCCTTGCTGGACCTGCGGCTGCTGCTGCCCGTGCTGGCGGCCATCTTCGCCACCGCCAGCTGCAGCCTTTACTTTCTGTACCACCTGGAAGCCGAAGAGCGCCACAACTACCTCATGAGCCTGCGCCACCGCTTGCTGAGGACACGTTTGGCGGGCATCAACGCCAAGCTGGACCAACTGGCGCGCCTGGACCCCTTGACGCTGCTGGCCAATCGCCGACACGCCGACGAGCACCTGGGCCAGCTGTGGCAACGCGCGCAACATGACCATGGCCACTTGGCCGTGCTGATGATGGACATCGACCACTTCAAGGCTTACAACGACCGCCACGGCCACCCGGCGGGCGACGCCTGCCTGCGCGCCGTGGCCCAAGCCCTGAAGCACGACCTGCGCCGGGCCGGGGACTTGCTGGCCCGCTATGGCGGCGAAGAATTCATCGCCGTGCTGCACGATGTGCCTCCCGACGAAGCCCTGAAGACCGCCGAACGCATCGTCCAGGCTGTGCGCAACCTGAATGCCGCTCACGAAGACTCGCCCAGCCAGCGCGTGACGATCAGCGTCGGCCTGTGCAACGGCCAGATCGGCGGGGGCGAGGTCTCGGTCCAGGATTGGGTGGCCGCCGCCGACCAGGCTTTGTACGATGCCAAGCGCAGCGGGCGGGACTGCGTGCGCCAGGCCACCGCGCGGCAAGGCCAGGCGGCCGCATGAACGACGCGTTGAAGGCCGAGCTGGCGCACGCCTTGTCGATCAAACGCATCGGCCTGCGGTTTGCACCCGCACTGGAAAACCAGTTCAAGCAAGACCTTGGTCCCCAGCGTACGCAGGCGGCGCTGGTCAGTGGCGGCTTCGGCCTGGTGCTGTACGTGTCTTTCCTGTTGGTCGATTGGCTGGTGGTGCCCGATGTGTTCGAGTTGGCATTGACCTTGCGCCTGGCCGTGATCACGCCGCTGGGCCTGGTGACCATCTGGCTGGCCACTCGAAACATGGCGCGGCTGGTGGCGTTGTTCGGCCCCGCTTTCGCGGATTGGACCGCGGTCGTCAGCGGCTGGGCGGCGGCGGGCACCTTGTTGGCGCTGCTCATGGCCAGCCACAGCCCGCACGCTTATTTCTACCACGCAGGCCTGGTGATGGTGCTGCTGTACGCCACCCTGGTCCAGTCCACGCGCTTCGCAGTGGCGGTGGTCACGGCCACCGGCATCCTGGCCATGCATGGGGTGGCCGGGCTGCTCGGCGCACCCATGCCGACCGCGATCGTGGTGCCCATGGTGGACATGGTGCTGTTTGCGGTGGGCATCAGCCTGTTGGCCAACTACCTCGCGGAAAAACGCCACCGGCGCCGCTACCTGCTGGGATTGCAGGACCAGCTGATCCTGGCGGAGCTGCAAACCGCCCAGGAAGAATTGCAGCGGCTGTCACGCAGCGATGCGCTAACCCAAGTGGCCAACCGCCGCCACTTTGACGAGCACCTTGAGCTGGCCTGGTCGCGGGCCAGCCTGGACGGCTCGCCTTTGTCCATGCTGATGATCGACGTGGACCACTTCAAGGCGTACAACGATTTCTACGGACACCAGGTCGGCGACGCTTGCCTGAAATCGATTGCCGAGGCCTTGACCAACAGCACGCGGCGACCGAACGACCTGGTGGCGCGACTGGGCGGCGAAGAGTTCGGCGTGCTCTTGCAACAAGCCAGCGAACAGACCGCACGCATCACCGCCGAGCGCGTGCGCGAAGCCGTGGCCGCGCTGCGCCTGCCGCACGAACGATCCAGCACGGCCGAATGGGTCACCGTGAGCGTGGGGCTGGTCACCGTGCGCGCGGAAGCGCCCCCGGCCGGACCGCAAGCGATGGTCTCCCAGGCCGATCAGGCCTTGTACGAGGCCAAGCGCGAAGGCCGCAACCGCGTCAAGGTGGTGGTGGCGTGAGCGGCTTGGCGGCCAGCAGGCGGCGAATGGTTTGCAACAGTTGGGGTGTGGCCACTGGCTTGACCAGGCGCTCCACGAAGCCCGCCTGCAGGGCACGCACCAGGTCTGATTCGGCGCCATAGCCGGTCACTGCGATCAAGGGGATGTGTCGCGTGCGCTCATCCGCCTTGAGTCGGCTGGCCAACTCGTACCCGTCCATGGAAGGCAAGCCAATGTCGAGCATGGCCAACTCGGGCACAAACTCGTCCAGCACAGCCAAAGCGGCCAGGCCATCGTGCGCGGTGCGGACTTCATATCCCATGTCGCGCAAGACCAGCGCGACGGTTTCGGCGGCATCCTGGTTGTCATCGACCACCAGGATGCGCTCCTGGCCTTGCAAGGCCGGGTCCCGGACATCTTCGATTTGGGCCCACGCAATGATGGCATCCATGGGCAACAAAGTGATCGTGAACGTGCTGCCCAGGCCAGTCCCCTGGCTGGTCGCACTCACACGCCCGCCGTGCAGCTGCACCATGGTCTTGACGATGGCCAGGCCCAGGCCCAAACCGCCGGATCCACGGTGGATGGCCTGCTTGCCTTGGGTGAACAGGTCAAACACCTGCGGCAGCAACTCGGGCGCGATGCCGTTGCCCTCGTCACGCACCGACAGCGTCACGGCATCAACGCCGTGGGTCAAGCTCACCTCGATCAAACCATCGGGGGGTGTGAACTTGGCCGAGTTGCTGAGCAGGTTGCTCACCACCTGCACCAGCCGGACCCAGTCACCCCAGACCATGACTGGCTGGTCGGGCATCTCAAAGCGGACGGGCCGGGCTCGCGAATCCAGCAAGGGCTTGGTCAACTCCACCGCCTGGTCCACCACGGCCTTCATGTCCACCGGTTCGCGCCGCAACTCAATCTTGCCCTGCGTGATGCGGGACACGTCCAGCAGGTCGTCCACCAGTCTGACCATGTGCTTGACCTGGCGCTCGATGATGCGCCGCTCGAACTCATGGGCATGCGCATCCCGGCGCGACATCAGGTGCAGCGCGGTGACGATGGGCGACAAGGGGTTGCGCAGTTCATGGCCCAGCATGGCCAGGAACTCGTCCTTCGCCTGGTTGGCCGTCTGCGCCTGCAACATGGCAGACTGCACCTCGGCGTGGGCCACCCGCTCGGCGGCGAGCAGGCGTTCGCGCTCGGCCTCGCTGTGGGCGCGCTGGCGGGCCGCATCGAACAAGGCATCGCCCACTTCCTGGATCTCGCTGATGTCACCCCTGGGCACTTGCACCAGTTGACCCTGGCCCAAGGCTTGCGCGGCATCGCGCAATTGCCCCATCGGCCCATTGATGCGGCGCGCCATGGTCAAGGCGGCCAGCAAGCCGATGACCACGGACAGCAGCACGCCGCCGCCATAGGCCAGGAGGGATTGGGTGGCACCGACGGTCATCTCGGCGGCGGGCACCGCCACGGACACCGTCCAGCCAAACTCCCGCTGGTGCGTGAACGCGGTGTAGACGTCCTCGCCTTCCAGCGTCTGGGTGCGGCCAATGCCTTCCTGACCACCTTTGGCGAGCAGCAACAGCAAAGAGGCCGACGGCGGCGAGCCCAGGTATTTCTCGTGCGCGCGTGAACGGGCCACGCGCCTGTTCTGGGCGTCCCACACCGACACCAGCCAGTTCTTGGGCACCTGCTGACGCTCGATCAAGGCCTTCAAGGCCTCGGGCTTCAACACGGCCGTCAGCACGAAGGCCAGTTGCCCGTCCCGGATGACGGGCACCCGCACTGGGACGCCCCAGTTGCCGGCATAGCCCTCTGTAAGGACGCCCACCACGGGTTGGTGATGCTGGATCAACCATTGAAAGCTGTGAGGCTCAAGCGTGCGCAAATTGCCCCGGGATTGGCCCATCGGCAGCGGTTTGCCCAAGGCCATGACCGCACCGTCCGGGCGAGCCAGCATGACTTGCACCCATTCGGGCCGCGTCTTCAAAACATCGCTGGCCACCGCCTCGAAAGCCGAGGCATCCAGATCCGGACGCAGCCCAGGCGTCGTGGCCAAGGTTTCAAGGGCTGAAATGCTCAGCCGCAACTCGCCCCCCACCGCAATGCTCAGGGCCCGGGCCAAGTCGATGCTGGCGCGTTCAGCTTGCAGACGTTGCTGGGTCACCAAGGCCTGCAAACCGATGCCCGAGGCCAGGGCCAGGGGCAGGATCGCGCCCAAAGCCAGCAGGAAAAGGCGTCACTGGAGGGGAACGCGACGTGCCGAATCGGGCGTGGGCATGGAAGGAGACTTCAAAGTGTGACAACTGTTGCACGCATGATAGTCAAATTCGCATTTCCCAAGCTGAACCACAATGCATGACGGGCACTCCAATTGCTCACGAAGGCATTCACCCATGGGACACCAAAGCTGACATGAATTCACCACTGCGCCAGGCCTTGATCTGGCTGATGTTGGCCATTGCGGCCCTCGCCGTTGCGGCGGCCGTGTTTGTGGGCTACCAAGTCACCCAAGCCCCCCCCGTCACCGAGTTGAAAACCACCAAAGTGCCCGAGCCCAGCGTGATCCTGTCGGCCGATGGCAAAACCATTGGCCGCTTCCAGGAGCAAAGGTCGCAGCCAGTCACCCTGACGCAAGTGTCGCCCTACGTGACCCAGGCCCTGATCGCCACCGAAGACCACCGCTTCCGCGAACACCATGGCGTGGACTGGCTGCGCAGCATCAAGGCCATTTTGCGCACCGCCACCGGCCGCATGGAAGGCGGCTCCACGCTCACCCAGCAACTGGTGCGCAACCTCTTCCCTGAGGACATTGGCCGCTCGCGCAACCTGGGCCGCAAGGTCAAGGAGATCGTCACGGCCCTGCGCATCGAGCGCATCTACACCAAGGATCAGATCCTGGAGGCCTACCTCAACACGGTGCCCTTCCTGTACAACGCCGTGGGCATCGAGGCCGCCGCCCACACCTATTTCGACAAGCCCGCCATCGAGCTGGACGCGGCCGAAAGCGCCACGCTGGTGGCGATGCTCAAAGGCACCAATTACTACAACCCGGTGCTGCACCCCAAACGCGCCAAAGCCCGTCGTAATTTGGTGCTGGCACAAATGCTCAAGCGCGGCGTGCTCTCGCAGGAAGACCACGACCTGGCGAGCGCCGAAGAGCTGCAGGTCACCCTGACCCACCAGTCGGTGGACCTGGACATGGCCCCGCACTTCGCCGCCCATGTGCGCAAATGGCTGGACGATTGGGCCGACACGCATGACCGCGACCTGGCCCGCGAAGGCCTGATCATCCACACCACGCTGGACTCGCGCCTGCAAGAGGCCGCCACCAAAGCCGTGGAGCGCCAGACCGAGGCCCTGCAGAACGTGGCCGATGTGGAGTGGAGCGCCGCCTCGATGCCGGTCATCTCGCGCACGCTGGACAGCTACGCGCAGGCCAGCAAGGCCAAGGCCTTTGACCACTTCTGGCGCCAGCACCCCACGCTGCTGGCCGATGCCGCGCGCCGCACGCCCGATTACCGCCAACTGATCAAAGCTGGCAACACCCCGGCCGCCGCCTTGATCTCCGTGCAGGGCAATGCCGAACTGATGGCCAAGGTTCGAACCAGCAAGACCCGGCTTGAAGCCGGCTTCGTGGCCGTCGATCCCCGCAATGGCGCCGTCAAGGCCTGGGTGGGCAGCCGTGACTTCGATGATGAGCAGTTCGACCACGTGGCCCAGGCCGCGCGCCAGCCCGGCTCCACCTTCAAGCCCATCGTGTATGCCGCCGCTTTGGAGTCCGGCATCCTGACCACCCGCACCTACGTGGACACCCCCATCGCAATTCGCCTGGGCAATGGCAAGGTCTGGCGGCCCACCGACATGTCGGGCAGCACGGGAGAGTCCATGACCATGTGGCAAGGCCTGGTCTTGTCCAAAAACACCATCACCACCCAGGTCATGCAGGACGCCGGCCTGCCGCGCATCACCGCGCTGGCCAAAGCCATGGGCATCACCGACAGCGAGCTGGACCCGGTGCCCTCCATGGCCCTGGGCACCAGCCCCGTCACCCTGCTGGAGATGGCCACCGTGTACGCCACCATCGCCAGCGGCGGCGAGCACAAGCAGCCCTACTTCGTTGAGCGCATCACCGACAAGCAAGGCAAAGAAGTGGCCGTCTTCGGCCCCAACAAAGTGGACCGGGCCTTGTCGGCAGAGACGGTCAACAACCTGATCGACATGATGCGCGGCGTGGTCACCTACGGCACCGGCACCATGCTGCGCACGCGCTTCGTGCCCGAGGGCGACCTGGCCGGCAAGACCGGCACCACACAAAACAACACCGACGGCTGGTTCATGGTGATGCACCCGCAGCTGGTGACCGGTGCCTGGGTGGGCTTCAACGACCAGCACGTCACCATGCGCGGCAGCTATTGGGGCCAAGGTGGCCACAGCGCCCTGCTGCTGGTGGGGGATTTCTTGCGCACCGCCTTCAAGCAGAAATTGGTTGATTCGCAAGCGACCTTCGCCAGCCCACGGCGCCCCCCGGTGACCGGCAACGGCGAATGGAACCCCACCAGTGACGAGGTTGACGAAAGCGCGCCCCTGCTGGATTCGGAAGGCAACCCCATCACCACCGATCCGGCGGGCGAGCAGCCGCTCAACCCCGCCATGGACAACGATGACGAGGATGGTGGTGCGCCCAAGACATCGGAGGAACTGGATCAGTTGGTGAACCGGCTGGGCCGCTCGTCGGACAACCGCCCAGTCCTCAGCCCACCTCCGGTGCCGGAGCGGACCCTTGAGCCCACCCGGCCGTGATCGTGATTGGCTGAATTTCCAAGCTTGCGGCGGCAGGCTGATGACTGTATATTCATACAGTGCACATCCAGCAAAAACTCGCCATCCTCGCGGACGCCGCCAAGTACGATGCATCCTGCTCGTCCAGCGGAACCAGCCAACGTGATTCACTCAAGGGCCGGGGCATCGGCTCGACCGAAGGTGCCGGCATTTGCCACAGCTACGCCCCCGATGGCCGCTGCATCTCGCTGCTCAAAATCCTGCTGACCAACTACTGCCAGTACGACTGCCTTTACTGCGTCAACCGCGTGACCAGCAATGTGCCGCGCGCGCGCTTCACGGTCGATGAAGTGGTGAAGCTGACGCTGGATTTCTACCGCCGCAATTGCATCGAAGGGCTGTTCCTCAGTTCCGGCATCATCCGCAACCCGGACTACACCATGGAGCAGGTGGTCGAGGTGGCACGCGTGCTGCGCGAAGAGCACGATTTCCGTGGCTACATCCACCTCAAGACCATCCCTGACGCCAGCCCTGAACTCCTGGCCCAGGCCGGCCGCTTCGCCGATCGCCTGAGCATCAACATCGAGTTGCCCACGGCCGAAAGCCTGCAAAGCCTGGCCCCCGAAAAAGACGGCGCCGCCATCCGCCGATCGATGGCGCGTTTGCGCGTGCACATCGACGAGGCCAAGGAAGCTTCAGCGCCCTCGCCCATCATCTCGCGGCCACGCTCGGCTCCCCTGGTGGCCTTGCCGCCCCGCTTCGCCCCCGGCGGCCAAAGCACGCAAATGATCGTGGGCGCCGACGCCACCAGCGACAGCGCCATCCTGGGCACCAGCGCCACACTTTACGGCGCTTACCAGTTGCGCCGCGTGTATTACTCGGCCTTCAGCCCCATCCCCGATGCGCCACGCGCCCTGCCCTCGCAAGCGCCGCCCCTGATGCGCGAACACCGCCTCTACCAGGCCGACTGGTTGATGCGCTTTTACGGC
Organism: Aquabacterium sp.; assembly: GCF_029946005.1. Taxonomy (GTDB): domain Bacteria; phylum Pseudomonadota; class Gammaproteobacteria; order Burkholderiales; family Burkholderiaceae_C; genus Aquabacterium. The sequence continues at coordinate 290,047 of NZ_JAQSDR010000002.1, forward strand.
TTCGCGCACGATGAGATCGTGCCGCCGGGCGACGGCATGCTGTCGCTCGACCTCGACCCCAAACTGGCCTGGGCCCTGGCCCACCGCGAACGCTTCCCGGTCGACCTGAACCGCGCGCCGCGTGAATCGCTGTTGCGCGTGCCCGGCCTGGGCGTCAAGACCATCGAGCGCCTGCTGCAGACCCGGCGCGTGCGGCGTGTGCGTTGCAGCGACCTGTCGGTGCTGCGCGTGTCGCTCAAGAAGGTGCTGCCCTTCGTCATCGTGGCCGACCACCACCCGGGTCGGCGGCTGGATGCGCTTGACCTGGCCCAGCAGTTGCGGCCGCAAGCCCCAGTGCAGACCAACTTGTTCGACACCGCGCCATGTTGAGCCGCACGATCGAGTTGGCCAATTCCATCGACCTGGCGGGCTTTCGCCAAGCCGCGCGGCAATTGCTGGCTGAACACGTGCCGCCCGAGGACGTGACCTGGACGCTGTCCTACCAGGGCCTGGGCGACCTCTTCGCGGAGGCCCCATCAAAGGCCGCCATGACGCGCCTCGAATCGGCCTCCGCCCCTGAGGCCCCGCCGCCCAAAGTGCCCGCCTTCTTCCTGCCCCTGTGCCAGACCGCCATCCTGCACCGCGAGCCGCGCCGCTTTGCCTTGATGTACCGCCTGCTGTGGCGCCTGCAACACCAGCCCGGCCTGCGCCACGACACGCTCGATGCAGACCGCAGCGCGCTCGAAGACCTCGCCCGCGTCGTGCGCCGCGACATGCACAAGATGACCGCCTTCGTGCGCTTTCGCACCGTGGCCGACGAGCATGCCGACGGCCCACTGCACATCGCCTGGTTCGAACCCGACCACCACATCGTCGAAACCACCGCGCCCTTCTTCCAGCGCCGCTTCACCAACATGCGCTGGGCCATCCTCACGCCCGAACGCTGCGCTCAGTGGGATGGCGCGCAGTTGACTTTCCAGCCCGGGGCCAGCCGCGACGATGCGCCCCCGGCCGATGCGGGCGAAGGCCTGTGGCTGACCTATTACGAGCACATCTTCAATCCCGCCCGGCTCAAGGTGAAGATGATGGAGCGCGAGATGCCCCGGCGCTATTGGCACAATTTGCCGGAGGCCGCGTTGATCGCGCCGCTCGTGGCCGCCGCCCACCAGCGCAGCGGCACCATGATCGAACAAGGACCTCAGGACATGGCCAAGCGCCTGCCCAAAGTATTGCCGTTGAAGGTCTCCGCGCCCGCTCAATGGCGAAGTCAGCCAGGGCAAGGCGCACGCACCACGATGACGTTGCCGCAGCTTCGGGCCGCCTGCCAGCATTGCCGCGACTGCCCGATCGGCGGCCACGCCACCCAGGCGGTCTTTGGCGAAGGCCCGGTGCACGCGGCCCTGATGGTGGTCGGCGAGCAACCCGGCGACCAGGAAGATCTGCGCGGCCACCCCTTCGTCGGCCCGGCAGGCCAGTTGTTCAACCGCGCCGTGGCCGAACTGGGCTGGGACCGCCAGCAGTTCTACGTGACCAACGCGGTCAAGCATTTCAAGCACGAGGTGCGCGGCAAGCGCCGCATGCACAAGACCGCCTCCCAAGCCGAGGCCGACGCCTGCCTGCCGTGGCTGGAGGCCGAGATTACCCAGGTGCAGCCCAAGGCCATCATCGCGCTGGGCGCCACGGCCGCGCGCCAGTTGCTGGGCCGCCCCGTGACCATCACCCAAAACCATGGCCAGTGGCTGAAGCGCGAGTCAGATGGCGTGCCCGTGTTGATCACCACCCACCCTTCGGCCTTGCTGCGCACGCAAGATGACGCCCGCTCAGCCGCCTACGCGCAATGGCTGGCCGACCTGCGCCACGCCACCGAGCACGTGCCCGCTTGATGCAGAACAGCGCACTGTAGGCCGCTGCCTACGCCCGCGCTTCCGCTTCACCGATGGCCGACCGCGCCCCGGCCACCCGATACTGAAGGCCTCCCTGCCGTCATGATCGGATTCAGCCATGCTGAAGCAATGGTTCAAGCTTGCCGTCCTGTTGGGCATGCTGGCCGCCCTGGCCGGTTGCTCGGCCACCCGCGCCATCAATGCACTGGTGCCCAGCGACACCTACCGGCTCACACCCGGTGTGGCCTATGGCCCGCAAGCGCGCCAGTTGCTGGACGTGTACCAACCCAAGGGCGAACCACCCGAGGGCGGCTTCCCGGTGGTGGTTTTTTTATACGGCGGCAACTGGCACATGGGCGAACGCGTGCAGTACCGTTTCATGGGTGAAGCCCTGGCCGCGCACGGCATGGTCGCCATGGTGGCCGACTACCGTCTCTACCCCCAAGTCACCTACCCCGATTTCTTGCCCGACTGCGCCAAGGCGGTGGCCTACGCCTTGAGCGAATCGGCGCGCTTCAGCGGCAACCCGCGCCGCGTGGTCGTGATGGGCCACAGCGCTGGTGCCTACAACGCCGCGATGGTCGCATTGGACCCGCGCTGGCTGGACCAGCAAGGGCACCGCGTGTCAGAACTCGCCGGCTGGGTAGGCTTGGCTGGTCCCTACGACTTCATCCCCATCATCAATCCGCAAACGCGCAAGACCTTCCACCACCCCCAGGTGCCGCCGGAGTCCCAGCCCATCCGCTACATCAGCGGGAAGGCGCCCCGCACCTTCCTGGGTGTGGCCAAGGAAGACAAGGAAGTCGACCCGGAGCGAAACAGCGCGCAATTGGCCGAGCGGCTGCAAGCGGTGGGTGTGCCGGTGGAGTTCAAACGCTATGACCACGTGGGCCACATTTCCTTGGTGGGCTCTTTCGCGCAACCCTTGCGCTGGCTGTCACCGGCCCTCAAGGACGTGAGCGCTTTCGTCAAGGGTCTGCCTGCGGCGCCAAGCCCACGCCATGTCAGGACACCCGGCGCGGCACCACCATCTTGACCACCAGCACCTGCACGATGTCGCCCTGCTGGTTGCGTGTCTCGCTGCGCACGGTCATCATGCCCTGCTGAGGCTTGGACCGCGAGGGCGTCACCTCCACCACTTCGCTTTCGACGTGCAGCACATCGCCCGGGCGCGTCGGCCTGGGCCAGCTGATGTCGCCGCCCGCCCCGATGAGTCCGCCCTCAACCGGCATGCCACCCTGCACCATCAAGCGCATGGTGATGGCCGCGGTGTGCCAGCCGCTGGCGGCCAAGCCGCGAAACAAGGTCTGCTTGGCGGCCTCATCGTCCAGGTGAAAAGGCTGCGGATCGAACTGCCCCGCGAAGACCTTGATCTGCGCCTCGTCGACCAGGTGCTCGCCGCTCACGAAGCGCTGGCCCACTTCAAAGTCGTCCAGGAAAAGCTTGTCGCTCATGGTGGTCCTTGCTGACATCAAACACGCTCCAGGATGGTGGCGATGCCTTGGCCGCCGCCAATGCATTGGGTGGCCAAAGCATAGCGCCCGTTCTCACGCGCCATCAGCGCCGCCGCCTTGCCCGTGATGCGCGCACCCGTGGCGCCCAGCGGGTGCCCGATGGCCAGGCCACCGCCGTCCAGGTTCACGGTGGCCGGGTTCAGGCCCAGGTCGCGGATGCAGGCCAGTGCTTGCGAGCCAAAGGCCTCGTTGATCTCGACCACGTCCAGGTCGGCCACCTGCAAGCCAGCCCGGGCCAAGGCCTTGCGCGTGGCGGGGATCGGGCCGATGCCCATCACGGCCGGGTCCACGCCCACCGAGGCGAAGGACTTGATGCGGGCCGTGGCCTTCAGGCCGTGACGCGCCGCGAACTCGTCGCTGGTCACCAGCACCACCGAGGCCCCATCGGTCAGCGGCGACGAGGTGCCCGCCGTGACCACGCCGGTGGGGCGGAACACGGGCTTCAAGCCTGCCAAGGCTTCCAGCGAGGTGTTAGGCCGGATGCAGCCATCGGCCTCGATCAACTCGCCCGCCGCGGTGCGGATGGGGATGACCTCGTCCTTCAATCGCCCACCTTCACGGGCCGCCGCTGCCTTCTGGTGCGACTGCATCGCCAGCAACTCCTGGTCGGCGCGGGCCACGTTCCAGCGCTCGGCCACGTTCTCGGCCGTCTCGCCCATGGTGATGTAGGCGTCCGAATGCTCGAACAATTGCGGGCTGGGCGAAAAGTTGAAACCGCCCTGGGGCACCATCGTCATGGACTCGACGCCCACGCACAAGAAGGCCTCACCCATGCCCGCTTCAATCTGAGCAGCCGCGATGTGGATGGCCTGCATGGAGGAGCCGCAGAAGCGGTTCACCGTCATGCCCGGCACCTCGTGTGGCAAGCCGGCCAGCAGCCCCACGACGCGCGCCAAGTTGTTGCCTTGTGAGGACTCCGGGTAGGCGCAACCCAGGATCAGGTCTTCGAGCAGGGAGGGGTCCAGGTCCGTGCGCTGCAACAGGCCGTGGACCACCTGGGCGGCCAGGTCGTCGGGACGCACCTTGGCCAGTGCGCCCTTGTTGGCGAAATGGAAAGGTGAACGTGCGTAGCCAGCAATGACGGCTTTCATGACAAACTCCTTCTACCATCCAGTAGGTAGTTTTTTGGGCTAAAAAAAGGGCCGACCTAATCCGGCAGGCCCAACAGCGCAAAGGCGGGCGCCACCGCTTGGTCGAAATCACTCGCCTGGCCGGTGGCGCGGGCGGCCATCAAGGCCCCCTGCCCCAGCGCGAACACATAAGCCGCGACGTCCTCAGGCGAGGACACCTGGGGCATCTGACGCAGGACACCTGTCAACCACTGCACCTGCCCGGCGCGCAACTGGCGCACCGCATCACGCAACTCTTCGTTCATGCAATCCCAGCCGGGCACCAGCGCACCGGCTGGACAGACGCGCGTGCCAGCGCCCAGGCCATTGCGCAGCATCTTGAAGTAAGACCGCACTTGCCGCTCAGGGCTGCCTTCGCGGGTGGCGGCCCAATCGCGAAAACCTTGCGTGGCCTCCACCAGCACAGCCACGCCCAGCGACTCCTTGGAGGGGAAGTGGTGGTACAGGCTGGCCTTGCGGATGCCCACGCGCTCGGCGATGTCCTGGAAGCTGAAGCCCAGGTAAGAACGCGTCTGCATGAGTTCGCGCGCCACTTGCAGAATGTGGCCGCGGGTGCTGACGTCGACGGTGAGAATGGGGGCGCTCATGGCTACCTACCATAAGGTAGCTTTAAAACCCTGTCAAGGGGCAGGCGAAGCGGCGCCTGACACGCGCACGGCCAAGCCGCCGAGCTGCCTCGATGGCTCAACCAGCACGTCCAGGCGGTGGACCTGGGCAATGCGCTGAACGATGGACCAGCCCAGTCCGCTGCCGCTTTCCAGGCTGCCCGGCACCCTGAAAAACCGTTCGCCCAACCGTTGGCGATCGGCCTCGGCCAACCCAGGGCCACTGTCCTCCACGCTCAGCACCACGCGCCCCGCCTCATGACGCAAGGCCACGGTCACGCGGGCCGACGGTGGGCTGTACCGCACCGCGTTGTCGACCAGGTTGCGCACCAGCACCGCCAGCAGCGTCTCATGGCCGGGCAAAAAACAGGGCTCGGGCGCCTCGAACTCCAAGGTCTGGTGCTTGCCCAGTGCCTTGGGGGCCAGTTCGGCCAACACGCTTTGGGTCAAGGCGCGCAGGTCCACCACCTGGGGCGCCATGGCATCGGCCGCCTCCAACCGGGACAAGGTCAGCAATTGGTCCACCAGGCGGGTGGCCCGGTCACAGCCCTGCACGGTGTTGAGCAGCGCATGACGCCGAGCCAGCTCGTCGGCCTCGGCCAAGGCGACCTGCGCCTGGGCTCGGATCGCGGCGATGGGGGTGCGCAACTCGTGGGCGGCGTCCGCGGTGAAGCGACGCTCGGAGGCCAGCAGCTGGTCGATGCGCGCGAACAGGGCGTTCAGGGCCTCGATCATGGGCAGCATCTCCACCGTCGCCCCCGCCACCGCCACGGGATGCAGCGCCTGCGGTTCGCGCTGCGCCAGCACCTGGCCCAAACGCCGCATGGGCGACACGCCCAGATGCACCGCCCACCACACCGCCAAGGCCAACAGCGGCAGGGCCACCAGCATGGGCCACAACGTGCTGCGCAAAACGGCCCACAGGATCCCCATGCGCGAGTTCATCTGCTCGCCCACATACACCCGCACATCCTGCTCACCGCCCTGAGCGGCGAAGACCCGCCAGGTCAAACCATCGATCTGGACGGTGTCAAACCCCACGCGGAAGGGCTGCCCCGGCGCCGCCATGGGCACGGCGGGCGCGTTGGCCGAACGCAGCGCCAAGCGCCCCTCGTGGAACACCTGGAAGGCCACTTTGGGCGCATAGCGGTGCAAGGTGGGCGCGTCCAGGTCATGGCGGTCGTCCTCGATCTCGCCTTGCTGCTGCACCACCAGCAAGGACGCGGCCTGCGCCAAGTGGCCATCGAGCAGCTCCTCCAATTCGTGCCGCGCGTCAAACCAGGTGATGCCCGCCGTGCTCAGCCAAACGACCACGACCATGCCCAGCACCCACGCCAACAAGCGACCCTGGATGGAACGCGGTGGGCCGATCATGGCGAAGTGGGCGCTTCGCGCTGCAGCACATAGCCCACACCGCGCACGGTCTGGATCAGACCGCTGCCCAGCTTGCGGCGCAGGTGGTGGATGTGGACTTCGACCGCATTGCTGTCGACCTCATGGCCCCAGCTGTAGAGGTGCTGCTCGATCTGCTCGCGCGACAGCACCCGGCCAGCGTTGAGCATCAAGGCGTGCAGCAAGTCGAACTCGCGTGTGGACAAGGTGACCCAGGTGCCCGCCAGCCGGACCGTGCGGGCGGCCGGGTCCAGCACCACATCCTGGGCCTGCAGACACTCCTGAGGCTGACCATGGGCACGGCGCACCAGGGCGCGCAGGCGGGCCGCCAGCTCTTGCAGGTCCACCGGCTTGACCACGTAATCGTCGGCCCCCACGTCCAGCCCCTGGATGCGGTCGGGCACCGAGTCTCGCGCGGTCAGCACCAGCACCGGCGTCGGGATGCCGTCGCGGCGAACCGCGGCCAGCACCGCCAGACCGTCCTTCAAGGGCAAGCCCAGGTCCAGCACGGCCACCGCATAGGCCTGGGTGCGCAACTCGCGCTCGGCAGCCAGGCCATCGCGCACCCAATCGACCTGGAAGCCCAGTTGCCGCAGGCCGGCCTGCAAGCCATCGCCCAGCAGGGGGTCATCTTCGGCAAGCAAGAGGCGCATGGCACAGGGGGCTTTCAATCGTCGTCATGGTCGGCCTGGCGCTCAAGGTGGGACAGGGTCGGGTTGGCGTCGGACGAAGCACCGGGTGCCCCGTTCCATTGCCAGAGCCAGAATGCCACAACCACGCCGACCAAGGCGAGTGCCAACCAGCCATGGTTGCGCGGGGCCACGTCGGCGCCGGGGCCCGGCCCACGACCGGTGAGCATGGGCAAGGCCTGGTTCTGGCGGCGCCACAGGCTCAGCAGCACGATCAGCCCGATGTGCAAGAGCACGACTGCCAGCAGGGCATTGCCGAAGAACTCATGCACCTCTTCCAGCCATTCGCCACCCCATTCGTCCCACACGGCGTAGCCACTGAGTGTCAAAGGCAGGATCAGGCTCAGGATGAGCGCCACCGCCAGCGCCATCAACACGTTCTGCCCCAAGCGGGCATTGGTGGGCTCGGACAGCCAAGCGGGCAGGCTGCGCAACTTGCGCCACAGCACCGACAAGCGCACCTGGCGTGGCCCGAACAGCCCCCACAGCACGCGGGCCACCAGCAGACCGCCCAGGGTGTAGCCCAAGGTGACGTGCACCAGGCGCCAGCGCTCGCCATCGGCGGTGAGGTAAGCGCCGGTGAAGCTCAACGCCATCAACCAGTGCAAGGCGCGGGTGGTGGCATCCACCATCCGTCGGCGGGCGGGCACGGTGGTGGGCTGGGAAGTACTCAATGAAGAGGCGGTCATGATGGTCTCACTTGGGAATGCGGATGCGGTCTTCGTCAAAATCACCCCGGTCGGCCCCGGCATGGCAGGCCATGCAGTTGGCCGGGCTCTTGATGGCAGGGCGGCGCCAGGTGGCCGCAGGCACCTCGTCGTGCTGGCGCAGGAACCAGGCTGAACGCGTGATGCGGTCTTGCTCAGGCTCCTCGCGCACGCGGCGGTAGCTCCCCGCGTTGGCGGTGAGCCAGTCGGCCAGTTGCTTGACCGAGGCCGGGTCGAGCGAGGCATCGGTGCCGAAGTGCTTGGGCAAGGTGTTCATCAAACGCCGCCAGGATGCCGCTGGCAACATGCCTGGTGGATAGGCCAGGTGGCAGGCGGCGCATTCCTGCTGGTACTTGGGCAACAAGGGAACGCGCGCCATGCGCTCGCCGTCGTCGGCGAAGGCCCCGGGCCCGCAGCACAGGGCGGTGAGCAACCCCACCAAGCGTCGAGTGGTCATCATGAGTTCTCCTGGTCAAGGCTTGAGCGTGGTCAACCAGCCCAGCACATCTGCTTTTTCAGCGGCGCTGCACTCGCGGCCCAGCACATCGTTGCAATTGCGGCGAAACCACTTCTCGGTCTTGGCCGGGTCCGTGAAGCGTTCCGGGTTGAAGGCGGGAGCCAGTGGCTGGATGAGCTTGCCGGTTGAGGCATGCCGGGCCGCCTGGGTGGGCATGGCGCCATGGCACGAAGCGCAACTCCATTCACGCCCATGGCGGGCGGTGAAGAACACCTGCCCGCGACTGGGCACCGCCGGGGCTCCCGCCTGGGCGGTGTAGGCGGCCAATTGATCGGCGGGCATGGCCGCCAGGGCCAAATTCATGACCAGGCATGCCGCCACCCCGGCCGCACAGACGGTCAAGGCACGCAGGGGTTTCTGGGACACAGCGGACAAGTTCATGGGTGGCTCTCCTTGGAACTCATGATGCCGGCGGCGTCTTAGGGCTTTCTTAAGCCATGGCTAAGATGCGCCCATGAACTTCAATGACCTTGCCGACGATGCCGAAGACGACCAACACAGCCCCGCAGAGCGCGCCGCCGCAGCCTCGCGCAGCACCTGGGTCAGCGTGGGCGTCAACCTGGTCCTCACCGTGGGCCAGATCGTGGTGGGCATCCTGGCCAAGTCCCAAGGCCTGATCGCCGACGGCATCCACTCCCTGTCCGACCTGGTGGCCGACTTTGTCGTGCTGTTCGCCAACCACCACAGCCAGAAAGACGCCGACGACGACCACCCTTATGGCCACCAGCGTTTCGAGACCGCCGCCTCCCTGATCCTGGGTGCCTTGCTGCTGGCCGTCGGCGTGGGCATGCTGTGGTCCGCCGCCCTCAAGCTGCAGTCACCCGAGACCGTGCAAAAGGTGCACGTGGTCGCGCTGTGGGCGGCAGGCGCGGCCCTCATCGCCAAGGAGCTGCTGTTCCGCTACATGCTGGCAGTGGCCAAACGCGTCAAGTCCAGCATGCTGGTGGCCAACGCCTGGCATGCCCGCTCGGACGCGGCCTCTTCGCTGGTCGTCGGGCTGGGCATCGTGGGCAACCTGGCCGGCTACCCCATCCTGGACCCGGTCGCGGCCCTCATCGTGGGCTTCATGGTCGCGCGCATGGGTTGGGGTTTCGGCTGGGACGCCTTGCATGATTTGGTGGACCGCTCGGTGGACGAAGCAGAAGTGCAAGCCATCCGCCAGACCCTGATGGACACGCCCGGCGTGAGCAACGTCCACGATGTCCGCACCCGCAAGATGGGCGACATGATCATCGTGGACGCGCACATCGAGGTCGATGCCCAGATCACCGTGGAAGCCGGCCACGACATCGCCGTTGAAGCCCGCCAACGGGTGCTGCAACGCCACCGGGTGCTCAACCTGATGACGCATGTGGATCCCTGGCACCGCCCCGACCTGGACCACCCCGGTGCTTGAAACCGCGCCAGACGGCCCCACCTGCTGAGCCAGGCCCGCACGGCCCAAGGAGGCCCCATTGCCCATGCTCATCGTCACCGTTCTGGGCCTCTTGCTGGTCGCGTGGTTCATCGGACAGCCCTGGCTGACCGAGCGCCGCCGCCGCCGTTGGCGCAGCCAACCCTTCCCGCCCGCCTGGCGCGCCATCCTGAAAAAGCGCGTGCCCTACCTGCGCGCCTTGCCCGTAGACCTGCAGCTTCAGCTCAAGCAACACATCCAGGTTTTCGTGGCCGAAAAAGCCTTCATCGGTTGCGGTGGACTGGTCATCACCGACGAGATCCGCGTCACCATCGCCGCCCAGGCCTGCCTGCTCATCCTGAATCGCCCCCGCACCGACTACTACCCCGAGCTGCGCCAGGTGCTGGTGTACCCCGGCGCCTTCATCGTCGACAAAGTGCACACCGACGAGACGGGCGTGCTGCAGGATCACCAGCGCCAGGTGCTGTCCGGTGAATCCTGGTCTCAGGGCCAGGTGATCCTGTCTTGGCAAGACGCCGTGGAGGGGGCAGCGATCCCGGACGACGCCAACAACGTGGTCATCCACGAGTTCGCGCACCAACTCGATCAGGAAACCGGCCTGGCCAATGGCGCCCCCAACCTGCCCGGCCCTGAGCGGTACCGGCGCTGGTCCCAGGTCATGCACGAGGCCTTTGACGAGTTGCAGGAGCAGGCCGATCGTGGCGAAGCATCACTGTTCGACCACTATGGCGCCACCAACCCCGCCGAGTTTTTCGCGGTGGCCTCCGAGACCTTTTTCGAGCGCCCCCAGGCATTGGCCGAGCATCACCCCACGCTGTACCACGAGCTGTGCGACTTCTACCGCGTCAACCCCTTGAGCTGGTGATGAGCGCGCACGCTCAATATGGCCGCTTGGCCGGCAACTCGATGCGTTCCTGGTCATCCCCCGGCACGCTCTTGAACAGGCCGTTCTCCCAATCCTGGGCGGCCTGCGTGATGCGCTCCTTCTGGCTGGACACGAAGTTCCACCAGATGAAGCGGTGCCCATCCAAGGGCGCACCGCCAATGATGACCAGGCGCGCCTCGCTGTCGGTGCCATTGGCCAGCACACCGCCATCGTCCAGCACCACCATGGTGTGCGCCGCCACGGCCTCGCCATCCAGGGTCAAGGCCTGGTCCACCGCGTAGAGGGCGGCTTCTTCGGCCAGCTTCGGCAAAGTCAGGCTTTGCCCCGCCGCCAATCTGATGTCCAGGTACAAGGTGGGCGACAAAGGCTGCACCGGCGAGGTCACACCCCAGGCCGAGCCCACCAGCACGCGGATGGTCGCGCCCTGCTCCGTCACTTCCGGGATGAGCTCCGCCGACGTGTGGGCAAAGGTGGGCGCCGACTCCTCATGCGCTTGCGGCAGCGCCACCCACAACTGCAATCCATGCGAGTGGCGGTCCGCTTGCTTCAGGTCATCGGGCGTGCGCTCTGAGTGGACGATGCCGCGCCCCGCGCTCATCCAGTTGATGGCGCCCGGCTCGATGCGCTGCACCGTGCCCAGGTTGTCGCGGTGCATCATCGCGCCTTCGTACAGATAAGTCACCGTGGCCAGCCCGATGTGGGGATGGGGCCGCACATCGGTGTTCATGCTTGGCGCTTGCACCACGGGACCAAAGTGGTCAAAGAAGATGAACGGCCCGACCGACTGGCGCACCGCAGCCGGCAACATGCGGCGCACCACGAAACCACCGCCCAGGTCGGTCTGGTGGCCCGTCAATGTCAACGTGATTCCCATGGTGCACTTTCCCTCATTTTTGGCAACCAGTTCAGTGCTCATTGTGAACTGCCTGCGGCAAAAAAATGACCCGACCAGGTTGCCCCGGCCGGGTCACATCAAACTTCAATCAGTGCGAACAGTTCAGCGGGGCGAACCCACCGCTTCGATGATCACGCGGCGATCCGGTGCCAGGCATTCCACCAGCTTCTTGTTCTTGCCGTTGTCCTTGCCTTGGCAATCAGTGCCCGTCACGGCCTGGCTTTCGCCACGGCCTTCGATGTAGACGCGGTCAGCCGGGAGCCCTTGACCCACCAGGAAGTCCTTGACGGACTGCGCACGGCGCTCGGACAGCTTCTGGTTGTAGGCTTCGGAACCGATGCGGTCGGTGTGACCCACGGCCACCACGGCTTCCAGGTTCAAGGTCTTGACCTTGTCGGCAAAGTCGGTGAGCTTTTCTTTTCCCGAGGCCGACAAAGCAGACTTGTCGAACTGGAACAAGGCGTCAGCCGGGATCGTCACCTTTTGCGAAGTGGGCACCGGCGCAGGCGGCGGGACCATGGCTTCAGGTGGCGGCGTCACCACGGCCACCGGCTTGGGTTCACAAACCGCTTGGGGCATCAGGGGCTTGTCGCAAATGCAACCAGCGGGAAAATCACTGCCCACCACCGGGGTGTTCTGAGCCAATTCCGCCGTCCAGTAGCCAGTGCGCCAGCACTCGCCCGTCGAATTGCGCACGATCATGCGTTGCGAATCGAGCAGGTAGGGCGTGTTGGTGGACGCAGGCGGTACCGTGATCGACGGCAAGCTCTGTGCACGGGCACCGTTCGTGGCACCAAACGCAGCACACACCACCAGTGCAGCCACCATCAATTTGCGATTCATGATCAATCCTTTCAACACTAAAAACTCGGGAGACATTGAGAGTGATTGTGTCGAAGGGGGCAGGCACGCTCTGTCGGGCATGCCTTAGAACCCTGTAGGACGGCGCCGATATCCGTGTCAGCGGACGCCGACTTTGCGCATCCAGGGTTCACGTCGCATCTTCATCACTGCATGCACCAGCCATGGCTGACCACCAGCGACTGACCGGTCAGCGCATTGGTCGGGAAGGCCGCGAACATCAGCGCCACGTGGGCCACGTCCTGCGTGGTGGTGAACTCGCCATCCACCGTTTCTTTCAACATCACGTTCTTGATGACTTCGTCCTCGCTGATGCCCAGGGTCTTGGCCTGCTCGGGGATCTGCTTGTCCACCAAATGTGTGCGCACAAAACCAGGGCAGATCACGTTGGCACGCCCGCGTTGCTGACCAGGATATCCACCGTGCCAAAGCGATCCACCGTATCCTGGACAGCCTGATTGACTTGGTCCTCTTGCGTCACGTCCACCGCCAAACCAATGGCCTGCGCGCCCGTGGTCACCAGTTCAGCCGCCGTGGCATCGGCCGCCGCCTTGTTCACGTCGGCGATCACGATCCTGGCGCATTCCTTGGCAAACAGAATCGCGATCTCCTTGCCGATGCCGCTGGCCGATCCGGTGATGAAGGCAGTCTTGTCTTTGAGCAACATGGGGGTGGCCTGTGATGGGGTGAAGTCAAGAGAGTGCTCAACAGGTTAATCCCGTTTGGGTACCCGGCCTGTCGGCGTTGTCTGACAACATGCCGTGGCGTTGACTGATGCCAGCTCCCAGCCCCCCCACCTATTCTGACTTCACCGTTTGACACCTTGAGTCGTCAAGCCCTCAGACCCATCGAACACGGAAGGAACACACCATGAACCACCGCCTTTTACTGATTGCTCCGCTGACCGTCGGCCTGCTGGCCCTGGCCGCCTGTGACAACAAGACCCCCACCACTGAAACCGCTGGGCAAAAGCTGGACAGCGTCATCGTCAGCACCGAAAATAAATCAGAGCAGTTGAGCGCCGACGCCAAGGTCAATGCCGCCGAGGCCAAGAAGGACACGTCCGAAGCCTTGAGCGATGCCGCCATCACCACACGGGTGAATGCGCAGCTGGCGGCCGACCCGACGCTCAGCGCCATCAAGATCGACGTGGACACCAGCAATGGCCGCGTCCGCCTGACTGGCACCGCGCCCGATGACCAGTCCCGCGACCGCGCCACCACCATGGCTTCCGCCGTCAGTGGCGTGATCACCGTGGACAACCAATTGAAGATCGACAAGAAGTCCTGATCCCTTTTTGAAAGCAGCCCACAACGCTGCACAACCAGGAGCACCTCATGCTGCACTACGCCGTTGTCTTTTTCGTGATCGCAATCATCGCGGCCCTGTTTGGTTTTGGTGGCATTGCCGCCAGCGCCGCAGGCATCGCCAAATTGCTGTTCGTGGTTTTTGCCGTGCTGGCCGTGGCCAGTTTTCTCGTCAGTCTGATCAAGAAAACCTGACCTCCGTCGGTTGCCTTGAATTGCTGTTGATCACTCACCCAAAGGAACTTCCATGACTACCATCAAGTCCGTCCAACAAACCGCATCGCAATTCGCCGACGACGCCACCCAAAGCGCCGACGACGCCATCAAGTCCACCCAACGTGCAGCCAACAATGCGCTGGACAACCTGTCCGACAAGGTGCATGGCGTGAGCGACCAAGCCGCCCCGCTGATTGGCCGACTGAGCGCCCAAGCCGAAGCCTTGAGCCGCAAGACGGTTGACGCGGTGCGCGAAGGCTCCAAGCGCGCGCGCCTGCAAGCCACCAACGCGGCCAACTCCACCGTCAGCTACATCAAGGAAGAGCCAGTCAAGTCGGTGCTGATCGCAGCTGCTGCCGGTGCCGCGCTGTTCGCCATCGCCAAGTTGGTGAGCCGCAACCGCGACCGCGTGTAATCGCCCAGCCTTGTCCCAGGGAGTTGCCACATGATGCGTCCATTGCTTCGATTGATGGCCACCGAGCCAGAACTGCTGAGCGAGCATTTGCAGTCGTACGCGGAGTTGTTGGGTGAAGAAGTGGACAGCTTCCAGGGACAATTCAAACGCCACTGGATCATGTTCACGGTGCTGGCTTTGCTGGCGACCGTGACCCTGATCCTCAGTGGCGTTGGTCTCATGCTGTGGCTCATCACGCCCAGTGCTCAACTGCAGCAGCTGCAGGTGCCCTGGGCCCTGTGGCTGGTGCCCTTGGGCATGGCGGCGCTGTGCGCCGCCATCGCCGTGATCATGAAACAAGAAGAGCGCACACCCGGCTTCAAGGCCCTGCGCCAGCAGATCGCTGCCGACGTGGCCATGCTCAAGGAAGCCACCACGCCATGACCCACCCACGCCCCCCCCTGCCCGCCGAAATTCGCTTGCAACAGTCGCGCGAACGCATCCGTCTTTGGCTGACACCTCCTGATGAGGACACACCCGAAGACGACGAATCGACCGGCCACGCGCTGCCCCAGCAATTGCAGGCCTGGATGCGTGAGCTGCGCGAACACCCCATCCTGTCCTCCACCCTCGACGCCCTGCAGGGCTGGTGGGAAAGCCATCCTTGGCGCCCCGCCACCCACTTGGCGGGCGGCCTGGTCCGAGAAGCCCTTCAGCCCCTGGCCAACAAGCACCCGCTGGGCCTGGTGCTGGTGGCCGCTGCGATCGGCGGCTCGTTGGTCTGGTTCCGGCCAGGCCGCGGCATCGTCAAGGCATTGCTGCTCAAGGGTGTGGTCTCGCAATCGGTATTGGGCTTGGCCAAACAGCCCTTTGTCGGCGCGCTGGCCAACAATGTCATCACCTGGATCCACCAACTGTCCACGCCACGCGCAAAACCCTGACGACCGGCGTGCCAGTCAAAGCAAAAGAGCCTGCACCCTTCAAACGGTGCAGGCTCTTTGCCTTGCCAAACAAGGCCCCCGAAGAGGCCCGCTTGCTTACTTCTTGTAGTGAGCCTTGGCCTTGTCCACGCAGCTGGACTTGGCATCGCCCGACATGGCGTCACACTTTTCCTTGGCGACCTTGTACTCGGCGTCCATCTTGTCTTCAACAGCGTCTGTGGAGGCGTCGCCGACTTCCTTGTTCAGCTTGGCATCGGCCTTGGCCTTGACTTCGACGGCCTTCGCTTCCTTCACGCAGACGTCCTTGTCGTTGCCGGCCTTGTCATCGCACTTTTCCTTGGCGATGTCGTAGGCGGTTTCGGCCTTCACGTCGGCCAGGTGCTTGCGGTCGCCAGCCTTGCCGGTGTACTTGTATTCCAGCTCGGCCTTGGTGACCTTTTCCTTAGCCTTGGCTTCGGCGACGCAGACATCCTTGGCGTTGTCGCCCAACTTGTCGCAGGCTTCCTTGTCGGCCTTGTAAGTGGCGGTGGCAGCGTCCTTGCCGGCACGGTAGTCGGTCTTGGTGATCGCGGAAGCGGCGTTGGCATACGACACGGCGCTCAAACAGGCGGCGAGGACAGCGGCTTGGATGGTGGTGGTTTTGGACATGGTCAGTTCCTTGCGAGTAGTTGAGTTTTACACCCATCGTTGCCGACAGGCTGAACGCCAGTGTCCAAAACGCGCGACCTTTCCCCAACCGGACGGTGCCGCAAGCTGACGTAGTTTTTGTCCTACGCCATCGAGATCCAATGGCAGTCATCAAGCCACTGTAGGTGAGCTCCTACAAACAGCTAGGAGATCTTCCAATGGTGTGGCCCACAGGCGGCAGTGATAATTGATCAGGACCTTCACACACCCCACAGACCGAGCCGTCAATGACACCCCTGAAAGCCTTCATTGTTGAAGACAGCCCGGTGATTCGCGAGAACCTCATCGCGACGCTTGAGGAGATGGTGTCCTTGCAAGTGGTTGGCACGGCGGAAGACGAAGCCAACGCCGTGGCCTGGCTCAACGACGGCAAGAACGCTTGCGACTTGGTCATCGTCGACATCTTCATCAAACGAGGATCGGGGCTGGGCGTGCTGCAAAAAACCCACCCGACACCGTCGGCGCGCAAGCACGTCGTGCTCAGCAACTACGCCACGCCCGACATGCGCCGACGTTGCCTGGAGTTGGGCGCCGACCAGGTTTTTGACAAGTCCAACGAGATCGACAGCCTGATTGACTACTGCGTGGCGCTGGTCACTGAATCAAGCCGTTCTTGAGCGCGTAGTAAGTCAGGTCGCTGTTGGAGGCCAGGTTCATTTTTTCCATCACGCGCGAGCGGTAGGTGCTCACGGTCTTCACGCTGAGGGACATGCTGTCGGCCATGTGTCCAATGGTCTCGCCCTTGGCCAGCCTCAGGAAGACCTGAAACTCGCGCTCGGACAATTGCTCGTGCAAGGACTTGTCGGGATCGCCACCCAGGCCATCGGCCAGCATTTCGGCCACGCCAGCGGTGATGTACTTGCGGCCGCGGAACACGGTGCGGATAGCCTTGACGATCTCTTCCGGGTCGCACTCTTTGTTGAGGTAACCGCTGGCGCCCTGGCGCAGCAAGGTCAAGGCGTAATGCTCTTCAGGGAAACCGCTCAGGATCAGCACCGGCAGGTCGGGGGCACGGGCCCGGATGGCCGCCAGGGCATCGACACCGCTCTGGTCGGGCATGGACAAATCCATCACCAGGACATCGACATCACCCGCCCGCACCAGTTCCAGGGCCTCTCGGCCGTTGGAGGCTTCGCCCGTGACCTTGAGGTCCACCTGGTCAGAGAAGAACTGACGCAGCCCGGCGCGCACGATGGCGTGGTCGTCAATGATGGCAATTCGAATCATGGTCGACGGTCGATCAGTTGGAAGTAGGATGAATCAGTTTTGAGGAAACCGTGGTCCATGATGATAAGCCTGACACAGATCAAACGCAGCGCTTACGCCTTTCCGTTGGCGGCATTGGCGGCGCTGGCCATGCTCTTCATCAGCGAGACCTCGTACTGGCAGGCCACCGATTCCATGGACGACATGGGCATGATGGCCCAGGCACGCACGCAGATCAACACCCTGCTGCGCCGCCTGGTGGATGCCGAAACCAGCCAGCGCGGCTACCTGCTGACCAGCCGCAAAGAGTACTTGACCCCCTTGAACGGTGCCATCGACGACAGCAACGCCGCCCTCAAATGGCTGATTCCGTATTACGCCAAAGACGCGGCCAACCAGAAAAGCGCCCAGGAGTTGCAGATCCTGACGCAGCGCAAGCTGGGCGAGGTGGCCATCACCATCCGCCTGCACGATGAAGGCAAGGACGAAGCCTGGCGCGCCATGGTGCTGTCCAACATCGGCCAGCAGGACATGGAGTCGGTGCGGGCCGTGGCCACGCAGCTGCTGGAGGGCGAAACCGCCAAGGTCACCACCGCGCGCGAGGACGTGCACAACACCCTCATGCTCAACCGCATCGGCGTGGCCGCCATGACCGCCATCAGCTTCCTGGCGCTGACCATGTTCCTGGCGCAGACCAACGCGCTCAATGCCCAACGCCTGGCCCAAAGCCAGGCCATCCAGGCCGAGCGCGACCAGCTGGAGTTCGAGGTCAAGCGGCGCACCATGCACCTGACCGACCTGACCCGCTACCTGCAAACCATCCGCGAAGACGAGCGCGGCCGGCTTGCGCGCGAGTTGCACGACGAATTGGGCGCCTTGCTCACCGCCGCCAAGCTGGACGCCGCGCGCATCAAGTCGCGCCTGGGCACGCTCACGCCCGAGCTGGCCGAACGCATGGCCCACCTCAACGACAACCTCAACGAGGTGATCGCGCTCAAGCGCCGCATTGTCGAAGACCTGTGCCCGTCGTCCTTGAGCACCTTGGGCCTGGTGGCCGCCCTCGAGATCCAATCGCGCGAATTCGCCACGCGTTCGGGTTTGCAGGTCGATTGCCACCTCAACTCCGTCAGCCTCAGCCCCTCGGCGTCGCTGACCGTGTACCGCCTGGTGCAGGAGGCGTTCACCAACATCGCCAAATACGCCAAGGCCAACACCGTCACCGTGGACCTGAGCGCGCAGGATGGCCGGGCCTGCATTGCCGTCAAGGACGATGGCATGGGCTTCGATCCGTCGCAACAACCCAGCTCGGCGCACGGGCTGCTCGGCATGCGCTACCGGGTCGAGGCCGAAGGGGGTGAGCTGGTCCTGCAGTCATCAGCGGGGCAAGGCACGCGCATCAGCGCCACCGTGCCTTTGATCACCTGATCCGGCCGCCTTCCCAGCCCTGCTTGTAAGCCCCACGCGCGCCCCCGTTCGACCACAGTTGGACGGGGCGTCGTCCTACAGCTGAATGCGCGAAACGCTGATGCAACCCTGGCGTGCCGCCGCCTAAAGTTCCTACATCGACAGACACCAATTTCCTGGAGATGGCCATGCTGAAGTGGGCACTTTTTTTTGCAGTGATTGCCTTGGTGGCCGGCCTGTTCGGATTCACCGGCATTGCCGCCAGTGCTGCGGGCATCGCCAAGTTTTTGTTCGTGCTCTTCCTCGTCTTGTTCATCGTCGTGGTCGGCCTGGCCTTGCTGGGCATCGGCGCGATCAAAAAATAGCCAAGACGATCTGACTTTGTTTCCCGTTCCAAAAAGGAGAATTTCCATGTTTTTCAACAAACGCACCGCCGCTGTCCTGGCCCTGACCGCCTCCGCACTGATCATCATTCCCGGCTGCGCCGTGACGCGTGATCAATCCACCATGGGCGAGTACATCGATGACGCGGCCATCACCACCAAGATCAAGGCCAAGTTCGTGGATGCCAAGTCGGTAGACGCCGCCTCCATCAAAGTGGAAACCTTGAATGGCACCGTGATGCTGTCAGGCTTCGCCAAGAGCCAGAACGAGAAAGACTCCGCCGCCGCCATCGCCCGCGAAGTCAAGGGTGTGAAGTCGGTCAAGAACGAGATCGCGGTTCGCCCTTGATCTAGCTCGGCTAAATGTGGCGCCACCCGAAAAAGTTTTTGAACGATTTTGGGTGGCGTTGCCATGACAGGGAGGACCCATGAACTCGAACCCCCATGACCTGGATGGCGTCGATTTGTGGTTTTTCGGCGGGACGCCCGGCCCCGACGACCTTGACGAGGCCTGCACGCTGAAACGGCGCGGCGCCGTGCCAATCGATGAAGATGATGCCAGGATCCCCGCTTTTGCACACCGATGCCACTGTGGCGAGCTCCGCCCACGCCGCGCTTGTGCCGACTCGGTCAGCCATGGAGCCCTGCGCGAAGATCAAACTTTGCTGACGTCACTCCCGGGTTGATTTGCGTCAATCTGGCAGCATAAAGAAGTTGCGAATCGTTCGCATTTGAATTTAGAATGGGCACATGACCCATGCTCACCCCACCACCGCTTCTTCGTCCATCACCCTGGACACGCTGCCTGTGCGTGTGGTGGCCACCATCCGCAACATCCGCACCGCCACCAAAGACGGCGCCGCCCTCAAGCGCCGCCTGATGGAATTGGGCTTCGTGCCCGGCGAGCGGGTGGAAGTGTTGCGCCGCGTGTTCGCTGGCCGCGGCCCATTGGCCGTGCGCGTGGGCACCAGCACCTTCGCCATGCGCACCCTCGAATCCTCCCTGATCGAAGTCGTCCACGCCTGACTTTCCGAACCGGCAGTTCCGTCATGTCTGATGCGGCCTTCGCGCCTGTCCCCGCCTCCGCTTTACCCGCCCCGCTGATTGCCTTGGTGGGCAATCCCAATTGTGGCAAGACTGCGCTGTTCAACCGGCTGACGGGTGCTCGGCAAAAGGTCGGCAACTACGCGGGTGTGACGGTGGAGCGCAAGGAGGGCCAGTTCGTGTCGCCCGCAGGCCAGGTCTGGCGAGTGCTCGATTTGCCCGGCGCCTACAGCCTGCTGCCCACCACCCCTGACGAAGCCATCACCCGCGACGTGATCGCCGGCACCCGCGCCGGTGAAGCCAGCCCGGTGGGCCTGGTCTGCGTGGTCGATGCCACCAACCTGCGCCTGAACCTGCGCATGGTGCTGGAGCTGCAATCGCTGGACGCGCCCATGGTGCTGGTCATCAACATGATGGACCTGGCCCGCAAGCGCGGCATCCACATTGACGTGGCCAAACTGCAAGACGAGTTGGGCGTGCCCGTGATCGAAGCCGTGGCCGTGAAGGCCGGGGGCGAGCAAGCCTTGCTGGCGCAATTGGACCGGCTTGACTGGACCAGGCTGCCGGGCCAACCTGCCGTCCGGCCCATGGAGCGCATCGCCGCCATCCCGGTTGAGGCCACCCACCAGCGCGTGAGCGAGTTGCTGTCGCGGTGCGTGGTGACGCCCGCCACCGGCCCCAGCCTGACCACCCGGATCGACCAGTACGCACTGCATCCCGTGCTTGGCCCGGTGATCCTGGCCGTGTTGATGTTCCTGGTCTTCCAGGCCGTGTTCAGCTGGGCCGCCGCCCCCATGGAGCTCATCGACACGTCCATGGGCGCGCTGGGCGAATGGGTGGGCACGCAGATGGGCGAAGGCATGCTGCGCGGGCTGCTGGTGGACGGCATCATCAGCGGCGCCGGTGGCGTGCTGGTGTTCCTGCCGCAGATCCTGATCCTGTTCTTCTTCATCCTGGCACTGGAAGACTCCGGCTACCTGCCCCGGGCCGCCTTTTTGCTCGACCGGGTGATGGGCAGCGTCGGCCTGTCGGGCCGCGCCTTCATCCCGCTGCTGTCCAGTTTTGCCTGCGCCATCCCCGGGATCATGGCCACGCGCACCATCGCCAATCCGCGCGACCGCCTGGTGACCATCCTGATCGCGCCTTTGATGACCTGCTCGGCCCGCTTGCCGGTGTACGCCTTGCTCATCGCCGCCTTCATCCCCAGCCAGACCGTGGGCGGCATCTTCAACCTGCAAGGCCTGGTGCTGTTTGCCCTGTACGCGGCAGGCATCCTGGCAGGCCTGTTCGTGGCGCTGGTGCTCAAACTGTTCATGCGCCAGTCGCACGCGCAGCCCTTGCTGATGGAGCTGCCCGACTACCACTGGCCTCACTTGCGCAACCTGGCGCTGGGTTTGTGGGAACGCGCGCAGATTTTTGTCACCCGCGTGGGCACCATCATCCTGGCCTTGATGGTCATCCTGTGGTTTTTGTCGACCTACCCGGCCCCGCCGCTGGACGCCACCGGCCCTGCCATCGAGTACAGCTTGGCAGGCATGGCCGGTCGCGCGCTGCAGGTGATTTTTGAGCCGATTGGTTTCAACTGGCAGATCTGCATTGCGCTGGTGCCCGGCATGGCCGCGCGTGAAGTGGCGGTCAGCGCCCTGGGCACGGTGTACGCCATGTCGCAAACGGGCGATGCCCTGACCGGCGCGCTGACCACGGTGATCGGGCAAGCCTGGTCCCTGCCCACCGCCTTGTCCCTGATGACCTGGTTCGTGTTCGCGCCGCAATGCCTGTCCACCGTGATCGTGGTCAAGCGGGAAACCAATGGCTGGACCGTGCCCCTGGCCATGACGGCCTACCTGTTCGCACTGGCCTATGCCGCTTGCTGGGTGGTTTACCGCCTGGCCCTGGCCTGGGGCGCTTGAGCATGAACGGCAGCCCGCTCTGGCAAGAGTTGGTGGCGATGAGCATCGTGCTCACGGCGGTGGCCTACCTGGGCCGACGCTGGTGGCCCGCCTTGGCCTCATTGCTGGGCTTGAAAACCGCGCCTGCGGCCGCCAAAGCGGCCTGCGGTCAGGCCAGCGGCGCTTGCCAACAATGCGGCTCTTCAGGCGCCACGCCTCATCGAGATCACCGCATCACGGTCGTGCGGTCGCGCAAATAGCCACAGAGTGCGCATGACAACCCCTTGCCTCAGGGGTGTGCACCCCTCGCAAAGGGGGTGACGCCACGACAAAGCGGGCCCTACACTTGGTGCCACAACTTAACATCAGGTCTTCTACCAATCCTATGCGTCCTTTGTTTGCCATCGCACCACTGGCTCTGGCGTTCGTCCTCCTCGGACCGACCACGACCGAAGCCTCGTCCGCCGCCAGCCCCTCGCTGGTCGCGAAGGTGTGGCACCTGGTGTTTGACCGCGAGGGCACCCCTGCCCAGGTCAAACCCGCCGACAACCTGACCACCACCGCGACCCTGGCCCCGTAAGCCGACTAGGCACTACACTAGCCACTGCTCCGGGGTGTGCCTCGCGATGAACCACTGTTCACCGTGCTGCGCTGAGATGGTCCAAGACCGAACCCGCTGAACTTGATCCGGCTCATACCGGCGAAAGAAGAGCTGTACCTGATGGGGACCTCCGCCTGCCAAGGGCACGGTCCCGGCCGATGGAAGCATTCCGTCTCGCCCAGGCACCCCTCGGAGCATGTGATTCACCACTGCCACCCGAGGACCCGCCCATGAACGCACCCGATCCTGCTGTCGCCCTGGCCAGCCTAAGCGAACTCGCGCGCCTGACACGCGAACCTTTGCCCGCGTCCCGCAAGATCTACGTGGAGGGCAGCCAGCCCAGCGTGCGCGTGCCCATGCGCGAGGTCTCACTGACCAATGGCGAAGCAATCACTTTGTACGACTGCTCCGGCCCCTACTCCGACCCCACGGTGGAGATCGACGTGACGCGCGGCTTGCCGCCCGTGCGCGAGGCGGCCATCCTGGCGCGCGGCGACACCGAATCGTACGAAGGCCGCAGCATCCAGGCGGTGGACGATGGCCTCAAGCCCGACGAGCGCCACGACGAGCGCATGACCGCCCTGCGCCACGCCGCCGCCGCTTTGCAACGCACGCCCCGCCGCGCCAAATCCGGCCAGAACGTGACGCAGATGCACTACGCCCGCCAAGGCATCATCACGCCCGAGATGGAGTACGTGGCCATCCGCGAAAACCAGCGCAGGCTGGAGATGGCCGATGGTGTGGGCGATTGGCGCACCGCCTACACCCAGGATGCCGAGCGTGAAACCCGCCTGCGTGGCAACCCCATGGGCGCCCTGATCCCGCGCGAGATCACACCCGAATTCGTTCGCTCGGAAGTGGCCCGAGGCCGCGCCATCATCCCGGCCAACATCAACCACACCGAGCTGGAGCCGATGGCCATTGGCCGCAACTTCCTGGTCAAGATCAACGCCAACATCGGCAACTCGGCCGTCACCTCGTCGATCGAGGAAGAAGTTGAAAAGCTCGTGTGGGCGATCCGCTGGGGCGCCGACAACGTGATGGATTTGTCCACCGGCAAGCACATCCACACCACGCGCGACTGGATCGTGCGCAACAGCCCGGTGCCGATTGGCACCGTGCCCATCTATCAAGCGCTGGAGAAGGTGGGCGGTGTGGCCGAAGACCTCACCTGGGCCATCTACCGCGACACGCTGATCGAACAAGCCGAGCAGGGCGTGGACTACTTCACCATCCACGCTGGTGTGCGCTTGCCCTTCATCCACCTGACCGCTGGGCGCCGCACCGGCATCGTCTCGCGCGGCGGCTCGATCCTGGCCAAGTGGTGCATCTCGCACCACAAAGAGAACTTTTTGTACACGCACTTCGAAGAGATCTGCGAGATCATGAAGGCGTACGACGTGAGCTTCTCGCTGGGCGACGGCCTGCGTCCGGGCTCCTTGAGCGATGCCAATGACGAGGCCCAGTTTGCCGAGCTGCGCACCCTGGGCGAACTCACGCAGATCGCCTGGAAGCACGATGTGCAGACCATGATCGAAGGCCCAGGCCACGTGCCCATGCACCTGATCCAGGCCAACATGGACGAGCAGCTCAAGACCTGCCATGAAGCGCCCTTCTACACCCTGGGCCCATTGACCATCGACATCGCGCCGGGCTACGACCACATCGCCAGTGCGATTGGCGCGGCCATGATCGGCTGGATGGGCACGGCCATGCTCTGCTACGTGACACCGAAGGAGCACCTGGGCCTGCCCAACCGCGACGACGTCAAGCAGGGCCTGATCGCCTACAAGATCGCGGCGCACGCGGCCGACGTGGCCAAGGGCCATCCGGGCTCGCGGGCGCGTGACGATGCGCTGTCACAAGCCCGTTTCGACTTCCGCTGGCAGGACCAGTTCAACCTGGGCCTGGACCCGGAAACCGCGCGCGACTTCCACGACGAGACGCTGCCCAAGGATGCCTCCAAGGTGGCGCACTTCTGCTCGATGTGCGGCCCCAAGTTCTGCTCGATGAAGATCACGCAGGAGGTGCGCGAATTCGCCGCCAAAGGCATGCAGGACAAGTCGGCTGAGTTCAAGCAGGTGGGTGGCGAGCTGTACATTCCGATCAGGTCGGAAGCGCCCAAGGCCTGAGCAGGCACCAGCACCGTGCAAAGCATGAACATCGGCATCGCGGGAGCGGGCCTGCTGGGCCGACTGGTCGCCTGGAGCCTGGCACACGCGGGCCACCGTGTCAGCGTTTTCGATCCGTCAAGCGGCCCTGCGCCGCGTTTTGACGGGCAAGGCGCGGCAGGCTTCACGGCGGCGGGCATGCTCAGCCCCACGGCCGAGCGCGAGACCGCCGATGCCGACCTGGCCCAACGTGGCTGGCAGTCCATCGACCGCTGGCAAGCCATCACTGATCGGCTCAGCCAGGCCCAGCCAAGCCTGCCCAGGCTGTTTGAACGGCAAGGCAGCTTGCTGGTGGCCCATGGCAGCGACCAGGGCGCCGCACGCCGCGTGCTGGCCCGTTTGGTGGATGACGTTGACCCGGGCGCGGCGGCACAACCCCAGGTTCTGGACGCCGCAACCCTCACCCAGCTTGAGCCCTCGTTGCACAGCACCATGGGCCGCCTTCACGCCTGGATGCTGGCGGGCGAGGCCCACATCGACACGGTGCGTACCTTGCAGCACTTGCACGACGATGCCCCTGACGTGCAATGGCACTGGGCGCAGCCTGTGCAGCACATCCAGGCGGGCCAATTGGACGGCCGCCCGTATGACTGGGTGTTCGACCTGCGGGGCGTGGGCGCCAAGGCCAGCTGTGCAGTGCGCGGTGTGCGCGGCGAGATCGTCTGGCTGCACGCCCCCGGCCTGGGCTTGAAGCGCCCGGTGCGCCTGCTGCACCCGCGTCACCGCGTCTACGTCGTGCCCCGGCCCGGCGATGTGGTGCTGGTGGGTGCCAGCGAGATCGAAACCGAAGACCGCTCACCCATGTCACTGCGCAGCGCAGTCGAATTGATGGCCGCTGCCCACAGCGTGCTGCCCGCCCTGGCTGAAAGCCGCATCATTCGCATGGACACCAACCTGCGCCCGGCCCTGCCCGACCACCGGCCCGAGTGCCATGTCGAGCCCGGCTTGGTGCGCATCAATGGGCTGTACCGCCACGGGTGGTTGTTGGGCCCCTCTCTGGTGGACGAGGCCCTGGGCCAAACTGGATTGCTGACATGACCCACATCACCGTGCACACCGACCAAGGCGCCCAGCAATTGCCCACAGGCAGCACCGTGGCCGATCTGCTGGACCGCCTGAATCAGGCCAGAGCCCTGGACGACCACGCCGTGGCCACCGCCGTCAACGGCGAGTTCGTGCCGCGCAGCGAACGCGCACAACACACCTTGCAAGACGGCGACGCGGTGCTGTGTTTCAGCGCCATCACAGGAGGCTAAGGATGGAACCCTGGCACATCGGCAACACGCCACTCACCAGCCGCTTCCTGCTGGGCACGGCCGGTTACCCGTCGCCGCAAGTCTTGCGCGACGCCATCATCGCCAGCGGCAGCCAGGTGCTGACCCTGGGCCTCAAGCGCACGCTGGCCGTGCCTGGTGGCGGCGACAACGGTTTCGTCGACATCATCCGCACCACCGCGCGCGAACAAGGCGCCCACTTGCTGCCCAACACCGCCGGTTGCCGCAGCGCCCGCGAGGCCATCACCCTGGCCCACATGGCGCGCGAGCTGCTGGGCACGCACTGGGTCAAGCTCGAAGTGGTGGGTGACGAACAGACCTTGCAGCCCGATCCTTTTGAACTGGTCGATGCCGCGCGCCAACTGGTCAGCGATGGTTTCGAGGTGCTGCCCTATTGCACGGACGACCTGGTGACCTGCCAGCGCCTGGTCGATGCGGGCTGCCGCGTCTTGATGCCCTGGGGCGCCCCCATTGGCTCGGGCCTGGGCCTGCTCAACCCCTGGGCCTTGCGGACCCTGCGCGCGCGCCTGCCCAACACCACCTTGATCGTCGATGCGGGCCTGGGCGCGCCGTCGCACGCCACCGCGGCCATGGAGCTCGGTGTAGACGCCGTGCTGCTGAACTCGGCCGTGTCGCAATCGGGCGACCCGGTGCGCATGGCCACGGCCTTTCGCCACGCGGTCCAGGCGGGGCGCACCGGCTTTGAAGCGGGCTTGATGCCCACCAGCGACGTGGCCGTGGCCACCACACCGGTGGGCGGCCAACCTTTCCTGCTCTTGTGATGCCCGCAACGACACCCCCCCCCATCATCTGGAGCATCGCTGGCCATGACAGCAGCGGCGGCGCCGGGCTGAGCGCCGACCAGCGCGCCGCCGACGCCCTGGGGGTGCACCTGTGCCCCGTCGTCGCGGCCATCACCGCGCAAAACTCGCAAGGCGTGCAGGCCGTGTTCCCCGTGGACGCCAGCACCCTGGAAGCCCAGCTTGCCGCGCTGGCGCTGGACCTGCCGCCCCGCGCCATCAAGACCGGCCTGCTGGGCACCGTGGCCGCCATCAAAGCGGTGGCACGCTGGGTGGATCACCTGCGCGCCGCCACACCGCCAGGCGTCGATCCGCATCGGCAACTGGCTTTGGTCATCGACCCGGTGCTGGGCGCCTCGGCCGGTGGGGCCGCCTTTGCCGACCCCCAGGTGCTGAGCGCCTACCGCAAGCTGCTGATCCCCCGCGCCACGGTGATCACGCCCAACCGCGTGGAAGCGGCGCGTTTGCTGGCCTGGCCCCAAGCCAGCCATGACATCGACCAAGCCTTGGTGCCCGAGATGGCGCGCCAGCTTCAAGCCATCGGGGCGCGCGGCGTCGTCATCACCGGGGGGGATGCCCCAAGCACCCTCAAGGCCGCCGCAGCGCCCATGGCCCAAGCGGTCGACTGGCTGCAGACCCCACATGCCGCGGGCTGGTTGACGGCGCCCCGCATCGACACGCGCCACACGCATGGCACCGGCTGCACCTTCGCCAGCGGCGTGGCCGCTGCGCTGGCCCTGGGCCATGTCGAGGCCGATGCCGTCGTGCTGGCCAAGATGCTCACGCACCACGCCTTGAGCCAAGGCCATGGCGCCGGTCAAGGCGCGGGACCGGTCATGGCAGGCCCGGGCTTCGCCCAAGGCCCGCGCCATGCCGGGGCGCCGCTGCCTTGGCTGGGCCTGGACGAGCAGTTGCCGTGGGCCTTGCAAGGCACGCGCTTCGCCCCCTTCCACGCCCCGCCCGAAGGCCTGTACGGCATCGTCGACAGCGCCGAACGCATCAAGGATGGCGTGAGCAGCGGCTTGCGACTGCTGCAGTTGCGCCGAAAGACCAAAGACGCTGAGCTGGCCAAGCAATTGGCCACCAGCCTGGACACCTGCGCCTCGGCCCAGGCCAGCCTGTTCGTCAACGACCATTGGCGCGAAGCCCTGGCCTTGAACGCTGGTGCCGATGCGCCACTGGGCATCCACCTGGGTCAGGAAGACCTGCTGTCCTTGAGCCCGCCCGACCAGGCCCTGCTGCGTCAGCACAGCGCCCGACTGCAGTTGGGCCTCAGCTCGCACAGCCTGTGGGAGCTGGCCCGCGCTGCCGGTTGCGGCGCCAGCCTGATCGCGTGCGGACCGGTCCTGCCCACCACCACCAAGGAGATGCCATGGCAAGCGCAAGGGCACGACAACCTGCGCTGGTGGGTGGCCCACAGCCCCGTGCCCGTGGTCGCCATCGGGGGCCTGCTGAGCCCGGATGATGTCCGTGAAGCGGCCAATTGCGGCCCCGCCGCTGTCTGTGTGGTGCGCGGCCTGGGCAGCACCTTGTCCCAAACGCAAGCCGCCCTGCCTGCTTTTCAAAACGCGGTGCTCAGCGGGCGCGCCGGGCTGCAGGATGGCCCGGTGCCGCTGCCGCACCCGGTGCTTTAGGCGCTCACACCCGCTCCAGCACCACCGCGATGCCCTGCCCCACCCCAATGCACATGGTGACCAGGGCGTAGCGCCCGCCAATGCGGTGCAACTGGTTCACCGCCGTCAAGGCCAGCCGCGCCCCCGAGGCCCCCAGTGGGTGCCCCAAGGCAATGGCGCCGCCATTCGGATTCACGCGCGGATCCGCGTCGTGCAGGCCCCACTGGCGCATCACCGCCAAGCCCTGTGCGGCAAAGGCCTCGTTCAACTCGATCACGTCCATCTGATCGATCGTCATGCCCAGGCGGGCCAGCAGCTTGAGCGATGCGGGCGCGGGCCCAATGCCCATGATGCGCGGTGGCACACCCGCCACGCCCATCCCCACGATGCGCGCCAGCGGCGTCAACCGGTGTTCGCGCGCGGCCACTTCGGAAGCCACCAGCAAGGCACAAGCGCCATCGTTGATGCCTGAGGCATTGCCCGCCGTCACGGTGCCCTCGGGCGTGACCACGCCCTTGAGCCTGGCCAGCGATTCGAGCGTGGTCTCGCGCGGGTGCTCGTCTTTCGACACCAAAACCGCCTCGCCCTTTTTCTGCGCGATGCTCACGGGCGTGATCTCGGTGTCAAAGAAGCCCGCCAGTTGAGCGGCCACGGCCTTGCGCTGCGAGGCCAGTGCGAACAGATCCTGGTCCTCTCGGCCCACGGCGAATTCGCGGGCCACGTTCTCGGCGGTCTCGGGCATCGAATCAATGCCGTGCTGGGCCTTCATCAAGGGGTTCACGAAACGCCAGCCAATGGTGGTGTCAAACGTGGTCACGTTGCGGCTGAAAGCGCTGTCGGCCTTGGCCGTCACGAAAGGCGCGCGGCTCATGCTCTCCACACCTCCGGCGATCATCAGGTGGGCCTCACCCGAGCGGATGGCGCGTGCGGCCGTGCCCAGGGCGTCCAGGCCCGAACCGCACAGACGGTTGATGGTGGCACCTGGCACGTCCATGGGCAAACCGGCCAGCAAGGCCGCCATGCGGGCGACATTGCGGTTGTCTTCGCCCGCCTGGTTGGCGCAACCGTAGAGCACGTCGTCGATCAGGGCCGGGTCCAGGCTGGGGTGGCGCGCCAGCAAGGCCCGCAAGGGCGCGGCCGCCAGGTCGTCGGTGCGCACCGAAGACAAGGCCCCGCCGTAGCGGCCGAAAGGCGTGCGCAGGCCATCGCAGATGAAAGCGTCGTTCCGCATGGTTCGGTCTCCTACAGGCCTTCGTCAGACAACCACTGGCGCAGGGTGCGCACCATGTCGCGGTCGTTGTGCAGCCAGGCGTTGTGGCGGTAGTCGTTGAAATACGCTTCTTCGGCCGACAACTCGCTGACGCTTTCGTACACAAAGCGCAGCAACATCTGGCCGGGCTGGGGCTCTTCGATCGTGATCGTCAGGCGGATGGGGGTGGTGTCGCCGTGCGGCTCGGGCGTGAATTCCAGCTTCTGAAAAGCGTCGGCCTGCACCTCGTCCTTCATGGCGTTGGCACCGAAATTCACGGTGCGCTGGATCACGCCGGGCTCAAGCTCGCGCCAGTCGCAGCTGTCGGGCCCCAGGGGAAAGCGCTGCGGCGTGTGCACACGGGCCATCAGGCCGCGCCACAGTTGCTCGCGCGTGAAGGGTGGCACCACCGTCTGGACGGCCGTGCTGGCGGCATTGATCTCGATCAGGTGTTCAAAACGCATGGCCTGAGCTTATCGCAACAGCGATCCTGGGCTGCATGCCGATCTGACGCAAAGGTCACCCGCGTCAACCCCCGCCCGTGGCCGAATTCCAGGGCAGGCCCCTCTGGCGAGTCGCTTGGCGCTCCCCCGGTGTCTGGCCTACACTGGGGCCTGTTTTGACCGTTTCAGCACTGCTTTGTCCGCAGTCCAGCCCATGCCTTCCAGCCTACTCGCCAGCCCTTCGCCCACCCAGACCACCCCGCAGACGGTTCAATGGCTGCCCAAGGCCGCGCTGAACGCCCATGGTTGCGGCGGCGACTGCACCACGCCGGAAGACGACACCGGCGCCCGCTGGCCCCGCGCCGAGGTGCTGGCCCTGTTCAACCTGCCCTTCAATGACCTGATGTGGCAAGCCCAGCAGGTTCACCGCCAGCATTGGGATGCCAACGAGGTCGAACACGCCACCTTGCTGTCGGTCAAGACCGGCGGCTGCGAAGAAGACTGCGGCTATTGCCCGCAAGCGGCCCGCTACGACACCGGCGTCAAGGCCAGCAAGCTGATGTCGCCCGAGCAAGTGCGCGAAGCCGTGGTGGCCGCCAAAGAAGCTGGCGCCAGCCGCTTCTGCATGGGCGCCGCCTGGCGCGCCCCCAAAGACCGCGACATCGAGAAAGTGGCCGAGCTGATCGGCGTGATCAAGCAAGAAGGCCTAGAGGCCTGCTGCACCCTGGGCATGCTGACCGAACCGCAAGCCCAGTCGCTCAAGAACGCCGGCCTGGATTACTACAACCACAACCTGGACACCGCGCCCGAGCTGTACGGCGACATCATCACCACGCGCGACCAGCAAGACCGCCTGGACACGCTCTCGCACGTGCGATCGGCCAGCATCAAAGTGTGCAGCGGCGGCATCGTGGGCATGGGCGAAACGCGCGAAGGCCGCGCCGGGCTGATCGCCCAATTGGCCAACCTGCCCACGCACCCCGAATCCGTGCCCATCAACGACCTGGTGCGCGTGCCCGGCACGCCCTTGGCCGACACCCCACCGCTGGATCCACTGGAGTTCGTGCGCACCATCGCCGTCGCACGCATCACCATGCCCACGGCGCGCGTGCGCCTGTCGGCCGGGCGCCAGCAGATGAGCGAGGCCGTGCAGGCCATGTGCTTCCTGGCGGGCGCCAACTCCATCTTCTATGGCGACAAGCTGCTGACCACGGGCAACCCAGAGGTCGAACGCGACCGCGCCCTGCTGAGCAAGCTGGGTTTGCGCAGCGGCAAGGCCGTCACGGCGCGCATCGAAGCGGTCTGATCGCTGGAAATCCCGGGGTGACCCGGGCGCCACACTGCATCGAAGTTTCATGCACGGCCTTGAACGCCGCACCATAATCACCCGAACCCTCGGGGGGGTGCAGGAGCGCATTGATGCCGATTTCCCATCGGACGCGATACAGCCTTCGGGCAACGCTGGGTTATGCCGTGTTCGCGGCATTGTGGATATTCCTGTCGGACCGGGTGCTGGCCACCTTCAGCGACGTGACGGCCATCACGCACTTTTCCACCCTCAAAGGTATTTTTCTTCATCCTGGTGACCGCGGTCATGCTGTGGTTCACCCTTCAGCATGTGCCGGACGACGCCGAAGGCAGTCTGTCCGATGAGCCGCCACCCAAGGCCTCGGTCGCGGGCCTGCTCTGGGGTCTGCTCATCCCCCTGGTAGCCGCCACCATCCAATGGACCTTCTGGTCCACCATCCAGCCCATCGCCCTGCTGCTGTTCTACCCAGCCGTGTTCGCGGCATCCTGGTGGGGCGGGGGGCTGGCGGGTATCGTGGCCACCATGCTGTCTGCAGGGCTGGCCTGGTTCCTGTTCATGTCAGCCGCCAACACCTCGGTGGTGGCCATCGGTGTTTTTTTCGCCATGGGCATCCTGATGAGCCGGGTCATCCAATGGTTGCGGCAGACCGAGCAGCGGGCCGCCAACAGCCGATTCAAAGCCCTCGTTGAACAATCGCTGGCAGGCATCTACATCGTCCAGGGTGAGCACCTGCGCTATGCCAACCCGGAGTTCGCGCGGATGATGGGCTACGACCGCCCCGAACAACTGATTCACAAAGTGCCTTGGCGCGATCTGGTGATGCCGCAGGATCAGGCCAGCGTGATCGAGCAAATGCAAAGGCGCCTGGATGGCCTCGACCAGGAGATGCGCCATGCCTTTTCCGGGCGCCGCCGTGATGGCAGCGTGGTGCAGCTGGAGGTTCACGGCCGCAGCGTGTCCACCAGCAACGGCACGGTGATCATCGGACTGGCGCTGGACGTGAGCGAAAGGCACCGCACCGAAGCAGCCTTGTTGCGCAGCGAGCAACTGTTGCGTGCGGTGATCGACGGCACCACCGATGCTATCTTCGTCAAAGACCAGCACGGCCGCTACATCATGGTCAACCAGTCCGCCGCGAACTTCCTGGGCCGCCCCTTCGACCAGATCATTGGCCACATTGACCAAGACCTGTTCTCACCCGAGTCTGCCGCGCTCATCATGGCCGGTGACGAGGCGCTCAGGCAAAACGGGCGCACCGTGACCACCGAAGACCACCTCACCCTGCGCGACGGCAGGCGGATGACTTTCCTGGTCACCAAGGGCCCAGTGTTTGACGCGCAGGGCCAGATGGCCGGCATGTTTGGCATGGCCCGCGACATCACGGCCAACGTGGTCGTCCAGGAAGCCTTGCGCGACAAGCAGGCCTTGCTGGACCGCATGAGCACGCTCGCCAAGGTGGGCGGGTGGAGCATCGACGTCGCCACGATGCGGGGTACCCGTACCGATGGTGCGGCGCGCATCCTCGACCTGGACCCCAGCTTGCCAGAGTCGATGTCCATCACGGATGGCCTGCGCTATTTCCAGGGCAGCGAACGCAGCAAGATTTCTGAGACCTTGCGCCGCGCCATTGACCAGGGCGAGTCCTATGCCATGGAGCTGGAGCTGATCAGCGAACAAGGCGTGCGCAAATGGATTCGCACCCAGGGCGAGCCCATCTGGCAGGACGGCAAGGTGGTGCGCATCGAGGGCGCCATCCAGGACATCAGCGAAATCCAACAGGCCCGATTGGCCTTGCAGGCCCACCAGGAACAGCTGGAGCAAACCGTGCGGCAGCGCACCGTGGAGTTGGACACCGCCCGCCAGGAGGCCGAGCGCCTGAGCCAGATCAAGACCGAGTTCCTGGCCAACATGAGCCACGAGATCCGCACGCCGCTCAATGGCGTGCTGGGCCTGGCGCAGATCGGCCACCGTGACCATGGGGGGGCCGCGCATCAGATCTTCGCGCAAATCATCGACTCGGGCCGATTGTTGCTGGGCATCATCAACGACATCCTCGATTTCTCGAAGATTGAGGCGGGCAAGCTGAACATCGAGACGCTGCCGGTCAATCTGCAAGAGTTGCTGGCCCGTGCCACCGCGCAGTTCAGCGAGCGCGCGCAGGCCAAGGGCATTGGCTTGCACACGCACTTGAGCCCCGAGCTGCCGGTGCTGTGCAACAGCGACCCCTTGAGGCTGGAGCAGATCCTGTTGAACTTGCTGTCCAACGCGGTCAAGTTCACGGCACGTGGCGAGGTGAGCGTGTCGGCGGCAGCGCGGGATGGGCAACTGGTGCTGACCGTGGCCGACACCGGCATCGGCATGAGTGCCGCTCAGTTGAGCGAGTTGTTCCGCCCCTTCGAGCAAGCCGATGGTTCGACCACCCGCCAGTATGGCGGCACCGGCCTGGGCCTCACGATCACGAAGCGCTTGGCGGAGATGCTGGGTGGCGAGGTCCATGCGCACAGCGAACTGGGGCAAGGCACGCGGTTTGAGGTGGTGCTTCCGCTGGTCAGCACGCTTCAGCCCGCGCTGCCGCTCAGGGCGCCGACGGGCGATGCCGAGCCTGTCAACAGCGAGGCGCCTGCGCCTCAGGCCGGTCAACGCCTGGGGGGTTTGCGCGTGCTGGCGGCCGAGGACAACCAGGTGAACCAGTGGGTGCTGAAAGAGTTGCTGCAGATTGAGGGCGCCCTGGTCACGATGGTGGACAGCGGCCAGGAGGCTTTGGCCTGCCTGACGCTGAATGGCGCACAGGCTTTTGACGTGGTGTTGATGGACATCCAGATGCCAGGCATGGATGGCTACGAGACCACGCGCCGCATCAAGGTGATGGCCCCCAGCCTGCCTGTGATCGGCCAGACAGCGCACGCGATGGCGGAAGAGCGCACCAAATGCCTGGCGGCGGGCATGGTGGACCTGGTGGTCAAGCCCATCAACCTGGAAGACCTGGTGCGGACGGTGAGCGGCCATGCCAAAGTGAACCGCATGGGGGTTTGATCCCTGGTGATGTCGGCGGCGGGGCCATCGTGAGGGTGCTTCTTCGGGTGAGCGCGGGGCGAGGGCTGGGGCGGTCTCCGTCAGGGCTTCGGCTTGGTGGTCCCGCTGAAGCGGGACTGCCTTGCGATGCTCATGCCGAGGTGGGGCCGTGGAACTCACTGCGCGGATTGCATCCGCTTCGTTCAGACAACCACGGCCGGTCAGATGACGATGCACGCTGCCGCGTGCCCACCTCGGCACTCCGCTTCTCAGCACCAAGCCAGGCGCCCTGCCGGAGACCGCCCAGCCCTTTTGCCGCCCCGCTGGTGGCGTGCCACGGTTGCAGTCGTGCTGCGCCACCAGCGGGGTGGATCAGGGATGAGGCGCAGGCGGGCGGGGCGACTTCGGGGGCGTCGAGGCGCGCAGCCCAGGGCGGAAAAAGGATCGTCCGCTGTCTGAGCCCTGCAAGGGCGAGTTTCGGACGATCCCCGCCCTGGGCGAGCACCGAGAGCAGTCCGCCGCAACGCGGTGGACCGACCCCGCAGGAGCCCCGCCCGCCTGCGCCGCACCCCCACCCCGCGCTGTCAAAAAAAGAGCCCCCTCAGCACGCCTGAAACGATCACCGCTTCTTAGGCACCCAAGCCCAAACCATCTCGCACTGGACAGGCTCCCCACCCGATTCGTCCGTGATGCTGACCGGCACAGTGACCTCACCCTTCTCCTGCGTCCGAATCTGGTGAATCTGATCAGGCCGCAACTGGGCCACCGCCTTCATGTCGCCCTGCGCCCGCTTGAGGTAATCCACCTTCATGGTCTTGATCAGGGGCAGCTTGTCATCCGGCACGTTCATGCCCACGCAAAACCCGGTGGCCGTTTCAGCCAGCAAGGCCATGGCCGCAGCGTGCACCCCCTTGATGTGGTTCTGCACCTTGCGCCGATTGCGGATGGTGACCACCACGCGCTCGTTCGAGATCTCCTCAAACCGCAGGCTGGCCGAACCCACCATGGGCACCACATTGCCAAGAACGAAACTGGTCAGCCAAGGGCTCAAACCAGATGGCAAGCCCTGAAAACGGGCGATGGTGCGGCTGAGTTGATTGGGCTTGGTGCTGCTGCTCATGCGGACTCCAGGTGGACACGAGGCCGCATGGTAGCCGCACCAGCGGCCCGGATCACGTGGTGAGCAGGCTGGACAAGGTGCCAGCGTTGAAGGATGCCAAACCCGGATTGATCGCGCTGAGGTCACCCGACGGCACGCCCATCCAGCGTCCGAGGGAGCCCGCCAACTGCTGCACTCCCATCGTGGGCAGCAAGCGCCCCTGGCCGGTGTCGCTCTCGCCCCCCAGGCCCGCATTGGGCAACTGGCCATACAAATTGGCGCCACGCACCGCGCCGCCCATCACCAGGTGGTGGCCACCCCAACCATGGTCCGAGCCATCGCCGTTGCTGCTCAGCGTGCGGCCAAAGTCACTGGCGGTGAAGGTGGTCACGTTGGGGGCCACGTTCAGCTCGTCGAGCGCAGCCTGAAAGCTCACCAGGCCTGAGGCCAGCTGGCCCAGCAGCACGGCATGGCGGCTGAGCAGGTTGTCGTGCAGGTCAAAGCCGGGCAGCGACACGAAAAAGACTTGCCGACGCATGCCCAGGCGGTCGCGCGCCGCGATCAGTTGCGCCACCATCCGCAGCTGGTTGGCCAACGGATTGGCGCCGTCAAAAGCCGTGGCCAGCGCGGGTGTGGCCCCCATGGCCGTTTGCAGTTGGGCATTGACATCAATGGCGCGAGCCATGACGCGGGCGTGCTCACTGGCCAGCACATGGGCTTGCGAGGTCTGCGTGACCAATTGCCGGAATGCGGCCTCGCACGTGGCCGAACCGAACAGGCCGCCATTGAGCGCGTACAGCGAAGGCACGCCCGCCGGGTTGACCATGTAGGGCACCGCCGTGCGACCCGACAGGTAGACCGCGTTGCCCGACGTGTTGATGCAGGTCAGCGAGGCCCGGCCATTGCCGGACAGCACCGCATCGGCCGACCTGCCGCCCCAGCCCGCCAGCGTGCCTTCCGGCCCATAAGACTGCCAGGCCGATTGTTGGTCGTTGTGCGAGAAGAGCTTGGCGGGCAAGGGCACAGAACGGGCCTGGTACTGGGCCAGCGTTGTCGGCTGAACCAGGGGGCCGATGTTGAGCAGCCAAGCCAGGCGCCCCGCGTCGTACAAAGGCTTGAGCGGTGCCAGGCTGGGCGCCATGGCCACCTGTCGCCCACCCAGGCTGTTGGACAAGGCCGTGGCGGCCAGGCTGTCGCGTCCCAAGGCGATGCCGCCACGCGCGGCGGCGTAGGCTGCGTAGCTGCCCTCGTCGAAAGGGATCAGCGTGTTGCCATGGTCGTTGCCACCTTGCAGGAAGACGCAGACCAGGGCCTTGTAGTCGGTGCTGGCGGACGACTGCGCGGCCGCTTCGGCCATGGTGGCCAGATTGATGGCGAAAGGCGTGGCAGCACCGGCCAGGGACAAGGCGGCGCCACGTTGCAGGAAGGTGCGGCGGCTGAGGGAATCGGAAGTCATGGTCACACCGTTCAGCGCTGCACGAGGTATTCGGGGCAGCACATGATGAGGAAAAAGGCCGCCACCACGCGGTTGCGGCGTTCGTTGGGCGAGGTGCCGAGGATCGAGTTCACACCCACCACCACGGTGTCCACCGTGATCGGCGACAGCACACGCCCGGTCAGGTGCAGGTTGAGCTGGTCCACCAGGCGCGCGGGTTGGTCGGCCATGGCCAGCCAGGTGTCGTAGTTAGGCAGGATGCCGTTGGCCCCGAAGGGCATGATGCTCAGTAGAAAATTGGCATAGCCCATCACGCTGGACTCGTTGGTGATCTGGAACTCCGGCGCGACCAAGCCCTTGGTGGCCATGGCCGTGTTGGGCGGCACATAGCCCGGCCTGAAGAAGTTGAAGACCGACGGCGAGCGCAAGGGCGCCTGGCCCAACTGGTCGCTGCCTGACAGGTCCGGGAAGCGCCATTGCCCATCGGTGGAGCTGACGTTCACCAGGCGCAGCCATTGCAGCAGCCGAAGCACGGGCTCGCGCAACTTGCCATCGGTCAGGGTGGGCTGGGCCGGGGCTGGTTGGCTGGCCGGTGGCAAGGTGATTTCGGGGCGGGCCTCGGGGTCGGCCAGCACGGCCCGCACCACCGCTCCCATGTCGCCACGCACGGGCACGGGTGCGCCATTGCTGTTGAAGGCCATGGCCACGCGCCACACGTAGTCCTTGCTGGGGTTGCTGGTCACCAGGCGCTGGATGAGCTGGCGCGCGATGAAGAAGCCCACATTGGGGTGGTTGAAAACGGCATCCAGTGCCAGACGCATCGATTCCGGGCCTGGCGTTTGACCCGGGATGTTGACGCCGAGCACGCTCTTGTCGGT
The DNA here is from genome assembly GCF_029946005.1 of Aquabacterium sp. Classification (GTDB taxonomy): domain Bacteria; phylum Pseudomonadota; class Gammaproteobacteria; order Burkholderiales; family Burkholderiaceae_C; genus Aquabacterium. The sequence goes on from NZ_JAQSDR010000002.1 coordinate 327,874, forward strand.
GTTGGCATGGCGATCGGCGTGAAATTCCATGGGCACGCGCAGGTAGTCGAAGGGACCTTCAGGGTCCAAGGGATTGAAGCCATCGACATCCCAGCCGGTGAAAACCTTGGCCAGTTGCGAAACGGCCCGCCCGTCGTAGGTATCTCTCGGCGGGGAGGTGGGCGAGCCATCTGGATTCAAAGTGTTCAGGCCGATGGTGAACAACTGCAGCAACTCGCGCGCGTAGTTCTCGTCAGGGTGGCGACCGCTGCCATCTTCCTTGCTGCTGCCGCGCATGCTCAGGTACACGCCCATGGCGGGCGACAAGGTGATGTGCGTGAGCAGATCGCGGAAGTTGCCAAAGCAATGCTGCTCGAGCAGTTCCCACCAGGCCAGGCAGGCGAACTGCTTCCAATAGGCCACCATGTTCAAGGGCGAGACCACAAAGAGCTCGCTGACGGCCAGGACCACACGCTGGCGCAACACGTCCTGAGCCGTGCACAGGCGCCACCACAAGGCAGGGTCCAGGCCGTAATCACCACGCGCATACAGGCGGTTGTCGTAGCCTTGCGCGCGCGCCCAATCCCACACCGAGGGTGACAAGGGCATGGCCATTTGAGCGCTGAACCAGGCATCGGCGCCATCGCGCACCAGCGCGGTCACTTGCGCTGGCGTGGACCCCAGCCCCCCTTGGTTGAGCAGTCGGGCCGCGCGCGCTTCGGTCATGGGCTCGAAGGGCTGGACGCCGCCACCGCAGGCCGACAGGGCCACAGCCACCCCGGCGCTCAAACAGGCGGCAGGCAGGGCGGCGGGATCACGAAGCGCGGGTTTCTCGGTGTCGCCACCTCCGCCGCCGCAAGCACTGAGCGTTGACAGGACCAAACCGCCCAGGACTGAATGCTTGAGGTGTGGGTGGTGGCCCTGGCCGGCCTCGGCTGTCGCCGTCGCCTCCCACGCCATGTCGTTGTCTGAATCGGCCATCGTTGTCTTTGATCAAATGCACTGGTCACTGTATCGGGAGCCGGGCCCAGGACTCAACCAGCGTTACCTCTGGCAATCAATGACACCACTTGCGGCTTTAAATAATTCACCAAGCGTCCACAAATGGGCGCTTTCGTCCACTGCGGTGCTGTACCGGGGGCATGGCCAGAAGCCCACGCACCAACCAACGGCGCGTATCAAACGGATCGATCACGTCGTCCAACTCCAGGTGGCTGGCCATGTTCAAGCCTTTGCCACGCTGGTAAGCGGCGGCCACCAATTGATCGAAAGCCTGCTGACGCTGCCCCGCGTCTTCGATGCTCGCAAGTTGCTTGCCAAAGCCCAGGTGCACGGCACCTTCAATGCCCATCGGGCCAAATTCGCCCGTCGGCCATGAGATCGTGAAGTCAGGGGCCAGCAGGCTGCCCGCCGTCATGGCCTGTGCGCCCAGGCCATAACCCTTGCGCAGCACGATGGTGAAGTAAGGCACCGTGATGCTGGCCGCCGTGATGAACATGCGCGAGAAATGGCGTACCGTGGCGGTCTGCTCGGCATCGGGGCCGACCATGAAGCCAGGGGTATCACACAGCGAGACCAGCGGCACGTCGAAGGCGTCGCACAACTGCATGAAGCGCGCGGCCTTGTCGGCCCCGTTGGCATCGATGGCGCCGCCCAGGTGGCGCGGGTCGTTGGCGATCACGCCCATCGGTCGGCCTTCCACGCGCACCAGCGCTGTGATCATGCCGGGCGCGAAATCGCGGCGAAGCTCCAGCACCGAATCGGTGTCGAACAAGGTGTGGACGGCCGCGCGCATGTCGTAGACGCGGGTGCGCTTTTCAGGGACCACGTGGCGCAGCAGGCGCTGGTCGGCGCATTGCCAGCCGGTGGTCGTGCCTTGAAAGTACGACAGATACTGCTGGGCCACGCGCACGGCGTGGGCCTCGTCGTCCACCACCACGTCGATGACACCATTGGGCGCCTGCATGCTGACGGGCCCGACCTCTTCGGGCGTGAACTTGCCCAAGCCGCCGCCTTCGATCATGGCGGGGCCGGCCATGCCGATGCTGGTGTCCTTGGTGGCGATGATGACGTCACAGCAACCGGCCAGTGAGGCATTGCCCGCGAAGCAGCGGCCGTTGACGATGGCCACCAAAGGCACCAGGCCGCTCAGGCGCGCCAAGCCCAGGAAGGTCATGTTGTCCAGCAGGCTGACGCCGGGGTATTCGTCGTTGGGCCGGCCACCACCGCCTTCGGCCCACAGCACCAGGGGCAGCTCACGCTGCAAGGCCAGGTGCAGCATGCGGTCGGTCTTCTTGTGGTTGATGATGCCTTGCGTGCCGGCGAACACGGTGTAGTCGTAGGCCAGCACCATGCAACGCGCGGCCTGCTCGCCGAACTGCGCGGCGTTGACGGTGCCCAGGCCCGCGATCAGGCCATCGGCCGGGCTGCGCGCGATCAGCTCGGGCTCTTTCAAGCGGATGCGCTGCGAGGCCAGCGCCAGGGCGCCGTATTCCAGGAAGCTGTCGGCATCGAGGAAGTCGTCCACGTTCTCGCGGGCGGTGCGGTGACCCTTGGCATGGCGCTTGGCCACGGCGTCGGGACGTCGCGCATCAAGCGTCACAGCGTGGCGTTCGATCACCTCGGCCAGGTCGGAGCGGAGGTGGTCCAGGTCGTGCGCCTGGTCGGTGGTGGCGTGGGTCTGGCCATCGTCGCCGGTGGGATCCAGCGCGATCAGGGCCTGGCCTTCGCTGACCACGTGGCCCACCTCGGCCAGCACGGCCTCGACCCGACCACCTTGCGTGGCGGTGATCTCGAACTCCATCTTCATGGCTTCGATCACGGCCACGCGCTGACCCGCGCGCACGGTGTCGCCGGGGTGAACGTGCAGGCTCACCAATGACCCCGGCACCGTGGCGGCCAGGGGGATGCAACCTTCGGCCAAGCCGCTCAGCTTGAGGGCCGACGCAGCGTGCTGAGCGTGCTGCTGAGCGGCATGTGCCAGCTCGCGCGGCCTGGGTTGCTGGGGCGCGGCCGCCAGCAAAGCGGCCACGTGCCACTGAAGCCAGCGTGTGCTGACCTGGTAGCTCGCCAGGTCGGGATGGGCCAACAAGGCTTGCAGGAAGGCGATGTTGCTGTCGACCCCCTCCAGCCTGAACTCGGCCAGGGCACGCCGCGTGCGCCGCAGGGCCGCGTGAAACCCGGCCGGGTGGTGCACGATTACCTTGGCCAGTAGCGTGTCAAAGCCGGGGTGTGGCTGCATGCCAAGGTGGCCATGGCCATCCACGCGGAGGCCCGGGCCGCTGGGTGGTTCGTACGCCCGCACGGTGCCGCCTGCGGGCAAGGCGCGGCCATCCGGCCCCATGCGCTCGACGTTCACGCGCACCTGGATGGCCGTGCCGCGTGGCGCAGTGATGTCAGCCTGCGTGGCTTGCAGCTCGGCCAGGCTCGCACCTTGCGATAAGCGCAGTTGCAGTTGCACCAGGTCCAGACCGGTCACGGCCTCGGTCACCGTGTGCTCGACCTGCAGACGCGGGTTGGCTTCCATGAAGCAGTGTCGGCCGGGCCGGTCCAGGTCCACCAGGAACTCGAAGGTGCACAGGCCACGCAGCTTCACGGCCTGCGCCAGCTTGACGGCATCGTCCAGCAGTTGCTGGCGCAAGGCCGGGTCCAGATCAGGCGCGGGGGCGATCTCGACCAGCTTCTGGTGGTTGCGCTGCACGGTGCAGTCGCGCTCCCAGGCATGGCTGACGGCGCCGCTGCCATCGCCCAACACCTGCACCTCGATGTGGCGTGCGCGGCGCACCAACTGCTCCACGTAGACATCGCCACGGCCAAAGGCGGCGAGGGCTTCGGACTGGCAACGCTCGTGGCTGGTGGCGATGTCTGGCGCGGCCTCGACCACGCGCATGCCACGGCCGCCGCCACCGGCCAGCGCCTTGATCATCATGGCGCCGCCCTGGCCCAGCCGCGCGAAAAAGTTTTGGGCCTCGTGCACCGTGACGGCCCGGTCGATGCCTTCGGTCACCGGCACGCCACAGCGTCGTGCCAAGGCACGGGCTTGCGCCTTGTCGCCCAGCAGGTCGAGCACCTCGGGCGCGGGGCCCACGAAGACCAGACCGACCGCCGCGCAGGCACGGGCAAAGTCGGCGTTTTCGCTGAGCAGGCCGTAGCCAGGATGAACATGGGTGCAGCCTTCGGCTTGCGCGGCCGCGACCACATGGTCGATGTTCAGGTAGGCCGGCACGCCTTTGCCGGGCAAGACCTGCAGCGCATCCACATGAAAAGCATGCTGGGCGGACTGGTCGTCTTCGGCCACCAGGCCCACGGTGCGCCAGCCCAGTTCATGCGCGGCGCGGGCGATGCGGATGGCAATCTCGCCACGGTTGGCGATCAGGAGGACCGGCTGGGCGGTTGAAGGCATGGTGCTGGAGGATGAAGCAGCCGGAGATGCGGCCAGTCCAGCATCCTAGCGGCTACACCTTGGGCGCCACCACCGGCCGCAGGTCGAACTCGCGCAGCATGACCGGCTCGATGGAGCCTTGCGCAACCCGGCGCCGCACCACCTCGTCAATCTCCGCCGCGTGGCTTTTGTAGGTTTCCAGAGGGTCTTCACCGCGGCCATCAGGGCGGAAGCGGTAATGCAAGGCTTCGCGGCTGACGCTGGCCCCCACCAGGGCATCGCTCACCTGGACCCAGAACCTGACGGCCCCGGTCGCTTCGTGGAAAAAAGGGATCTGCGACATGGGGACTCCAAAGGGTGAAGTCCGAGTATCCGCCCAACTGGCACCTGTGACCATGAGCCCGCGTGTCAATGCGAAATGCCACCATCTTTGTAAGATTTGGTTCAATGCCATGCCGGGGGTTTGCCCCAGATCGGGCGTGATGGCGGACTGAATAACATGGTTGCGTGGAGGCCGTCATGGCACCACTCAATCAATCACCAATCAGGGATGGAACCATGCTCAATATTTGCGCACGTACTTTGTTGTTGTCGGCTGTTTCAATGGTCTGCGTCGCCGCCCAGGCCGCCACGATCATTGACACCTTGTCCCTTCGCAATCCGCCCGAGCTGGGCGGCTGGAGTGGCTTCTGGACCGAGTCGGCCATGACGCCTTCCACGGCAGGTCAGGTGAGCTCGCTCATCCAGGTCAACCAAGCCACCTTGCTCAGCAAGATCGAATGGACCGGCTTGAACTCTGCCAGCAAGCGGCTCTTCACGTTGTGCGTGTACAGCGACGCGGGCGCTGGCCCCGACAAGCTGATCGCCGAGCAAGTGCTGTTGGCCCGCACCACCGGCACCTTGACGGCGGGCGACGCCACGGACACTTTCCATGCCGCCGCGGTCAACCTGGGCGGCAGCCTCAAAGCGGGCAAGTACTGGGTGTCGGTGCTGGGCCTGAACAAGTTCGCCATCGGCATGGATGGCCCTGACCGCCTGACTGGCTCAGGCGGTGCTGGCCGCCTGACAGCCACTGCCCCATGGCAAGTTCTGAACGACGAGGTCACCTTCTACACGGGCCGTGGAGCGTCCTTGCGCATCAATGGTTACACGTACGACAACGGCCAGCCGCTGAAAAATGTCTCAACCTCCCCAAGCGCCTGCAAGGTCCCGGCAGCGACTTACTGACCGAACCTGGATGACGTTTTGAGCTGGCTCAACCCAGCTCAAAACGTTGCCTGAACGCCAGGCAAAAATCAGGCCTGCCACTGATGGACAAGGTGATGGTGTGGCGAGGGATGCCCGGCGGATCGGGCATCACCACCAGCAGACGGCGGCGCTCATCGAACACGATGGACTCGCTGGCCGAATGCTCCTGCTGGCCTTGCAGGTCGTGGTCCCACCCGAAGCCTTCGCTCAAGGGGCCGTGGTTGTCGGGGAAATGCTCGAAAGCCCAAGTCAGCACCTGCACGATTTCGGCATGAACGGCGGGCACCCGCTGCGGCCCGACCGAGGCCATGGCGTCGAAGGTGCCGATGCCTTCGGTGTCTTCGCTGTGGTCGAAGATCAGATAGTCCAGAGCCATGGCCGGTGGTCCGCTCAGGCCATCAGCTCGGCAATCCGGGCCTTGAGCATGGCGTTTTCGGTGCTGAGTTCGGCCACAGTTTTCTTCAAACGGGCGATCACGGCGTCGGCCGACTCCGGCTCGCTACCCTCGTCAGCAAGCGCTTCGGCAGGCGCATTCGCCGCCCGCGCTTGCGCCTTGGCTTCGCGCACTTGCCGCGCGGCCTGGCGCAGCTCTTTCTTGCCGCCAGCCACCGCCGCCACCTGTTCGTCCACCGACAGAGACGACACCGCCGCCGCCGCGTTGATGGAGATGTCGCCCGCCTTCACGGCCGCGACCAGTTCAGGCGTGGCTTCCTTCTGGATTTTCTCGATCTGGCTGACCGTGGTGCTGCTGATGCGCGCGGCCTTGGCGATGGATTCGCGGGTGGGCAAGGGGTCAACGTCCCAGGGCGGGGTCGAGGCGGATGGCGCAGCGTCACTGGTTGATGCGTCCGCAGCCGATGCCTGCGACGCTGGTGCAGCCGCCTTGCTGGCCTGCACACGCGCACTCATGATGTCCTTCTTGCGCAAGGCCAGCACGCCGCGCTGGAAGTCGGACACGCTGCGGCGGCCCAGATGCTGGTCGATCATCCACAGGTGCACGTCGTCCATCGACTTGAAGCTGGCGTTCTGCACGGTGTTGAAGGGGATGCTGTGCTTGCTGCAGATGCCGTGGCGGTTGTGGCCGTCAACCAGCACATCACCCCACAGCACGAGCGCATCGCGGCAGCCCTCGGCCAGGATGCTGCGCTCCAGGGCGTCGTGTTCGTCAGGGGTCAGGGGGTCGATGTAGGCGCGCAGTTCTTCTTTGACCGTGATGTTCATGGGGACGGGGTGTTGTTTGGGGGGCGAGGGGGGGCCATTTTAAGTGGTGGTGGTCTAGCGAGATCAGCGCGCTGGGACGATTGGGTGGTTGGGCGCGGGGCGCGCTCCCGGAATGACGATGCCCCGCTCACACGAACACGCGTCCGGTCGGCGTGTTCCGGTATCTGGGTTGACTGTGCAGATTGTCGGCCAGCCGCGCTGCGGCTGTCGGCTCCTCCGCTCTGACGTACCGATCGCGGTAGAAATACCGCTCCGCCGCCCCGATCTCGACGAGCTCATACTTCGCAATCCGGAGAAGCCCGGCCGCCTGCAGCCGCCCGAACTGGTCGGGTGAGAGCTCGAACCGCAGCAGCGGGGAGATTGCCGCCGCCAGATCGTTGGCCAACGAGCTCCCCTCGTACGCGGCAACGGCCGTGGCGACGATCGCCTGCTTCCGCGCCGCGACCTCCGTCTCGACCTGCTCGTCGGTCGGGATGATCCCCTGCTCGTCGAATTCGTCGCGGACCTCGGTCCGGATGATCGAGTCCTCCGCTTGCGCTGCCGCTTCAGCCGTCGCTGCGACCTCACCGACCAACCGGTTGCGCTGCTCCTCGATCTCACGGCTGCTGATGACGAGGAGGTTGACGACCTTGCCTCCCTTGAACTCAATGGCCTGCACCTCGTAGGTCTCGCCGCCGTCCAGCTCGCGGGCGGCGATCCGCGCAATGGCATCGCCTACTTCGAGCTGGAACAGCTGCGGCTCGGTGTCCGCGTTGGGCTGCGTGAATCGGCTGCGGTGCATGCCTGGCGCGCTTGCGTCGAGGTACTCGGCATTCTCGAGGCCATCGACTCGGTAAATGAGTTGGGTCGCGTTGCCTGCGGTGTCGCGCACCGCCTCCCGGATGAGGACTGATTTAGCGGGCTCAGTGGCGCGCGCGAGCGCTGCTGTGCCCCACAAGGCCAGCCCCTGCGGACTGACCAGTGTGGCGCCCGGCCGGAGGCCTAGCTGGTGGCTGGTGGTGAAGAACGGATCCCATCGGCGGCGAACCATGGTGAACCGGTTCGGAACGACGTCCAGCAGGGCGGCGTCGACCTTCTTGTCAGTCTTCTCCTCGACGACCCACTCGGCGATCGCCTTCTGCGTGATGTACCTCCCGGCCTCAAGTGCGGCGAAGACCAAAACTGAATAGGGGCCCAGGAGCGGCACGGTGGCCAGCGCGAGCACCCCGAGGATGATGTCGGCCAGGATGCTGGCCTGAACGTCCGCGCCCGAAGTCCACGACATGATCCCTTCGGCGTCGAGCGCCTCGTAGATGTAAATGTGCACCTTGAAGTTGGGATCGATCGGGCCAATGATTTCGTACTCGCCCTCCACTGAGACTTTGAGCTGGTTGTCGGGCAGCACGGACCGGGCATCGATCTCGACCACGTCGAACAGCTTTTCTTCCTTCTTCATGACCGGGTGGTGGTATCCGGACCCGGACCGTCGTGCCATGCGGTGGTAGGCATCGTCGGCAAAGTCGCCGTAGATGCTTGCTCTAGTCGCGACGGTGATGTCGGCGCGGGGCTCGAGGATGTTCTGCGCCAGTGTGAGGTCGCCGCGCGGCCCGAGCACGTTGTCCTCCTGAGGGCCTGAACGCAATACCAGGTTGATGTAGAGCCCCAGTGCCGCTTCGCGCTCCACATCGCCGGCCAGCTTCTTCATGTGGATCTCGCCAATCCGGCCGCCGGACCCGAGGTTGGTCATCGAGATGTCTTGGTTGATCAGCGGCTGGAGCCTCTCTAGCAACTCCGCCTGCGGCAGGCCGTTGCTAGCGGCAAGGGTCGCGATCGGCCCGCCAATTTCGAGCAGTTCAAGCTTCAGCGTCATCGCGCCCAGACCGATTCCGTCGGTGTCCGGCGTGGTGTTCAGGCTAATGCCGATGTACAAATCAATGAACGCAAAGACCGATTGCATACCGCGCGCCAAGTTGAGCCAGACGCTCACTTGCAGATCCGCGCCCATGGGGTGCGTTGGCAGAATCTGGACAGCAAACGCCTCGTCGACGGCCACCTCGAGTGGCTGGGGGGCATTGGCATCGACGGCATAGGCCCGATCGAGGGTGGGCGGGATCAGCACCTGAACTTGGATCGGATCGCCCCCGCCGCTGGGCGTGAATGTCTCGCCGATCCGGATCAGCCCCGTCTCGACAGCGGTCAGCAGTAAATACTGCAGATACCTTTCGCCCATCGCCACCTCGACGTCGTACCCACTGGTCACACGTGTCTGGTCCATGACAGGCCTCCATTGAAAATTGGAATTGAGAAATCAAGGTTCACTCGCCAATCGCGACTAGCGGCCAGGCGGGTGCTTCCGCGCTGATGCTCATTCGCCCGGCAGCGGTGGCGAATGTCACGGCTGCGGGATGCTGTTCGTTGGCTTGCTAGCGCACACCAAGCGAGGCTGTCGCAAGGAGCATCGTGTCGGCTCATGGCGTGAGACTCCAAAGGGTAGGTTTGCAATAGCGACTTGTGAGCTGAGATGCCCAGAAGCGAATGTTCACTAGTTGTGAAACAGGATCTACCCTTGGAACTAGGGGTGAGTCAAAGAACGCCCCCCTAATTGTCAAGTCCCTGCTACTTCAACTCCGCCGAACTCTTGCCCAACAACCTTCGCGCAATGATCAGCAACTGAATCTGCTGCGTGCCTTCGAAGATGTCGAGGATCTTGGCATCGCGTGACCACTTCTCCAGCAACGAAGTCTCGGTATACCCAATCGAGCCCGCCAGTTCCACGCATTTCAAAGCCACGTCCACGCAGGTGCGCCCCGCCTTGGCCTTGGCCAGCGAGGCTTCCAGCGAATTGGGCCGCCCGTTGTCGGCCATCCAGGCGGCCTGCAAGGTCAGCAGGCGCGCGGCCTCGTAGTCGGCCTGCATGCGCACGAAGTCGGCCACGGCCGAAGGCTGGCGGTGCAGGGGGCGGCTGTAGTCCACGGCCAATCCGCAGTCCTTCAGGATCTGGCCCATCTCTTCGATGCAGGCGCGCGTCAGGCCCACGGCCATCGAGGCGACCAGCGGGCGCGTGTTGTCGAAGGTCTGCATCACACCGGCAAAGCTCTTCTCGGGGTTCACCTCCGGGTCGCCCAGCAGGTTCTCCTTGGGCACACGGCAATTGGTGATCATGAAATGCGCGGTATCAGAGGCGCGGATGCCCAGCTTGTGCTCCAGGCGCACCAGCTCGAAGCCCGGCGTGCCTTTTTCGACCACAAAGGATTTGATGGCGGCGCGGCCCAGGCTCTTGTCCAGCGTGGCCCACACCACCACCAGGTCGGCACGGTCGCCCGCGGTCACGTAGATCTTTTCGCCATTGAGCACATAGTGGTCGCCATCGAGCTTGGCGCTGGTCTTGATGGCGGCCGAGTCGGAGCCGCAGCCCGGTTCGGTGATGGCCATCGCGGCCCAGCGGCCCTTGAAGCGCTTGAGCTGCTCGTCGTTCGCCACCGAGGCGATCGCGGCATTGCCCAAACCCTGGCGCGGCATCGACAGCAGCATGCCGACATCGCCCCAGCACAGTTCCATGATGGACAGGCAGGTGGAGATGTTGGTGCCGTTGCGGTTGCCCTGCGAGGCATCGGCGGCATCACGGCGCACGCCGGTGGCGCCCGTGCCGCCGACATCGCTGTTGCCTTCGTTCATGCCGTCGATCACGGCGGCCATCATGTCGAGTTCAACCGGGCGGCTGTGCTCGGCGCGGTCGTACTTGCGCGAGATGGGGCGCAGCACTTCGGCGGCGGTCTCGTGGGCCTGGCGCACCAGGGGCTTGAACTTGCGGGGGATTTCGAGGTTGATCATTGCGTGAATCTCATCAGTAAGCCAGTCTCATCCAGCGAACACCGTGGATCCGGCTTTGCCGGGCCACTGGTGTTGCCCCCTTGAGGGGGCGCGCGAAGCGCGTAGGGGGTGGGTCAAATCAACAAGCCACCCTCCATCACACCCACCGCGCGCAGGTCGCGGTACCAACGCTCCACCGGGTACTCGGTGACGAAACCATGGCCGCCCAGCAATTGCACGCCATCGCTGCCGATCTGCATGCCCTTGTCGGCACACAGGCGGCGCGCCAAAGCGGCGGCCTCGAAAAAGTCCGCATCGGCATCGACCAGGCTGGCAGCGCGCCACGTCAGCAAGCGCATCGCGTTCAGCTCGATCGACATGTTGGACACGGCAAACGCGACTGACTGGCGGTGGCTGATCGGTTCGCCAAAGGCCTGCCGCTCATTCACATAGGGCACGATGAAATCGAGCACGCCTTGCGCGCAACCCGTGGCCAAGGCACACCAGGCCAGGCGGGACAACTGGATGCATTCGCGGTAGACCTCCGCAGCGCCTTCGGCCAGCAAGGCCTTGGCGGGCACCGACACGGCCTCCAGCCTCAAGCGCGCGGTGCCGGCGGCACGCAGACCCATGGCGCGGTCCTCCTCGATCGACAGACCCTTGGTGGACGACTCGATCAAAAACAGCGCTGGGCCCTGGCCCTCGATGTGGGCGGCCACGATGAACAGCTCGGCGCTTGCGGCCAGCGGCACCATCGACTTCAGGCCAGTGATCACATGGCCCCCGCCACTTTGCGCCACGGCGCGGGTCTTCAATTCAAATGGATCGAACAAAGGCGTGGGCTCCTGGATCGCCAGGGCCGCGGCGGGCACGTTTTCGCCCGTGAAATCACCCAGGTAGTCGGCCTGCTGCTCGGCATTGCCCCACAGCACCAGCGCCGTGCTCACGGCCGAGGGCGCCAGCGCCGCAAAGGCCAGGCCCATGTCGCCTTCGGCCATGGCTTCGGCGATCAGCACATTGGTCACGGCCGAACGCTCGGTGCCCATGCCGCCCAACGATTCAGGGATTCCCAACGAGGTGATGCCCAGTTCAGCGCACTGCGCCAGCAACTCAACCGGCGCGGCGTAGGCCATGTCGGCCTTGCCGGCGGCCTCGCGCAACTGCTCCATGGCAAAGGTTCGCGCCGCTTCGCGCAGCATCTGCTGGTCTTCGCTGGGCGCCAGATCGAACAGGTCGCCCGCACCGCGCTTGGACAAGCGCTGTGGCGAGCCCAGGTTCTTCACTGACTTAAACACCCGGTTGGCGGCCGTCACGGCCTTGAAACCCGCCTTGGTGCCGTGGTAAAGCACCTGCTCGGTCGGCTTGCGCAGGCCCAGCGCATCCAGCTTGGTCGAGCCCGCCATGCGGCTGAGGGTGCGCAATCCAATTCGTGTGAGCGAAGTCATGTGGAAACCGTGAAATGAAGGATCCCCTCATCTTGCGCCCCCGCTCTCGCCGATACTTGCCCCTTTGCGCCAATCAACTTGACCCGAACCGCCTGTCCCGCATGAGCCCCCAGCCGCCTCCCCCGCCCGCGTCCGACGCCTCTGCCCTGCGCAGCTGGCTGCTGGCCGCCAAGCGCGCGGTCGAGCAACGCGGTGTGGACGCCGATGCCCTGCTGCGCGAGGTGGGCCTGGACCTGTCGACCCTGAGCGACCCCATGGCGCGCTACCCGGCGCACCTGGGTCTGGCCTTCTGGCAAAAGGCCCTGCGGGCCACCGGCGAAGAGCTGCTCGGCGTGGACTTGGCGCTGCAGTTCCTGCCCCTGAACTTCACCGCCCTGGGCTACGCCTTGATGGCCTCCGAAAACCTGGCCCAGATGTACCTGCGCCTGGCCCGCTACGCCCACGTCGTCACCGATGCCGCCGACGTGCGCTTTCACCTGGACGAGGGCGTCGGCCGACTCACCATCACGGGTGATCAGGCCCTGCTGGGCACCGCCGATGCCGCCACGGTCTGGAGCATTTTTGACTACGCCATGCTCACCCTGGTGCGCGGCTCGCGCATGCTCTACGGCCGCGACTTCGTCCCGCTCGAATTGCGCCTGCAACGCCAGCGCCCCAAGGACCATGCAAGGTTCGAAAAAGTTTTCCGCTGCACGCCCCTCTACGGTTGCAAGGAAAACGCCTTGCTGGTGGACCACGCCACCTTGCACAAGCCCCTGTCCTTCGCCAACCTGGAGGTCGTCAAGGCCAGCGAAGAGGCCATGGACCGCTACCGCTCGCACTGGCCTGACCGGGGCCTGCCCCAGCAACTGGCCGCCGTGTTGAAAGAGATGCTGCCCAGCGGCGAGCCTCGCCAGGACGACGTCGCCCCGCGCCTGGCCATGACCCTGCGCACCTTGCAACGCCGCCTGGCCGAGTTGGACACCAGTTACCGCGACGTGCTCAACCAAACCCGCCATCAGCTCGCGTTGGACCACTTGGCCGCCGCGCGGTATTCGGTCGGCGAAATCTCATTCCTACTGGGCTTCTCCGAGGTCAGCGCCTTCACCCGCGCCTTCCGCCGCTGGACCGGCACTTCGCCCAGCACCTGGCGCCAGGGCGCACTCACACCGCCACCCCATGCGCATTGACGACATCCGCCAGCGTTTGCGCGCCCACGGCGCCAAAGCCTGCCATGAGGACAAGATTTTGCGGCTGTGGTCGCAAGCGCTGCCCCTGGACAGTGGCAAGCGCCGCCCGGAAGACTTCCTGCCGCTGGCGGTGCGCAACGCCCTGCCCGCCTTGCTTCATGATCTGAACGCCCTGGCCCGCGTGCGCTCCGAGCACCCCGGCGAAGACGGCTCGGCCCGCCTGCTGATCGGCCTGCAAGATGGCCAGACCATCGAAAGCGTGCTGCTGCCCCGCGATGGCCTGTGCGTGTCATCCCAAGTGGGTTGCGCCGTCGGCTGCGTGTTCTGCATGACCGGCAAGGACGGCCTGCTGCGCCAAGTGGGCAGCGCCGAAATCGTTGCCCAGGTCGCGTTGGCCAGGGCCCGCCGCCGCGTCACCAAGGTCGTCTTCATGGGCATGGGCGAGCCCTCGCACAACCTGGACAACGTGCTCGAAGCCATCGAGCTGCTGGGCACCTGCGGCGGCATCGGCCACAAGAACCTCGTCTTCTCGACCGTGGGCGATCCACGCGCTTTCGAGCGCCTGCCGCTGGGCATCGTCAAACCCGCCTTGGCCCTGTCGCTGCATTCCACCAAGCCCGAACTGCGCGCGCAATTGCTGCCCCGCGCGCCCCGCATCGACCCGGCGGACCTGGTCGAGCAGGGCGAGCGCTACGCCCGCGCCACCGGCTACCCCATCCAGTACCAGTGGACCTTGATCGACGGCGTCAACGACAACGAGGAAGAGATGGACGGCATCGTGCGCCTGCTCAAGGGCAAGTACGCGCTGATGAACATGATCCCCTACAACACCGTCGACGAGCTCGACTTCAAGCGCCCATCGTGGGAGCGCGCCGCCGAGATCGCCCGCAGCCTGCACCGGCGCGGCATCCTGACCAAACTTCGCCAATCGGCCGGCCAGGACGTGGACGCCGGTTGCGGCCAGTTGCGCGCCCGCGATGCGGCACCCGTGGTCAAGCCCCAGCCCGTGCGCATCGTGCGGCCGGGCGCCCGCGCATAGGCGCCTGCAAGCCCGCACCAGACCACACCGGCCACGATGATCGAAGTCCGCCACCTCAAGTCCCTGGTCGCCATCGCCGACACCGGCAAGCTGGCCACCGCCGCCGAGCGCGTGCACCTCAGCCAATCCGCCTTGTCCCACCAAATCCGCGCTTTGGAAGAACACCATGGCCAGGCCCTGTTCGAGCGCACCCGCCAAGGCCTGCGCTTCACCCCGGCGGGCGACCGCCTGCTGGCACTGGCTCGCACCGTGTTGGCCGACATCGGCGCCGCCGAGCGCGACCTGCAGCGCCTCAAAGGCGGCGCTGGCGGCGAGCTGCGCATCGTGCTCGAGTGCCACACCTGCTTCGACTGGCTGATGCCCGTGATGCACGAGTTCCGCCAGCGCTGGCCCGAAGTCGAGGTCGACCTGGTGGCCGGCTTCCACGCCGACCCGCTGGCCCTGCTGAAAGAAGGCCGCGCCGACCTGGTCATCGGCTCCAGGCCCAAGGCTCAGCGCCCCTGGTCAGTCGAACCGCTGTTCCGCTTCGAAATCCTGGCCGTGGTGGCCAACGAACACAAGCTGCGCCACAAGCGCCACCTCACGGCGCAAGACTTCGAGGGCGAAACCCTCATCACCTACCCCGTGCCCGAGCAGCGCATCGACCTGATCCGCGAGGTCCTCAAGCCCGCCGGGGTGGAGCCCGCGCGCCGCACCGCCGAACTCACCGTGGCCATCGTGCAACTGGTGGCCAGCCGCCGCGGCATCGCCGCCCTGCCCAGTTGGGGCCTGCAAAGCTACCTGGAGCATGACTACGTCAAGGCCGTGCCCATCGGCCCCAAGGGCCTGTGGAGCGAGCTGCACGCCATCTGCCCCAAGGCCCTGGCCACGCAGCCCTACATGCAGGACATGGCCCTGATCATGCGCCAGCAGTGTGCCAAGCTGCCCGGCATCGAATGGCTGGCCTGACGGAATGAAGTGCTCAAGGGTCAACCCGTGTCGTTAAACGCGCAAACCGTCAAGCGACTGACAGTTGGCGCCCCCTGATTTCAGGGGGTGCCAACCCACCCACGGGGAATGCCCAGGGCCCGGAAAAAACACCGTGTTTCAAACTACGTTTCATTGGAAGACACCTTTCATCCACGGAGCGTTGACATGAATTTGAAATCACTGATGGTGGCCACGGCAAAGGCCGTTGGCGTCACCCTGCTGACCAGCCTGGCCGCCCACGCCGCCTACTTCAAGTGGGAAATGGTTGAGTTGCCCGCCTCCAGTGGCGCCACTTGCGGCAACGGCACGCCCTATCGCTTCTTCGTCAACCGCACGCCTTTCAACAGCAAGGCTGTCGTCATGTTCGAAGGTGGCGGTGCGTGCTGGGACCAAGCCGCGTGCAAGGGCGGCTCGCTGCTCAACGCCGTCAACCCCGATGGCATCCCCGAGAACTACATGAGTGACTGGAACCGCCAGGCCCACCTTGGCCTGGTGACCCCCTTCACTGCCCGCGTCCACCCCCTGCAAGCCGTGCAGACCCAAAGCTGGAACATCGTCTACCTGACCTATTGCACTGGCGACGTGCACACCGGCAACAAGGTCAATGTGTACAACAACACCGACCCGGCCAACCCCATGACCTACTTCCACCGTGGCGCCATCAACGCGCAGGCGGTGGCGAACTGGATGGCCAAGAACCTGCCCCAGCCCGACCACCTGCTGCTGACCGGTTTCTCGGCCGGTGGCGTGGGCTCCACGGCCAACTACGCGGCCTTCCGCACCACGCTCAAGCCCAAGAAGATGGCCCTGGCCGCCGACTCCGGCCCGCTGTTCAACGTGCCCCGCACTGCCACCCCCGAGCAAGCACCGTCCGTGCTGCTGCACAACAAGATCCGCGAAGTCTGGGGCCTGGATGGTCCTGACGGCCTGGTCACCCAGCTGATCACCAAGTACCCGGGTGCAGGCGACTTGAACAACATGGGCTCCATCACCGCTGGCCTGGGCAAGATCTTCCCCAATGACCGCATTGGCTACACGATGTTCCAGGAGGACACCAACTTCTCGGCCTTCTCGTACCAGAAGTTCTACCCCGAGATCGCCAACGCTGCCACCGACGCCGAACGCCTGAAACTGCTGAACGTGAAGTGGCGCCAGGAAATCGAACCTTGGATTGCCCAAATGACCCCCACCAACGTGGGCTACTACGTCCCCAACAAGCGTGACATCAATGGTTCGCACTGCACCACCATCGTCACCTTCGGCGGCACCAGCATCGTTGAAAAGAAGCTGAACTCGGTGGGCGTGTTCGTGGACAACTTGCTGGACGGCAAGGGCCCGGTCATGCGCGCCTATGAAACCAAGCCGACCACGCAGCGCGTCTTGCTGAGCGACATGTTCGCCGACTGGCTGGCGCCTTTGATCCCTTGACGCCAGTGAAAAAGCGCCCCTCGGGGCGCTTGGCAGACCATGAAAAAAGCGGACTGTTGCCAGTCCGCTTTTTTCACATCAGTCTGATATGAAAATCAGACGGCTTGACGGCGACGAGCCACCAGGCCAACCACACCCAGACCTGCGAAGATCAGCGCCAGGGACTCTGGCTCAGGCACGGCTGAAGGCGTGGAATACACACTGCCGACGTAGGTGTAGATGCTTGGGAAAGCGCCTTCCACCTTCAGGGTGTGCGAACCAGCCGTCAAACCGGTGAAGCTGAACCCGTAGCCCGTCGTGGTCGACGTCAACGAGGTGGACACACCATCGATCAGCACGGAACTGAAGGTGGCGCCGTAGCCACCAATCGAACCGATCAAATCGCTGTTACCGCCCACCGAGAAGGTGTACGAATCAGCGATCGTGCCGCCGGTGGCGAATGCACCAGTGCCCAAGAACAAGGCAGGCGTGGGCGTCAGAGCACCCAGATCGCCACCTGGCAAAGCTGGCGCACCAGCCATTGCCGAACCTGCCACCACGAGGGAAGCAGCAGCTACCAACATTTTCAATTTCATAAGTAACCTCCAATAGTTATCCAACGGATCGCTGACCCAAAAAGCTTCAGGACCGCGACCGCCCTTTTATATGTCCAGGCGCCGCCAGGGCATACCCCCTGTTTCAGGGGGTAAAGGTAACAACCCTAAGTTGCCGAGGTTACAAATGAGGTAAACGATTCATATTTCATGACACGGAAACGCAAAAAAGGCCCCGAAGGACCTTTTCCCATCATGTGAACAACATCAAGCCGCCAAACGCTGCTCGATCTTGGCTTTGGTGGCGGGCATCTCGGTCGGCAGGTGATACGACAGTTGCTGGAACAACTCGTCGTGCAACTTCAGTTCTTGCGTCCACGCTGCGGTGTCGATGCCGATCACCGATTGGAACTGCTCCTTGGTGAAGTTCAGGCCGTTCCAGTTGATTTCTTCGTAGGTCGGGCTCAGGCCGAAAGCGTTGTCCACGCCCTTGGCGGTGCCCGCGATGCGTCCCAGGATCCATTCCAGGACGCGCATGTTCTCGCCGTAGCCGGGCCACACGAACTTGCCGTCGGCGCCCTTGCGGAACCAGTTCACGCAGTACACCGGAGGCGTCTGGTGACCGGCCTTTTGCAGCTTGGCACCCACGTCCAGCCAGTGCTGGAAGTAGTCGCTCATGTTGTAGCCCATGAAAGGCAGCATGGCGAAGGGATCGCGGCGAACCACGCCTTGCGCGCCAAAGGCGGCGGCGGTGGTTTCGGAACCCATGGTCGCGGCCATGTAGACGCCTTCGGTCCAGTCGCGGGCTTCGGTCACCAGCGGCACCGTGGTGGAACGGCGGCCGCCGAAGATGAAGGCATCAATGGCCACGCCGGCGGGGTTGTCCCACTCAGGGTCGAGCGCAGGGTTGTTGGTCGCGGCCACGGTGAAGCGGGCGTTGGGGTGGGCGGCCTTGGCGCCGGTTTCCTTGGCGATCTGGGGCGTCCAGTCCTTGCCTTGCCAGTCGACCAGGTGGGCCGGGGGCGTGTCGGTCATGCCTTCCCACCAGATGTCGCCATCGTCAGTCAGGGCGACGTTGGTGAAGATGGTGTCGCGCAACACCGACTGCATGCAGTTGTGGTTGGTGAGGTCGTTGGTGCCTGGAGCCACGCCAAAATACCCGGCTTCGGGGTTGATCGCGTAAAGGCGGCCATCGGCTCCGGGCTTGATCCAGGCAATGTCGTCACCGATGGTGGTGACCTTCCAGCCGTTGTAGCCCTCGGGCGGGATCAGCATCGAGAAATTGGTCTTGCCGCAGGCGCTGGGGAAGGCCGCCGCGATGTGCGACTTCTTGCCTTGTGGATCGGTCACGCCCAAGAGCAGCATGTGCTCGGCCAGCCAGCCTTGGTCGCGGCCCATGGTGGAGGCGATGCGCA
Source organism: Aquabacterium sp. (assembly GCF_029946005.1). GTDB lineage: Bacteria > Pseudomonadota > Gammaproteobacteria > Burkholderiales > Burkholderiaceae_C > Aquabacterium. The sequence goes on from NZ_JAQSDR010000002.1 coordinate 346,490, forward strand.
GCGCAAAGCACTTCTTGCCCAGCAACGCGTTGCCACCGTAGCCGGAGCCGTAGGACCAGATTTCGCGGGTGGAAGGGTAGTGAACGATATACTTGACGGTAGGGTTGCAAGGCCAGACGCTGTCCTTTTGGCCCGCTTCAAGCGGGGCGCCCACGGTGTGCACGCAAGGCACGAACTCGCCATCGGCACCCAGCACGTCGATCACACCCTTGCCCATGCGGGTCATGAGCTTCATGTTGACGGCCACGTAGGCACTGTCGGACAGCTCGACGCCGATGTGGGCAATGGGCGAACCCAAGGGGCCCATGCTGAAAGGCACCACGTACATCGTGCGGCCCTTCATGCAGCCCTTGAACAGGGCACCTTCGCCGGTTTGCAGCTTGGCGCGCATTTCAGCGGGCTCACACCAGTTGTTGGTGGGACCGGCGTCTTCCTTGCGGTCTGAGCAGATGAAGGTGCGGTCTTCCACGCGGGCCACGTCCGACGGGTCGGTCACGGCCAGGTAGCTGTTGGGGCGCAGTTCGGGGTTCAGCTTCTTGAAGCTGCCAGCCGCCACCAGTTGGCCGCAGAAGCGGTTGTATTCTTCTTCAGTGCCATCGCACCAATAGACGTCCTTGGCTTGCGTCAGGGCGGCGATGTCGGCCACCCAGGCGATCAGCTTGGCATTCTTGACGTAAGCGGGGGCGTTCAAAGGCACCCCCTGCGAGACGGTTTGGTTCATGACAATGGCTCCAAAAGTAAAAAACAGGGTCTCGACAGCGCGGCAACAGCTTGGGGCTGCGCTCTCGACACCCTGCCGGTTGACATTCCCGGCGGAGAACGGCAACGGCATCGCCGGGCAAAATGCCAAACAGCGAAACCTCGTAGTTTAGTTCACCCCTTCCGGTTTGAGTTCCCCCCCTTTCCGAGGGGTTTCCGCCAGGGTGCCAACTCTGTCACACAGCAAACACCGCGCCAACTTGTCGGCAAGCCCTGGATTCCACTACGCGACAATGGCCCGTGCCCTTGATAAGGTGGAACGATGAATCGACGGGACTGGATCGGATGGACCACTGGCTGGCTGAGCCTGCCTGGGTGGGCATGGGCACAAAGCACGGACCCCGTGCGCCTGGGAGTTGATGGCCTGTTGCAGGACACGGGCCTGGCCGGGCGCTGGAAAGCGGGGATGGGCCGCGACCTGGGACTGGCGGCCACTTGGGTGCGCGAACCCTCGGGCACCATCTTGCGGCAGCTTGAGTCGGGCGAGCTGCCCATCGGCTTGTTCCTGAGCCACCCCCTGGCCGACCGCCTGGAGCAACAAGGCCTGATCCACGACCGCCACACGCTGGCCCGCACCCAGGTCTTGCTGGTGGGGCCATCGGCCGACCCCGCGGGCGTGCGCGGTGAGCGCGACGTGGTCCGAGCCTTGCATCAGATATTGGCCGGCCAGGCCGCAGGCGCGTGCCGTTGGCTACCAGCGCCCAAGGATTCGGCACTGGCGGGCCTGAGCGACACATTGACCAGCACCCTGGGCGCCCAGCATTTGCCCGCCCGGACCGCCAGCAGTGCGTCGGCAGGCGCTTCGTTGCCACCCTATCAATGGTTGACCATGGCCGATTGGCAAAAAATGGCCCGCGCTGAGCGCCTTGCCCGCAAAGTCTTGGTCGATCAGGATCCCCGCCTGTGGCTGAACTGTCAGGTGGCCCGCTCGTTCAAGACACCCCACCCCGCGGGCAAGCTTCTGGTGAAGTGGTTGCAAGGCCCCCTGGGGAGACAGGCCGTCACGGCGCCAGGTTCGGCGTGGCAAAAAGCGCCGGGCTGAGGCCATGAGCACCTGGGAACTCGACGCCATCTGGCTGAGCGGGCAAATTGCATTGCTCACGCTGCTGATCAGCACCCCGCCAGCGGTGGTGCTGGCCTCGGTGATGGCCAAAGCACGTTGGCACGGCCACTGGCTGTTGAACACGGTGGTGCTGCTGCCCATGGCCCTGCCGCCTGCCGTGGTGGGCTTCGCCTTGCTCGCGGGCCTGAGCGATGACGGCCAGCTCGGCCACTGGATTGGCAACCTGACGGGCTGGACGCTGAGCTTCTTTCCCAGCGGCGCGGTGCTGGCCGCCAGCCTGGTCACCCTGCCGCTGATGGTGCGCGTGCTGCGCCCCGCTTTCGAAGCCGTCGACCCGATGATGGCGCCCTTGGCCCAGACGCTGGGCGCCTCCCCGTGGGGCGCCTGGTGGAGCATCACCTTGCCGCTGGCTGCGCCCGCCGTGCTGTCGGCCATGGCGCTGGGCTTGGCAGCGGCCTGGGGCGAGACGGGCGCCACCTTGGTGCTCGCCTCGGCCTTGCAGCCCAGCCCCCGCGTCGGGCACCCCGAGCACAGCGTGCCCCTTGCCCTGGTGCAGGCCCTGCGCTCGCCCGACAACCTGGGGGCCGCGACTCGCCTGGCACTGGTATCGGTCGGCGTCGCGTTCGTGGCGGTCTTGCTGAGCGAAGCCGGACGCCGCCATTGGCAGGGCCGGTGGGCGGCCGCCAAATGAACAAACTGCCCAAAGTCCTGCCATTGGCCTTGAGCGTGGAGTTGCGACTGCAGCAACCCGGGTTGGACATCCAGGCCCAGTTCCGCGTACTGCCGGGGCGCGTGTGCGCCATCGTGGGGCGCTCGGGTGCGGGCAAGTCGGCCCTGCTCAAAGCCACGGCCGGGCTTCACCCTTCGTTGGGTGGGCGCGTTGCCCTGGGCAACCAAGCCATCTATGACTCGACGGCGGGCGTGAACCTGCCCCCCCAACAACGCCGACTGGCTTGGCTGGACGGCCACGCGCACCTGTTTCCGCACTTGAGTGTGCAGGGCAACCTGGAATATGGCCTGGCACGCGCGCCCAAACCCGTGAACGGCCCCAACTTCGACGCCGTGACCCAATGGCTGGACCTGCGCTCGCTGTTCAAAGCCCGGCCTGCGCGCCTCACACCGTCGCAGCGCTTCAAAGTGGCCCTGGGCCGCGCCTTGCTGTCCGCCCCCAGGGCCATCTTGCTGGACGACCCCTTGAGCGGCGTGGCCGAGCACGATCAGCCCCCCCTGCTCGACTTGCTGGCCCAGGTTCCCACGCGGTCCAAATTGCCGGTGGTGCTGATCAGCCCGCGCATGAACGAGGTGATCCGCATGGCGGATGACGTGATCGTGCTGCACGAGGGGCGCATGACCAGTGGCGGCCCCGTCCCCCAGATCCTGTCGGACGTGTCCTTGTCCACCTTCCTGGAGGGCGTGAACGCGGGCAGCGTGATCGAGGGCGAGGTCAAGCGCCACGACATCCAATGGCTGCTCAGCGAGATCGACGTGGCTGGTCAACGCGTGACCGCCCCCGCCGTGCTGCACGCGGTCGGCCGCAAGGTGCGCTTGAAAATCCGCGCCCGCGACATCAGCCTGCACCGCGATCTGCTGGAGGGCAGCAGCGCCAGCAACCAGCTGCGCGGCCGCATCACGCAGATCATGCTGGCGGGCGAGAACGGCTCTTATGGCGCCGTGGGCGTCGAGCTAGATCACGTGCGAGAAACCGGTGATTTCTCCATCCAGCCCGGCGTGCAGATCTGGGCCCTGCTCACCCGGCGCGCCATCCAGGAGATGGACCTGGCGCCTGGTCAGCCTTGCGTGGCCAGCTTCAAGGCCATGTCCTTGGCGGTCTCTTCCTGGCGTTGAAGTTGATATGCTTGAGCGGCTTCCATCACCTTGCCGCCATTCAGGAGTGCCCATGTCTGCTGTTGTTGATCGCCGCGTGTTGTCCGTCAACACGGCACTGGCCCAAACCCTCGTGATCGACCACAAGCCTGTGCTCACGGCCATCGGCAAGCGAGCGGTCAGTTCACTGGCCTCGCCCGCGCGCATCGAGGTCAAGCCCATGGGCCTGCATTTGGACGAACAGGCCGATCCCACCGTGCACGGCGGCCTGTCCAAGGCGGTCTACGCCTACCCCCACGAGCACTACCCCTTCTGGCAAACCGTGCGCTCGCAAGCCCAATCGCAGGCCTGGGACGAGGCCCTGCCGCACGGCATGCTGGGCGAGAACCTGACCATCACCGGTTTGCTGGAGAGCGATGCCTACATTGGCGATGTATTGAAGTTCCCGGACTGCACGTTGGCCATCAGCGAGCCGCGCCATCCCTGCTTCAAGTTCGCGGCCGTGATGGGCTTCAAGCAGGCGGTCAAGATGATGGCGCAATCGGGCTACTGCGGCTTCTACCTGGCGGTGCGGGTGCCCGGCACCATCGCGGCGGGTGAAAGCTACGAACTGATCCCCGGCCAGCGCCAGGTCAGCATCGCCGAGCTGTTCAAGTCCGACATGCGGCGCAAATCCTGATCGCCCGCCTGACAGCCCACCTGATCAGCCCAGCGTTTCGATGATGGCGTTGGACACGCCACTCATCACGTGCCCTGCGGGCACATGGTGCGCCGCGCCATCGACATGACCGGTCTGGTCATCGAAGAAGAAATCAGGCTCAAACTCGCGCAGGAACTCGCCTTTGGGCAGGCCGCCCAAAAACATGGCCTCGTCCACTTCGATGTCCCAGTCCATCAGCGTGCGGATGGCGCGTTCGTGCGCCGGGGCGCTGCGCGCGGTGACCAGGGCGGTGCGGATGCGCATGCCGCCCTCTTCTCCCAAAGCCTGACCGCGTTGCTGCAGATCATGCAAGGCCTGCAAAAGTGGCTTGAAGGGCCCGGCCGGCAAAGGCTTGGCAGCGCGCTCCTGTTCGTGCAGTTGAAAGGCATCCAGCCCCGAGCTTTGGAAGACTTGCTCGGCCTCGTCCGAGAACAGCACCGCGTCACCGTCAAAGGCAATGCGCACTTCGCGCGGGTGGGCTTCGCCGGCATGGGCTGAATGGGGCAGCACGCGCGCAGCGGGCACGCCTTCGAGCAGGGCCGAGCGCACATCGGCTTCGTTGGCCGACAGGAACAGGTGCGCCCGCAAAGGCCGCAAATACCGGTAAGGCGATTCGCCCCGTGTGAACACCCCCCGCTGAATCGGCAAGCCATAGTGGCGCGCCGAGCGGAACACGCGCATGCCAGACACCGGGTCGTTGCGCGACAAGATGACCACTTCAACGCGGGGTTGCTCGGGCGAGTTAAAGGCCAACAGCTTGCGCACCAGCGAAAACGCCACGCCCGGCTTGGCGGGTTCGTCCAGGCGCTTGAGCTGGTGCTTCATGTAGGCGCGGTCACCCGCAGCCTGGTCGAACAGCAGGTTCTCTTGCTCGAAGTCGAACAGCGCCCGCGATGAAATCGCCACCACCAACTGCCCTGACAAACTGACGGCCATCTGGATGCACCCTTGCAATCAATCGAATTGAAGGGGCCAGTATCGCCGAGGCGCGTGCTGTCAGTGCACCATCATTGCGTGAACCCCATCGGCGTGCGGCGGCCCTGGGCATCGGGCAGGTCACGCGCCTCCAGGCTGTGACGCCCATCCAGCTTGGCATTGCCAAACGCGGTCATCAAGGCACGGCGCATGTCGCGCGGCGCCAGGTGGCTCAGGCTGGCCAGCACTGACTCATTCAGGTCGGGATCAAAGCGCTGGCCCCAATCGTGGTCGGCGCGGATGCTGCGGTACAGCTTGGAGGCGATCTTGCGCCCGGCCTCTTCGCTGGGCATCTCGATCTCGAACACGTTCATGCGGTTCAGGATGGGATCGGGGATGCCGCGCGCCTCGTTGGCCGTCGCCACCCAGATCACCTGGCTGGCATCGATGGGCACCTCGGCGAACTCGTCGGTGAAGTTGCCCGCGGTGTCGTGCTCCAGCAGGCTGTACAGCGAGCCCAGCGGGTCGTAGGCGTGTTCGCCGCCTGTCTTGTCGATCTCGTCGATCACCATGACCGGGTTGGCGTATTGGCCTTCCACCAGCGTTTCAAACACCTTGCCAGGCCGCGCGCCCTTCCACTGGCTGGACGAACCCGACAGCACCCAACCGGCGGTCAGCGAACTCATGGACACGAAGCCCATGCCGGTGCCCAGCAACTGCGACACCTCACGCGCAAAGTGGGTCTTGCCCACCCCCGGTGGGCCCAGCAACAGCATGGGCGTGATCTCCAGCGCATCGCGGCTGTCGGCGCACAGGGCCAACTGGCGCCGCAGATCATCCAGCGCTTCATGGAAATTGGGCAGATCGTCGTAGAGGTAATCCATGGCCGGCAGCCCGGAGGGCTTGACCTGGAAGCGGTCGGGGCCCATCTCCAGCATGCGCTCGTAGGTGGCGCGCAAGGATTCGTGTTCGCGGGGCGGCAGCTTGCCGAGTTTTTTCTCGACCTCTTCAAGCCGATAGACATGCCGCATGTGCGCGATGGGGATGCGCGGGCGAGCGCCCTCTTTTTGCACCGTGACCAGTTCACAACCAGTGTTCATGCTCAACCTCCGACAACGAAGACGCTGAGACATCATGCAACAAACGCACCCGGTCGCGAGCCCCGGATCAAGGGGATTCACTCCGCCTATATCGTGCTTACTTCACCCAGGTGTTCATCTGCATGATCGGCATCATCACGGACATGACGATGAGCATCACCATCAGGCCCATGAAAACAATCAGCAAGGGCTCCAGCACCGTGGCAATGGCCAGCGCTTTACGCTGGACCTCGGTGCTGAGTTGTTTGGCCGCGCGTTGCAGCATCACCGGCAGTTGCCCGGTCTGCTCGCCCAGGCGGGCGAACATCGACAGCAAGCCAGGGAATCGCTTCTTGGCGGCCAGGGCCGAGGCCAGCGGCGCACCCTCGCGCACCTGCACCAGGGCCTCCATGGCATCGGCCCGCATGGCGCGATTGGACAAGGTTTCGGCTGCCGCCTGCAAGGCTTTCAAAATGGGCACACCGGATCCGGCCAGCATGGCCAGGGTGCCGGCAAAACGGGCGGCGTTGTAGCCCCGGATCAATCGCCCGATCACCGGCACACCCAAGGTGAAGCTGTCGAACTTTCGGCGGAATGCCTCGCCGCGCAAGGCGAACACCAGGGATGTGAAGCCGCCGATCATCAGCAAGATCATCAGCCAGCCCCATTCGCGCATGAAGGCGCTCAGGCCCAGCATGATGCGGGTGAGGATGGGCAAAGCCCGCTTGCTGCTGCTGAACACCTGGGCCACCTGGGGCACCACGAAGACCAGCAAGGCCACCACCACCACGATGGCGAACACCGACACCACCGCCGGGTACAGCGTGGCACCGATCAACTTGGATTTGAGGGCGCCCTGCTCTTCCAGGTCATCGGCGAGTTTCTCAAGCACGGTGCCCAACTGGCCACTTTGCTCGCCCGCCGCCACCACACCACGGTAGACCTCGTCAAACTCCTTGGGCGAGCCGGACAAGGCCCGTGCGAACGGTGATCCCGCGTTGACCTCGGAACGCAAATGCGCCACCAGCTCGCGTTGCTGGGGGTCTTCGGCCTCGTCGGCCAAGGCCGTGAGCGCCCGCTCCAGCGGCAAGCCCGCCGACACCAGGCCCGACAGCTGGCGCGTCCAGATCGCCAGCGAGGTCGAATTGAAAGCCCGCCGCGTGAACATGCTTTGCGACTGGCCTTGCGCTTCGGTGACCTGCACCGGCTCGATCTTCAGCGGCACCAATTGCTGCGAGCGCAACTGCGCCCGCGCGGTCTTGGGATTGTCGGAGTCGACCAGACCGGTGACGGTTTTGCCACTGGTCTCCAGGGCTTCAAAACGAAAGGCGGGCATGGTGTCTTGAGCTTTATTCGCGCGTGACGCGCAACACTTCTTCCAGCGAGGTGACGCCTTCGGCCACCAGGCGGTCGCCGTCTTCGCGCATGACCTTCATGCCGTTCTTGGCCGCGGCCTCGAACAACTGGGCTTCGGAAGACTGGGCGTGGATCAAGGCGCGGATGTTGTCGTCAGCCACCAGCAGTTCATACACACCGGTTCGGCCCTTGTAGCCGGTCATGCCGCAAGCGGCGCAACCCACGGGGTGCCAGCGGTGGTATTCGTCTTCGCGCTTGCAGTGCACGCACAGCTTGCGCACCAGGCGCTGCGCCATCACGCCCAACAAGCTGGAACTGAGCAGGAAGGGCTCGATGCCCATGTCGGTCAAACGCGTGACGGCACTGGCCGCGTCATTGGTGTGCAAGGTGGCCAGCACCAAGTGACCCGTCAGCGAAGCCTGAACGGCGATCTGAGCGGTTTCGAAGTCGCGGATTTCACCGATCATGATGACGTCCGGGTCTTGCCGCAAGATGGCGCGCAGGGCCTTCGCAAAGGTCAGATCGATCCGGGCATTGACCTGCGTCTGCCCAATGCCATGCAGCTCGTATTCAACCGGGTCTTCCACCGTCAACACATTGGTGGTGGTGGCGTCCAGCGTGCTCAAGCCCGCGTACAGCGTGGTCGTTTTACCGGAGCCGGTGGGGCCCGTGACCAGCACGATGCCGTGCGGCTGGCGCAGCAGGCGTTTGAAGCGGTCCAACGACTCGCCGCTCATGCCCAGCGACTCCAGCGTGAACTTGTTGGCATCGCCCTTGTCCAGCAGACGCAGCACGGCGCGCTCGCCATGGGCCGAAGGCAGCGTCGAAACCCGCACGTCGACCGCGCGACCACCGATGCGCAGCGAGATGCGGCCGTCTTGCGGCATGCGCTTCTCAGAGATGTCCAGCTCGGCCATGATCTTCAAGCGCGAGATCAGCGCGGCGTGCAGGGCCTTGTTGGGCTGCACCACTTCGCGCAGCGTGCCGTCCACGCGGAAGCGCACGGCCGATGAACGCTCGTAGGGTTCGATGTGGATGTCAGAGGCACCGTCCTTGGCCGCTTGCGTCAACAGCGCGTTGAGCATGCGGATGATGGGCGCGTCGTTCGAGGCTTCCAGCAAGTCCTCGACCGCAGGCAAGTCCTGCATCATGCGCGACAGGTCGACGGCGTTTTCCACCTCGCCCACCACGGCGGCAGCACTGCCCTCGCCACCCGCGTAAGCCGCGGCAATGCGCTGGCCCAACGACTCGGCGGGCTCACGCTCCAGCGTGTCGATCACGAACAGGCGCATCACCTCGGACAAGGCCGAGCGCGACACCTGCTCGCTGGCCCACAAGGTCGCACGGTCGCCATCGCTTTCCAGCAGCAGGCTGTGGGCCTTGGCGAAAGCGTAGGGCAAAGGATGGCGAACGGCCATGGCTCAGTTCCCCACGCTGCTGGCGGCAGGCTTGACCGGTGTCAGCTTGGGCGCAAAGCCGGAGTCGGCCGGCATCACCACCGTGGGCACGGCGGCATTGGGGTCGTCCAGTGGCTGCCTCACCGAAGGCATGCTCAGGTTGTTGGACAGCTTGAGCGGGTCGAGCACCGGCACCTCATTCACGCGCATGATTGTGCTGGCCTCAGGCCTGCTGCCCTCTTGAAGGTTGCGCATGTAGTCGTAGCGGTCCAGGGTGATGGCATTGCTCGACTCTTGGGTACGCATGACGATGGGCCGCAAGAACACCATCAGGTTGGTTTTTTTACGGGAGCGTGACTGGCCCTTGAACAGATTGCCCAAGTAGGGAATGTCGCCCAGCAGGGGCACCTTGCTCACGTTATCGGTGTAGTCATCCTTGATCAGGCCGCCCAGCACCAGCACCTGGCCATCGTCTACCACCACCGTGGTTTCAATGGAGCTTTTCTCGGTCGTGGGCCCGGTGACGGAGTTCGTGGACGTGACGTTGGAGTTCTCCTGGAACACCGTCATGCGCACGGTGCCCCCTTCGCCGACCTGAGGCCGAACGCGCAGGGTCAAGCCCACGTCCTTGCGGTCAATGGTCTGAAAGGGATTGACGGTGCCCGTGCTGCTGCTCGATCCTGTGTTGGAGTAAGAGCCTGTCACGAACGGCACGTTCGAGCCGATCACAATCTTGGCCTCTTCATTGTCAAGCGCCACCATGTTTGGCGTGGACAGCACATTGGCGCCGCCTTGGGTTTCCAGGAAGGTGGCCAGGGCCGCCATGCTGAACGTGCCATCCACCAGCTTGTGGCCAATGCCAAGGCTCAAGCCCGTGGGCAGTGTCTTGCTCTCAATGATGCTGGCCAGGCTGGTTTGCGCCGCATTGACGCCACCCACCACCAAATTGCGGCCACCCGACCCCGAGTTCCCGGCACTCGCCCACTGGACACCCAGCTGCGCCGCTTTCTCCGCATCGACCTTGACGATCATCGACTCGATGTAAATCTGAGCACGGCGCCCATCCAACTGATCGATGACCGCGCGCAGCTGCTTGTACAACGCATCCGTTGCCGTGATGATGAGCGAGTTGGTGCTGGGATCAGCCTGGATGAATCCCCCCGTGGAGGGCTGGGCCGAACCGCCCACCGGCGTGGTGGACTGGGTGGAGGCCGCTCCGCTGGAGCTGCTTTGGTTGTTGGTCGCTGCCGGAATGGGCGAAGCACTGGCCGAACTGCCACTGCTGGCTGAAGAAGAACCACCGCCCGACGAACCGCCAGCGCCCGGAAAGGAAGCCCGCAGCACCTGCGCCAGCTTCACGGCATCGGCGTTCTTCAGGTAGATGACGTGGATGCCACTGCCGCCCAGCCCGGCCGTGCCGGGTCGGTCAAGGCGCTGGATCAGGTTGCGGACCAAGGCCAGCCGCGCGGGGTTGGGTGCACGGACCATCAAGGTGTTGGTGCGCGGGTCGGCCATGATCAGGGTGGATTGACCGCCGCCCACGCCCGGGATGGCGGTGCCGCCACCGCCATCGGCCATGCGCTGGACCATGGGCGCCAGGTCAGCCGCGATCGCGTACTGCAAGGGCATGGCCTCCATGTCCGTCGAAGACGGCACGTCCATCGCTGCGATCATCTGGCCAATGCGCTTGAGGTTGTCCGCGTAGTCCGTGATCACCAGGGTGTTGGTGCCCGGGTTGGCATTGATCGTGTTGTTGGGACTGATCAGCGGCCGCAGCACCGTCACCAGGCTGTTGACGTTTTCATACTGCAGGCGAAAGATCTGCGTCAGGATCTGGTCGCCTGAGCGCTTGACCGTGCTGCCCACTTCCACCGTGCCGGTTTGCAGCTTGGCGTCGGCTTCTGGCACCACCTTGAGCAGGCCGGCCACTTCCACCATCGCAAAGCCCTGACCGCGCAAGGCTGCCAGGAAGTTCAGGTAAGCCTCACGCGGCGTGAGCGGTTGCTCGCTGTAAAGAGTGATGGTGCCCTTGACGCGCGGATCGACCAAGATCTGCTGGTCCACGATGGCCGCCATGGCCCGCGCCACGCCTTCAATCTCGGCATTGACGAAGTTGAGCGTGACGGTGGGCCCGCCCTTTTTGACCGGGGCCGCGTGGGCTGCTCCCGCCATGGCGGAAGGCATCAGGCAAGCCGGACCGAAGGTGAAGGCCAAAGCCGTGGCCAGCGCAACCGCGCGGGGACGAGACAACAGAGGATGGGTCGTCATGACTTATCCGATCGAAATTACGGAACGGTCGCCCATGCGACGACCGATGATGTTCAAAAAACTGTCGAGCGCGCCGCGCTCGCTTTCGTTGGCCCGCGCTTCACCCCGGAAGCGCAAACCATTCAAACCCACTTGCCCCTGACCAGACAGCTGCAAAGCCCCATCCAAGGTCATGAGCGACAAATTCACACGGCCTTGCGGATCGCCCAGCAAATCAACCCGGTAGGATCCCAGCCGGTCCAGGGTGGTGACACTGGAAGACACGTCCGTGAAATCGAACTGCGCCTGACCCTCGAAACGGATGCGGCCCTGAACCCATTCCACCACCAGTGCGTTGCTGTTCAAGCTAACCACCCCGCCCAGTTGCAAGGTGTTCCACGGCGTTCCCAAACCGGTCAACCAGGCCGCTGGCCAATGACCGATCGGCCCCGTGGGCGACAAAGGCGCCTCAGGACTGGACTGGGTGAACACCGCCACCCTCGCGCGCCCAAAACCGGGTTGCACCTGGATCACCACTGGCGTGGGCACGCAACAGTCTTGCTGCAAGGTCAGGCTCAAACCGGTCCAGCGCGGACGCAGCTTCCAGTTCAAACGCCCTGGCAAAGCCCGTGCGTCACGGCTGCCAGGCCCGCCGGTCAGCACCACCACGGCATCACCATTCCACACGGTACCCTGAGATTCGGCCAACAACAAGCGGCCGTCGCTCATGACCACCACCCCTTGGGCCAGCCAACTGGCCGGGGCGTACAAAATGAAGCCCAGCAAGGCGCCCAAGACGGCGCCCCACCAACCCCAGCGGCGCCCGGCCTTGCGCATGTTCTCCCAGCGCGCCACCTCCAGCGTGGACTCCATCCAGCGGGTGGTCGCGGCCATGCCGCCAGACCACCAGTCGGCGGGGGATTTCAGGTTGGAGAGGATCGACATGCCCGGTGTGTTCCTGCTCAGCGCGGCGCTGCCTGCCCAGGGGCCAGGCCCAGCACCACGGTGCCCGAATAGTGCCCAGGCTCCGACTGCGCCAGATTGGCTTCCAATGGACGAGCACGAGCGGCCACGCGAACCTCGGCCAGCCAATCGGCCAACGATGCACCCAGCACTTTGGTGAACTCGACCGTGGCCCGGTCACCCTGGATGCTCATCCTCGCGGCGGGGCCCAGCCGTTCCGTCGCCGCCTTCAAGGCGGCTTCAGCCTGGACGGGCGGCACCGGTGGCTGCTGGCGCAGAACCTGGGCCTCGTCGGCCATGGCGCGCATGCGGCCCACCTGGGTGCTCATCTCGCGCAATTGAGCGGGCGTTTGCTGCATGCTTTTCAAGGCAGGGCGGATGAAGACCAACACCAGCACGGCCAACAGCACCACGGCCACGGCCACCTGCGCCATCTGGCGCTCACGCGGGGCCATCGCGGTCCAGCGCGCCAGCCACTGCTGACGCAGGACGTTGAAGGAGGTGGCTTCTGATTCAGTGCTCATAGGTCAGTGTCAATGGCGATCGGCTCAGCTGCGGGGGCCGCGGCGCACGGTCAGGCGCCCTTCGGCCACCTCCACCTGGGCGCCGGTGGCTGACAGCTTGCTGCGGAACTGGTCGATGTCCGAAGGGCCCCAGGCCGGTGGCGGCGCCAGGGTCAGGCTCGTGCCGTCGTATTGCAGGTTGGAGGAAGGCATCTCGTTGGGCCAGGCGCTGGCCACCAGGGACATCAACCCTTCCAGGTCGTTGTCTCCGGGCTGACCCGCGACCGCGCGCAAGGCTTCGGTCTCGCGCTGCATCTGCACCGCCGGGTCCAGGATCACCTGAACCTGGGGATGGGCCTGCTTCAGAATCGTGGTCATCTCAGCCTTTTTGAGCTTGAGCTGACGTTCCTGCTGCCAGGTCCACAGGTTCAAACCGAGGACTTGAGCCACCACGAGGGCCGCCACACCCGCTCGAACTGGGCGCCATTGCGGGCTCAGGAACTGGCGCCAACGGTCTGATACCGCGTTGAAGCCTTTGCTGTTGGGGGTGAGGTCAAATTGCAACAGGTTCCACAGCGAACGGTTGGCCTGCAGCAAATGCTCGGACTGGGTTTGCACCGTCACGGCCTGGCCCAGCCAGCGCTCGGCCGGGGAGGCCACCTGTGGCGTGGCAAAAAAGCGCGTTTGCGGCGGCAAGGCTTCGGGCACCAGGGCGCGTGACAAGCCGCCCGTCAAGGGCCAACTGGCCACGCCCTCCAGGGTGGACCAGGTCAGGACGATTTCCAGGCCCCGGTCGGGGGCCGCGCCACTGCCGGCTTCGTGAACTTCATGGAAATAACCGGTGGCGGGCTCATCGGGCCACACCGCCGGGGCCACGCGGTCCACGCGCAGCTTGGCTTTTTCAAGCAGCATCAACTGGCCGGTCAACCAGGTCAGGTCACAGGCCGCGATCCAGGCGGGCTGACCGGCTTTGGCCGCAGGGGCCAGGGCCAGGTGCATGTCTTCCGGGTCGGTCAGCATGGCGTCTTCGAGCATGCTGGCCAGGGCGGCGCGCAGGCGCGCGGCGGGGGCCTTGGGCACGGTCAGGCGGTGCCAGCTGATGTCGGTCGGCGCCAGCACCGCAACCACCGTGTCGGCGCGCGGCACCATGGACAAGGCACAACGCCCCTGCCGGGTCACGGTCTGCCCATCGGCGCTGAGCACGTACGCGTACTCCTTGGTCGCCTGGGCCGCCGACGAGGTCGGCTCCGCCACGGCCAAGTCGGCATTCAGGCGCGAACGCGCAGGTAGTTGAAGGATGAGGATGCTCATGCCCAGCAGTCAAAGGGGTCGAAAAGGGAAGCACACATCAAGGGTAGATGCCTTGGCATTGTAGGAGGCGCGAAATAAGGCACGTTTAAGGATAGATACTGTCTTGTCAGTTGCCAGGATCAACGCCTGAAAAGCGCTCCTGATTCATCACAATCACGTCAATCTGCCTTCCTTGGCCCGAACGCTTGACCAGGTGCCGGTTTTTCATGATCTGGTTTTCAAGCCGCAGGATGCTGGTCACCTCGAAATACTCCGAGGTTACTTTGATCGCATCCGCAGGAAAAGGTACGGTGGCGGGCACTTGCTTTTTGGCACCCTCATCATCTTCAAAATAGTGGCTTTGCCGAGCCCGCACAATGCGCTCGGCCGTGGCCGTGTCAATGCCCCACACCGCCGCGATGACTTCCTTGGGCGCGGTGTTGACATTGATGTGTGTGATACCGCCCTGCGGCACGTTGGGATATGGCAACAAGGCCACATAGGGGCGCATGCGCTCCACCGTGTCCGCGCCCAACTTGGGCAGCAGCCAAGTCAATTGATCCAGCCGCTGGGGCATCAGCGGCGCGGCAGCCCTGCCAGAGGGCCCCCCCAAGGCGGCAAAGGACTGCGTCGTGTCCATGGCCGCCAAGGTGGCCTTTTTCAGGGCTTCGGCAATCTGGGTTGCCAAATCAGGCGGCAGGTTGATGTTGGTGAACAAGGCCCGCAACACGCTCAACTGCGCTTGATCGATGCCGACCAGCCCGGGGCTGGTGCTGATTTCGAGCAGATTGCGCAGGTTGTAGCGCGCGTTGATGTCCAGCACCTTGCCCGACAGGAACGCATCTGGCGCGTCGTCGGTGTTGTCCTTGTCCACGGCCAGGAAGGTGGACAGGCGCATTTCCTTCAGGTCCTGCGCCCACTGCTGCGCCAGGTGGGTCGGTTCGGGCTGCCCCGCCGTCGTCATGCGTCCCCCATCGTCTTTCAACACCAGTCGCGCAAAGTCAAGGGCCCCCACCAGCAGCCACTCCGATTGCTGGCGACCGCGTTCCGCCGACTCCACCTGAACGGCCCGCCACTGCTGCCACACCATCGACGATGCAATGGTGGCCACCACGGTCACGATGACCATGGCCATCAACAAGGCCGCGCCGCGTTGCCGCGCCGGCGGGTTGGAAGGTTGTGAGCGCCTCATGTCAACGCCTCAGTGCGCGGCCAGGAAGGTGTCGCGCATGGCCACGCCCTCGAAGCCGCTGGCAGGCCCCAAGGTCAGGACTGAACGCACCGCCACGGGCAGCAGGTTGTTGCCCACGGACTGTGGGTTGGAGGGGGTGAGGCTGCCACCGCTCACCCCAATGTAGTAGTAGACCTGCCATTGCAGGGCGCCTTTGAGCATGGTCAAGGTGCCCGGCTCGGTGCCCTTCAACTGGTCGGCCTGCGTCCACTGGGCTTCCAACTCACCTACCGTGGCGACCGGCGGACCGGCCCAACGTTCCCAGCGCCCGTCGCGCAAGCTCCAGGCCACCACCTGCACGCCCCCCGGCGCCTGCCGGGCAAAACGCAGGTAACTGCCATTGAACAAAAACGACCTTTGCCCCTGGATGGCACCGGTTTTCAAGGTCGGGATGTCGATCACCGAGGCCATGTCGGCATCCCACTGCGTCATCACCGATTGCAAACGCAGGGTGCGCTTGAGATTGCCCTCGGCCACCTCGCGGGCTTTGCTGATGCTGTCCATGCCCTTGAAAGCGGTGGCCGCCATGACGGACAGGATCACCAAGGCCACCAGGACCTCGATGAGCGTGAAACCCACGGCCGAACGCGGGCGCGTCATGGCCTGGGCAGTACGGTGATCACTTTGACCACCGACTGCCGCTCCTCGTCCAGCACCTGCACCTCGATGCGCCTGAAGTTGTTGGCATTGACGGTGGGCCGCACCGACTGTTTGCCTGTGAATGCACGGCCCAGTTGCTGGCACTTGAATTCGCTGTCGCCCACATCCGGGAAGGTGGCCGCGGCCTTCAATGCGAACAACTGGTTTTCAATGCACCACTGGCCCACGGTCAGGTCGGCCACGCGTTGAGCGTTCAAGGTCAAGCCCCCGGCGGCCTTGATGCCCGCCGACAAGGTGATCGCCACAATGGCCAGCGCCACCAGGACTTCGATCAGCGTCATGCCAACCATGGACCCTTGCTCATCAAGCTGGCGCACGAACACCCCCATCCTGGTCGGCTTCGTCTGGCGCCCCGGTGATCACGTCAAAAGGATTGAGCCCATCGGTGCCAATGATGATCTGCCGATCCTCCAGACGCAAGATGATGCTTTGAGCGCCAATCACGGGCTCGGGGCCCAGGACGATGCTTTTCTTCATGCCAATGCCAATGCCGCCGTTCACCACTTCGGCCTTGATCTCACGCGCCTCCCATTTCAGCGGGGGCATGAAGGCCTCGGGCAAACCGATGAACTGGTAGTCGTCGCCCTTGCCATTGGGCTCAGGCACCCAGCGGATGGTCATGGCCCCGGCACGCGCCTGCACCCGCGCCGACTCCAGAATGGCGGTCAAGCGGGCAGCCTCGCGCTCCAGGCGGGTGGACGAGGGATCGGGGACGGCGAAAGAGACGACGGCCGTGGTGATCGCGATCAACGCGACCACGACCATGAGTTCGAGCAGCGTGAAGCCGCGCGCCGATGGGGGCCGGGAGGGCAACTTACTGCCAGGATCCGATGTCGGCATCCTTGCCTTCACCACCGCTTTGGCCGTCGGCGCCAAAACTGAAAACATCGACCGTGCCTTTCACGCCCGGGTTGACATATTGATAATTGGCGCCCCATGGGTCATTGGGCAGCTTCTCGAGGTAAGGCTTCCAGTTGGCCGGAACGGGCGCGGCGGTGGGCCTGCTCACCAGAGCCTGCAGGCCTTGCTCGCCGGTGGGGTAGCGCTGGTTGTCCAGGCGGTACAGCTTGAGGGCCTGCATCAGGTTGCTCACGTCGGTCTTAGCGGCCGTGACGCGGGCATCGTCGGCACGCTCCAGCACATTGGGCACGATCAAGGCGGCCAGCAAGCCAATGATCACCAGCACGACCATCAGTTCAATCAGGGTGAAGCCCCGTGACAGGGCCCGGGCCGCGCCCCGGAGGTGGTGCTGAGTGGGTCGGGCAAACATCTTCATGCGGAGATCCGTGTGGTGACTTGACTGAGAGATAAGAGCCCAGAACGCCGGAGAGGTTCCCCAACGCGGACGAGGTCGCAAGCATGCCCGAGCTTGAGGTTCATCCTATGCGGGATCAACCCGAGGTCTTGCGGCTTGTTTTCACGCTTCTGAGCGATCAACAGGGATGATAATGGCCGGAATATGGCATCTCGCATCCTCGCCCTCCTCATTTGGGCCGCCGTCGCGGCCAGCTTGGCCTATTGGGGCCTTCGCTGGCTGGCACAGCCCACGGCCGTCCCGGCCAACGCCACCGCAGTGTCCCTCGACAACGCGGCCCGTGGCGACATGCGCAAACTGCTGACCGGGCCCGCCGCAGCCGCCCCCCCCGGACAACCCGACCCCACCACCGCCTCCATGTTGGCCGAACGCATCAAGTTGCTGGGTGTGGTGGCCCCGCGTCACGAAGGCGACAAAGGCGGCCTGGCTTTGCTGTCGATTGACGGCAAACCCGCCCGCGCCGTCCGCGCAGGCGCCTCGGTCGATGGCGACCTGGTCTTGCTGACCGTCAACCAACGCGGTGCGGAGATCGGCCCTGCCGCTGGCCCAGCCACCGTCAGGCTGGACCTGCCCTTGCTGCCTGCTGCTGCCACCGGCTCTTTGCCACCCCCCATGGGATTCAGCGCCGAGCCGCCACCACCGCAGCAGATGCCCGGCGCCGTGCCTGACATCAACTCGGGCATGTCCGGCGCACCCGAAGGCATGCCCCTGCCTGTTCGTCCGGGCGGCAACCGCCCGCTCTGATCGCTCAGCGCAGGAACAAACGGTAGACCGGGTTGCGCGTCTCGTCCGCGTAGACATAGCCCAACGCATCCAGCAAAGGCTTGATCGCCTTGGTGTCCTGCTTGGGCACCTGCAAACCCACCAGGATCCGCCCAAAATCAGCGCCCTGGTTGCGGTAATGGAACAGGCTGATGTTCCAACCCGGCGGCAAGCTGGTCAGGAACTTCATCAAGGCACCCGGCCGCTCCGGAAACTCGAAGCGGAACAGGCGCTCGCCTTCGGCCAGACTTGAGCGCCCGCCCACCATGTGGCGGATGTGCGTCTTGGCCAGCTCGTCTTGGGTCAGGTCCACCGCGGCAAAACCTTGCGACTCGAACTCCTGCGCCAGGCGGCTTGATTCGCCCTTGCCTTTGACGCTGACGCCCAAAAAGACGTGCGCCTCACGCTCGTCCGAGATGCGGTAGTTGAACTCGGTGACGCTGCGTGGGCCGATCAGCTCGCAAAAGCGTTTGAACGAACCGCGCTCTTCAGGGATGGTGACGGCCAGCAAGGCTTCGCGTTGCTCGCCCACTTCGGCGCGCTCAGCGACAAAGCGCAAGCGGTCGAAGTTCATGTTGGCGCCACAGTTGATGGCCACATAGGTGCGCCCCTGGCCGCCGTGGCGTGCGGCGTATTGCTTGAGGCCCGCCACCCCCATCGCGCCAGAAGGCTCCACGATCGAGCGGGTGTCTTGGTAGATGTCCTTGATGGCGGCGCAGACCTCGTCGGTGGTCACCACCACGAATTCATCGACCAGCTCGCGGGCCAGGCGGAGGGTTTCTTCACCCACCAGCTTGACCGCCGTGCCATCGGCGAACAGGCCCACGTCGGCCAAGGTGATGCGCTTGCCCGCCTTGACCGAGCGGGCCATGGCGTCGGAGTCGTTGGTCTGCACGCCAATGACCTTGATCTCGGGGCGCACCGCCTTGATGTAGGCGGCCACGCCGCTGATCAAACCACCACCGCCAATGGCCACGAACACCGCGTCGATGGGGCCGGAGTGTTGGCGCAGGATCTCCATGGCCACGGTACCTTGGCCCGCGATCACGTCGGGGTCGTCGAAGGGGTGAACAAAGGTCAGGCCTTTTTTCTGCTCCAGCGCCTTGGCATGCAGGGCCGCGTCGGAGTAGCTTTCGCCGTGCAACACGATCTGGACGTTGTCGCCGCCAAAGCGGGCCACTGCGTCGATCTTGACCTGCGGCGTGGTCACCGGCATCACGATGATGGCTTGGCAACCGAGGCGCCGCGCGCCCATCGCCACGCCTTGCGCGTGATTCCCGGCCGAGGCACAGATCACCCCCTTGGCCAAGGCCTTGGGGTCAAGCTTGGCCATCTTGTTGTAGGCCCCCCGCAGCTTGAAACTGAACACCGGTTGCTTGTCCTCGCGCTTGAGGAAAACGTGGTGCCCCAGGCGCAGAGAAAGGCCACGCGCCTCGTCCAGCGGGCTTTCAATGGCCACGTCGTACACCCGGCTGGTCAGGATTTTTTGCAGGTAGTCCTGAACGCTCAAAGGCGCGGCAGCTTTCTTCGGGGCAGTCTTCTTGACGGCGGGCTTGGTGGCGGCGGGGCGCGCGGTGGACATCGTGGGGTCTCCGTGGGATAGCCCTAGAGTCTAGGGCAATGCCCACGGACCTCGCCACCCCCCATCTCCTGACGCCAGTAAGCGTTTTGAACCGTGCGGCCATGAATCGCCCGCCTGCTCACCGCACCCGGCAACAGGCGCGGCAAGCTTGATCCGATCAGCAAAGGCAGCCAAGTCAGCAGCGGGTACCACGGGAGGGTCGCAGGCAAGCCCAAGTGCCGCATGCCCTTTCGGCCCACGAACCAGTGGACCAGACTCAGGTGGCGCGCTTTGTCAAATCGGCCACGCCAAGCCGCGCCCCATGCGTAGTGGCGGTGCAGCGGCTCATCCATCAACGCCCGCCCCAAAGCCACGCTCGTCTCATCGGGTGGCGCTTGGCTGATGAGGTTGCGGTAGAGGCTGATGCGCCCCTGCATCTCGTCATCGCACAGCCAGGCTTCATCCACCCCCATCAGCCAGCCGATGTAGCGCCAAAGGTGCATCACGGCGCGCGCGTCCGACGCTGTCACCAAGAAACCCGTGGTGCGCAAGGCCAGCAATTGCACGACGCTGAAGGCCAGGTAAGTGGCCTGCATGTCGATCTGGTTGATGGGCAGCCCAAAGGTGGCGGCGTCCCAGGTGGGACGCTGGCGCACACTCTGCCGTACCAGGGCGTGCATCACGCGCACGTGCAGGGTGGCTTTCCAGCCTGGGGCGTGAGGCAGCATGCCCCCATCGGCCGTGCAGTCCAACCACCAGGAGGTGGTTTCGGCCACCCGGCGCTGCGCACCCCGGTTCAAAGCGCCGGTTTGCACCAAGGTCTGGTTGATCGCCGAAGCCTGGTAGCCAGCCATCAGGCCCGCATCGCGCAATACCCGCATGCCATGCAATCCAGTGCTCTGCATGACGCGCGCACCTTGGGCCATCAGCTCGGGGTTCACCCAATCCGGCAGGGTCTGCACATGCTCGATCAGGCGGCGCAGGGCAGGCGGCGCGTCATCACCATCGACCACCCCATGCTCAATGGCCTGCTGCAACCGACCGCGCGCCGCACTCATCCCCGCCTGGTGCAACCATTGCCCCACCTCGTCGGCCAGTGGGTCGCCCTGCCAAAGCGCGGAACCCATCCTCGCCCACGTGGCGTGATCAGGTTCGCACGGCCCCGAAATCAAGAGCTTCAAGCGCGCTGCCATTTGCCGACTGACCTGCAGGTCAGCACCATGACGACGGGGCGGCGCGAGCGGCGAAGACGCGGACGAGGTGGGGAGCACTTGGGCAGAGGACATCGAAGCAGTCTTTCAGGCAATGGCACTGATCCAGGATGCTGCGCCGACCAAGCCCATGCGTCATTGACGGCAGATACCACCCGAGTGACCGCACAAGCCAGCACGACACCGCTAACATCGGTGACCCATGAATGCCGCAGCACCCCCCCTCTTCTCGCCGCCCGGTCATTCAAGCTCAAGCAGCCAGGGCTTCAGCGCCTCCTTCGTGCGCGTGGTGGCCGACTACGTGCAGGCGCAAGACCGCAACGCGCAGCCCATCCTCGACCTGCTGGGCCTGTCGGCCTCGCCCACGCTGGACGATGGACTGCGGGTGCCCGCTGCCCGTTTGAGCCTGGCCTTGGCACATGCGTCTCAGTTGATGGACGACGAACACATCGGCCTGCACGTGGCCAGCCTGGTTCGACCAGCTCACCTGGGCTCGCTGGGCTATGCCCTGATGAGCTGCACCGTGGGTGGCGATGGCCTGGCCTTGTTCAACCAGTTGCAAAGCCTGCTGTGCACCGAACTGCGCGGCCATTTCAGCGTGGTTGGGCCCCACTTGGAAGCACGCCACGAGGCTTTGGGCCCGCTGCCCGACGACTACCATTTCTGGTCATTCTTCACCGCCTCCCGCCTGGGATTTGCGCGGTGGGTGTCGGGCCGCGACTTGGTGCCCGCACGCGTCGACCTGCCCTGCGATCCACCGAAGCACATTCAACCCTTCCTGGATTTCATCAAAGGCCCAGTGCACTTTCGCGCGGCCGAATGCCGGGAATTGATGCCCGCCGACTGGTTGAGCTGGACCAACCCCAATGCCGATCCGCCCATCCACGACCTGATGAGCGCCATGGCGCGGCGCCAATGGCAGACCCGGATCGATGACAAGGACGCCTTGCGGACCTGGATCGCGCAAGCCATCCGCCAGGCACTGGACCGGGGCGACACCCCCACCCTGAGCCGCATCTGCGACGAATTGACCGAGATCGGCGTGAGCCCAGGCCCTGCTCGGCACGTTCAGCGCCAGCTGTCGGCCCAGGGATTGAACTTCAAGGGCCTGGTCGAGCAAGCCCGCCAGGAACGCGCCTTGATGCAACTTCGCCTGACCGACCTGCCGCTGGCCCAGATCGCGGCCGAAGCCGGTTATGCCGAGACCAGCTCTTTCCACCGCGCCGTTCGCCGCTGGACGGGCATGACCCCCATGGCCGTGCGCGAAGCGGGTGACAAGCCCACCACCACCACGCCGCCATGAAAAAAGCCCGCTCAGTGGCGGGCTTTTGGGCAGGACGCTGTTCTCAGTTCAGATCACTTCTTGCGCAGGCGCTGCAGGGCGGCCAACTGGGCAATCATGATCTGCAGTTCGCTCTGGGCCTTGGCCAGATCCAGGTCGCCCTTGGCATTCGAAACGGCTTCTTGCGCCAGGCGCTTGGCTTCGTTGGCCTTGGATTCGTCGAGGTCCTTACCGCGGATGGCGGTATCGGCCAGCACCGTCACGGTGCCAGGCTGCACTTCCAGGATGCCGCCAGCCACGAAGACGAATTCTTCTTCGTTGTTGTCGGCGCGCTGGATGCGCACGGCGCCGGCCTTGATGCGGGTGATCAAGGGCGTGTGACGGGGCAGGATGCCAAGCTCGCCGGACTCACCGGGCAGCGACACCAACGTGGCTTCGCCGGAGAAGATGGACTCTTCTGCCGAAACAACGTCAACGTGAATGGTGTTGGACATAACGGGCTTTCTCGAAAGGGTGAATCGGTTCGGGGATCGTCAACAAGCGGACAAGGGGTTGCCCCCTCACCGACTTATTGCATGCCCTTGGCCTTTTCAACGGCTTCGTCGATGGTGCCAACCATGTAGAACGCTTGTTCCGGCAGGCTGTCGTATTCGCCAGCCACGATGCCCTTGAAACCACGGATGGTTTCAGACAGGGGCACGTACTTGCCGGGCGAACCCGTGAACACTTCAGCAACGTGGAAAGGCTGCGACAGGAAGCGCTGGATCTTGCGAGCACGCGAGACGATCAGCTTGTCTTCAGGGGCCAGCTCGTCCATGCCCAGAATGGCGATGATGTCGCGCAGTTCCTTGTAGCGCTGCAGCGTGCCTTGCACGGCGCGGGCCACGTTGTAGTGCTCTTCACCCACCACGTTCGGGGACAGCTGACGCGAAGTCGAGTCCAGCGGGTCCACGGCGGGGTAGATGCCCAGCGAAGCGATGTCACGCGACAGCACCACGGTGGAGTCCAAGTGGGCGAAGGTCGTGGCAGGCGACGGGTCGGTCAAGTCATCCGCAGGGACGTAAACGGCCTGGATGGAGGTGATCGAACCGACCTTGGTCGAGGTGATGCGCTCTTGCAGGCGGCCCATTTCTTCGGCCAGGGTAGGTTGGTAACCCACGGCAGAAGGCATGCGGCCCAGCAGTGCGGACACTTCGGTGCCGGCCAGGGTGTAGCGGTAGATGTTGTCCACGAAGAACAGCACGTCCTTGCCTTCGTCACGGAACGATTCAGCGATCGTCAGGCCGGTCAGTGCCACGCGCAGACGGTTGCCCGGGGGTTCGTTCATCTGACCGTAGACCATGGCGACCTTGGACTCGCCCAGGTTCTCCAGGTTCACGACGCCCGAATCGGCCATTTCGTGATAGAAGTCGTTGCCCTCACGGGTACGCTCACCCACACCAGCGAACACCGACAGACCGCTGTGGGCCTTGGCGATGTTGTTGATGAGTTCCATCATGTTCACGGTCTTGCCGACGCCGGCGCCACCGAACAGACCCACCTTGCCGCCCTTGGCGAACGGGCAGACCAGGTCGATCACCTTGATGCCGGTTTCCAGCAGCTCTTGCGAAGGCGACAGTTCGTCGTACGCAGGGGCCTTGCGGTGGATGGAGGCGGTATGGGTTTGATCCACAGGACCACGTTCGTCGATGGGCGCGCCGAGCACGTCCATGATCCGGCCCAGCGTGGCAGGGCCCACTGGCACGGTGATCGCCGCTTTGGTGTTGTACACCATGATGCCGCGACGCAGGCCGTCAGAAGATCCCAGCGCGATGGTGCGCACGATGCCGTCGCCCAGCAGTTGCTGGACTTCCAACGTCAGGGCAGAGCCGTCCATCTTCAAGGCGTCGTACACCTTGGGCATCTGGTCACGGGGGAATTCCACGTCCACCACGGCGCCAATGCACTGAACGACCTTACCTACAGCTTGAGTGTCAGCCATTTTGGTTCCTTCAATCAATTAAATCTGGGTCAGACCGCAGCCGCACCGGCCACGATTTCGGACAATTCTTTGGTGATCGCCGCTTGGCGGGTCTTGTTGTAGATGAGCTTGAGCTCAGCGATCACAGAACCAGCGTTGTCGGTTGCGGACTTCATGGCCACCATGCGCGCCGATTGCTCGGACGCCATGTTCTCGGCCACAGCCTGATAGATCAGTGCTTCGACGTAGCGCACCAGCAGGTCATCAATCACCGACTTGGCGTCGGGTTCATAGATGTAGTCCCACTGATGGGCAGGCTCGGAAGCCAGCGTTGCCGCCTTCAAGGGCAGCAGTTGCTCGACCAGCGCTTCCTGCTTCATCGTGTTGATGAAGCGGGTGTAGCAGATCTGCACCGAGGCCAACTCACCCGCCGCGTAAGCGTCGAGCAGCACCTTGACGGGGCCGATCAGTTTTTCAAGGTGAGGCGTGTCACCCAATTGGGTCACGTGGGCCACCACCTTGGCACCGATGCGGTTGGCAAAGCCGAAGCCCTTGTTGCCGATCGCCACGATTTCGGCAGACTTGCCTTGCGCGTCGAGCTCTTTCAAAGTCGTCGTCACACCACGCAGCACGTTGGTGTTGAGGCCACCGCACAGGCCCTTGTCCGTGGTCACCACGATCAATCCAACCTTCTTGGCGCCCGCATTGGCGATCTGGAAGGGGTGGATGTACTCGGGGTTGGCCTTGGACAAGTGCGCCGCGATGTTGCGCACCTTTTCAGCGTAAGGGCGGGCGGAACGCATGCGTTCCTGCGCCTTGCGCATCTTCGAAGCCGCGACCATTTCCATGGCCTTGGTGATCTTCTTGGTGTTCTCTACGCTCTTGATCTTGCCGCGTATTTCCTTACCTGCCGCCATCAATATCTCCTGTTTGGCGAGTCCACGGCCAGCGCCGGGCCGCCCCAAGCAGGGCGGGCGCCCCCTCGGGGGGCAGCGAACGACGTGAGCGTGGGGGCCGTCATGACTTAGGCGAACGACTTCTTGAACGCCACGATGGCCGACTGAAGCTCGGCTTCAGCGTCCTTGTCGAGCGCCTTGGTCTGTTCGAGTTTTGCCAACAGGGCAGCGTGGCTGGTCTTGAGGAACTGGTGCAGACCAGATTCAAAAGCCAGGATTTTCTTGACGTCGACGTTGTCCATGTAGCCCTTGTTCACAGCGAACAAGGTGGCACCCATCAGCGAGATCGGCAGCGGCGAGTACTGAGCCTGCTTGAGCAGTTCGGTCACGCGGGCACCGCGGTCCAGCTGCTTGCGGGTGGCGTCGTCCAGGTCCGAGGCGAACTGCGCGAACGCAGCCAGCTCGCGGTACTGGGCCAAGTCGGTGCGGATACCGCCAGACAGGTTCTTGATCAGCTTGGTCTGGGCAGCACCACCCACGCGCGACACCGAGATACCGGCGTTGATGGCGGGGCGGATGCCTGCGTTGAACAGGCTGGTTTCCAGGAAGATCTGGCCGTCGGTGATCGAGATCACGTTGGTGGGCACGAAGGCCGACACGTCACCGGCTTGCGTTTCGATGATGGGCAGTGCCGTCAGCGAACCCGTCTTGCCCTTGACTTCACCGTTGGTGAAGGCTTCGACATAGGCGGCGTTCACGCGGGCTGCACGCTCTAACAGGCGCGAGTGAATGTAGAACACGTCGCCAGGATAGGCTTCGCGGCCAGGAGGACGGCGCAGCAGCAGCGAAACTTGGCGGTAAGCCACGGCTTGCTTGGACAGGTCGTCGTACACGATCAGGGCGTCTTCGCCACGGTCGCGGAAGTATTCGCCCATCGCGCAACCCGAGTAGGGTGACACGAACTGCATGGCGGCCGATTCGGAGGCCGAGGCGGCCACCACGATGGTGTAGTCCATCGCGCCAGCGTTTTCCAGCGAGCGCACCACGTTCTTGATCGACGAGGCCTTCTGGCCGATCGCGACATAGATGCAGGTGACGCCTTGGCCCTTCTGGCTGATGATGGCGTCGATCGCGACGGCCGTCTTGCCGGTCTGGCGGTCACCAATGATCAGCTCGCGCTGGCCACGGCCCACGGGCACCATCGAGTCGATGGACTTCAAACCGGTTTGCAAAGGCTGCGACACCGATTCACGGGCGATCACACCAGGAGCGATCTTCTCGATGGGCGAACTCATCTTGGCGTTGATCGGGCCCTTGCCGTCGATCGGCTGACCGAGGGCATTGACCACGCGGCCCACCAGCTCGGGGCCCACGGGCACTTCCAGGATGCGGCCCGTGCACTTCACGGTGTCGCCTTCGGAGATGTGCTCGTACTCGCCCAGGATCACGGCGCCGACAGAGTCGCGCTCGAGGTTCAGGGCCAGACCGAAGGTCGGGGTGCCGTTGGCGGTGGAGGGAAACTCCAGCATTTCGCCCTGCATCGCGTTGGACAAGCCATGGACGCGGACGATACCGTCGGTCACCGACAGAACGGTGCCTTGGTTGCTGAGGTCCGTCGAGGTGCTCAAGCCCTCGATGCGGCTTTTGATCAGTTCAGAAATTTCGGCGGGATTCAATTGCATGCTTAGCTCCCAGTTGGGTCAATCTGTCTCAAGTGCACACCTGAGACAACCCGACGGATAAGGTCGATCCAGTTGTGTCGATGCGGTGCAGTCGTCAATCAAGCGCAATCAGGCGATCAAGGCGGCCTTCATGCGTTCCAGTCGGGCTTTGACCGAGGTGTCCAGGGCTTCGTCACCGACGACCACACGGATGCCACCGATCAGGGCGGGCTCGACTTCCACGGTGGCGACCAGTTTGCGGCCAAAGCGCTTTTCGAGCGCACTGACCACGTTAGTGAGCTGAGCCTGATCCAGCGGGTAAGCGCTGAAGATCTTGGCATCGGACACACCGGAACTGGCGTTCACCAAGGCGTGAAACTGCCCGATGATTTCAGGTAACGCCGCCAGTCGGCCGTTGTCGATCACGACACGCAGAAAATTCTGCATGCCAGGATCGAGCGGCTGGTTGGCAGCGGCCGTCAACACATCGAACACCTGCGCGGGCAGGGTCTTGGGGTTGTCGGCAAACGCGCGCAGCTGACGATCAGCCGCGACGTTGGCCAGCGCCTCCACCTGCCCAGACCAACTCTTCACGTCGCCTTGTTGGGCGACCTTGAAGAGGGCTTCGGCATAGGGGCGCGCGATGGTTGCCAGCTCAGCCATGCTCAGAGCTCCGTTTGGAGACGGTTCAACAACTCGGCGTGAACGCCGGCGTTGACTTCTCTTTGCAGGATCTGCTCGGCACCCTTGACAGCCAGTGTGGCCACTTGCTCACGCAGAGATTCACGGGCCCGGATCACTTGCTGGTCGGCCTCAGCCTTGGCAGCAGCGATGATCTTGGCGCCTTCGTCTTCAGCACGCTTCTTGGCGTCTTCGACGATGGCCTGGGCACGCTTTTCAGCGTCAGCAATGCGCTTGGTGCTCTCTTCGCGGGTCTGAGCGAGTTGCTCTTCGACACGCTTATTGGTCACTGCCAGTTCGGATTTGGCTTTGTCAGCCGCAGCCAGACCGTCAGCGATCTTGCGAGCACGTTCGTCCAGGGCCTTGGTCAAAGGCGGCCAGATGAAGCGCGTGGTAAACCACACCAGGATGGCGAAAACGACAGCCTGGAGGAACAGTGTTGCGTTGATATTCACGGCGCGAGCCTTTCAGTCGTGAAAGGTTCGGGGTGACTCAAGCCAGCACGAACGGGTTGGCGAAAGCAAACAGCAGGGCAATGGCCACGCCGATCAGGAAGGCCGCGTCGATCAGACCAGCCAAGATGAACATCTTGGTTTGCAGTTCGTTGATCAGCTCAGGTTGACGAGCCGACGCCTCCAGGAACTTGCCGCCCATCAAAGCGATACCGATCGAAGCGCCGATAGCGCCCAGACCAACGATGATGCCGCAGGCCAGTGCCACGAGACCGAGAACATGTTCCATGATGACTCCTAAGTAGAAAAATGAAAGAGAACGAAAGGGAAAAGGAAAACCGAAAACTTACGACAACTCAATGGTGATCGTGTGCCTGACCCACGTAGATCAGCGTCAGCATCATGAAGATGAAGGCTTGCAGCGTGATCACGAGGATGTGGAACAAGGTCCAGATGGTGCCGGCCGCGATGTGACCGATGCCCAACCAGAAATAACCTTCAGCGGGGTTGAACTGCCAGGACCAGACGCCGCCCATCAAGGCGATCAGCATGAACACCAGCTCACCAGCGAACATGTTGCCGAACAACCGCATGCCGTGCGAGACGGTTTTGGCGGTGAACTCAATCAGCTGCATCAGGAAATTGATGGGGTAGAGCAGGAAGTGGTCGCCAAAAGGCGCCGCCACAAGTTCGTGCGACCAACCGCCCAGACCCTTGATCTTGATGTTGTAGAACAGGCAGATCAACAGCACGCTGGTAGACAGACCCAATGTGGTGGACAGGTCGGCCGTGGGCACGACACGCATGTACTCGTGGTAGCCCAGCGCGGGACCGGCGTGATGCCAGACTTGCGGCAGCAGATCGACCGGCAGCATGTCCATGAAGTTCATCAGGAAGATCCAGACAAACACGGTCAGGGCCAACGGTGCCACCACCTTGCGGCTGTTGGCATTTTTGATGATGCCCTTGGCCTGGTTATCGACCATTTCGTACATCAACTCGATGGCGGCCTGCATGCGCCCAGGCACGCCCGATGTGGCGCGACGCGCGACCGACCACAACACAAAAGATCCGATCACACCAATGATCAAGGACCAGAACAGCGAATCGACGTTGAAGACACTGAAGTCCACAATCGACGTCTGCTTGGTGCTTTCCCAGGCGAAGTTCTTCTGCAAGTGCTGCAAGTGGTGCGTGATGTAACCACTGGCGGTCAGGGCCTGCTCTTCGTGTCCTTCAGCTGCCATCGTTGATCTCAGTTAGCGCTTGTCGCTCGCGACGTTTTTCTTCACCCGACCTTGCATGAACAAGGTCAGCCAATTCAGCTTGATGCACACAATCAGCGCCACCAGAAAGGCAGGCCAGCTCAATTGCGGCACCACTTTGACAGCAGCCACCAACATGATGACCGCCACCCCAATCTTCACAAATTCCCACAGCATGAAGCCGAAAACGGCCACACCGGCATTGATGGCAGACACCTGCCGACTCATCCCGTAGGCGAACAGCGCACCAGGCACCACCACGCAGGCTGCACCATAAAGCGCCGACCACATCACATTGCTGCGGTACCCAGCCAGAAGCCAGGACCCTAAAGCGAGCAACATGCCAACCAGAGCCTGAATGGCCACCACACGCCACAAGGACACCACCGGCTGCCGAAGCCTCAGGGCTTCGACTTCGTCGCGGCTCCACTGCCTGACTGGAGGCTCCGGATTCTCAATGGAGTCATCAAGGACTCGCTCGATTTTCCGGGTGTCATCCAATGCTGACGGCTTCATGGTGTCGACAAAACCTAAAGATTATACGCGCTTACGGGGCATGAATCCAGTCTTAGGTCATACACAAGACAAGAACCCCTCAAGCGCGGGTCACAACGCCACGGGACATCGTCGGCTCAGTAGCGGCTGATGGCGCCATCCAGATCCGCCCGAAAGTAATGCGCACCGGGCAGTGGATTGAAGTAGTAGGGCTCGGTCGGCTCAAAGCCCAGGCTGGTGTACAGCTCGCGAGCAGCCTCCATATCGCTCAGGGTGTCCACGAACATGGTGCCGAAGCCTGATTCACGAGCGCGCTGCATCAAGGTCTCGACCAGCATGCGCCCCAGACCAAAGCCACGGAAGGCGGGACGCACGTACAAGCGCTTCATTTCACAGGCATTGGCCTCGCTGGCATCCAGCAGCGAACGCAGGGCACAACACCCGGCGACCGCATCATCGACCGTGGCCAGCAAAAAAACCTCTGCGGCCCCGACATAGCTACCAGCCGGATCGGCCAGCTCTTGCTCGAAGGACTGGAAGGACAGGTCCACCCCCAATGAATCACCGTACTCGGCCAGGATGGCCATGGCCTGCGCCCAGTCTTGCGGCCCCTGCGCCGCGCACAGAGAAATCGAAGGGATGTTGGCGTCCATATTTGATGGTCAGTGTATATCGAGACACCCCCTGATTGAGGGGTCTCCTCGGGCAAGCCCCATGCTGGATTTTGGACAAGACCGGCATCCTGATCAACAGGCAAGTAATTGCAACATTTTGTTTTTCAGCCAACCCATTCAACGCTCCCCGTTCGGAGGTTGCCGGGGTTTGTTGTCCAGGCCTTGGGCGCCCCGGTGGAGTATTTTTATGTCTGCAACTGTCAAAAAAGAGAAGGTGAGCACCTTCTTCCGCCCCATCAGCTCAGTAACGGTCACCAACATCAAGCAGATGTATGACCTGTACGCCAAGTACTACGAGAACACGTCGCTGGACATCTTCCTGACCGACTTGTCGAAGAAATCGGGCGTGATCCTGGTGACGCGCGCCGTGGACGACCAGATCGTGGGCTTCTCGACCCAGACGTTTTTCGACTTGAAGGTCGACGGCAAGCGCGTGCGCGGCATCTTCAGCGGCGACACCATCATTGAGCAGGCTTACTGGGGCAACAATGCCTTGGCCAACACCTTCTACCGTCGCCTGATCATTGAGCGCCTGAAGCGCCCCTTCGTGCCCTTCTATTGGTTCCTGATCTCCAAGGGGTACAAGACGTATCTCTTGATGACCAACAATTTCTACAACTACTACCCGAACGTGAACGGCAAGGACGACCAGTACCGCCGCGTCACCGAGGCGTATTGCCAGCAGTTGTTCCCCGATGCGTTCGACCGCGAGAAGATGTTGCTGGACTTCGGCGAAAGCTATGTGCGCCTGAAGGGCGACGTGGCCACCATCACGCCCGAGCTGGTCTCGGCCAACCCGCACATCGCCTTCTTCGAGAAGGTGAACCCCAGCTGGCGCCGTGGCACCGAGGTGCCTTGCCTGGCCGCCTGCGACTACGAGAGCCTGGTGCGCTCGATCGTGGACGTGCCCTGGAAGTGGATCAAGAAGCACATCCTGGGCACCCACCGCCCGGAAGGCCTGGAGCTGGCCAAGCGTCAAGCGACGTCGAGCGGTGACAAGCACAAGCAGGCATGGCTGGACGTGGACGCCGACGAGGCGATCGAACGGACCAAGGCCTCCTGACATGGGGGCCAGTCATACCCTAGGACACCACCTTCTCAAACTGCTGGTCGCCCCGGGCCGGCGCCGTTTTGAACGGCATCTTGGCGAACTGGAATCGATCCAGCGCGCCAGGCTGTCGCGTTGGTTGTCTGCTGCCTCAAACTCACCCGAAGGACAACGCCGTGGCATCCGCGCGGATTGGTCGTGGGAAGAGTTCGCCCGCCAGCAACCCGTCACCACCTACAGCGACTATGCGGAGCTGCTGCTGCAACAGCGCGAGCGCAAGCAGAACCTGCTGATCGATTCGCCAGTGATGCGCTACCAGCCCACCAGCGGCTCGACCTCGGCGGTGAAGTGGATCCCGTACACCAAGATGTTCCTGGACGAGCTGGACCAGGTGATCACGGCGTGGGTGGGCGATCTGTACCGCCAGTTCCCCGGGCAGGCCAATGGCACGCACTATTGGTCGCTGTCGTGGATCCCCACCGACATGCGCGGCCAGACGGCCGGTGACATCAACGACGACATGAAGATGTTGTCCTGGGGCAAGCGTCTGCTGGCCTATTTGACGCAGGCGGCGCCGCAAGAGATCGCCCTGGCCGAGACCTCTGACGACTCGCTGTTCGCCACCCTGGCTTACCTGGTGTCCGATGAGGCCTTGGGTTTCATCTCAGTGTGGAGCCCCACCTTTGGCCTGGGCTTGCTGGAGCAGATGGGCCGTTGGCGCGAAGAGTTGGCAGAGGCCTTGTCGCGCGGCCACTGGGGCAAGCGCACCTCGCGCATGGCGGGCCTGCCCTGCCCTCAATCGCCCCGTGCCGCGCAGTTGCTGCGCGATTGGAATGGCGTGATGAACGCCGAGTTCTTTGCGAAACTGTGGCCGCAGTTGGCGGTGCTGAGCGCGTGGGACACGGCTGCCGCCGCACCCTGGGCGCAGAAGCTCAAGTCGCTGCTGCCGCACGCCAACTTCCAGGGCAAGGGTTTGTGGGCCACCGAAGGCGTGGTGACCTTCCCGTTTCAAGGCCGTTATCCGCTGTCCTACCTGAGCCACTTCTACGAGTTCCAGGATGCGCAGGACGGCCGGGTGCTGGCCCCATGGCAATTGCGCGAAGGCCAGGACGTGATCCCGATCATGACCACCGGCAGCGGCTTTGCTCGCTACAAGATGAGCGATGTGATCCGCGTGGATGGCCACCTGGGCCAGGTGCCGTGCTTCACCTTCCTGGGCCGCAATGACGGCGTGGACCTGGTGGGCGAGAAGATCAGCGCGACCACCGCACAGCAGGTGCAAGACAGCCTGCCGCTGGACAACGCGCTGCCCGTGACCCTGCTGGCGCTGGACCACAGCACCCATCAATCACCAGGCTATGTGTTGCTGGTGGAATGCGCCCCCGAGGCGAACCGCACGGCTTTGCAGCAGGCACTGTCGGCCCAGCTGGAAAAGGCCTTGTTGGGCAACTTCCACTACAAGCTGGCCCGCGAGTTGGGTCAATTGCAGCCAGCCGCCTGCATCGCCCTGCCCCAAATGCGCGAGATCTACCTGGACCAATGCCGCCTGCGCGGCATGATCGAAGGCAACATCAAGATCGAACCTTTGCGCCATTGGCGTGGGGAAGTACCGGCCGTGCTGCGCGATGTGCTGGACGCCGTCGCCGCCTGACCCTCGCTTGCTTCAGAATCGCCTTCACCCGAACAACCACTTTCACCGACCATGGCCATCACTGTAAGACTGGGCACACCCGCCGACAACGCCAAGATGCAAGACCTGATCACCAAGATCACGATGCCGGGCGTGGCGCAGATGTGCTTCCAGCGCGACCCGGACTTCTTCGTCGGGGCCAAGGTGATTGGTGACGAGTTCGTGCTGACGGTGGCCGACGACGATGAACGCCCCGATGTGCTGGCAGGCTTGACCGTGATCTCGGGCCGCGAGTTGTTCATCAGTGGGCAAAAGCGCCGCGTGTACTACTCAGGCGACACGCGAGTGGACCCGTTCTACCGCCGACGCGGCATCGCCTCGAACCTGTTCGTGGAGCAGAAGAAGTTCCGCTCCAACGAGGACCTGCTGCAAGGCATTGTGTTGAAAGAGAACACCGCCCCGCTGGACGCCGCCGCCAAGTCGGCCGATGGCGTGCTGTTCCGCTACTGGATCAGCCACGCGATCGAGACGAGCTTCATCTTCACGCGCAAGATCACGCCGCGCATCCCCGCTGGCGTTCAGATCCGCGCAGCCACCGCCGCCGACGTGTCGGCCATGCAAGTGTTCTTCGACTGCGAAGCGCCGCGCCGCAACGGCTACCCGGTCTACGACTTCACCAAGCTGCAAGCCGGTGATCCCTACTACGCGGGTTTGTCGATCGGCGACTTTGCCCTGGCCACGCGCAACGGCGAGATCATCGGCTTCCTGGCTGGCTGGAACCAAAAGGCCTACAAACAAACGCGCATCGTGGGCTTCAAGCCCATCGTCAAGGTGCTGCGCCCGCTGTACAACCTGTACGTGGGCCTGACTGGTGGCTTCAAGCTGCCCGCCATCGGGGGCGCGTTGAACTACCTCTCGCTGTACAACATCCTGGTCGCCAAAGACGATCCGGCGGTGCTGCAAGGCCTGATCGACTGGATCATGGCCCACCAGGGCCAGAAGTACGACGCCTTGGCGATTGCCATCACCAACGGCGACCCGCTGGAAAACGTGCCTCGTGGCTACAAACGCCAGAAGCTGTTCTCAAGTCACTTCTGGCTGAGCTATGGCGAAGATCCGCGCCCCGGCATCGACAACCGCCCCTTGTACGTGGAGCTGGGCCGCCTTTGATCGGCTCTGGTGGCCGCTGGTGTCAGCCGCCCGCTTCCTGGACCATGCGCTGAAGCGTGACACCCAGGCGTTGGCGAAACGCTGCCACGTCATCCGCCGACGTCTCTGACTCCTGCCAGATCATGGAGCAGAGCAATTCGTTGTTGGCCTCCATCAAGCCCATGATCGGCGAGATGGTGTTGACCGCTGCCCAAAACTGCTCGACCTGGATGGCCGCGCCTTTGGGGTTGAAGTAGCCGCAGACGTCGCCCAGGCTGGTGGCGTGGGCGCTGATCTGAGGAAAGCGGTCCGCCCGGCGCAATGCCACGCCCACATGCCCGATCAGGGTGCGGCCCATCAGCGGCATGAGCTCTTCAAACAAATACGTCCAGGCCATCTCGCGGCGGGCAAAGCGCGACTGCCCTTCCTTGATGCTGGCATCGACGGATTTGACGCGCTCCTGAAGGGACTTGCCGGGACCTTGCTCGATCACCAGGAAGGCCCCCACGTGGTTGCCCCACAAGGGGCCGTGCCCCGCAGACTTGGGGTAATAGCGCCGCATGTCCACCGAGGTGCGGATCACGGCCGCGGCCTTGGGGTCATCGGGCGCCTGCTCCAAGAAGGTCTGGGCAATCGCCGCGGTCAGGAAGGTGTTGAGGGTCACGCCCAACTGGCGAGCCGCTTTGCGCAGGTCCGCCACAGGCACAGGCAAACCGCCCAGGCTCAGGCCGGAAGTGCCGTAGTTGGGGTGCGGCTGCCGAGGCAGTTGCTGCACATTGAGCTTGGCCAGCAGCTGGCGCTCAGCCACCTTGTGCTGCCGCGAGCGCCACACCTTGCCGGGCCATTGCCACCACTTCGCGGGGGCAATGGCCCCGACCATGGAAGGCGCCTCGATGGGCATGGCCTCCATCGGCATGCCGTTGATCCCTTGGAGGCATTGTTTGACCAGGTGAAGCATCGTCATGCCATCGGCAAAGATGTGCGGCACAGCGAACATCAGCACAGGGCGCTGGGCGTGGGGCACGTACCAGACGCGCAGCCCAATGCCCTTCTCCAGAGGCACCACGTGGTGCAGACATCGGCGCTGCCAGGCCAGCAACGCGGCAGGGTCATCCACGTTGATGTGCGGCTGCACTTCGAAGGCAAGCTCAAACAACTGATCAACCACAAGGTCATCCGGCAGGATTCGAAAGTGGTATCGGTGCAGTCCCGGCTCGATGACGGCGCGTAGCTTGGGGTAAAGGGTCACCAAATCGCGCAACACGCGCTTGACCAGCAAAGTGTCCACTGGCGCGCTCAGCCTCAACAGGTAGGGCTGGATCATCGTGCCCGCCAAACCTTCAATGGCGGCATAGGCATGTTCAGTGCGGTTGAAGGGAACAATGTCGTGGGTGATGGCGGCCATGAATTGCATCCTGCCCGACATCGGGCGGGTGCAGCCGCCCTTTGGCCATCAACCCCTCAAACAGGTGGTTAATCGCTCAACGAAACACGGATATCGACATTCAATTCTTTGACCACCTGCGGGGCCACGCATCTGGCGGTGTGGAGGCCCCGGTCACCGCCGGCCTCGCGTACCAACCTCTCGAAGGTCAGGTCCAGGCGGGCCAGGCAGGCATCGATCTCTTCCACCGTGTTGTCGCTGCGCTGCCAGGAAGTGGGCAGGTAGAACACGCCGTCCAGCTCAACCATCACCATCAGCAGCGCCACGCTGGTCACGATGGGTTGGAACTCAATGGCCTTGATCGTGGCACCTGGTGGATTGATGTGGCTGACATCACCCAGGCTGGTGCAATGGCAGCTGATCTTGGGAAGCTTGTTCTGGCGCTTGAGCTGGTGGACGACATGCCCGAGCAGAGTGCGTCCCATCAAAGGCATGGCCTCTTCCAGCAGATACGTCCAGAACATCTCGCGGCGGGCAAAACGGTCCAGCCCTTCCTTGACGTGTGCGCCCACCGACCGGACGCGCTCCGGCAGGGACTTGCGCGGATCGTCTTCGGTGACCAGGAAGGCCCCCACGTGGTTGCCCCACAGCGGGCCGAAGTGGCGGGACTCAGGATAGTGACGGCGCAGGTCCACCGAGATGCGGATGACGGCAGCAGCCTGGGGATCGTCAGGGGCCATGTCCAGGAAGCTTTGCGCCACGGCCGACACCATGAAGGTGTTGAGCGAAACGCCCAGCTTGCGGGCGGCCTGCCGCAGTTCGGCCGACCCGACGCTGACCCGGTGCTGCCGCATGGCATTGACCGAGAAATGCGTGGTGGCCCGCATCGGCAACTGCTGGATGTGCAAGTCGGCTTGTCGCCGGGCTTCGTTCACCTTGTGCTGGCGTGAGCGCCAGATGTGCCGGGGCCATTGCCACCAATGGGCCGGCGCCACCGCACCGATCATCGATGGGGTTTCGACAGGCTGCATCTCAATCGCCTGGCCATTGAGCAGCTTGAGGAGATCGCCCACCAGTTGCATGCAGGTGCGCCCATCACCGAACAGGTGGTGCAAACACAGAAACACCACGGGCTGCGAGGCGTGGGGAATGAAGCGCATGTGCACCGACAAGCCACGCTCCAGCGGCATCACCTCGTTGAGCATTTGAGTTTGGTAGGCCTCCAGCGCGGCGCTGTCCTGCGCGTCGATGTGGGCCTCGACGCGGTAGGCGACGTTGAACAACTGATCCACCAGTTCGTCGTCGGGCAGGATGCGCAATCGGCAAAAATGCAGCCCCGGCGACACCACGCCACGCAAACGGGGGTGATGCGTGACCAGCGAGCGCATGCTGCGGCGCACAAGCGCCTCTGCCACCGGCGCGTTCAGGCGGATCATGTAGGGCTGAACCATGGTACCGGCGGCGCCATCAACGGCGGCATAGCCGTGCTCCGTGCGGTTCAGGGGATGGGTGGTGTCTTCAACTGCTTGGACCATGTCGGAATCCTGCCAGAAGCCAGGCCCGCCGCACCTTATGACTTGTGCGGAGGTCCACGCACATTTACCGCGCATGCGTGATGTCCACTCTGAGTGGTGCACCTGCCTACAATGCCGGGATGACATCCGCCACGCCCAAGCTCCCATCCCTGGCCAATGACCGCTTCCTGCGAGCATGCCTGCGCCTGCCCACCGACGCCACGCCCGTGTGGCTGATGCGCCAGGCGGGGCGCTATTTGCCCGAATACCGAGCCACCAGAGACAAAGCCGGCAGCTTCATGGGCCTGGCCACCAACCCCGAGGCCGCCTGCGAGGTGACCTTGCAACCCCTGGCGCGTTACGACCTCGACGCCGCCATCCTCTTCAGCGACATCCTGACCGTGCCCGACGCCATGGGCCTGGGCCTGACCTTTGCCGCCGGAGAAGGCCCCAAGTTCGCCAACGTGGTGCGCGACGAAGCCGCCGTGGCCAAACTGGCCGTGCCTGACATGGACAAGCTGCGCTACGTGTTCGACGCCGTGCGCACCATCCGCAAGGCCCTGGCTGATTCGAACGGCGTGGGCCGCGTGCCCTTGATCGGCTTTTCAGGCAGCCCCTGGACGCTGGCCTGCTACATGGTCGAAGGCGGCGGCTCGGACGACTACCGCCTGGTCAAGACCCTGATGTACCAGCGCCCCGACCTGATGCACCGCATCCTGGCCATCAACGCCGACGCCGTGGCCCTGTACCTGAACACCCAGATCGAAGCCGGTGCGCAAGCCGTGATGGTGTTCGACTCCTGGGGCGGCGTGCTGGCCGATGGGGCCTTCCAGGAGTTCAGCCTGGCCTACACGAAGCGCGTGCTGTCACAACTGAAAAAAGAGCACGATGGTTTCCGCATCCCGCACATCGTGTTCACCAAAGGCGGTGGCCTGTGGATCGACGAGATCGCCGATGCTGGCAGTGATGTCATCGGCCTGGACTGGACCGTGAACCTGGCCAAGGCCAGAGCCCGCGTCGGCGACCGCGTGGCCTTGCAAGGCAACCTCGACCCCAACGTGCTGTTCGCCAAGCCGGATCAGATCCAGGCCGAGGTCATCAAGACGCTGGACAGCTTTGGTGTGCCGAGCGCAGGCCATGGCCACATCTTCAACCTGGGACACGGCATCAGCCAGTTCACACCGCCCGAGCACGTGTCAGTGCTGGTGGACACGGTGCACGAGCACTCGCGCCGCCAGCGCGGCTGAGAAGCTTAAGGAGCGTGGGCCGCCGTGCCTTCGCGAGCGGCCAGCACGGCGGCCAGCAGGATCAAGCCGCCGCCCGCCATCACGATGGGGGTGAACACCTCGCCGCCCCACCACACGGCGGAGCCGGCCGCGAATACGATCTCGGTCAACATCACCACCGAGCTGATGTTGACCGGCACGCGAGAGGCGCCGTACTGTAGCGCCATGTTGCCGCAGAACATGGCCAGGCCCAAGGCCAAGGCGCCGAACAACCAGCGTGCGTCAAACGCCGGCAAGGGGGGGATGAAGCCCTGGCTGGTCAAAACCACCGCCAGGCCACCCGGCAGAAGGATGCCGCCCATGAACATCGCCAAGGCGCGCGCGGCCGTGTGTTGGTGCACCTGCTGCCGAAGGATCACGTTGTTGGCCGCGAAACCGAATCCGCCCAACAGCCCCAGCACATCGGGCAGCCCCGCGAACACCGGCCAAGGTGCATCAGCCGGTTTGAGCACCAGCAGGGCGCCCATCAGCGCCAACGCCACCCTAAAGGCCGCCGCCGGGGTCGGCCGCTCACCCAGCGTCAGCCAGGCCAGCAACGCCGCCCACACCGGCATCAGGTAAAACAGCAGCACCACGCGAACCACCTCGCCAACGCTCACACCCCAATTGAAGGCAGCGTTGGTGGTGCCCGCCGCCAGGGCCAGGCACCACAACGCGGGCGAGCGAAACAGCACGGCCAGGGCCGACGGCCGCCAAGCCAGGATCAGCCCCGTGCCCAGCACGAAGAAAATCGAGGTGGCCCACAAGGGGTGCAAGCCCATGGCCTGCAGCTGCCGCAATGGCCACCACGACAGCCCCCAGATCATCGCGTTGCACACCAGCGCCAGGTAAGGCATCAACGTCGCTCGATCACCATGGGGTTCAAGGCAAGGATCTGGCGCACGGACTGCGCCACGCCTTGCGCCTGCTCGCGGCTTTCATAAGGGCCCACCTGCAGGCGGAACAAGGCCGCCTCCTTGAACACCGCCATCAGCGGCGTCAGGGAAGACAGCTCAGTCGTGACCCGCTCCTGCAGTTTGTCGACCCCGTCGCGCTTGCCCAGCGCGGCCAATTGCACCCAAAAACCACGGGCGGCCTGGGTGTAGGCACGACCAGAGGCTTCAGCCACGGGTGGCAAAGCCCAGCCACTGTCCGGCGCGGCCACCGCGTCCTGCGACTTTGGCGCCAGCGCCAAAGTCTCGATGGGGTCGACAGGGTCCGACTCAGGGGTCGTGGCAGGCGCGCCGCGCCGCCATGCCCCTGTGCGAATGTCGTCAAACGTCAGACGCTCCAACGCCACCTCGGCACTGCCCATGGCCACAATGCCTAGTTTCAGGGCGGCCGCGTAGCTCAAGTCCAGCACCCGGGCCGAGTGAAACGGCCCCCGGTCATTGACCCGCACGATCACTTCCTTGCCTGACGCGATGTGGCGCACTCGCACATAACTGGGAATGGGCAAAGTGCGGTGAGCCGCGGTCAGGCCATAAAGGCTGAAGAGTTCGCCACTGGCCGTGCGCCGCCCATGGAATTTCTGCCCATACCAGGAGGCCAGCCCGCGCTGCTTCCAGGGCACATCCGTGGCCATCGGCGCGTAGCTCTGGCCCATGACCGAATAAGGCTTGTTGGGGCCCCCTTGGCGGATGGGCTCGACCCGGGGTTCGGGATCAGGCACCCTGGCCAGGTCCGCCGGGGTCACGGCCGGCGGGCCATCCCGACCACCCCCCGGTGAACGGGCCGTCGTGGGAGCGGGCCCGGAGGCGCAACCGGCCAGGATCGACACGATCAGGAGGCTGACCGGAAGACCAAAGGATGAG
Organism: Aquabacterium sp.; assembly: GCF_029946005.1. Classification (GTDB taxonomy): domain Bacteria; phylum Pseudomonadota; class Gammaproteobacteria; order Burkholderiales; family Burkholderiaceae_C; genus Aquabacterium. The sequence continues at coordinate 386,496 of NZ_JAQSDR010000002.1, forward strand.
CGCAGGGCAAAAACAGACATGGCCCGCACCATACACGACTTGCCGCACCACCTGCTGGCAGGCTGCGCTGGCATGGCAAATGCACCAGAGGGGTTTTCATCAGGCGCGAAATCCGCCCCAAGCGCGGCACAATTCACGCACCGAACTTTGAAATGCGCCGCCATGTCCTCCGACCTCGAACACCCCTTCGACCATCCTTTCGAGAGGGGCATGCGCAACCGCCGAGCCGCCCTCGGCGACGCCTGGGTGGACAAGTCGGTGGCCAAGGCCAACACGTTCAATGCTGAGTTCCAGCACTTCATCACCGATTACGCCTGGCATGGCGTCTGGGGCCGCCCAGGCCTGGACTGGAAAACCCGCCGCATCATCGTGCTGGCCGTGACCAGCGCGCTGGGCCGCTGGGATGAGTTCGAAATTCACCTGCGGGGCGCCCTGACGCCTGGCAACTCGCACACCCTGAGCGTGGAAGAAGTGCGCGAGGCCCTGATTCAGATCTCAATTTACGCCGGCGTGCCCGCCGCCAACACGGGTTTTGCGCGGGCCCTGGGCATCATGAAAGAGTTGGGCATCGAGCCCTTGCCCCACCCCGCCACCGAGGCTTGGCACCCGGGCGTGGGCAGGTCGGTTTTCACCAGCACCCGCCCCAAGCTGCACGCCACTGTGCGCGAGGCACGCAACGGCGACGAGGAAGCCCAAACCGTGGTCCTCAGCCATGCGCTTGGCCAAGACAGCAGCATGTGGGACGCCGTGGCCAACGACCTGGCGGCCACCTGCCGCGTGATTTGCCCGGACACCCGCGGGCATGGCCGTTCGCAAATCCCGAATGATCCCCTGAGCCTGGCCGAATTGGCCGCCGACGCCGCCCGCCTGATCGACGAAGTGGCGCATGAACCGGTGATCTGGGTCGGCCTGTCGATGGGCGGCATGATTGGCCAGGAACTCGCCATTCGCCACCCCGACAAGGTCAAAGCCCTGGTGCTGTCCAACACCACCAGCGCCTACCCCGAATCCGGGCGCTCAGCGATTGGGCAGCGCATTGCCACGGTTGAATCGCATGGTCTGGGGGCGGTCAGCACCAGCACCATGGCGCGGTTTTTCAGCGAGTCATTCCGGCAAACCCAGGCCGCCACCGTGGCGCGTCACCAGCGCCTGCTGGAGGCCACTGACCCTGAGGGCTACATCGCCTGCGCGGTCGCCATTTGCGAAATCGACACCACTGCGCGGCTTAATCAGATCCGGGTGCCCACCTTGGTCATCGCGGGGGAGAGGGATGAGAGCACACCCCTTGACATGGCCTCGGTGCTAGCCCGGGGCATTGCTCGATCGCAATTGGTGACCCTGAGCGGTTGCGCGCACCTCAGCGCGGCCGAAGACCCTTCGGCATTCTCTGACTTGGTGGGCGAGTTTGTGGCCAGCCTTTGAAGGCTCGCTTGAACGCGTGGGTGGCACCATGAAAAAAGCCCCGCCGAAGCGGGGCTTTTGCCGAGCGGGGAACCCCGCCGGACCCAAGTTTAGGCAGCGCGGCGAGCGCGGCGGCTGACAAAAGCCACACCCACCAAACCCAGTCCCATCAGCGCGTAAGTGCTTGGCTCAGGAATTTGCGGTGCAATGGTGCCCACGAAGTTCACTTTGCCACCCGACAGGAAGGTGTTGTAGATGCCACCAACGTTCGTCAGCATGATCATCGGCACGTTGCTCGACTTGGCAAAGTCGTAGGCAGACACGCCACTGGCCTTGATCGTGAAGACCGAGGTGCTGCCTTCGGTGATGCCGTTGCCAGCAAAGCCGATGCTTCCGTTGTAGACGTAGCCGCCATCCTTGTAGATGGTGGGCAGGCTCAGGAACGTGGCGCCACCGGATGCAGCCGTGCCAGACTTGGCCGCAACAGTGCCCCAGTCGCCGTTCAGCCACAGGCCGTCCAGGAATGTGCCGGAGGTGGTCTTGGCAGGGAACAGCGTGCTGTTTTGCTTCAACGAGATTTCAACGCCGCCCGTGATGTCCTTGATGGACATTGAGGCCACTGAGTAGCTCAGCGTCTTGGTGTCGAATGGATTGGAGATCGTCGACGTGTCATAGAACGTCTTGAAATCGTAGGTGTAGCTGGACGCTTGTGCTACAGCAGCATTTGCCGAAGAGGCAATTGCCATCGCCGCCAACCCCGTCGCCACTGCTATTTTTCGCAGATTTTGTATCATAAAAAAGCTCCTCTCCTCGCGGAAGATGTCGGAAGCGGTGACTGGAATCGATTCGTGATATAGCCCCGACTGTGTAAATATTAGCTGTGCAACGCCCGACAACCAAGAGGGTTTTGCCGACCCCCTGTTCAAGGGGAGCGAAGGCGAAAACCAAGGTCTGAATCGCCGAATCAACTGTGCACTATGCTGTGTGGCCTGTGCCCCCCGAGAATCAGTGTTTCTGTGTCCGCCTCTCCCAGCCCTGCCTCCACCCTCAATCCGGCCCAGATGGCCGCCGTGCTGCACCTTGATGGCCCTTGCCTCGTTCTGGCCGGGGCGGGTTCGGGCAAAACCCGCGTCATCACCCAGAAGATCGCCCGGTTGCTGCAGCCCGGGCACGGCGCCGATCTGGCGCCTTCGCAGATCGCGGCCATCACCTTCACCAACAAGGCTGCGCTTGAAATGCGCGAGCGCGCCAAGGCGCTGATCGGGGGCAAGGCCGCCAGCAAGCTGCTGGTCTGCACCTTCCACTCGCTGGGCGTGCGCCTGCTGCGCGAGGATGGCGAGGCCCTGGGCCTGAAACCCAAGTTCTCCATCATGGACAGCGACGACGTGCTGGGCATCATCCGCGACGCGGGCGGCACCACCGATCCCAAGCAGGCCCGCCAGTGGCAGTGGACCATCAGCAGCTGGAAAAACCAGGGGCTGAACAGTGCCCAGGCCGAGGGCGCTGCCGAGAACGACGACGAACGCATCTGCGCCCGCGTCATGCGCCTGTATGAAGAGCGCCTGATGGCCTACCAGGCGGTCGATTTCGACGACCTGATCGGCCTGTCGATGAAGCTGCTGGCGGACCACGAGCACGTGCGCGCCAAGTGGCAACGCAACCTGCGCCATGTGCTGGTCGACGAATACCAGGACACCAACGCCACCCAGTACGACCTGCTCAAGCTGCTGGTGGGCGAGCGCGGCATCTTCACCGCCGTGGGCGACGACGACCAATCCATCTACGGCTGGCGCGGCGCCACTCTGGACAACCTCAAGCGCCTGCCGCAGGATTTCCCGCAGCTCAAGGTGATCCCGCTGGAGCAGAACTACCGCTCTACCAGCGCCATCCTGCGCGCGGCCAACCACGTCATCGCGCTGAACCCCAAGCTTTATCAAAAGACCTTGTGGAGCGACCTGGGCGAAGGCGAGCCGGTCAAAGTGGTCGAGTGCGACAACGAGGAGCACGAGGCGGAGCGCGCCGTGGGGCGCATCCTGGCGCTGCACGCCGGGGCGACGGGCTCGACCGTGGCCGCGCCCTGGAGCGATTTCGCCATCCTCTACCGCGCCAACTTCCAGGCCAAGGCCTTTGAGAAGGCGCTGCGCAAGGCCAACGTGCCCTACAAAGTGTCGGGCGGACAGAGCTTTTTCGACCGTGCCGAGATCAAGGATCTGTGCGCCTGGCTGCGCCTCTTGGTCAACAACGACGACGACCCGGCTTTCTTGCGCGCCGTGACCACGCCCAAGCGCGGCATTGGCCACCAAACGCTGGGCTCGCTGGGCGAGTTCGCGGGCAAATGGAAGGTCAGCCTGTACGAGGCGCTCTTCGCCGAATCGCTGTCGGCCAGCTTGAATGCGCGCGCCATCGACTCGCTGCACGAGTTCGGCCGCTTCGTGAACGAGCTCGACCACCGCGCGCGCACCACCTCAGGCAGCGAAGACGCCAAAGTGCTGCTGATGGAATGGCTCAAGGACATCGGCTACGAGCAGCACCTGTACGACGAAGCCGAAAGTGAAAAAATCGCTGCCAGCCGCTGGGCCAATGTTCTGGACTTCATTGACTGGATCGCCAAGCGCTGCGGCGGCGAGATCGAGAACGATGGCGGCATGACGGTCGAGACGGAGAAGAAAAACGTGATCGAGGTGGCCCAGACCATTTCCCTGATCACCAGCCTGGCCGACCGGGGTGGCGACCCCAATGTGGTGACCTTGTCGACCCTGCACGCCTCAAAGGGTCTGGAATGGCCGCACGTGGTGCTGGCAGGTGTGAACGAAGGCTCGCTGCCCTTCAACAACGAAGAAAACGAGATCACGCCCGATCGACTGGAAGAAGAGCGCCGACTGATGTACGTGGGCATCACCCGAGCCAGGCTGAGCCTGGCGGTCAGCACCCTCAAGCGCCGCAAGAAGGGGCGAGAGTTGATCGTGGCCATCCCCAGCCGCTTCATCGCCGAGATGAAGCTGGGCGAAGGCGGGCCGGTGGAGAACCCGCGCGAGAAACTGCGACGTCAGCGGGAAGAACTGGCGGCCAAATCGGCCAGCGCCAAGCCCATCGAGCCCTGAATGGCAGGCACGCTGATTGAGCGCCCATGTGTTCAGACGAAAAAAAACCCGAAATCGAAAGATTCCGGGCTTTGAAATCCGCCAAAAAATGGAGGAGTGGAGGAGACAAATGAAACAAGCTGGGTGTCTGACCAGGGAACCGGTAAAAAGTTCCACACCCACACATCAAATTGTATTCTTTACCAAAATCTGACACAAGGGGTTTCCCGGAAAATTGTTTCTTTGTGCAAGATTCAACCCTTTAGAGACCTCTGGAAGCAAACACATGGAATGCACGATTCACTGGCAGCCCTCGGCAGGCATGGCTTTTCTGGCAGAAACTGGCAGCGGCCATGTGCTCACGATGGATGGCGCGCCCGACGGAGGTGGGCGCAATTTGGCGCCGCGCCCCATGGAAACCGTGCTGGCGGGCACTGGCGGCTGCACCGCTTATGACGTGGTCTTGATCCTCAAGCGCGGGCGCCATGATGTGCGCGGCTGCCAGCTCAAGCTCACCAGCGAACGGGCCGACACCGATCCCAAGGTTTTCACCAAGATCCACATGCACTTTGTGGTGACGGGGGTGAACCTGACCGAGGCCACGGTCCAGCGTGCGATTCAGATGTCGCACGAGAAATACTGTTCGGCCAGCATCATGCTGGGCAAGACGGCCGAGATCACGACCAGTTTCGAGATCGTGGCGGCCTGACCTGGCCCAGGCTCAGAGGTAGTGCGCCGTGGTCGTCATGACCTTGGCGGCCAGGCGCATGAGGCCCCGAACCGGGGCGGGCAACTCCACCGCACCAGCGTTGAGCGCGGCCCGGGCATGCTCGGCCTCGTCATCACGCATTTGCGCCACGATGGCGCGCGACGGGTGATCGCCCGCGGGCAAAGACGTCAAGTGACCATCCAGGTGTTGTTCGACCTGGCGTTCGGTCTCAACCACAAAACCCAGGCTGGTCTTGTCGCCCGCGCGCGCAGCCAGGAGCCCCAAGCCAAAGGAGCCGACGTACCACAAGGGGTTGAGCACACTGGTGCGCCCGCCCAGCTCGCGCAGGCGCTGCTCGGTCCAGGCCAGGTGGTCGGTTTCCTCACGCGCGGCGGCGTCGAACTGGGCCTTCAAAGCGTGGTCTCGGGTGCCCAGGGCCTGCGAGGCGTACAGGGCCTGCGCGCACACCTCACCCACGTGGTTGACCCGCATGAGGGCGGCGGCGTGCCGCTTCTCGGCCTCGGTCAAAGGCGTGGTGTCCACCACCTGGGGTTGCGGGCAAGGGCGCGAGGCACTGTGGTCGGCAAACACGGTGCGCAACGCCGAGTCAAGCGCGATCAGGACGCGATCGACCGGAGAGTGGTCACGGCCCACGGTGGCCGACGAAGCTGAGGTTGAAGATGAGTTCATGTTGGTCATGTTAGCGCTGCATCAATCCACGACTCTTGGCAATGGACATGAGCATGCCCAAGGCCAGGCCCAAGGTGACCATGGCCGTGCCGCCATAGCTGATGAAAGGCAATGGAACGCCCACCACCGGCAGGATGCCGCTGACCATGCCCATGTTGACAAACGCGTAGGTGAAAAAGCTGAGCGATAGGCTCCCCGCCAGCAAACGCGAGAACAGCGTGGGCGCCTGAGCCGCGATCATCAAACCCCGGAAAATGAGCGCCAGGAAAGCGGCCATCAACAGCAGGCACCCCACCAGGCCTTGCTCTTCTGCAAAGGCCGCGAAGATGAAGTCGGTGGTGCGCTCGGGGATGAACTCCAGGTGGGTCTGGGTGCCCTTCATGAAGCCCTTGCCTGTGATGCCGCCCGAGCCGATGGCGATCATGCCCTGGATGATGTGAAAGCCCTTGCCCAGCGGATCGGTCGTGGGATCGAGCAAGGTGCAGACGCGGTTCTTCTGGTAGTCATGCAGCAGCACCCAGTCGACGCCGGGCTGGCAGATCTTGTCCTCGGACAGCACCAGGGTGGTGATGCCCGCCGCGGCCAACAACACCACTGGCAGGATCAGCTTCCAGTTCAACCCCGCGAAGAAGATCACGTAGATCCCCCCGGACAGCACCAGCAAGGAGGTGCCCAGGTCGGGCTGCTTCATGACCAGGCCCACGGGAATGGCCAGCAGCAGGCCGGCCACCGCGAAGTCCAGCCCCCGCAGCTGCCCCTCACGCCGCTGGAACCACCAGGCCAGCATCAGCGGCATCGCGATCTTGAGGATCTCGCTGGGCTGGATGACCATGCCCACGTTGAGCCAGCGCGTGGCGCCCTTCTTGGTGATGCCCACGTGCGGCAAGGCGGTGATGAGCAAGAGGATGACGCCAGCCACGTACAGCGGCACGGCCAGCGCCATCAGGCGCTGTGGCGGCACTTGAGCGGCCAGGAACATGACCACAAAAGCCAGCGCCATGTTGCGCGATTGGTCGATGAAACGTGTGCCATGGTCGTAGCCCACCGAGTACATCGTGAACAAGCCCAGGCCACACAGGCATAGGATCGCGAGCAACAAGGGCAGATCAAAGCCCCCGAAGATGGGCTTGGCGCGTTGCCACAGCGAGGGCTGACCAAACGATCCGTTCATGGCGCGCTCGCAGGTGAAGAAGAAGCGGCTGCCGGGGCGGACGCCGACGTGGGCAGGGGCACGTCGCCGCCAAAGGCATCCTGGCCGTGGGGCATGGACACTTCGCCCACCTTGCGCGGCACGCCAATGGGCGGCCCACCCTTGCCCTGGCGCACGGCCTCGATGTCTTCTTCGCTGGGGTATTGGCCCAACAGCAAGTAATCCAGCACGCGGCGGGCGATGGGCGCTGCGGCCTCGGCGCCAAAGCCGGCGTTCTCCACGATCACGGTCAAGGCAATGCGGGGTTGGTCCACCGGCGCGAAGGCCTCATACAAGGAGTGGTCGCGCTGGTATTCGTCCATGCGCGAGGCCACGTATTTCTCATTCTTCTTCAGGCCCACGGCCTGGGCCGTGCCGGTCTTGCCGCCGCTGGCATAGGTCGCGCCCAGGAACACGCGGGTCGAGGTACCCTCCTGCGTCACGCCGTGCATGGCTTCGCGGATGAAGGCGGTGTGCTCGGGCTTGAAGGCCAGCGGCGCCAGGGCTTGGCTGGAGACCACGCGCTTTTCGCGCGTGAGCACGTCTTCGATCTCGCGCACCAGGCGCGGCTCGTAACGCCGCCCATCGGACACCATGGTGGACAAAGCCGAGGCCATCTGCAGCATGGTGAAGCTGTTGTAGCCCTGGCCGATGCCCAGCGAAATGGTCTCGCCCGCGTACCAGCGGCGTTGCTCCGGTTTTTTGTAGGCGCGGCGTTTCCAATCGGTCGAGGGCAGCAGGCCGGTCACCTCGCCCTTGAGGTCAATGCCCGTCAGCCGACCCAACCCCAGGGGGCTCATCTGGCTGTGGATCACGTCCACGCCCAGCTCATTGGCCAGGGAGTAGAAGTAGACATTGCTGGATTTGACGATGGCTCGGCGCATGTCCACCATGCCGGTCTGCTCGTTCTCCGGGCTGCGGAACTTGTGGCCGCCAAACATGAAGACGCCGCTGTCGTACATGCTCATGGTGGCGCTGCGCTTGCCGGTGTTCAGTGCGGCCAGGGCCATGAAGGGCTTGTAGGTGGAGCCGGGTGGGTAGGTGCCGCGCAAAGCACGATTGAGCAAGGGCTTGTCGGGCGATTCGTTCAACTCTTTCCAGTTCTCGCTGTCGATGCCGTCCACGAACAGGTTGGGGTCGAAGGTGGGCTTGCTGACGAAGGCCAGCACCTCGCCATTGCGCGGATCAATCGCCACCAGGGCGCCACGGCGGCTGCCATACAAGCGCTCGATCAGGGCCTGCAGCTTGATGTCGATGGACATGTGCACCGTGTTGCCCGGTGTGGGCGGCTTGGAGCGCAGGCGGCGCACCGCCCGCCCCCCCGCGCTGGTCTCGACTTCCTCGACCCCCGTCAGGCCATGCAGCTCGCGCTCGTAGTTCTGCTCGATGCCCAGCTTGCCGATGTAGTCGGTGCCCCGGTAGTTGGCCTGCTCTTCATCGGGCCAGTCCTCGATGGCTTCTTTTTCTTTCTGGTTGATGCGGCCGATGTAGCCCAGCACGTGGCTGGCCAGCTCGCCGTAAGGATAGTGGCGGAACAGGCGCGCCTGGATGTCGACCCCGGGAAAGCGAAATCGCTGCGCGGTGAAGCGGGCCACCTCGGTGTCGGTCAAGCGGGTTCGGATGGGGATGGACTCGAAACTTTTGGATTCTTCGCGCAGGCGCTTGAAGCGGCGGCGGTCGCGAGGGGCCACCTCGACAATCCTGGCCAGGGCCTCGATGGTAGCCTCGACGTTTTCGACCTTGGAGGGTGTGATCTCCAGCGTGTAGGCCGAGTAGTTGTTGGCCAGCACCACGCCATTGCGGTCCACGATCAAGCCGCGGTTGGGCACGATGGGCACGACCGCGATGCGGTTGTTCTCGGCCTGGGTGGACAGCTCTTCGTGGCGGTTGACCTGCAAGACCACCAGGCGCGAGGCCAGCAGGCCGAAGCAGAACAAGACGAACCCCACCGCCGCCCACAAGCGAGCGCGAAAGCGGCCCAGCTCTTGTTCGAGGTTCTTGATTTCAGTCATTGAGGCGTCAGGTCAGGCCGGGCTCACAGCGGCCGGTTCTTGTCGCGGTCGGGGGCGCGCCGCTGCGGCGCCAGCAACAGGAAGGTCACCACCGGCCACAAGGCGGACTCCAGCAAAGGCGCCACCATCAAGGTCCAGCCCGGAAAGCCCGCGCCCGCGATCAAGCGCACCATCAGCGACACCATGTGCGCGGCGATGAACAAGGGCAGGATCTGCACAGCTTGCGAACCCACCGTGAACCACAGCAGACGCCGGTGCACCGCGATGGCCGAGTAGCTCAGCAGCGTGTAAGCCAGGGCGTGCTGGCCCAGCAAGGCGCCCTGGTGCACATCCATGAACACGCCAAAGGCGAAGGCCACGCCCACGCCCACGCGGCGCGGCTGGTGCACGTTCCAGAACACCAGCGCCACGGCCAGCAGGTCGGGCACGGCCCCGGAGCGCCCCATGGGGACTAGGTTGAAGGCGAACGCCAGCAACAGGCTCACCCAGATGAACACCGGGTTGACCGGCATCAGCAGTGGACTGCCACGCGGCATCATGGCTTGGCTCCCGAAGCCGCAGGGTGAGCGGTGGATGCGGCCTTGGCATGGTGCACGCTGGCGGCAGAAGCGGGCGCCGCAGCAGACGCCGCGATGGTTTCTGCCTCGGAGGGACGATCGGGCAACTGGTCGGCCAAGGGGTGCAGCAAGAGCACGTGGCGTGAGTTGTCGGGTTGAGACTTGGGCGTCAGCACGATGCGCGCAAAAGCCGAATCAGCGCGGCGGTCCACGCGCGCCACTTTGGCCACTGGCAAGCCCGCCGGGTAGACCCCATCCAGGCCGGAAGTTTGCAGTTCGTCGCCCACCTGCACATCGGCATTGCCCGCCATGAAGCGCAACTCCATGCCCAACACTTGAGGCGTGCCGTAGGCCACACCACGCTGGCGGGTGCGGCTGTTGACCACCGGCACGGCGGCATCCTTGTCGGTGACCAGCGTCACCTCGGACGTCAAGGGATACAAGCGCGTGACCTGGCCCAGCACGCCCGCATCGTCGATCACGGGCGAGCCCAGGATCACACCATGGCGACTGCCCTGGTCGATGACGACCTTGCGGGTGAAAGGATCGGGCGCGTCGTACAAGACTTCGGCGGCCTGGGACTGGACATTGACGCGGGGGCGCAAGGCCAGCAACTCGCGCAGGCGCGCGTTCTCACGCTCAAGTTGATCGACGCGCATGACGCGCTCAGCCTGGGCGGCGGCTTTCTTCTGGGATTGGTGCTGGTCAAGCCGGGCGGCTTCCAGGCCCGACATGTAGTGCCCGGCATCAGCCCACCAGGCCTGCGGGGCCAACAGCACGCTTTGCACCGGCTGCAACATCGTGGCCACCACGGCGCGCAGAGGTTGCGTTACCTTCCAGCGCGTGTCGGCCACCATCAGGAAAATGGCCAGGGCAGAGAAAAACATCAGCCGGGTGAACGCCGACGGCCCTTGCTTGAAGAAGGGCGGTGGCGAACGATCCAGTGTGACCATGGGCATGCAGCGTTCCCGCGCAAAAAGGCAGGCACCGCTAGCCCGCGGTGCTCACCGTGTCACCAGCTTATTCCGAGGTGAAGATGCTGCCCAGGCGGTCCATGCGCTCCAGGGCCATGCCGCAACCGCGCACCACGCAGGTCAGCGGGTCTTCGGCCACCAGCACCGGCAGGCCGGTTTCTTCGGCCAGCAGGCGGTCCAGGTCGCGCAGCAGGGCGCCGCCGCCGGTCAGCATCATGCCGCGCTCGGCAATGTCGGCGCCCAGTTCGGGAGGCGTTTGCTCCAGCGCGTTCTTGACGGCCGACACAATCTGGTTGAGCGGATCGGTCAGGGCCTCCAGGATCTCGTTGCTGGAGATGGTGAAGCTGCGGGGCACGCCTTCCGACAGGTTGCGGCCCTTGACTTCCATTTCCTTGACCTCGGAGCCCGGGAAGGCGCTGCCGATGCTTTTCTTGATGGCTTCAGCGGTGGGCTCGCCAATCAGCATGCCGTAGTTGCGGCGGATGTAGTTGATGATGTGCTCATCGAACTTGTCGCCGCCAACGCGCACGCTGCCCTTGTAGACCATGCCGCCCAGCGAGATCACACCCACCTCAGTGGTGCCGCCGCCGATGTCGACCACCATCGAGCCCGAGGCTTCGGACACCGGCAAACCGGCGCCGATGGCCGCGGCCATGGGCTCTTCGATCAGGTAGACCTCGGAAGCGCCAGCACCCAGCGCGGATTCGCGGATGGCGCGGCGTTCGACCTGGGTGGAGCCGCAGGGCACACAAATGATGATGCGGGGCGAGGGCTTGAGCACCGAGCGCGGATGCACCATCTTGATGAACTGCTTGAGCATCTGCTCGGTGACGGTGAAGTCGGCGATCACGCCGTCCTTCATCGGGCGGATGGCCTCGATGTTGCCGGGCACCTTGCCCAGCATGGCCTTGGCCTCGGTGCCAACGGCCTGGATGGTTTTTTTACCGTTGGGCCCACCCTCGTGGCGGATGGCCACCACCGAGGGCTCGTCCAGCACAATGCCCTTGTCACGCACAAAAATCAGCGTGTTGGCCGTGCCCAAGTCAATGGCCAGGTCGGTGGAGAAATACTTGCGAAACATTCCGTACATGCGACAACTCTCCGGCTAGCCTCATCAGGTGAAGGACCACCCGCCGTGCCGCATGACCGCACGCGCCGAATCGCCCCAAACCCGAGAAAAGCCTTGCAAACAAGATGCGCCGCGCGGCGACACAGCACCGGCGACGATCAGAAATGGTGTTCAACCCACCACCCGCAACATGCCCAATTGTTGTGCATTCACTGGTGATGGATAACCTAGGATAATACCCCAAGCCCCGGTGAAATCTCCCTGGGCACCGCCTTTGCTACCTTGGATGAAACCCATGGCCCTGACCCCCGCTGACGTCAGCCGGATTGCCCAACTCGCGCGCCTGGAACTGCGCAGCGAGGAGCAAACCGCCATGCTGACCCAATTGAATGACTTTTTCGCCATCGTCGAGAAGATGCGCGCCGTGGACACCTCTGGCGTGGAGCCCCTGTACACCCCCCTGTCGGCCATCGAAGACGTGACCCTGCGCCTGCGCGAGGATGCCGTCAGCGAGTCGAACGACCGCGACGCCAACATGCGCAATGCCCCGGCCCAGGAAAATGGCCTGTTTTTGGTGCCGAAGGTGATCGAATGAGCGCACAGTCTTTACATGATTTAACGCTGGCGCAATCCGGCCAGCAGCTTGCGGCCGGCCAGACGACCAGTGTGGACTTGACCCGCCATGCCTTGGCGCGCATTGCCGCCCACAGCGCTTTGGGGGCTTTTCTTCACGTGGACGCGGAGGGCGCGCTGGTCCAGGCCGCCGCCGCCGATGCGCGCCGCGCTGCTGGACAGGCCCTGGGCCCGCTGGATGGCATCCCGATCGCACACAAAGACATCTTCGTGACCCGCGACCTGCCGACCACGGCCGCGTCCAAGATCCTGCAAGGCTATGTCAGCCCGTTTGACGCCACGGTGGTGGCCAAGCTGAAGGCCGCCGGCACGGTGACCGTGGGCAAGCTCAACTGCGACGAGTTCGCCATGGGCGGCGCCAACGAAAACTCGGCGTATCACTTGGCGCGCAACCCCTGGGCCACCGACCGCATCCCCGGCGGCTCGTCTGGCGGCTCGGCCGTGGCCGTGTCGGCGCGCTTGGTTGCAGGTGCCACCGGCACCGACACCGGCGGCTCGATCCGCCAACCGGCTGCGCTGACCGGCATCACCGGCATCAAGCCCACGTACGGCCGCTGCTCGCGCTACGGCATGATCGCTTTCGCTTCGTCGCTCGACCAGGCCGGCCCGATGGCCCGCACGGCCGAAGACTGCGCCCTGCTGCTGCAAGCGATGAGCGGCTTCGACGAGCGCGATGCCACCAGTGCGCAACAAGCTGTGCCTGATTTTGTGAGTGGCTTGAGAACACCACGCGCGGGCGCCACGGCCGAGCAGCCCTTGAAAGGCCTGCGTGTCGGCGTGCCAAAAGAGTTCTTTGGCGAAGGTGTGGCCGCTGGCGTGCTTGAGGCCACCAAGCAAGCGTTGGCGCAATTGCAAAAGCTGGGCGCCACTTTGGTCGACGTCAGCCTGCCGCGCACCGAGTTGTCCATCCCCGTGTACTACATCATCGCGCCGGCCGAGGCCTCGTCCAACCTGAGCCGCTTCGATGGCGTGAAGTTCGGGCACCGCGCCAAGCAGTACACCGACCTGGCCGACATGTACCGCAAGACCCGCGCCGAAGGCTTCGGCCCCGAGGTCAAGCGCCGCATCATGATCGGTGCTTACGTGCTATCGCACGGCTACTACGACGCCTATTACCTGCAGGCGCAAAAGCTGCGCCGCATGATTGCCGATGACTTCCAGTCGGCCTTCCAGCATTGCGACGTGATCGCCGGGCCGGTGTCGCCCAACGTGGCGCGCCCCATCGCGGCCGACGGTGGCCGCCAGGCGGACCCGCTGGCCGAGTACCTGGCCGACATCTTCACCCTGCCCGCCTCACTGGCTGGCCTGCCCGGCATGAGCGTGCCTGCGGGCTTCGGCGAGCACGGCCTGCCCGTGGGCCTGCAACTCATCGGCAACTACTGGCAGGAAGGCACTTTGCTGCACACGGCGCACGCCTTCCAGCAGGCCACCGACTGGCACCAGCGCGTGCCTGCGAGCCTGGCATGAGCACCGCCCCCGCGTCATCGCATGACATGACCATCCGCCACCTGGACATTGATTTGAGCCAGGGCTTTGAGCCGCACTGGAACGGGGGCGATGCCTACCGCTCGCAAGTGTTCAACGCCCTGTCCTTCATGTTCCCGGTGGGGGAGCAGTTTTTCATCGACGCGGTGCGCCATTTCCTGCCCGAGGTCGAACGCCAGGGCAACACGCAACTGGCCAAGGACATCAAGCTGTTCGCCGGTCAGGAGGCCACGCACCGCCACCTGCACCAGCAGTACAACGACCACCTGCTGGCCATGGGCTACGACGCCTGGGTGGAACGCACGCTCCAGCGCGTCATGCATCTCACGCGCAACTCGCCGCCGCGCTTCAAGCTGGCCATCACGGTGGCCTACGAGCACTTCACCGCCGTGCTGGGCGATGGCCTCTTGCGCCGCAGCAGCTGGACCGAGCGCATGACGCCGATGATGCGCGCCCTGTGGACCTGGCACGCGGCCGAAGAATCAGAGCACAAGGCCGTGGCCATGGACACCTACAACGCCGTCGGCGGCACTTACCTGATGCGCGTGTCGCTCTTCCTGTTGATCTCGATCGAGTTCAACATCTGGGTGGCCATCCAAACCGCCAAGATGCTGCGCCGCGACGGCATGCTGTTCAAGTGGTCCACCCACCGCAGTGCGCTCGGCTTCTGGTTTGGCCGCGATGGCGTGGCCTGGCACACCTTGCCGCACTGGCTGGCCTACTTCAAGCCCCACTTTCACCCTTGGCAACACAACAACCTGGCACTGCTGGAGCGCTGGCGGCAACAGAACGCCCAGACCTACCGCGCCGTCGGCAGCCGTCCCTGAATTGAACCCATCCTTCACGCTGAACGCCCCATGACCCCACCTGCCCTCATCCGCGGTTACGAAGTCGTCATCGGCCTGGAAACCCACGCCCAGCTGTCGACGCAATCCAAGATCTTCTCGGGGGCCTCCACCGAGTTTGGCGCCGCCCCCAACACCCAGGCTTGCCCGGTGGACCTGGCCTTGCCCGGCACCCTGCCGGTGATGAATCGTGGCGCGGTCGATCGCGCCATCGCTTTCGGCTTGGCCGTGGGTGCCACAGTGGCCCCGCGCTCGATCTTTGCGCGCAAGAACTACTTCTACCCCGACCTGCCCAAGGGCTACCAGATCAGCCAATACGAGATCCCGGTGGTGCAAGGCGGCTCGGTGCGTTTCTTCGTTGGCGATGTCGAGCACACGGTGCAGCTCACGCGCGCCCACCTGGAAGAAGACGCGGGCAAGTCCTTGCACGATGACTTCGTCGGCTTCAATGGCGAAAAATCTAGCGGCATCGATTTGAACCGCGCAGGCACACCACTGCTGGAGATCGTGACCGAGCCGGACATGCGCTCAAGCATTGAAGCGGCCGAGTACGCCCGCGCCCTGCACGCCCTGGTGGTGTGGCTGGGCATCTGCGACGGCAACATGCAGGAAGGCAGCTTCCGCTGCGACGCCAACGTGTCGGTGCGCAAGCCCGGCGCGCCCTTTGGCACCCGCCGCGAGATCAAGAACCTGAACAGCTTCAAGTTCATCCAGCAAGCAGTGGATTACGAGATCCAGTGGCAGATCGACGAGATCGAAGATGGCCGCAGCATCCAACAGGCCACCGTGCTGTTCAACGCCGACACCGGGCAGACGCGCGCGATGCGCAGCAAGGAAGACGCGCATGATTACCGTTACTTCCCGGATCCGGATCTGCCACCGTTGGTGATCGCGCCCGAGTGGATCGAGCGTGTGCGTGGCGAGATGCCGGAGTTGCCGCGCGCCATGGCCGCGCGCTTCCAGGCCGACCATGGCCTGCCCGCTTATGACGCGACACTGATGACGCAGTCCAAGGCCGTGGGCACCTTCTTCGAATCCGCCGCCAAGGCGTGTGGCCAGCCCAAGCTGGTGTCCAACTGGGTCATGGGCGAAATTTCGCGTCGCTTGAACGCGGCTGAGCAGACCATTGAATCCAGCCCCGTCAGCGCCGAGTTGCTGGCCGCCCTGATCGGCCGCATCGCGGACGGCACCATCGCCAACAACGGCGCCAAGCAAGTCTTTGAAGTGTTGTGGACGGAGGCGGCTTCAGGCCTTGCGCCCACGGCACGCATCGACACCATCATTGAGGCGATGGGCCTCAAGCAGATGAGCGACACCGGCGAGCTGGAAAAGATCCTGGACGAGGTGCTGGCCGCCAATGCCAAGTCGGTCGAGGAATACCGGGCGGGCAAGGACAAGGCCTTCAATGCCCTGGTCGGTCAGGCCATGAAGGCCACCAAGGGCAAGGCCAACCCGTCCACGGTCAACGAGCTTTTGAAGAAAAAGCTCGAAGGCTGAGGCTCAGGTCAGCGCGGTGCCACGGTGAACGCGGCAGGCACCGAACCCAGCGGCGCGCCGGCCCACAGGCGCCTCAAGCGGGCCAATTCGCTGTCATACAGCGCGTTGATGCGCACCATCTCGGCCTTCTGGTTCAAGATGATGTCGCGCTGGGCCAGTTGCGTGGCCTCGTTGTCTTCGATGCGCTGGCGCAGCTTGAAAGGCATGGCCTTGCCCTTGAAGAATTCGGCCTCGGTCATCAGGCTCTTGCGGTCGGTCTGCAAATCGGCCACGCGTTTTTCAGAGATGGCGATGGCCTTGCGCAAGTCGTCCAGCGCCGCCACACGCCCCTTGTTGTGCGCGGCCTCATTGGGAAAGCGCATCATCAGGTTGCGGTCGCGGCGGACCGCGTCCTTGCGGGCGGCCTCTTGCGTGGCTTTCTGCCGCTGCAGATCCTCATAAGCCGCCTGTTCGTCGGCGGTCATGCGCGGCGGCACGGTCTGGCGATGAGAGCCGTCCTTGTTGAGCACGCGCTGCTCGCGGTCCAGGCACTCCTGGATCGGGCGGTCTGAGGTGAGCTTGTGGCCCTTGCCGTCGTCGCATGAGTAAATGGTGGGCGCCGCCAGCGCCGAGGTCGCACTCCACATCGCGATTGCGCCCAGACGGGCCACGCCCCACGCTGTCAGTTTCAAGCCCATGTCAGCAACCCGCATCACGCCACGCCTTTGCGGCTGCTTGCCGCTGTCGATTGTTGGGTTCGGTCGGCTCCAGGTCCATCTGACCTTTCAACACCTGGCAGAGGTTGGCCAGCCCACCCACAGGCGCCTTGGCCGCCATGCAGTCGGTTTCGACCGCCTGGCGCACCTCCAGGGACGAACCGCGCCGGTTGAACACATCGGCAATCAGGCGGCGGTCGCCTTCAGTGGTCGCGGCTGCCAGCTGCACCTCGGCCGTTTTACCCGACTCCTTGGCCCACACGACCTGCTTGGCGCGGTTGCCCAGGGCCGCGCATTCGGCGTCGACCTTGGCCGCCCCCACTGGCGCCACGGCCGCGCCGGTGGCCACCAAGGGTGATGCTGGAGGCAGCGTGGTCGGCTTTTGATCCCGGGCCACGCCGCTGCTGTTGATCACCTTGGCGGGCTGGCCTGCATCACAGGGGCGGTCCTGGTAGGAACTGCCGCAGCGGAACATGGTGCCCCCTGCGAACGTCGGCGAGCACAAGGAAGCGGCCAGTGAGGCCAGCCAGAACAAATTTGGCGCGAATCGTTGCATGGGTCGGTCAGTGAGTCTGGGGCGCCGCCTCAGACCCCGTAGCGCTGGCGATACGCCGCCACCGCAGAATGGAATGAGACCAACGCCGGGTCGGATTGATGACTCAGATATTGCAACAGGTCGGCCAGGGTCGCAATGGAAACAACCGGCAGTTGGTAGTGCTGTTCAACCTGCTGAACGGCACTTTCCGGACATTCTTCACCATTCAGGGTGGCTTTTTCTTGCCGGTCCAGCGCGATGGTGACGCCGCAGGGCGTGGCGCCCGCCTTGGCGATCAGGTCGATGGACTCGCGCACCGAGGTCCCGGCCGAGATCACATCGTCGATGATCAGCACGCGGCCTTTGACGGGTGCGCCCACCAGGGTGCCGCCCTCGCCGTGGTCTTTGGCTTCCTTGCGGTTGTAGGCGAAGGGCACGTTTTTGCCCAGGCGCGCCAGCTCAATCGACACGGCGGCCGCCAGGGTGATGCCCTTGTAGGCCGGGCCAAACAGCATGTCGAACTGCAAGCCGGAGTCCACCAGCCGCTGTGCATAGAATTGGGCCAGGCGGCCCAGCTTGGCGCCGTCGTCAAACAAGCCGGCGTTGAAGAAATAGGGCGACAGCCGCCCCGCCTTGGTCTTGAATTCCCCGAACCGCAACACCTGCGATTGAACCGCGAAGGCCACGAACTCCTGGGCCAGCGCGCTGTTGGAAGGGGTGTTGCTCATTTGAAAGGTCCTCGTGTTTCGACTCGTCTCACTCAACCTGAACGGCATCCGGTCGGCCGCCAACAAGGGCCTGATCCCCTGGGCTGAAGAGCTTGCGGCCGATTGTATGGGCGTGCAGGAACTCAAGGCACAGGCCGCCGATTTGACCCCTCACTTGACCGCCATGGCGGGCATGAAGGGCTACTTTCACCATGCAGAAAAGAAGGGCTACTCGGGCGTGGGCATGTTCAGCAAGCACGAGCCTTCGGATGTGCTGATCGGGCTGGGCACGCACGACACGACCACCGAGTTCGACGCCGAAGGCCGCTGGGTCGAGGTGCGCTTTGACAAACCTGGCCGCAAGCTGTCCCTCATCAGCTGCTACTTCCCCAGCGGCTCCAGCTCGGAAGACCGCCAGCAGGCCAAGTTCCGCTTCCTGGGCATGATCGCGCCGCACCTGGCGCGGCTGAGGGGCGAGCGCGAGTACATCCTGGTGGGCGACGTCAACATCGCGCACCACGAGAAGGACTTGAAGAACTGGAAGGGCAACCTCAAGAACAGTGGCTTTTTGCCCGAAGAGCGCGCCTGGATGAGCACTTTGCTCGACCCGGACAAGGGCATCGGCCTGGTCGACGTGTACCGCCAGTTGCACCCCGAGACCACGGACGAGTGCTACACGTGGTGGAGCAACCGGGGGCAGGCGCGGGCCAAGAATGTGGGGTGGCGGATTGACTATCAGTTGGCGACGCCTGGCCTGGCGCCCACGGCGCGCAGTGCAAGCGTCTACAAGGGCAGTTGGTTCAGCGACCACGCGCCGCTGATCATTGATTACGACTTTGACATTTGATCCGCTGAGCCGCAGCAAGCCGAAAAAACCGGCAAGATTGGCAAGGTCCAACACATGCAATCAATGATGTTGCATGAAACAAAACAGCCAACTCTCTGACGTCCTCCATGTGCTGCTGCACATGGCCGAGGGCGACGGACCATCCACATCCGAGACGCTGGGCAACGTGTACCAGGCGCTGGGCGCGCCTGTGAAACAAAACATTGACTTTGCCGTCATCGGCGGCAGCTGCTCCGGCCTGGCTGGGCGCTGGCAGATGGGGCGCTGGCAAGCGCTAGGTTCATCTGATCACTGGCAGCCATCGCGTAAGCCCCTTAGCCTGATGCTGATTTTGGGTGCATCATGCAGTTACAAAAAATCAGTGATGGATTCACGGGATGGCGGCTCTTATTCCTTCGAAAGGTAGCTGTACTTTCGAAACACGCGGCGAGGAACGCCTGGCGGAACGTCTGGAGCAAATGCTCGATGACGACTATCTGCTTTGGTACAACGTACCCGTCGGGCCCAAGCAATCTCACCCTGACTTTGTCGTCATGCACCCCCGGCACGGGCTGCTGATTCTTGAGACCAAAGACTGGAAGCTGGAAACCATACGGCAGGCAACACGCCAGGCCTGGGACATTCATGCCAACGGCCAGATCAAGGTCGTGATCAATCCGTTGGCCCAAGCCCGTCACTGTGCGATTCAGGTGATTGACGCACTCAAGCGAGATCCACAACTCATTCAGGCAGACGGGCCGTACAAAGGCGGCCTGGCTTTTCCCTGGGGGCACGGGGTTGTGTTCACCAACATCACACGCAAGCAATTTGACGATGCTGGCCTGCACGAAGCGATAGAGCCGCACCATGTGATCTGCAAAGACGAGATGCTGGAGAGCGCCGATCCAGAAGCTTTTCAGAAGAGGTTGTGGGACATGTTCCCACACAGTTTTGGCGGCGCGCTGTCATTGCCGCAAATAGACCGCGTGCGCTGGAATATGTTTCCGCAAATCCGCGTGCAAACCACCGGCGACCTCTTTGACGACAACGACCCCGACGAAGACCTGCCCGACATCATGCGGGTCATGGACATCCAGCAAGAGCAACTGGCTAGATCCCTGGGCGATGGCCACGGCGTGGCGGGCTCGGGCAAAACCATGATTTTGGGCTACCGCGCCGAGTATTTGGCCAAGGCCTGCACGCCCAGCAGCAAACCCATCCTCATCCTCTGCTTTAACGAACCGCTGGGGGTGAAGCTGCACAGGGTGATGGAGGCCAAGGGCCTGAGCGACCGGGTGCATGTGCGGCATTTTCACAGCTGGTGCCACCGGCAGCTCACGGCCTATGGGCAAGAACTGCCCGCGCAAAACATGCCCGTGGGTGCCAAGATGATTGACATGGTGGACCGCGTCATCCGCGCGGTGGAGCGCAGCCAGATACCCGGCGGCCAATACCAGGCGGTGATGATTGACGAAGGCCACGACTTTGCGCCCGAATGGCTCAAGCTCGTCACCCAAATGGTGGACCCCGCCACCAACAGCCTGCTGGTGCTGTATGACGATGCGCAAAGCATTTATGAACGGGCGCGCAGCAAACAATTCAGCTTCAAAAGCGTGGGCATCCAGGCGCAGGGCCGCACCACCATCCTGAAGATCAACTACCGCAACACCCGCCAAATTCTGCACACCGCCAGCCTGGTGGCTGCGGACTTGTTGACGGCGGACGACAAAGACGACGACGGCATCCCGCTGCTGAAACCCGTGAGCTGCGGACGCGAGGGGCAAGCCCCCGTCATCATCAAACTGCCCACCTTGCGCGACGAAGCATTTGCCATAGCCGACCACCTGGCTAAGGCGCACAAAGAAGGCTTTGCATGGGGTGACATGGCCGTGCTGTGCGCGGACTGGGACACCATGGACCTGTGCGCCAGCGCCCTGGCCCAACGCAAGCTGCCGCACCGCGTACGCAAACGCAGCGGCGACTACCACCCCGGCGCAGACGCCATTCAGGTGATGACCATGAAGGTCAGCAAAGGCCTGGAGTTCCCCGTGGTGGCGCTACCCGGCGTGGGGCACATGCCTGCGCACGGCGAGGACGAGAAGGAAGCGGCGCGGGTGTTTTATGTCGCGGCGACAAGGGCGACGCAAAGGTTGATGATGGGGGTGGGTGGGGATGGTGGGTTTGGACAAAAATTCGCCATTAGCATGAGTAGCTGTCAAGTCCCGGCTGGTTATAAACGCGCTTCTTGAATAATTCAGGTTTTTTCT
>NZ_JAQSDR010000003.1 GCF_029946005.1 Aquabacterium sp.
TGCGCGCCTCGACGCCCCCGAAGTCGCCCCGCCCGCCTGCGCCTCATCCCTGATCACCCCGCTGGTGGCGCAGCACGAAAAACGACCGTGGCAGACCACCAGCGGGGCGAAACACGGGCTGGGGCGGTCTCCGGCGGGGCGCCTGGCTTGGTGCTGAGAAGCGCAGTGCCGAGGTGGGCGTGCGCAGCACGCGTCAATATCTGACTGGCCGTGGTTGTTTGAACGAAGCGGATGCAATCCGCGCAGTGAGTTCCACGGCCCCACCTCGGCGCGAGCATCGCAAGGCAGTCCCGCGCAGCGGGACCACCAAGCTGAAGCCCTGCCGGAGACCGCCCCAGCCCGCGCCCCGCGATCCCGGAAAAGCACTCACCCCTGCTTGCCCAGCCCCTGCCCCAGCCCCAGCCGCCACTGCAAAGGCGCCACCCCCGACCACCGTTTGAAAGCCCGCGAAAAAGCGCTCTGCTCGGAATAGCCCAGCAACGCCCCCACTTCGGCCAGCGTCAACCTGGGATCGCGCAAGTGCAACTCGGCGACCTGCCGCAAAGCCGTTTCGCGCAAGTCCCGAAAGTTCAAGCCCTGCTCGGCCAGCCGCCGATAGAACACGCGTGGCGACAGCCGCAACGCCTGCGCCACCTGTTCCAACTCGGGCGTGCCCAGGGGTGCCAAATGGGCCACCACCCGCCGCGTCATCTCCGCCAGATCGCCCGCGTCTGGCAACTGCGCCATGGCCGCGTCCACCTGCTCTTCCATGAGCTTGAGCAGCATGGGATCGGCCTGTCGCAACGGGGCCATCAGGCTTCCCAAGGGAATGGCCAGCCGCGTCATGGGTTGGTTGAAACGCACCGGGCAATCAAAGTACGCCTGATAAGGCCGCAAATCGGCCGGAGCCGGGTTCACAAAATCGACCTGGGCCAAGGGCAGTTGCTGGGCACACACATCGCGCCCGAACTGCACCAGGCCCGCGATGCCCGATTCATCGAACAAGGCCCCCGGCTTGCCATGCGCGATGCCCCACTGCAGTTCCAGGTTGCCATCGCAAATGCGGTGCTGCACCGGGTTTATGTCGTGCACCAGCCGGTGGTAGCGCTGGATGCGCTGAAGCGCCCCGCCCAGGTTCTCGCAGGCCAGAAGCACATAGCCCAGCGCGCCCAGGTGAGCGGGTTGAATGGTCTGCCCCAAATGCAGGCCCAGCAAGGGGTCGTGCAGGCGCTCGGCCGCCTTGATCAGCAACTGGCAATAGGCTTCGGCCGAAAAGCGGCCCAACTGGTTGGCATCCCCCACATCCAGGTCAGATGGCAGCACCTCGTGGGGGGCGACGCCTTTCGATTGCAGGTACTGGCTCAACACACGCACCAGGGTCAACGGCACCATGCCCCGCACCACGTCACGCTCGTACAACCGGGGTGGCATGGCGGGGCGTGAGGTAGAGGTAAGCGAGGCAGGCATGGACGAAATTGTCAAATTTCAGGTCGATCGGGTCAAGACGGGTCATCCCTGCCTGGCTATGCTGTGCCACCCTTCAGGAGCCTTCATCCATGAGCAGCCCATCTCGTCCCAGCATCTTCATCACCGGCGCCGCCGCTGGCATCGGCCGGGCGGTGGCCGAGCGTTTTGCCAAAGCAGGCTGGTTCGTGGGGCTGTACGACGTGGACGAAGCCGCGGTGCAGGCCTTGCGCCAGCAATTGGGGCCCGATCGCTGCCACGCAGGTCGGCTGGACGTGTCGAGTGCCGAGGATTGGGTGCCGCAGCTGGAAGCCTTCTGGCAGGCGGCGGGCCAACGCCTGGACCTGCTGTTCAACAACGCCGGCGTGGCCGTGACCAGTCCCTTCGAAGAGGCCGAACTGGCGCGCCACCACCGCCTCATCGACATCAACCTCAAGGGCGTGGTCAACGGCTGCCACAGCGCCTTGCCTTGGCTCAAGCGCACGCCGGACTCGCGGGTGGTCAACATGTGCTCGGCCTCGGCGCTGTATGGCCAGCCCATGCTCAGCACCTACTCGGCCACCAAGGCGGCGGTGCGGGGCCTCACCGAGGCGCTCGACATCGAGTGGCAACGCCACGGCATCCGCGTGGTCGACGTGCTGCCTTTGTTCGTCAACACCGCCATGGTCCGCGATGACGTCAGCAAGATGAAAACCGTGCAGACCCTGGGCGTGCGCCTGAGCGCCGATGACGTGGCGCGCACCGTGTGGCGCCTGTCGCAGGGCAAGCCATCGCGCCTGCCGGTTCATTCGGCCGTGGGTTGGCAGACCAAGCTGTTCGCCCTGCTGTCCAAGCATTCACCGGACGCGATCAACCGCTTCGTCACGGCCCGCATGGCGGGCCAGTGACCCCTTCACCTCAACGACATCCCCATGAGCACCATTGACACGATGCCTCTGCCTGCGGGCATGAAGGCGCTGACCGACTTCGACCAGGCCCGCGAATCCACCAGCCCGCAAGCGCGGCTGCAAGAGGTGCGCCGCCGCGCGCAAGCCTTGCGCGAACGCATGATGGCCGAGTCTGAGGTGCTGTTCTACCGCAGCTTCAACCTCATCCGCGCGCCCTATCCCACCTACTACGCCTTTTCGGGCGTGTTCGCGCACCGGGGCTTCAAGTTCCCGCTGGTGCACTTGCTCAACCGCTTGTTCGTGGTCCAGTACCGCGACCACGATGGTGTGCTGCGCACGCTCATGCTCTCGCCCTCCGACCACGAGGCCAACCGCGAGACCCCCTTCTTCAAGCGCCTGGCGCAAAGCGTGCCGCGCAGCCTCGACGGCGTGTTGGCGCCGCAGTACCACACGGTGCCCAGCGCCCTGGCCGAATGCGGCCTCCAGCCCGATCAGGTGGACTACATCAGCTACGACCACCTGCACACGCAAGACGTGCGGCGTTGGCTGGGCAGCCACGGCACGCCCGGCTACTTTCCCAAGGCCAAACTGCTGGTGCACCGCCAGGAGTGGGCCTCGACCCAGCACCTGCTGCCCATCCAGGCCGACTGGTATTGCCCGCAAGGCATCGATGGCATCGCGCCTGATCGCGTCATCACCTTTGACCGCAGCCTGAGCCTGGGGCCGGGCCTGGCGCTGGTCCACACACCAGGCCACACCGAAGGCAACCATTCGATGGCGGCGCGCGTGCCCGATGGCATCCGAGTGACGAGCGAGAACGGCGTGGGCGTGGACGCCTACGAGCCCAAGCATTCGCGCATCAATGCGGTGCGCAAGCATGCCTTGAGCACGGGCGTTGAAGTGATCCTGAATGGCAACACGCTGGAGGGCAGCAACGACCAGTACATCTCGATGGTGCTGGAGAAAACGCTGGCCGGGCCCTCGGCCAATCCGGCGTATCCCAACTGCGCCACATCGAGCGAACGCACGCCCTTCTGGCTCTTCCCGGGCGATGTGGCCAGCCACCTGTTTGGCGAAGCGCATTTCGGGCAGGTGCAAGGTTGATGGCGCAAGACGAAGAAGGGGTGTTGGTCACTGGGGGCTGCGGCTTCCTGGGGCGCGCTTTGGTCAACCAACTTTTGCGCGAGGCCAATGGCCCGATCAACGTGCTGGCGTTGCCGCACGAGGCCGTGCCGCCAGAATGGTCGTCGCGCGTCAACATTGTTCGCGGCGACATCACCCGCCTGCAAGATGTCGAACTGGCCGCCCAGGGCTGCCAACGCATCTTTCACCTGGCCGCGTTGGTGGGCGATGGCGGCACGTACGCGCAGCATGAGCGTGTCACCGTGGGCGGCACCGCCCATGTGTTCGACGTGGCCCTGCGGCGAGGGGCATCAGTGGTCCTCACCACCAGCGTGTGTGCCTATGGCAACGCGATCCAGCGTGGCGTGTGCCATGAAGGCACCCCGCTGGGCCAGCCACAAGGTCCGTATGGCCGGGCCAAACAAGGCCAGGAAAAGCTCGCCTGGCGTTTTCGTGATCAAGGCGGCCAGGTGTGCGTGGTGCGGCCCGCCAACATCATCGGGCCGGGCTCGGGGCCGTGGTTGTTGGATGCCGCGCAGGCCCTGCGCCAAGGCTTGCCTGCACTGGTCGGCGGTGGCCGGGGCAATGCGGCGCTGGCCATCGTGGACAACGTGTCGACCTTCTTGGTGCAGGTGGCCAACACGCCTTCGGCCCATGGCCAAGCCTTCAACATTCATGATGGGCTGCCCATCACCTGGCGCCGCTATTTCACTGACCTGGCGGGCTTGATGGGTGCGCCAGCGCCACGCTCCACGCCGCGCGCTTTGGCCTATCTGGGCGCTCGCGCGGTCGAGCCGATGTTCAGGCGCTTCCTGCCAGGGCGCAGGCCCCCGGTGACCCGCGAAGCGCTCAACCTGATCGCCTGGGACAACCAGTTCCCCACCGACAAGGCGCGTTCACTGGGTTGGGCGCCCGTGGTGGACTATCCGCAAATCTTGCGGTCGATCCAGCAGGACATCCAGGCGCGCGGGCTTTGATCGCTCGCCTCAAGCCGGGTCGCGAGGCAGCAGGAAGTGCCCGCGCGCGGTCGCCACCGGCTTGTGTTGATCGTCCTGCCAGACCGTGACCTGCACCAGCGCCACGCGGCTGCCTTGGCGGATCGTGGTCGCTTGCGCAAAGGTGTCCACCGGGCGTGCCGAGCGCAGGTAGTCGATCGAGAAATCGACGCCGCGTGGTGGCGTGCCGTCGCTCAAGCCCATGGTCGACACCAGGTGCAGCACCATGGCCGTTTCGGCAAAGCCGGCCAGCACGCCGCCATGCAGCGCGGGCAGCACCGGGTTGCCGATCAAATCGGGCTTGAAGGGCAAGCGGAACAGGGGCGCGTCGTCACCATGGTCGATGCTCTGATGCACGCTCAAATAATCCACGTAGGGCGACACCCCAGGCGCCAAGGCGGGCGTCACGGTGGGGCGCAAGGGGATGGCTTCCCCCTTGACCTCGGCGCTGGCCCTCGCGGCCTTGGGGGCCGCCAAAGGATCACGCCGCGCGCTGGCCGTGGCCCGCATGAAGGTGGCTTGCACGGTGGCCAGCACCTCATCCTGCCCCGGCTGGCGGATCTCGCCGCGCACAAAGGCCACGCTGCGCGACAGGCGGTGGCATTCAGCGTGGCAGATCAGTTCGCGGTCGGCCACAGCGGGGCGCAGGTAGTCCATGCGCAGGTCCAGCGTGGCGAAGGGCTCCATCACGTCGAGCGCGGTGCCCACGGCCACGCCGCAAGCGGTGTCGGCCAGCACGGTCAGCACGCCCGGGTGCGTGAGCTGGCGCTCGGCATCGCCGGTCCAATCGCCGCAGGCGGGCATCGCCAAGGTCGCGTGATTCTGCGAGACCTCGGTCACGTGCATGTTGGAGGCGCGCGCGTAGGGGATGCCCGCGATGAAGGCGTGGACCCACTGCAGGCGGTCAGTGTCGTTGAAAAGGCTCATGGCTTAGGCACCAGTTTGACCGACAGACCAGCGGCTGTCACGCGGATGTCCTCGACCTGGTAACCATGGCGATCGACCTCTCGCAAGTCTTCGGGCTTGAACTGGTGGATGGGGTAGTCCTGCAGTTTCTCTTGCGCCAGCATTGCGCCCAGCTTGGTCCATTGCCGCTGCGTGGCCTCGGTCAGGCCCGCGATGGCCAGCTTGTCGACCGTCACCGTGTTCAGGCGAATGGTGCGGTCTTGCGCCTCGTAGCGCATGCCGAAGCTGACGCCTACCGTGCCTTGGTAGCTGCGCCCAAAGAGGCGGTCGGTGGCCTTGATGTCGAACTCGGAGGCGATGCGATTGGTCTCTGGGCTGAGTTGCAGGCGCGGCGCTTGCGCTTCGACCTCGAAGATCTCGGCCAGCGTCTTACGCATGGGGAATTGTTTGGACAGCTTGGCCAGCAGTTGTTCGCGCGAGATGTCGACGGTGCGCGGGCCCATCAGGCTGGCGCAACCGGCCAGGGCCAAAACCATGGCGATCATCAGCCATGCCCAGCCGAACGTCTTGTGTTTGTGCAACGAAGCGCTTGGAGCCATGCTGTCAGGGAAAACGGTAGAACAAGGCGACATGCTAGCGGCATTCATGCAAAAGAGCCCCGAAGGGCTCTTTGTGCAGGCAGGGTTGCAATGAACTCAGACCTGTTGGCGGCGCTGACGCATCGCGCCAATCAAGCCCATGCCGATGAACAGCAGCATCGTGGTGGAAGGCTCTGGCACTGCTGTGTAGTTGGCCAGGCGGCTAGTGTCGCCCCGCGTCCAAAGCGCATAGGCGTCCTGGAAGGCAGGCTGCTGGTTGTAGATGTCCAACTGGCCATAGACAAAGGGCGTGTAGGGCAGCTGGTTGCCGTCCACGAAGGGGCTGCCGCCATGGAAATCGATGTCGAGAAATTCTGACTCACCAAAAAACTCGATCACGCCCTGGCCGTGTGAGAAGGAAACGGTGGGCTGGCCTGTGTCAATCGCATCGAGCAAGTTGACGGTTTTGCCTTGGTAGCTCATCTTCAACCAGATCGCACCAGAGGCCCAGTAGCTGGTGTTGGTCAGCGTTTGCAAAGAGTAGCCCGGCAAGGCCGACGAATCAAAGCCAAACGTGTAGTGAACATCCAGCGCAGGATTGACTGCCGAGGTGCCGTCGGCGTCTGGATTGGCCAGGAACTGATACTGGTACTGGGTGGCTTGTGCCTGGCTGAACGCCGCTAACAGCACACCTGCCGCCAGGCTTTTCAAGCCTATTTTTTTCATGAATTTCATGAAGCTCCCTGACTGATGTTGAAGGTGTCAGTGGACGCGATGGCTTGCTTTGCCGTCAACCCCTCATGCAGGTGCCTGCCAATCCGGGAGTTTCAGGATTTCAGTGCCCAAGAGCCTGGCGCGTCGCGCCAGCTTGAGCAGGGCGACGTCTTTGCTGATCAACCAGCGCGCGCCCACATGCAGGGCCAGGTCAATGAAAACCTGGTCATCCGGATCCCTGCACTTCAGGGGTCCACGTGGGGGCTCGTCCACCATCAGGGCGTGCTCGAACACGGTGGTGGTTAAGGCGGGGTCAGCTTGCCAACGCGCGAACACGCTGCGCGGCCACACATGGCCCCACTCGGTCTGCATGGCGGGGCTGGCCAGCCAGCGCAATCGGCCGGCTTGCAGGGCCTCGGCCAAGGGGGATGCGGACGGGTCCTTGAACACGCGCCAGTCGAGCAGGGCGTTGGTGTCGAGGATGATGATGGGTACCTGGCCCGCTGAAGGCTCAATGGATTCGGTGTTCATGCCGCGCCGCTGATCACACCACCACCCAGGCAAATCTCTCCGTCGTACAGCACGGCCGATTGCCCGGGTGTCACCGCCCATTGCGGCTGGGCGAAGTTCAAGCGCAGCTGCGCGTGGTCGGCGGCTTCAATCGAACAAGCCGCGTCCGCCTGCCGATAACGCGTCTTGGCCGCACAAGGGCCCAAGGGCGGCGCATGACCTGCCACCCAGCTCAAGTCATCCGCCGTCAACGTGTGGGATTGCAGCCAGGCGTGATCGTGCCCCTGCACCACGTACAGCACATTGGCCACCATGTCCTTGCGGGCCACGAACCAGGCGTCGTGCTCACCGCCGCCGCGTGCGGCGCCTTTTTCCTTCACGCCCCCAATGCCGATGCCTTTGCGCTGGCCCAGGGTGTAAAAACTCAAGCCCACGTGCTCGCCCAAGGTGCGGCCCCGGTCATCCAGGATCACGCCAGGCTGGTTCGACAGGTACTTGTTCAGGAATTCTCGAAACGGCCGCTCACCAATGAAGCAGATGCCGGTCGAATCCTTCTTCTTGGCATTGGGCAAGCCGATCTCAGCTGCGATGCGCCGCACCTCTGTCTTGGGCAGCTCGCCCACGGGGAACATCGTCTTGCTCAGCTGCGCCTGGTTCAGGCGGTGCAGAAAGTAGCTCTGGTCCTTCAGCGGATCCAGCCCCTTCAGCAGTTCAAACCGGCCTTCAACTTCGCGCACCCGGGCGTAGTGCCCCGTGGCGATTTTCTCGGCGCCCAGGCGCATGGCATGGTCCAGGAAGGCCTTGAACTTGATCTCGGCATTGCACAGCACATCGGGGTTGGGTGTGCGGCCCGCCTGGTACTCGCGCAAGAAATCGGAGAAGACGCGGTCCTTGTAGTCGGCCGCGAAGTTGACGTGCTCGATCTCGATGCCCAGCACGTCGGCCACACTGGCCGCGTCCAGAAAATCCTGCCGCGTTGAGCAATATTCGCTGTCGTCGTCATCTTCCCAGTTCTTCATGAAGATGCCGACCACCTCGTGGCCCTGCTGCTTCAGCAAATGGGCGGTGACCGCCGAATCGACGCCGCCGCTCAGGCCGACGACGATGCGCTGCGGCCGGGTGGCGCTCATGCCGAGCGGACGGCGGCTGGCGGTGCGAAGACGCTGTCGTGGATCGTCAGGATGGACAAGGGATAGCGCACGCCCGCCAAATACGTTTCCAGGCACTCCAGCACCAGGGGGCTGCGGTGGCGCTCGGGGCAGGCGCGGATCTCGTCGGCCGTCATCCACACGGCGCGCACGATGCCTTCGTCCAATTCCAGGCTGGCGTCCGGTTCGGACACGGTGCCAAAGAAGGTCAAACGCAGGTAGGTGATGTCTTCGCCCGTGCGGGTGCGCCGAAACCGCGACATGTACATGCCCAAAAAGCCTTGGGGCGTGAACTCGCAGGCGGTCTCTTCCAGCGTCTCGCGCATCACGCCCTGCAGCGGTGATTCGCCTGGGTCGAGGTGGCCGGCCGGGTTGTTCAGCAGCAGGCCATCGCTGGTCTGCTCTTCCACCAGCAGAAAGCGACCGTCGCGCTCAACCACCGCCGCCACGGTGACGTTGGGCTTCCAGCGTTGCGAGGGAACAGGGGTGGAGCCAGCCTTGGCCTCCGCTTCCAAAATATCGGCGGTCTTCATGAGCGCAGGATTATCCGTCAATGGTGTGTCAATGTGTGGCAATCGTGATTCTTCACAATGTGACAACGCGCACTCTCACATTTGAGGGTGCGCCCGCCACGGTTGCACCGAGAATGGGGGATTGTTGTGTATGCTGCCGGGTTTGGCGCGAATGCCGCCTGCCGCCCCCCCCTACATTAGGAGACCGTATGCTGATTGGCATACCCTTGGAGACCGCTGTCGGTGAAAGCCGCGTGGCCGTGACCCCCGAGACGGTGAAGAAATTGAAGGCGCAAGGGCACACCCTTCGCGTCCAGTCCGGCGCCGGCATCGCTGCCAGCGTGACCGACGAAGCCTATGCCGCCGCTGGCGCCGAGATCACCGACGTGGCGGGTGCCTTTGGCGCCGACATGGTGCTCAAGGTGCGTGCGCCGTTCGCCAACGAGTTGTCGCTGACCAAGCCTGGCTCGGTGGTGGTGGGCATGCTCAACCCCTTCGACAAGGCGGGCCTGCAGTCGATGACCGACGCCAAGCTCACCGGCTTCGCGCTCGAAGCCGCGCCCCGCACCACCCGTGCGCAAAGCATGGACGTGCTGTCATCTCAGGCCAATCTGGCGGGCTACAAGGCCGTCATGATCGCCGCCGACAAGTACCAGCGCATCTTCCCGATGCTGATGACCGCTGCAGGCACCGTCAAGGCCGCCCGCGTGGTGATCCTGGGCGTGGGCGTGGCGGGCTTGCAAGCCATCGCCACGGCCAAGCGCCTGGGTGCGGTGATCGAGGCTTCCGACGTGCGTCCTTCGGTGAAGGAGCAGGTTGAGTCGCTGGGCGCAAAGTTCATCGACGTCGCTTTCGAGACTGCCGAAGAAAAAGAAGCCGCTGAAGGCGTGGGTGGCTATGCCCGCCCCATGCCCCAAAGCTGGCTGGACCGCCAGAAGGTCGAAGTGGCCAAGCGCGTGGCCAACGCCGACATCGTCATCACCACGGCCCTGATCCCCGGTCGTGCGGCCCCGGTGCTGGTGAGCGAAGACATGGTCAAGGCCATGAAGCCTGGCTCGGTCATCGTTGACCTGGCCGCAGCCCAAGGTGGCAACTGCCCCCTGACCGAAGCCAACCAGACCGTGGTCAAGCATGGCGTGACCCTGGTGGGCGAGACCAATCTGCCCGCCCTGGTGGCCGCTGATGCGTCTGCCCTGTACGCGCGCAACGTGCTCGACTTCTTGAAGCTGGTCTTCAACAAAGAAGGCCAGTTCCACGTGGACCTGGAAGACGACATCGTCAAGGCTTGCCTGATGTGCCGCGACGGCGAACTGCTGCGCGCCTGACGACGAGCGAGGAGACTGACATGCAACGCCAAATGCTGCGGGCCAAGCTGCACCGCGCCACCGTGACCGAGGCCGACCTGAACTACGAAGGTTCCTGCGGCATCGACGAGAACCTGCTCGAAGCCGCCGACATGAAAGAGTTCGAGTACATCGAGCTCTACAACATCAACAACGGCGAGCGCTTCTCGACCTACGTCATCAAGGCCGCGCGCGGCTCCGGCGTGATCTCGCTGAACGGCGCGGCCGCGCGCAAGGCGCATGTGGGCGACCTGCTCATCATCTGCACCTACGCGCCCATGACCGAGGCTGAAGTGGCCAGCCACAAGCCCAAGGTGGTTTTGCTCGACGAGGGCAACGCCATCAAAGAGATTCGCAAGTTCTGACCTCATTCAATCTATCTGGAGACACGATGGAAGCCCTTGCTCAAGTCGACCATGTCGTCATCAACCTGTCCATTTTCGTGCTGGCCATTTATGTGGGCTATCACGTGGTGTGGACGGTGACACCGGCATTGCACACCCCCCTCATGGCCGTGACCAACGCGGTGTCGGCCATCGTCATCGTGGGCGCCATGCTGGCCGCCGCGCTGACCGTCACGCCTTTGGGCAAGACCATGGGCGTGCTTGCCGTGGCGCTGGCCGCGGTCAATGTGTTTGGGGGCTTTTTGGTCACCCGCCGCATGCTCGAGATGTTCAAGAAGAAAGAAAAGAAAGCGGGAGCTGCTAAATGAGCATGAACCTCATCGCTTTGCTCTACCTGTTCGCCTCGGTGTGTTTCATCCAGGCGCTCAAGGGCTTGAGCCACCCCACCACGTCGATCCGTGGCAACTTCTTCGGCATGGTCGGCATGACCGTGGCCGTGCTTACCACCGTGGGCCTGATCCACGGCAAGGTCACGGCCTTGATGGCCGGTGGCTTGCACGTTGACTTCACCGAAGGCCTGGCCTGGGTGCTGGGCGCCCTGGTCGTTGGCGGCGGCGCGGGCACCATCATGGCCAAGCGCGTCGAGATGACCAAGATGCCCGAACTGGTCGCCTTCATGCACAGCATGATCGGCTTGGCGGCGGTGTTCATCGCCGTGGCCGTGGTGGCCGAACCTTGGGCACTGCTGCAAGAGGTTGGCCCCGGCCAGCCCATCCCCACCGGCAACCGGCTTGAGTTGGTGCTGGGGGCTGCCATTGGCGCCATCACCTTCAGCGGCTCGGTCATTGCTTTTGGCAAGCTGAGCGGCAAGTACAAGTTCCGCCTGTTCCAGGGCGCGCCGGTCAGCTTCAAGGGCCAGCACATGCTGAACCTGGTGCTGGGCCTGGCCACGCTGGGCCTGGGTGGCTACTTCATGGCCACGCAAAGCATGGAAGCCTTCTTCGCCGTGCTGGCGCTGAGCTTCATCCTGGGCGTGCTGATCATCATCCCGATTGGCGGCGCCGACATGCCGGTGGTGGTGTCCATGCTGAACAGCTATTCGGGCTGGGCGGCGGCGGGCATCGGCTTCTCGCTGAACAACTCGATGCTGATCATTGCCGGATCGCTGGTGGGCTCGTCGGGCGCGATCCTGAGCTACATCATGTGCAAGGCCATGAACCGATCGTTCTTCAACGTGATCCTGGGTGGCTTTGGTGGCGAGGCCGGTCCTGCGGCCGTGGCTGGCGCGCAGGCGCAACGTCCTGTCAAAACCGGCAGTGCCGATGACGCGGCTTTTGTCTTGGGCAATGCCGAGACCGTGATCATCGTGCCGGGCTATGGCCTGGCCGTGGCGCGTGCCCAGCACGCCGTCAAGGAACTGGCCGCCAAGCTGACCGAAAAGGGCATCACGGTGAAGTACGCGATTCACCCCGTGGCGGGCCGCATGCCGGGCCACATGAACGTGCTGCTGGCCGAGGCCGAAGTGCCTTACGACCAGGTGTTCGAGATGGAAGACATCAATGGCGAGTTCGGCCAGGCCGATGTGGCGATCATCCTGGGCGCCAATGACGTGGTGAACCCTGCGGCGCACACCAAGGGCAGCCCGATTTATGGCATGCCGATTTTGGAAGCGTACAAGGCCAAGACGATCATCGTGAACAAGCGCTCGATGGCGGCGGGTTATGCTGGTCTGGACAATGAACTGTTCTACAGCGACAAGACCATGATGGTGTTTGGCGATGCCAAGAAGGTGGTTGAGGACATGGTCAAGGCGGTGGAGTGAATCCCATCGGGCTGTCCTCATGGTTTGTGGCGCAAGCGCAGCAATGTGCGTATAGTCTTGTCAACATGCGTGTTGGTTTTATTCCACGGACGCTTGACCGCAACCAGCAGGAGTCGATTCAATGATCGTCACTGAACAAGTCCTGATCGAGAAGATCAGGCAATTGCCCCCGCAGCGCATGTCCGAGGTCGAAGATTTCATCGACTTCTTGCGCTCACGCGAAGAAGAGCACAACCTCACACGGACCGCATCCAAGGCCAGCGAAGCCAGCTTCGCTGGCGTGTGGGCCAATGACGAAGACGCCGCTTACGACAAACTCTGAACCCATGCCATATGCATTCGGCAATGTCGTGCTGGTGCCATTCCCGTTCACCAACAACCGCTCATCGTGCGGACCATGGGTACGCTGACCACGGCGGATGAGCACACCTTGCGCGCCATCCTGGTGCGCGTTATCGGGTGACTCAATGGTAGTGGTAACGCAGTTGGGCAATCAGAAGGGCATCGCCATCAATCTTGTAGACCATGCGATGCTCGTCCGTCATTCGACGAGACCAAAACCCGGCCAGCGCGTGCTTAAGCGGTTCAGGCTTGCCAATTCCGGCAAGCGGTTCACGCTGAACTTCCTTGATTAACTTGTTGATTCGCTCAACCATGCGTTTGTCCTGTTGCTGCCAATAGACATAGTCCTCCCAGGCCGCTTCGGCAAAAATCAGCCTCATTCAACCAGCTTTCGTTCAACACCGGCTCCGGTGTTCAATTGCTCAATGGCTTGCATCAGGCGCTTGGTGTTGCCAGGGCTGCGAAGCAGGTACGCCGTCTCTTCAAGGGAAGCAAAGTCTTCCAGCGAAAGCATCACGACCGACTGCTCGCCATTTCGCGTGATGATCAAGGGCTCGTGGTCGTTGCAAACACGATCCATGGTGCTTGCCAAATTGGCTCGCGCAGATGAATAAGAGATCGCATCCATAGAGGCTCCTGTGTTGTACGTAATATTGTACAATCAGGCCTTGTTCTTGTCCAGCTCGGGCCTGTATTCGGCCGTTCTGAACAGGGCATGGGCGATTGGCCGCGCTGACACGCGGGCGCGAAGAAGCCGGGCAATTGCCTGGCTTCTGGCTTGTCATGCCTTGGGTGGCCTACTGCTTACTCATGCCCAGTTGGCGGCGATCACCGGGTTGAGGGCCGTTTGGTAGTTGGCGGGCAAGGTGGTCTGGCCTAAGGCTGGCGGTGTGAAGCTGGCCATGGCGTTGACCAGGTTGTCCACGTTGCTGGGGGTCAGCGTCTTGCCGTCGGACAACTTCACGCTTTCGACCTGGTTGGCCGCATTGGCATACCAGTTGTTGATGGTGAACTTGTCATTGTGCCGATGACGGACAGTTCCAGGTTGTTGCCGACGTGGCGCAGCCAGAGTTGGTTGGTGGTGGCCTTGCTCGTGCATCAGGGTGTCGGGGTCAGCCGCGATGTGGTGCAGGCGGGCCAGCAGGCACAGGGCCTGCCAGGGCTGTTGCGGGTGTCTTGGGGCGGGATCAGACGGTGAAACGTCTTCCGCCCTCGCAATGGCGGAGGATT
Source organism: Aquabacterium sp. (assembly GCF_029946005.1). GTDB lineage: Bacteria > Pseudomonadota > Gammaproteobacteria > Burkholderiales > Burkholderiaceae_C > Aquabacterium. Next base: position 13,897 of record NZ_JAQSDR010000003.1, read on the forward strand.
GCATGATGACCTACCCTGGTTTTATATTTAGAACGCGCGATTATTGGACTGGCTCTGTGACAGGCACTCCCCCCTGATTGGGGGTGGTTGGCCCATTTGTGTAAGCAAGTGTTCCGCCCAGTAAAAAGCCGGACAGTGTCCGGCTTTTTACTGGGGCAACAGGCCAGGAAACTCAGTTCACTTTGCTGACGCTGCCGTTTGTGCGTTTGGCAGCGTCTGCTGCGCCCCCAGTGACTGTTGCACCGCCAGAAACGACGCCACATCATGCACGCCGTCCCTGGTGATGTCCGAGATGCCGATCGCGCCAGCGGCCCGGACGCCGGTGAAGTTGCCGTTGACGAAACTCTTCTCGAGAGTGGACTCGCCAGCCGTCACTCGGGTGGAACTGAAAGACGCGCCGTTGATGTTGCCGGCGGCTTGATATCCACCAGCGTGGTCAAAGTCGCCGCTCCACCGGCTGTTCCCGAAGTCCACCAACAGCGTCATGTTGGTGGTGGCTCCAAAGGCACTCACTGATTGGCCGGAGTAGGTGGCTAGAAACCCCCCGGCGCGCAATGAGTCCATGTCTTTCAAAGAGGTCTGATAACCAAATACACCCACTTCAATGGTGCCTCGTTCAACCACATTGGGATCGATCTCGTCACCCGCGATGTATTCGGTGACGGTGTACCTTCTGTAGAAGCTGGCCTGCACATCCGCAGCCTCCACCACTTCCGATGACAAGTCGGATTCGATCAGTTGCAGGTTGGTCCGGTGGTTTTGGGCATCAGCACTGGAATATTCGGTCCCATCCAAGGTCATCCTGCCCGATTCCGACATGGGGTGGGTGCCGGTGGTCAGCGAAGTCGTTTGCAACTGGAGGGCCTGTGCGTCGAGGCTACCGGCCGTGGGAATGCCAAAAGCCGTGCCCGTCAGGCTGATGGAGTGAGGGCCATCGAACTCAATGTGGCCTTCACCGATGCCGCCTTCGCCCTGAAATATGGTCAGGTTTGTGAAGCCGCCAAAGCCCACCAGATTCTGGTTGATGTCGGCCACCGGAGCGACGTTGGGCAAGGTGCGGTAGAGCTCCGACGTGCGGGGCAGTTGGGCCAATGGGGGCGCGCCAGCCGCTGGCGGTTCGAATTCCGTCCAGGGGCCCCAGCCATTGACGGAGTCCTGGGCGATGGTGACATCGCCATACAGCTTGACGCTGTTGAGTTGTGCGTCGGTGGCGGCACCGGCCTGACTTTGCAGAAACAGGGTGGCCACGGCCACGCTGAGTGCTTTGAGAGAGTGGTTCTTCATGATGTCGACTTCCTTACTTCAGTAGCTGCGGCCCAACGTGATCTGCACCAAGTTACGGTTGTATTCGTACAAGGCGAGATTGGCTTGGTTTTGAATCATGGTGAATGTGGCTGAGCCCTGCCACTTCTCCAGCCAGCCTGTCTTGAATTGTTGGTTGGCACCGAACTCGAGTCGGTATTCGTCTTCGCGGCGCGCGACGCCATAGAAGGGCTCTGCGCCGATGTAACCACTGTGGCGCCAAGCTGCGCGGGCGAACAGGTCGCCACCAATCCAGGCGTTCTGGCGGCCACCGAAGAAGATCTCGTAGCCGTTGTTGCTGAAGCGGTCCAGCTGGGCTTCTTCGTCGAACATGCGGGCACCGGCTTGCAGGGTCAGGCGGTTCTTGTTGTACAGGCCGCCATAGCTGAAACCGCCGGAGCTGTAATGGCTGTCGCGGCCTTGGTCGCCAGGCTGCGCGAAGTTGCGGTAGGCCAGTTGGGCATCGGCCGTGAACTCGTCGCCAGAGTTCAGGCGCCAGGTGGCCGAAGGCGACACCGAGGTGTACAGGGCCAGCTTGCGGTCGCCCAGGGTCAGGCGGTCGGCTTGGAAATTGAGGTTGCCACGCCAGTTCTTGCCCATGATCAGCGCGGGGCCGGTGGCGGCGGTGAGCACGCCCAGGTTGTATTCACTCAGCCGACCATAGCCTTTGTAGTAAACGCCGAGCTGGCTGTTCCAGCCAAAGCGGCCGGTGGATTCGCCGGAGCGCACCGGGGTGGGCGACATCCAGCTGTGGCTCACGCCGCCCTGCAGGGCATAACCGCCGTCGGCCCGCGCGGTGGAGCCGGGGTTCAGCACCAAGCCGCCAGGGAGCACGGCGTTGTCCGGGCCAGCGTTGACGTTGCTGTCGTACACGGCACCCAGAGACAGGCTGTAGTCCAGCTTGTGGGGGCGGCCAAAGTTGGCGGCTTCGTCCAGTTCAAGTTGCTTGATGAAAGACAGCACCGACAGGCGCACGGCTTCGGGGGTGGTGGGGTCGTCCAGCACCGCCTGCGCCTGGGCTTTGGCCTTGGCGAAATTCAGGGTGCGGTAATAGGCCACGGCCACTTCCAGCCGGGCGCGGTTGAGCGTGGGGTTGGCGGCCAGGATGGTTTCCAACGTCTCGATGGCGCTGTAAGGCCGACCGGTTTCACGCTGGTAAAGGCCTTCGCGGTATTGGTCTTCCACCGACGGGGGGGCAGACTGCGCTTGGGCGTTGAGCGCGCCAAGGCAAGACAGACCAGTTGCAATGACGACCACACGCAAAGAACAAATACCAGCCATCTGAGGAACTCCACACATCTTTAAGGGAATGAGCGCCGATTGTGGAGTTCAGCCCCCGATGTGTCGAGCCCTTGTCTGCGTGCAATTGGCGGGGTAATGCCTAGGACTCCCCGCATCCAGGGGGTGCTAGGTGACTCCGCTGGCCCCTTTGAGCATTTCTTTTCGGAAGCGGTTGAGCTCTTGCACGCTGGCAAAGCTGCGACCCATGATCAGACTCATGTTGTGCAGGATGCGGTCCACGACCTTGGTTTCCCACACGGCGTCGAAGTTGATCTGGCGGTCCAGCCAGTGTTCCAGCCATTGCGGATCGGGCAAGCGGGACTGGATGGTGTCGCGCGGGAAGAGCTTGGTGCTGACGTGCAGGTTGGTGGGGTGCAGGGCCTGGGCCGTGCGGCGGGCGCTGGCCATGAGCACCCCCACTTTGGCAAACGCGGCCTTGGCTTCGTCGCCAAACTTGTTGATGGCGCGTTTCATGTACCGCAGATAAGCCCCGCCGTGTCGGGCTTCGTCTTTGGCCAGGGTCTCGTAGATGGCCTTGATGACGGGCTCGGTGTGCCACTCGGCGGCGCGGCGGTACCAGTGGTTCAACCGGATCTCGCCGCAGAAGTGCAGCATCAGGGTCTCGAGCGCCGGGGCGGGATCAAAGTCGAAACGGACCTCGTGCAACTCTTCTTCGGTGGGCACCAGTTCGGGCCGAAAGCGCCGCAGGTATTCCATCAAGACCAGTGAATGCTTTTGCTCTTCAAAGAACCACACGCTCATGAAGGCGCAAAAGTCGCTGTCGTCGCGGTTGTCGCGCAGGAACATCTCGGTGGCGGGCAGGGCGGCCCATTCCGTGATGGCGTTCATCTTGATGGTCTGGGCTTGTTCGTCCGTCAGTTGGCTGGCGTCGAACTGGTCCCAGGGGATGTCCGTGTCCATGTTCCAGCGCACAGACTCGAGTTGCTTGAAGAGTTCAGGGTAAAGCATGGTGATCTCCAAATACTGCGAACAGCCTACCCGACAATTTTGACAATGTGGCTGCAATGCAGACGGCGGCATGGGTTTGTGGTGTGATGTGATTCCCCACTTCGAAAGGTCATGCCCATGAGCGCACCTCGTTCCTTTTCCTTGATGCTGGCTGCGGCCCTGGTGGGCTCTCTGCCCGGGCTGTGTTTGGCGGTCGAGCCGCCGCCTGCCGCCACCACGTCAGCGGCTTGCCCCGCGTTGTTGAACCAGACCTTTCCTCGCCTGCAGGATGAAAAACCCCAGTCGCTGTGCCAGTACGCCGGCAAGGTGGTGTTGGTGGTGAACACGGCCAGCTATTGTGGCTTCACGCCGCAGTTCAAGGGCCTGGAGGCGCTGCATGCCAAGTACAAGGACCGGGGCCTGGTGGTGCTGGGCTTCCCGTCGAATGATTTTGGACAGCAGGATCCGGGCAACGCCAAGCAAATCGCTGACTTTTGCGAGAGCACCTATGGCGTCAAGTTCCCGATGTTTGGCAAAAGCCATGTGCGCGGAGATGCCGTGAACCCGCTGCACGCCAGCCTGATCAAGATCACGGGCACCACGCCCAAATGGAATTTCTACAAGTACCTGATCGCCCGCGATGGCCGCACGGTGACCTCCTACAGCAGCCTCACCACGCCAGATGACCGCGACCTTGTCGCGGAAGTGGAAAAATTCCTGGCTGCAAAATAATTACCAATGAGTTACGATATGAACTAGTTGGTAATTTATTGGGTCGCGGCAACGCTGGCCACAGGAGCAAAGCCCATGAAACGCATTGCAGTGGTTGGGTCGGGGGTGGCGGGTTTGGGGGCGGCGGCGCGTTTGAGCGCGGCGGCGGGTGAGCGCCAGGTCACGCTGTTCGAGGCGGCTGATTACTTTGGCGGCCATGCCCACACGGTGGACGTGACCTTGGCGGCGCCCTCCGGTGAGCGCGTCACCCACGGTGTGGACACCGGTTTTTTGGTGATGAACGAGCGCACCTACCCGCAATTGCTGGGTTTGCTTGATGCTCTGGGCGTGCCGCGGGCCAAGTCGGACATGTCGTTTTCTGTGCAGGCGGGCAGCCTGGAGTGGTGTGGATCGTCCCTGAACACGGTGTTCGCCCAGCGGCGCAACCTGGTGTCGCCCGGCTTTTGGCGCATGTTGGCCGACCTGATGCGCTTCAACAAGCTGGCCACGCAGATGGCCGAGCAGGGCCGGGATGCTGCACTGACCCAGCCGATTGCCGAATTCCTGGCCGAGCACCGCTTTGGCGCCGAGTTCCAGGAGGGCTACCTGATGCCGATGATCGCGTGCATCTGGTCGTGCCCCACCGACCAGATGCTGCGTTTTCCCATGGCCACCTTGATCCGCTTTTGCCACAACCATGGCCTGCTGCAGGTCACCAACCGGCCACAGTGGTACACGGTGCAGGGCGGCTCGCGCAACTACGTGCGGCGTTTGGTCGAGCAGTTGAGCGACGCGCGCTTATCCACTCCGGTGCGCAGCCTGACCAGCCTGGGTGAGGGCGGTCTGGGCGGCGTGCTGGTGCACACCGACGCGGGCAGCGAGCGCTTTGACGAGGTGGTGTTGGCCTGTCACAGCGACCAGGCCCTGGCCTTGTTGGGCAGTGGCGCCACGCGGGATGAGCGCGAGTTGCTGGGCGCCATCGGGTACCACCGCAACCGGGCGGTTTTGCACACCGACACCCGCCTGCTGCCGCGCAACCCGCGCGCCTGGGCCGCCTGGAACTACGAGCGCGCCAGCAGCGCCGATGCCGAACACCAGGGCGTGTGCCTGCATTACCTCATCAACCGCTTGCAGCCCTTGCCTTGGACCACGCCGGTGGTGGTGTCGCTCAACCCGCTGCGTGAACCACGGGCTGACACGGTGCTGGGCACCTACGACTACGCGCACCCGGTGTTCGACCAAGCCGCGATCCAGGCGCAAGCGCGTCTGCCGAGCATCCAGGGCCAGCATGGCGTTTGGTTCTGCGGCGCCTGGACGGGTTATGGCTTCCATGAAGATGGCTTGAAGGCCGGGCAGGGCGTGGCCGATCAGTTGTTGGCTTGCGATGAGCGGCCTGCGAGCGCGCCCGAAAGCCGCCGCGCGCAGGCTGACCGGGTGTGGGCATGAGCTTGCCGCATCGGCCCCTGATCGGCTTTGGGCAGGTGCGCCACACCCGCCTCAAGCCCGCGCGCAATGCCTTTGTCTATCCCAGTTACTTCTGGATGCTGCCTTTGCGCACCTTGCGTCGGCAAGCGTCGGATGACGTCCAGCGAAACCGCTTCGGCCTGTTGAGCTTTCACGATGCCGACCATGGTGTGGGTGGCCCTGATGCCTTGGCCTGGCTGGATGGCTTGTTGCGAGAAGAGGGCCTCGGCGATCCCGACATCAGCGAGGGCGAGGTCTGGCTGCAGACTTACCCACGGGTGCTGGGCCACGTGTTCAAGCCCGTGAGCTTTTGGTATGTGCACCGCAGGGATGGCAGCCTGGCCGCCGTGGTGGCCGAGGTCAACAACACTTTTGGCGAGCGGCACTGCTATCTGCTGCACGGGCCGGCCTTGGGCTGGGGCCGCGAGATCACGGCCGACAAGGTGTTCCACGTGTCACCCTTTTGCGAGGTGACGGGCACCTACCGTTTTCGCTTCATGCGCAATGCGCAGGATCGCATCGTGGTTCGCATTGATCATGACGATGCCGAAGGACCGGTCCTGCAGACCAGCCTGAGTGGGCGGCTCGAACCCTTGACCCGCGCCAGCGTGCTTCGCGCCTTTTGGGGCTGGCCTTTGATGACGGTGGGCGTGGTGGCACGCATCCACTGGCAGGCCTTGCGCGTATGGGTCAAGGGCGTGCCCTTGCGCACCAAACCCGCCCCTCCCACCGAACTCGTCACCGGGCCGCATGGCCAGACCACACCATGAACCGATCGACCACGCTTCAGCATTCCAACGCTACTCAACTGCCCCAGGATGCCCCTGCCTCGGCCCGCATGGCCATGCGGCTGCTGGCGCGCCTGCAAGTGGGCAGTCTGGACCTGCAACTGCCCGATGGCAGCACCGCGCATTTTGGCCAGGCCGCTGAACAGGCGCCGCGCGCAGCCTTGCGTCTGCACAACTGGAAGGTGTGCTCTGCCGCCATGAAGTCGGGCGACATAGGCTTTGCCGAAAGCTACATCGCCGGCGACTGGACCACGCCCGACCTGACGGCGCTGCTCAAGCTGTTCATTGCCAACCGGGACCACATCGAAAGCGCCGTGTACGGCAGTTGGTGGGGCCGCTTGCTGTACCGCGTGCGCCACCTGCTGCGGCACAACTCCAAGGCCAACAGCCGCAAGAACATCCAGGCCCACTACGACCTGGGCAATGAGTTCTACCGCTTGTGGCTGGACCCGACCATGAGCTATTCCAGCGCCTGGTTCGACGGCGACCATTCGCGTTCGATGCCCGAGGCCCAGCAGGCCAAGATCCTGCGGGCCTTGCATGAGGCGGGCGTGACGGCAGACCAGCCCGGCCAGCGCGTGCTGGAAATCGGTTGCGGCTGGGGCGGCTTGGCCGAGGTGGCCGCACGCGATTGCGGCGCCCATGTCACCGGCGTGACGCTCTCGTCCGAACAGCTGGCCTGGGCGCAGCAGCGCATGGTGGATGCGGGCTTGTCGAATCAGGCCGACCTGCGCTTGCAGGATTACCGCGACATCCAGGATCAGCCCTTCGATGCCATCGTGTCCATCGAGATGTTCGAGGCCGTGGGTCAGGAGTATTGGGCCAGCTACTTCGCCACCTTGAAGCGCTGCCTCAAGCCGGGCGGCCGTGCCTGCCTGCAAACGATCACCATCCGTGATGACCTGTTCGATCGCTACGTGAACTCCACCGACTTCATCCAGCAGTACATCTTCCCTGGCGGATTGTTGCCCAGCGATGCCGCCTTCAAGGCTGAGGCCCGCAAGGCCGGCCTGGAGGTGGTGAACTCGATGGCCTTTGGTCCCGACTACGCTGAGACCTTGCGCCGCTGGCGCGCCGACTTCATCCAGCACCTGCACAGCGTTCAGCGCCTGGGCTTTGACCAACGCTTTCAGCACATCTGGGAGTTTTACCTGGCTTATTGCGAAGCGGCTTTTGACATGGGCAACACCAATGTCGTGCAGTACACACTGCGCCGGGTTTGACCGCGCCATGAGCTTGCCACACAGCGCTCACCAGGCATCACGCCGACAAGCCTTGCGGTGCGCGGGGGCCCTCGGCATGGCGAGCTGGCTGGGCCCGATGGCGCGGGCGCAAGCCAATGCACCCCGCGACACCCCCACGCCACCCGAGCTGACCCAGCACCTGCCCCAAGCCCGCCTGCAAGGCAGCTCGCGCTTTCGTTACTACGGCTTCCACGTGTACGACGCGCAGTTGTGGGTGCTGCCTGCCTTTGACGCGGCCAAGCTGTTCAACCAACCCTTTGCCTTGAGCCTGATCTACGCGCGCAGCCTCAAGGCGAGGGACATCGCTGAACGATCGATTGAAGAGATGCGCCGCCAGACCACGCTCAGTGAGGCAGATGCACAGCGGTGGTTGCAGGCCATGACAGCGGCCTTTGCGGATGTGCGCGAGGGCGACCGTTTGACCGGCCTGTACCAAGTGGAAGGGGCGGCCAGCTTCTTCCTCAATGGTCAGGCCACCCAGGCGATCAAGGACAAGCGCTTTGCCACGCTGTTCTTCGGCATCTGGCTGTCCGGTGCCACGTCGGCACCAGCCTTTCGGCGGGACTTGCTCGGTGTCTGACGCGCCCCTGCCCCACGCTGCCTCGGCCCGCTATGGTTTGCTGGGCCTGCCTTTGGCCTTCGTGGCCCTGCCTTTGTACGTGATGCTGCCCTCGCATTACGCGCAGCTGGGCGTGCCCTTGGCGCTGCTGGGCCTGGTCTTGCTGGGCACCCGTTTGTTCGATGCGGTGATCGATCCGGTGCTGGGCCGTTGGGTGGACGCGCAGTGGTCACCTCCCCGCGCCTTGAAGGCGGCGGCCGTGGCGGCTTTGGTCTTGGGGGCGGGCTTTGCGGCCTTGTTCTTCCCGGCGGTGCAAGGCAACACGGCTTTGATGCTGTGGTGTGCCGTGGCGTTGATGGGCACCTTCGTGGCCTTCAGCCTCGCCAGTGTGGTGCACCAGGCCTGGGGCAGTCGCCTGGGGGGCTCGGCGGTGCAAAGGTCGCGCCTGGTGGCCTGGCGCGAGGGCTTGGGCCTGGTGGGTGTGCTGCTGGCCAATGTGCTGGCCACGCAAGCGGGCCTGTTGGTCACCACCATCGTTTTGTGGATCAGCCTGGCCGTGGGGGTGTGGGCCTTGAGCAAGGCCCCCGTGCCGCGCAAGACCTGGGCACATGCTGCTTTGCTGCCCGCCGACCAGTCGCTGGCCTTGCCCTGGCGCGGCCGTGAATTCCGCCACCTCATGGCCTTGTTCATGGTCAATGGCATCGCCAGCGCGATTCCGGCCACCCTGGTGCTGTTTTTCATCAACGACCGCGTGCAGGCCCCCAGTTGGGCGCCCCTGTTCCTGGGTGCTTACTTCGTCATGGGCGCGGCCAGCGTCCCGGTCTGGTTGAAGCTGATCAAACGCTTTGGCCCCTCCAACGCCTGGGCCGGTGGCATGGCCCTGAACGTGGTCACCTTCATCGGTGTGCTGGCCATTGGCGCGGGTGATGCTGTGGGCTACCTGGCCGTCTGCGTGGCCAGTGGCCTGGCCTTGGGCGCCGACCTCACCGTGCCCGGCACCTTGCTCACGGGCGTGATCCAGCGGGCGGGCCACGCGGGCCAAGCCGAGGGCGCCTACGCGGGCTGGTGGCAACTGGCGACCAAGCTCAACCTGGCCCTGGCCGCAGGGTTGGCGTTGCCCGCCTTGCAGTGGTGGGGCTATGGGCCTGGCGCGCGTGATCCGCAAGCCTTGCAGGCCTTGAGCTGGGCCTATGGCGCCTTGCCTTGCTTGTTCAAGCTGTTGGCTTTGGCCTTGTGGTGGCGCTTGTGGCGCCGCCAAAACCTCGAATGAAAGCACCTCACCCCATGCGCACCATCTCACGATCCAAATGGCTGGCCTTGTTGCTGGCGCTGAGCCTGATGGGCTGCGCCAGCGCGCCCACCCCGGCCGACTACGCCGACCAGAAGCCCACGCTGGATTTGCGTCAGTACTTCAATGGCCCGCTCACCGCGCACGGCATCTTCACCGACCGCTCGGGCCGCGTCGTCAAGCGTTTCACCGTGCAGATGGTGGGCCGCTGGACCGGTGACCAAGGCGTGCTGGAAGAAGACTTCAGCTACAGCGATGGCACCCAGCAGCGCCGCGTCTGGCGCATCACCGACCATGGCCAGGGCCGCTACACCGGCCAGGCCGATGACGTGGTCGGCACAGCGCAAGGCCACGCCGCAGGCAACGCCTTGCAGTGGGCCTACACCCTGCGCCTGCCCGTGGATGGCAAGACCTACGACGTCCAGTTCAACGACTGGATGTACCTGATGGACCAGCACACCATGCTCAACAGGGCCGCCATGAGCAAGTTCGGGCTGCACCTGGGTGAAGTGACCTTGTCCTTCCACAAGCCTTGACGATGAAAGCCTGACATGGCCCTCAACCCACGCATCACCGTTTGGCAAGGCCGCACCGTCTGGCTGATCGGGGCCTCGACTGGCATTGGCCGCGCCACGGCCTCCCTGCTGCACGCCAAGGGCGCGCACGTGATCGTGTCGGCGCGCAATGTGCAGGCCTTGCAGTCCTTTGTGGTGGCGCACCCCGGCAGCGATTTCGAAGCGCTGGACGTGGCCGATGCGGTGGCGGTGCGCGAGGCGGCCGCGCGCATCCAGGCGCAGTCGTCATCGGGGCGGCTCGACATGGTGGTCTACTGCGCAGGCCACTACCAGGCCATGCGGGCACAAAGCTTTGACCTGGGCGAGGCCCTGCGCCACCAGCAGATCAACTACGTGGGGGCCTTGCATGTGCTGGCCGCCACTTTGCCTTTGCTCACCGCCCAGGGGGCAGGGCACCTCAGCCTGGTCGGCAGCGTGGCGGGCTTTCGCGGCTTGCCCAAGGCCATGGCCTATGGGCCGACCAAGGCCGCGCTCAACAACCTGGCCGAGTGCCTCTACCTGGACTTGCACCCTTTGGGCATCGGCGTGTCAGTGATCAACCCGGGCTTTGTGCAAACGCCGCTGACGGCGGGCAATGACTTCGACATGCCCGCCCTGCTGACGCCCGAGCAGGCCGCCGCCGAGATCGTGTCGGGCTGGCACGCGGGTCGTTTCGAGATTCACTTTCCATGGCGCTTCACCCTGTGGCTCAAGCTGCTGCGGCACCTGCCCCACGCCTGGTATTTCCCGGCGATCAGCCGCATCACGAGGGGTTGAGCTGGGCCTGAGATTTCGAAGGGCCAAAAAAAACCCCGCCGAAAGGGCGGGGCGGTGTTCAATCCGTGAAAAGAACTGGAACTGTGGAAGCTTGTCCTTGGTGTTGTGGGCGTGTGATGCGTTCCTCACGTCACCGCCATGTGATCAAGCCCCGTTATCGACTCCCCTCTCCACTTCAAACGTGATGACAGCTTGTTGTGTGATCGCTAATGTAGGAGGGGCCATGGGGTGGCCATATCCCTCTGTCGGGGGTGGTGTGCTGCAGCATGGGCTGGAGGGCTAAACACGCCCCCGTGTTTGAGGGGGTTGGTGCGGCACTTGTCGTGCAATTAGCCACAGGCGAGCCGTTGATGGGGCTGGCGGGCCCTCAAGTCGGGGGGTGTTCCTGTCGAAGGAAACGTCATCATGAGCTTGCGCTTGCCTGCTGTGTCCCCATCTGAGAGACAAGCCCATGAATCTGGAGTGCAGTCCATGCAAATGCTTTACAACTCCGACAACTACGCGGTCGTTCAGATCGAGTTGGCTGCGGATGAGTTCCCGGTTCCCCCTTCGGTCGTCAGCACCCTCACCCGAGGTGGTTACGAGATCGTGGACAAGTTCGCCCGCAAGGAACTGTTCATCGAAGGCGCCCTGGCTGAGAGCTTCAAGGTGGGGGTCGATGCCCTGATTGAAACCTCGCCCAGCGTCGAAGAGTTCGACGCCTACCTGGAAGGCTTCACCGGCCTGGCTCAACAGCCAGTCGTGATGCATTAGGCAGATCAGCCTCCCAGCCATTCAAGTCCTGGCAGCCGCCGCCGAAATGTAACCAGACTACCCCTGTAATCTGGATTTACGTGGCCGCGGAGGGCTGATGCCTCAAGACCTGTTGGTCGTCCGCCATGACGGCGTTGCACTGACCGCAGCGTGGTTCTTGGCGGTTTACGCCATTTACGTCATGACCCTGGTGATTCGCCGCGTGCGGGCTTCGGACCGTGACGTGAGAATTGGCTGGTGGATGGGCGGCGCTGTGACGGTGGGCACGGGCATTTGGGCCCAAGGCTTCATCAGCATGCTCAGTCGCCAGTTGCCCATCCAGGTGGGCTATCTGCCGGCCGTCGTGATGGCCGCGTGGTTGCCGGCGGTGCTGATCTGTGCCGTGCTCATCTGGTCGGTCAGCCGGGTTCATCAGCCCATGGACAAGCGCGTCACCGCCGGGCTGCTCGGGGCCCTGGGCTTTGGTTTTCTGACCTATCTGAACGTGTCCGCCATGGTCTTGCAACCCGAGGTGGTCTGGGACCCGCTTTGGCTGTTGGCGTCTTTTGCCGTCATCCTGCTCGGCAACGTCCTGGCCTCGGTCATGCTGCGGCGAGAGTTGTTGCGCGAGGCGACATTCTGGAACCAGGCGAAGGTGGCGTTGGTGGTGGGCAGTGCGGTGCACTTGTCCCAGTTGCTCATGCTGGAATCTGCGGGTGTGCCGGTGGGCGCCGTGTGCCTGAGCGCGCAGCAGTTGTCGGGCACTCACCTGGATTGGCTGGTCACCCTGGTCAGTGGCGTCTTGCTGATGGGGGTGCAGTTGTGCACGATCCTGGACACGCGTTTGCGCCACCAGCATGCCCAACTGCTGTCCTCGCTCCGGCAGGCGCACACCGAGCTGGAGGGGGCGGCCCACCGCGATGCCCTGACCGGCCTGCTCAACCGACCAGGTTTCGAGCATCACCTGCGCGAGGTGATCCAGTCGCTGGACGAGGCGGGTGAGGCGCCCGCGGGGTGCCTGGCCGTGATGCGCATCAACCTGGATGGCTTTCGCGCCCTGGTCAACACTTATGGGCACGCCCTGGGAGACAAGCTGCTGCGCCAAGTGGCCAAGCGCCTGCTGGTGCTGGTGCGCAACACTGATGCGCCAGCGCGCGGTGATGGCGAAGAGTTCATGCTGCTCCTGCCCAGCATGCCCGACCAGCACGCGGTGGCCCAACTGGCCCACCGCATCGGCTTGGCCGTGAGCCAGCCTTGCGTGATCAATGGCGAGGACGTGACCATCACTTGTTCCATCGGCATCGCCCTGTACCCGGACAGTGTCACGGTGGAACAACTGATCGGTCATGCCAACGAGGCCATGCTGGCCGCGAGCAAGGCCGGTGGCGGCGTGTATTGCCTGCACGAGCCGGGCATGGACATCAGCGGTGCCAAGCAGGTCGAGATGCAGCGCGACCTGCGCTATGCCATTCAACGCGGCGAGTTGGCCTTGCACTTCCAGCCCAAGCTGGACGCGGTGCGAGGGGGCCTGGTGGGCGTGGAGGCGCTGCTGCGCTGGACGCACCCGCAGCGCGGCCCCGTCAGCCCGGCCGATTTCATCCCCGTGGCCGAGCGCTTTGGCCTGATCGGCGAACTGGGCCAATGGGTGATGAACGAAGCCTGCCGCCACATGCGTCTTTGGTTGGACGCGGGCTTGGAGATCCCGGTGGCGGTCAACATGTCGGCGCACCAGCTGCGCGAACACGACCTGGAAAGCCGCATCCGCGAAACCCTGGCGCGCCACGCCCTGCCCGCCGGCATGCTGATCCTGGAGATCACCGAGTCGGTGGCCATGGACGACATTGAAGCTTCACTGAAAGTGTTCGACATGCTAGACCGCATTGGCGTGAAGCTGTCGATCGACGACTTTGGCACCGGCTATTCCAGCCTCAGCTATTTGCGCCGCCTGCCCGCGCGCCAACTCAAGATCGACCGCAGCTTTGTGCGCGACCTGGACCACAGCGCCGATGCGCAGGCCATCGTCGAAGCCGTGGTGCGCCTGTCGCACGCCCTGGGCATGACCGTGGTGGCCGAAGGCGTGGAGACCGAAGCGCAGCGCCAGGTGCTGGTCAAGCTGGCCTGCGACGAATTGCAAGGCTTCCTGTTTGCCAAGCCCATGGCCGAGCCTGACCTGCGGGCCTGGATGGTCGCGCAGGCCGTGCCCATGGCCCCGATCCACTTGGTACCCGCATGAGGGAATCGAATGCAGATGTTTGAACGCTGGATTGCCCGGGCCAAGGCCCTGTGGGCAAGTCCTTCCGTGGTGCCGTTGACGCCGCCGCCCGCGCCGGTCAATTTGAAAGACCTGAGCCACCACGACCCGTTGACGGGCCTAGCCAATCGCCTTCTGTTTGAAGACCGGCTGGATGGCGCGGCGCGCCGGGTCGAGGCCTCGGGCCGCCGATTGGGCGTGTTGTTCATTGACGTGGATGGGTTCAAGGCCGTCAACGATTCGTATGGCCACCGCGCTGGCGACGAGCTGCTGCGCGAAGTGGGCCGCCGCGTGGCGCTGCAGGCGCGGCAAACCGACACGGTGGCGCGCCTGGGCGGCGACCAGTTCCTGATGCTGCTGGATGGCAACCCGGACGCTTCGGCCGCCGCCGTGGTGGCCGCGCGTTTGCGGGCTTGCCTGGCCGACGTCATCCGGGTGGCAGGGCGCGATTTGCGCCTGTCCTGCTCCGTGGGCATCGTGCTCTACCCGGACCATGGCCCGCGCGCCAAGCTCCTCGCCCATGCGGACGCGGCCATGTCGGTGGCCAAGCAGGCTGGTGGCGGCATGCACGTGTTTTTTGAGCCGCACATGGCGGTGAACAGCGAAGCCCAGATCGACCTGCAGCGCGACCTGCGCCATGCCCTTGACCTGGGCGGTGATGGCCTGTCGCTGGACTACCAGCCCAAAGTGGACACCAAGAGCGGCCGCCTGACCGGCGTGGAAGCCTTGCTGCGCTGGCGGCATCCCCATCAAGGGCTGATCGAGCCCAGCCTGTTCATCCCCGTGGCCGAACGCTTTGGGCTGATCGGGATGCTGGGCCAGTGGGTGATCGATGAAGCTTGCCGCCAGCAACGCGCCTGGCAGGACGAGGGCCTGGACTTGCGCGTGGCCATCAACCTGTCGGTGCACCAGGTGCGCCAGGTCGATCTGGTCGATCGCATCGAACAGGCCCTGAAGGCGCAGCGCATCCAGGCCGACCGCTTGATGTTCGAGGTGTCCGAGATCGCGGCCATGGCCGATCCGCAAGCCTGCGTGCGCCTGTTCGAGCAGTTCATGCGCCTGGGCGTTCAGGTGTCGATCGACGACTTTGGCATGGGCAACGCCAACCTCACTCAATTGCGCAAGCTGCCGGCCTGCCAGCTCAAGATCGACCGCAGCATTGTGCAAAGCCTGGAGCATGACGAAGACGCCAAAGCCATCGTGGACGCGGCCGTGCGCCTGTCGCACGCCTTGGGCCTGAACGTGGTGGCCGAAGGCGTGGAAACCACGCACCAGCAGGACATCCTGTTGCGCTTTGGCTGTGATGAACTGCAGGGCTATTTGTTCGCACGGCCCATGTCGCCGGTGCAGATGGCCTTGTGGGCGCGCAGCAGTGAGGCGGTGCCCCGGCCCGAGCCGCCGGTGCGCCTGGGACGGCCGAATTGACCGCTTTTTTGCGGCGGCTTGACGGGGTTTCTACAATGGGGGCATGAGCGCCATCCTCACCCCCTCCAAAACCACCTTGCCGGTGGAACGCCGCCCCTACACCCGTGGGGCCCAATTGCCCGAGATCATGCGCCAGCGCATCGTCATCCTGGACGGTGCCATGGGCACCATGATCCAGCGCTACAAGCTGACCGAGGCCGATTACCGGGGCTCGCGTTTCCTTGAGCACCACAAGGACCTCAAGGGCAACAACGAGCTTTTGCAGTTGACCAAGCCCGAGGTGATCAGCGAGATCCACGAGCAGTACCTGGCTGCGGGCGCCGACCTGATCGAGACCAACACCTTTGGCGCCACCACCGTGGCCCAGGACGACTACGACCTGCCCGAACTGGCGCGCGAGATGAACCTCGAAGGCGCCCGCCTGGCGCGCCTGGCCTGCGACAAGTACAGCACGCCTGACAAACCCCGTTTTGTGGCAGGCGCCATTGGCCCCACGCCCAAGACCGCCAGCATCAGCCCCGACGTGAACGACCCTGCCGCGCGCAATGTGAGCTTCGACACCCTGCGGCAGGCTTATTACGAGCAGGCCGAGGCTTTGCTCGAAGGTGGCAGCGATGTCTTCCTGGTAGAAACCATTTTTGACACGCTCAACGCCAAGGCCGCGATCTTCGCGCTTGATGAGTTGTTTGAGAACACTGGCGAGCGCCTGCCCATCATCATCTCAGGCACGGTGACCGATGCGTCAGGCCGCATCCTGTCGGGCCAAACGGTGGGCGCGTTCTGGCACTCGGTGCGGCATGCGCACCCGCTGGCCATTGGGCTGAACTGCGCTTTGGGCGCCGCGCTGATGCGGCCGTACATTGAAGAGCTGACCAAGATCGCAGGGGACACCTTCGTCAGTTGCTATCCCAATGCGGGCTTGCCCAACCCGATGAGCGACACCGGCTTTGACGAAACGCCGGAGATCACGGGCGGGTTGTTGGAGGACTTTGCCAAGGCGGGGTTCTTGAACATCGCAGGGGGGTGTTGCGGCACCACGCCACAGCACATTGCGGCGATTGCCAAGCGGGTGGGGCAGTACAAGCCACGCTGCTTGCACGAAGGGGCGACGGGGTTTTTGAGCGGGCTTGGGCGCTGACGTTGCTTTTTCGGGGCGTCATCAGTGGTCGTCGCCTTCCCGCTGGTGCTGCTCTTTACCCCTTTTGAGGCCAAGGCGGGCCTCAGCTTCTCTTTCAGATGAGCAACCACGGATTCTGCGGAGTGCGTAGCATGTTGTGCGGATTGCCGAGGCAGCTCCATTCATCAGTGATGAGGGGCCACTACACTGGATTTGCAAAGCAGTTTGGCTCTCATCGTCACGTTGGGTGCAACTGACGGCGCCGTCGCGCGCAAGCTGCGCCGCAGCCGCCCCGCCAGCGCGCTGCCGAACGGTTTCGGGCAACCTTCCACACCTGAGGGATCATCACGTGGAAGAAGGCCTTCAGGTCGACGCGGCCCACGCAAGGCAACTTTGCCGCGTTCCACGCTGGGGTTGTACTTTTCAAAGAAGGCGATGTCGGCCTGTTGGCGCAGTTCGCGGGTGACTTATTCCTGGGTGGCAATACAGTAGCCAGTTCAGGCTCATACCTCGGTGGACAAGGCTGGCACTTGACGAAGGCGAGCTTGGAAACCATAATGGTTCCATTTTGGTTGTATCGCGTTATGCCCACAACATTGACCCTGAAGAACATTCCGGACGAACTATATGGGCGCTTGAAGGCCGCGGCAGAGGCGCACCGCCGCAGCTTGAACAGCGAAGTGCTGGTATGCCTTGAGGCTGTTTTGCTCCCGCAGCGAATGTCTGTGGAAGACCGTTTGGCCAGAGCCCGACAGTTGCGCCAGGCGTTGCCAACGGGCGCCTTCAATGCCGATGACATTACACGCTTGCGTGATGAGGGGCGCGCGTGATTGTTGTTGATTCGAACATCCTGGCATGCCTGTACCTTCCGGGAGACTTGACGGCACAAGCGGAACAATTGTTGGCCGAGGATCCTGATTGGGTCGCACCGCCGCTTTGGCGAAGTGAGTTCCGCAATATTTTGGCGGGCTACATCAGGCGGGGTGCGCTGACCTTGGACCAGGCATGCGCCCTCCAGCTAGAGGCGGAAGGACTGCTTAGCGGACGTGAGTACGACGTTGACTCACATGACGTGCTGGAGTTAGTGACGGCAAGCGAATGCTCTGCCTACGACTGCGAATTCGTGGCGCTTGCAAAAAAGCTGGGTGTGAAGCTCGCGACGATGGACAAGAAGGTACTCAGAAATTTTCCTGAGGGCACGATTTCCATTGACAGCGTTTCACACTGAGTCAAAGCCTAAGCCACATACCGTGGCCAAAGTGAAGTCAACCCCACAGCGCATCCCGATGCCGTGCCACGGCCTTGCCGAAGCTGGAATCGGCCCAGGCCGCACCAGCACGTTCGCGCACGGTTTCAGGCCGGGCACGTGAAGGCTTGACCAGCACCTTCCACAGCTGTGGAATGATCACCTGGAAAAAAGCCTTCAGATCAGCGCGGCCCACGCAGGGCAGCTCGGTGCCGCGTTCCCACTGAGGGTTGCATTTCTCGAAGAAAGCGATGTCGGCCTGCTGACGCAACTCGCGGGTGATGGGGGTCACGTCGCCCTTCAGGCAGTTGTAGCCATCGCCAAAGTCCAGCACCATCGATTCCTTGTCCAGCTTGCCGGGGAACAGCGTCTCGCAGTACGTCTCGGCGATGTGCTTGAGGTGGTCGTTCTTCTGCGTGGGGTGCGGGTAGTAATCGGGGAAGTTGCGGCTCAAGAGCAAGAAGGTCTTGTAGCCCTTCGAGATCAGGAACCAGTACTGAGGCGTCAGCGGGTTCTTGACGGCTTCCCACAGCACGCGCTTCACAAAAGCGGCGTTGATGGCGCGGTTGCCCCAGTGCTCCTTTTCCAGCACCGTGTCGCCACTGAACACGCCCTTGATTTCCTTGCCATCGACCTGCATGCGGTACACGCCGAAGGTGGAGAAGCCCACGATGGCGTCGTCACGTTGGCGGCGCACGATGAAGGCCCCGGTTTTCTTGCCCAGGTCGGTCACGAACTGGTCGAGCGCGACATTGTCGTAGTAGCGGCAAAACACCTTGAACATGTCCCGAATGTCCTGAACAGTGATGCTGTTCAAGGCTTGGTAACGGGTGTAGATCTTGGCTTTGGAGGGGTGGGACATCAGGGACCTCAAGGGGTTGGCTTGGCCGATGTCTCGATTCTGCGCACTGGGCTCTAACCCGTTCAGGGGGTGCCCCCCAACACCCCCTCATTTGAGCGTGCCTGCCACCGTGCAGTAATGCACGCATCGGCACTTTCACGCTTTTCGCCCGCCCCGATTGCAGGTATTCAAACGTTTGTTTGTTTGCTAATAGGGGTCGGCAAAGCCCAGCGTGGCCAGGATCTCGCGCTCTTGCGCTTCCATGGCCAGGGCCTCGTCGTCCACTTCGTGGTCAAAGCCTTGCGCGTGCAGGGTGCCGTGCACCAGCATGTGCGCATAGTGGGCGTCGATCGCCTTGCCTTGTTCTTGGGCTTCACGCTCGATCACGGGGGCGCAGATCACCAGGTCGGCCGTGACCACCGGCTCTTGCGCGTAGTCGAAGGTCAGCACATTGGTGGCGTAGTCCTTCTGGCGGAAGTCGCGGTTCAGGGCGCGGCCTTCTTCTTCTCCCACGATGCGCACGGTGATCTCGCCATCAACCCCATCCACCGCCAGCGCGGCGCGGATCCAGCGGGCCACCTTGTGGCGCGGCAGGTGCTCGCGGTGGGTCTTGTCGGCGAATTGAAGGCTCAGGCTCAGATTCGGTTTGGCAGTGCTCATGCGGTGGGGG
Organism: Aquabacterium sp.; assembly: GCF_029946005.1. Classification (GTDB taxonomy): domain Bacteria; phylum Pseudomonadota; class Gammaproteobacteria; order Burkholderiales; family Burkholderiaceae_C; genus Aquabacterium. The sequence goes on from NZ_JAQSDR010000003.1 coordinate 33,095, forward strand.
TGTCGTTCAGCAAGTCGCGGTCATAGGCCTGCACGATGCGGCCGACCAGCGGGTGGCGCACGATGTCGTGCGGGGTGAAGCGGGTGAAGGCGATGCCGGTGACCTTGCGCAGAATGCGTTCGGCCTCGATCAGGCCACTGCGCGCGCCCTTGGGCAGGTCGATCTGGCTGACGTCGCCGGTGACCACGGCCTTGGTGCCAAAGCCGATGCGCGTCAAAAACATCTTCATCTGCTCGGGCGTGGTGTTTTGCGCCTCGTCCAGGATGACGAAAGCGTGGCTGAGCGTGCGCCCGCGCATGAAGGCCAGCGGGGCCACTTCGATCTGGCCTTTCTCAAAGGCCTTGGTGACGCGGTCAAAACCCATCAGGTCATACAGCGCGTCGTACAAGGGGCGCAGGTAGGGATCGACCTTTTGCGACAGGTCGCCGGGCAGGAAGCCCAGGCGTTCGCCGGCCTCCACCGCCGGGCGGGTCAGCACGATGCGCTGCACCATGCTGCGCTCCAGCGCATCGACCGCGCAGGCCACGGCTAGGAAGGTTTTGCCGGTGCCGGCCGGGCCGATGCCGAAGGTCAAGTCGTGGGTCAGGATGTCGCGCAGGTAGCTGACCTGGTTGGTGGTGCGGCCCTGCAGGTCGCTGCGGCGGGTGCTGAGCATCGGGCCTTCGTCGGGCTCGTCGTCAGGGCCGGGTTCGGTCGCCGCGTCCTTGGCGCCGCGCTTGCTGCGGGTGGGCTTCTGGCGCTGGGCCAACAAGGAGGCCAGCGCCAGTTGCACTTGCTCAGGGCTGATCTGCCGGGCCGATTTGGCGTACAGGGTCTCCAGCATCTCCAGGGCTTCTTCAGGGCGCCCTTTGGCGCCATCGATGCGGAACTGGTCACCGCGCCGGGCCAGGGTCACGCCCAAGGCGGCCTCAATGGTGCGCAGGTGCTCGTCCATCGGCCCGCACAAGTGGGCCAGGCGGGTGTTGTCGAGCGGGATGAAACGGTGGCGCAAGGTCATGGAAGGCCCAGGGTTGAACGCATCGGTGCACAAAAAGCCCGCAAATTGTCGCTTGACCGGGGCATCAAAGTGTGACGGATCTTGCAGAATGGGGCCGACATTGCGCATGGTGCGCAGTTTTGGCCATGGGATTGACGTTATTCATGTTGCAACGCTGGTGGCAAAACCTGTTGAATCGGACGCGTTCGGCCGCATCGGCCCAAGCCGCGCTCGAGACGCCGTCCGGCACCGTGATCCCGGTCAGCCGGGCGGGGCAGTGGCTGCTGTTGACGCTGGGCCTGGCGCTGGCCTGGGTGGTGGGTTGGGGCCTGGTGGTGCTCAACCAGGAGGCCATCCGCCTCAGCAAGCCGACCCTGGCCGATGGCGGGGCCACCACCTTGCTGTTCCGTGATGCCTGGGCTGTGGCCAGTGCGGCGGCGCACTATCCCATCGACCAGCCAGGCCAGTCCGTCGGCTTGCCCGATGAATGGCCGCGCTCGCACCCCAGCTACGAGGGCAGCATCTGGTACCGGGTTCATTTCGAAACGCCCCTCCAACCCACCACCGACAAGCTGTTGGCCGCCTACATCGAGCGGGCCTGCTCCAACGTCGAGGTCCACCTCAATGGCCAGTTGCTGTACCGGGGTGGCCGCATGACCGAGCCGGTGGCGCGCAACTGCGACCAGTCGCACGTGGTGCCCCTGCCCACTTTCTTGCTGCGCACCGGCTCCAACCAGCTGGACTTGAAGGTGACCGGTTACCCGATCGAGCGCGTGACTGCCCGCCAGCGTGCGGGTGGCCTGGACGAAGTGCGCGTGGGCCCCTTGCAAGACATGCAACGCATGCACCAGGACCACGAGTTCTGGTCCAACACGGTGTCCCAAGTCATCGCTGGCATCCTGGTGGTGCTGGGTTTGTTCGCTTTGGGCCTGGCCTGGGTGCGCCAGCTCAGCTACCTCACCTATTTTGGCTTGTTGACCATTGGCTGGTCTTTGATGACGGGGCGCTGGTGGATCAACGAGCTGCCCGTGTCCAACGCCTCCACGGAGGTCCTGGTCGCGATGATGTTCGCGCCCATGACGGCCTTTGCCATCAAGTTCCTGCTGGGCTATTCCGGACACGGCGTGCGCAACCGCAAAGCCCGCGACCTGACCCGTCAGGTCAATGCCCTGTTGTGGGCGCAGTGTTTGCTGCTGCCGCTCAGCCTGTGGCTGGTCGGTGTGAATGGCCTGTTCCTGGTCGCTCGCCTTTGGTATGTGCTGTTTGCGCTGGAGTTGTTTGTGGCCATCGGCTATTTCCTGTGGCATTCGGGGCGCACGCGCAAGCCGGAGTTCTGGCTGATGAGTGTGGCCCTGGGGGTGGTTTCGGCCGTGATGGGCATCGAGCTGTTTTTCCAGAATGGGCTGCTGCGGGTCTGGGGCGTGCACGTCACCTACTTTGTGATGCCGGTGTTGTACGCGGTGGTGGCCGTGCGTTTGATCCAGGTCTACGCGGGTGCCTTGAAGACCGCCGAGGGCGCACGCAACCAGTTGGAGAAGCGCGTGCAGGAGATCAGCGCCGAGATCGAGCGCAACTTCAACCAGATCGCCGAGCTTCGGGTGGAGCAGATCGCCGAGAAAGAGCGCAAGCGCATCGCCGCCGATCTGCACGACGACCTGGGCGCCAAGCTGCTGACCATCGTGCACACCAGTGACAACGACCGCATCTCCACGCTGGCGCGCGAAGCGCTGGAAGAAATGCGCCTGTCGGTGCGTGGCCTGACCGGGCGGCCCATGGTCCTGTCTGATGCCTTGGCCGACTGGCGGGCCGAGGTGGTGTCTCGCCTGGGGCAATCGGGCATCGAGATCGAATGGCGCAATTCCATCGACGAGGTGGAAGAACCCCTGTCGGCGCGCACCTATGTGCAGACCACGCGGATCATCCGCGAGGCCGTCAGCAACATCATCAAACACAGCCAGGCCTCGCACGTGGTCATCCACACCGATGTGCACCTGGAGCACCACGACTTTTTGCTGGTGATCCAGGACAATGGCAAGGGCATTCCGATGGAGCTGGACGGCCGCCTGGACCGAGGCCATGGCATGACCAGCATGAAGCACCGTGCCAAACAGCTCAATGGGCAGTGCCTGGTCGAGTCCGGGCCGGGTTTTGGCACCGTCATTCGGCTCACTTTGCCCCTTGAAATTGCCGTCGTGCAACAGAAGGTGCCCCTTGAGCACACGCAAGCGGCTAGCACTGCTAGCATCCCCAATGGTGCACAGGGATCTCCCCTGGGCACGACCCCTTGATGTGAGGCCTCGGCCATGAAGCAGATTTTGTTGCTCGAAGATCTTCCTGAAATCCGCGCCTGGCTGAAAACGCTGGCGCTTCAGGTGTTTCCGGGTGCTCACATCAGTGAGAGTGCACGGGTTCATGATGCCCTGGAACTGGTCAACGCCGTGCGCTTTGACGTGGCCCTGTGCGACTTGGGTTTGCCGGATGGCTCCGGCGTTGAAGTGGTGCAGGCCCTGCGCGAAAAGCAGCCCGATGTGCAGTCGGTCGTGGTCACCATCCACGACGACGACGAGCATTTGTTCCCCGCCCTGCAGGCCGGCGCTTTCGGCTACCTGCTGAAAGAGCAATCGCGCGAACAACTGGCCGAGCAGTTGCACCGCATCAGCCAGGGCGAACCGCCGCTGTCGCCGTCCATCGCCCGCCGCGTGATCAAGTACTTCACCGCGCAGGCCCACCACCAGCACATCTCGCAGGCTGACTCGGTGACGCCGCACGTGCAACTGACCGACCGCGAAAACGAAGTGCTGCTGCGCGTTGCCAAGGGCTTCACCCTGCCCGAGATCGGTGTGCAGCTGAACCTGTCGCGCCACACCATTGCCGACTACGTCAAGCAGATCTACCGCAAGCTGAACGTGTCTTCGCGTGCCGAAGCGGCTTTGGAAGCGCAACGATTGGGCTTGTTCCGCCGATGATTTCCCGCCTGACTGGGCTTCTCGCCGAGAAAGCCCCACCCCACGTGCTGGTGGATTGCAACGGCGTGGGGTACGAAGTGCAGGTGCCCATGAGCACCTTCTACAACCTGCCCGAACTGGGCGCCCGCGTGACCTTGCTGACCCAGTTCGTGGTGCGCGAAGATGCCCAGCTGCTGTATGGGTTTTTGACCGCGGGCGAGCGTGCCTCCTTCCGCGAGTTGACCAAGATCAGTGGCGTGGGGCCCCGCATCGCTTTGGCCTTGCTGTCGGGCCTGAGCACCGACGAGCTGGCGCAGGCCGTGGCGGCCCAAGATGCGGCCCGCCTGGTCAAGGTGCCCGGCATTGGCAAGAAAACGGCCGAACGCCTGTTGCTGGAGCTGAAAGGCAAGCTGGCCCCCGCCCTGTCAGCGCCAGGCTTTTCCATGGTCAGCGCCGCGCAGTCGGACATCCTGCAGGCCTTGCTGGCCCTGGGGTACACCGACAAGGAAGCGCAGGCCACGCTCAAGCAATTGCCCGCCGATGTCTCCGTCAGCGATGGCATCAAACTGGCCCTGAAGAACCTCGCCCGATGAATTTTCGTTCCTCACTGGTGTCGATGTGGGTGATGTGGGCCGTGGCGCTTGGCGCACACGCCGCCCCCAACAAGGCCGCCGCACCGGCCCAGCCCATGGCGCTGATTCAGACACCCCAAGCCTTCTGCCAGCAGGTCGCTGGCCGCCTGCCGAATGTGCCGATGGCTTTGTGTGCGCAGGCGCAGTTGCAGACCAATGGCGCCAAGTCGGTCCAGGGTCATGCCTTGATGCAGCGCGACGTGATCTCGCCCAATGCCCACTTGCGCGTGCTGGTGATTGGTGGCGTGCATGGCGATGAGCTGTCGTCCACCTCGCTGGTGCTGCACTGGATCCGCGCTTCCACGGAGACACCGTCCAATATCCACTGGCGTTTCGTGCCCTTGATGAACCCGGACGGCATGCTGCTGGCTCGCCCCAAGCGCACCAATGCCCGTGGTGTGGATCTGAACCGCAACTTCCCCACGCCCAACTGGGACAAGGAGGCGCCTCAGTACTGGAGCAAGCGGACCAAGAACGATCCGCGTCGTTACCCGGGGCCCAAGCCCTTGTCCGAGCCTGAGTCGAAATGGTTGTTCGATGAGATGGAGCGCTGGAAGCCTGACCTGATCGTGTCGGTGCACGCGCCTTATGGCGTGCTGGACTTTGACGGGCCCACCTCGCCACCGCAGAAGCTGGGGCGCTTGTACCTGGACCAAGTGGGGATCTTTCCGGGCAGCTTGGGCAACTATGGTGGGGTGCACAAGAAGATGCCGGTGGTGACCATCGAATTGCCGAGCGCCATTCGCACGCCGCAAGAGGCGGAGATTCGGCAGATGTGGCTGGATTTGCTGCGTTGGACGGCGGAGCGGCTGGGGGCGAATTAGTGGCGTGCGTCGGGTGGCTTGATTGGCCTGGCAGCGCGGGGCGGGGATGAGTCGGAGTCGGGCGGGTATCCGGCGGGGCGCCTGGTTGGTGCTGAGAAGCGGAGGGCCGAGGTGGGCGCGCGACAGCGCGCGTCAACATCTGACCGGCCGTGGTTGTTTGAACGAAGCGGATGAAATCCGCGCAGTGAGTTCCACGGCCCCACCTTGGCGCGAGCATCGCAAGGCAGTCCCGCTAACAGCGGGACCACCAACCTGAAGCCCTGACGGATACCCGCCCAGCCCTCGCCCCGCGCTAACCGTCAAGCGCGCAAATTCAGGAGTTCAACGGTGGCGCCGCCTGCGTGCTTGGCAGAGCCGCCAAAATCGTCAACAGCCGGTTGATCTGCAAAGGTTTCACCAGATACTGGTTAAACCCAGCCTGCAACGCCCGCGCAATGTGATCAGGCAAAGCGTCCCCACTCAAGGCAATCAAAGGCAGCTTCTTGAACGCCGCCTTGGCCCGCAACTGGCGGCACAAGTCCAAACCGCTGCCATCCGGCAAGTTGATGTCGACCAAGGCCACATCCGGCTGCATGGATTCGATGCAAGCCAGTCCATCGGCGGCCGTGTCAGCCGACAGCAAGCGCACCTGCGGATACGTGGCGAACAGGGCCTCGACCAGACTGCGGTTCAGAGCGTTGTCCTCGATGTGCACCACGCGCAAAGGCGGCAGCATCACCAAAGGCTCGGAGGGGCGGGCGCTGGTGGGCGTGGTGGTGTGGGTGCGCTCGGCCAGTGGCAGCTTCAGGCCGAACACGCTGCCTTCGCCCAAGGTGCTGTGCACCTCGATGCGGCCGTGCATCAGCGCGGCCATGCGCTGCGCGACCGCCAGGCCCAGGCCGTGGCCCTCGGAGCTGTCGGCTTCGGTGGCGCGGTCCAGTCGGGTGAAGGGGTGGAACAGCTTGGGCAGGTCGCTTTGGTCAATGCCGGCGCCCTGGTCACGCACTTCAACAATGCCCATGCGCTCTTCGGCCACTTCACGGGCGCGCAACCACACGGTCGAGCCGGCGGGGCTGACGCGGATGGCGTTGTTCAGCAGTTGCACCAGGATGTCTTTGGTGGGCTGGGGGTCGGCCCAGACGGTGTGCGGCGCGCAATCAACCACCACGGTCACGTTGTGTTTGCGGGCCAGCGCTTCTTGGGCAGCGCAGACCTCACGCAGCAGACCCGTCATGGCCAGGCGCTGGGGCCGCAGGGTGACCGAGGGCTCGTCCAGGCGGGCGAACTCGAGGGCCTGGTCCAGAAGGCTCAACAACTGTTGGCCGGCTGTGCGGATGTGGCCCAACTGGCGCTGCAGGGATTCGGGCATGCCCGTTTGGTCCTGCATGTCCAGCAACTGCGAAAAGCCCATGATGGCGTTCAGGGGCGAGCGCATGCTGTGCCCCATGCGGGCCAGGAAATCGGCCTTGGCCACCAAGGTGAGCTCAGCCTGCAGGCGGCGCGTGTGTTCGGCCTCGCCACGGCGCTGGGCGCTGACGTCGCGCATCAACTCGATGTAGCGGGTGACCTGGCCGTCGGCGTCGGGCAGGGGGTGCACGGTGCGCGCCACCCAGAAAGGCTCGCCATCCTTGCGGTGGTGGCAGATTTCGAGGTTTTCAACGGCGTGGCCCTGGGCCAGCGTCTGGTTGATGCGGGTGATCAGGGCCGCCTCGGTGTGCGGGCCGCTGAGCAACTCTTCGGGCTGCTGGTCCAGGCTTTCCGACAAGGAAAAGCCGGTCAGCCTTGAAAAGCTGGGATTGACCCACCGTATGCAACGCTGTGCATCGCAGATCATCACCGCGTCACTGACCCGGTCGGCCAGCAAGGCCAGTTCCTGGTTGGTGGCTTGCGCGCGCTGCAAGGCGGCTTGGACTTGTCTCATGGGCAGGCCTTGCTCAGTCGCGACTGGCAGGTCGGCCTCAATGGTGTTTTGGGGCATGGCGTTTTCCTCTCGGCACCGTGGGTGCGGATACTCACCTGTCTCTGGCGAGCAAAGGGATACAGCTAGGAACTCATGATGTCAGAATGGACGCTTCATGTGTAGGTACTTTGAGAAAGTTCTTGGCCATCATGACCCAATCCATCTACGAATTTGAGGCGCTTTCCACGGACGGCGTTCCCGTGAAGTTGGAGCAGTATCGCGGCCGCGTGCTGCTGATTGTGAACACTGCCAGCAAGTGTGGTTTTACGCCACAGTTTGAAGGGCTGGAACAGCTGTGGAAAGACCACGCAGACCAAGGTTTGACGGTGCTGGGTTTTCCGTGCAACCAGTTCGGCGGACAAGACCCTGGCGCCAACACTGAGATTGCTTCGTTCTGCCAGCTGAACTACGGCGTGAGCTTTCCGGTGATGGCCAAGATCGACGTCAACGGGGCCGAGGCCCATCCGCTGTACCAGTGGCTGACGCGCGAGGCGCCCGGCATCCTGGGCACTAAGTCCATCAAGTGGAATTTCACCAAGTTCCTGGTGAACCGCGACGGCGTGGTGCTGGGCCGCTACGCCCCCACCGACACCCCCAAGAGCCTGCGCGACGACATTGAAAAAGCACTCGCTTGATTGAGTGAATGATTGACTGACGAAAGATCCTCGACACCATGTTCCAACACGTTGACGCCTACCCGGGCGACCCCATCCTCACGCTGAACGAGGACTTCCAGAAAGACCCACGCGCCGACAAGATCAACCTCAGCATCGGCATCTACTTTGACGATGCTGGCAAGCTGCCCGTGATGGCTGCGGTGCGCGAAGCTGAAAGCGCCATGTTGGCCACCGTGGGCCCCAAGCCCTACTTGCCGATGGTGGGCGCCAGCAACTACCGCGAGGCCGTGCAACACCTGCTGTTCGGCGCCGACCATGAGGCTGTCAAAAGCGGCCGGATCGCCACCTTGCAGACGATTGGCGGCTCAGGCGGTTTGAAGGTGGGCGGCGATTTCCTGAAACGCTATTTTCCGGATTCGCAAGTGTGGGTGAGCGACCCGACCTGGGACAACCACCGCGCCATGTTCGAGGGCGCGGGCTTCAAGGTCAACACCTACCCGTATTACGACGCGGCCACGGGCGGCTTGAACTTCGAGGGCCTGTTGGCCACGATCAGCGACCTGCCCGCCCACAGCATCGTGCTGATGCACGCCTGCTGCCACAACCCCACCGGCGTGGACCTGAGCACCGCGCAATGGGCGCAGTTGATCCCGGTGTTGAAAAGCCGCCAGCTGCTGCCCTACCTGGACATCGCCTACCAAGGCTTTGGCGACGGCATTGACGAAGACGCGCACGCGATCCGCGCCCTGGCCGATGCGGGCGTGAGCTTCTTCGTGGCCAACTCGTTTTCCAAGAGCTTCTCGCTGTACGGCGAACGCGTGGGCGGCCTGAGCGTGGCCTGCCCCGACAAAGCGCAGGCCGAGCGTGTGCTGGGCCAGTTGATGTCGGCGGTGCGCCGCAACTATTCCAGCCCACCAACGCTTGGCAGCCAGATCGTGGCGCGTGTGCTGCAAACGCCCGCTTTGCGCCAGGTGTGGTCGGACGAGCTGGGTGCCATGCGCACCCGCATCCAGGCCATGCGCCAGCGTTTGCACGCTGGCCTGGTGACGCGCTTGCCGGGCCGCGATTTCCAGTACTTTCTGGACCAGCGCGGCATGTTCAGCTACACCGGCCTGAGCGCCCAGCAGGCCGACACCCTGCGCGAAGTGCACGGGGTTTACGTGCTGCGGTCCGGCCGCATGTGCGTGGCCGGTTTGAACGCCGACAACGTTGACCGCGTGGCCGAGGCCATGGCCGCCGTGCTGGCTTGAGATGTCCTAAAAAATTGGCTTAAGGGGGCCGTTTGATTGGGGGCATCCCCTGAGTCGGGGGGTGGAAGTTCCGTAGAAGAATGTGGCCACAACGAAAAGTCACGAGGAACCTTCCGCCGCCATGGACAAAATCTGGCTCAGGCACTACCCCACCGGGGTGCCACACGAGATCGACCCCTCCGTGTACCACTCACTGGTGGAGTTGATGGACGAGGGCTTCGCCGCCCACCGCGACAAGTCGGCCTACAAGTTCATGGGCCGGACCTGGACCTTCGACCAGATCGACCGGGCCTCGCAGGCCTTCGCTGCTTATTTGCAGGGCCTGGACTTGCCCGCTGGTGCGCGCGTGGCGGTGATGATGCCCAATGTGCCGCAGTACCCGGTGGTGGTCACGGCCATCCTGCGGGCCGGTTTCGTGGTGGTCAATGTCAACCCGCTGTACACGCCGCGCGAGCTGGAGCACCAGCTCAAGGACTCGGGCAGCCAGGCCATCGTCATCGTCGAGAACTTCGCCGCCACCTTGCAGGCGGTGATCGCGCAGACGCCGGTCAAGCACGTGGTGCTGGCCAGCATGGGCGACCTGCTGGGGCCGCTCAAGGGCACGCTGGTGAACCACGTGGTGCGCCGGGTGCGAAAGCTGGTGCCGAGGTTTTCCTTGCCCGGGGCAGTGCGCTTCAACGCGGCCTTGGCGAAGGGGCGTGATCGCGCTTACCAGCCCGCCCGGCCCGGCCCGGACGACATCGCGGTGCTGCAGTACACCGGCGGCACCACGGGGGTCAGCAAGGGCGCGATGCTGATGCACCGCAACATCATCGCCAACCTGCTGCAGTCCGAAGCCTGGAACGCGCCGATGTGGAAGCAGTTGCCCGAAGGCGAGCAACTCACCACGGTGTGCGCCTTGCCGCTGTACCACATCTTCGGTTTCACGGTGAGCATGATGGTGGGCCTGCGCCTGGGCGTCTGCAACATCCTGATCCCCAATCCTCGCGACCTGGCTGCCACCTTGAAGGAGCTGGCCAAGCACCGCTTTCACAGCTTCCCGGCAGTCAACACGCTGTTTGGGGCACTGGCCCGCCACCCCGATTTTCACAAGGTTGACTGGAGCCACCTGCGCTTGTCGGTGGGCGGCGGCATGGCGGTGCAGCAGGCCACGGCCAAGCTGTGGAAGGACAAGACCGGTTGTGCGGTGTTCGAAGGCTACGGACTGTCCGAGACCTCGCCTTCGGTGACCTGCAACCCAGTGACCAACACGACTTACTCCGGCACCATTGGCCTGCCCCTGCCATCGACCGAGGTGTGCGTGCTGGACGATGAGGGGCACGAGGTGCCGCTGGGCCAGCCGGGCGAGTTGGCGGTGCGCGGTCCGCAGGTGATGGCGGGCTACTGGCAACGGCCTGACGAAACCGCCCAGGTGATGACGGCCCAGGGTTTTTTCCGCACCGGCGACATCGCCACCATTGATGAACGCGGCTACGTCAAGATCGTCGATCGCAAGAAGGACATGATCCTGGTGTCGGGTTTCAACGTCTACCCCAACGAGGTGGAAGACGTGGTCACGCAGATGCCGGGCATTGTGGAATGCGCCGCGGTGGGCATCCCGGACGAGCATTCGGGCGAGGCCGTGAAACTGGTCATCGTGCGCCAGAACCTGGCTGTGACCGAGCAGCAAGTGCGTGACTACTGCGCCCAGCACCTGACCGGCTACAAGCGGCCCAAGGTGGTGGACTTTCGATCGGAGTTGCCCAAAACTGCGGTGGGAAAGATTTTGCGGCGGGCCTTGCGAGAGGCTGCTTGAGCGGCGGTTTCAGGGTTGGCGGGCGTGGGCCCAGTCGCCCAGCAGGCGCTGCAAGGCGTCGCAGTCCGCCGGTTTGACCAGGTGGTGGTCAAAGCTGGCTTCGGCTGATTTTTGTCGATCCGACACTTGGCCATAGCCAGTGAGCGCAATGAGCAGGGCATCCTCGCCCGATGGCAGGGTTCGCAGCCTGCGCGCCAGCTCGGTGCCGGCCATGCCTGGCAGGCCGATGTCCAGGATGAAGGCGTCAAAGGACGAGGTGCGGGCCAGGGCCAGCGCCGAGGGACCATCGTGGCTGACCTCCACGCTGTGCCCATCGAGCGAGAGCACCTGGGCCAGGCTGTGCGCAGCGTCCACGTTGTCGTCGACCACCAGGATGCGCAGCTTGCCAACGGTGGTGGCAGCCACCGGCATCGCTGTGGGCGCGATGGCTTGCGATGCAGCCAGCCGTGGCAGGCGAACGGTGAAGACGGCGCCTTGGCCCATGCCTGGGCTGGCGGCGGCCACGGTGCCACCATGCAGGGCCACCAGGTGCTTGACCAAAGCCAGGCCCAGCCCCAGGCCGCCTTCGCGTCGATCCGACGCCCGCTTGCCTTGCGTGAACAAATCGAAAATTTCGGGCATCAGGTCGGGGGCAATGCCGACGCCGTTGTCCTGTACCTTGATCACGGCTTCGGTGGGGCTGGCGGTCACTTCCACCCAAACCTGGCCGCCTGGCTTGGTGTAATTGGCGGCGTTTGCCAGCAAGTTGCTGAGGACCTGGATCAGCCTGGCGCGGTCGGCCATCACCGTGATGGGTTCAGGCGCCACCGTCACGGTCAGGTGGTGTTGCCGGGCCTCCATCAAGGGCCTCACTTGTTCGACCGCGCCAGAGATGATTTCCGCCAACTCGAGTTCAGTGTTCTCCAGCGTGACCATGCCCCGGGTGACCCGTGACACGTCCAGCAGGTCGTTGATGATCTTGGTCATGTGGCCGACTTGTCGGCTGATCATCTCGCAGGTGCGCAGCACGCGGGGATCGGTGTCGGGGATGCGGCGCAGCAACTCGGCCCCGGCACGGATGGGCGACAAGGGGTTGCGCAACTCATGGCCCAGCATGGCCAGGAAGTTGTCTTTGTTGCGGTCGGCCGCTTGAAGCACTTCGGTGAGGGCCGTGAGCTTCTCGCGCTCGCGCAGCAGGTCGGCGTGTTGCTCGTGAAGTCGGTCCAGCATGTCGTTGATGGACTGGGCCAGGCTGGCCACTTCGTGGCTGCCGCCCTCGGGCGCGCGTTCGGTTCTCAATCCGCTGCCAAACAGCTGGCGGGAAAATGCTTCCAGGCGCTGGAGGTCGAGGGTGAGCAGTCGGGCCAGCAACATGCCGACCAGCACCACGGCACTGAACAAGGTCAGGGAAATCAGCCAGATGTGCAGGTAGGGCACTTGCAGCTTCATGCCGACATCGGGGCCTGACAGCTGGCTATGGAGCCGAAGGCGCAAAGGCTCGAACACCTTGGGGCTCGGCACCAGCGTGTCCGGGGTGTCGTCCTTGGGGTGGGGCTGGTCGGTCCCCCATGCCAGGCTCATGCCGGGTCCCGCTTTGATGTGGCTCAGGTCCACCTTGTAGAACACCGCACCTTCGGGCGAGCTGGTGCGCGGGTACACCAGTGGTTCGATGGCGACCAGCTCGTTGCCCTGGGGCGAGGTAAAGACCCGTGCCACGGCCTGCCCGGTTTCCAGGTGGCCTCGCAGCCAGGCCAGCTGTTCCGGTGAAAAGCGGGCGCCCGAGTTGCTGGCAATTTCGTTGCCCTGGAAATCCGTGAACATCACTTGCACACGGATGCCGTTGATCTGGCGGATGCTGTCCAGGAACGGCCCCAGGTAGGTCTCCCGGCCGATGCTGTCAACCAAACCTGTGGCCAGGATGGTGCTGGCGGCAATCTCGGTCATGCGGCTGGCCAAGGCGTTCAAGTCCGCGCCAACGGTGGCGGCTCGGAATTGCCTTTCGTTGGCGGTCAGGGCCTTCAAGGCCTGGTCGTGTTGTTCGTTGATCAGCCACCAGGAGGCCAAGGTGGTGACCACCAACGCGACCGCGGCCAGCGCGGCCGCCACCAGGGCGAACCGGTGCGCCAGGCGGCTTGGAAACCAGCGTGTCCACCGACTGCCCAAAAGTTTCATCTCACTGGTCAGACGGGACAATCACGCCAGCATCGGTGAACCGAGCCATGCGCAGTTCGTTGGTCCCCAATGCCTCGTGCCGACTGGGGGTGAAGGGCGGTGCATAGCGCTTGACCAGGCCTTCGTGCACCTGCACCTTCTCAAGGGCGTCACGGATGGCCGTCCGGTCGGTGCTGCCGGCCAGGGCGATCGCCTTGGCCAAGATGTGGGTCATGTCATAGGCGTGGGCGGTGCCCACCGGGCTTTCGATGTCTTCGATCCGCTGAATGCCGAACTTGGCTGCGGTGGCCATGAACTTGGCCAGCGCGGGCTTGTTGGCCTGGAAGAAGCTGAAAGTTTGAATCACGTTGAAGTCGACCACCTTGAGCGAGGCGCCCGCCTGTTGGAAGAATTTGCCGCCGGTGATGCCCCAGTGGCTGTAAATCGGCACGCGCTTGTCGGCAGGCAGGGCGGCGATCTCATTGACCAGCACGGCGGCCTCGTCGTCATTGGCCACCAGCAGGATCGCTTGGGCTTGGGCGGCCTGCAGCTTGAGGTATTGGTCGATCAGGCTGCGTTCCAGCCAGTTGTACCAGGCTGTGCCGACCACCTTGGGTGAGGCGTGCTTGCCAACGTATTTTTCAACGGCCGCCAGGTTGCTGCGGCCCCACGAGGTGTTGGTGAGCAGCAGCCCGACGCGCTCAAGCTTGCGCTCGCGGATCTTGTCCAGCATGAATGGCATGGCCAGGCTGTCGCGCAAGGACAGGCGAAACGCGTAGTTGGGCGTGCTGCCGTTGTCGACGATGGCATCGGCGGCCGACCACACCGCCAGGAAGGGCACCTTGGCGGCCTTCAGGGTGGGCAACTCTTCGATCACGACGGGGCTGAATCGCCCACCGAACACGGCCACCAGGTCGGGCAAGGCGGCCAGTTCGGTGATGTTGCGGATGCCCCGAGCCGGGATGGAGCGGTGGTCTTTGGTGACGATTTGCAGAGGGCGCCCGCCCAACACGCCGCCTTGTGCGTTGATTTGGTCGACGGCGATCCGAACGCCCAGTTCAACGGCCTGGGCCGAAGTGCTGTTGAGCAGCCCGAACTCGGCATCGATGCCCAGTAGCACGGGTTTGGGATCGGTGGCCAGTGCCGACCAAGGCGTGGCCAGCCAGGCGAGTGCTGAGCCTTGAAGAAGCCTTCTGCGGGACGCGCAGGTCGGGGGCGGTTCTTTGGATGGCATGGCGCGGTCCTTGGTCAGAGGTGAGGTTGGGGCAGGGGCACGGTGTCCCAGAACGGACACTGTGCATCGGCATCGCCCGCCCGCACTTCAGGGCCGGCGTCCAGCCAGAGGAAGCGGTCACCCGGCCCGGCGGGCGGCCAGGCCAGGCTGCCCGCGTGAGGCAGGTGGCCGGTGCGGGCCAGTCGGGCCCACCTGGGCACCAGGGCTTGCTGCAAGGCCAGGTCCGATGCGTTGGGCTGGTAGGCGCCTTGCCAGGCGAAGAAGAACACGTGCTCGATGGTGTGCACGGACTCCAGGGCGCTCAGTGCGGGGTCGTTCTTAAGCCCGTGTGCGAACAGGTAACGGTAAACCGGCGCTGTCTGATGGCGTGACAGCAAGCGTGCCACCCGCCAACTCTGGCAGGTGAACAGCGCGTCGGTCGTCAGCTGGACCATGGCTCGCCGTGGTGAGGGGTAGCTGGTTACGGGGTAGGCCGCGAGGATGCGCTGGGTGGCGCCTTCACCGAACACGCGCCCAATGGCCGCTTCATAGGACACCACGTCGGTGATGGGCCCCACGGAATCGACGAACTGCAGGGTCTCTTGCGCATTGCTGCCAATGATCACGGGCATGGCCGCGTGGTCGCCGCGCTCGATGACCCTGGCGGGCTGGTCAGGGAAGACGTGCCCATCCACATTCGGCCCGTACAAGCGGGGCAGCACGCCAAAGGTGCCGGGCACGGCCCGGACCACCTCGGCCGCGCTCTTGCTGCGCAGGCAGGCCGACGTGGCGCTGGCGCTGCAACCCAGTTCTTGCGCCACGCGGGCGCCCGTGCCTTGTTGCGCTTGCGCCAGCGTGGGCAGCTCGCACCCGGTTGGCACGCTGGATTGCATGGCCGCGCGTTGGAAGAGGCCCTTGGCCGATGGCGCGGTCAGGAGGGCACAGATGTTGCCGCCGCCCGCCGAGGTGCCGAACACCATGACCCGGCGCGGATCACCGCCGAACGCGGCGATGTTGTCTTGCACCCAGCGCAGCATGGCGATTTGGTCCAGGCTGCCGTAGTTGCCTGAGATGCCCCGCGATTGCTCTGCGCTCAGGGCAGGATGGGCCAGAAAACCCAGCGCGCCGAGCCGGTAATTGAAGCTGACGTACACCACGCCTTCGGCGTTCAGCTTTTCGCCGTTGTACTGCACGCCACCGAAGCCAGCCGTGCCCTGGCCGGAAAAGGCATGGTTGCCGCCCCCGGTGAAAAACACCATCACCGGCTTGGGTTGGCGCGGGGCCGCCTTGGGCTTCCACACATTGAGGGTCAGGCAGTTTTCATCGCCCACCACCTCGTTGCCCACCAACTGAGGGCACACCGGACCGAACTGCGATCCGTCACGCAGCCCTGCCCAGCGCGTGGGGGCCGCCGGTGCCTGCCAGCGCAGCGCTCCCACCGGGGCCTGGGCATAGGGGATGCCCTTGAAGGCCACGGTGTCGTGCTCCACGACCCCTTTGACGGTGCCTTGCCCAGTGCAGGCCACCAGCTCGTCTTGCGCATTGCAGCGTGGGGAGTGGTCGGATCGACCCACGGCCTGGGCGTGCGAGGCGACGAAGGCGCCAGCGAGAAACACAGTGGCAAACCGCAAGCTTGCCTTGGCGAGGAGGGGGCCTGTGCTGATGTGAGGGTCAGTGGACATGGTTCTCTGCCTGGTTGATGGCTTGGCCGCTTTTAAGGGATTGCGGACATTAGGTTATATCAAGATGCAGGGTTCATTCTGGTGGCCCCATCAGCTTGATGGGCGTGACTTCGACCGTCTCCTGGCCATCGTTGACCCAGATGGTGCCGTCTTGCACGGTGATCTGCAATTGCATCGTGCGTTGCGCCAACTTGGCCAGGGCCTGGCTCTGCTCGGAAGGCACCTGCCATACCGTCAGGTTGCGCGCGCGGGTCAGTTTGGTGGCGATGCCGTCCCACCACACCTTGGTGCTGCTTTGGAACACCCACAGGCTGACCTGGTGGGCGCGGCCGCTGGCCTTCATCAGGCGCTTGTCGTCGGGCTGGCCCACGTCCACCCAGTGCAGGATCTCGCCCGAGTAGTTCTTTTGCCACAGCGCGGGCTCGTCGGTGTCCCACATGTCCTTGGCCAGCTCGATGGTGCCTTCCTGCGTGTTGGCGGGCCAGCCCAGTGCTAACGCCAGCACGCGGATCATCATGCGTTCGTCGGCCTCGGAGGGGTGGCGCGCGATCGTCAGGGCGGGGTCGGCGTAGACGTTGCGGTCCATGTTGGCCAGCTGCAGCTGGGCCTTGTAGATGGTGGCTTTGATCGCCATGGGGATGTTCTCTTTATTGGGGTTCGGGTTCGAAGGTGTCAAGCCAGCGGGCCAGGTCGGCGAAGACCTGCGCCTGGTCGGGCTCGTGGAAGATTTCGTGGGCCATGCGCGGGTAGGCGTGCGTGGTGACCACGGCATGCGGTGCGGCGGCGGCAAAGCGCGCGCTGCCGGCGGGGCGCACGCAACGGTCGGCGCCCGCGTAGATCAGCAGGGTGGGCGTGGTCCAGTGTGCGGCGCGCTGCAGGGTGTGCTCGGCGGCGTCGACGATGAAGTGGCTCAAGCGGCCGGTGGCGCGGTCGTGCACCAGCGGGTCGGCGATGTAGGCCTTGACGATGGCCGGGTCGCTGCACACCCACTCGGGCTTGAGGCCGTTGGGCACGGCCAGGTTGGGTGTGAGCTTGCCAAAGGTGGCCAGCAGGGTTTTCTGGAACCAGCTCAGGCCGGGGTCGAGGGCGGGGGATGACATGACCAGCAGATCCACCGGGCGGGCCCAGGGGGCGGCTTCAGGCGGATGGGCTTGGGCGGCCACGAAGCGGCCGACGACCAGGCCGCCCAGGCTGTGGCCGATCAGCAGCAGGCGCTGCCCGGGGTAGGTGGCGCGCACGGTGTCCAGCACCGAGGCCAGGTCGTAGAGCAGGTCATCGCCGTGGGCGAGGCGGCCCTGGGCGCCGGGTGATCGGCCGTGGCCACGGTGGTCATAGCCCACCCCGGCCCAGCCCCAGTTGTTCAGGTGGTGGGCCACGTGCTCGTAGCGGCCGGCGTGTTCGCCCAGGCCGTGCACCAGCAGGGCGACGCCGCGCGGCTCGACCTTGTCGGGCAGAGGCCAGTGGCGGGTGGCCAGGGCCAGGCCGTCGCGGGTGGTGATGGTGGCGGGGATCTTGGGGATCATCGGGTGCCTTTTTCTTCGGGTGCCAGGGCGGTGGCGGCGTGCAGCCAGTTCAGTCCGGCGGAGGTGCCGCCCGGGCCGCTTTGGCGTGGGCGGTATTCGCAGCCGATCCAGCCTGGCCATTGCAGCGCGCGCAATTCGGCAAAGACGTGAGGGTAGTGCAGTTCGCCCGCGTCGGGTTCGCCCCGGTCGGGCACGGCGGCGACCTGCAGGTGGCCGACCCGGCCGGTGGGCAGGGCCTGGCGCAACTGCGTGCTGATGTCGCCCTCCACGATCTGGCAGTGGTACAGGTCGAGTTGCACCTGCAGGTGGGGCGAGTTGATGCGCTGGACCAAGGCGTGGGCTTCAAGCTGGCGGTTGAGCAGGTAGCCGGGCATGTCGCGCGGGTTGATGGGTTCTATCAGGAGAGTGCGGCCGGCCAGGCGGGCCTGTTCGGCGGCCCAGGCCAGGCGTTGTTCGTAAATCGCCAGGGCGCGCGTCCGATCTTGGTCGGGGGCGGCGCCCGAACACAGGCCGGCCATCACGTGGACGCGGGGACAGTCCAGGCGCTGGGCCAGGGCCAGCGCGGCCAGCACGCTGGATTGGAAGTCGGATTCGCGCCCCTCCAGGCAGGCCAGACCGCGTTCGCCTGCGGCCCAATCGCCTGGGGCGGCGTTGAAAAGGACCAGTTCAAGGCCCAGATTGCGCAGGCGGGCCCGGATCTCGCTTTCAGGGTGTTCGTGCGGGAACAAGCACTCTACGCCACGAAAACCGTCGTCGGCAGCGGCCTGGAACCGGTCCAGAAAGGGGCGGTCAGGGTAAAGCCATGACAGGTTCGCCGCGAATTTCAAGGGAGATGTGGGGTTCACGTTGGGTGTCCTACCCCCCAGGGCTTAGGGAGTGCGTAAACGGGTGGCGACGGTTATAACCTGCCGTTGGGTGGGATCCGGGGCGCCCGTTGAGGGTGGCCAGCATGGCCCGTACACATTTTGAAGGATCTCAACTGTGCGTTTGCCGAGCGTTTTATCCCGGGGCCTGGCCCTGGTGTTGTGTGTTTCACCTCTGGCAGCCTGGTCCCAGGCCGCGCCCGTTGAGCCTGCGCCTGGGGTGATCCCCTCGGCTCAGCAACTCCAGCAAGTTCGTGAAACCACCCTGTCGCCCGTTGAAAGCGCCGCCGAGGTGCCCGCCCCCGCCCCCGTGCCCAAAGAGCTGGGCAAGCCCGTGGATGACATCACCCTGGACGTGGCGGCCTACGAGGTCGATGGCCTGAACGAGGTGCCGCGCGATGTGCTGGCCAAGCTGACAGCGCCCTACGCGGGCAAGGCGCGCAGTTACGAAGACATGGTGGACGCGGCCGCTGCAGTGTCGCGCTACATGCAGCGCGAGCTGGGGTATTACCTGGGCCATGCCTACCTGCCGGAGCAATCGCCCAAGGATGGGGTGGTGCGCATTGCCGTGATGGAGGGGCGCCTGGACCAGGTGTTGCTGCAGTGGCCCGACAAGATGATCGTGCAGCGCGAGGTGGTCGAGCGCTACCTGGCGCGGCTGAAGCCCGGCGAGATCCTGCGCGTGCGCGATGTCGAGCGGGTGGTGTTCATGGTCAATGACCTGCAGGGCATCCGCGCCCGGTTCGAGGTCAGGGCCGGGCGACATCCGGGCACCGCCTCCTTGGTGGTGTCGCCGCAAAGCGAGGCCCGTTTCTCGGGCAAGGCCGAGTTTGACAGCCATGGTTCGCGCTATTCAGGCACCGGGCGGCTCAATGTGGTGGGCACTTTTGCCAGCCCGCTGGGGCGTGGCGACGGCCTGGTGCTCAACGCCATGACCACGGTCACCGGCGGCATGGGCTTTGGCCTGGTCAGCTATGTGCTGCCCTTGGGCTCGGACGGTTTGAAGTTGGGCGCGTCGGCCTCCAAGGTGCGCTATGAGCTCGACAAGGAAGCGTTCCCGGTGGGGCTGAATGGTGATGCCTCGGCGGCCAATGTGTTCGGCCTTTACCCCTTGGTGCGTTCGCGCAACCTGAACGTGTTCGCGCTGGCCAGCTTTGAGCACAAGGAGTTCGAGGACCGCCGCGAGATCGGCCTGAACACGCGCAAGCGCAGCGACGACTTGCAGGTGGGCGTGGTGGGCGACTTCCGCGACAACATGCTGACGGGCGGCGTCAACACCTACGAGCTGAGCGTGCTGCAGGGGGATCTGACCTACCAGCAGGGCTTCGTGCCCAGCGACACGCCCCAGCGCTACCAGAAGGTGACGGCCGGCTACTCGCGCCTGCAGAATCTGGTGAGCAACCGCCTGTTGCTGTACGTGCGCTACAAGGGCCAGCGCTCGTTGCAGAACCTGGACACGACCGAGCGCTTCAGCCTGGGTGGCCCGAGCGGCGTGCGGGCCTTTGCCCCGGGCGAGGCCACGGGCGACGAAGGTGACCTGTTCACCGCCGAGCTGCGATTTTTGCCCTTTGAATCCTGGTTTGGCCGCGCTTCGCGCGAGATGGTGTTCAGTGCCTTCTACGACGTGGGCCACGCCACTTTCCGCCACGATCCCAGCCTGCCTTCGCTCAACGCCTTGCCGGGCGCGCCCAACACGGCCACGCTCAGCGGCGCTGGCGTTGGGGCGATTTGGGACCGATCGCAATCGTTCGCCCTGCGCCTGAACCTGGCCTGGCCGCTCAATGGTGAAGGCACCAGCGATCCGGCCAAGAAGACACCCCGCGCCTATGCGGTGATGACCAAGTATTTCTGAGCGAGAGACGACCATGAAACGCAGCACCTTGACCCACGCCCGTCGCCTCGCTCAAAGGGGGTGTTTTGCCTTGCGGCCTTTGTCCGCGGCGGCCGCCTTGCTCATCTTGTCGGAAGGGGCCATGGCCCAGACGGCGGCTTTGCCTTCGACCGGCAAGGTGATTTACGGTGATGTGACCACCACGCAGCCCAACGCCAACACGCTCAACATCCACCAGGGCAGCGACAAGGCCTACGTTCAGTACGACAGCTTCTCGATCGGTTTGGGCAACAAGGTGGTCATCCAGCAACCGACGACTACCTCGACCTTCCTGGGGCAGGTCACCGGCTACGACGCCAGTTTCATCATGGGGCAGTTGCAGGCCAATGGCCGGGTGTTCTTGATCAACCCCAACGGCATCGTGTTTGGTGAGCATGCGCGCGTGGACGTGGGCAGTTTGCTGGCCACCACCATGAGCTTGTCGCTGGGCGACTTTTTGAACAACCGCATTCTGCTGACCTCCAACCCCACCGATGGGCGCGGCGATCTGGCGGGCGTGGTGCGCAATGACGGCACCATCACCGCCAAGGATGGTTTCGTGGTGCTGGCCGGCCGCGAGGTCATCAACACCGGGCAGATCCTGGCCGAGAACGGCCGAGTGGGCCTGGCCGCCGCCAGCAAGCTGCTGGTCGATGTGGAAGGCGATGGCTTGCTGTTCTTCGAAGTCGAAGGCAAGGACGCTGGCGCGCGCCTGGCGCAACTCGGCCGCATCGAGGCCAATGGTGGCTCGGTGGAAATGATGGCCGCCGCGCGCGGCCAGTTCGCTGACACCGTGCTCAACATGAGCGGTGTGGTGCAAGCGCGCAGCCTGGGCATGAAGCAAGGCCGCGTGGTCATCGATGGTGGCGACAGCGGCGTCACGTCGGTCACCGGCCAGGTAGACGTGTCGGGCCTGCAAGCCGGTGAGCGGGGTGGTTCGGTCAGCATCCTGGGCGATCGCGTGGGCCTGTTCGAGCACGCCAGCATCAACGCTTCGGGCGCGGCCGGTGGCGGTGATGTCAAGCTGGGTGGCGACTTCCACGGACAGGGCACCGCCCGCCGTGCCAGCCAGACCCTGGTGGGCCGCGATGTGAGCATCAAAGCCGATGCCACGGTGCAGGGCGATGGCGGCCAGGTGGTCGCTTGGGCCGATGGCGACACGCGCTTCCTGGGCAGCATTTCTGCACGTGGCGGTGCGCTGGGTGGCAATGGTGGTCAGGCCGAGGTCTCGGGCCGCGAAACGCTGGACTACCGTGGCCAGACCGATCTGCGCGGTGGCGCTGGCGGCGCCAAAGGCACCTTGCTGCTGGACCCGAGGAACATCGAGATCGTGGCCGCGGGCCCCGACATCGGCGGTGACGCCGGTGGCCTGGACCTGACGGCGGCCTCTTTCAGCGCCAACGCGGGTGGTGCTGGCAGCGTCAGCAAGATCACCGCCGGGGCCGTGGTCGCGCAACTTGACCTGGCCAATGTGCACTTGAGCGCCGACAAGGCCATCACCGTGTCCTCGGCCGTCGATGCCTCGGCCAACGCGGGTGACTTCGGCCTGCAGTTGACGGCGGGCGACCAGATCATCCTGAAGGCGGATGTGATCACCCGCAATGGCCTGACCCTGGATGGCACGCTGTCCAGTGGCGGCATCAACTTGACCGGCGCGCTGGCGCCCGTCACGCTGAACGCGGGCGCGGGCAAGCTGTCGCTGGGGGCGGCGGTGAACGGCGTGGCGCAGGGCCTGACCCTGGCCAGCACCAACACGGCGGCGGATGCCATCAAGACCACGGGCACGGTCACCAACGTGGCGGCCTTGAACGTGCAAGGCAAGTCGACCCTGGGCGGCAACGTCACCACCATCGGTGACCAAACCTACACCGGCACGACCACGCTGGCCGGCAACACGCAACTGGACGCGGCCGCGTCCAAGGTGTCGCTGGCCTTGGTCGATGGCGGAGGGCACAACCTCACCGTGCTGACCACCAGCGCGGCGGCCGATGCCATCTCGACCAGTGGCACCGTCAGCAACACGGCGGTGCTGAGCGTGCAGGGCAAGGCCACGCTGGGCGGCAACGTCACCACCACGGGCAACCAGACCTACACCGGCCCGGTGGCCTTGGCGGCCAACGCGCAACTGGACGCGGGCGCCGCGAAGGTGTCCCTGACCTCGGTCGATGGTGGCACGCACGACCTGACGGTCATCAGCAGCAACGCGGCGGCCGATGCCATCAAGACCACGGGTGCCATCACCAACACGGCGGCACTGAGCGTGCAAGGCAAGTCCACCTTGGGCGCAGACGTCACCACCACTGGCAACCAGACTTACACCGGCACCACCACCTTGGGTGCCAACGCGCAGTTGGACGCGGGCGCGGGCAAGGTTGCTTTGGCGGCGGTCGATGGCGGCACGCACAACCTGACGGTGTTCAGCAGCAACGTAGCGGCCGATGCGATCAAGACCACCGGCGCCATCACCAACACGGCGGTGCTGAGCGTGCAAGGCAAGTCCACTTTGGGGGCAGACGTCACCACCACCGGCAACCAGACTTACACGGGTACCACCACGCTGGGCGCGAACGCGCAGTTGAACGCAGGCGCGGCCAAGCTTGCCTTGGCGGCGGTCGATGGCGGCACGAACAACCTGACGCTGGTCAGCAGCAACGCGGCGGCCGATGCAGTCAAGACCACGGGTGCCATCACCAACACGGCGGCGCTGAGCGTGCAAGGCAAGGTCACGCTGGGTGGGGATGTCACCACCACGGGCGGCCAAACTTACGACAGCGCCGTCACTTTGGCCGCCCCGGTCACCCTCAAGGGCGACAGCCTGAGCTTGACCAGCCTGGCCGCCGGCATCAACGACGTCGGCCTGCGGGCCGACACCATCACCTTGACCGGCGCCGCCACCGGCACGGCCAATGCCATCTTCGAGCCCCTGTCCGACACCGGCAGCATCAGCGTGGCAGGCGGCCTGCCCGTGGCTGCCAACACCCTGCAACTGAGCCAGGCCCTGCTCGATAAGTTCAGCACCTACCAAAGCATCGTGGTGGGCAGCGCCGCCAATGCCTACACCATCGGCTTTGGCGACTTCGTGTTGCCGACCAAAACCGTGGTCCGCAGTGCCAGCGGCGCGGTCACCTTCGCCAAGCTGGATGGCGCCTTTGCGCTTGAGGCGCAGACCACCGGCACCATCAGCTTGAACGACCTGATCGGCGGCACCAACGCCCTGAGCAGTGTGGACCTGAACGGCCCCGTCACGGTCAGCACCAGTCTGGTCAAAACGTCTGGCAATCAAACCTACAGTGGCGCGGTCACGCTGGCGGCCACCACTTCCCTGGAGGCCGGTGCGGGCAAAGTCTCGCTGACCAGCGTGGATGGCGGCGGCGCGCATGACCTCACGCTCAAGAGCGCGAATGCCGCGGCCGATGCGGTCAAGACCACCGGCACCATCAGCAATGTCCGTGCACTCGATGTGCAGGGCAAGGTCACGCTGGGCGGCGACGTCACCAGCACGGGCAACCAGACTTACGGCGACACCACCACCTTGGCGTCCAACGTGACGCTGGACGCCGGTGCCGCCAAGGTGAGCCTGGCCGGTGTGGCCGGTGCCACGCACGACCTGACGGTCAAGAGCAGCAATGCGGCGGCCGACGCGATCAAGACCACCGCCGCGATCGGTGGCGTGGGCGCCTTGGGCCTGCAGGGCAAGACCACCTTGGGTGCCAATGTCGTCACCACGGGGGCGCAGGACTACACCGGCCCGGTCACCCTGGGTGGCGCGGTGACGGTGAACAGCAATGGCGCCAACGTGCGCTTCCGCGACACGGTCGATGGCGCGCAAGCGCTGACGGCCAATGCGGGCGCCGGCAATGCGCGCTTCGACGGTGCCGTCGGTGGCGACACCGCGCTCACCAGCCTGGGCGTGACCGCCGCGTCGGTCGACCTCAATGGCGGCGCCATGACCACCAGTGGCGCGCAAACCTACACCACGCCCACGGTCACCCTGGGCGCCAACACCACCTTCACCACCAGCAACCTGCAGGCCACCGGCAACCTCAATGCCGGGGCGCACAACCTGTCGGTGTTTGCCGATGCTTTGGGCGTGGCGGGCAACATCCTTAGCACTGGCGCGGGCAACGCCAGCATTGCCGGGCGCCTGGCCTCGACCTCCATTGGCCTGGCTGGCGGCGCCGGTGACCTGCAGGTCACGGGCGCCTTGCTGGGCAAGTTCGCCAGCTTTGGCAGCGTCACCGTGGGCCGCACCGATGGCACCGCCAACATCACCTTCGGCAACATGACGGGCGGCACGGCCCTGAACCGCAGCCTCAACGTGCGCAACGGCTCGGGCGACATCGTGTTCGGCCAGGTCGACACCACGGTCGACGGGTTCTTCAACCTCGACGCGGCCACGACCACGGGCACCGTTCGCTTGAATGGCGACGTCGGGGGCATCAGCCGCTTGAACAGCCTGACGCTGGGCGGCCCCACCCGCATCGCCGCATCCAACATCTTCACCGGCGGTTTCCAGCGCTACAACGGCGCGGTCACCCTGGCCTCCGATGTGAACATGAACGCCACCACCGCCACCTTTGGCAGCACGGTGAATGGCGCGCACCACCTCACGGTCACCCTGCCCAGCAGCAGCTTCTCTTACTACGCCTATTTCATCGGCGCGGTGGGCGGCACCACGCCCCTGGCCAGCTTGACCGTGAACGGCAACACCTACGTTGAAGACAACGTGATCACCTCGGGCGCGCAGTACTACGGTGCGTCCGCCATTCTGTTGGACGACGCCACCTTCACCGGCACCGCCTTGACCTTCAACACCAACCTGGCCGCCGGGGCGAACGACCTCGGCCTGCTCACGGATGCCTTGTTCATTGGCGGCACCTTGTCGGGCTCGGGCGCCGCGCAGATCGCGCCGTACACGGTGGGCCGCGACATCGTGGTGTCCGGCACGGGTTCGGGCGGCGAGTTGGTGGTGGACGCCTCCACCTTCAGCCAGTTCTCCAGCTTCTCCAGCCTCACGGTCGGCCGGGCCGATGGCACAGGCACCATCACGCTGGGGTCGAGTGGGGCTTTGGGCTCCACCGCCTTGCTGACCGACCTGACCCTGCTCAGCGGCACGGGCGACATCACCGTGCTGTCGGCCATCAACGGCGCGCACAGCCTGGCGCTGAACACTGGCGGCACGACCAGGATCAACGCGAGCCTGTCGGGGCTGACGGCCGTGTCCACCAACGCGGGCGGCACCACGCGCATTGGCGCCAGCGTGGACACCAACGGCGACACCATCGGTGGCACGCAAACCTATGGTGACGCGGTGACGCTGGACAACAGCGCCAACCTGACGTCTACCGCAGTGGCTTTCGATGACACCGTCAACGGGGCCTCGGCGGGTGGCCAGGCCTTGACCGTCAATGGCAACGCGCGCTTTGGCCAGGCGGTGGGTGCCAGCCAGGCCTTGAACTCGGTCAGGGTGACCGGCACCACCCAGTTTGACCATGGCGGCGCCAGCAGCACCGGTTCCCAGGTTTACGTGGGGGCGGTGACTTTGGGTGATGTCAGCAACTTCAACGCCAGCGGCGCCTTTGTGCGCTTTGAAAATACCGTCACCGGGCCGCATGCCCTGACCACCAACACGGCCACCGGCACGGTGTTCTTCAACGCCGTCAACGTGGCGTCGGTCAATGTGGGGTCGGGCCTGTCTTACCTGTATGGCGGCAGCGTGACCACCACCGGCACGCAAACCTACGCGGCCAATTCGCTGCTGGGCGCCAACAACACGCTCACGGGCACCAACATCGCCTTTGGCGGCACAGTGGATGGCGGCCAGACCCTGGCCATCAACGCCTCGGGCACGACCACCCTCGGGGGCGCCGTGGGCGCCACCACCGCCCTGACCAGCTTGAGCACATCGGGCGTCACCAACCTCAATGGCGCCAGCATCCGAACCACCGGCGCACAAAGCTACGGTGGCGCGGTCACCCTGGGCGCCAACACCACGGTCACCGCCAACACGGTCGATTTCAACGGCACGGTCAATGGCGCACGCACCCTGTTGGTCAACGACAGCGGCACCACCACCTTCCATGGCAATGTGGGCGGCACCGCGGCCCTGACCAGCCTGGCCACCACCGCAGGCGGCAGCACGGTCTTGCCCGCGCAAGTGACCACCTCGGGCGCGCAGGTCTATGGCGACCCAGTCACGCTGTCGGCCAACACCGCCTTGAGCGCCAACAGCGTCAGCATGGCCAACCTGATCGGCGCCAGCCACACCCTGGCAATCGCCACGCCGGGCCTGGTCGATTTCAACGGCACCATCACCGGCGTGACCGGCCTGGACAAGACCGGCACCGGCACCGTGCGCTTCATCGGCGCCAATGGCCTGACCACCACCGGCGCACAAAGCTATGGCGGCAATGTCCAGGTGCTCAGTGGCGATGCGGTCTTCGATGGTTCATCCCTGGACTTCGCGGGCGACATCACCGGCGCCAACAACCTGAGCCTGACCTCCGACGTCATCAACGTGGCCGGGGCCTTGACCGGCTCGGGCGCGGGCACCTTCACCATCGCGCCCAAGAGCGTGGGCACCACCATCGGCTTGAGCGGTGGCGCGGGCGCCCTGCAGGTGAACCTGAACACCGTCTCGGGCTTCACGCAGCGCGTGATCGGCCGCACCGACGGCACGGGCACGGTCAACGTGGGCGCGTCCACCCTGAGCGCCAACACAACGGTGCAAAGCGGCACGGGCGCCATCAACTTTGGCGCACTCGATGGCGCGCAGGCTTTGACGGTCAACACCGCAGGCGTGACCAGCTTCAATGGCAACGTCACCGGCCTGACCACCTTGAGCACCGACGCGGCGGGCAGCACGCACTTCAATGGCAGCAGCGCCAGCGCGACCACGGCCTTGAGCTTTGGCGATGCCGTGGTGTATGGCGGCGACGTCAGCTTCACCGCCCCATCGATCACGCTGGGCGGCGGTGCCAGTGGCGGCGCCAACCTCACCCTGGCCACCAACACCTTGAGCCTGGGCGGCGACCTGTCGGGCAGTGGCGAGCTGACCCTGCAACCCACGGCCGCGGGCACCGCCATCGGCCTGGCTGGTGGCGTGGGTACCTTGCAGATCACGCAGGCCACCTTGAACCGAGTCACCGGCTTCACCTCGCAGACCATTGGCCGCACCGACGGCACCGGCGCCATCAACGCCAACGCGATGACCCTGGCCCGCAACACCCAAGTGCAAAGCGCCTCGGGCAACGTGACGTTCAACAGCACCGTGGATGGTGCGCGGGCCCTGACGGTCAACACCACCGGCACCACCGCCTTCAACGGTGATGTGGGCGGCACCACCGCCCTGGCCAGCCTGAGCACCAACGCGGGCGGCAGCACCGCCATCAATGCCAGCCAGGTGCGCGCCACCGGTGCGCTGCACTTCGGCGATGCCGTCACCTACACGGGCAACACCACCTTCAGCAGCGACACGCAGCAGTTCGATGGCGGTGTCACCGGTGGCGCCAACCTGACCCTGGTGGCCAACACGCTGACCTCGGGCGGGCCGATCTCCGGCTCGGGCATCCTGAACATCCTGCCCTTGACCGCCACCACGATCGGCCTGGCCGGCGCGGGTGGTGGGGGCGACCTCTTGATCAGCCAGGCCCTGCTGGACCAGACCAGTGGCTTCACCCAGCTCGTGATCGGCGCCAGCACCGGCACGGTGGACATCCAGTCCGGCGCCTTGACCCTGGGCGTGGACACCACGCTGCAAAGTGGCACCGGCCAGATCCACTTGCAGTCCACCGTGGATGGGGCCCATGCCTTGACCGTTAACACGGCGGGCCTGACGCGCTTCCAGGGCAATGTGGGTTCGACCACGGCCTTGGCCAGCCTGACCACCGATGCCCCCGGCACCACGCAGATCGACGCCAGCGCCATGCGCACCAGTGGCGCGCAGACTTACAACGATCCGGTGGTGACCAGTGGCGTGCTGTCCCTGGTGGCGTCCACCGTTACCCTGCACACCGTCGGCAACCTGCGGCTGGGCCTGGTCAACCTGGGCCTGGGTGGCGACATCAGCACCGACGGTGTGTTGACCCTGGAAGACTCGCTCAACCTGGGTGGCGGCGTGCTGACCCTGCAGGCGGGCGGGGGCCCTGGCGGTGGTATCGCGTTCAACGACAGCGAGTTGAGCGGCCGCCCCGGCCTGATCACCGGCAACCTGTTGGTGAACGAGGCCGCTGCCGCCATCCTGCAGACCAACGGCACGATCACCACGGCCGCCGGCTCCACGCTGGACCTGCAAGCCGTGAACCGTGGCTCCATCCGGATCGACCACACCACCAACGAGATCGCGGGCAACCTGAAAGCCGTCAGCGGCCCGGAGGGCGACACCAACACCGGGCGCTTCAGCGGCTCGGGCACCTTGCCGCTGAGCTTTGTGCGGGTGGATGCCAACCAGATCAACTCGGCGGGCATCGAGGCTGATGCGGTCAAGCTCACCGCCAACAGCTTGACGACCAACGCCGGCACCAAGATCCGTGCGCGCCTGCCTTACATCAATGCCCAGGGCATTGAAAGCTCGGTGCCGGCGCTGACCCTGGTGCTGAAGCAGCCCACTGTGATCAACCAGTTCGGCACGCCGGCCACCACCAGCTGGATCCAGGTGGACGTGGGCGACAGCTTCGGGGGTTACCTGACCGTGCGACCCAAGGGCGCGGGCGCGGGATCGTCGGCTGTTTACCTGGGGGGTTCGGAGGGCAGCGTGCCTTTCTACGATGGCACCAGCAAATCCAGCGAAATCCAGGTGTACTACAACGGCCGCGTGCCTTCCACCCCGCAGGAAGTGGGGGCCTTGAGCGCGGTGACCGCCGTGATCGAAGAATCGCGCCGGGCCCGTTTCGACGAAGCCGTGCGCACCGAAAACGTGTCGTCCCGGCTGCGCACGGGCGTGATCGCCGAAGTGGGCGCGGGCCGCCCGGCCACCGAAGGCTCCGAGTCCATCCGCATGCCCGCCACCTGCACCCCAACCGCCACCTTGGGTTGCCAATGATTGATGAACACGGCAGCGCGCCAATAGCATACAGTTTGAAGTTCGACCACCTCCGAGCCCGACCGTGAAATCAACCGTGAACCGCCGCCAAGTCCTCACCATACCGCTGGCCCTGGGCTTGCCCTCGGTGACCTTGGCGCAGGGCTATTCCTACGGCAGCAGCCCAAGCGCGGCGGCGGCCCCGGCGGTGGCTTCGGGCAAGGCCCCCAAGCGTTTTGCCCTGCTGGTGGGCAACCGCGCCTACCCCTCGCCATTTGACCTGCCCCCCGTCCACAAGAACCTGCGCGACGTGCAGGCCGTGCTGGAAAAGCGCGGCTTCGAAGTCACCGTGGTGACCGACCAGGACGTGAAGGTGCTGCGCGATGCCATGCAGTCTTTCGCCAAACGCGTGCAGGCCGCACCGGCCGATGCGACCGTGCTGTTTTACTTCACCGGCCACGGCATGCAGGTCGACGCCGAGAACCTGCTGCTGGGCGCGGGGACCAACCCCAGCGGCAAGGAAGACTCGCTGCTGGGCAATGGCCTGATGCTCAAGCGCGACCTGGTCGATGCCTTGCCGCACCGCCCCAAGGGCCTGAGCATGGTGGTGATCGACGCCTGCCGCACCTCATTGCGCGCTGAAGGTGGCCTCAACCAGGTCGAGGCCCCGCTGGGCTGCCTGATCGCCTTTGCCACCGGCGCTGGCAAGCCCGCCATCGCGCCCGCCGTTGAAACGCAGAACACCTTCTACACGGCCTCGCTGGTCAAGGTGATGCAAGCGGCGTCGGACGACACCACGTTCTCCGACCTGTTCCGCCTGGTCAAGCTGGACGTGCAGCAGACCATGCTGAACCACCCCATCCAGGCCATCCGCAACGTGGCGCAGTTTCCCTTCATCGCCGAGAACACGCAGATCCGCACGCGCCTGGCCCTCAAGCCCGCTGCGCCCGGTGGCGAGGTGGCATTCGAGAACGTCGATGAAAAAACCCTGTGGAAGCAGGTGGAAGAAAGCTACTGGCCGGGCGACGTGGTCAAGCGCGCTGATGAATACCTCAAGCGCTTTCCCGGCGGCAAGCTGGCGGGCTCGGCCCAAGTGGCCCGCGAGGGCGCGACCGACGCGGCCAAGGCCATGCAGCGCAACGATGTGCGCCTGTTCAAGAGCGCTTTCAGTCCCAAACCCGAAAGCCCCGACGGCCTGCTGCGCGAGTTGCGCAAGGCCGCTTGGGGCGACAAGGATGCGGCCGCACGGATCGCGCGAATGTACCGCCGTGGCGAAGATGGCGTGAGCACGGACAGCAACCGTTTTGAAGGCTGGATGCAGTTCGCGTCGGCCCTGGGCAACGGGATCGCCAGTTACGAGCTGGCCCTGTACTACCGGGGCCAGGACCAGCCTTTGCTGGCCGCGCAGTTCGAGTCACGGGCGCGCGAGCTGGGCTACACGCCGCCGCCCACGCTGGACCACTACCGCAAGTGATGCGGGTTCAGCGGGTGGCCAACTGGCCGTTCACTGAACCTCTTCAGACGAGAACTTGGCGGCGCCATACTCGTCTTCGCAGCCTGCCCCGCCTTCGCAGTTCGGCAGGCCCGCAAAGGCCGAGCCGGGGCCGGTGTGTTGGCGCGCGATGGCCAGCGCCGCATCCGGCTTGGGGTACATGCCAAAGCCGCCATCGTTCTTCAGGCCTGAGGCCTCAAAGTTGCGCGGCTGGCTGGAGACGATCACCAGGAAGTGATCGGTGCCCGCTGGGCCCGCCACGTCCATGGGCCAGCTGGCCTGCGGCAGGTTCAAGGTCTGGCCCGCCTTGATGCGGTTGTTGCGCGCCATCTTGTTGGGGAAGAGCTGCATGAACTCGCCTTCGGTGCTTTGCAGCAGCACGTAAACATGGCCCTCGCGCGCTGATTTGACGGTGAAGGCCAGCCGGTCTTTGCCGATGCGGAACTGAGGCTTGGTCGACGCAGCCTCGACCCCGAAGCCGGGCGTTTGCGCCGCGATGATGCGGTCGAACTCGCGCAGGGCATCGAAGGGGCCATCGACCACGGGGGGCGTCGTGGCCACAGTGGGGGCTGGTGTGGGGGGCGGAACAGGCGTCACGGCTGGTGGCGCCACGGGCGTTGGGCTCACCACCGGCGGGGCCGTGGTGGCCGCAGGAGTGGCCTCTGCCACCACGGCGGTGGTGGGCGCCGATGCCGGGGTCAGCAGCCAGAACGCCGTGCCGCCCAGGCCTGCCAAGGCCAGCGCGCCCACGCCGATCATCAAGCCCGTGCGCGAGGCTGCCGGTGCAGCGGTGTCTGATGAGATCGTTTTGGGCTTGGCGGGCGCCGACGCTGGCGGGCGCGGCACCTGGGCGCCTCCACCTGGCGATGCCAGCTTCACCGGCTGCGTCACCATGGGGTTGAAATCCACGCCGCCCAGGCCCAGGGCCGCGCGTAACTCGGCGATGCTTTGCGTGCGGTCTTCCGGCTTGACGACCAAGGCCCGGTCAATGGCGTTGAGGAAGCGCTCGCTGTACTTGCCCGCAACCTGCTGGGCCAGCGGCACGTAGTGGTCGCTCATCAGGCGGCCCACGGCCGGTGGTGGCGTCTTGCCCAGGATGGCGTAGTGGATGGACGCGGCCAACGCGTAGATGTCGGTCCAGCCGCCTTGCTTCATGCCCGGCACTTCGGCGTATTGCTCGACCGGCGCGTAGCCTGGCTTGAGGATCACGGTCAGCGCCTGCGTCATGTCGCCGATCACTCGGCGCGCGGCGCCAAAGTCCAGCAGCAGCGGGCGGCCGCTGCCTTTCAGCAAGATGACGTTGTCGGGCGCGATGTCGCGGTGAAAGCACTGCTCGGCGTGGATCACCTCCAGCGCCTCGGTCAGGGGCGCCAGCATGCCCATCAACCAGGCCTCGTCGGGCGGGCCGTTCATGTCCTTCAGCGCCTGCTTGAGCGTCTGGCCCTCGTAGAAGGGCATGATCATGTAGGCCGTGCCATTGGCCTCCCAGAAGCGGTACACCTTCACCAGTGAGGCGTGGTCAAACTGGGCCAGCAGCTTGGCCTCGTTCACGAAGCTCTTCAGGCCGGCTTCAAAGGTGTCGCGGTGGCGTTCGGATTTGACCGACACCTGCGTGGCGCCGGTGCGAGCGGCCAGGGCCGAAGGCATGTACTCCTTGAGCGCCACGCGGCGTTCCAGCGAGTGGTCCCAGACCATGTAGACGATGCCAAAGCCGCCTTCGCCCAGCATGCTGGTGATCTCGAACTCGCCCAGGTAGGTGCCCACCGGCAGGGCATTGCCGTGGTCATCCTGCACCGGGGTGGGCGCGGCGGCGGGTGGCGGCTGCGTGCGGTTGACCGGCTTGATGATGGTGCGGTCGTCGTCGGATGAATCGCTCATGCGCTGCTCAAGACCTCTGGCTGGTGGTGCGTGCGGTGATTCTAGGCGGCGGCGCTGCCCAGCAGGGCGGCAAATCCGTCGCCCCGTGGCAAACCGCGCGAAACCAGGCTGCGGGGGGCGCCTTCGGCCGATTCGGTCCACCAGAAGGCCAGGCCTTGCGCGGCGGCCTGCCATGAGGTGGCCGCGCTTTGGGCCAGCAAGCTGCTCAGGTCGGCGCGGCCGGCCACCGGCAAGTGGGCGTGCTGCAGTGGTCCCTGCAGGACGCTGGCCAAGGCCGAGGCGCCCGGTGAAGGCGCTGGCGTGGTCGGCGTGGGCGGCAACAGGCGTTCCAGTTCGGACTCCAGTTGCTCGATGCTCCAGTCGTCGTGCAGGGCATCGGCGGCGGCGTCGTCCAGCTGGTGCAGCCAGGCGAGCAGGGCGTCGGTGTCGGCTGCGGTGGAGGGTGTGGGCGCGATCGGCGCGATCAGCGTGAGCGGAAAGTAGCGCCCCACGCGGTCGACCGAGGGCATCAGCACGCCCGCCATGGCGGTGTCCAGCCCGATCACGCCGGGCATGAGCAAGAAGCGCCAGACGGGGCTGGCCAGATAGTGGTCCAGCCAAGTGCCTTCGGCTTGCGCGCGCAGCCCGGCGATGCCTTCGGCCAGCCAGGCGTCCCAGGGGTCGATGAAGGTGGGTTCCAGGCGGCGCGAGGCGAAGTCACCCAGGGTCGGCAGCTTGCCGTACCAGCCGGGAATGGGGGGCGTTGCGGTCATGGGTTTTGCGGGGAGAGCGGAGTTGCACGCCTTGACATGATGATCGAAAAAAGGCGCGCCTCTTTGGCCATCGGTGTGTGCCTTACCCCCATTTGGAGCGACGCGCGCACGCAGCTATTTTCATATGATGCACCGGCTCAAGCCCACCAGACGCCATGTCAACCATATGAATACATCGAAATCGCCGGAAGCTCACGCATGCCTGCGCAGCTCAGCTTGGCTGTTCGCCTGTTTGATGATCCTGTCGGGCGTATCCGGGTGCCAGAAGCGTTGCCAGTCCATGGACCTGGGCGTGGTCAAGCTGGGCATGCAATACAGCTACACACCTGGCCCTGTTGAGTTGCTTGAGGAAAGCAGGTATCACCGCAAGGGGCCGGACTTCCCGCAGCAGTCCATTCCAGAGCGAATCCGTAAAGGCGTGCTGCGCAGATTTGCACTGCAAAGCAACGCCGCGCCATTGGTTGAGTGGCTAGAAAACCAGCACTTCACCTGCGCCAAGGGCTTGGCAAGCACAGCCTGTCATCTGAGCGTCAAAACATCGCTCGAAGAGCGATGCGAGCTGTTTGAGCCAACCCAGCACTATCTGTTCGAGGAAACCATCGACATCGAGATTCAAGAACACGACACACGCATTGAGGCCATCAAGGTCGACTATGGCTTGAAAGAAATATACAAAGGGAAATGAAAATGGGTAACTACAAAATTGAACGCAGGGAGCTGCCTGTTATCGGCGCGGGTGGTCACTACTACCTTACGTTGGTGGATGACAACGGCAAACTGGTTTCAGAGATGCATGGCCTTGCCACCTCTGACGATGGCAAAACCAAACCCATAGGCTCAACGCTTCTGGGTGATACGGTCGAGTTCTATGAGTTCAACGCGACCACTGGCAGCTTGGATTCTGACGGCAGGCCTTACTCAGGAGGCGGTGCAGGCTGGTCTGGCTATTACGACAAGGGGCACCCCAGCGAGGTGATTGCTTCTGGCGATGAACAGGCCATCACGGATTTGTGGAACAAGGCGCGCACTGCGGGCGCAGCCATCAACGAGCAGGACATCGGCTACTCGTTCTACGGTGGCGGCAAAAACGAAGGCAACAGCAACAGCGTCAACAAGACATTGCTTGATGCCATGGGCAAGACAGGGCATGACCTGAGTTGGCGCCTCACACCTGGAGACGGCAAGAACCTGTTGAATCCCACGCCCAACCCCTTCGACAAGCACCAGGATGAGGGCGCCCTGGGTCTGCCATTCATCGACCCGAGAGTGGGCGTGAAATTTACTGGTTCGCAAAGGAGCAGTTCGCCTTTGGTGCTCGACCTTGACGGCGATGGCATCGAAATCCGCCAACTTGACGGCAGCGATCGAATGGCGTTTGACCTGAATGCCGACGGCATCCGTACCCGAACAGCGTGGGCCTCGCCAGACGACGGCTTGCTGGCTTTGGACCGAGACGGCAATGGGCGCATAGACACAGGCCGAGAGCTGTTTGGCGACAGCACCCTGTTGCGCAATGGCAAGTTGGCCGCCAACGGGTATGCCGCCCTGGCCGACCTTGACAACGTCAAGGATGGCGTGATCAATGGGCAAGATGCGGTATTTGATCGCTTGCGCATTTGGCGAGATCTGAATCAGAACGGCATCAGCGCGGCCAATGAACTCTTCACGCTAGGGCAGCTTGGCATCAGTGAGATTCAACTGGCCAAGACCGCCAGCAGCGAAACACTCGCTGACGGTACCCGGCTTGACGGCCGCGCGACCTTCACCATGCATGGCGAAAGCCATGCCTACACCGACGCCTGGTTTGCAGAAGATCGGTTTCATGGACAGATCGTCACCTCAAGTACGCTGCCCGACGACATCAAGAACCTGCCAGACATGCTGGGCTCTGGCGCCGTGGCCAACCTGTCGCAAGCAGCAGCCCAGTCAACGGCGTTGCGAGACATCCTGACTCGCTTCAGCCAAGCCAGCACACACGATGCCCAGATGGCGTTGATCGCCCCCTTGCTCAAGGCCTGGGCCGACACCAGCCCGTTGACAACGGTATCGGAATGGGAGGCCGCAGGCCACGCCGTGAGCTACTCCTTCTACGGGCAGGACGCAGCCGGCAATGCACTATGGAAGCAGCGGCTGTCCGTGCTGGAGGCATTCAATGGTGAGAACTACCGGACGCTGGCGAAAACCGGCAAAACCAGCATCTCGACCGCCAGTGATCGTCAGGCGCTCTTGCAACAAAGCTACGATGCTTTGTCACAAAGCGTCTACGGAGCCTTGGCCATTCAAACCCGCCTGCTGCCATACCTGGAGGCCATCGTCCCAGCACCCAGCGGCAACGAATCCGGTGAACTCCGACTGGACGCTAGCGGCCTGAATGCCATGCTTGAAGAACGCAAGCAACAAGACAGCGGCAATGCCTTGCTCGACCTGGTGGATCTGGCTCGCTTCGGCTCGCACATCCTGCAGGCCACCGCATTCGATGCGACCGGCAAGCTCCGTTCATGGATATCTGAACTGGCCCCTGAGGCCCCTGTTGTGCGTACGCTCAATGAGCTCGGTGTGCTGTGGCCAGGCGCTGATACCACTGGCACGAAGAGCGCCGACATCTACTTGGGCAACCACGCGGCCAACCGTTTCAGCGGTGGCGATGGTGATGACATCTTGGATGGTGGTGATGGCAACGATCGTTTGAGCGGCGGGGACGGTAACGACACCTTGATCGGCGGCAATGGCAACGACGTGCTCAATGGTGGAGCGGGCAACGACACACTCATCGACAAGTCGGCCACATCCAACGACGTTTTCGTCTGGGGACGAGGCAAGGGCGACGATGTTGTCCTGGATGCAGGCGGGATCGACAGGCTTGATGTGGCGGACGGTGTCACGGCAGATCAGATCTGGCTTGGTCGCACGAGCAACGATTTGACCCTGGCGTTGATTGACTCGCGAGAGACCTTCACCATCAAGGGCTGGTTCTCGGCGGTAGACCATCAGGTCGAGCTCATTCGCTTGGCGGATGGCAAAACGTTGACACCGGACAAGGTCAGCCCGTTGGTCGATGCCATGGCTGCGATGTCAGCAGTGCCGGTTGGACAAAGCACATTGCTGAGCGCAAATCAACCAGCGCTGGCTGCATTGATCACGTCCAGTTGGCAATAGACAAAATCACCCAGGGTGGGCGGCTTGGCGTCCAGCCGGGGATGGTGGGCGTTTACGCCGAAGTGCTCTTCAGCAGCTTTCAGCGTTGCCTTGAACCAGCCCCTCGACGCTCATGCCGTGTTCCGCGAGCCATGTTTTGCGGCGCGCGAAATCCGGCATGGCACGTTCGACCCGTTGCCAGAACTCAGGCGTGTGGTGCGGCTCGTGCAGGTGAGCCAGTTCGTGCACCACCACGTACTCGGCAATCCGGGCGGGCAGCAAAATCGTCTTCCAGTGGAAGTACAGCCTGTTGCCTTTGCCGCACGACCCCCAGCGGTAGCCCAGGTCTTGCACCGTGAGGCCTGAGGGGCCGACCTCCATCCGGTCGGCGTAGGCCTTGACCTTGTGGTCAAGCCAGCATCGGGCCCGCTCGCTGTACCAGCGGATCATGTGGGCATCGCCCTGGGGTGCCAAAGACTTGGGCATGACGAAGCGCCCCCCCGTCAGTTTGACCGGACCCTCCGGGGCATCGATCAGGCGCAGGCGATAGCTTCTGCCCAGGTAGGTGAAGCCTTCGCCATCGGTGAAGACCTTGCGGGGCACCACCTGCTGCAAGGCCTCTTTCTTGGCCAACTGCTTGTAAACCCACAAGCGCTTGCGCATCACGAAGTCGCGCAATTGCGCCTCTGGCGCTTCGGGCGGGGCCGACACCACCAGCTCGCCCATGCGGCCCACGGTGATGCCCAGCGTGTGCCGGTTGGTGCTGCGCCGCACCTCAAAGGCCAGGTCTTCAACGATCAGGCTGCTCATGACGCCCGCAATCGCTCATGGTTGGCGCGGGCCAATTCCATCAGCTTGTCCACCAGGGCGTCCAACTGCGGCGTGGGCAACAGGGGTGAGGCCATCAGGCGTTCGAACACCAGCGTGGCCAGCGCGTCTTGCGCAGGTTGCCGATTGGGCCGCCAGAAATTGGGCACCAGCTCGGCCACGATGGTGTCCACCACCTCCACCGTCAACGCCACCAGCTTCTGGCGTTCGTTCTCGGTGATGCTGCCATCGCCCACGGCGGTGTCCACGATCAGCCGCAGGAAGGGGCCGTATTGCTCGGGCACCTCAGGCAAACGGTCATCCTTGGCGACATGCCCTTGCCGGATGTCGTCGGTCATGGCGGTGAGGGCGCTCACCAGCGCATCCCATTGCTCGCCCAGCTTGTCCAGCAGGTCCTTGAGGCGTTCGCTGAGCTTGCGGTAGGCCACCGGGTCTTGGTCGATGTGCTCGCGGATGTGGGCACGGATGGCATGCTCCATCTCGGAGGCCTTGGCGCGGTCATTGGGCTCGCGTGAAACCTGGGCGCCGAAGTCGGCATCGGTCAGCGACACGGGCGGTATCTTGGGGTTCACGCCCATCGAGATCACGTGGTCGTCGATCAGCTTGCGCACCTTGGCGCCCACGTCCTTGCCCAGCACCTGGGTGTCTCGGTAGCGGTTGCGGGCACGCGCGTAGATGAAGGCCAGCAGCTTGGCGTCGGCCGCAAACGGCAGGCCTTCTGGCCGGGGCAGCACCACGTCCAGCAGGTTCAAAAAACCTTTGAGCTTGACCCCGAACTCGGCGCGCAGGCGCTCCTTGCCCACCAGCTCAACGCAGGCTTCAACGTCCGACAATGACTCGATCCCACGGCTGCGAAAAAGGTCGACCACGCGCAGGTGCCGATCGCGCAAGATGGGGATCTCGTCCTTGAGGCTTTGCAGCGCCCCGTCGATGTCTTCATCGGCATACACGCTCAAGGCCTGCTTGAGGTGGTGCGCCAGGCCGTAGTAGTCGACCACGATGCCAAACTTCTTGCCATGCCCGGTGCGGTTCACGCGGGCAATGGTTTGCAACAGCTCGGCCTCGCGGATCGGGCGATCCAGGTACATCACGCCTTCAATGGGCGCGTCGAAGCCTGTCAGCAGCATGGACTTGACGATCAAGAAGGCCAGCGGGTCGGCCTTGTTCTTGAAACGCTTGATGCTTTGCTCGTGCGCAGCACCATCGGTCCACGGTTTCCAGGCCGGGTCATCGTTGTTGCCGCCAGAGATCACCGGGGCGAACTCGATGGCGCGCAGGGTGTCGCGGTAGCGCCAGGCTTGCACCGTTGCTTGCACGGTCGCCGGGCGCACGCACAGGGCCTCGTCCGTCATGGCCTTGTCTTCGGCATTCAGGTTTGCCGCGTCGGCCAGCAGTTCGTCGCGCGCTTCGCCAAAAGCATCCAGGTAACGCACCACGGCCAAGCGGCTGTAAGCCACCACCTGGGCCTTGAAACCATTGGGCAAGATGTGCGTGACGTAGTGGCGCAGCATGTCGCGGGCCTTGTCGCGGATCAGGTCGGGCGCTTCAAAGATCTGGCCCTTGGTCGCGTACTTTTGGCGGATGGCCTCTAGCTCTTCGGGCGTGTGATCGCGGAAGAGGTCTTCAAACAACTCGTCCAGGTTGGCGTCGTCCTTGATGGCGCCTTGGGCCGTGCGGCCTTCGTACAGGATGGGCACAATGGCGCCGTCCAGCTCTGCTTCGCGGATGGAGTAGCGGTCGATGAACTCGCCAAACACCTCGTGCGTGCGCTTTTTGTCGCCCATCAGGATGGGCGTGCCCGTGAAGCCGATGCGGGCGCAGTTGGGCAAGCCCACTTGCAGGGCGGCATGCAGGTCGCCCGACTGGCCTCGGTGGGCTTCATCCACCAGCACCAGGATGCTGTCGTCTTCGTTGAGCACCTCGGCAGGCTCGGGCTCGCGTGCTTCAATGGCCGCGCCACGCCGGGGCAGATCGTCGGCCGTGAGCCCGGCCTCGCCCGCAGCATCACCTGCGCGCTGTTTCTGGATCATGCCAAACAGCAGGCCGGGGCCTTTGATGCGCAGCATGGCCTTGAGCTTGTCGGCGGTGGTGGCGCGCGCCACGCTCTCGCCGGTCAGGGCGGCGGTCTCTGACAGTTGCCGCTCCAGGTCGGTGCGGTCAGTGACGACCACCACCTTGAAGCGACGCAACTGAGCATCGGTGCGCAACTTGCGGATCAAAAAGACCATGGTCAGGCTTTTGCCCGATCCCTGCGTGTGCCAAACGATGCCGCCACGGCGGTCGTGCTCGCCGTCTTGCAGGCGTGTTTTGCCGTGGCGCAGGCGCTCGATGGCGCGGCTCACGGCCCGGTACTGCTGGTAGCGGCACACCGCCTTGACGCTGGCACCATCGGTGTTCATGAACAGGGTGAAATGGCGCACCACGTCCAGCAAGTGGCTGGGGGTCAACAGGCCTGCCACCAGGCGCTCCTGCTCTGACAGCTGGGCTTTGCCCAGGCGCTGGCTCACGGCCTCTTCGGTCAGTGGCACCACTGTTTTCCAGGCGGCGTAGTGCTTGAAGGTGGCCCCCAAGGTGCCCATGCGGGCCTCGTCAAAACTGGTGACCACCAGCAACTGGGTGGTGTGGAACAAGGGCTCATTGCCCTCGTTGTCGTTCACCTCGCCGCTGGCCTTGCGCTGGTTGCTGTAGCGGCGCAGTTGGTCTACGGCCTCGGCCAGGGGCTCGGGCACCGAGGGGCTTTTGCACTCGATCACCACCAGGGGGATGCCGTTCACCAGCAGCACCAGGTCGGGCACGATGAAGGCCTTGCCGCGGTTGAACCCGGGTGGGCAATCGATGCGGTACTGGTTGACGACGGTGAACTCGTTGCGCTCGGGGTGCGCCCAGTCGATGAACTGGATGGTTTGGTGGCGGCCCCCGTCCCAGCCGGGCAGGCCTTCCACGGTGAGGCCGTGGAGCAGCAACTCGGTGGCGGCGCGGTTGGCCTCCATGAGCTTGTGGGCCGGGAGGCGGGTGAGCGCGGCCACCGCTTGGCTCAGGCGGTCGGCGTCCAGCCAGGGTTGGCCGTTGTGCAGGTTCAGGGTGTGGAGTTGGCGGCGCAGCAGGGCTTCTTGCACCACTTCGGAGAACGTCGCGCGCTCGGTGCGGGCCGGGTCGTCCAGCGTGCCGGCTACATGGCGCCAACCCTGGCTGACCAGTTGCTCGACCAGAGGGCGCTCGACTTCGTCCAATTCCCAGCCCATAGACCGCCCGCCCCGTTTGTTAAGTCATTGATTGCCGCGCGCGATTTGAATCATCGTGGGTCCTTCCGCAGGGGTGAAACAGGGTCAAGGGTAATACAAGTCCCGGGTGACTTGAACGGGTATTTGCTTGCGCTCAGGGTAACCCGCGTTATGCCCTGGACCCGCTGCCGCATGCCCGCATTGATCACGCCAATCCCATCAAGCAAGTCCCAATCCAGGCCCTGCCAGACCAGGAACTCGGCCTGTTTGCGGCGCTTGCGGTCGTTGTCTTCTGGGGTGTCATGCCAGATGGTGAACTTGGCCAAGCCATGGCCATCCGTGAAAACGAAGGGGCATCCGGCGTGAGCCACAGCCTGGACGGTGGTGCGCAGATAGACCAACGGCTCTTGGCCTTCAGCGTACCCAGGCACCTGGCCTGGATCCGATCAAATGGCCGTCAAATAAGAATGTCTTTGTGAATCAACGATTTATCTTTCCTGCCCTGAGCGAAAGGGGCGTGCGATCAAACGGATTGTCCAGGCGAGGGAAGATCAGGCGGGCGGGGGAAACGTCTCCGATTTCATCCAAAAGCGTCCAAAGACGTCTAAACCGCGCCGCTGGTGAAGGTGGGCGCGGTCGCTCTTGAACTCGACGGTGAGCGATTCGCGTGGGGGCAGGGTGGCCGACATCGCCCCAGTTCAGCCGCGCCCATAAGGCGTTGCCGAAGCGAGCCAGTGACTGAGCGTCGGCTGCAACGCCGATTTAGGCGCCGGCATGACTCAAGTGGCCTTTTGACGAACCAGTTTGATTTGCAGTTCGCAGCCGACAGCCTTTGCATAGCGTTTCAGCGTAGTGAGCGATGGCGCGTGCTTGCCAGCGGCTTCAAGCCGAGAGACGGCACTTTTGGTTGTGCCCATTCGTTCAGCAACGGCGTCCTGGGTGAGGCCAGCGCGAGTGCGGGCTTTGAGTAGTTGATTGACAACCTGATACTCAAGCTCCAGCGATTCATATGCCTCGGCAAAGCCTTTACGCTCACTAGCATTGGCCAAGAACTGGGCATGGTTGTGACGAACAGGCGTGTACTTCAGTTCAGCCATGTTGCAACTCCTTTAAGCGTTTACGGGCAAGCTTCAGTTCTTTGTCTGGCGTTTGTTGTGTTTTCTTGATGAAGGCATGAAGGACGACGACACGCTTGCCCACCAAGAAGCAATAGAAGGCACGACCGATGCCAGACTTGCTGCGCGGGCGTAGTTCGAACAAGCCATCGCCAAAGGCGCGCGAGTGAGGCAATCGTAGACTGGGGCCGTGTTCGATGAGCAGTTCAGCCAAGCGGGCATAGTCAGCGACGACATCAACGGGCCATGATTCGATCTCGACTAGAACGCGCTCGTGGAAGTATTCGATTTCAAACGCCATGCACCGATGTTAGCAAAAATGCTAACATTGTGCAATGGGCGGCCTGGGGTGTCTAACGCCGAAGTTAACGGGCGGCCATGCGCAGCATGGACGTCCCAGTTGAACGT
>NZ_JAQSDR010000004.1 GCF_029946005.1 Aquabacterium sp.
GGGCACTG
Organism: Aquabacterium sp.; assembly: GCF_029946005.1. Classification (GTDB taxonomy): domain Bacteria; phylum Pseudomonadota; class Gammaproteobacteria; order Burkholderiales; family Burkholderiaceae_C; genus Aquabacterium. The sequence continues at coordinate 9 of NZ_JAQSDR010000004.1, forward strand.
ATCAGGTCGCCGTCCTGACCACCGCTGAAGTGCGCGCCTTGACCACCACTGGCACCGCTGCACTGACCACGGATCAAGTCGCCGCGCTCAACTCGGCTCAGTTGGCTGGCCTGGGCACCCACCAGATTGCCGCCTTGACGACCGCCCAAGTGGCCGCCATTGAAACCACCGACATCGCTGCATTGAACACGGCCAGCATCCGCGCCTTCAGCACGGCCGGGGTTGCCGCACTGACCACCGACCAGATCGCCAACCTGAGCACCGCCCAGGCTGCCGCCCTGAGCACCACCCAAGTCGGCGCCCTGACGACCACCCAAGTGGCCGCCATCGAAACCACCGACATCAAGGCCATGACCACGGCTCAGATTGCGGCACTGAACACCGCCCAAGTGGCTATCCTGGGCACCGATCAGGTTGCTGTCCTGACCACCGCCGAGGCCCGTGCCCTGACGACGGCCGGCACCGCGGCCCTGACCACGGATCAAGTCGCTGCGCTCAACTCGGCTCAGTTGGCTGCCTTGGGCACCCACCAGATTGCCGCCTTGACGACCGCCCAAGTGGCCGCCATCGAGACCACCGACATCTCGGCCCTGAGCACCGCCAGCGTCCGCGCCTTCACCACCGCGGGTGTCGCTGCGCTGACGACTGACCAGATCGCCAACCTGAGCACGGCGCAGGCCTCGGCCTTGTCCACCGCCCAAGTGGCCGCCCTGACGACCACGCAAGTGGCCGCCATCGAGACCACCGACATCAAGGCCATGACCACGGCCCAGATCGCTGCACTGAACACCGCCCAAGTCGCTGTCCTGGGCACTGATCAGGTCGCCGTCCTGACCACCGCTGAAGTGCGCGCCTTGACCACCGCTGGCACCGCCGCACTGACCACTTCTCAAGTCGCAGCCCTGGATTCAGCCCAAGTCGCTGCCCTGGGCACCCACCAGATTGCCGCTTTGACGACTGCGCAAGTGGCCGCCATCGAGACCACCGACATCGGGGCCTTGAACACGGCCAGCATCCGCGCCCTCACCACTGCGGGTGTCGGGGCACTGACCACCGACCAGATCGCGGGCCTGAACACGGCCCAGGCTTCCGCCTTGTCCACCGCTCAAGTCGGCGCCCTGACGACCACGCAAGTGGCCGCCATCGAAACCACCGACATCAAGGCGCTGACCACCGCCCAGATCGCTGCACTGAACACCGCTCAAGTGGCTGTCCTGGGCACTGACCAGGTCGCCGTCCTGACCACCGCTGAAGTGAGGGCCCTGACCACCGCCAGCACCGCCGCGCTGACCACGAGCCAGATCGCCGCGCTGGATTCCAGTCAGATGACTGCCCTGGCCACGAGCCAGATCGCGGCGCTGACCACTGCCCAGGTTGCTGCCATCGAGACCACCGACATCGGCACCCTGAGCACCGCCAGCATCCGTGCGCTGACCACCGCTGGCATGGCCGCGCTGACCACCGACCAGATCGAGTCTTTGAACACGGCACAGATGTCGACCCTGGCCACCAGCCAGCTTGCTGCGCTGACCACCAGCCAGATCGCCGCCATCGAGACGACCGACATCATGGTCATGACCACGGCCCAAATCGCCAGCATGACCACCGCCCAGGTGGCCGCCCTGACGACCGATCAGCTCGTGGCCTTCACCACCGCCGAAATGCGGGCCCTGACCACCGCGCAGATCCAGGCCTTCACCACCGACCAGATCTCCGCGATCGAGACCACCGACATCGCAGCCCTGACCATGGTGCAGGCCTCGGCCATCACCTCCACGCAGTTCGCTGCGCTGACCACGGAACAGACCAACGCGCTGAGCGGCGTCTCGCCCATGGTGCTGGACCTGAATGGTGACGGCGTTCACACCTTGGCCGCCTCGCATGGCACCAAGTTTGACCTGCTGGCCAACGGCCAGGCCACAGCAGCGGGCTGGGTCTCCGCCACGGACGGCCTGCTGGTGATGGACCGCAACCACGACGGCCTCATCAACGACGGCACCGAACTCTTCGGCGCGGCCACCGTGCTGTCCAGCGGGCAGCGTGCGGGTGACGGTTACACCGCCATGAGGGACATTGATTCCAACCACGACGGCAAACTCACCGCCGCCGATGCCCACTTCAAGGACCTGCAAGTCTGGGTGGACGCCAACAGCGACGGGGTCACCAGCAACGGGGAGCTCAAATCCCTGGCCAGCCTGGGCATCATCGAGCTTGACTTGGGGGCCAAGACCGGCACCGAGATCGACAACGGCAACCTGTTGGGCCTGGTCTCCAGTTACAAGACCTCGGACGGTGCCAGCCATGAGATGGCCGACGTCTGGTTCGCCAAGGACACGACCACGACCGCGTCGGCCACCACGGCCACATTGGACGACGGCAGCCACACCACCACCGTCCAGGCGGCCTCGGCCACCGGGGCGAATGACCCGGTTACCGACCAGGACAAGGCCGCCAGCCCGCTGGGCGTCACGGCCCAGGACCTGCTGTCCGACCGAGGGCAAGACCTGCTGGCAGGCCATGCCGACACAGCGGCCAGCACGTCCACCCTCACCGTCGCCGAGGTTCGCCATGACATCCCGCTGGTCACCGTGGACCACACCCAGCTGATCGACGACAAGCAGAACAACCTGCTGATTTAAGCCCCAGGCAAAGCCCTCAACCACACATGGCCTTTCGGTCATGTGTGGTTGTCAAAGCTCAGAACTGCGCCCACCATCCCTGCCTTATCCGGCCCACCGCGGTCCGTGAAGGAATGCACCATACGGGCAGGTCTGGGCAGCATTGGTGCTCCCCGACGCAACGTCAAGGAGCACGCGCATGAGCATCCAGCTGGGATCCAACAAAACCTGCCTCGTCACCGGGGGCGCTGGCTTCCTGGGTTCACACCTGTGCGAGGAGCTGCTGGAGCGTGGTCACGACGTCATCTGCCTGGACAACCTGTTCACCGGCACACGGCGCAACATTGAGCACCTGCTCGACCATCCCCGTTTCGAATTCCAGCGCCATGACGTGACCTTCCCCCTCTACATCGAGGTGGACGAGATCTACAACTTCGCCTGCCCCGCCTCGCCCGTGCATTACCAGCACGACCCGGTTCAGACAACCAAGACCAGCGTTCACGGCGCCATCAACATGCTGGGCCTGGCCAAGCGCGTGAAGGCCAAAATCTTGCAAGCCTCGACCAGCGAGGTTTACGGCGACCCCCAGGTGCACCCGCAGCCCGAAGACTACTGGGGCCACGTCAACCCCATCGGCTACCGCTCGTGCTACGACGAAGGCAAGCGCTGCGCCGAAACCCTGTTTTTCGACTACCACCGTCAGCACAAGCTGCGCATCAAAGTCATGCGCATCTTCAACACCTACGGCCCCCGCATGCACCCCAACGACGGCCGCGTGGTGTCCAACTTCATCGTCCAGGCCTTGAGTGGCCAGCCCATCACCCTCTACGGCGATGGCTTGCAGACCCGCTCTTTCGGCTATGTGGACGACCTGATCAACGGCGCCCTCAAGCTGATGGACTCGGCCGACGACATCACCGGCCCGATCAACATCGGCAACCCCGTCGAGACCACGGTCAAGGCACTGGCTGAAAAAATCATCCAGATGACGGGTTCCCAATCGGAAATCGTCTACCGCCCCCTTCCCCACGATGACCCCATGCAGCGCTGCCCGGACATCACCCGCGCCAAGACACTGCTGGACTGGCAGCCCACCATTGCACTGGAGCAAGGGCTGACCAAGACGATCAACTATTTCGACAAGCTGTTGAGCTCGAACGTCACCAAGCCCAAGTCCGCCAAAGCGGCCTGAGTTTTCCCCTTTCACGCCCAGTCTCTTCCTACTGAACGCAGGATCGAACCACCATGACCAAAGCCCTTGACATTGGATGCGGCCTCAAGCCCAAGAACCCCTTCAACGCCGTCGAGGTGTACGGCATCGATGTGCGCGACGACGCGGACGCCAACATCGTCAAGGCCGACCTCGTGGTCGACCCCATCCCCTTCCCCGACAACACCTTCGAGTTCGTGACCGCCCACGACTTCCTGGAGCACGTGCCCCGCCTGATCTACACGCCGCAGCGCCGCAACGCCTTCGTCGAAGTGATGAACGAAGTCTGGCGCGTGCTGAAACCCGGTGGCCACTTCATGTCGTTCACGCCGGCCTATCCGCATCCGGAAGCCTTTCGCGACCCGACGCACGTCAACATCATCACCGACCAAACCTTCCCCGCCTACTTCGACAACGTCAACCGCTGGGCCTCGGCCTATGGGTTCAAAGGCAGTTTCGAGATCGTCAGCCAGGAGTGGCGCGGCCCCCACCTGATGTCGATCATGCGCAAGGTCTGAGCGCCCTGCCCCACAAACTCTCACCGGGACTCTTTCATGAAAAGCGCTGACGACCTGCACATCAACCACTGGGAAAATTTCTTCGACTCGGCATTGCACAATGACCTGTACCCCACCTGGTGGGACGACCAAACCGCCAACCATTGGCGGCACCGCAGGTTCATGGAGCCGGTGCTCGACATCCTGCAGACCAAGCAAGACACCTGGGTGACCATCGGCGATGGCTCCGGCCACGACAGCTGGATCATGTTCAACGACGGCTTCGAAGACATCTTGTCCACCGACATCGGCGATGGCACGCTCAAGCGCAGTCTGAAGGACGGCCGCATCCAGAAATGCGCCCAGGCGAATGCCGAGAACCTGCAGTTCGACGACGAGCAGTTCGACTTCGTGCTGTGCAAAGAAGCCTTCCACCACATGCGCCGCCCTTACATGGGCCTGTATGAAATGCTGCGCGTGGCCAAGCGCGCCGTGGTGCTGATCGAGCCGCAAGACCAGTGGGTGGACTTTCCCACCCGCACCGGCGCTGCCTCACCTTTCTACGAAGGCGTGGGCAACTACGTCTACAGCCTGTCGTTCCGCGAGATCCAGAAGATCTGCCTGGGCCTGAACCTGCCCGGCTATGCCAGCAAGAACATGATGGATGTCTACATCCAGGGCTGCGAGTTCGCCAAGGCTGATTTGTCGGATCCCCTGTTCAAGCAGATGACCGAAACCGTGACCGCCATGGAAGCCCGCTGCGAACAGCGCCTTGAAAAGTGGAACTACGTGCTGACCATCCTCTTCAAGGACGAAGCCTTGTTCAAAGACCCTGCGCTGGTCGAACGCCTGACCGAACGCAAGTGGTTGTTCGAAAGCACCAACACCAACCCCTATTTGCGCAAGCCTGACTGAGCGCTGGATGGATGGGCCGGTGCCGGCATGAAAAAAGCCTCGTTGAAAAACGAGGCTTTTTGCTTGGGGCTGGCCCTACTCAACTGCTTGATGAAACCGCCGCCGCATTGATCACCGCCCTGCCGGGTGGCGAAGCTGGCAGCAAAACCGGAGGCACCTGGTCCAGCAGCGCGGCCCAGAACGGCATGTTGTAGCGCCACCAGGCATGCCCGCCCATGGGCAGACGACCACCATTGACCGCGTGGTAGTGCTCGGGCCGAAGCTCCAGCGAGAACAAGGAGGCCACCATCTCATTGGGCAAGACGAAGCCCAGCGACAAGGTGCCCATGATCGAAAAGAAAATGTCTTCGCTCGACCCGGTTCGGCAAAACACCGACAGCGCCTCAGGGAACTCGTCCATCAACGCGATGCAGCGGTTTGATCGGCGCAGGCTCAGGCCGCCATTGCCCACGCAGGTGTGCACCCGCTTGGCATGCTCGCCCTTGAACTGGTCCAGGTTCACCTGGATGTCCAGGCCCTCGGGCCAGGGGGCGCCCACGTAGTCATAAGGTTTGGCACACCAGTCGTCCAGCTCGTCGCGCAACAGGATCGCGTCGGTCTGCAAGATGAGCATGAACTCGTGCTCTGGGTAACGCTCGTAAAACGCCCGGCTCATCAGCAAGCGGTTGTAGCCGGGGATCGAGGCAAAGCACTCGTCGTCGAAGCGGTCCACCGGCAGGCCGGGGTACAGGCGCTCGTACGAGCTGGTGTCCAACTGGCGCGGGCCGATGAAGCGAACTTCACGCCCCTGCAACTTGCCCAGCGAATAGTCCAGCGAGAACTGTTCCAAGGGCTCCAGATGCGCCCTGTAAATCGGGATCAGGACGACAACCAACTTCTTCATGCTCAGGCCTGCGGCGTGGCTTCAAACTTCTCGCGCACGAAAGCCATGACCTGCTGCATGCGCTGGTCACCATGGTGGTGGTCCAGTGCCAGGCGGTGACGTGCCACCAGGCCATCACGACCATGCGCATCGAACAGGGCATTGGCTTTATTGACCACCGCACGCGGATCCATGATGTCGTGCGGTGTGCAGAACACGATGTGCTCGCGCCCGATGTCACGGACCAGTGGCAAGTAGCGCATCGACTCCGGAACAATGGGGATGCCCCCGGTGATCAGCGCATCAAAGATCCGGATCGGGATGTCGTTGAGCACCGGCACGATCCAGTGAGCCTTGTGCGCGGCCCACTCTTCCAGGCGCTCTTGCGGCGTGCGCACATGGAAGGTCCGGTCGCTGAAACCGATGGATGGATAGTGCTGGCTGAGGGTGCTCACCACGCGGTTGCGAAAGCTGAACGGGCCATAGGGGATGTGCTTGCCCAGCGGATCGGACGAGCGCGTGGCACTGATCAGCATCGGCAGGCTGTCGGCCAGGAATTCGCGCGTCCACTGAACGGTCGAGCAATACACCGGGCCCACCGTGGCCCAGTTGTAGCGGGTCAGCAGGTAAAGGTTCTCGTGGTGGCCTGGCGCGTACACGTCGGAGTGCGCGGCCAGGAAGGTGCTCAGGTCCAGCCAATGGTGGTTGTCCCAGTCCCAGGCGACGAAGATCGTGCGCTCGCACTGGCTGAAAAAATCAGCGTATTGCGCAGGGCCCTGCCCCACATCGTTGTTGTTGACGATGACCACGGCATCTTCCAGCATCGCGCGCTTTTGAGCGCGCGCGGCCGGGTCGGTTTCCATGAAAAAACCTTTTTCAAGGAACTGCACCGTGCTGCCCGGAATCTGGCAACCAAAGCCATTGATGTTGGCGCTGAGGAACACCTTGCCAAAGCCGATCTTGGCAAAGTGCGCGCGCAGGGCTTCGGCCCGCGAGTTCTTGGCGGCCGCCAGGTGGAAGAATGATTCCGCCTGGGTGAAGGTCACGCACGCGGACGACTGCGTCACCGGCAGTTCCTTGTTCTCGATGCGCTGGAAGATGGAGGCAATGGTGGATGACATGAGGTCCCCTGTCAGGTGTTCAATGGATGCGGCGGCCGATCAGGGACGCTCAAGCACCAGCAGCAAACCATCGTTGCTGAAATTCTTGCGGCCAGCGTAGAGGGTTTCCAGCTTGGCCTGCACCTCGGCGGGCACCGGCACCGGGAACACCGGCGTGGCTTGCACCACCTTGAAATCACTGCGGCCCACGATCTCCAGGAAGTCATCCAGGAAGAAGCGGTTGATGTGGTTGGACGAGTACACGTAGTACACCACCTCGCGCGCAAACTCCTTGTCGCAGTTGACGCTCAAAAGGTAGTCGTACATCTCCATGGGGCGCATCAGCAGATGACCCCAGGGCGGGATCGGCGATTTGCCAAAGTTGTACTTGTTGCCAGCCTTGTCCATGATCTCGGGCAGGTGGTGGCCATCGTGGGCGGACCACACGGGCGAGAACAGCGAGAACAGCTTGCCACCAGGCTTCAAAGCCATCAGCATCTTGTCCAGGGCCTGGGGCAGCTTGTGGATGTGCTCGAAAGCCGCGATCGAAAACACCACGTCGAAGTGGCCATGCAGTGCCTCGGGCAGGTCTTCAATGCGCCCGTACAGCAGGCTGTGACGGTCCAGTTGGTCGGGCACCGCGTCCTTGAAGCGCTTGCGCTGACCGGTCATGGGCGGAGGCGTGCCCAGCACCAAGCCGGTGCTCAGTGTTTCGTCCCAGTAGTCAGGCTCTTCCAGCGACAGCCACTGGTGCGCACCCAGGTCTTCCAGGACCAGGCCGCCAGGCAGGCTGCCGCCCACTTCCAGAACGCGCTTGTCAGACAGGCCGACCAGCTGTTGGGCCAGCACTGCGAAATTGATGTGGTACGACAGCCCGTACTTTTGCTGCAGCTGCTCGACACGTTGTTGGTCCATGAGACGCTCCGATGAATAAGGTGGGTGATCGATCAAGCCGAGGCCGGAGCACTCAAGGCATCCACGGCGCCGCCCAGTTCAGATTGGCGCCACATTGACACGTAAATCGCTTCCAGATTCTTGCAAAAGCTGTCGGTGTCAAACAGCGGATATGTCGCCTTGTTGGCCTGCAACTTGGCCTTCACTGCCCCCAGCAACTCAGGGTTGGTGGCCAGTTTCAAGGCCAGGGCTTCGTAGCCCGCGGCCGAGTTGGCCACCAGCTCGGGCAGGCCGATCGCGTGCAGCAGGCTGGCCGCCACCCGGGCCGGGAAAGCGCCCCCCATGAAGGTCACCACGGGCAAACCGGCCATCAGGGCATCGGCGGCGGTGGTGTGGGCGTTGTAGGGGTGCGTGTCGAGGAAGATGTCGGCCTGGCGGTAGCGTGCCATGTGGTCTTCGACCAAGGGCACGCGGCCCGCGAACACCAGACGCGACGGGTCAACCCCGCGCAGTTGCGCTTCCTTGCGCAGATTGGCTTGCGAGGCTGCGCTGCGAGACATCAACCACAACACGCTGCCGGGCACCTGGGCCAGCAGGCGCATCCAAATGTCGAACAAAGGCGGGTTGATCTTGTAGTCGTGGCTGAAAGAGCAGAACACGATGCCGGTGTCGGGCAAGCCGCACTCCTGGCGCGTGGGGGTGCGCTCGGAAATCTTCAGGCCGGCATCGGTCGGCAGGTAGGCGTCGGGCAGGTACACCACCTTCTCGTTGTAGAAGCGCTGGTGTTCGGGCGGGATCACATGCCGGTCGGCAATGATGTAGTCCATGTAACTGGTGCCCAAGGTGCCCGGGTAACCCAGGAAGTTGGCCTGGGCAGGCACGGGCCGGTGGGCGAACAGGTCGGTGCGCGAATCGGCGGTGTAACCCGCCAGGTCCACGGCCACGTCGATCTCCATTTCGCGCATCAGCTCGGCGATCTGCCGCGAGGTCATCGTGCGCGCATCCACGAACTTGTCGAAGCAGGCCAGCATGCGTGAGCGCAGGCGGCTCTGGTCGTCGATGCCCAGCGAGATGGCCACGGTTTCGAAACGGTTCTTGTCGTGGTGTTCGAAGATGCCAGCCATCAGGTGGCCGACCGGGTGTTCGCGCAGGTCGGGCGACACGTAGGCCAGGCGGATCTTCTTGTGGCGATAACGCTCACCGGTCCACAGCGGCTTCTTGGACACCGGAAAGCGCGTGGCGAAGATTTGTGCGCTGATCTGATGGTCTTGGCAATCGTCCGAGAACGCCATCAAGGGCAGTGATTTGCAGCTCTTTTGGTGGGCCTTGATGCCCGAGATGATCTTGGCCGAGTTGCCTTCAAAACCGGTCCAGTCGCAGGCGTGCAGGCGCTCATAAGCCAGCAGTCCGTGGCCGTAGTCGTAATTGGGGTTGACCGCCAGCAGGCGCTCGAACATGGCAATGGCTTCGTCACTGCGCTTGAACTCGGTCAGGATGATGCCGCTGTTGCCCATGGCGGCTTCGTGGTCGGGCTTGATGGCCAGCACGCGCTTGAAGCGCTCCAGCGCCTCCAGGTGGCGCTGCTGGTCGCGCAACAGCACACCACTGTTGAGCAGAACTTCGGTGTATTCGGGGTTGAGCTCCAAGGCCTTGTCGTAGCTGGCCATGGCATCGGCGGCGCGCCCAAAGGCTTGCAGCACATTGGCGTAGGCCATCCACAAGGGGGCGAAGGTGGGGCACTTGAGCACGCCATCTGACAGCAGCTCCAACGCCTGGGCATGGTCGCCTCGTTGCAACAGAATCACCGCCAATGAATACAGGGCGGCGCCGTCAGCGGGGTGCGTGATCAGGTAGGCGCGGAACAGCGCTTCGGCCTCCGCGATCTGGCCCTTGTTCTGCAACTCAATGCCCAGGATCAAGGCCGAGGGGTCGTTGGTCAGAACAGGCGCGGCGCTATCAGCCTTGGCAGGCTGGCGACGTGGCAACGTCGCGGCATGAAATCGATTTCCCATCATTGGAGGCCCTATGACACGGCGCTATCGCCGCGACATCCAGCTTAGATGAGGCAGAAGTTCACGACTCCAGACAACAAAGCGGTGAAAACCGATCAAATCCGGCCTGGATCATTTGGTGATGACGATGAAGTCTGACGTGCTCGCACCACCGTCATTAAACGGTGAGTCATCCACCATGGTCAAGGCGCCCGTGCTGGCGTTGATCTTGTAAGCCGCAACTCCCCCACCCGCAAGCAGGCTTGAGTACACGAATTTTCCGGAAGGATCCGTGGCCACGGCAGTGGGCCCGGGGTTGGAAGGCGTGGTGACTATGGTTCCTCCGCCTGATATCGCCGTCAATAAGCCCTGGGAGCCACCGCCTTGCGCGATTGAATAGGCTCCGATGGTGTTGTCCGACCGGTTGGAGATGTAGGCAAATTTGTTGTTGGGATCGATCGCGATACCCGTCGGTGTGGAGCCGGGCGTGGACACGAAACCTTTGTAGGCGAGCCCGCCAGTGAGGGTGTTGGCAATGTCATACACCATCACGCTGTCACCCGTTTCGTTTGACACATAAACCTGCCTGCCTGATGGCGACACCGTGATCAGATTGGGACGGGCCCCTGCGGCAATCGACCCCACAGGCGTCAAAGCGCCCGCCACCAGGCTGCCGGTGCTGGCCGTGTCGATCGTGAACATGGAAATCGTGCTGGGCGATGACGTCGCACCACGGTTGGCGACATAGACGAATTTCCCAGAAGGGTCAACAGCCACCGACCAAGGAGCAATGTCTGCGGAAGATGGGAGCGCGAATGGAGAACCCGGGATGGCGGTCAGCAAACCGGTGACCGTGCTGCGCGTGAAGGCCGAAATGGTGTCGCTGCCGGAGTTGGCCACATAAACATAGCGTCCCTGGGGATCAACCACCACCGACTTGGGCAGGCTGCCGGTGGGCACCGGCAAAGCCGCGCTGATCAATACGCCAGAAGGATCGGAGATGCTGAAAATCGAGAGGTTGTTGGAGCCCGAATTGGCCACGTAGGCGTACTTCACCAGTGGATCGACCGCAATGCAAGTGGGGGTAGAGCCCGTCAGCCAGGGGGTTCCTGCGCCCATGGTGGTCAGCGTGCCATCAGTGGGATCAACGGAATAACCGGACACGCTGTTGTCATTGGAGTGAACCACGTACGCAAACCGTGGCGGCGCAATGCCTTCTCCTGGAACAAACCCCGGGAGGTCCGTCCCTGGGGTGCCGTAATCCGGATCACCGCCCCCACAAGCCACCGCCATGAGACTCGCCACGCCAGCAGCCAGCAGCCACGCCAACCTGTGTCTTTTCATAGAGTCTCCGCCAGGGATTCTTGATCGATTATGCGACTTCACGCAGGTTATCGACCATTTCAGGGCCAGCTTGATCGTCATGGTTTTTGCTCTGGCATCAACCACGCGGTCAGGCCAGCCCCCATGGACCTCATCTGCGCGCTGGCGGCAAAGCCGTCGTGCAAGGAGTTGACGTAGGCGATGCGCAAGCTGAAGTGGTCCGACTCGGCGGACATCACGTCAAACAGCGAGCGTTTGCCCAACTGAGACCATTGCTGAAAGGTGAAATTGCGCACCCGCTCGCTGTCCCGCAGCACGTCCACATAGCGCTTGGCGCGGTCCAGCGAGGTGGTGGCAATGTCGTAGATCTCGGCAGTACGCGCAAACTTCGAAGCCAGCAGTTCCGCCAGCTGCTGACGTGCCGACTCGGCCCGCTTGCTCGCCGCCATCGACGTGGCCTTGTCAGAGAATCCATTGAACAAGCTGTAAGACACGCTCACGCCAGCTTGCCAGGACGACACCTTGGCCGACCCCGCCATGCCTTCGGTCTTGGACAAGGCCCAGTTGAGCTGGGGCTTTTGCCCCGCCACCACGGCCCTGGCATAACTGTCCATGGCATCGGCCTGGGTGCGCAGTTGTTGCGCATCGTTGCCGAATTCGATCTGCCGGTTGATTTCGCCAATCTCAGGCACGGCGGCCAGCGGCACCGTGATGCCCTCGCCCAGCGACAGCTTGTCGCCAATCAGCTTGCGCAAACGCAACTCGATCTGACGGCTTTGGGCCAGGGCGCCATCGCGCGACAACTCGGTTTGCGCCTGGGTTTTGCGCGCCTGGACCAGTTCGCTGGCGCGGCCCTTGTCCTCCGCCACGATGCCTTCCAGCGCCTCGACCAGGCAGCTCATTTTGCGGGCGTACTGTTGGTACACCTGGGCTTGCAGGCGGTAGCGGTTGCGCTCCAGCGCCGTGGTCACAGCCTCCAGCACCACCTGCTCTTGCGTGACCGCGGCGCCGTACTTCGCAGAGCCCGCCAGCTGAGTGCGCCATTCGGTCAAGCGGTTCAAGCGACCACCGTCGTACAGGTTGGACGACATGTTCAACGAAACGCTGGACAGGTTGCCCTTCTGGGTCGTCACGCCATCCACCTTGGTGTTGCCGGCGCCCACGGTGCCACTGACGCTGACTTGCGGATAGCGCCCGCCTTTGGTTTCTTCCAGATCGTAGTCGGCGGCTTCGGCCAACAAGCGCGCCGCGCCCACTTCGGCACTGCGCTTGGCAGCTTCCCGGGCGATGAGCCGCAACTGCGTCATCGGGTCCAGCGGTGCTTCCACCTCGACAAGCGACTTGGCGCCCGGCTTGGCCGCGGGCAGGTTGACGATGTCGTCAGTGCAACGGGCCGCCAGTGCCTGGCCACAGACCGCCGTGGCCAGGGCGGATGCCAGCAAAGACGCCTTCAGTGTTTCAACAATGTTCATGGCTAACGTTCCCGGAAGGCTTCCTGTGACTTGATCATCGGCATGAGCAGGTACTCCAGCACCGAGCGTTCGCCGGTGCGCACCTCAACGGATGCCGTCATGCCAGGCATCACCATCAGGGGCTTGTTGCCCTTGTGCAAGGTGGATTGGTTGGACCGAATCAGGGCCCGGTAATAGGTGGTGTCGGGCGCATTGGCCGCCTTGGCCTCCTCGCCCAAGGCATCGGGGCTGATGTAGTCAATCGTGCCCTGCAGGCCACCGTAGATGTAGTAGTCGTAGGCGGACAGCTTGACCGTGACGGGCAACCCCACCTTCACAAAGCCAATGTCTGAAGGCTTGATGCGCGCCTCGATCAGCACGCGCGGCCCAATGGGCAGGATCTCCATGATGGGCGCACCGGCCTGGACCACGCCGCCCACCGTGCCGATGCGGATGTTCTTGACGAGGCCATGCACCGGTGACTTCAGGGTGGTGCGCGTCAGCACGTCCTGCTTCACCACCATTTGTTCTTCGAGCTGGGCCAGCTCTGTCCGGGCCTTGACCAGCTCGGTGCTGGCCTCTTGGCGGAAGCGGTTAATGCGTTCCTGGATCTGCAAGGTCATGTCATTGCCCTGGCGCTGCAAGCGCATCACCTCGACCTCGGACATCAGGCCCTTGGCCGACATGCGCTGGGCCATGGCCAGTTCGCGGTTCAGCAAAGCCAGGCTGCGGCGATTCACCGCCACGCCCTCTTCCAGCGCCTGACGGCGCGCGGCGTAAGACTCGCTCTCGCCTTGCACGATCACCGGCTGCGCGAGGACTTCTGGCGGGAACAACAAACGCCGCCCCGTGGACTCGGCCACCAGCCGCGACAAGGTGCCCTTCAAGGCCACCAGCTTGGCCTGGCCTTCGTTCTGCTGAGCCTCGAAACGGGTCGGGTCCATTTGCAGCAAGTCCTGGCCTTTTTCCACCACCATGCCTTCGCGCACCAGCACCTTGTGCAAGATGCCGCCTTCCAGGCTGGCGATCACTTGCTCTCGCCCATCGGCCACCACGCGCCCTTCGGCCTTGGTCACCTGGTCCACCCGGGCGATGAAGGCCCAGACAATGGCCGAGAAGACGGCGGTCAGCATGAGGTAAAGCGCCCATGAGGCGCGCGGTGTCGCTTCATTGAGCTGAGCTTCCTTGACGCCCGACAGGAACCGCTCGTCACCGCGAAAGTAGTTGCCCTGCACCTGTTGGTCGGCGTGTGACGACATCCGCCCTCCCCTACATCCCGCCTGCGGCGGACAGCTCGCGCCGAACTTGTGGAGCCTCCGCCGGGGCAGACTGGGGAGCGGCAGGCGCGGGCCGACCGGCCAACAGGGCAAGCACGTGAGCCTTGGGGCCATCGGCCAGGATCTTGCCGGAGTCGACCACGATCACGCGGTCCACCACGTCGAGCAAGGCGGGCCGGTGCGTCACCACCACCAGCGTCTGGCCATCCACGGCCGTGCGCAGGTGGTTGATGAAACTGGATTCGGCTTGCGCGTCCATCGAGCTGGTGGGCTCGTCCATCAGCAGAATTTGTGAACGCGTCACCAGGCAACGCGCCAAGGCCACGAGTTGGCGTTGCCCCCCTGACAGCAAGGCCCCCATTTCACCGACAGGCAGTTCGTAGCCCATCGGGTGCGCTGCGGCCAGCTTGTCCAGGCCGGTCAGGCGTGCCACGTTGATGAAGTGGCTCATGTCCGCATTGGCGCGGCCGAGCATCACGTTGTCTTTCAGCGTGCCATGGAAGAGCCGCGGCTCTTGCGACACGAAGCCAACGTGCGTTCTGAAATCGGTGGGGTCAATCTGGCGCAGGTCAATGCCATCCACTTCGACGAAGCCATCCGTGGGTTGGTACAGCCCCCCCAGCAGACGCAAGATCGTGGACTTGCCGCTGCCGATCTTGCCCAAGATGGCCACACGCTCGCCCGGCCGAATCTGCAGGCTTACGCCTTTGAGCACCGTGGGCGCATGCTGGTTTTTGCCTTTGGGGTAGAAAAAGCTCACGTCGTGCAGGCCCACTTGGCCGGTCAGCGATGTCCGCGACAGGTAGCGCTTGCCAGGCTCGCGCTCGGTCGGCAAGGCCATCAACTCGTTCAGCGACATCAAGGCGGCACGGGCCCCTTGGTAACGCCCAGCCAGCGAAACCACCGAGGTCAAGGGCGCAATGGCCCGCCCCGCGAACATCACGGCCCCGATCAAGGCGCCACCGGAAATCTTGTTGTCTTCGATCAGCAAGACGCCCCAGATGAGCATGCTCACGGTCACCAGCGGTTGAATGACCATGGTGAAGTTGCTGACCCAGCTGGCCATGGCCCGCGACCGCAGGGAGGTTTGCGCCGCCGCGGCGTTGGCCTCCTCGTAGCGGGTCGCGAAGTACCCTTGGGCACCCGCAGCTCGCACGTCTTCCATGCCCTCAACCGCTTCAACAAGCACACCCTGTAAGTTGGCGTGCTGGCTCATGTTGGCCGTCATCATCTTGCGCAGGTATTTCTGGATACCCCAGGACAGGCCCAGCACCAACGGCACGGCCACCAGCAAGACCGTCACCAAGGGCCCCGCGATGACATAGGTCATCACAATGAACAAGAGGATGAAGGGCATGTCCGTGAGCACGGAGATGCTGGCCGAGGCCGTGAAATCGCGCACCACTTCAATCTGGGCCAGGCGGTGGGCAAACGAGCCCGCCGACTCAGGCCGGTGCTCCAGCCGGATGGCCAAGGCCTGGTTGAACAACATGTTGCCCAGCTTCAGGTCGGCCTTCTTGCCCGCCATGTCGATCAGGTAACTGCGCAACTGGCGCGCCACCAAGTCAAAGGCGATGCCCAGCAAGGTGCCTGCGCCCAGAGACCACAGGGTGACCAGCGCTTTGTTGGGGATGACTTTGTCGTACACCACCGAGGTGAAGAACCCCGTCACCAGCATCAGCACATTGCTGAGCAAGGCAGCCAGCATGGCCGAGCGGTAATACGGCACGTAATTCTTGAGCGTGGACCACAGCCAGTGCGAGTCGGAATCCGACTCGACTTCGGGCGTGCCATGGCGCATGCCAGCGCGCAAGGCCGTCACCAGCGTGTAGCCGGAATATTCGGGAAGCAGCTCTTCCTCAGTTGCGGTGCAAATTTCGTTGTCCGCGCCGGGCATGATCACTTCGAAGCGCACACCACCAGCACGTTTGGAGCGCTCGCCCACACGGCGCGTCACGATGCAGGCATCGCCGTTTTTGAGCAGCAGCACCACCGGCATCAACAAGGTCAGGATCTTGCTGGGCGGACGCCGGACCAAGGTGGCACTGAAGCCTGCCTGGCGCATCAACTGCACCGCCTGAACGGCCGTCATGGGCCCATTCAGTTGCATGCCATTGAGCAAAGAAGCGGGGGTGCGGTCCACGCCGTGGTGGCGGCACAGCCAAAGCAGCGCCTCCAGCATCGGATCGGTCGGCGTCGGTCCGTAGGAAGAAGGCGCACCCTCGCCTTCCGCTTGGGGCTCTAGCGCCTCGTGCGGATCGGCCAAACCAGGGTCCATTGCGTCTTCCACCTAGAAAACTCCTTCATGTCGTACCTCTGGATGCTAGAGATCGACCGTCAGGACTTAAGGCGCAATAAAAGCACGTTGACCCGTCAATTCCGGGCCTGGCTCAGGACAAGAGGCTCATCTCCTCCTGGTTTTCGGCCAGAGACGCTGCTTCAGGGCGACGCGCGCTACGCAACTGGGCATCAAGCTGCAAGCAAGCCTTGCCCCTGGACAACGACGGCCCCAGCGCCTTCGAATTCGACCGATGTCGATCCACCGGACATGGTGCGCATCTGCCTGCTGGGGGCACCGTTGTCGCGCGGTGAATGCGAGGCCGCTCTCAGGCTGATCGCCGCCACGCTGGACCAACCGCTCCACCCTCAAGCCACCGTGCGGTCCTGACATGACAAAAGCCCACCGCGCCTTCAGCAACGATGGGCTTGTTCAACAAGTGTCTGGAGGCGCGACCCGGAGTCGAACCGGGCTAACCGGATTTGCAATCCGGGGCATAACCGCTTTGCTATCGCGCCAGAATCTGCGTGATTCTGTACAAAAAAAGGAAGCCTGTGGTGACACGGGCTTCCTTTTTCGTGACTCACCTGAAGGCGAATCGAATATTGGAGCGGGAAACGAGACTCGAACTCGCGACCTCAACCTTGGCAAGGTTGCGCTCTACCAACTGAGCTATTCCCGCATTGTTGTCAACTGCATTGCAGTCATCAGCCAAGACCATGACTATACACTTTTTTTGGCCTTGCTGGCAAACAGGTCGAACCAAATTTGCGCCATCCACGACCTTGTCACTAGGGCGCTGGGCTTACACTCTCGGCCGTGCCCCGGTGGTGAAATTGGTAGACACTGCAGACTTAAAATCTGCCGCCTGCGCAAGCGGCGTACCGGTTCGATTCCGGTCCGGGGCACCACTCATGAAGCATTCGATGAGCAATCCATGAACCTTCAAGAGCTGCTGCCGGAGGCCATCGCTTGGGCAAAGACCCAGGCGCAACATGTGGCCAACCATGGGCACGCTTTGTCCGCGCCAGGCCTGGAACTGGCACATCAAGTCGGGGTGAAAAACCCAGAACTCGTGCGGCTCCTGTATGTGGATCAACTGCCCATACCTGTTGAGCCACCGCGCCTGCGACAGGCGGCACTCGACACCGGCATGCTCAGGCCCGACATGGTGGGGTTGACACTGGGTCACAGCATCTTCATCGTCCATGGCCATGACGACGCACGCCTGATCTCTCACGAACTGCGGCACGTGCGCCAATACGAAACACTGGGCGGCATTGAGGGGTTCATGCCCATCTACCTTGCTCAAATGGGCGGCGTAGGCTACGAGCTTGCACCGTTGGAGCAAGATGCACGCGCCCATGAAGTCAGAGGACCACGCAATCAGTGGACTTGAGCACCTGTGCTCCGCACATACTTGATCACGGCACACCAATTGCCCGATGCAACCCATGAACCATTCTCCTCTTCGTCGCTCATTGCTGCTGGCCTGTGCCTCAGCCCCGTTCTTGGCGGCCTGCACCAGCGTGGCCACCGTGCCCGCACCCAATGCCCGAAAGACGTCCGCCGCCGAAGAACTGCTGGCCCAACTGGAAGCCAGCTCTGGCGGCAGGCTGGGCGTGGCCGCCTTCGATGTAGCCAACAATGCGCATGTGCAACACCGTGCCGATGAGCGTTTTCCCCTGTGCAGCACCTTCAAGGTCATTGCCGTGGGCGCTGTGCTCAATCGCAGCATCAAAGAGCCCGCCCTGATGCAGCAACGCATGAGCTATGAAGCCAGCGACTTGGTCGCCCACTCACCCATCACAGGCAAGCATGTCGGCCAGGGCATGACGGTGGCCGACCTGTGCGCCGCCGCCCTTCAGCACAGCGACAACACCGCTGCCAACGTGCTGATGAAGCTGCTGGGCGGTCCGGCCGCCGTCACCGCCTTCGCGCACTCCATCGGAGACGAAGCCTTCCGGCTGGACCGCTGGGAAACCGACTTGAACACCGCTATTCCTGGCGATCCTCGGGATACCTCGACCCCGAACAACATGGCGCGCAGCCTCCAAGGACTGGCGCTGAACAACGTGCTGGCCGATCCTCAGCGTGATCAGTTGCAGGCTTGGCTGCGCGGCAATACCACCGGCGCCACCCGCATTCGCGCGGGCGTTCCGGCAGATTGGGTGGTGGGCGACAAAACCGGTGCGGGTGATCACGGCACCACCAACGACATCGCGGTGCTTTGGCCACCCACGGGATCGCCCATCGTCTTGGCCGTCTACTTCACGCAGCCCGACAAGGCCACCCCCATGCGCAATGACGTGATAGCGGCCGCAGCGCGCATCGTCGCCGAAGCACTGTACCGTCGTCGGTGATGCTGATTTTGTATCGGGGAGGGGGTGGAGGCGCGACCCGGAGTCGAACCGGGCTAACCGGATTTGCAATCCGGGGCATAACCGCTTTGCTATCGCGCCGTTTATGCAATCTGCCTATGCGAAAAAGGGAAGCCTTCGTTAAAACGGGGGCTTCCCTCTGCATTCTGGAGCGGGAAACGAGACTCGAACTCGCGACCTCAACCTTGGCAAGGTTGCGCTCTACCAACTGAGCTATTCCCGCATGACTGTGTGTCACCCGCTTGTTGCGTTCGACTTTTAGGGAGTCTGCAACCGTTTGGTTTATCGGTTGCTGCAATCAGCGAAGACCTGAACTATACACCGATTTCGGTGCTTTCATCAAGCTTCGCTGATTTTTGACAACAACAATCAGTGCTTCACAGCTTCGGTCGAAGTCGGGGCTGCGGCCGCCGCTGCGGGTGCAGCATCTGGCTTGACCTCAACCTTGGCTTCTTCTTCCGGCAACGGCGTGGGCATGCGCTCCAGGGCGATTTCCAGCACCTTGTCGATCCACTTCACAGGCACGATCTCGATGGCGCTCTTGACGTTCTCGGGGATCTCCTGAAGGTCCTTCACATTCTCTTCAGGGATGAGCACCGTCTTGATGCCACCGCGGTGAGCGGCCAGCAGCTTTTCCTTCAAGCCACCAATGCCCGTGATCTCGCCTCGCAGCGTGATCTCGCCCGTCATGGCCACACTGGCCTTGACCGGGATGCCCGTGAGCACCGACACCAGTGCTGTCGCCATGGCCGCGCCTGCGCTCGGGCCGTCCTTGGGCGTGGCGCCATCGGGCACGTGGATGTGGATGTCGCGCTTCTCGAACGCCTCATCCTTGATGCCCAGGCGAGCGGCTCGGCTGCGCACCACCGTGCGGGCAGCCTCGACCGACTCCTTCATCACATCACCCAGTGAACCGGTGCGGGTGATGACGCCCTTGCCCGGCATGCTGGCCGACTCGATGGTGAGCAGATCACCGCCCACTTCCGTCCACGCCAGACCGACCACCTGGCCGACCTGGTTGTCCTTGGTGGCTTGGCCGTAATCGTAGCGGCGCACACCCAGGAAGTCGTTCAGGTTCTCGTCGGTGACCACGACCTTGCCGGTGTATTGCTTCAGCGCCAAGCCCTTGACCACCTTGCGGCAGATCTTGGAGACTTCACGCTCAAGCGAACGCACACCAGCTTCGCGGGTGTAGTAACGGATCACGCCACGGATGGCGGATTCGGCCACTTCCAGCTCTTCGTCCTTCACGCCGTTGTTCTTGCGCTGTTTGGGCAGCAAGTACGTTTGCGCGATCGACACTTTCTCGTCCTCGGTGTAGCCCGCCAGGCGGATCACTTCCATGCGGTCGAGCAAGGCCGGCGGGATGTTCAGCGAGTTGGACGTCGCCACGAACATCACATCCGACAAGTCGAAGTCGACCTCGATGTAATGGTCGCCGAAGGTGTGGTTCTGCTCGGGATCGAGCACTTCCAGCAGGGCCGACGATGGGTCGCCCCGGAAGTCCATGCCCAGCTTGTCGATCTCGTCCAGCAAGAACAGCGGATTGCGCGTGCCGACCTTGGCCAGCGATTGCAGGACCTTGCCTGGCATCGAGCCGATGTAGGTGCGGCGGTGGCCACGGATCTCGGCCTCGTCACGCACGCCACCCAGGGCCATGCGAACGAACTTGCGACCGGTGGCGCGGGCAATCGACTGCCCCAGCGAGGTCTTGCCGACACCCGGAGGGCCGACCAGGCACAGGATGGGCGCCTTGACCTTGTCCACGCGTTGTTGGACAGCAAGATACTCAAGGATGCGTTCCTTAACCTTGTCCAGGCCATAGTGGTCTTCGTTCAAGACCGCTTCAGCGTTCGCCAGGTTGTGCTTGATCTTGGTTTTCTTGGCCCAGGGCAAAGCGACGATCGTGTCGATGAAGTTGCGCACCACGGTGGCTTCAGCCGACATGGGCGACATCAGGCGCAGCTTCTTGAGCTCGGCATCGGCCTTCTTGCGCGCCTCTTTGGGCATACGCGCAGCTTCGATCTTCTTGGCCAGCTCTTCGAGGTCAGCACCCTCTTCGCCTTCACCCAGCTCTTTCTGGATGGCCTTGACCTGTTCGTTCAGGTAGTACTCGCGCTGCGACTTCTCCATCTGGCGCTTGACGCGGCCACGGATGCGCTTTTCAACCTGCAGGATGTCGACTTCGTGCTCGAGCTGCTCCAGGAGCTTTTCAAGGCGCTGCGAGACCGAGAACAAGTCCAGCACCGATTGCTTGGCTTCCAGCTTCAAAGGCAGGTGAGCGGCGATGGTGTCGGCCAGGCGGCCAGCGTCGTCGATGCCAGAGATCGAGGTGAGGATCTCGGGCGGGATTTTCTTGTTGAGCTTGACGTATTGGTCGAACTGCTGCGTCACGGCGCGGCGCAAGGCTTCGACTTCAGGCGTGACATTGGCCTCCGGCTGAACAGGCACGACCACGGAGGTGAAGAACTCACCCGAATCGTCGATCGACGACGTGTTGGCGCGCTGAACGCCTTCGACCAGCACCTTAACGGTGCCATCGGGCAATTTCAACATCTGCAAGATGCTGGATACGCAGCCGATTTCAAACATGTCCTCGGCCTTGGGCTCGTCTTTGCCTGCCGCTTTTTGAGCGACCAGCATGATCTGACGACCGGCTTCCATGGCAGCCTCAAGGGCCTTGATGGACTTGGGGCGACCCACGAACAGTGGGATCACCATGTGGGGGAAGACGACCACATCGCGCAGCGGCAGAAGCGGCAGGCTGATGGGATCAGAAGGAAGGATGGGATGTCCTGACATGATGGCCTTTCTTTGTCAGAGTCCCAGATGGGGCTCCAAAACCAAAACACAAGGGCGTCGGGGGACCGACACCCATCAGAGCAGGATGTTCAGAATCAAGCGCTGGCCTTGACCTGTTCCCGGTACACCAACAAGGGCTTGGCGTTTTCATCAATGGTGGGTTCATCCAGCACCACCTTTTGCACTCCTTCCTGGGTTGGCAATTCGAACATCGTGTCCAGCAAGGATTGCTCCAGGATGGACCTCAAACCACGGGCGCCAGTCTTGCGGTTCAAAGCCTTGCGGGCAATGGCCGTCAAGGCGGCAGGACGGATCTCCAACTCGACGCCATCCATGCCCAGCAGCTGTTGATACTGCTTGATCAGCGCGTTCTTGGGTTCGGTCAGGATGCGCACCAGGGCGTCTTCCGTCAACTCCCCCAAGGTGGCGACCACGGGCATGCGGCCAATCAGTTCGGGAATGATGCCGAACTTGATCAAATCTTCGGGTTCCACTTCGCGGAACACCTCGGACAGCTTGCGGTCTTCCTTGCTCTTGACCGAGGCGCCAAAGCCGATACCGGACTTGACGGAGCGGTTCTGGATGATCTTTTCCAGGCCATCGAAGGCGCCACCGCAAATGAACAAGATGTTGGTCGTGTCGATTTGCAGGAAGTCTTGATTGGGATGCTTGCGGCCGCCTTGTGGAGGCACCGACGCCATCGTGCCTTCGATCAACTTCAGCAGGGCTTGTTGCACGCCCTCACCCGACACGTCACGCGTGATGGATGGGTTATCAGATTTGCGCGAGATCTTGTCGATTTCGTCGATGTAGACGATGCCGCGCTGGGCCTTGTCCACTTCGTAGTTGCAGTTCTGCAGCAGCTTCTGGATGATGTTTTCGACGTCTTCGCCCACGTAACCGGCTTCGGTCAGCGTGGTGGCGTCGGCAATCACGAAAGGCACGTTGAGCAACCTGGCCAGCGTCTGGGCCAGCAAGGTCTTGCCGGAGCCCGTGGGGCCAATCAGCAGGATGTTGCTCTTGGACAGCTCGATGTCAGGCTTCTTGCCCTCGCCCGTGCCCATGTGGCGCAGGCGCTTGTAGTGGTTGTACACCGCCACCGACAGCGTGCGCTTGGCGGTGTCCTGGCCAATCACGTACTGGTCGAGTTGGGCCTTGATCTCGCCGGGCGTGGGCAGATCACTCTTGGCAGGCCGGGAAGTCTGGTCCGACTCGGCCGCGACTTCATCACGGATGATGTCATTGCACAGGTCAATGCACTCGTCGCAAATGAAAACCGATGGGCCGGCGATGAGCTTCTTGACCTCGTGCTGGCTCTTACCGCAGAAGGAGCAGTACAGGATCTTTTCGCTGGAAGAGCCTTTTTTTTCGGACATGGGGCAGGCCTGTCAGTGAGTCAGCAAATGTTGGTGATGATGATAAGTCAAACGCCCAAGGAGGCGGCCGGTCGAAGAAGAAGCCTTTGCTGGGGCTTTACCTCGGATCCGGCCTGCCCAGGCATCAGGAAGCCGACGCTTGGCGCTTTTCCAGCACTTTGTCGATCAAACCGTAGGCTGCAGATTCCGAAGCCGACATGTAGTAGTCGCGTTCGGTGTCCAGCTGGATCTTTTCCAAGGTCTGACCGGTGCGCTCGGCCAGGAGGCGGTTGAGTTGCTCGCGGGTTTTCAGGATCTCACGGGCGTGGATCTCGATGTCCGTGGCCTGACCTTGCGTGCCGCCCAAAGGCTGGTGGATCATGATCTTGGAGTTGGGCAAGGCAAAACGCTTTTCCTTGGCGCCCGCGGCCAGTAGGAAGGCGCCCATGCTGGCGGCCATGCCCATGCACAGCGTGGACACGTCAGGCTTGATGAATTGCATGGTGTCGAAAATCGACATGCCTGCACTCACGCTGCCGCCTGGCGAGTTGATGTACAGCGAAATGTCCTTGTCGGGGTTTTCGCTTTCGAGAAACAGCAGTTGTGCCACGACCAGGTTGGCCGATTGGTCGTTGACCGGTCCCACCAGGAAAACCACCCGCTCGCGCAGCAAACGGCTGTAGATGTCGTAGGCGCGTTCGCCGCGGCCTGAGGTCTCGATGACCATGGGCACCAAGCCCAGGTTTTGTGTGTCCAGTGCGCTCATGTGCTTCCTTGTGGAATATTCAATGCGTGATTTGATTATGGCGCCTCGGAAGGCCCGCTAGAACGCCGGAAAAAGCGGGAGAGTGTCCTTGTCGTCTTTCCGTTGCTAGGACGCACATGGGGACGTTCCCACAAAATAAAAGGCACCTGCCTCCACTGGGGATTGGCAGGTGCCCATGCAGGGGTTGAAACCCCTGCGGGATGGGGCGCAAATCAGCCTTGCTGGCCCATCAATTCTTCAAAGCCCAGGCCCTTGTCGGTGACTTTGGCCTTGGTCAGGATGAAATCGACCACATTGGCCTCGATCACCACGGCTTCAACTTCGGCCATGCGCTGGCGGTCGCTCATGTACCAGGCCACCACTTGCTGGGGCTGCTCGTAGCTTTGCGACAGCTCGGCAATGTGCTCTTGCAATTGCTCAGGCTTGGCTTGCAGGTTGTTGTTGCGCACCAACTCGCCCACGATCAGGCCCAGGCGCACGCGGCGCTCGGCCTGAGGCTGGAACATTTCAGCGGGGATCGGGGCCTTTTCGGCATCCTTGACACCGCGAGCCTTCAGGTCGGCGCGGGCGCCTTCCACCAGGCGATCGGTTTCAGCGGCGACCAAAGACTTGGGCACATCGAACTCGGCGATCTTGAGCAGCGCGTCCATGGTGGCAGCCTTGTTGCGGCCAGCCACGCGGAACTTCACTTCGCGCTCGAGGTTCTTCTTGATGTCGGCGCGCAGCGCTTCGATCGAAGACTCGGGCAGGCCCAGGCTGGCCACGAACTCTTCGTTCACTTCGGGCAGGTTTTGCGCTTCCAGCTTCTTGAGGGTCACCAGGAAGTCGGCTTCCTTGCCGGCCACGTCTTTGCCGTGGTAGTCGTCAGGGAACTTCAGGGGGAAAGTCTTGGACTCGCCCGTCTTCATGCCACGCACGGCCTTCTCGAAAGCTTCGAGCATCTGGCCTTCGCCCAGCAGGAACTGGTAGCCCTCGGCCTTGCCGCCGTCGAACGGCACGCCGTCGATCTTGCCTTCGAAGTCGATGGTGACGCGATCACCATCGGCCGCGACTTCGGTCGCAGCGCGTTGTTCGAACGTGCGGCGTTGCTTGCGCAGGATTTCAACCGTGCGGTCGATGGCGGCTTCATTGACTTCGGCGGTCACGCGCTCGACTTCGGCGGTGGCCAGGTCGCCAATGACGACTTGGGGATAGACCTCGAAGGTGGCGTCGAACAGCAGCTTGCCTTCTTCAGCGGCAGAGCCTTCTTTTTCGGCAATGCGGGGCTGGCCAGCAACGCGCAGTTGCGCTTCAGCGGCGGCCTTGGAGAAGGCCTGGCCGACTTGGTCGTTGACGACTTCGTACTGGACGGAATAGCCGTAGCGCTGGGCGACCACGGTCATGGGCACTTTGCCCGGACGGAAGCCGTCAACCTTGACGGTGCGGGCCAGCTTCTTCAAGCGGGCGTCGACTTCGGTCCTGAGCACGTCGGCTGGCAGCGACAGCGTGATGCGTCGTTCCAGCTTGTCGAGGGTCTCCACGGTGACAGCCATGTTATGTACTCTCAAAATTAGGTGATTGATAAAAGGCCTGGTGCGCGGGGGGGGACTCGAACCCCCACACCATTGCTGGCGTCAGGACCTAAACCTGGTGCGTCTACCAATTTCGCCACCCGCGCATCGACTTTGACAACCGGACTGCACTGATGCAGCCAAGTAGGCTATTTGGTCGTAACCGCCGATTCTACCGTGCCCTGAGCACAGTTTTCATCGGCGGCTACCCTCATGCGGCCTGCGCACCCGGAACCAGGCCGCGTACATCGCTGGCAGGGCCAGCAGGGTCAAGGCGGTGGCCACGATCAGGCCCCCCATGATGGCGACGGCCATGGGGCCCCAGAACACGCTGCGCGTCAGGGGGATCATGGCCAGCACGGCGGCCGCAGCGGTCAGCACGATCGGGCGGAAACGGCGCACGGCCGCCCCGACGATGGCGTCCCAGTCGGGCACGCCCTGGGCGCGGTCTTGCTCTATCTGGTCGATCAAGATGACGGAGTTGCGCATGATCATGCCCATCAGCGCCACCACGCCCAGCAAGGCGACGAAGCCGAATGGCCGGTTCAGCAGCAGCAAGGCTGCAGCCACACCCGCGATGCCCATGGGGCCCGTCAGGAACACCAGCAAGGCGCGCGAGAAGCTTTGCAGTTGCAACATGAGCAGGGTGAAGATGATGAACAGCATGGCAGGCATGTTGGCGAAGATCGAGCCCTGGCCCTTGCTGCTTTCTTCAGCCGTGCCGGCCAGCTCGACGTGGAAGCCAGGGGGCATCTTTTGCTGCAGGGCCATCATCTGCGGCCACAGGGCCGTGCTGACGGTAGGCCCCTGAGTGCCTTCGGTGACATCGCCTTGCACCGTGATGGCGAAATGGCGGCCTTCACGCCACAGCACACCGGGCTCCCACACCAGTTGGGGCTTGCCGACCTGCAGCACCGGGACCATGCGGCCGTTTGCGGTGGGAATGTAGGAGTTGTCCAGCGCGCTCAAGGTGGCACGTTCCGACAAGGGCGTGCGCATGACGATGTCGATGAGGCGGTCCTGATCGCGGTACTGGCCCACGGTGGTGCCCGAGGTGGACACGCGAACAGCTTGCGCGATCGACTGGGTGGTCACACCCAGGGCCCGTGCTTTGGACTGGTCCACCACCAAGCGGATGGCCTTGATCGACTCGTTCCAGTTGTCGTTGACACCCGTCATGTTGGGGTGCGCACGCATCAAGGTTTTGGCTTCTTCGGCCCAGTGGCGCAATTGAGCGGGGTCTTCTCCCACGATGCGGAACTGCACAGGGTAAGGCACCGGGGGTCCGTTGGGCAACAAACGCAGGCGGGCACGGACCTCCGGAAATTCGGTGGCCAGCAATTCAGGCAAGCGGGCGCGCAGGGTTTCGCGCATTTCCGGACTGGTCGGCATGACCATGACCT
This sequence comes from Aquabacterium sp., assembly GCF_029946005.1. GTDB lineage: Bacteria > Pseudomonadota > Gammaproteobacteria > Burkholderiales > Burkholderiaceae_C > Aquabacterium. Next base: position 26,682 of record NZ_JAQSDR010000004.1, read on the forward strand.
GGCTGACGTTGCTCTGCGGGAAAATCTGGTCCATGGGCAGGTAGAAGCGGGGCAAGCCAGAGCCAATCCAGGTGCTGACGGCCCTGACACCATCCTCCTTCATGACCCGCGCCTCGAAGCGCTTGGCCACCGCCTCGGTGGCGTCAAAGCTGGTGCCTTCGGGCATCCACAGGTCGACCAGCACCTCGGGGCGGCTGGAATCAGGGAAGAACTGTTGCTGCACCTTGCCCATGCCCAACACCCCCAGCACCAAGGCCAGGATGGTCAGGCCAATGGTGATCCAACGGTGCTCTACACACCAGTTCACCAGGGCCTTGAAGCGGCGATAAAAGGGGGTGTCGTGCAGATCGACTTTGGGCGCACCATCCACCGTCTGGACCTTGGGCCGGGTCTTGAGCAGGTGCTGCCCCAGGTAAGGCACGAAGTACACCGAGACCACCCAGGACACGATCAAGGCGGCGGCCGTGACGGCAAAGATGGCGAAGGTGTACTCGCCCACCGCCGATTGCGCGAGGCCAATGGGCAGGAAGCCTGCGGCCGTGATCAGGGTGCCGGTCAGCATGGGCATGGCGGTGATGTCGTAGGCGGCGGTGGCGGCCGCGACCTTGTCGTAGCCCTCCTCCAGCTTGTGCACCATCATTTCGACCGCGATGATGGCGTCGTCCACCAGCAGGCCCAGGGCAATGATCAGCGCTCCCAGCGAGATCTTGTGCAGACCCACGTTCCAGAAGTACATGATCAGGAAGGTGACGGCCAGCACCAAGGGAATGGTGATGGCCACCACCAGGCCGGGCCAAATGTCCAGCCGCAAGGGCTTGGTGTGCAGGCCCAGGCTGATGAAGCTCACGGCCAGCACCACGGCGACGGCCTCAATCAACACGTGGACGAACTCGCCCACCGAGTTGGACACCGATTTTGGCTGATCCTGGATCTGGTCCAGTTCGATGCCCACGGGCAAATCGGCATGCACCTTGTCAGCCGCGGCGGTTAGATTTTTGCCCAACTGGATGATGTCGCCGCCCTTGGCCATGGAGATGCCGACCGCGATGATGTCCTTGCCGTTGTGGCGCACCTTGGTGGTGGCCGGGGACTCGTAGGCCCGGCGGATGGTGGCGACATCACCGAGTCGGGCGGTTCGGGCCTGACCCGTGGCCGGATTGACGGCCCGGATGGGCATCTGGCGCAGTTGCTCGATGGATGTGAATGCGCCGGTGACGCGCATCTGGATGCTGTCGTTGGCACCGGAGTACACGCCCGCACCCTCAACGCCGTTTTGGGCGTTGAGCTGCTGGATGAACTGCCCCATGTCCAAGCCCATCTGGGCCAGCTTTTGCTGAGGCACCTCCATGAAAATCTTTTCAGGCTGCACGCCGAAGAGCTCGACCTTGGACACGCTGGGCACGCGCAGGAATTGCGATCGAACCTTTTCGGCAAACTGGCGCAACTCTTCCGGGGTGAAGCCATCGGCCGACAGGGCATAGATGGAACCGTACACATCACCGAATTCGTCGTTGAAGAACGGGCCGACGACGCCAGGCGGCAGGGTCTGCCTGATGTCGCCAACCTTTTTGCGCACCTGGTACCAGAGGTTGGGGATTTCCTTGGGCGGCGACGAGTCCTTGACCTGCATGAAGGTCAAGGATTCGCCCGGCTTGCTGTACGAGCGGATCACGTCCGCGTAGGGCACTTCCTGCAGCGTGCGCTCAATCTTGTCGGTGACCTGTTCGGCCATCTCTTGCGCCGTGGCGCCAGGCCAATACGCCCGCACGACCATGATGCGGAAGGCAAAGGGCGGGTCTTCGTCCTGCCCTAACTGGAAATAGGCAGCCAGGCCCAGCAACATCAGCACGACCATCAGGTAGCGCGTCAGCGCCTGATGCTCCAGCGCCCAGCGGGACAGGTTGAAATGACGGGCCGAAGGATCGGGCACTTTCTTGACGATGTCGGTCACAGCGATCTCCTGGCGATCACTGCAAGACGGCAGGCTGGCTGGCCGCAGGGGCCGCCGGTGGCGCTGCAGCCAGGTCCAAGGCCGTTTGGTAGCGCTTGACCTTCTGACCGGGTTTGAGCACATGCACGCCGGCCGTCACGATCTCCTGACCGGCTTTGAGCCCACTGGCCACGATCACGATGTTGCCGGTGACATCGGCCGTGATCACGGGCTGAGCCTTGACGGTCATGCTGGCGCCATCGAGCACCCACACGGCCGACCGGCCATTCAACTCAACCAAAGCTTGCAAGGGCACCCTCAAACCCCCGGCAAAGCGCACGGGGGTGCTCAGGGCCACGGTCGCGGTTTGGCCCAGTTCGTAAGCACCCTGCCCCACGTCGGCCTTGACCAGGAAAGTGCGGGTCACGCTGTCGGTGGCGGCCGAGACTTCGCGGATCTTGGCGGGCAGCCATTCTTGGGTGCCCCAACGGCGCACCTTGATGGCGCCAGGCTTGTTCAGCAGGGCTCGCATGGTGGGCGCCATGTCTTCAGGCACCGAAAACAGGGCGTCGCGCGGGCCATCCTGGGCCAGGGTCAGCACCGGGGTGCCGGCGTTCACCACTTGCCCGGGCTCAGCATCTACCGCGGTGATGACCCCGGAGGCACCCGCCGTCAAGGTGGCGTAAGTGGCCTGGTTGCCCTGCACGCCAGCTTGGGCACGCGCTTGGCGCAAGCTGGCCTCGGCCGACTTCAGGGTGGTGCTGTGGCGATCCAGTTCGGCCACGCTGATGAAGCCTTGGCTCTTGAGCTCGTTGAAACGCTTGAAATCGGCCGCGGCCTGCGCGGCATTGGCCTCGGCCGCAGCCAAGCCGGCACGGGCGGACTCCTGCGTCAGGGTCAGATCCTGAGGATCAAGCTGCGCCAGCACTTGGCCCGGCTTGACTATCTGACCCAACTCGACCTGGCGTCGCAACACCTTGCCTGGCACCCGGAAGCTCAGCCGAGACTCAATGCGGGCGCGGATTTCGGCTGAAAACTCTCGGTCAACCGCACCTCCAGTTTCACTCAACACCAGGGTGCGCACCGCCCGGACAGGCTCAGGGGCCGAGGGCGCTTTGCCGCAACCCACGGTGGCCAGCAACAAGGGGGTTGCCAGGACAAATGCGAAAATGCGGGTCCGAGGGGGAATGCTCATGGGGTCGCTCAAAGAATGGAGGGCCCATGGCAGCGGCACATGGTTCATCCCTGTCATTGCCTGAATCCGCTGACTTTCAAGGCGCGATCGTAACTGACCAACGGGTCAGTAATCTGATTTTTTTAGGCGAGCGCGCGCCAATGGCGACAATGTGGGGTCTTTGTCCACATCCAGCCCATGCCTCAAACGCCCAATGCCCCCCCGCCCCTGATCAGGCCGGGCAGCAGTCTTTACTATGCCCTGCAATCTGCCCCGTTGACGCTGCGCCCAGCGTTGCAAGCGTGGGTCCATTGGTGGCACGAGGTCAGCGCCATCCCTTTGACCGTGAACGACCCAGGGGTGGCCCAGACCAAACTGGCTTGGTGGCACCAGGAAGTGCGCCAAAGTTTCGAGGGCAAATCTTCTCATCCCCGCCTTCGGCCCTTGTTTCAGCCCATTGCGCCGCCGGGGCAATTGCCCCCGCTAGAGGTGTGGCTGGCGCAGATCGAGGGAATGCAGGCGCTGGTGAGCCAAACGCGTTGGCTGGACGAAATCAGCCAGAGAAAACATGCGCTGGCCACGACCGGCGCCGCCTGCGAGGGCGCCGCCCATTTGCTGGGAGCCCGATCAGAGGCCGCCCTGTCTGTAGCACATGAACTGGGCTGGGGCATCCGCCAGGCGCACCACCTGGCCCGACTCGGGCAGGACGCGCGGCTGGGCTGGCTGCATACCCCGGTCAACATCTTGCAGCAACACGACGTGAAGGCGCATGAACTGCTGCGGCCATTGCCAGGCCAAGCCCCCGAACATTGGCCCGCCTTGTTGAGCTATCTGCATGCACAGGCTCGGCAAAGCTTGAAGGCGTCCTGGCAGGCCCTCGCCCAACTGCCCCGCGCCGAACGCGAGACGATGCGCCCGCTGGCGGTGTTGGCGGCGTTGCAGATCGCCTTGATTGACGAGATCGCTGCACAAGGCGAGCGCGTTTTGCACCAACGCATCATGCTGACGCCGCTGCGCAAGTGGTGGATCGCCACCCAAGTGCGCTGGGGCTGGTTTTCAGCGACCGAACGGTGAGGCCAGGGGCTCGCCCACGAACAGCCCTTGCTGCGGCCAGGCCACGCTTTTCCAGTAGGCCTCGAGAGCAGTTGCCCCTTGCAGGTAGAACCCGATCAAAGCCTGAGGATGGGGGAATTTTTGCAGGTGGGCACAAGGCTCGCTGGTCGTGCCGTAAGTGGCAGTGACGCCAGCGTCAATCCAGGACAGCACGGTCATCTGCCCATGGGGCTTGTCCAGGATGCCGCCAAACGAGGTCAGATGATCCCCCAGCGCCCCGGGCACGAACTCATTGGTGTCCAGGAAATCCACCTGGGCACGCCCCGTTTGGTACAACATGACCCGGCCCGCGTTTTTCAAGGCCTCGGTCTGGTCCAGGAAGACATCCACGCCAAAAGGCGGGTTGCTGCCCGCAGGCGGGAAAAGTTGCTGGCGCACACTGCGAACACTGTCCGAGGTGGTGACAAAGTGGGCATTCACCGCAGGCGCACCGCGCAACCCCAAGGTTCCGTCAGAGCGCACGCCGCGATCAATCAAGGCCTTGGCTGAGTCGGCGTCCTTGGCCGCCAACAACATGCTCAGGCGCATGCGATGGTCGGCGAAAGGTTTCGTGGAGCTGGACCCGAAATAGGTGGACGTTTTGGCTGGTACGGCACAGCTGTTGGAACACAACTTGGCGTCGTAGCCCATGGCCAGCGCCCCCGTGATGGAGTTGCAGTTCACCCCGTACGGAAGCCGCCAGGTCAAGGCCAGGGCCTGTACCTTGGCACCAAAAAAATGGTCGATCTGCTTTTTGAAGGCCTCGAACTCGTCGGGATCCAAGGTGGCCTTCATGGGCAGGCTGAGGCGAAGTACCCGGCTGGCTGGAATGGCGCGGGCCTTGGCGTAGTACTCCCCCACCTGGACGGAATAGGGGTCATCGGTGTTGATGACCACACCGAGGTCCTTGGCGAGGAGGTGCCCAAAAACACGCGGCATGGGCATCCAACGTCGGTCTGATGCAGCGGCCGCACCGCTGGACGCTGCGGCCTCGCTGAACTCGGCGGCCAGTGAGGGCACCGCAGCATGCACAGAACCAGCCCCCAGGAGACCAGCCACCAATCCGCCGACCCAACCCGCCCGAATCAGGACTTCATGGAAGAGATTTTTCATAAGGCGTTATCAAATCCCGGAAAGTGGGCTGATGTGCCCTTAGATGGCCCTCAAGCCACTGATTATTTCGCCGAATGACGAGGGATCCCACCTTTCAAAATGGTTTGCCACAAAGGAAAACCCGATGAGTGAATCCACTTCGCCCTCCACTTCGATCCAGGTCATGGCCAGAATGTTCAGTCTTTTGGACACATTGGCCCATCAAGGAGACTCCGTTTCTCTGAAAACCGTGAGCGAACGCACGGGTTTGCACCCATCCACCGCCCACCGTATCCTCAACGATCTGGCGGTGGGAGGCTTTGTTGAACGATCCGGCCCGGGCACCTATCGCCTGGGTTTGCGTTTGCTGCAGCTTGGCAACCTGGTCAAATCCCGCCTGGATGTGCGCGACCTGGCCATGCGCCCGATGCAAGAGTTGCACCGCCTAACTGGCCAGACCGTGGCTTTGCACATTCGCCAGGACGATGAATCGGTTTGTGTGGAGCGCACCAGCAATGAACGCAACGGCGTCCAGGTCAACCGGGTGATGGGCGCACGCACGTCTTTGGTCGCCTGCGCGACAGGCAAGGTGCTGATCAGCCAGTGGACGGCCGCGCAGTTGCACCCCCTGACTCAGGCCAACGGTACACGCGCTGACACACTGCACACCGAACTGCAAAGCGTGAGGGCCAATGGTCTGGCGGTGGATGGTGATTCGGTGGAAGCGCCCCAGCAACAGGCGGCAGCCCCCATCTTGGACGACCAGGGTCACATCGTGGCCAGCCTGGCCTTGAACACCTCCAGCTTGCGGCTGAGCGCCGAATGGGGCGAGGCGCTCAAGAGCGCGGCCAGTCGCATTTCCACCTCCCTGGGCTGGTCGGGACGCTGAACAGCCGACCCACATCAGCCAGACATGAAAAAAGGCCCAATGGGCCTTTTTCTTTGACCTGCCGAGCCACTCAGGCGGGCACGTGATCCCTCAGGATGTGACCTTGGGAATGGCAATCAGGTCGGCCGAACCACGCGGCACCTGAGGCGCCGTTTCAATCCAGCGGCGAACACGCTCGGCATCGGCCTGACGTGAGTATTTGCCTGTTGAATCCAGGAACACCATGATCAGCTTGCGACCCGCCATGCGGGCCTGCAGGACCAAGCAGCGGCCTGCTTCGACGATATAACCCGTTTTTTGCAGACCGATGTCCCAGTTAGGGCTGCGCACCAGGCTGTTGGTGGTACGGAATTGGAGCTGGCGTGCGCCCAGGTGGACGGCGTACTCGCGCGATGTAGACAACTCACGGATCAAGGGCTGCTGGTAGGCGGCTTTGACCAGGATGGCCAAGTCGCGGGCGCTGGACTGGTTCTGGCTGCTCAAGCCGGTAGGCTCAACGTACTTGGTATCGGCCATGCTCAAAAGCTGCGCCTTGCGATTCATCGCCACGACAAAGGCCTGCAAGCCCCCTGGGTAGATCCGACCCAAAGCATGCGCAGCGCGGTTCTCGGAGGACATCAAGGCCAAGTGCAACAATTCGCCCCGGGTCAGCGTGGCACCCACAGCCAGGCGGGAACTGCTGTTCTTTTCGGTGTCCACATCGTCAGAAGTGATGGTGATGGACTCGTCCAGTGACAACTTGGCCTCGACCACCACCATGGCGGTCATCAGCTTGGTCAGCGAGGCAATGGGCAACACCGCTTCGGAATTTTTGGAAAACAGAACCTCGTTGGTGTCCTGGTCCATCACGAAAGCCACGCTGGACTTGAGGTCCAGGGGATCAGGCGTGTGGTGCAGGCCATAAAGCTGGCCAAAAGAGGCGCCCGACGCCGCGGACATGCCGACGGCGGCGCCAATCGCTGTGGCCTTGATGACCGAGCCACTGGCGGGTGTGGGCCGCGACTTCACTGCGAGCCTGCGAGCTTGGGCGCGCGAGATCTTGACGGGACCACGCGCACGAACAACGCGGGAGGTGCGCACATTGCTGGCCTTGACCCGGTTGCTTTGAACGTCACGTGTGGACTTGGCCGTGGCGGTGGTGCGGGCCTTTGACTTGGTTTTGGCCTTGGCCTCGGCCAAGCCTGGCGTGCTCAAGGCCAGACAGGCCACCGACAGCATCACCAACAACGTCAAACAGCTTTTCTTGAACTTCTTGAGCACGACCATCACAGCCCTTTCGTCACAGTGCGAAGTGTAATTAAAAAGGCGCGCCAGATCAATGACTTACGCGCCTTTTGTAAAGTGACCTCGCCATTCAGGCCATCATGATCAGGATTTACCCCTGGGCAGCCACCTTTTCGGCCTTGCTGCGCAGCTTGTTCAAAGCTGACATGTAGGCTTTGGCAGATGCCACGACGATGTCCGGATCGGCTCCGACCCCATTGACCACGCGCCCACTGTGTTGCAAACGAACGGTCACCTCTCCCTGTGATTCTGTGCTCCCGGAGGTGATCGCATTGACCGAGTAGAGGACGATTTCCGCGCCACTTTTCACAACAGCCTCGATTGCCTTGAGACTGGCGTCCACCGGGCCATTGCCATCGCTCTCGGATTGGTGTTCAACATCGCCAGCTGCGAACACGACACTGGCGTGCGGACGCTCACCCATTTCCGAATGTTGGGACAAGGCGACCAGGCGGTAATGGTCCTGTTCGGCAGTCAGGCTTTCGTCGCCCACCAGGGCAATGATGTCCTCGTCGAAAATCTCGCTTTTGCGGTCGGCCAGTTCCTTGAACTTGGCGAAAGCGGCGTTGATGTCGGCCTCGGAGTCGATCGTGATGCCCAGTTCGGTCAGGCGTTGCTTGAAGGCATTGCGGCCCGACAGCTTGCCCAGCACGATCTTGTTGGCGGCCCAGCCCACGTCTTCGGCACGCATGATTTCGTAGGTGTCGCGCGCTTTGAGCACGCCGTCCTGGTGGATCCCGGAGGCGTGCGCGAAGGCGTTGGCACCCACCACGGCCTTGTTGGGCTGCACCACGAAACCGGTGGTTTGCGAGACAAGGCGCGAGGCCGGCATGATCTGCGTGGTGTCGATGCCCACGTCCAGACCAAAGTAATCGCGGCGTGTGCGCACCGCCATCACCACCTCTTCGAGCGCGGCGTTGCCGGCGCGTTCGCCCAGGCCATTGATGGTGCATTCCACCTGCCGCGCGCCGCCAATCTTGACACCAGCCAGCGAGTTGGCCACGGCCATGCCCAGGTCGTTGTGGCAGTGCACCGACCAGATCGCCTTGTCGGAATTGGGCACGCGCTCGCGCAGGGTCTTGATGAAGCTGCCGTACAGGTCGGGGATGCCGTAGCCCACCGTGTCAGGGATGTTGATGGTGCTGGCACCCTCGTTGATGACGGCCTCGATCACGCGGCTGAGGTAGTCCATGTCCGAGCGGTAGCCATCTTCGGCCGAGAACTCGACATCGCTGGTCAGGTTGCGGGCAAAGCGCACCGACAGCTTGGCCTGCTCGAGCACCTGCTCGGGCGACATGCGCAGCTTCTTCTCCATGTGCAGGGCGCTGGTGGCGATGAAGGTGTGGATGCGCCAGGAGTTGGCGCCCTTCAGGGCTTCGGCGGCACGGGCGATATCGCGGTCATTGGCGCGGGCCAGCGAGCAAACGGTGGAATCCTTGATCGCCGCGGCAATCGCCTTGACGGCTTCGAAATCACCATTGGATGAGGCGGCAAAACCGGCCTCGATCACGTCCACCTTGAGGCGCTCCAACTGGCGGGCGATGCGCAGCTTTTCTTCGCGGGTCATGGAGGCGCCGGGCGATTGCTCGCCATCGCGCAAGGTGGTGTCAAAAATGATGAGTTTGTCGGTCATGGTGGTCTCCGTGGGACAAGTCAAAGGGTCTGGTCAAACCTCAGCACTGGGGGCTGTTGGGTTTGGAGACACTTGAAATGACTGCTACCAAACAAAACGGCCCGCGGGCAATGCTGGCGGGCCGTTTTGCGAAAGTTCGGATGTGTACTGGGTACAAACGAAAGCGATCAACGCGCCCGGGGCACTCCTAGAAGTAGTGGCAGGTTGGCGTTGAAGGTCGTCATGGAAAGCAATATAGCACGCGACTCATGGCTTGATACTGGGCAAAAGCCCCGAAAAAGCGATCAGCGGTGCAGCCCTTCTTCATCGGGCTCGTCGGTCGAGGTGGAAATCACACTCACCGGTTTGCCCTTCAGGCGCTTCCACACATAAACGCCGTAGCCGGAGACGCCGTAGACCACGAAAACGCCGAAAAGCACCACGGGAGGGTGGATGGTCACCACCGCAATGCCCAGGGCGATGGCCACGATCACGATGAAGGGCACCGTGCGTTTGAAACTGACGTCCTTGAAACTGTAAAACGGCACGTTGGTCACCATGGTGAGCCCAGCGTACAGGGTGAAGCCGAATGCCAGCCAGATCATCCACGGTGCTGAGCGCAACACCGGGTCGAGGTCGGTCACCACCCAGATCAGGCCGATCACCAAAGCGGCGGCTGCCGGGCTGGGCAGGCCCTGGAAGAAGCGTTTGTCAACCACGCCGATGTTGGTGTTGAACCGGGCCAGTCGCAGGGCGGCACAGGAGCAATACACAAAGGCGGCGATCCAGCCCCATTTACCCAGGCCTTTCAAGGCCCATTCGTAGACGATGAGCGCAGGCGCGGCACCGAAGGACACCATGTCCGACAGGCTGTCCATCTGCTCGCCGAAGGCGCTTTGGGTGTTGGTCATGCGGGCCACCCGGCCGTCCAGGCTGTCCAGCACCATGGCGCAGAAAATGCCGATGGCGGACTGCTCGAATTGCCCATTCATGGCCATCACGATGCCGTAAAAACCGCCAAACAGCGCGGCCAGCGTGAACAGGTTCGGCAAGATGAAGATGCCCTTGCGGCGCCGACGCGTGCTAGGTGAATCTTCCGTGTCGTCCAGGGGCAGATCGACCACTCGGGTCGAGGCTGGGTCAGGTTGCGTCGTGGGTGATGTCATGTTCGGGGGAGGATACCTCAAGCGGCCCACGCACATGAACCACCCTTTGAGGATAGGGAATATCGACTGCCAACTGATTCAGCGTGGCCAGAATGGCCAGATTGACCTCGGAGCGCGCTGCCAATTGGCCATTTTCAGGGTCGGCGATCCAGAAGGCCACGGTCAGGCCCAGGCCGTCCGGGGCGAAGGTCGTCAAGTGAACCGCCGGCGCCGGGCTGGGCAGGATGCGGGGCACCTTGGCCACGGCCTCGGCCAACAAAGGGCGCAGCCAGTCCAGGTCGGTGCCATAGGCCACTTGCACCTCGGTCATGAGCAGCAGCTTGTTGTCGGCCAGCGAGGCGTTTTCAACCCGCTGGGTGATCAGCATTTCATTGGGAACGATGGCTTCGCGGCCCGCCGACGAGCGCAGCACGGTATACCGGGTGTTGATGTCGGTGATGCGGCCTTCGAAGTTGTCGACTTTGACCAGATCGCCAATGCGCAAACTGCGTTCAGCCAGGATGACAAAGCCGCTGACGTAATTGGCCGCCAGCTTTTGCAGGCCAAAACCGACGCCCACACCGATGGCGCCGCCCAGCACCGACAGCGCGGTCAGGTCGATGCCCACGGCCGACAAGGCCATCATCAAGCCCACGGTCAACAGCAGGGCCCGGGACAGGTTGGCCATGATCTTGCGCAGCGACATGTTGTCGGTGGCGCCTTTGAGCAGGCGGTTCTCGATGGCCGAGGACAGCGACAACGACAGGATCAGCACCAGCACCGCGCTGAATGCACCCTCGATCAGGTTGCGCAGGCTGACCTGGCTGGAACCGATCTTCCAGGTGATGCCATCCAGCTCGTCCAGCAGCAAAGGCATCACCCCGATGATCCACAGCACGCTGCCCACCCAGGCCATCCAGGACACAGTGCGTTCGATGACGCGCATGGCGGGTGCGTTGGGAAACACCACGCCCAGCACCTTGACGGTTAGCCGGATGACGGCCAGGGACACCAGCACCGGGATGGCCACGCGGAACACGGCCAAGGGGATCTCGACACCCGCCAGGAAGCGGCGCGCACCCAGTGCCAGCAGGAGCGCCAGGATGGGAAACAGCACGCCGTCCACCACATGCTGGCCGAACCAGATGGACTTGGGGTCGGCTTGCCGGCCACGCATCAAGCGCACGATCAGCCAGGCACCGCCCAGGCAGGCGAGCAGGAGGCCCAGTTCAGCCAGGGCGGTGGGTTGCTGCAGTTGAGTCCAGAGTTTGGTGAGTTCTTCGGCCGTCAGGGGCTGGGCGGAGTGCAGAGAAGACGTTGTCGGCATGGGTGAAAAAAGTCATTCGTCGATCAACACGCGCAGGTGGGCCGCGACGCTGCGGCCCAAGGCGTCCAGGTTGTAGCCACCTTCCAGGCAGGAGACGATCCGGCCTTTGGCAAAGCGCTTGGCCACGTCCATGATTTTGCTGGTGATCCAGGCGTAGTCGGCTTCGACCAGGCCCAAGCCACCCATGTCGTCCTCGCGGTGGCCGTCAAAACCGGCGGAGATGAAAATCATCTCGGGCTGAAAGAACTCCAGCCGATGAATCCAGTAGGTTTCCACGATTTCGCGGATCACCTTCCCGTTGCTGCGGGCCGGCACAGGCACGTTGACCATGTTGGCGGCGTGGCACTCCTCACCGCTGTAGGGGTAGAAGGGATGTTGGTAAAAGCTGACCATCAAGACGCGGTCATCGTTGGCCAGGATGTCTTGCGTGCCGTTGCCGTGGTGAACATCAAAGTCCACGATGGCCACCCGCTTGAGGCCCCGCACGTCCAGGGCATGGCGGGCCGCCACGGCCACGTTGTTGAACAGGCAAAAGCCCATGGTTTGCCGACGTGTGGCATGGTGGCCGGGCGGGCGCACTGCGCAAAAGGCGTTGTCAAGTTGCCCATCGATGACGGCATCGGTGGCGGCCACGGCAGCCCCCGCTGCGCGCCATGCGGCGGAGCGGGTGCCCGGGCAAGCCAGGGTGTCAGGGTCAAGCGCGCGGGTGTCGCCGGTGGCTTCCAACTGGTGCAGGAAATCATCCAACGTCGCGACGTAGTTGCTCTCGTGAGCCAGACTCAAGTCGGACAGTTTGGCGAGCGGCGCTTCGCGCTGCAACATCATGGCGTCCAGGCCCTGACCCCTAAGGTGATCGGCGATGGCGAGCAAGCGCTGGGGACACTCGGGGTGGCCCGGGCCCATGTCGTGGGCCAGGCAATCTGGATGGGTGAAATAACCGGTCGCCATGGGTCAGTCCCGCGCGGTGTGGTCCGCCGGTTTGGGTTAAGGTAATGCCATGCTTCTTCGCACCGAACCGCTCCCCGCCGCAGCGTCAAGCGCCGCCGCCTTGAAAGCCTCGCAGATCACACAGCTCGTTGATCAGATTAGCACGATCATCGTGGGCAAACGAGAGCAGGTCACCCTCAGTGTGATCTGCCTGCTGGCTGGCGGCCATCTGCTGATCGAAGACGTGCCGGGTGTGGGCAAAACCACCTTGTCGCAAGCCCTGGCACGTTGCCTGGGCCTGAGCTTTTCGCGCATCCAGTTCACGGCCGACCTGCTGCCCTCCGACTTGATCGGGGTGAGCGTGTATGAACGCCAGCGCGAAGAGTTCGTCTTTCACCCCGGGCCTGTTTTTGCGCAGGTGCTGCTGGCCGATGAAATCAACCGGGCGGGGCCCCGCACCCAGAGCGCCTTGCTGGAGGCCATGGAAGAACGCCAGGTGTCGGTGGAAGGCGAAACACGCCCCCTGCCCTCGCCGTTTTTCGTGATCGCCACGCAGAACCCATCCGAACAACTGGGCACGCATCCGCTGCCTGAGTCTCAGCTGGACCGGTTTGCCATGCGCTTGTCATTGGGCTACCCCGACCCGGCCTCGGAGCGCGCCTTGCTGATGGGAGAAGACCGGCGCGAAGCCATTCAGCACTTGCAGCCTTTGCTGTCGCCCAGCGAATGGGCGGCGTGGCAGGCCAAGGTGAACACCATCCACGTGGCCGATGCTTTGCTGGACTACCTGCAGGCCCTGCTGACCGCCACACGCGATGGCCGCTGGTTTGCGCAGGGGCTCAGCCCACGGGCGGGCTTGTCCTTGCTCAAATTGGCCAAGGCACGCGCCTTGTTCCTGGGACGCGGGCACGTGTCGCCGGAGGACATCCAAACCTTGTGGGTGCCCACCGTGGCGCACCGCTTGGTATCGCTGCCGCAATCAGGCCGCAGTGCCGCCGCCCAGGCGCGCGCACTGCTGGAGGCCACCCAAGTGCCATGAGCACCGTGGATCCCTTCATGTGGCTGGTGCGGCGGCCGCAGGTGTGGTGGCGCCAATGGTGGGAGTCGCGCTTGCAACCGCGCGAGCAGGTCACCTTCACCCAGCGCAACCTGTACATCCTGCCCACGCCGGCCGGTTGGGGCTTTGCCGGGGTGATCATGGTGATGCTGCTGGCCTCCATCAACGAGCAGATCAACCTGGGCTATGCGCTGACCTTCATGGTCAGTGGTGCGGCCTTGATGACGATGCACATCACGCACGCCAATGTGCGCGGCTTGAGCCTGCGCTTGCTGCCCTTGCGCAGCCTGCACGCTGGCGATGTGCTGCGGGTGGGCGTGGTCTTGGCCCACACGGGCAAACGCCGCGGGCGTTTTGGCCTGGAATTGAAAGTGACCCGACCCATTGCCGCCGGCATCGCTTCGCACGAGGAGGCCAAGGTCGAGTGCGAGGTGGGGCCTGCCAGTGAAACCACCGTAGAGATGGATGTGCCCGCCGCCCTGCGTGGCTGGCTGGACCTGCCACGTTTGACGCTGCAAAGCCGCTATCCCTTGGGCCTGTTCCGGGCCTGGGGCTATTGGCGCCCCCAGGGCCGGGTGCTGGTCTGGCCCACGCTTGACCCTTTTGCCCCGCCCTTGCCCAACAGCGCCAGCGAGGTGCCGGATGCGCACACCGTTCGCACCTTCATCCCGTCGGCCGAGATGCCCGAGGGCTTGAGGGCCTACCGGCGTGGTGACCCGCTGCGTTGGATTGCCTGGAAAAAATCAAGCCATGCGCTGGCCTCGGGCACAGGCCTGGTCAGCCGCGAACCGGCCGCCGGCCGCACGCCCGACCTGTGGCTGGACTGGGACCACAGCCCAGGACTGAAGGGGCTGGACGCTGAAGCACGCCTGAGCCGCCTGGCGAGTTGGGTGATCCTGGCCGACCAGCAAACAGGCATGGCCTATGGGCTGAAATTGCCCGGCCAGACCATTGACTGTGGCCAAGGTAGCGCCCACCTCAGGGCCTGCCTGGATGCCTTGGCCGTCTGGGGCCTGGTGGCGCCCCCGCCTCGAAAGGTTCGCCAATGAGGCTCCCTCCGCTGGCCATCAGCCGCGAAGGCCGCGACACCTTGTGGCTGTTGGCGACACTGGCCTTGATCATGGCCCCACACGCCGCCCGCTTGCCGCTGTGGTGCGCCGTGGGTGCCACGCTGGCCATGCTGTGGCGCGCCCACATGGCCTGGCGGGACAGCCGCCTGCCGCCACGCTGGGTACTGCTGGTCGCCCTGGCCGCTTGTGTGGGTCTGACCTTGTTGACCCACCGCGCGCTGTTTGGCCGTGAGGCGGGCGTGACCCTGGTGGTCGTGTTGACTGGACTGAAGACGCTGGAGCTGCGCGCCCGCCGCGATGCCTTCGTCGTGACCTCGCTGGGTTTTTTCCTGATCCTCACTCAGTTCCTGTACTCACAAAGCATCTTGCTGGCTGCCTTGATGGCACTGGCCGTGTGGGGGTTGATGACCTCGCTGGTGCTGGCTCAGCGACCTTTGGGCCGCCCACCTCTGCTGACCGTGGCCCGCGAGGCTGGGCGCACGCTGGTCTGGGGGGCGCCCTTGATGCTGGTGCTGTTTTTGCTGTTCCCCCGCATTGGCCCGCTGTGGGCCTTGCCCTCGGACGCTCAAGCGCGCTCGGGCCTGTCGGACAGCTTGACCCTGGGCAATGTGGCCGAACTGGCCCTGGATGACAGCATTGCGATGCACTTGCGTTTTGACAGCCCCCCGCCCGCCCCATCGGAGATGTATTTCCGTGGGCCGGTGTTGGACGACTTTGACGGGCAAACCTGGCGCACCCGCCGCCCGCGCCTCGACGACGCACGCGAAGACACAGAGCACGCGCCCGTCGATACACGTGGCCCGGCCATTCGCTACCAACTCACGATGGAGGCCACCCACGCCAGAATCTTGCCTCTGCTGGAAGCCACGCTGAAGGTTCAAACACCGGTGCAACAGGCCGCCTTGAGGTTGGAGCGACAAGGCCTGGCCTGGACTCTGGGCAGCGCACTCCATGAGCGAATCCAACTTGATGCGCAAGCCTGGACACAGTTCCGCCACGGCGTGGACCTGACCCCGCAAGAGCTGGCCACCTGGGTGCAATTGCCACGCGGATTCAACCCCCGCACCATCGCCTGGGCTCAATCCTTCCAACGCGATCCGGCCCTGGCGCAAGCCAACCCACGGCAACTGGTTCAAGCCGTGCTGGCCCACATCCGCCGAGAGAACTACAGCTACACCCTGGCGCCCGGCGATGAAGATGTCTCGCCAGACCAACCGCAGCCGCACCAGATCGACCGCTTCTGGCTGGACCGGCGCGCCGGTTTTTGCGAACACTTCGCCTCATCCTTCGTGGTGGTGATGCGGGCCATGGGCGTGCCCAGCCGCGTGGTGACGGGCTACCAAGGCGCCGAGCTCAACACCGTCAACGGCCTGTACATCATCAGGAACAGCCACGCCCACGCCTGGGCCGAATACTGGCAAGCGGGTGAAGGGTGGGTGCGCTCTGACCCCACCGCCGCGGTCGCACCCGAGCGGATTGACCGCAGCCGCCCATTGGCAGCACCCCGCAGCGGACTGGTCGGCACCCTACCCCAGTTCGACTCGCCCGTCTGGCGCCAAGGCAAGGCATTCCTGGAGGCCACCAACCACCGCTGGAATGTCTGGGTCTTGCAATATTCCCGAGGCCGTCAGCAGCAATTGCTGGGCAAGCTGGGTTGGGATGCCAACGACTGGACGGACATTGCTCGGGCCTTGACCATCGCCTTGTCGGCCATTGCCCTGGCCGGCGTGGGCTGGCTGTGGCTGACCCGCGAACGCCTCCACCAGTCGCCCTGGTTGCGCCCCTTGGGGCAAGTCCACCGTGCCCTGGTCAGAGCCGGCATTCCGCCACCCGGCGGCCTGGCCCCGGCCTCGGCGCTGAACTGGGTGCGGTCCTTGCAAAACCTGGGGCCCTCTGATGACGAACGCCAGGTGAAGCTGGTGAGCCAGATGGTGTCCGCACTGCAAGTGCTGGATGCCCTGCGCTATGGACCGAACCTGGATGCGGCTGGCCAGCCCCTCAAGTCACGCCAGCAGTTGGCCCAAGCCAGGCCCCTGCTCAAGTCCATCGAAGAGGGTGCCCGCCAGTGGCGCTCGCACAGGGCCAAGGTGCGGCTTCGGGCACACTGAGGTCCGAGGCGCCCGCATCAGGGCGCCACCAGACATCACGCGTGCTCATGACGACATTGCCAGACCTTCTTTTGCGACTCCGCGTCACAGCACCCTTCGCACTGCTCATGGGCTTGAGCGGCTGCGCCAGCCCCCCTCCGCCAGCGCCTCAGGTCGTCATCGCCGCGCTGGCCTCGCCTGAGGCACTTGATGGCCAAGCCATCCCAGCACCTGCACTGGTGCAGACCGAGGTGGCCGCGCCCGAACCCGGCAACTATGCCCAAAGAGACGACGCACGCCAACTGGCCGATCGCCTGGCCACAGAGTTTCAGCTGGACCCGACCTGGGTCCTCTCGATGCTGTCCCAAGCCCGTTTCAAGGAGAGCATCACCAGGTTCATCATGCCCGCGCCCAGTGGCACCGCCAAGAACTGGGCGGTGTACCGCAGCCGCTTCATCGACCCGATTCGCATCAAGGCGGGTGTGACCTTTTGGCGCACTTACGAAATGGACCTTCGACGCGCCGAAGCCCGCTGGGGAGTGCCCGCCAGCATCATTGCGGGGGTGATTGGCGTGGAAACCATCTACGGCCGCAACACTGGCAACTACCGCGTGCTGGATGCCTTGGCCACTTTGGGTTTGGATTTTCCAAAAGGACGCAGCGACCGCAGTGCTTTTTTTCAAAAAGAATTAGGCCATTTCCTGAAGCTGTGCAATGAACAAAACATGGATCCCACCACGGTGTTG
Source organism: Aquabacterium sp. (assembly GCF_029946005.1). Classification (GTDB taxonomy): domain Bacteria; phylum Pseudomonadota; class Gammaproteobacteria; order Burkholderiales; family Burkholderiaceae_C; genus Aquabacterium. The sequence goes on from NZ_JAQSDR010000004.1 coordinate 44,114, forward strand.
GGTTCTTACGCTGGGGCTTTGGGTTTACCGCAATTCATGCCCAGCTCAGTTCGCAACTTCGCCATTGATTTTGACGAAGATGGCCGCATTGACCTGCTTCGCAGCCCGGTCGATGCCATTGGCAGCGTGGCCAAATACTTGGCTGAGCATGGCTGGCGAAAAGACATGCCTACATACTATGAAGTAACCCCTCCCACCGACGCCGATGCGCTGGCCAAACTGTTGGCCCCGGACATCGTGCCCAGCTTCAGCGTGGCCGAGATGCAAAGCCTGGGCGCGGTCCTGCCCGACGTGGCCCAGACCCACACGGGTTTGTTGGCTTTGGTGAAACTCCAAAATGGTGATGCCGCGCCCACCTACGTCACCGGGACCGACAATTTTTATGCGGTCACACGTTACAACCAGTCCAGCTATTACGCCTTGGCCGTGATTCAACTGGGGCAGACCGTCTCCCGAGATGCCAGCAATTTGCCGTGAATTCCAGACAGGCAATTACCAAAAAAATCTTACCCTCTGATTTGCAAACCCAATATATTTGTGTTTAGAATTCGGCCGTGGCGTTTAACGCCCGGCTCTGATTCCCTCAATAAGTATTTAATGCCCCTGACCTCGGGCCACAAGGACTCTTCATGAGCAACTACCAAGATCTTCTGGCAAAAAAGGCCGCCCTCGAAAAGCAATCGGCCGAACTCGACAAACAACTGCAAGATGCTCGCCGCGCTGAACGTGCTGGCGTGATCGCCCAAGTCAAATCGCTGATGGCTGAACACGGCCTGACCCTGGCAGACCTGGGTGGCGGCAAAGCTGGCGGCTCGGGCAAGGCACCCTCGGCCAGTGCTGGCCGCAAGGTCGCCCCCAAGTACCGCAATACCGCCACTGGCGAAACCTGGACCGGCCGTGGCCTGCAACCCAAGTGGGTTCAAGCCGCAGTGGCCTCGGGCAAGAAACTCGAAGATTTCGCGATCTGAATTTGAATCAACCGAAGGTTGATTCTGCAAAAGCCGACGCCCATGCGTCGGCTTTTTTATTGGCTTCACGCTTGGATTCAAGCCCTCATGGGGTCTTGTCCTTGAAATCACCAGCCAGCCCAAACACGAATTGATCCGGCTTGAGATACCGCCTCAAGGCCTGATTCACTTGGTCCAAGGTCAAGGCTTCCAAAGCCGCGTCCACCTTGGCCGACACCTCGAATGTGCGGTCCAGGTAAAGGTTGCTGACCCAGGCGCCGGCCAAGCGCGCATCTTGCGCACGCGACAATTGCCTGAAATTCAAGAGCCCGCGTTTGCCTGACTCAAACTCGGACTGCGTAAACCCTTGGGTCAGCACCTTGGCCACCTCCTCCCTGAAAGCCGATTCCACCTTGCCCCGATTTTGTGGCGCAAAAATGGCCGAGGCCACCCACTGAGAATTGGATTCAATCGAATTCCATTGCACCGCGCTGTAAACGCTGTACGACAAACCTTCCTTTTCACGGATACGGTTCCAGAATCTGGAATCGCCGCCGGAGCCCAGTAAATGATTGGCAAGCATGAAGGCCGGGTAGTCCGGGTGCAAATCATTCAAAGGCAGATCTTGCAGCACCTGCATGGCCGCATTCTGTTTGTCGGGCGTGAGGAGCACCAGGCGGGCCGGCGGCACAGGTATCAAAGGTGACGGCACACGGGCGATCGCTTGTTGGCTGGACCAACCACCCAAGGCACGTTGCAAGGCCTGGGTCACGGCCTTGGCATCAAAATCACCCACGGCCGCAAATTGGGCCTGGCTGGTGCCGACAAACTTGGCATGGAACTCACGCACCTGCTCGATCTTCACCGCGCGCCAATCGGCTTCGATCTCATCAAAAGTGCGGGCATGGCGAACATCGCCGCGCGGATACGGGTTGCCGTGGCGCGACAAGGCCTCGCTCAACACCGCTTGAGGCTCCTTACGCTGGCCCTCCAGCCCCGTCAGGGCCTGACGCCGAATCTCCTCCAGTGCGTCGGCCGGCAAGCTGGGGTGGCGCAACAGATCCCCCACCAGTTCGATCGCTGCGGGCAGGTTGTCGCGCTTGGTCGAGATGCCCACGCTCAAAGTGCCATCGCCCGCCTGGAAAGACACCTCGGCTTGCAAGGCATCCATCCGGTCCTGCACCTGCTGTCGATTCAAGGTGCTGCTGCCCTTGTCCAGCAACTCACCCAAGGCCGAGGGCACTTCGCCCCAGTTGGCCAGCGACTTCTCATCGCCCATGCGCAGGGTCAGCGTGGCGCGCACGGCCTGACCCCGCGTGGTTTTGGGCAGCAAGGCCACCTTCAAGCCAGGCTCGATGGTCAGGCGCTGAGTGCGGGCGTTGATGTTGGCGGGGCTGGCCACGAAGGTTTCGGCCGGGGCTCCCGCATCCTGGCCCTTGAAGTCTTTCAGCATGGTGGCCACGTTCACGCGATCGGGCGTCGGGGCGCGCATGGGCGTGGCGGTGGGCAGGTACTCGCCCACGGTGCGGTTGGACTGCACCAGGTACTGCTGAGCCACACGTTGAACATCGGCCAGCTTGACCGCCTTGACCCGATCACGGCTGAGGAACATCAAACGCCAGTCGCCCTGGGCCACCGCGCTGGACAAGGCAACGCCCACGTGCTGCGAATCGGCAAAGCCCATGTCCCAATCGTTCAGCCATTTGGTGCGGGCCCGGTCCAGCTCTTCCTGGGTGATGGGCTCGCGGCCCACCGACTCGACCACGTCCAGCAAGGCTTGGCGAGACGCCGCCAGATCCTGCCCCGGGGCCAGTTGCGCACCCATGATCATGAAGCCCGGATCGGCCAGCGCTTGCGAGAAACTGAACACCGAGGCGGCCAGTTGTTGGTCGGTCAGGCGCTTGTGCAGACGGCCCGAAGGGTTGTCGCCCATGATCACCTCCAGCAACTCCACCGCCGCGAAATCGGGGTGGGCGCCAGGCACCACGTGGTAGCCCGCGTAAAGCAGCGGCACACCGCCCACGCGGCGCAAGGTCACCGCGCGTTCACCGTCTTGCACCGGGTCCAGGGTGTACAGCGGGGGCAACACACGCTTGGGTTTGGGGATGACAGCAAAGTACTGCTGCACCCAGGCCAGCACCTTGGCCTGGTCGAACTTGCCAGAAACGATCAGCGTGGCGTTGTCGGGCTGGTAATGGAGGCGGTAGAAGGCCTGCAAGTGACCGATGTCCACGCCCTCCACGTCGGCACGGGCTCCAATCGTGGACTTGCCGTAGTTGTGCCATTGGTACATGGCGGCCACGGTTTTCTCCAGCAAGACGCGACCGGGCGAGTTCTCACCCATCTCCATCTCGTTGCGCACCACGGTCATCTCGCTGTCCAGGTCCTTGCGCGCGATGAAGCTGTTGACCATGGCATCGGCCTGCCACTCCAGGTACCAGCGCAGGTTCTCGTCGTTGGCGGCAAAGCTGGCGTAATAGTTGGTGCGGTCGTAAGACGTGGAGCCATTGGCACTGAAGCCACGCTTGTTGAAATCACCCCACACTTGGGGATGGCGGGGAGAACCCTTGAACAGCATGTGCTCCAACAGATGCGCCATGCCGGTTTCGCCGTAACTTTCGTGGCGCGAACCCACCCGGTAGGTCACGTTGACCGTGGTCGTGGGCTTGGAGTCGTCCGGGATCAGCAGCACCTGCAGGCCATTGGGTAGGCGGTATTCACGGATGCCTTCCACGGCAGTGACCTGGCTCAGGACCGCTGGCAAGACCGGGCCTTTGGCCAGCGCCGGGCTCATCAAGGCCGTGGCCAAGGCCAGGCTCAACACAGAAGCAAACGCATTTCTTGATCGGATGGGAGTCATCACGGCGCCGAGTGGATCGGATGGTGGCAATGCGGTTCAGTGTAGGCGCGGGCCCGAAAGGTTCCCGTTTCAGGCCTTATGCTGCTGGGCGCCCCAGCTGTCATCACAAAACTTCACATCAACATGAATCGACGCTCACGTTCAGTCACCGTTCTGGCCAGCTTGGGGGGGCTCGTTTTGCTGTCCGGCTGTGGCAAGAATGACGTGACGCCCTGGTCCGGCTATGCCGAAGCTGACTTGGTGTACCTGGCCTCATCCGGCGCGGGCGTGCTCAGCACCATCCAGGTTCAACGAGGTGATGTGGTCCCCGCTGGCGCCGATTTGTTCCAGATTGACGCCGCCTCTGAAATTTACGGCAAACAGGCCGCCCAAGCGCAGCAAAGCAAGGCCGCCGCTCAGCTGGCCGACCTGGGCAAAGGCCGCCGCCAGAACGAGCTGAAGGCCATCAAGGCCCAGTTGGACCAGGCCAAGGCGGCGCTGACCATTTCGAACGCGCAGCTCAAACGCAACCGGGATCTGGTGCGCCAAGGCTTCATCACCCCCTCGCAAATGGATGAGCTGGAGGCCGCCAAAGCGCGTGACACCGCCCGCGTGCACGAGTTGCAAGCGCAACTGGCCTCCGCCCAGGACAGTGCCCGTCCTGACACCGTGGCCGCCGCCAAGGCCGAGCTTCAGGCCGCCAAGGCGCAGGTGTCCCAGCAGCGCTGGGCCGAAGATCAAAAAGTGCGGCGCGCGCCTGTCGCTGCGCGCGTGTTCGATGTGTTGTACCGCCTGGGCGAGTGGGTGCCCGCTGGCGCCCCGGTCGTCGCCCTGCTGCCCGATCACGCCGTGAAGGTGCGCTTCTTCGTGCCCCAGGAAGCCCTGGCCCAGACCAAGGTGGGCCAGGCCGTGCGCTACAACTGCGACGGCTGCACCGCAGGCACCGCCACGATCCGCTATGTGTCGCCCCAGGCCGAGTTCACGCCCCCGGTGATCTACAGCAACGAAAGCAAAAGCAAGCTGGTCTACATGGTCGAGGCCACACCCGACAACCAGGCCACCGACACCCTCAAGCCCGGCCAGCCCCTGAGCGTGACGCCCGCACCTGCAGCTGCCAAGACATGAGCGAGCCCTCTCCCGATCTGGCAATCGATGTCAGAGGCCTGAGCAAGCGTTTCGGCGACCGCATGGTCGTCGATGGCATCGACATCCAGGTGCGGCGCGGCGAGATCTGCGGCTTCCTGGGCCCCAATGGCAGCGGCAAGACCACCACCATCCGCATGCTGTGCGGCCTGCTGGAGCCGACCGCTGGCCAAGGGCATTGCCTGGGTTTTGACCTGGTCACCCAATCACGCCAGATCAAGCTGCGCACCGGCTACATGACGCAAAAGTTCGGCCTGTACGAAGACCTGAACATCGAAGAAAACCTGTATTTCATCGCCGAGGTCTATGGCATGCCCGGTGGCCGTCAGAAGGTTGAGCAGACCCTGGACCGCCTGGGCCTGACCGAGCGCCGCCATCAACTGGCTGGATCGCTCTCCGGCGGCTGGAAGCAACGCCTGGCCCTGGGCGCCTGCCTGCTGCACGAGCCCCAATTGCTGTTGCTGGATGAACCCACCGCCGGGGTCGATCCCAAGGCGCGCCGCGACTTCTGGCACCAGATCCACCTGCTGGCCGCTGAAGGCCTGACCGTGCTGGTCAGCACCCACTACATGGACGAGGCCGAGCGCTGCCACCGCCTGGCCTACATCTCTTACGGCAAGGTGCTGACCGCCGGCACGGCCGAGCACGTGATCGACACCTCCGGCCTGAAAACCTGGCAGGTGCGCGGGGATCACCTCGACAAGGTGATGGCCCTGACCAACCACAGCGACGACTGGATGGCCATTCCCTTTGGCACGGCGGTGCACGTCAGCAGCACCAGCCCATCGGACTTTGCCGAATGGCTGCGGGCGCAGTCGCCCCAGCACGACTGGCTGGTCGAGACCATCCCCACCAGCCTGGAAGACGTCTTCATCCACCTGAGCCAGCATGCACAAGACAATTACCGATAAGCCGCTGTCATGGCGCCGCATTTGGGCAGTGCTGCGCAAGGAGTTCGTGCAGATCAAGCGCGACCGGCTGACCCTGGCCATGCTGGTCGCCATCCCCTTGCTGCAACTGGTGATGTTCGGCTATGCCATCAATGGCGACCCCAAGCACCTGCCCACCGTGGTCGTAGCGCCCGACGCCAGCCCCATGGTGCGCAGCATCATCCGGGCCGTTGAAAACACGGGCTACTTCAACGTCGAGGCCATCGTCACGGAGCAGGAAGCCGAACGCTGGCTGGCCGAGGGCGATGCCCAATTTGCGCTGGTATTCCCGTCCGACTTCACCCACAAGCTGATGCGTGGTGAGCGCCCCGCCCTGGCGGTCTACAGCGACGCCAGCGACCCGTCCACCTCTGGCGGCGCGCTGGCCACCCTGAGCATGCTGCCCAACATCGCCTTGAACGCCGAACTGCGCGGCCCCTTGAGCCGCCTGCAGGCGGGCCCCGCCCCCTTCGAGCTGCGCATTCACCGCCGCTACAACGCCGAAGGCATCACCCAATACAACATCGTGCCGGGCTTGATGGGCATCATCCTGGTGATGACTTTGGTGATGATGACCGCCATGGCCATGACCCGCGAACGCGAACGCGGCACGCTGGAAAACCTGTTGGCCACACCCGTCAAACCGCTGGAGGTGATGATCGGCAAGATCATGCCCTACGTGCTGATCGGCTATCTGCAGGTACTCATGGTCTACATCGCCTCGAGGTGGCTGTTCGCCATCCCCATGTTCGGCAACCACCTGCTGCTGACCCTGACCGTGCTGGTGTTCATCATCGCCACGCTGGTGGTGGGCTTTTTGTTCTCGACCATCGCGCGCACGCAGATGCAATCGACGCAGATGACGATCTTCTACTTCCTGCCCAACATCCTGCTGTCCGGCTTCATGTTCCCCTTCCGGGGCATGCCGACCTGGGCGCAGTGGGTGGGCGAAGTGATGCCCATCACCCACTTCCTGCGGGTGGTGCGCGGCATCATGCTCAAGGGCTCCACCTTGATGGAGATCTGGCCGCAGCTGTGGCCGATGGCGTTGTTCACCGTGGTGGTGGGCACCATCGCCATGATGCGTTACCGGCAGACGCTGGATTGATGGATTGGATTAATCAGCGCGCTGGACGAACCGGCGGGGCCCGCATCACGCGGACCTTGCCCCCGGTGGTCACGAGCAGCACCGCATCGCCCGGTTTGAAGTTCTCGTTGCCCTTGGCCTGGACGATCGATCGGCGTTGCCCATTGCTCATTTGCAGCAAGATCTCGTTCGCGTCTTCGCGGGTGCCATAGCGTTCAGCCGCGTTGCCGACCACGCCCCCCACCACCGCGCCAATCACCCCCACGATCACCTGTTCTCGCGAACCACCGACTGCCGAACCGCCCACGCCGCCTATGACGGCGCCAGTGGCCGCGCCCGCCCCACTTTGCGAGCCTTCAACCACCACGGGCCGAACATTCAGCACCACGGCATCCTCGACCTGGGACAGACGCTGCGCGTCGCCCGGCTTGACCACATCGGGGCTGGTCGTGGAACAGGCGGCCAGCACGGCCAATATCAAGCCGGTACTGGCGGCGATCAAAAAACGTTTCATGGGGATGGTCCTCAGCGGCTGTTCAGGCACTTTAACGCATCCCCTCCGCTCAGTCTTCGATGCCCAATTCCTGAATCTTGCGCGTGATGGTATTGCGACCGATGCCGAGCTTTTGCGCGGCCTCAATGCGCCGCCCACGCGTGATTTCCAGCGCCGTGTGGATCAACTGAGCCTCGAATTGCCGGGTCAGCACGTCCCAGACATCCGTGGCGCCAGACTCCAGCCTGACACGCGCCTCGCGCTCCAGATCGGACAGCCAACTGGCGGGGGCCGCCGCCGGCGTGCTGGGCGCCAAGTTGCCTGCAAAGGAACTGGGCGGCGCATAGGGAGTCTCAACGCCCCCCACCATGCTGCCGGTTGCCACGGCTGGCTCCATGGAGGAAGCCACGCCATGGCTGTCCGCAGACCCCAAACCGCCTACTGGCGCCACCGCCTCGGGTGGCGCATAAGCCTGAACGGGTGCCGACAGACTGTTAGGCGCAGAAGAAGCGACAGGCTGCACACCCATCAACTCAGGCGGCAAGTCTTTGGACTCGATCACCTGCGAGGGCGCCATCACCGTCAACCAATGGCAGATGTTCTCTAGCTGGCGCACATTGCCGGGAAAGTCGAAGGCCGTGAGCCTGGCCAAAGCCGGCTCGGAGATGCGCTTGGCATCCACGCCCAGGTCCTTGCCGCTTTTTTGCAGGAAGAAGCGCGCCAAGGCGGCCACGTCTTCACGGCGTTCGCGCAAGGGCGGCAGGCGCAAGCGGATCACGTTCAGGCGATGGAACAAATCCTCGCGGAATACGCCCTGGCGCACCCGGTCTTCCAGATTCTGGTGGGTGGCGGCAATCACGCGCACATTGCTCTTGAGCGGATGGTGTCCGCCAACGCGGTAAAACTGGCCATCGCTCAGCACGCGCAGCAAACGCGTCTGCAGGTCAAACGGCATGTCGCCGATTTCATCCAGGAACAAGGTGCCGCCATCGGCCTGCTCGAAACGCCCACGGCGCATGGTCTGCGCGCCGGTGAAAGCCCCACGCTCGTGGCCGAACAATTCAGACTCCAGCAGATCCTTGGGGATGGCCGCCGTGTTGATGGCAACGAAAGGCCCGCCGCTGCGCGAGCTGTGCTTGTGCAGTGCCTGAGCCACCAGCTCCTTGCCTGAGCCCGACTCACCCGTGATCAGCACGGTGACGTTGCTCTGGCTCAGCCGGCCAATGGCGCGGAACACGTCCTGCATCGCCGGAGCCTGCCCCAGCATCTCAGGCATTTGCTGCAGGCGCTCGTCGGAGACATCCTCGCGCACGCTCTCGTCCACCGCACGGCGGATCAGCTCCACCGCCTTGGGCAGGTCAAACGGTTTGGGCAGGTATTCAAACGCACCGCCCTGGAAGGCCGACACGGCGCTGTCCAGGTCAGAGTAGGCCGTCATGATGATGACCGGCAGGCCGGGGAACCGCGCCTTGACCTTGCTCAGCAGATCAATGCCCGAGCCGCCGGGCATGCGGATGTCCGAAACGAGCACCTGCGGCTCGTCGTCTTCAAGGGCTGCAAGCACATCACGCGGATTGGTGAAGCTGCGAACCGGGAGGTCTTCACGCGCCAACGCTTTTTCAAGCACAAAGCGGATGGATTGGTCGTCGTCAACGATCCAGATAGGTTTCATGCCGGCCTGTCAGTGAGTGCACCCGATGGTCGAATGCTGACAGGGCAGCCCGGTCACGGCAAGGGAATCAATAATTTGAAAACCGTGCGTCCTGGCTCGCTCTCGCATTCGATGGTGCCTTGGTGCTGTTGAACGAAGGTTTGTGCCAATGTCAGACCCAGTCCCGAACCACCGTCTCGCCCAGACACCAAGGGGTAGAAGATGCGATCGCGGATGGACTCGGGGATGCCCGGGCCGTTATCCTCAATATGCAAGACCAGTGCCAGGCGGTGCAATTGTCGGTTGATGGTGAGGCGGCGGGCCACGCGCGTGCGCAAGGTCAGCACCGCTTCACCAGCCTGAATCCTGTCCGACAAAGCCTGGGCGGCATTGTGGGCAATGTTCAGAACAGCCTGGATCAACTGCTCGCGGTCGCCTCGAAACTCGGGCAGCGAGGTGTCGTAGTCACGCCAGACCTTCAAGCCTTTGGGGAACTCGGCCAGGATCAGGGAGCGAACACGCTCGCACACTTCATGCACATTCACGTCGCCCACCAGATGCGGCCGACGATGCGGCGCCAGCAGCCGGTCGACCAGCGCTTGCAAGCGATCGGCCTCGTGGATGATGACCTGGGTGTACTCGGTCAGCGATTTGGATTCCAGCTCCATCTGCAGCAATTGCGCCGAGCCGCGAATGCCCCCGAGCGGGTTTTTGATCTCGTGCGCCAGGTTGCGGATCAGCTCCTTGTTGGCCTGCGCCTGGTCCAGCGCACGCTCTTCCCGCTCCTGGCGGGTTTGCTGCTCGACCTCGACCAACTCGATCAGAACCAGATCGGCATGCTCCAACCGCGTCACGATCACCTGAACCGGCAACGAATCCGCAAAGACATGCGGATGACGCTTGAGCTGGGCCTCGATGCGGCTGGTGGCGTATTCATTGCGTGCCACGGCGCCCACGATGTCCTGCAGCAGCATCGGGTCTTCGAACCAGTCGAAGATGGACTCGCGCAACACACTGCGGCGCGACAGGCCCAGCACCTCTTCAAAAGCGGCATTGGCGAACAGGCACTGCCCGTCAGGCTCGACCACTGCCACCATGGTGGCCAGGTAGTCAAACACGTCCAGATTACTGGGCAACAGCTTTTGAACCTCGCCAGGATCCACGGTGGAACCGCCCCGGGCCATGCTCGCATGGCGCCCCGAGTGCGCGCCTGCGCGGCCAGATGATGCCGCCTGACTCACTTTCCGCTTCCTGCCGCCGTCAACTCACGCCTCAGGGCGGCCACATCGGCCTCTTTGCGGGTCACGGCAGCCTTCATCTCGTTGACCCGATCCTGGTACTTCTGGAAATTGCGCTCGTCGCCCTGGCGCTCGGGTTGGCCGTTGTTGTACTGCTTTTGCAAGGCGGCCAAAGCAGCCTCTTCCTTCTGGAGTTCCGCCTCCAGGATGCGGCGCTTGTCGGCATCGCGGGCCTTCTGGTCATCGGCGGCCACTTTTTCACCGCCCGATGATGATGAGGATGTCGAGCCCGCCTTGGGTTTGATCGACTGGATCACCGTGATGGGCGTGCCTTCCAGCGTCTTGCACCCCTTGGCGATGGCCTCCTTGGCCGACAAGGCATCGGTGTAGAGATTGCCTGGGCAACGGTAAACCGGCTTGTCGTCCGCCGCCTGGGCGGTACCTGCCAGCAGCAGGGCCAGCAAAGCCAGCCCACGGGCGGCCTGGGGCAGAGAAAAATCCTTCGTCAAAGTGTTCTTCCTGTCGTGCATGGTGGGAGCGCTCCAGCGTGATTCGGGCCAAGTATGCCTTCAGCCCAGCACCCATAACGCTTGAAAAGCAAAAAGGGGCGACCGGAGTCGCCCCTTTTACACACGCCAGAGCGTGATCCCGGCAGGGATCACAGGCTGTAGTACATGTCGAACTCGACCGGGTGAGTGGCCATGCGGAAGCGGGTGACTTCTTGCATCTTCAGCTCGATGTAAGCGTCGATGTAGGAGTCGGTGAACACGCCACCCTTGGTCAGGAACGCGCGGTCCTTGTCCAGGTATTCCAGAGCTTGATCCAAGCTGTGGCACACGGTGGGGATCAGTGCATCTTCCTCGGGCGGCAGGTGGTACAGGTCCTTCGTGGCGGCTTCGCCAGGATGGATCTTGTTTTCCACGCCATCCAGACCTGCCATCAGCAAGGCCGAGAAACCCAGATAGGGGTTCATCAGTGGATCGGGGAAGCGGGCTTCCACGCGACGGCCCTTGGGGTTCGCCACGTGAGGAATCCGGATCGAGGCCGAGCGGTTCTTGGCCGAGTAGGCCAGCTTCACCGGGGCTTCGAAGCCAGGCACCAGACGCTTGTACGAGTTCGTACCAGGGTTGGTGATGGCGTTCAGGGCACGGGCGTGCTTGATGATGCCGCCAATGTAGAACAGCGCATATTCGCTCAGGCCAGCGTAGCCGTCGCCTGCGAACAGGTTCTTGCCGTCTTTCCAGACCGATTGGTGAACGTGCATGCCGGAACCGTTGTCGCCAACGATGGGCTTGGGCATGAACGTAGCCGTCTTGCCATAGGCATGGGCGACGTTCTGGATCACGTACTTCTGCAGCTGGACCCAGTCGGCGCGCTGGATCAGCGTGCTGAACTTGGTGCCGATTTCCATTTGACCGGCGTTGGCCACTTCGTGGTGGTGCACTTCAACGGGAATGCCCAGCGATTCGAGGATCAGGCACATTTCCGAGCGCATGTCCTGGAAGCTGTCAACGGGGGGCACGGGGAAGTAACCACCCTTGACAGCAGGACGGTGACCCGTGTTGCCGTGTTCGTATTCCTTGCCGGTGTTCCACGAAGCTTCTTCGGAGTCGATCTTCGAGAAGCAGCCGGACATGTCGTTGCCCCAGCGGACGCTGTCGAACACGAAGAATTCGGGTTCGGGGCCGAAGTAAGCGGTGTCGCCCAGGCCGGAGGCCTTCATGTAGGCTTCAGCGCGCTTGGCCAGCGAGCGAGGATCGCGCTCGTAGGGCTTGCCGTCGGCAGGCTCGACCACGTCGCAAGACAGGATCAGGGTGGGCTCTTCGAAGAACGGGTCGATGTTGGCCGTGTTCGGGTCAGGCATCAACTGCATGTCAGAGGCTTCAATGCCCTTCCATCCTGCGATGGAAGAGCCGTCAAAAGCGTGGCCTGAAGTGAATTTGTCTTCGTCGAAGTGCGACACGGGCACGGTGACGTGCTGTTCTTTGCCGCGGGTGTCAGTGAAACGGAAATCAACGAATTTGACTTCATTGTCTTTCACCAACTTCATCACGTCGGCGACGGTCTTATTGGCCATCAGAAGCTCCTAGCTAGAGGCTTTGGTTGCAAGCAGAGTAATCGAATGAGGATGTTTCCAGATCAGAAACAGCGCGCAGTGTAATAGCAGAAAGCGTGCCGTCGCCCAGACGATCAACTTTGGAAATTCAGAAACCCACCCGCCACTCGATGCCACAAATTCAGTGCTTGATGCACCCCAACGCATCACCGGGCCGGGAATGGAGCCCCAAAGCCAGCTTGACCCCGGCGTGAAGACCCTCCTATTTGCACCAATAAAGTGCATATATGAGTCAAATAACTTAACGCACCATTATTGGGCCGGTTGATGCACCAATTTGCGACAAGTTGGTCTGCATCCATTCAAAGGCCTGGACGGCGTCCTGCGCCACGCCTTTGACACCCAGTTCAATGTGGCGACCATGCACCGGGTGATCCACGCTGGGCAGGCTGAATACGCGAACGCCGGGAAAGCGTTGCTCCAGCTCCACCATCATCGGTGTCAGCACCGACTCGGCCATGGCATAGACGATCACCGAATGCTCAACCTGCTGCCCCAACCCGCGCAGATCGCCGTGCAGTTCGTCCAGCGCCCAAGCCATCATCGGCCAGGCCATGACGGGAAAGCCCGGCAGGAAATGCACGCGCCGCTCAATCGAAAAACCCGGGATCTGGTTGTAGGGGTTGGGGATGATGGTGGCGCCTTCAGGAAAGCGGCCCATGTCCAGGCGGCGCAGGGTGTCAGGGTGGTCGGGCAGGAAGGGCACGCCCTCCTTGTCGGCCATCGCCTTGACGCGCGCCAGGATCAACTCGCGCGCCTCGGGGTGCAGCACCAGTGAGCGGCCCCAGGCTGCACCGGCGCAAGCCCGGGTGTGGTCATCGGGCGTGGCACCAATGCCACCGAAAGAAAACACCACATCGCTGCCAGCCAAGGCGGCGCGCAATTCGGCGGTGATGTGCTCGGGTTCGTCGCCCACATAGCGGGCCCACGACAAGCGAAGGCCTCGCTCATTGAGCAACTCGATGGACTTGGCCAGGTGTTTGTCTTCGCGACGTCCACTGAGGATCTCGTCGCCAATGATGATGATGCCGATCATGCGGGGTCCAGGATGACGAGTTGAGGCGTGGGATCGGCCGCGCGCAAGTCGCGCAGCGCCGCCAGAAGGTAGTGGCTGAACCACAGTGATGAGAAGGCGAACACCAGCGTGTAGAGCCAGACCGAAGCGATGATGAGCAAGGGAGCCACCACGACCGAGATCGCGCCCAACACAGCCCACAGTGCCGTGGGCGCCGCGCCCAGGTAACCCGACACCACGCCCATCATCAGCAATGGCATGCGGTGATCCTGCAGCAAGGTGACACGCTCTTGAACAGTGGCATGCCCGGCCAGCGCGTCAAAGGCCATGACCCGGTAGGTCAGCCAACCCCAGATCAGCGGCGGCAGGATCAGCCCAAACGGCGGGATGAGCCACAGGGGCACGCTGACCACCATCACCAGCACAGCGATCAGGGTGGCGCCGAGCGACCAGGATAAGGACGTCCACCACGGGGCTTCGTGACGCACCTCCAAGCCGGCGAAACGCCGCTGAACCACCAGGCGGACCAGCGCGGGCATCATCAAGGTGGCCACCAAAAGCAACGACAGCACCACCAGCAATGGCACGGCCAGCACCACCACGATCAAGGGCGCGATGACCGCGCGAAAGCCGGAGGCACCCACGGTGTCCAGCCAACCGAGCAGGGTCTGGCTGATGGCCCAGCTGTCCAGCCCCTGGCGCACCCCGGCCACCGCGCCTTCCCAGTAAAAATGGGCCAGCCCCACCGACAGTACCCCTGCCACCACCAAAGGCAACAAGGAGAGCCAGATCACACGGGGGTGCAGGCAGTAGGCTGCCGCGCGCCAGAAAGCATCGATCGTCTTTTGCATGACGACAGGATACCCAAGGTCGGCTTCAGCTGCCTTGCAATAGCCTTTTCAAGCCCAACCATTGCTGGGCCAAGAAGCCGCGCCCGTAGTCTTTGCCGCCGAATTCTGGCAGTTGATCGCGCACGCCGGTGGGGTCCAGGATCAGATCAGGGCGAGCATTGATGCGGGCAGTGCCAAAGAGGATGTCCCACACCGGGAACAGCACCGCGAAATTGCAGCCGCCGAGACTGCCCGGCGTTGGGCCCTCATGCCCCACCCCAATGCCATGGTGAATGCGGTGAAAACGCGGGCTGACCAGCAGGCGCTCACCCACAGGCCCAAAGCTCAGGCGGACATTGGCATGGGCCAGGCTTTCCATCAATTGAGTGAAGGCCACCACGGCGATGAACTGGCCCGGCGGCACCCCAATCGCACGGGCCGTGAACGCAATGATCGTGTCGCGGATCAGGTCATCGAGCAAATGGTTGCGGTTGTCGCTCCACATCGTCATCTGTTGCTGGCTGTGGTGCAGCGAATGCAGGGCCCACCAGCGGTCCAGGCCATGCTGGCCTCGGTGAATCCAGTAGTCCACCAGGTCGAACACCACCAGGTACAAGGCGAAGCTGGCCAGGGCGGTGTCGGTCACGCCAGGCCACCAGCCCTGCATCAGCGCATCCAGCTGGACGCCATCGATGCCATGCACGCGGGCCGAGCCAAAGACTTCATCCAGCAAGGGCGCGATGGAGAAGAACATCAGCAGCCTGAACAGGCCCAAGCGGTGGATGAAGGTGTAGACCATGTCCACCCGCACGGCGACGCGGTCGCGCAAGGGCTCAACCGGGCGCCAGCGCTGCAAGGGGGCCAGCAGGCAGAGCATCACCAGCAACTGGATGAAGCCGACCATCAGCCAACCGGTGGCCTCGTAGGCGTCCTCCAACAGATTGCCCATGCCCAGCCCATACACGGCGGGCTGCACCAGCGTCTCGAACAACCATTGCTGGAGGTTGCCAAAGGCATCGCTCAAGCTGGAGATGACGTCGAGGTCGATCATGGCCAACACCTCAGCGGGGGGCCGTGCCCACCCGCGCATACGCAGGGTGATCGCGCAAGGTGGCAAAGCACAGACCCTTGGCTTTCAGGCCGATGATCAAGGGCTCCAGCACCGCGGGTGCCCAAGGATCCTGGCGGGACCAGATGCCCAGGTGCATCAGCAAGATATCGCCGCTGCGCACATCACGCAAGGCACGGTCCAGCAAGACCCGGTTGGGGTAGCGATCGCTGGACAATTCATCGCCCAAAAATCCGGCGGCCGCCCAGGGCACATGCTGCCAGCCGCAGGCCTTGGCGGCCTTGAGCAAGGCGGGCGAGGTTTTGCCACCCGGGGCGCGGAACAAGGCGCGCATGGGCCGCCCGGTCATGGCCTCGAAACGGCGCGCGGGCTTGGCGAGTTCTTCGCAATAGTCGGCTTGGCTGAGGTGCAGCTTCTGGCCGACTTGAGGGCCCGCAGTGGGCTGCAACACAAAGCCCTTGGGCTCGTCGCCGCGCCAGATCACGTGGTTCCAAGTGTGCGAGCCGAAGTCATGGCCCTCGGCGGCCAGGGCCTTCCACCAGGGCGCCCATTGGTCGTCCAGCGTGGTGCCAGCGGCTTTGTCCCCCACGGCTTGCGTCCGTTCGTTGGCCAGGAAGAAAGTGGCCTTGACGTGCTGGCGTTTAAGCACATCGATGATCAAGGGCGCCACGCCCATGTGGCCGGTGTCGATCGTGAGGTAGACCGGCTTTGGGCAGGATTCCTCAGCGAACGCCGTGGCGCCCAACAGTGTGGCCGTCAAGGCCGCGATGGCAGCGAGCAGGCGCATTCGATCAGCCTCAGCGCAGCGGAGCGTGGTCCAGGGTCCACACGCCATGCGGTGATCGGCCCACCTTCACTTGCCGCACGACCTTCTTGCTCACGGTGTCGATGAAGGTGACTTTGCGGGCCCAGCGCGAGGTCACCAGGATGGTCTTGGTGTCGCTTGAGAGGTCCATGCAGTCAGGCCCACCCGGCGCGGGATAAGTGTCCACCACGGAGAGGGTCTGCATGTCGATCCGGCTGATGGTGTTGGCTGTGCGGTTGCTGAGCAGCACATGGCGCTTGTCGCCCCAGGCGCGGAAAGCGTGGGCCCCCGCGCCCGTGACGATGCGCTTGACCAGCACCGGCTTGGCGCCACTCACGTCGTAGACCTCGGCATACATGTCGCCCGTCAGGCCGATCAGGAGGCGCTTGTCGTCGGGGGTGATGTAGACGTCGGCGGGCATCTTGCCCACGGGCACTTTCCAGCGCGGCATTTGCGTGGCCAGGTCGATGGCGATCAGCTCATCGCTGTCCTGCATGGTCGAATAGACCACGGTGCTCTTGCTGTCAATGCTGAGGTGGCTGGGCGTCTTGCCGGTGGGCACACGCTTGGCCAGGGTCAGGTCAAAGCCACCACCCGCCCGCGCGGAAACGCGGTAGATGTCCACGTGGTTGAGGCGGTTGGCGGTGGTCACGAACCACTTCATGTCTGGCGAAAAGCGCAACTGATACGGATCGGCGATGTGTTCGATCACACGCTGGATGTTGCCCGTTCTAGGGTCAATCAGGGTGAGGGAGTCACCCATGGAGTTGGCCACGATCAATGACTTTTCGTCTGGCGACAGGTACAAATGATGCGGCTCCTTGCCCGTGGGGATTCGCCGGATCTCTTTGAAACTCACCGGGTCAATGATGCTGATGGTCGCATCCAGTGAATTCAGGGCAAAAATCGGGGCGGCGCTGGCGTTAGTGAGGCACAGGGTCAGCAGCAAAGCGGCCGCGTGCATCCGCCGTGATGCGCGTTGATGGAGAAACTTCGTCAATTGGGTCACCTGGGATCAAGCCGGGCAGTGTACGCGCGGCGTTCACTGCCCAATCGAGACAATCAGTCGTCGCTGCCACCCAATACCGAACCCAGCAAACCCCCGGCGCCCAAGCCACCCAACAAAGAGCCTTCTTCGCGGCCGCCACCACCGCGGTTTTGCGGCGCCGCGGCAAAGATGCGCGAGGCCAGGCGAGAGAACGGCAGGCTTTGCAGCCAGACCTGGCCAGGTCCGGTCACCTTGGCCAGGAACAGGCCCTCGCCACCGAACAAAGCGGTCTTGATCTTGCCAACGTACTGGATGTCGAAATCGACCTCGCTGGTGTAGGCCACCACGCAGCCCGTGTCGATCATCAAAGTCTCGCCAGGCTTGAGGTCGCGGCGCACGACGGTGCCGCCGGCATGCACAAAGGCCAGGCCATCGCCCTCCAGTTTTTGCATGATGAAACCTTCGCCGCCGAAGAAGCCGGTGCCCAGTTTCTTTTGCAGGGCAATGCCCAGCGACACGCCGCGCGCGGCGCACAGGAAGGAATCTTTTTGGCAGATCAAACGACCACCCAGCTTGCTCAAGTCCATGGGCAAAATCTTGCCTGGATACGGCGCAGCAAACGCAACGCGTTTTTTGCCGGAACTCTGGTTGGTGAAAATCGTGGTGAACAAAGATTCACCCGTGATCAAGCGCTTGCCAGCGCCCAATAATTTGCCGAACAAGCCGCTTTGCTGGCCGGAGCCGTCGCCAAAGATGGTGTCCATGTCGATGCCCGCGTCCATGAACATCATGCTGCCGGCCTCGCCGATGGCCGCCTCGCCAGGGTCAAGTTCCACCTCGACGAACTGCATCTCTGCGCCTTTGATCTCAAAATCCACCACATCCATGGCCATGACTGGTCTCCTGCTCCGTCAATTACACGATCTTCACCCGTTTGCAACCCCCCTTAGATGGCGGTCGCTGGGGGTAACTAAGGGCACCACAAGCACCCAAAAGTCATTCATGATCGGGGTTGTGTTGCGCCCATTCGATTGTCGCCCAAAGCAACCCACGTCACGCGCATGAGCAGTGTTCTTCGATGTTTCACCTAGAGCCCCTCCACACACCCACCCTGGCCCTGGTCCTGGGCTTGGTCCTGTTCACCGCCTCGGGCATCATGACCCTCGTCGGTTTGACCCAACGCACCTACCGCGGCTACTGGTGGTGGACCGTGGCGCAATGGGCCAACACCATCAGCGCGGTCGCCTTGCTGTTCAAGGATGCCCACCCTTCCATGCTGGCCGTGTCCGTCCTGCTGTCCCTCCAGTGGCCCTTGACCATGCTGGGCGGCATGCGCCGTTTTTACGTGCGCAGCAACTTACCCACCGAACCCTGGGTTGACCACTTCCTGCTGTTCATCGGTTTCTCCGGCTGGATGTGGGTGTGGTTGGCCAACCCCGAAGACGTGGGGGCGCGCGTGGCCATGTTCAGCCTGGTCAACATCTGTGGCTACCTCTACTGCGCCTGGATCGTGAGTTGCATCCGCGACTGGCGGCAAAGCGTTTACCTGAAAGTCATCCTGTTCTTCCTGTTGGGCGGTGCCATCTTCCAGGTGCCCCGCATGCTGACCGGCATGGCTTCGTGGGGCATGACAGTGAATGATCCCAGCCTGATTCAATTGCCCTCGTCCATGCTGGGCCTGGTGATCGGCGTCATGTTCTCGGTGTACATGTGCCTGCTGCTGACGTACGAACGCACCGAGCACGACCTGCGCGAATCCCACCGGCAACTGCGCGTGCTGGCCGATTTCGACATGCTCACTCAGGTGCCTAATCGCCGCCACTTCAACGAGATCGCCGCCCAGACCATGCGTTTGTGCGCACCTGGCAGCGCGTCGCTGATGCTCTTCGACATCGATCACTTCAAGCAGATCAATGACGAGTTCGGGCATGGCGCAGGCGATGAAGCCCTCAAGCTGGTGGCCGGCGGGGCGCGCAAGATGCTGCGCAGCCGGGACCTGCTGGGCCGCATTGGTGGCGACGAGTTCATCGCGCTGCTGCCCGAAACCAGCGTGAACGATGCGCTGCACGTGGCCGACCGCATGGTGCGCCACGTTGACACCGAACGCCATGGCCTGCAACAGGCCCCCTTGAGCCTGAGCTTCGGCGTGGTGCAAATCATGCCGGGCGAGTCCCTGCCCGAAGCCACCCACCGCGCCGACCAAGCCCTGTTCGAGGCCAAACGGCAGGGCCGCAGCCGCGCCGTGGCGGCCGAGGCCTCTGACGGAGAAGCCGTGTTCACCAGAACACGCCCGTTCGGGATGAGCACGCACTGAGCATGCGCTGATAAGGCGCGACAATCCCGCCCATGCAGCAATTTGACGTGGTGGTGATCGGCGCAGGCGCGGCCGGTCTGTTTTGCGCGGGCATCGCCGGGCAACGGGGCCTGAAGGTCCTGGTGATCGACCATGCCGAAAAGGTGGCGGAAAAAATCCGCATCTCGGGTGGTGGCCGGTGCAATTTCACCAACAAGGAAGTGGCGCCTGCCAATTTCTTGAGTGAAAACCCCCACTTTTGCCGCTCGGCCCTGGCGGGCTACACGCCCCAGGATTTCATTGGCTTGGTCGAACGCCACGGCATCGCTTGGCATGAGAAGCACAAGGGCCAGCTTTTTTGTGACCGGCGCGCTGACGACATCATCCAGATGCTGCTGCGCGAATGCGACGCAGGCCAGGTCACGCGATGGCAACCCTGCGCGGTCAAACAAGTGCGCCAAGATTTTGGCGATGCCGGTCAGGGTTTCGAGCTGGACACCGACCAAGGCACGGTGCGGGCCCACCAAGTGGTCGTGGCCACGGGTGGGCTGTCGATCCCCAAGATTGGCGCCACCGACTTTGGCCAAAAGCTGGCCCAGCAGTTTGGCCACACCCTGGTCCCTTTGCGACCGGCACTGGTGCCGCTGACCTTCGACGCCGACGAGTGGGCGCCGTGGTCGGCTTTGTCGGGCATCGCCTTGCCCGTGGATGTGTCCGTGAGCGTGGAGTCGACCGGCAAGCGCAAACAAACCAGCAGCGTGCATTTCCTGGAAGACCTGTTGCTCACGCACCGTGGACTGAGCGGCCCGGCCGTGCTGCAGATTTCCAGTTACTGGCGCCCAGGCCAGGCCTTGAGCATCGACATCGCGCCACAAGGCAGCTTGGCCGACGCATTGAAGCAGGCCAAAACAGGGTCGCGCAGGCAACTGTCTTCCGCGTGGGCACAAGCACTGCCCGAAGGCGTGCCGCAGCGCCTGGCCCAGACCTGGCTGGAACAGGCTGCCGTGGCCCTGCCAGCTTTGCGCGCCGATGCCCCGCTGGCCGAGATGAAAGACCGTGACCTGGAAGCGCTGGGCCAATCGGCCAATGCCTGGTCCATCACGCCCAAAGGCACCGAGGGCTACGCCAAGGCCGAGGTCACGGCGGGCGGCGTGAACACGCAGGAACTCAGCTCACAGACCATGGAAAGCAAGAAGATCCCCGGCCTGCATTTCATCGGCGAAGTGGTCGACGTGACCGGCTGGCTGGGCGGCTACAACTTTCAATGGGCCTGGGCCAGCGCCGCCGCCTGCGCCCGCAGCTTGGTAAGATCCCACCCATGAGTTCCACACACTTCGGTTTCGAGACGGTTGACGAATCACAAAAGGCCACGCGCGTGCGCGGGGTGTTCGATTCGGTGGCCAACAAGTACGACGTCATGAATGACCTGATGTCGATGGGCATGCACCGTTTGTGGAAGGCCTACACCATCGCCGCCAGTGGCGCCAAAGAGGGCCAGAAGGTGTTGGACATCGCCGGTGGCACGGGTGACCTGGCGCAGGCTTTCGCCAAGCGTGTGGGCGCTTCGGGCACCGTGGTGCACACCGACATCAACGAAGCCATGCTCAGCACCGGCCGCGACCGCCTGCACAACGAAGGCGTGGTGCTGCCCACCACCATTTGCGACGCCGAAAAGCTGCCCTTCCCCACCGGCACGTTTGACATCGTCAGCGTGGCCTTCGGCCTGCGCAACATGACCCACAAGGACCTGGCCCTGGCCGAGATGTGCCGCGTGCTCAAGCCGGGCGGCCGTTTGCTGGTGCTGGAGTTTTCAAAAGTGGCCAAGCCGCTGGAGAAAGCCTACGACTGGTACTCGTTCAACGTGCTGCCCAAGCTGGGCCAACTGGTGGCGGGCGACGCGGCCAGCTACAAATACCTGGCCGAATCCATCCGCATGCACCCGGATCAGGCCACGCTCAAGGGCCTGATGAAAACCGCTGGCTTTGGCCACGTCGATGTGCACAACATGACGGGCGGCGTGGTCGCCCTGCACATGGGCATCAAGTGCTGAGCTGAGCTCTGCCTTCAGCGCGAAGACAAGCCCAGCAAGTCGGCCTTGAGGCCTTTGTCGGAGACCTTCTCGCCAATCCAGATCTTCAGCAACCCCTGGTAGAAGTCTTCGCCGGGGATGTCCTTGCCCAGGGGCTGCCCCCCCAGGACGATGTGCGCGCCTGAGCCCGGCAGGTAATCCAGTTGAATCACGTCGCCTTTCTTGGCGTCACCCGCCGACATCAGGGTGGTGTGCAGCTCGTCCAGCCGTGACTGCAAGGACACCAGCTCTCTCGGGCTCAAGTTGGCCACCATGCCCTTGACCAGAGCCTCTGACAGATCACGACCGCGCACATCCCGGAGCATGGTGATGTGGACGCTTTTGGGCCCGGGCTGAGCCAGCACTGCCCCGGCATTGCGATCGCGCCCGGGCAGGTAAAGCGCCACGGCGTAAACCTTGAGGATGAGTTTGGTGCGCAAACCTGCACCATTGAGCACCAGCGCCTGCCCAGCCACCTCGCAACGGTCGTCAAACGTGACGCCAGCCACCACTTGGGCCGCATGCGCCACCGACGGCAGCGTGGCCGCACCCCACAGACCCAGGGCCAA
Source organism: Aquabacterium sp. (assembly GCF_029946005.1). GTDB lineage: Bacteria > Pseudomonadota > Gammaproteobacteria > Burkholderiales > Burkholderiaceae_C > Aquabacterium. The sequence continues at coordinate 66,194 of NZ_JAQSDR010000004.1, forward strand.
CACCATCGAAGCAACTGCCTTCATCACGATCCTTGATACCTTGCAAAATCGCCGCACCAATGCGACACGCCTCATGTTACATCGTCAATGCAACATTGCAACGGTATCATCCTGTTTACCGCATCCCGTTACCCCGCAATGACCGCCTCTTCTGCCAACCATTCACGGTCTCGCCGCCGCCCCGCTGACACGTCGGACATGACGGTGGAAGACCTGGCCAATCAAACAGGGGTGAGCGTGCGCAACATCCGCGCGTACCAAACCGCCGGCTTGTTGCCCCCACCGCGCCTGCAAGGACGGCTGGGCTTGTATGGGCAGGAGCACCTGGGCAAGCTGGAGTTGATCCGCGATCTGCGTCAGCAAGGGTTCGGGCTGGAGGCGATTGGGGACATGCTGGCCAATACGCCCGATGGCGCCTGGTCCGAGTACTCGCTGGTCACCCACCTGTTTTCCAAAAGCTTTTTCACGGTGGAGCCTTCGCAGCGCAAGGCGATGGCGGAGATGGCATCCCATTGGGGCGCCACCGCCAGTCCGGCGCAAAAGGAGCGCCTGGCCAAGAACGGCCTGTACCGGCCGGTCGAGGGTGACGAGGTCGAGATGCTCAGCCCATCACTGGAGCGCATTGGCATCCAGCTGGCCGAACTGGGCGTGTCACTGGACACCGTGCTGGACCTGCAAGACGACTTGATCCGGCACACGCGCGCCATTGCCAAGACCTACGTTGAACAACTGTTCCTGGACCTGATCCAGATGATGACCAAGGACAAGGCACCAGGTGCTGACGCCTCGGCCACCATCGACGCCCGGCAAATCGCGCAGTTGCACGCGGTGTTCGAGCGCCTGCGGCCGCTGGCCATTGGCTCTATCTCGGCGGCCTTTCCCGTGGTGCTCCAGCAGGAGTTCGACAACGGGATCAAGAAGCGCTTGAAGGCCGGCGGCAAGAAGCGCTGACCGGTCATCACTTCAGCGTGAACTGCACGCGCGTGGTCGGCCCCTTGTCGTCGGGCAGCTTGTCGGTGCCCACTTTGGAAGCCGTCAGCAGCACACGCTCGGGCGACAGCTTCGTGGACAGGTAAGCCTTGACCCGATCGCCACGGCGATTGGCCAAGGTCAGAAAACTGGCCTGGTCCACCGTCGCGGCGGCTTTCAGCAAGGCCTCCATCTCTGGCGCGGGCAAGGTCTTGGCCAAGCCGACCAGGTTGCGCGGCTTCTTGATGTCAGCGGCTTTGTAGGCGGCGGTGAGCCACTGGTCGCGCTCCTCGGGGGCGATGGTGACCGAGGCCAATGACTGCTCGGTGGCTTTGGCTTTGGCCTGGCGCATCAGGCGCATCAAGTGGCGCTGGCGCAGGCCTTCCTCGTCCATGGTTGGGTCGGCGCGGCCAGTGGCTTCCAGCTTGACCGTGGGGCGGTCGGTCAGTTTGGTGACCAGGGTGTCCAGGCGTTGGCGGGCGATGTCGCTGAGGTCGTCATCGCCGGGCTCGAAGGGCACGAAGCCCAGCTCGTCCTGGCCGCCGCCCATCAGCAAGGAAAACGGCGCGGTCACGGCCTTGGTCAGCAAGTTGATGACGACGCGCCAGATGATGCCGCCCACCGAGAATTGCGGATCGTCCAGCGACCCAGAGATGGGCAGGCTCACATCGATCTCGCCCCGGCTGTTCTTGAGCAGGGACACGGCGAACTGCACGGGCAGGCTGGTCGCGTCGGGGCTGTCCACCTTGTCGCCGAAGGTGAGCTGGTCCAGGAAGATTTTGTTCTCGGCTTCCAGCTTGCCGTTGTCGACCTTGTAGTGCACGGTCACCGACAGCGTGCCCTTCTCGATCGCGTAACCGGCATAGCGGCCGGCATAAGGCGTCAGGCGCGTCAACTCGATGCCTTTGGCCGAGCCCTGGATGTCGGTGTACAGGCGCGGGCCCAGGGGGTGCAACTGCCCGGTGATCAGCAAGGGCGCGCTGTCGTCCACGGCGCCGGAAATCTTGACGGTGGCAGGCTCGGGCTTGGACGAGGCCACGGCCGACACATCGCCCTCGACCTGCGTGAGGCGTGCCGAGTAGTTGGGCTTGATGAAGTTGTCGGTGAAATCGACACGGCCTTTGCTCAGCTTGATGCCTTGCCAGCGCAGGTTCATGCCCGCCATGGCAGGCGATGACGGTGCCGGGGCGCTGGCCGAGGATGCGGGGGCGTTGGCGGCCACGGGCGCGGCAATCGGCGCAGAGGCTGCGGGCGTGGCTTGCGGCGTGGTCAGGGACTTGGTTTCAGCACCCGCTTCACGCTTGACCAGGTCCGACAGGTTGAGCTTGCCATCGGGGTTGATGATGAGCCGGCCGTAAAAATCATTGAGCGCGATGCGGCCCAGGTCGGCGTTGAGCGCACCGGCCTTCCAGTTCACGTCCAGGCCCTCCAGGGCCAATGAGCGCCAGCGTAAAAAATCGGCCTGGTTGACGCTGTCTTGCGTGCGCAGGTCGGTCAGGGCAAAACGGCCCTGGTAACGGGCGTTGATGGCCTGAGGATCTTTGCCTGGCGCAGCTTCCAGGCTGAGCTTGCCGTTGACATTGGTCTTGGCCGACACCAACGCCACGTTCAGGTAAGGCGCGATGTAGGACTGAAAGGCCTTCAAGTCCAGCCCGGCAATGGCCAGTTGCGAGTTCACGCGCAAAGGCTGCACACGCACATCACCACTCAGTTGGATGCGGCCATTGCTTTGGCCCAAACCGTTCAGGTCAAAACCCATGACCTGCGTGAGATCGCTGGACAGGTTCTTCAAGCCCAGGTCGGCCTGGTGCAGGGACAGGCGGGCGGCAGGAGTCACCGACTGGTCATCGACCTGCACCTTGCACAGCTTGCAGCGTAACTCGCCCACCTTGATCAAGGGCGCGGCCTGCGCGGTGGCAGGCTTGGCGGGGGCCGCGCTGGCCCGCCCGGGCGCAGGCTGCATCACCCACTGGCCTTGCGGGTCACGGGTGGCTTGCGCGTCAAGCTTGTCAAACGTCACGGAGGCCACCGTCAGGGACTGCAAGCCGGTGGCCGTGGGTGCCAGGCCCACACGCGCTTCCAGGCCCTGCACGTCCAGACCCGCCAGATCGACATGGTCCGTGGCTTTGGCCTTGGCCGCCTTGGTCTTGAGGCCCGTCAATTGCACCTGCCCTTTGGACAAGCTCAAGCTGTCGGCATTGGCTTGCAGCTCGGTGCTCAAGGTCAGCTCGCCCGACAACACTTGCAAGGGCAAGGGCACGGCCTTGCCCAAAGCGGCCAGCCAAGGCACGGGCTGCAGCTTGCTGACCGAGACCTTCAAGGTGGCTTGCGGCAACATGGGGCTCACCGCACCGCTGACATTGAACTGGCCGCCGTGGGCATCCGTGGCCGACAGCGTCAGGGCGGCAGGTGCGGCTTGGTTGTTCGAGTTCAGGCCATCGATGCGCAAGCTCACGGGGCCCAGCTTGGGCAAAGTGCCACCGCCCGGCGCTTCGGCCTGCAGGCTCGTGGCGGCCAGGCGGACCTTGTCCACCGACCAGACCCAGGGCGCCTCACGGCTGGAGGCCACGGCCACCTTGTCAGGCTTGTCAGGCATTACCACCGGCTTGGCAGCGGCCGACCGGTCTTTCGCATCGACCTGCAAACCGGCCAGGGCCACGCTGCCGATCTTCACCTGACGGGCCAATGGCGATGCATCGATGCCTTCGATTTCCAGGGACGACCAACGTCCCTGCACGCCCCCGGCAGGCCAGCCCAGGTCAATGCCCGACACCTTCAAGCTGCCACGGATCGTCAAGCTGGCCGCCTGTGGGGGCTTGTGCTCTTCAAAACTCACGGTCAGGTGGGTGTCCAGTCGGCCCTTGGCCACGTTCACCATGGCCGATGGCGGCATGAAGGGCTTGGCCGCCAGCATCCAGTGGGCCACATCCACATCACGCCAATTCAAATCCAGGGTAGAACGCAGGCCTTCGCTGAACGGCAAGGTGCGGCCGCTCACGCGCAAAGGGCTGCCATCCACGCGGGCTTCCAGCAATGGCTGCACGTCCACGCTGACAAAGCTGGGCAGGTTGGAAACGAAAGGCACACCAATGTTCAGCGTCTCGATGCGGTGCTCTTGCTGCAACACGCGGTCTGAATAGCGCACGAGCCCGTTGTTGATGCGGATGTTGTAGACGGCAAAGCGCGCGGGATCTTTCGCAGGCTGTGATGGCCCCGACTGCAGGCGCTTGGCGATGTCGGTGAAGTTGAACTGCTCGGCGGACTGGCGCTCAACCCACACCTGCGGCTGGTCCAGCGTGATGCGCCGCACCACCGGGGCCAGGCGCCAAATGGATTCGAGCGAGAGCTGAACTTGGGCAGCAGGCAATTGCAACAACTCGGCCTTGGGCGGGCCCACTTTCAGGTCGTTCATGGACACCGTCAGCGTCCAGGGCTGAACGCTCAAGCCTGCCAGCGTGACCGGGGTGCCCAGCGTCTGCGTGGCCACCGACTCGACCTGGCCCCTGGCCCAACGCGGCAACCACCAACCCAGGAGCACCGTCCAGATCAGCGCGAAAACCATCAAGCCAATGCCCAGCTTCAAGGCCCAGTGTTTGCGGTTGGGCAAGGCGGCGAGCGTGACTGGCGTGCTGGACATGGTGCGAAGGCGAGAGAGAACACCGGGAATATAAGCCGAAGGCCCTGCACCGAGTTGAAGCCCGATGGGCCTGGGCGCGGCGGGCACCCCAAGCTCAAGGCCCAGTTCGTGGAACACGACGAGCGCGCCCTGCTGATGGACTGCGCCCGCGTCATGCACGAGCGCCACGGCACCGCGCCCACGGGCTGGCTGTCACCCTGGATTTCCGAAAGCCGCCACACGCCCGACCTGCTGGCCGAATGCGGCTACCAGTACACCTTGAACTGGTGCCACGATGAACAGCCTTTGGTGATGGGCATCGCGCTGCACCCCTACATCGTGGGCCAGCCTTATCGGCTCAAGCACCTGCGCCGCGCCTTGAAGCGCGTGGCGCATGAACGCAATCAGGGCAACCTCTGGGTGAGCACGCCAGGCGCGATCTGCCTGCATGCGGCCCTCAGCCTCGCAGACGATCCAGCGCCTGGCACGACCTGATCTGCTTCAACTGCTCGGCGCGCGCCGTCCATTGAGCGGCCACACAGGCTTCTGCGGAAGCCGATGACTTCTTGCAGGCGATCGCGGCCGACGCCTTCCACTCAGACACACGGGTGTTGATGGCGATCTCGCAGGTGGGGAGTCGGCGCGTGGTGACCTCGGCCGTGGCATCGAGCAAGCGCGCTGCGGCGACCGGATCGGTCGTGGCCGGATCTGGCGCAGGCCTAGCGGGACGGGCACCCGCCGCGCCAGACAGGGTGGCCAGCATGAGCAGCGCCGCCGACATGGAAGCGGCCCAGGGCAGCGGGTTTGACTTACAAAACCCCATGTTCGATCTCGTCCAGGTAGATGAAATCAGGTGCCTTCACGCCCGCCTTCTTTCGAATCTCGACCAGCTCAGGAGATTCGAAAAACCGGCGTGCATTGGCCAGCGATGACCACCGCGAGAAATGCACGATGTGGTTCGCATCGGTGTCGTACCGCAGCAGCTGGTAGCTGATCTCGCCAGCGTCTTTGCGGATCTGCGCCGCCTGGTCGAAGATGGCTTTCCAGGCGGGGTAGCTTTCGACTTCGTGGATGATCAGAACGTGTTGCATGGGGGGCTCGATCGTGGACGCAGGGGTGTGCAAAGCCTATGAGGGGTTGTTTGACAACGTCAACGCCCAAGTTAACTGCCGCCGGAGCACGAAGCGCGGAGGGCACCAACACTGGCCATGAGAATGCCCAACGCATGGCCAATGGCCTCCGCGTTGAACCGACAGTTAGAAATTTACGCGCCGACCAATTTTCCGCCGGATGTCATCTTGCGCATCTAGGGATGCGATCATTTCACCCCCTGCATTCGACAGTCTAGCTAAGTCGGGTCTGGGAATTTGACTTTGATCTGAGAAAATCAACATTGAATCGAAAACTGCTCTAGCCCGGAGTAGCCGTTCAATAACAATTGTTGCAAGCCGAGCTTTATCTTTACTTGGAATGCCGAAAATAAATAGCGGATCAGCTTTTCCATCAATCTTAAAGTCGATTGGGTAGTCGGCGGCATTTTCCATGTTTGGGTAAATGAAATCCCGCGTCAGCTGTCCACCATCAACTATCCCAGAAATAATTTCCGCCAAATCCTCGTAGAACGTTGATTCCGTTCTTGTCCTGTTTAGAAACGTAAGATCAGTGATGCTGTTTATCGCTTGCCCAAATTTGAAAATGGCAGACCCGATTTTGCCAGGCATTGTTTCGACAAACAATTCCCCGTGGGAATCGAAAATCCCATGCTGAGTTAAGATTTGATCAAAAATCTTTCCCCTCGTGCCTTGCCTAAACTTGTCTACATCATTTTCGTAGCTCAAGTGCATCATCGTATGCCCGGCGTCAGATAGCTTAATAAATCCGTTTGATAACTCTGATAAATAAATGATGTATGGGTCGCCATCCGGGAATGAAAAAGGTGTCCGAATCATGAGCCGGTCACCTTTTTTGACGAGCTTAACGTCAGCGCACATCAAAGCGCATAGCGATTTTTGCAGCTCTTGTGTGTTGACAGTCATTTGAATAAATCCGGATAATCTTCTTCTGTTTTTAGACCAGCTATTTTACAGTCTGTTGTCAAACAATGCAATGCCCCGTTTACAGTGCTATATCGTGTGGTTTCCTCTGCATAACCCTCAGGCTTTTTTCCCGCCTTAATGTACCGCTCAGTTGCTCTATGGATGTGGCATGCAAAATCCAGTTCAGTTTCTTCCAGGTGATTGGGATGATAGTGACTGGATCCGTTATACCGAACTAACGTTATTACCTCGCCGCTTGGCATATGCCATAGTAGCCCACAAGAAAAATCATCATTAACCAATTTGCTTTGACGAACATACAATGTGTACTCTTGCCCGTCGAGACTGGTGACTTTGTAATTTCTTTGCGTGTGACTACCTTTATCGACCTCTTTTGATTGCGGGTTGGTCACCCGCTTGTTCGATAAAAGAATCGAACTGATTTTGTCGTCTGTCAGTGATTCGTATCCCATCCCTAGCCTCCCTCTGAAATTTTTAACGCCTAGGTTAACCGGCGGCAATGCGAAGCATTGACGTCCGCGTTGAACCGATAGTTAGACAGTGGATAGTTGCTTGATTTTATTGCCATGGCTATTTGCCACCTTTTGGTGGAAGCTTCATTTTCGCCCTTAGCCATTGCAAAGCAATTTTGTACGCAGGGTCGCTTTCTTTTTTTGTCAGAATCTCGAACTTTGTGACGCTCGAAGAATATTGAATTGGAAATTCATCGCCTGGAACCTGGATAGAGGGGTGATCTACCCCTGCCTGAAACCAAGGATTATGACGCTCAAAAGCACAAATTAAATCTTGATTTAATTTTTTGAAGCTCTCACTTATTGGAATTGAGCCTATCTTCTCTCGCATCTTAAATGATAGACTATCTATTGCGCAGAGGTGGCCTGTGTTGTATTCAACTCCAATGGAGTTATATCTGTTATTTGCGCTGCCATGCTCCTCAAGTTCATCGATGAAGTCATGGATGGTAAATTTCTTTAGGTAATGCGAGGCGCTAGGCTCCACGATAATACTCGGGTGTGGCAGTATATTTAACCCAGCAAAAGAGGCATCTATTATCTTGGCGGCCTCAAAGAGTTTCTTTATGGGATGACCATTAAAATCTTTGACTCCGAACCCATTCATTAGCAGAAAGGCCTTAAAGTATTTTTCCGCGGCCTGTGCTGCTGCCCAATAGAAGCCACGAGCAAGCCCATTTTGCGCCAATAGACGGGCCATTAAATAGTCTTGATCGCCCGGCACAATAAAAGATTCATAAATTACATCGACAACGTTGCGCTCCGCGCTTGCCTGTACGAGCCTGTCAGAAATTTTGTGTGTGAGGCATAGCATGTCGATAAGGAGCATGAA
>NZ_JAQSDR010000005.1 GCF_029946005.1 Aquabacterium sp.
CGTGCGCAGCACGCATCAACATCTGACCGGCCGTGGTTGTTTGAACGAAGCGGATGAAATCCGCGCAGTGAGTTCCACGGCCCCACCTCGGCGCGAGCATCGCAAGGCAGTCCCGCGCAGCGGGACCACCAAGCTGAAGCCCTGACGGAGACTGGCCCAGCCCGCGCCCCGCGCTGCCAAGACAAACCGCTCAAACCTGAGCGCACCAAGGCACTCAGCAGGCGTCGTCGAGGATGAGCAGCGCCTCATCGCGCCAATAGGCAGCGGCCGCAAAATAGCCCTCCCATACGCAGCCATTGCAGCCACGCCCACAGCAGGTGGTGGGCTCAGGCGGTGGTTGCCGCAACTCAACACCACGCGCCTGCGCCTGGGCTTGCAGGGCGGCAAACATGCGCTGGGCCGAAGCCAGGTCGGTGAGCGGAAAGTCCATGAACGGCAACGGCAACGGCAACGTCAACTCAGGCGCGAACCCCGAGGCGCCACAGCGAGGTCAGCTCCGCCTGGCGGGCCACGTGCAAAGGGTCGTTGTCGTCGGTGGCCTTGGGATGGTGGGGCTTCACGTCAAGGCGGGCGATGATGGTGAGTCCGGCGCCATCAATGGCCGCCTGCAACTCGGCCCGCGAACGCAAGCCCAGGTGCTCGGCCAAGTCGGACATGATCAGCCAGCCTTCGCCGCCGGGTTCCAGGTGAGCGGCCAGGCCGTTCAGGAAGCCCTTCAGCATGCGGCTGTCAGGGTCGTAGACGGCGTGCTCGATGGGGGAGCTGGGTCTGGCTGGCACCCAGGGTGGGTTGCAGACGATCAAGGGCGCGCGGTCTTCGGGGAACATGTCTGCCTGCACGATGTCCACTTTGGCGGACAGGCCCAGTCGGTCGATGTTCTCGCGTGCGCAGGCCAGTGCTCGCGGGTCCTGGTCGGTGCCGACCACACGGCTCACGCCACGCCGGGCCAGCACAGCAGCGATCACGCCAGTGCCCGTGCCGATGTCGAAGGCCAGCGCTTTGTTGGCGGGCAGCGGGGCCTTGGCCAGCAGGTCGATGTACTCGCCCCGCACGGGCGAAAACACGCCGTAGTGCGGATGGATGCGGGCTTTGAGGAAAGGGATCTCGACCCCTTTCTTGCGCCACTCGTGCGCACCAATCAGGCCCAGCAGTTCGCGCAGGGACACCACGCTCGCTTCGCTGCCCAGGCCATAAGCTTCCACGCAGGCTTGCTGCGCATCGGGCGCGCGGCGCAGTGGGATGGTGTGGTCAGCGTTCAATGGGATCAGCACCGAGGCCAGAACGCGCGCGCGCTGCGCCTGGGCCTGGCGATGCAGGTTGAAGGCCTCGGCCGGTGTCGCTGAATTTTTGCGGGTCTTGCGATCGTTGCGCCGCGCCAGGGCTTGCACCAGGTGGCGGGCGTTCTGATAGTCGCCACGCCACAGCAGGCCGGTGCCTTCGCAGGCCAGCCGGTAGGCGGTGTCGGCGCTCATGCGGTCATCGGCCAGCACGACGCGCTTGGGCGGCGGGGCAGCGCTTTCAGAACGCCAACGGGCGGATTGATTTTGCTCGGCCTCGATCCAATGGACGCAAGGGAAGGGCGCTTCTTCGAGCGCGGAGGGGGAGGGTGTGTTGAGACTCATTGGGGCTTTCCCAATGAGTGTAAGTCAGGCTTGCAGGTTGAGCAGCGTGCCCATCATGTCCTGCTGGGTGCGCACGGTGTGCAGGTTGGCCTGGAAGGAATAGGTGGACGAGATCTGCTGCACGATGTCGGCGGCCAGGTCGTGCCCGATGGTCTGGGTTTGTTCGATGGTGGTGGCCACGCCCCCGTTGGGCAACTCGCGTTGGCTGACGACCTCGCGTTTGAAATTCGACGTCTGGCTGTTGGCGACGTTATGGGCCGAGCTGTCCAGGTGCTGGAGGGCTGCGGTCATGCCGGATCGGCCGATCGATGAGACTGCGTTCATGGTGAACCTCAAGATCAATGACACAAGCTGTCAATGAAATGTAGGTCTTATCCGCAGACTGCGCTGACCGATAAGTGGCCAGGGCGGGAATTGTTCATGGTGGGGGCGCTTTGGGTGGCGCTTTGCACTGCACGGCCATCTGCGCCTTGTTATTGGTGGGGGTGTTGAGGTTGCCGGTGATGCGGTCCCACAGGCGCACGGGGTAGAGCTGGTCGTTGGCCATGCGCTGGTAGTGGTGCGACTGGCGCCGCACGTCGTAGCCGTGGGGGCACAGGCGTTGGGCCTCGGTTTCCAGCTGCGCGATGCTGGTGCCTGCCAGCTCGTAGGCGGCTTCACCGCCGCCCATGGCCACAGGGGTCACCTGCACGGTGGCGCACCCCATCAGGGCGGCCAGGGGCAGGGCGGTGGTCAGAGTTCTCAGGCGCAGGTGGTTCATCTTCAGGCAGGCGTGGATTCGGCGACGCGTTTGGCCAAGTGTGCCAGCGCGTCTTCCACTTGATCCACCAATATCAGGCACAGATCCCCCGGAGACAAGCGGTGCAGGGCGGTGTCGATGGCCACGAACTCGCCGCGGATCTCGTCGATGTTGCGGGTGCGCTTGGCGTCTTTCAGGCCATCGCGCAGCAGGGCCAATACCTCGCCGTCTACGCGGCCGCGCTGGCAGGCGTCCTGGAACAGCAGCACGTCGTCAAACGCATCGCCCAGGATGGCGGTCTGTTCGCGGATGTCGTCGTCGCGGCGGTCGCCCGCACCGCTGATCACCACCGAGCGGCGTTTGGCCGGGATGCCCTCCACGGCGGCCACCAGGGCGCGCATGGCGTCGGGGTTGTGGCCATAGTCGGCGATGACGGTGGCGCCCTTGTAGTCCATCACATTGAAGCGACCAGGGGCGTTGTCGGCGTCGTTCACGAAACTGGCCAGGCCGCTGCGCACGGCATCCCAGTCCAGGCCCACGCCCCAGGCAGCGGCCACGGCGGCCAGCACGTTCTCAACCTGGAAGCCGATGGTGCCGTTGCGGGTGATGGGGATGTCGCGCAGCGCGATGCGTTCGCGCCAGGCGCCTTGTGCGGCCACGATCGCGTCGCCATCGACGAACACGGTGCGCTTGTTCTGCGCACGGTGGGTGGCCATCACGGGGTGGTGGTGGTTCTGCGCGAAGAAGATGATTTCGCTCACGCACTTGCTGGCCATGGCCGACACATTGGGGTCGGCGGCGTTCAGCACGGCATAGCCCTTGGGCGACACGTTCTGCACGATCACCCGTTTGAGCACGGCCAGGTCTTCGACCGTGGTGATGTAGTTCAGGCCCAGGTGGTCGCCCGAGCCGATGTTGGTGACCACGGCCACCTGGCAGCGGTCAAAGCCCAGGCCTTCGCGCAGCACGCCGCCACGCGCGGTCTCGAACACGGCGGCATCCACGTCGGGGTGCATCAGCACATTGCGGGCGCTCTTGGGGCCGCTGCAATCGCCGCTGTCGATCTGGCGGCCTTCGACGTAGACGCCATCAGTGTTGGTCATGCCCACGCGCAGGCCGGTGGCGGCCAGCAGATGTGCGATCAGGCGCGCGGTGGTGGTTTTGCCATTGGTGCCCGTGACGGCCACGACCGGGATGCGGCCATCGTCGCCCGGGCCGAAGAGGTTGGCCACCATGGCCTCGCCCACCTGGCGGCCCTTGCCGTAAGACGGCGTCAGGTGCATGCGCAAGCCTGGCGCGGCATTCACTTCAACGATGCCGCCGTGCTGGTCTTCCAGGGGCTTGAGCACGGTCTCGCAAACCACGTCCACGCCACAAATGTGCAGCCCCACCATCTGCGCGGCGGCCACGGCGCGCGCCGCGACTTCGGGGTGCACGTCGTCGGTTACATCGGTGGCGGTGCCGCCGGTGCTGAGGTTGGCGTTGTTGCGCAGGATGACGCGGCGGCCCTTGTCGGGCACCGAGTCGGGTTTGAGGCCCTGCACATCCAGCCGCGCCACGGCGATGTCGTCAAAACGGATCTTGGTGAGCGAGGTGGCGTGGCCTTCGCCGCGCTTGGGGTCCTGGTTGACGATGTCGACCAACTGGCGCACGGTGTGCTGGCCATCGCCGATCACTTGTGGTGGGTCGCGACGGGCGGCGGCCACCAGGCGGTCGCCGACGACCAGCAGGCGGAAGTCGTCGCCGGGCAGGTATTTCTCAACCATGACTTCGCCATGCTCGGACGCGGCTTTGTAAGCGATGCCCAGGTGCTCGCGGCTGACGATGTTGACTGTCACGCCCTTGCCCTGATTGCCATCTTGCGGCTTGACGACCACGGGCAGGCCGATTTCGAGGGCCACGGCCCAGGCTTCATCCAGCGATTGCACCGGGCGGCCCATGGGCACGGGCACCCCGGCCGCGTGCAGCAGTTTTTTGCTCAGGTCCTTGTCCTGCGCGATGGATTCGGCCACGGCGCTGGTCGAGTCGACCTCGGCGGCCTGGATGCGGCGCTGGCGTGAGCCCCAGCCAAACTGCACCAAGCTGCCTTGCGTCAGGCGGCGCCAGGGGATGCCGCGCGCTGCAGCGGCCTCGACGATGGCGCCCGTGCTGGGGCCCATGCGCTCGCTCTCATCCAACTCGCGCAATTGCGTGATGGCGGCGGCCACGTCGAAGTCGCTGCCGTTCAGGGCGGCATTGACCAGGGCCTGCGCCAGCTCGAAGGCCAGGCGGCCGACGGCTTCTTCCGAGTACTCGACCACGGCCTGGTACACCCCGGGCTCCACCGTGATGGCCGTGCAACTGAACGTGACGGGGCAGCCGGCCTGCGCTTGCAGCGCCAGCGCGGCGGTTTCCAGCACATGCGCCAGCGAGACCTTGGTGTTGGCGCCCCGGTGCTGCAGCGCGCCGATGGTCGGGAACAGGGCACGCACGCGCGCCTCGAAGCCCGGCAGGTTGACGATTGAGCGTTCGGCCTCGGTGCAGGCCACGATGGCCTCCATGGCGGTGTGTCGGCTCCAGAGGTTGGGGCCCCTCAGTGCCCGGATGCGGGAAACGTCCATCAGCGTGTCTTTCTTCTTGTGCTTTGCGTCAGCGGGCGTAGGTGAAACCGAGCGCGGGCCGGGCCGGCGAGAGGTCGGCGTCGAAGGTTTCGATGCCCGCGGTGATCAGGTCGGGCTTGATGTCCAGCGCCCAGGCAACGGCCACGGCGGCCAGCAGGGTGTCGGACGACACGGGCGTGCCGCGTCCTTGGCGCAAGGTCAGGCTGCTCAGCTCGCTGAGGGTGTTTTCAAACGCCCCATTGGCCAGCACCACGATGCCGTGGCGCATGAAGACGGCGCGGCCGCCTTCCGCGCGGTGCGCCACGATGGTGGCCAGCTGAGGGTCTTCGCCGTACAGCAGGGCTTGGCCGTCGCACAGAGAGGCCATGGCCGCGATGCGCTCGTCGTTCGCGTTCAGCACGGCCACGCCTTCGGGCAAGACCACGTCCACCTGCGTGCGCATGACCTTGACCAGTTGGTCGGACTCGGTGATGTCGAACTCGGCGAGCTCGGCGGCGCCCTCCAGGTCGGTGACCACGCCCACCTGGCAGCGGTCGTAGGGCAGGCCGTCGCGCAAGATGGCACGGGCGCTGCTTTCAAACACGGCAGCTTCGACCGAGCGGTTCATCAGCAGGCGGTGGCCGGCTTCCCAGTGGGCGGCATCCTGGCGCTCCACGTGGCGGCGGTCCAGGAACAGGCCATCCCCGCAGGCCAGGCCCACGTACTTGCCGCTCAGGTGGATCAACCAGGTGATCAGGCGCGACAGGGTGCTGGTGCCTAGCGAGCCGGTCACGCCCACGATGGCGATGCGGCCGTCGTCGTCTTGCGGGAACAGATGGTCGACGATGGCGCGTCCCACTGGACGGGGCGAACCTTCGGCCGGTTTCAGGTGCATCAGCAGGCCAGGGCCCGCGTTGACTTCAACGATGGCGCCGCCTTGCGATTTCAAAGGGCGGGAGATGTCTTGCGCGACCACGTCCACCCCGGCGATGTCCAGGCCCACGACCCGCGCGGCCAGCGTGACGGCGTGTTCCACCTCCGGGTGGACCTCGTCGGTGCAGTCCAGGGCGACGTTGCCATTGCGCTGGATCAGCACCTGGCGGCCGGGATCGGGGATGGCGTCGATGCTGAGGTTCTGGCGCTGCAGGTCCAGCAGCACGGCCTCGTCTTCCAGCGGCTTGATGATGTTGAGCGGGAAGTCCTCGTTCAGACCACGGCGCGGGTCGGTGTTCAGCTGGGTGTCAATCAACTGCATGACGGTGGCGTGGCCGTCGCCCGTCACCCAGGCGGCTTCGCCCCGGGCGGCGGCGACCACTTTGCCGCCCACCACCAACAGGCGGTGCTCGTGGCCACGGATGAATTTCTCGACCAAAACCTCGCTGCCATGCCGGTCGGCCACTTCAAAGGCGGCCTCGACCTCGGCCTGGGTGTTCAGGTCCAGGGCCACGCCTCGGCCATGGTTGCCGTCGCTGGGCTTGACCACGACGGGCAGGCCGATGTCTTGCGCGGCCTCCCAGGCGGCGGATGGGCTGTCGACCACCTCGCCCTCGGGCACGGGCACGCCGCAGGCCTTGAGCAGGCCCTTGGTCAGGTCCTTGTCGCTGGCGATGCCTTCGGCGATGGCGCTGGTCAGGTCGGTTTCGGCCGTCCAGATGCGGCGCTGGCGGGCGCCATAGCCCAACTGGACCAGGTTGCCGTCGTTCAGTCGGATGTGGGGAATGCGCCGGTCGGTGGCGGCGGAGACGATGCACGCGGTGCTGGGGCCGAGGTAGCAGTCGTCCACCTGGTCGCGCACCTTGGCCACCGCGGCGGCCACGTCAAAAGGCTGCGCGTTGATGGCCGCCATCAGCAGGCAGTGCCCTTCGGCCAGGGCGGCGCGGGCCACATGCTCGTCACGCGCGCGGAACACCATGCGGTAGACGCCGGTGGTCGAGGTGCTGCGGGTCTGCCCGAAACCGGTGGGCATGCCCGCCAGGTTCAGCAGCTCGATCACCACGTGTTCCAGCACGTGACCGGCCCAGGTGCCTTCCTTCAGGCGCTCCAGGAAGCCGCCGCGCTCGCCTACGCCGCAGTGGTGCTCAATCAGGGCGGGCAATTGGGCCACCAGCCGGTCGTTGAAGCCGGGCAGCAGGTTGGAGGGGTAATCTTCCAGCAAACCCAAGTCCAGCCAGACTTCCAGCACGGGGCGGTAGGTCCAGACATTGGGGCCGCGCAAATAATTGATGCGCAGCAGTTTGATGTCGTCCATTCTTGTCATGTTCTTGTGCATTCTGGCGGCCGTTCAGGCGGCGCGCGACTCGGGATTGTGCTTGAGGACACCGGGGCTGCTCACAGTCACCCTGGCCGAAAGTGGCACCGATTCGGCGAGAATCCGCGATTGCGCTACGAAATCAAAATGCAACATCATCATCCTGTTGACGCTCGCGGGGCCCTGGCCAAACACGCTCAGGCAGGCCTGCAGGCCCAGCTTGCAAAAGAAGAGAACGTTTTAGCCACCCTGATGGTTGACCTGGACCCGCGCTTGCGGTTCTCTCAGGGCATTTTGGTGCTCACGGACCGGCGTGTTCTCTCCCAAGACGCCCCAGACGGCGCCTGGCGGTCCTGGCCCCTGGCCGAAGGCTTGGTCTTGAGGCAGGTTGACCACGCCGGGGTCGGCACCCTGGAATTGCACGGTGTGCACCAGCGGATCGCTCACTGGCACTTCACCATGGCCCTGGGCCCAGCTGCCCAAGGTTTTCAGACATTTTTCGACCGCCAGCAGGCACTGCTGAAAGCCGGGGTCCCGCCTGACCTGGACGATGACGGCCTGCCCCTGTGCCCCGCTTGCCACGCGCCCTTGCCGCCCGACAGCGAGGACTGCCCCGCTTGCGATCGCCATGCCGATGAGCCGCCCTCGACCTGGGTGCTGCTGCGGCTGTGGCGCTTTGCCCGGCCCTACCAGGGAAAACTGGCCCTGGGTTTCGGCCTGACCCTGGCCTCCACCGCCGCCACCTTGGTGCCGCCTTACCTCAGCATCCCACTGATGGACAAGGTGTTGATCCCCTTCCAGAGCGGCCAGACCATCGACACCTGGTACGTGGCTTCTTTGCTGGGCGGCTTGCTGATCTCGGCCCTGCTGGCCTGGAGCCTGGGCTGGGCGCGCACCTACGTGCTGGCGCTGGTGTCCGAGCGCATCAGCGCCGACTTGCGCACCTCTACCTTCGAGCACCTGCTGAACCTGTCGCTGGAGTATTTCGGCACCAAACGAACGGGCGACCTGATGTCGCGCATCGGCTCCGAGACCGATCGCATCAGCGTCTTCCTGTCCCTGCACGCGCTCGATTTCGCCACCGACGTGCTGATGATCACCATGACGGCGATCATCCTGTTCTCGATCAACCCCTGGCTGGCGCTGGTCACCTTGCTGCCGCTGCCCTTCATCGCCTGGCTGATCCACCTGGTGCGCGACCGCCTGCGCACCGGTTTCGAGAAGATCGACCGCGTCTGGGGCGAGGTCACCAATGTGCTGGCCGACACCATTCCCGGCATCCGGGTGGTCAAGGCCTTTGCGCAAGAGCAGCGCGAAGCCAAGCGTTTCAAGGACGCCAACTGGCACAACCTGGAGATCAACGACAAGCTCAACAAGACCTGGTCGCTGTTCTCGCCCACGGTGTCGCTGATGACCGAGATCGGGTTGCTGGTGGTGTGGGCCTTTGGCATCTGGTTGGTCTCGCACCAGCAGATCACGGTGGGCGTGCTCACCGCCTTCATCGCCTACATCGGGCGCTTCTATGGTCGGCTGGATTCGATGAGCCGCATCGTCTCGGTCACGCAGAAGGCGGCGGCGGGCGCCAAGCGCATCTTCGACATCCTGGACCACGTCTCGAACGTGCCCGAGCCCACGCACCCGGTGGCCTTGCCAACGGTACAGGGCCGCTTGCAGATGGAGGGCATTGGCTTTCGCTACGGCAGCCGCGCCGTGATCCGCGACCTGAGCTTGGACATCCAGCCTGGCGAGATGATCGGCCTGGTAGGCCACAGCGGTTCGGGCAAGAGCACATTGGTGAATCTCATCTGCCGCTTCTATGACGTGAGCGAAGGTGCCATCCGCATTGATGGCACCGACATCCGCCGCGTGGGCGTGGCCGATTTTCGGCGCCACATCGGGCTGGTGCTGCAAGAGCCTTTCCTGTTCTTTGGCACCATCGCCGAGAACATCGCCTATGGCAAGCCCGAGGCCACGCGCGCCGAGATCGTGGCGGCAGCCCGGGCCGCGCACGCGCACGAGTTCATCCTGCGCTTACCGCAAGGCTACGATTCGCTGGTGGGCGAGCGCGGTCAAGGCCTGTCGGGTGGGGAGCGCCAGCGCATCTCGATCGCGCGGGCACTGCTGATCGACCCGCGCATCCTGATCCTGGACGAGGCCACATCCTCCGTGGACACTGAGACGGAAAAAGAGATTCAGAAAGCCTTGGACAACCTGGTGCAAGGCCGCACCACCATCGCCATTGCCCACCGCCTGTCCACGCTGCGCAAGGCCGATCGCCTGGTGGTGATGGACCGGGGGCGAGTGGTCGAGGTGGGGCCGCACGACGAGCTGATGGCAAAGCAGGGCGCCTATTGGCGTCTGTACGATGCCCAGGCCCGCAAGGAACAACAGGCCGAGATGGAGGGGCTGGCATGAGCAGCAGCGACGCAATGATGACGTTCACACTGGTCCGCGACGCTTTCGGCCGCTTGGTCTTGACCGACGCGCAGGGTGTGCACCACGAGGGCGTCACCCCCGTGCGGGCCTTCCCGATCGCCGCGCCCGATGAGGGCGTGTCGCTGGTCGACACGCACGGACACGAACTGGCCTGGATCACGCGCCTGAGCGCGCTGCCCGAGGCTCCGCGCCAACTGCTGCAAGACGAGCTGGCCGTGCGCGAGTTCACCCCGGTGATCGAACGCCTGGAGGCGGTGTCCACCTTCGGCACGCCCAGCACCTGGGCCGTGGTCACCGACCGAGGCCCGGCCATTTTTGTGCTCAAGAGCGAGGACGACATCCGCCGACTGGCGGGCGGCGCTTTGCTGATCACCAGCAGCCACGGCGTGCAATTCTCGGTGCGCGACCGGCTGGCATTGGACGCGCCTTCGCGGCGTTTGCTGGAGCGTTTCCTCTGAACGGCCTATTTACACCTGGAGTGGGTCGGCTGTAAGCTGGGGGAAATGCTGCGTTGCAGCAAAAAATGCATCCAACACCGGGAGGTCGCCCATGATTGCGCCATTCGTGTCCATGTGGGCCACTTTGCTCATCGCTTTGTCATTGACTGCATCGGCCCAGGCCCAGGTCTTGTCGAGGCTGTCGGCGCTGGGTCTGCAGCGCGACGCCGTCACGGTGTCGGGCCTGTCGTCCGGGGCCTACATGGCTGGGCAGTTCCAGGTGGCTTACTCAGCCTCTTTGTCAGGCGCGGCGGTGTTGGCGGGCGGCCCCTACGGTTGCTCGCGTGGCAGCGTGTCGGCCGCCATGTTCAACTGCTCGTGCCCGGCCGATCAGAACTTCTTGCTGAGTGCCATGACGGCCATGGGCGGCGGCTGCCAGGTGTTCAACCCCGACGTGTACCTGGTGTTCAGCGAGCGGGCAGTGAAGGGCAATGCCAGTGCCCATGCGATTGATGACACCTTCCATGTGAAGGGGCACCGCATCTGGCTGTTCTCAGGTGGCCAGGACCACGTGGTGGACGCCCAACTGGTGAAGGCGGCCGAGAAGTTTTACCAACGCCTGGGTGTGCCTTCAGCGCAGGTGCACCTCGAGGCCAATAGCGAGGCGGGGCACGGCTTTCCCAGCCCCTTGGCCACCCAAGCCTGCAGCCTGACGCACACACCGTTCCTGACGCAATGCCATGTCGATGCGGCGGGCGAGTTGCTGAAGTGGCTTTATCCCAATCCGCCCCTGATGCAAGCTGGCGCGGCCGATGAGGGGTCTTTGAAGCAGTTCAAGCAGACTCCCTACGATGACCGGAACGTGTTCAGCAGCCTGGACAGCACCGGGTGGGCCTATGTGCCCAAGGCCTGCGAACAGCCGGGTGCCCAGTGCCGATTGCACGTGGCTTTTCACGGGTGTGAGCAAGGCCAGAGTTTTGTGCAGGATGGCCAGAAGTTCGGTCTGCAGTTCGTGAAAAAGGCGGGCTACAACCGCTGGGCAGAGGCGGGGCGCATTGTGGTTCTCTACCCGCAGGTCAAGCCCAGCACCCAGGGCAACTTCTTCAACCCCTATCAGTTCAACCCCAAAGGGTGTTGGGATTTCTGGGGCTACACCGAAAAGTTCGCGGCCTTGAACCCGGGCGCGCCGAACTTCGCCAAACAGTCGGCGCCGCAGATGAAGGCGGTGAAGGCGATGGTGGATGATTTGTTGAGGGGGCTGTGAGAGAGAGATTGTCACGCGCAAACCCCTCTTGTCATGAGGAATCCTTTTCAACCGATATGCAAAGAACCACATTCACCTGCATGTGAGCGGATGCGACAAGGCGACCCGGGCTGTCGGCACCATCAATGGCCGTTTGATTGATGCATGGAAAAAGCAGTTGCCCCAATGACACTCGCAGAAACAGGCGCATGAGCGTGCAGTCCCATGCCATCGCTCAGCCGTTGGTCCCCCAAGAGCCTTGGCTGGGGAGTAAGTTCGCGACCTTCTTTTTGACCTCGGTGCCTGAACAGCGAACCCGCATCGTGCGGTCGCTCTGGTCTGCGCTGGTGGTGGTCATGTGCGTGGGCTTGATCGCCTACGCGGTCCACACCGACGTGATGGTGTCCAAGGCGGGGTGGGCCTTGTCCTGCGTCATGATCGCCTCGAACATGGCGTTCTACGTGGCGCTGCGCAGTGGCTTCAACCTGCGATTTGCCGATCCGGCGCTGACCTTGCCACAGGTTTTGGCGGCCTTGACCTGGATTGCGGGGTGCTATGGCCTGACCGGTGAAACGCATGGCGGGCTCCTCATGTTCGTGGCCCTGGTGCTGGTGTTTGGTGCCTTCAATTTGACGCCTCGGCGTGCCCGCATCACCAGCCTGTATGCGCTCTTGGTCATGGGGCTGGTGATGGCCATCAAGAGCCTGAATGATCCCCTGCGTTATCAGCCGCGCGTCGAGTGGGCGTATTTCATCTTCCTGTTGACGATGGTGCCGACCGTGGCGGTCCTGGCTGCGCACCTGCAAAAGATGCGCCAACACCTGCGGGGGCAAACGGCGGATCTGGTCTCGGCGCTGGCGCGCATTCAGGACATGGCCGCGCGCGATCCGCTGACGGGTTTGATCAATCGCCGAAAGATGCTCGATGTGCTGGCACAGCATGCGGCCTTGAGCGAGCGTGAGATGCTGGCCTTTTCGCTGGCCTACATTGATCTGGACCACTTCAAACAGGTGAATGACAGCTGGGGCCACCGGGTGGGTGACGAGGTGTTGCGGGGTTTCGCTGACGAGGCCCAGCGCTTGCTGCGCGACACCGATGTGATGGCGCGCTGGGGTGGCGAAGAGTTTTTGGTGTTGTTGCCCGACCTGCCGCCTGGCAGCCCGCTCATGGCCGTCGAGCGCATGCGCGTGGCCATGGCCGGGATGGGGCTCAGCGCGAGCGCGCCAGCGTTGCGCATGACGTTTTCGGCGGGCATCGCGGTTCATCGCGTGGGCGAGACGATGGACGAAACGATTGAGCGCGCAGACAAGGCGCTTTACCAGGCCAAGGCATCAGGGCGCAATCAGATCGTGGTGGCGAGCGCCTGAGCAGGCCGTGCCGCATTGCTAAGCCATCAATTCGATCGCCACGGCAGTGGCTTCACCACCGCCAATGCACAGCGCGGCCACCCCGCGCTGTCCACCGCTTTGCCGCAAGGCGTGCAGCAGTGTCACGATGATGCGCGCCCCCGTGGCGCCGATAGGGTGCCCCAGGGCGCAGGCGCCACCGCGCACATTCACCCGGGCGTCTGTCAGGCCCAGTTCGCGCATGGCGATCATGGGCACGAGCGCGAAAGCCTCGTTGATCTCGAACAGGTCAACCTGTTCGACCGCCCAGTCGGCGCGTGACATCAACTTGGTGATGGCGCCCACGGGCGCGCTGGCAAAGTCGCCGGGCTCGGCCGCGTGCGTGCTGTGGGCCACGAGCCGTGCCAGAGGCGTCCAGCCGCGCGCGCGCGCCGTGCTTTCTCGGCACAGCACCAAGGCCGCCGCGCCATCCGAGATCGAGGCCGAGCTGGCCGGGGTCACGGTGCCGCCTTCATCACCACTGCGGAAAGCGGGCTTGAGCCGGGTGATCTTGTCCGGCAGGCACTGGCCCGGCGTTTCATCGGTGTCCATGGTGCGGCCGGGTGCGCCTTTGGCCCCAGGCACCTGGACCGGGCAGATCTCGGGGGCGAACAAACCTTGCGCCACAGCCGCCTGCGCGCGCTGCACCGACCTCAGCGCGTAGGCGTCCTGGCTGCTGCGGTCGAAGCCCAGGCGCTGCGCCATGCGGTCCGCGTGCGCGCCCATCAACTGGCCGTCATAGGCATCTTGCAGTCCGTCGAAGAACATGTGGTCGATCATCTGGCCATGGCCCAGGCGTTGACCCGCGCGGGCCGAGGGCAGCAGGTAAGGCGCGTTGCTCATGGACTCCATGCCGCCCGCCACGATCACCTCGGCCACGCCCGCGCGCAACTGGTCGTGCGCCAGCATCACGGTCTTCATGCCGGAGCCGCACATCTTGGTGAGCGTGGTGGCGGGCACGCTGACGGGAAGCCCCGCCGCGATCAAGGCTTGCCGGGCCGGGGCTTGGCCGATGCCTGCCATCAGGCAGCAGCCCATCAGCACCTCGTCCACGGCCGTTCCCGACAGGTCGGCGTCGGCCAGCGCCGCCGCGATGGCTGCGCCACCCAACGCCGGTGAGCTCAGCGCTGACAAGGCACCTTGAAAGCCGCCGATCGGTGTGCGCCGAGCCGCCAGGATCACGATGGGGTCGTTCATGGGGCTCATCTCCTCAAGCGGTCTCGGCAAACAGCTCGCGCCCGATCAGCATGCGCCTGATCTCGGACGTGCCCGCGCCGATCTCGTACAGCTTGGCATCACGCCACAACCTGCCCAATGGGTAGTCGTTGATGTAGCCATTGCCGCCAAAAATCTGGATGCCTTCGCCCGCCATCCAGGTGGCCTTCTCGGCGCACCACAAGATCAGTGAGGCGCAGTCCTTGCGCACCTGGCGCGCATGGTCTGGTCCCAAGGCATCGAGGTTCTTGGCCACGGTGTAGGCGAAGCTGCGGCCTGCCTGCAAGGTGGTGTACAGGTCAGCCACCTTGCCCTGGATCAACTGGAACTCGCCAATGGCCTGCCCAAACTGATGGCGCTCGTGGATGTAGGGCACCACGTTGTCCATCACCGCCTGCATGATGCCCAAAGGCCCGCCCGACAACACGGCGCGCTCGTAGTCCAGCCCACTCATCAGCACCTTCACGCCGCCGTTGACCTGGCCCAGCACGTTCTCGACCGGCACGCGCACGTTGTCGAACACCAACTCGCCCGTGTTCGAGCCGCGCATGCCCAGCTTGTCCAGCTTCTGCGCGATGCTGAAGCCAGCCATGCCCTTCTCAATGATGAAGGCGGTGATGCCTTGCGCCTTGCGCTCGGGCTCGGTTTTGGCATAGACCACCAGGGTGTCGGCATCGGGCCCGTTGGTGATCCACATTTTGGTGCCGTTGAGCACGTAGTGATCGCCTTTCAGTTCGGCGCGCAGCTTCATGCTGACCACGTCGGAGCCTGCGCCGGGCTCGCTCATCGCCAAGGCGCCGATGTGCTCGCCCGTGATCAGCTTGGGCAGGTAGTGGCGCTTTTGCAGGTCGGTGCCGGTGCGGTGGATTTGGTTGACGCACAGGTTGGAGTGCGCGCCGTAGCTCAGGGCTACCGAGGCCGAGGCGCGGCTGATCTCTTCCATGGTCACCATGTGGGCCAGGTAGCTCATGTTGGCGCCGCCATATTCTTCAGAGGCGGTGATGCCCAGCACGCCCAGGTCGCCCATCTTGCGCCACAGGTCCATGGGGAACTGGTCGTCGCGGTCGATGCTGGCGGCGCGTGGGGCAATCTCGGTTTGTGCGAAATGGCGCACCGCGTCGCGCAGGGCGTTGATGTCGTCGCCAAGCTGGTGGTCGAGTCCGGGCAATTGGTGCATGGGGTGTCTCCTCGGTGGGATGGTGGGGCTTGCTCAGGCCGCGGTCTGTGCCGCGCGTTTGGCCAGCAAGGCGTTGCTCACGCGCGAGACCGGCTTGCGGCCCAACACGTTCGAGATGAAGGCGCCTGCATCGACCAGGCGGTCCAGGTCCAGGCCGGTGTCGATGCCCAGGCCGTGCAGCAGGTAGACCACGTCTTCGGTGGCCACGTTGCCGGTGGCGCCCTTGGCATAAGGGCAGCCGCCCAGCCCCGCAATGCTGCTGTCAAAGGTGTGGATGCCCAATTGCAGGCAGGCGTGGATGTTGGTCAGGGCCTGGCCATAGGTGTCGTGGAAGTGGCCACTCAACTCGGCGATGGGCACGCGCTTGAGGGCGAGTGTCATCACCTCGCTGACACGGCCCGCCGTGCCCACGCCGATGGTGTCGGCGATGCCGATGTGGTCGGCGCCGATGTCCAGCAGGCGTTGCACCACCTCGTCCACTTGCTCAAGGCTCACTTCGCCTTGGTAAGGGCAACCCAGCGCGCACGACACGGCCGAGCGCACCTTCATGCCATGCGCATGCGCGGCCTCGACCACGGGCCTGAAGCGCTCGATGGACTCGGCGATGGAGCAGTTGATGTTGCGCTGGCTGAAGGCCTCGCTGGCGGCGGCAAAGATCACGACCTCGTCGGCCTTGGCCGCCAGGGCGCCTTCAAAGCCTTTCAGGTTGGGCGTGAGCACCGAATAGCGCACACCGGGCTGGCGCTGAATGCCCGCCATGACCTGGGCGTTGTCGCCCATCTGCGGCACCCACTTGGGACTGACAAAGCTGGTGACCTCGATCTGGCGCAGACCGGCTTGCTGCAGGCGGTGCACGAGTTCGACCTTGTGGGCCGCGCTGACGGTTTGCGCTTCGTTTTGCAGGCCATCGCGTGGACCGACTTCAACGAGGGTGACGTGTTGGGGGAGCATCGCTGGTTTCTCTTCTCAAGGTGCGTCGGTCAGGCGCAGCAGCTCGGCACCTTCGGGCACCTGGTCGCCCGCCGCGCACAGCAGTTCGGAGACCACGCCATCACGCGGCGCGGTCATGGTGTGCTCCATTTTCATGGCTTCGGTGACAGCCAGTGCGTCGCCGGTCTTGACGGCATCCCCCACCTTCACCAACAGGGCGACGACGCGGCCCGGCATGAGGGCGGTGAGCCGTCCGACCGCGTGCGCGGTGCTGGCCTGGGCCAAGGGGTCAATGAGGCTGAGCACGGCATGGCCGCTCGGGGCGAAGACTTCAAAGTGGTCTCGGTCGCGGTAAACCGCCATGGTCAGGCGCTGTCCGGCCAGGGTGAGGTCGAAGCGGTCGTGGCCCAGCGCCTGGGCTGAGAAAAATGCCGACTGTTCGCCGCATTGAAGCAGGTGGGTTCGACCAGGCTGGCAGGTCAGCGAGGCATTGACCGGTGAGCCCTCCAGCGTCAAGGCGAGTGGTCGGCGTGAGGCGCCGTGCAAACGCCAGCCATCGCGCTGGGACCAGGGGTCAAGGGTGGCGCTTGGGGCTTCATCGGCCAACAAGCGGGCCGCGACACCGGCCACGACCAGCAGCGGATCCAACGGTGTCGGCGAGAACAGCGAAGCGTGCTCGCGTTCGATCAGGGCCGTGTCCAGCTCGGCTTGCTGGAAGGAGGGCGTGCGGATGATGCGCCGCACAAAGGCCACGTTGGTGTGCAAGCCGGTGATGTGCAAATCGCCCAGGGCCGCGTCCAGGCGGTCCAGGGCCTGCGCGCGCGTTGGCCCCCACACGATGAGCTTGGAGATCATCGAGTCATAGTGGGGCGAGATCTCATCGCCTTCGCGCACACCGCTGTCCACGCGCACCGGGCTGACGCTGAAGTGGCTGGAGGCGGGGGGGCGGTAGGTTTTCAGGGTGCCGGTGGCGGGCAAGAACTGCTGCAGCGGGTTTTCGGCGCAGATGCGGGCTTCGATCGCGTGTCCCTGGATGGCCAGCTGGCTCTGCGTGAGCGGCAATGCCTCGCCCGATGCCACGCGCAGTTGCCATTCCACCAGGTCCAGGCCCGTGATGGCCTCCGTCACGGGGTGCTCAACCTGCAAGCGCGTGTTCATCTCCATGAAGTAGAAGTTTTTGACCTCCATGCCATCTTGCTCGACGATGAACTCGACTGTGCCTGCACCCACATAGCCCACGCTGCGCGCGGCGGCGATGGCGGCGGCGCCCATCTCGGCGCGGCGCTCGGCCGTCATGCCGGGGGCAGGGGCTTCTTCCAACACTTTCTGGTGACGGCGCTGCACCGAGCAATCGCGCTCGAACAGGTGAACGTAGTGGCCATGGCTGTCGCCAAATACCTGGATCTCGATGTGGCGGGGCCGCGTGACGTAGCGCTCGACCAGCACACGGTCGTCGCCAAAGCTGGCGATGGCTTCGCGTTGGCAAGAGGCGAGGGCGGCCGCGAAGTCTTCGCTCCGCTGCACGGTGCGCATGCCTTTGCCGCCACCGCCTGCGCTAGCCTTGATCAGCACGGGGTAAGCGATGAGGTCGGCTTCGGCCTGCAGAAACGCGCTCTCCTGACAGTCGCCGTGGTAGCCGGGCACCAGGGGCACACCGGCTTTTTCCATCAAGGCCTTGGCAGCGGATTTGCTGCCCATGGCCGCGATGCTGGACGCTGGGGGGCCAATGAACACCAGGCCAGCATCAACGCAAGCCTGCGCGAAGGCCGCGTTCTCGCTGAGGAAGCCATAGCCAGGATGGATCGCTTGTGCGCCGGTGGCATGTGCGGCGGCCAGGACGCGATCGCCCCGGAGGTAGCTTTCGCGCGGTGAGGCTGGACCGATGCACACCGCTTCATCGCACGCATGGACATGCGCCGCGTTGGCATCGGCATCCGAGTAGACGGCCACGGTGCGAACGCCCAGGCGCCGCGCGGTGGCGGCGATGCGGCAGGCGATTTCGCCGCGGTTGGCAATCAGGATCTTTTTGAACATCATCAGTTGGCCTTGCCTTGCCAGGGGGGCGTGGTTTTGTGCAGGAAGGCGTTCACCCCGGCCTTGCCTTCGTCGCTCGCGCGGATGTCGGCGATGGTGCGCGCGGTTTGGTCGCGCAAACCGGCGGTGAGCGGCATTCCGGCGGTGTCCCGGATCAGCCGCTTGCTGGCCCGCACCGCGTGCGGGCCGTTGGCCACGATGGCGTGCACCAAGCCATCGACCACGGCGTCGAGCGAATCCACCGCGCACACTTCCTGAACCAGGCCCAGGGCCTGAGCACGCTGCGCGTTCATGCGTTCCGCCGTCACGAAGTAACGGTGTGCCGAGCGCTCGCCGATGGCTCGGATCACGTAAGGTGCGATGGTGGCCGGGATCAGGCCCAGCTTGACTTCGGACAGGCAAAATCCTGCGCTGTCCACCGCGACGGCCATGTCGCAGGCCGCGACCAGGCCCACGCCGCCGCCATAGCAGTCACCCTGCACGCGCGCGATCACTGGCACCGGGCAGTTGGCGATGGCCCAGAGCATGCCGGCCAGGTGCGCGGCATCGGCGTGGTTCTCGGCCCAAGAGTAATCGGCCATGGCGCGCATCCAGTTCAGGTCGCCGCCCGCGCTGAAGGCCTTGCCATGCGCCCCCAGCACCACAGCGCGAACGGTCTGGTCCTGGCCAATCGATTGAAAGGCGTGCGTCAGCTCCTGGATGGTGGCCTCGTTGAAGGCGTTGCGGACGTCCGGCCGGTTGAGCCAGACCTGGGCCACATGGCCGTGGCGTTGGATGTCAAGGGTGGGCAGGTTCATGGTGTGCTCCTTGGGCTCACATGCGGAACACGCCAAAGCGCGTGTCGCCAATCGGCGCGTTCAGGCTGGCACTCAGGCCCAGGGACAGCACGCGCCGTGTGTCCGCCGGGCGGATCACGCCATCGTCCCACAGGCGGGCCGAGGCGTAATAGGGGTGACCTTGTTGTTCGTATTGCTCGCGGATGGGGGCCTTGAAAGCGGCTTCTTCCTCGGCGCTCCACTGCCCGCCCTTGCCCTCGATGCCGTCGCGCTTGACGGTGGCGAGCACGCTGGCGGCCTGCTCGCCACCCATCACGCTGATGCGCGCGTTGGGCCACATCCACAGAAAGCGCGGATTGAAGGCGCGCCCGCACATGCCGTAGTTGCCCGCGCCGAATGAGCCGCCAATGATCACGGTGAACTTCGGCACGCTGGCGCAGGCCACGGCCGTCACCATCTTGGCGCCGGCGCGGGCAATGCCCTCGTTCTCGTACTTGCGCCCGACCATGAAACCGGTGATGTTCTGCAGAAACACCAAAGGGATCTTGCGTTGGCAGCACAGTTCGATGAAGTGCGCGCCCTTGTTGGCGCTCTCTGAAAACAAGATGCCGTTGTTGGCCACGATGCCCACGGGCATGCCCTCGATGTGGGCAAATCCGGTGACCAGGGTGCTGCCGTAGCGGGGCTTGAACTCGTCGAACTCGGAATCGTCCACGATGCGGGCGATGACCTCGCGCACATCGAAGGGTTTGCGCGTGTCGCTGGGGATGATGCCCTGGAGTTCGTCGGCCGCAAAGCGTGGCGGGCGCGGTTCGATGAGCGCCATCAGTGGCGCCTTTCGCCAGTTGATCTGTGCCACGCTGCGCCGCGCCAGCGCCAGCGCGTGGGCATCATCATTGGCCAACTGGTCGGCCACGCCCGACAAGCGCGTGTGTACATCGCCACCGCCCAGGTCTTCCACGCTCACGACTTCGCCGGTGGCGGCCTTCACCAAGGGCGGGCCGCCCAGGAAGATCGTGCCCTGGTTCTTGACGATGATGGCCTCGTCGCTCATGGCGGGCACGTAGGCGCCGCCTGCGGTGCACGAACCCATCACCACCGCGATTTGCGGGATGCCTTGGGCGCTCATGTTGGCTTGGTTGTAGAAGATGCGGCCGAAGTGGTCGCGGTCGGGAAACACCTCGTCCTGGTTGGGCAGGTTGGCCCCGCCCGAATCGACCAGGTAGATGCAGGGCAGGCGGTTCTGCTGCGCGATCTCTTGCGCGCGCAGGTGCTTCTTGACCGAAATCGGGTAGTAGGTGCCACCCTTGACGGTGGCGTCGTTGCACACGATCACGCACTCCACGCCAGAGACGCGGCCGATGCCCGCGATCACCCCGGCACAGGGCGCGTCGTTGTCGTGCATGTTGAGCCCGGCCAGCGGTGCGATCTCCAGAAACGGTGTGCCCGGGTCCAGCAGCAGGTCAACCCGGTCGCGGGGCAGCAGTTTGCCGCGGGCCACGTGCTTGGCGCGTGGGCCATCGCCTCCGCCCAGCGCAATGCGGGCCAGTTGCGCGTCCAGGTCGTCGATCAGTGTTTGCATGGCCTGGGCATTGGCCTTGAATTCGTCCGAACGCGGGCTGATGAGGGATTCAAAAGGCATGGTTCATTTCCCCGCGCGCTTCTTGGGCGCGCGTTGGCTGTCGAGTTGCTTCAGGGCCGCGCCCACCTCGTCGCGAAAGCGGGCCAGGGCATCGAGCGAGGCATCTCGGGGCATCAGCGCACTCCAGATCAAACCTGTCAGCTGTTCGGCCGTGTCGTCAATCGGGGGGCGCTTGTGCGCGGTGATGGAGTCCCAGAGCACGTGCTCCATCGAGCCATAAACCAGGTCGCGCATCAAGCGCAATGGCATGTCTTGGCGGACCTCGCCATCGGTCATGGCCTGGGCCAGGCAATCCATCAGGGGCGCGGTGTAGCGGCGCTTGCAATCGGTGATCACCTCGGCCAACTCGGGCGCGCTGGTGCGGCCTTCGCCCAGCACAAGTGCGCACATGCCTGAGCCATCGGCGAGCAAGGTGAACAAGTGCTGCTTGACCACGTGGCTGAGCTTGGCGTGAACGCCGGACAGGCGCGGCACCTCGCGTTCCAGCTCGGTGCTGATCTCGTCGTACCAGTCCTTGATGACCTGGATGCACAGCTCGCGCTTGCCGGGAAAGTAGGTGAAGACGGTGGCTTCGGACACGCCAGCGGCCTCCGCAATCTGGGCGGTGGTGGCGCGGTGAAAACCCTGTTCGGAAAAAACCCGGCGCGCGGCTGCCAGCAACTCCGCGACTCGGAGCTGGGACTTCACACGACGGGGGGCAAGGCGTTGCAGTGCTGACATGATCAAATCATTGAGTGCGACTCAATTATTGACCAATCTGAAGGCGTTGTGGCCAACATTTGAAGACAAAAATGCCCTTGTCGGCTTGAGCGAAAGTCAAATGTGGCGAAATGCGCCACGCCTTGAAATGAAGCCGGGTAATCCCGAGTGGTGGCGGTGCCGTGGCGTCCTCAGATTGGTTTCAAGGCCCAAGAATGGGGCCGGTGGTGCGGACTATTCGGCACATCAAGAGGTGACGGCCCGCGCCAAGATCTCTACACTGGTTCTGCAGCATGTGGCTGCTTGGAGTTCGTCATGAACGCTCCGCTACCCGATTCGGTCCTCAAGGCCCTGGCGTCCCTCACGCTGGATGACAAGTACGCCATCGAACACGGGACCGCTTTCATGAGCGGCGTGCAGGCCCTGGTGCGTCTGCCGATGCTGCAGCGCACCAGAGATGTGGCGGCAGGCCTGAACACGGCGGGCTTTATCAGTGGTTACCGGGGTTCGCCTCTGGGGGGTTATGACCAGGCCTTGTGGAACGCCAAGGCCCACCTCAAAGCCCACCACGTGGTTTTCCAGCCTGGGGTGAACGAAGAGCTCGGCGCCACGGCCGTTTGGGGCACTCAGCAGCTCGATCTGTACCCGGAACACCGAAAGTTCGATGGCGTTTTTGGCCTCTGGTATGGCAAGGGGCCGGGGGTGGACCGCTGCTCCGATGTGTTCAAGCACGCCAACATGGCCGGCACGGCCCGGCACGGTGGTGTCATCGCCGTGGCGGGTGACGACCACGTGGCCAAAAGCTCATCGGTGGCCCACCAAAGCGACCACATTTTCAAGGCCTGCGGCCTGCCCGTGTTTTTTCCGAGCAGCGCTCAAGAAATCCTGGACCTGGGCTTGCACGCCTACGCAATGAGCCGCTTCTCGGGCCTGTGGGCGGGCATGAAAGTCATCCAGGAAGTGGTCGAATCGTCGAGCAGCGTGTCGATCGAGCCGGACCGCGTGCAGATCCTCCTGCCCGAAGACTTCACGATGCCACCCGGCGGCCTGCACATCCGCTGGCCCGACTCGCCTCTGGAGCAAGAAGCCCGGCTGATGGACTACAAGTGGTATGCCGCGCTGGCCTATGTGCGCGCCAACCGCCTGAACCGCACGGTGATCGACTCAAAGCACGCGCGCCTGGGCCTGATCGCCAGCGGCAAGGCCTACAACGACATGCGCCAAGCCCTGCATGACCTGGGCCTGGACGAGGTGACTTGTGCGCAGCTCGGCATCCGCGTCCACAAGGTGGCCGTGGTCTGGCCCCTGGAAGCCAGCGCCACGCGCGAGTTCGCCACGGGCTTGCAAGAGATCCTGGTGATCGAAGAAAAGCGCCAGGTCATCGAGTACCAGCTCAAGGAAGAGCTTTACAACTGGCGCGAGGATGTGCGCCCGAATGTGCTGGGCAAGTTCAATGAACCCCACGGCGACCAAAGCGGCGGCGAGTGGTCCATGTCCAACCCGGCCTCCAACTGGTTGCTGCGAGCCAAAGCCGACCTGAACCCATCGCTCATCGCCAAGGCGATTGCCCAGCGCCTGGACAAGCTGGGCATGTTGGACACCATGGGCCGCGACCTGCGTGACCGCATCGCGCAACGATTGGCCTTGATCGAAGCCAAGGAGCAAGCCCCCCTCGTCGTGCCCCAGGCCAATGCCGACCGCGCGCCCTGGTTCTGCAGCGGTTGCCCCCACAACACTTCGACCAAGGTGCCCGAAGGCTCGCGTGCCATGGCGGGCATCGGCTGCCACTACATGGTGGTGTGGATGGACCGCAGCACCACCACCTTCACACAGATGGGTGGCGAGGGCGTCACCTGGGTGGGCCAGGCGCCCTTCACCGACGAGAAGCATGTGTTCGCCAACCTGGGCGATGGCACCTACTTCCACTCGGGCCTGCTGGCCGTGCGTCAGAGCATCGCGGCCAAGGTCAACATCACCTACAAAATCCTGTTCAACGATGCGGTGGCCATGACCGGGGGGCAGCCGGTGGACGGCACCTTGCGCGTGCCGGAGATGAGCCGCGAG
Source organism: Aquabacterium sp. (assembly GCF_029946005.1). Lineage (GTDB taxonomy): Bacteria > Pseudomonadota > Gammaproteobacteria > Burkholderiales > Burkholderiaceae_C > Aquabacterium. The sequence continues at coordinate 23,227 of NZ_JAQSDR010000005.1, forward strand.
CTGGAAGCCGAGGGCGTGTCGCGCATTGCCATCGTCACCGACGAGCCTGAGAAGTACCTGGCCGTGTCCAACCTGGCGCCCGACACCACCGTGCACCACCGCGACGACCTGGACGCGGTGCAGCGCTTGATGCGCGAGGTGCCCGGCTGCAGCGTCATCATTTACGACCAGACCTGCGCCACCGAGAAGCGCCGCCGCCGCAAGCGAGGCACCATGCCGGCCGTGACCGAGCGCGTGGTCATCAACGAGCTGGTGTGCGAAGGCTGTGGCGATTGCTCCACCCAATCCAACTGCCTGAGCGTGGAGCCGGTGGACACTGAGTTCGGCCGCAAGCGGCACATCAACCAGAGCACCTGCAACCACGACATGTCCTGCGTCAAGGGCTTTTGCCCCAGCTTCGTCACGGTGACGGGTGGCCAGCTCAAGTCACCTCGCAAGAGCACTCAGCGCGTCGATCCCTTCACCTTGCCTGCCTTGCCCGAACCCAAGATCCCCTTGGCCCACGAGGCCTACGGCATCATCGTCGCGGGCATCGGCGGCACGGGGGTGATCACCATCGGGCAACTGCTGGGCGTGGCCGCGCACATCGAAGGCAAGGGCATCGTCACGCAGGACTCGGCGGGCCTGGCGCAAAAGGGCGGCGCCACCTGGAGCCACATCCAGATCGCCGACAGCATGGACGCCATCCACACCACGCGCGTGCCCACGGCGGCCGCCGACCTGGTGATCGGTTGCGACCCCCTCGTCACGGCCAACGCCAGCACCCTGGCCACCATGAACAACCAGCGCACGCGCGTGGCGCTCAACACGCATGGCACACCCACGGCGGCTTTTGTGCGTGACACCAACTGGCAGTTTCCGGCCGGCCATTGCGACGATGTCATTGGCCAGGCTGCCTTGCCGGGCCAGGTGGCCAGGCTGGATGCCAACCAGTTGGCCACCCAATTGCTGGGCGACACCATCTACGCCAACCCCTTGATGCTGGGTTACGCCTGGCAAAAAGGTTGGGTGCCATTGAGCCGCGACGCGCTGCTGCGCGCCATTGAGCTGAACGCCGTGCAGGTGGAGAACAACCAGGCCGCCTTCGAATGGGGTTGCCGAGCCGCCCACGATCTGGCGGCGGTGCAGTCGCTGGCCTTGCCCGCCCAACCGGTGCAAATCGTGCGCAAGACGGCCACCAACCTGGATGCCCTGATCCAGTCCCGCGTTGAGTTTCTGACGCACTACCAAAGCGCCGCTTACGCCGATGAGTACCTGGCCTTTGTCAACCAGGTGCGCGCCGCCGACCAGAAGCTGGGCTCGACCAAGCTGACCGATGCCGTTGCGCGGCAGCTCTTCAAGCTCATGGCTTACAAAGATGAGTACGAAGTCGCACGCCTGCTGACCGATCGTCGCTTTCACGACAAACTGGCCCAGGAGTTCGAGGGAAACTACAAGCTCTCTTACCACCTGGCGCCGCCGTTCATGGGCAAAACAGATTCCCAGGGCGTGGCCACCAAACAGCGCTTTGGTCCCTGGATGGGCCTGGCTTTCAAGGCCTTGGCGCCCCTCAAGGTCTTGCGTGGCACCGTCTTCGATCCCTTCGGCCGAACCCGCGAACGCCTGGCAGAACGCGGTTGGATTGCCCGGTATCGCCAAGGCATCGGGGCCCTGTTGGCGCACCTGAGCACGGACAATGCCGAGGCCGCGCTGGCCCTGGCCCGCGTTCCCGAAGACATCAAAGGCTATGGCCACATCAAGCAGTCGAACATGGACAGGGCGCAAACCCGGTGGGCCCAGTTGACGCAGGCAGGGGGAGAGGCCTGAATTGATCCAACGACTTCTGGCGGTGCTGTTGAGCACCGATTCCAAGCAGCGGGTGCGCGTCATCCGTTCCCTGATGGCCGCCAACGTCTACGTGCTGTGCATCGGCATCATGGGCTTTGCCTCCCAGCAGGGGCTGATGCGCGGCGACGAGGCCGCTTTGCTGTCCGGCCTGATCATGTTGAACGTGGTGGTCTGGTACGGTCTCTTGCGCAGCGGCTTCAATCGGCGCTTTCGCGAGCCCTCACTGACCTTGCCGCAGATCTTGTCCGCCCTGACCTGGATCGTGGCCGCGTATGCCATCACGGGGGTTTTCCACGGCGCCACGATGATGCTGCTCACGCTGGTGCTGGTGTTCGGCATCTTCAACCTCAATGCCCGCGACGCCAAGATCGCGGGCGGGTATGCCGTGGTCCTGACCGGCATCGTCATGGGCTACAAGACGATGACCGACCCGGCGGGTTACCCGGTGGCGCTGGAGTCGGTGCACTTCGCCCTGGTGGTGTCCTCGGTGCCGACCATCTCCATGTTGACCGCGCAACTCAGCAACCTGCGAGCCCGGCTGCGCGCCAAGCAGGAAGAACTCACGCAGGCCCTGGACCGCATCCAGGTGCTCGCCACGCACGACGAGTTGACTGGCCTGTACAACCGCCGCCACATGATGTCGGTGCTGGACGAGCACCAGCGGCGCCTGTCGCGCTCATCGGGCCACGATTTTTGCCTGGCGATCCTGGACATCGACTTCTTCAAGCACATCAACGACACGCATGGCCACAGCGTGGGTGACGAAGTGCTGCGCAATTTCGCCACCCACGCGGCCACCATGACCCGCGAGACCGACGTGCTGGCGCGCTGGGGTGGCGAGGAGTTCATGCTGGTGCTGGTGGGCACCACCGCCGAGGATGCCGAGCATGGCATCCAGCGGCTGAGGGATTCCCTGAAGAACGTGACCATGGCCCAGGACCACCTGGCTTTGCGCCCCTCGTTTTCTGCGGGGTTGAGTGCCTATCAAACCGGCGAGAACCTGGCGGCTTGCATCGAGCGGGCCGACAAGGCGCTCTACAGCGCGAAGCAGAGCGGTCGCAACCGCACGGTGATCTGGTCTGATGTTGTGCTCGCCAGGTCAGCCACAATGGAGGGATGACTCAAAAAATCAGCTTTTGGGGGCTTGGCGTGCTGTGCCTGTTGGGCATCGGAGGGGCCCAGGCTCAATCCAAATCATCGGACGCTGCGCGCGCCTTGCCAGTGTCCACCCGCCTTGGTTTCGAGACCATCACCTTGCCGGGTGACGAAGCCATGGGCCTGCTGGGTGGCAGCTACCTGATGACGTTCGCGCCCGGTTGGCTCGGTGGGCCGGCGGTGTACGGCGCTGCCACAGGGCGACGAGGCGGCTTCTTTGTCGGCGGGGCTGAGCTGGCCTACCGGCTGCCCCTGGCGAGTCGGGTCAGGCTGGAGTTGGGCCTGTTCGCAGGTGGCGGCGGCGGCGGTGGCGCACCGGTGGGTGGCGGCCTGATGCTGCGTCCGCACCTTGACCTGTTGTGGCGCTTGAGCGGTGCGGCCAACGAGCCTGGGGTGTGGGCGGGCCTGTCGGCGTCGAGCGTGCGTTTTCCCAATGGCAACATTCGCTCCAACCAGGCTGGTCTTGTTTTGGCGGTGGATGGCGACTTTGTCTACACCTTGCCCTCGGCCGTCGGCAAAAGCTCTTCGATATGGGCCCGAGGGGGCATGGGCTTTGACCGCATCAGCATCATGGGCGTGCTCGATGAGCCGCGGGGCGCTGATCAACAGCAACGCATTGGCCTGGCGGGCTTTCGGTTGGACCATTGGCTGCATCCCAATGTTTACTGGGGCTTGGAGGCAGCCGGGGCGGCGGGTGGGGGCGCTGGGGGGTATGCCGAGGTTCTGGCCAACCTGGGGTTTGAGCAGCCCCTCAAAGGCACGCCTTTGGCCGTGGGCGCCCGGGCGGCGGTGGGCCTGGGCGGTGGTGGCGGCGTGCCCACCGATGGCGGTCTGCTGGCCAAAGCCGGCATTTCCGTCAGTTGGCATCTCAGCCGGGACTTTTTCGTGTCGGTGGAAGGCGGGACGGTGGTTGCGCCCCAGGGCTCGTTCAGAGCGCGCTACGCGCAGGCTTCGATTGGTTGGGACCTGGACCATCCTTCCAACGCGCCTGCCGCTCTGGGCCGCTTGTCGCCCCGCTCATGGATCGAGGGTATGGAATGGAATCTGGCCCTGGAGCACCTGGATGGCGCTGCGCGCAAAAATGGTCCCGCCAAATCCATGCAAGCAGTAGGGTTGGTGCTGCGCCGCTCGCTGACCGAACTTCTTTACTTAACAGGGCAGGCCCACAGTGCGTTCAACGGCGACGCGGGCGCTTATTCTGTCGGTCTGGTGGGGATGGGCGTGCAATCGCCGGTTTTCGCCACTCGGTGGTCCGTGGGCGCTGAACTGCTGGCGGGTGCCGCAGGCGGTGGCGGCGTGGACACTGATGGTGGTGCCGTTGTGCAACCCATGCTCCGCTTGAATTTGGAGTTGGGAGCCCAAAGTAGAGCCCATTTGGGCATCGGCCGCATTCGCGCCTTGAAGGGCGAACTCGACAGTCCTGTGGTTGAATTGGCATGGGGCCTCGCATTTGGTGTGTCGGCCCGTTGAATTTTTGGAGAGTTGAATTGAAAAAAATCCTGATGAGCGTGTGCATGGCTGTGCTCAGCCTGACTTTCGTGGCGCAGCACGTCGAGGCCAAGCGCCTGGGCGGTGGCAGTTCGTCTGGCATGAAACGCCAGATGCCCGCACAAAACTCACCTGCGCAGCAAGCTGCCAAGCCCACGGCGGCACCCGGCGCTCAAGGCGTGCCCCCTACCGTGGCGCCCAAGCGCAACTGGATGGGCCCCATTGCTGGCTTGGCCGCAGGTTTGGGCATCGCGGCCTTGATGAGTCACCTGGGCATGGGCGCCGCCTTCGGCAACATGATCATGATGGCGCTGCTGGCCGCCGTGGCCTTCTTCGCCATTCGCTGGGCCATGAAGCGGTTCTCGAACGCCTCGCCGGTGCCCGCCGCCAGTGGCGGCCCACGCCTGTCGCCCAATGACTTTGCCCGCGCGCCCACACCACCCGCGCAGCCCATGAGCCGCGACATGTCCGTCGCCCCTCAAGGTGTCAACGATGGCATGCTCAGCGGCCCCAGCTTTGCCTCGCTGTCCGCAGGCGCGGCCTCATCCAGCTTGCCCCCCGGTTTTGACGCTCCCGCGTTCGAGCGCATCGCCAAGCTGATCTTCATCCGCATGCAGGCCGCCAACGACGCGTCCAACCTGGACGACCTGCGCCAGTTCTCCACCCCCGAGATGTTCGCCGTCTTCAAGCTGGAGTTGCAAGACCGTGGCAACGCGCCTCAAGTGACCGACGTGGTCCAGTTGAACGCTGAAGTCCTGGACTTTGCCGACGAGACTGATCGCCAGATCGTCAGCGTGCGTTTCCATGGCCTGATCCGCGAAGAAAAAGACGCGCCAACCACCACCTTCGACGAGATCTGGCACTTGGCCAAGCCCAAGGCTGGCAATGGCGAGTGGGCCATCGCCGGGATCGCGCAAACCGCCTGATCCATGCACGTGCCCATCCCGGACGAAGAGATCGAGCTTCGGGCCATCCGTGCGCAAGGCGCGGGTGGCCAAAACGTCAACAAGGTGTCCAGCGCGATCCACCTGCGGTTTGACATCCGGGCGTCGTCAGCCCTGAACGACGAGCACAAAGAGCGACTGCTGGCCTTGAGCGACCGGCGCATCAGCGCCGATGGCGTGCTGGTCATCAAGGCCCAGGAGTACCGCAGCCAAGAGCAAAACCGCACCGAGGCCCTGCGGCGCCTGGCCGAGCTGGTGGACAGCGTGGCCCGGCCCCCTCGGTTTCGCAAGGCCACCCAGCCCACCTACGGCGCCAAGCAGCGCCGCCTGGAGGGCAAGAGCCAACGCTCGGAGATCAAGTCATCCCGAGGTCGGGTGACCGACTAAATCCAGAGTTTTTTCCAGCCTTCGTGGCCCAAGGCGCGCAGCGTCTCGATGTTGTGCTCGTAGATGTTGGCCGCGTCCGGGAAGGACTCCACCGCCTTGTCGATGCTGCTTTCGCGCAGCAGGTGCAAGGTGGGATACGGCGAGCGGTTGCTGAAGTTGTCGATGTCATCTGCATCGCTGCCCGCGAACTGGTAATCCGGGTGAAAGCTGGCCACCTGCAACTCACCTTCCAGGTCGAGTTCGCCCACGGCGGCGTCGGCCACTTCCAGAAAATCGTTGTAGTCCAGGAAATCCGTCAGCACGCCAGGGTGGATCAGCAAGGTGGTCTCCACCTCTTCCGGGTTGGCGCTTTGCAGAAACTGCAACTCGTGCAGCAGGTCGGCCAGCAAGGCTTCTTCATTGGTGGCTTCGCTGACCACGTAGCGGATCTGCTGCTTGATCTGCACGGCCTTGGCAAAAGGGCACAGGTTCAGGCCGATCACCGCTTTGTCCAACCAAAGGTGCGTGGCGGCGATCACCTCATCGGGTGTGAATTTGTTCATGGTTGCTGTTCATCCGCAGTGGCCAAATCGACGGTCTTCTCGATCACCTTGCCCGTCACCGACACGGTGGTGACCACCACGGTGCTGGCCACGGACACCGCCGCGCCTGCCACGCTGGCGGCCGCACCCACCACGGCGCAACCCGGCAGGATGGCCAGGCCCCACAGGGGAATAAGGCGGCGGCACCAAGTGCGTGCAAAGGCTCGGTTCATGAGAATTCCGGGGTAAAGGCTGCGCATTTTCCCAGGTTTGGGGGCAGTGCATTCAAGTTTGATGACCGGGGGCCGAAACCTCATGAACGCTGCCGCCCAAGTATCCGATCAGGATCCGTCTTCCATGAGCCTCTTTCTCCCCTGTCGCCATGTCGTTGAGCCAGCCTCCGAATTTCGGCGGTGGGTGCGTTCTTGCGGGGTGGCACGATGACCGTGGAGTCCACGCTGGAGCGAACCCTCTCGGAGCACCAGGCGCTGTTCAAACAGTTGGTGGACGGCTCGCCGGACGCGATCATGCGCCACGACGCCACCCTGCGCTGCATCTATGCCAACGCGACCTTGATGTTCGTGTCCGGGCAGCCGCCGGACACCATCGTGGGTGCCATGCCGCAGGAGCTGCCTTTCGTGTTCGACGCCAAGGCCTACGCCGAGCGCTTGCACAATGTGCTGCGCTTGGGCACGGCGTGCAGTTTCGAAATGGAGTGGGGCCTGCCCGACGGCACCGTGCGTTGGTGCCAGGTCAGGTTGGTGCCCGAGCGCGACGCGGTCGGCCGCGTGGTGGGTGTGATGTCGGTGTGCCATGACATCACCGCCCACAAGGAACTGCAGACCAAGCTGGAGAGGGCTGAAGAACTGGCCAAAATCGGGTTCTGGGAGCTGGACCTGGCCAGCAACAAGGCCCGGATGTCTGATCATGCTTGCCGCCTGATGGGCCGTTTGCCAGGCTGGTCGCCCACGACCGAAGAACTGTTGGCCATCCATTCTGAAGAGGAAGGCCAGCGCATCAGGAAGCTGTACGAAGCGGCCATCCGTCAGCGGGACAGCACGGTTCAGTACGATTACACCGTGGTGGTCGACGGCGAAGTGCGCCACCTGCACCTGCATGCCGAGCTCGCCTACACCGTCAAGGGCAAGCCCAAAACCTTCTTTGCGGTCTCGCAAGACTTCACCGAGCGGGCGCTGGCCGATGAGAGGCTGCGTGCCCGCGAACAGGAATACCGCGTCCTGGTCGAAAACACCCCGGACAACATCGCCCGCTACGACCGCGATTGCCGCCGTGTGTACGTCAACGAGGCCTTGGTCAATTGGTTGGGGCAACCCCGGGAAGCCCTGATCGGGCGCCGTCCCAGCGAGTACGCCGACGCCCCCCAGGCGCGTGAGTACGAGCGGACTTTGGCCCTGGCCATCAGCACGGGCGAGCTACAAGAATTCACCTATCGGCTGAAAGGCCAGGACCGGCGCGACCGCACCGTTCACCTGCGCATCGTGCCTGAACTGGACAGCACTGGCCACGTGCTCAGCGTGCTGTCGATTGGCCGGGACATCTCGGCCATTGAAGCCACCGAACGCCGCCTGGAGGATGCCCAGCGCATTGCGCGCATCTGCCATTGGGAGTGGGACTACGTCACCAAGCGCTCATCGATCAGCCGCGTTGGATTGGACGTGCTGGGTTTGTCGAGCGCAGGCGACCTCACCATGGAGGAGTTCCACGCCATCATGTTGCCGGATGAGCGCGCATCGACCTTCTTGCTCTACCAGGATGCTTTCGCCAAACGCCTGGGCGAACTGAGCTACGAGCACAGCCTGATCCTGCCCGATGGCAGCCACCGCGAGACCCACAGCTGGGTGCGCCTGGAGTACGGCCAGGATGGCCGGGCCGTGCGGGCCTTGGGCGTCACTCAGGATGTCACCGACCTGAAGGCCCTGCAGCGGCAGACCCATCAGCTGGAGTTCTACGACCCACTGACCAGCTTGCCCAACCGAGCTCTGCTGCATGACCGCCTGAAGCTGGCCATCGCCGACGCCAGCCGACAGGGCGGCAGCGTGGGCGTGGTGCTGCTGGACATTGACCACTTCCAGAAGATCAACGATTCTTTGGGCGCCGGTGCTGGCGATGTGCTGCTCAAAGCCGTGGCCGGGCGCTTGTCCCAAGCCTTGCGAGAGTACGACACCGTGGCGCGCTTGGGGGGCGACGAGTTCGCCATCATCGTGCCGCAGATTCGTCAGCCCTCCGACCTGGACGTGGTGGCAAGCCGCATCAAGCATGTCTTTGAAGCCTCGGTGGCGCTTAACGACACCGAAATCTTCGTGACCGCCAGTGCGGGCATCGCCATGTTCCCGGCCGACGGCGCGGATGTGAATGAGCTGATGGCCCACGCCGACGCAGCCATGTACCACGCCAAGAGTTGCGGCCGCGACAACTTCCAGTTCTATGCCCGCGAATTGACGGTCACGGCGCTGGAGCGCCTGAAGATTGAGGGCGATCTGCGCAAGGCCGTAGAGCGCAACGAACTCGAATTGTTCTACCAACCCAAGGTGGAGCTGTCCTCTGGCCGCGTGGTGGGTGCAGAAGCCCTGATGCGCTGGCGCCATCCCGAGCGCGGCCTGGTCCCGCCCGACCGCTTCATCGGCATTGCCGAAGACACCGGCCTGATCATCGACATGGGCGAATGGGCCTTGCGCTCGGCCTGCACCGTGGCGCGCCAATGGCATGACGAGCATGGCGAGCCCTTGAAGATTGCGGTGAACCTCTCACCGCGCCAGTTCTACTCAGGCGACCTGCTGGGCACGGTGCGTCGCGCTTTGGAGGACACCGGTTGCCTGTCTGAATGGATCGAGTTGGAGATCACTGAAAGTCTGCTGCTCAACGACCGCGTGGACATCCGCTCGATGCTGGAGGCCCTGCACGCCATGGGCTTCACCATCGCCATCGACGACTTTGGCACGGGCTACTCGGCCCTGTCCTACCTGACCCGCTTCCCGGTGGACACCTTGAAAATTGACCGCTCCTTCATCCGAGAGCTGACCACTGACCGCGACAGCGCGGTGCTGGCCAAGGCCATCGTGACCCTGGCCCGCAGTCTGCGCATGGAGGTGGTGGCCGAAGGTGTGGAGACCGCCTTGCAACGCGATCACCTGGGTGCCTGGGGTTGCCACCTTGCCCAGGGCTTCCACTACAGCAAGCCGGTGCCGTGGCCCGATTTCGTGATGCTGTTGGCGCAGTGGACGCACGACAAGAAAGGGGGCTGAAAACATGGACAACTCCCTGGTCGCCCCACCCACCCCTTCTGACCAGAACACCAGCGCCGAACTCTTTCGCAAAATGATGCTAGGGGTCTCCGTGATGTGCGGTTTCACCCACCTGGCTTTCCTGGTGCTGTTCCACGTCAATGGCATCCGCGACATGGCCCTGGTCAACGTGGGCAGCATCCTGTGCTACGTGTTGACTTTCGTGCTGGCCCTGCGCCACCAAGTGACCTTGGCCTGGATGCTGATCACCACCGAGGTGGTTGGGCACGCCGTGCTGGCGGTCTATTACATCGGTTGGGACAGCGGCTTTCACATCTACATCATGTGCGTGCCGCCCGTGATGGTGGTCAGCACCCTGCCTGTCTGGCGCGGCAAGGTCCCCGTGGTCACTGGCCTGATGGCGCTCTACCTTTGGTTGGACTACGCGCGCCGCGATGCCACGCCCTTGTTCGAACTCGACCGCCCGGTGCTCAATGGGGTGCACTACTTCACCGTGGTCACGGCCTTGACCATCCTGGTCCTGCTGGCAGGGATGTACTACCGCTTCGTGCTGCAAAGCGAGCAACAACTGCGTGAAATGGCCACCACCGATCCGCTGACCCGCCTGCGCAACCGCCGCAGCGTGCTGGACACCTCCGTGGCCGAAGCCGCCAAACAGCGTCGCGATGGTCGGCCCTTGTCCTTCATCCTGTGTGATGTGGACCATTTCAAGATGGTGAATGACACCCATGGCCACCAGGCTGGTGACGATGTTCTGAAGGCGGTGGCCAAGATCTTGCGCTCCGGAGTGCGGGAAGTGGACCACGCTGCCCGCTGGGGCGGCGAAGAATTCCTGCTCCTTTTGCCGGAAACCGCCTCGCCTGGTGCCGAGTTGGTGGCCAACCGCCTGCGCGAAGCCATCTCCGAGCTTCAGGTGCCGGGCAAGGATGGTCCTTTGAAAGTGACCATGACCTTCGGCATCAGCAACCTCCACCTGAACGAGCCCATCGAGCAGGCCATCGCCCGCGCCGACAAGGCCCTGTACCAAGGCAAGCGCGGTGGCCGCAACCGGGTTGAATTGGCCCCTGAAGACGTGCTCCTGCGGGCCTGACCCGGTTCAGCTCGGCAAGGCCACGGTCGACAGCACAAAGGCGCGAACATCGCTGGCGTCGTAACCCAGCTCGGAACCCCAGCCGTCCGTGGCCATCGAGTCCACGTACAGGTTCTCGCTGAAGCCGGCTACCACGCAGTTCACGCCGCTGCAGCCCGGGGCCGGGTTCAGCGTCATCAGGTTGTTCACCGTCTCGACGGCGGTGCCACCTCCGGTGTCCTCATTGACCAGCGTGCCGGGGTCGTCCACCGACGAATTGCGGCTCACCACCGCTTGCGTGCCGCGCACGACACTGAAGCTGTATTGCGCAAAGCCGTGCGGGTGGTAGGCCGTGTAGGGCATGGACACGTTGTCAGCGGGTTGCGAGATCAGCAGCCCACAGCACGGGTCGGCCAGCGTGGCCCCGATGGAGGGCGCGCCGATGGACGCGAAGCAGCGGTTGTTGTCCACGTGCAGGGTGATGACCATGCTGTTGCCCGAGACCAGGCCCAAGGGGGCGGCATCGGTGGTGTAGATCGTGCCGCTCAGGTCGGGCACATCGGGCACCACGTACTTGATGCCCATCGCCACGATGTTGATGGGCTGGCCTTGTGCATCGAACAGGTCCACCTTGAGCTGGTAGCGGTCGCTTTCATCCGTGGTGCCGGACACGATCGTGCCATCTTCGTGGAAGACCAGGCCGGGTGCAAAGGCGTTGGTCGGGAACTTGGCGCTGCTCAGGTGTTCCACGATTTCGCCGCTGCTCGGCGGGGTGTCCCACACGCCTTCAGGGGCCACCGAGGCGTAGGGGATCTTGGTCAGGTCGGGCACGAAGTTGCCGCTGCCATCGGCCACGGGGGCGGGCCCCAAGGTGTAAGGGGTCCACGCTGGCACATCGCCAGTGGGCGTGCTGACGTCGTGCCGGTAGTAGTGCTGGATGCCATCCTTGAGGGCCACGAAGCTGCCACTGGTGCCACGCCGCCATGAGACCTGGTAGTAGCGCACGCCCAGGGCTTCGAGTTCGTTGGAGAACAGCAGGCGTGGGCGCAGCAAACTGCCCCAAGGCTGGCCGGCCTCCGTCAAGCCCAGCTTGGCCGCCACTTCAGCAGGTGGCTTGGTGTCGCGCAGCTCTTGGCTGGTGCCGTAGATCTTGCTCAAGGGCGTGCCGCCGATGGCCAGGAAGGCCACCCAACGGCCATGGCCTTCGGGGCCAACCACGGGCGGGCAGGGCGAGCAGGTGTGGGCCAGCGGGCTGTGGGTGTACAGCGTGACCTCGGTGCCGCATTGATAGTTCCACCAGGTGTGGCAGGCGATGGGCGTGGGCGCGTAGATCGACACGTCGAAAAAGCCGAACAGCTTTTGCGTGGCCTTGAAGTACAGGTCGGGCGTGTCGTGGTTCAGGCAGCCCTGGAAGAACAAGGTGCTGAAGTGGCCGCATTCATCCGTGTGCGCGGTGCCCACGCGCTGCTTGGTCACGAAGCGGGGGTAGAAGTAACACAGCAAGGGTCGGATCACGATCGGGTTCTTGATCAGGGCTTGCTGGAACTGCAGGCGGCTACCCACCTGCGCCAGGTAGCGCAACTCGGTGGCATCGCTCAACTGCATCAGCAAGCGGGCGCCCTCGGCATCCAGTCGGTGCTCGGAGGGCATCGCACGCCTCAAGGGGGCCTTGGCCATGGGGCCGATCTCAGGCAGGGGTTCAGGGAAAGGCCGTGGCTTGATGATCAGTTCGCGGAGGCGCTCGATGACCAACTCGGGCAGCTTGGGGATGATGATGAACAAAGGGTCCACTTCGTAGATCTCAACGGTGGCGTTGCACACCGGGAAGTTCTCCCACATGCCACCAATCTGCACGCGCTTGAGCAAGTTGCCTTTCACAAAGCACGCGCTGCGCCACCAGCAATGCCAGATGTCGGGAAACACCTTGAAGCGCGCCTGCAACACCGGCTGACGCGGGTTGTAGCGCAGGTGTTGCTCCAGCGCGCCCCGGCGCATCAGCTCGTCAAAGCTGGGCGATTTCTCGGTGGTGGCGGGCCCCACCAGCACGCGCAAATTGCTCGCGGTGGCCGTGGCCGTGAACTTCAGGCGGGCTTCGCCTTTCTCGGTCAAGGGCGCACTGGCCAGCAAGGTGGCCTCCGAGCTGAAGACATAAGCGACCGCACTGGTCTTGCCGTGCGATGAAGTGTCGTCGGGCAGTTCGGCCTGCACGACAATGTCGATGGGATGGGTGTTGTCCGAGGTGTTCATGGTCCGCGCTCCTGAGTTGATGCACCTTGTGTCAAGGCTTGTCGCGACTCTAGGGCGGCGGTGAACGCAGCGCTTCCCCATACCTTAGGGATGAGGCCGGTTCACATTAGGGGTCTCATCACCCTGCCATTCAAGGAGCTGAGTCATGAGTGAAGAACGTCCCGTGTTGGCATTGCCACACCTCAAGCTGGGGGTCTACCGCCACTACAAAGGCGAGCGCTACCAGGTCTATGGCGTGGCCCGCCACAGCGAAACCCTGGAGGCCTTGGTGGTTTACCGGCCCTTGTACGGCGAAGGCGCTTTGTGGGTGCGCCCCTACGCCATGTTCACCGGCCGCATCACCATTGATGGGCTTGATCAACCTCGTTTTGAATGGGTGGATGCCGGCCACGAAGGCGCCCTGCATTGATGGAATAGCGGGGCATTGCGCCGGTCAATTCGGCGGTTAAGGCTGGGAGTGACGCCAGATACTGAGGTCAGCTGAAAAGGATGCCGACCATGTCACGCCTCAACCTTCACCACATGATGGGCTGGATCACCGCCGCCGTGGTTTGCCATCCTCATGACCTGATCGCGCACGTCGCCGAGCGCGTGCATGCCAGCAGGCCCGCCGCCCGCAAGGCCGTGGCGCGATTGGTGGAGGCGGGCTGGTTGATCAAGGAAGGCTCGACCTCCCGACCGGTGTACCGGCCGGGTTCATTTCGGCAAGTGGTGACCAGCTACCCCTTGCAAGGCCTGGTGGAAGACGTGCCTTGGGAGCGAGACTTCATGCCCAACTTCGTGCTGCCACCCCAGGTGCAGCGCATGGCCCAGCACGTCTTCAACGAAATCCTGAACAACGCGATTGACCACAGCGGCGGCACCACCGTCACCGTGTCCTTGCGCCAGACGCCCAACCATGTGCAGTTGCTCGTGTCCGACGATGGCCGGGGCCTGTTCGACCGCATCCGCGAATCATTCGCCATCGACGATGCCCAGCACGCCATGCTGGAACTCAGCAAGGGCAAGCTCACCAGCCTGCCCGATCGGCACACGGGCCGTGGCCTGTTCTTCTCGGCCCAACTGGCCGATGTGTTCGAGGTGCATGCCAACGGCTCGAACTTTCAGCGGCGTGGCTGGGATGGCGGGGGCTGGCACTGCGGTAAGCCCCTGGCCCGCCAAGGCACGTCGGTTTACGCCTCGATCGCGCTGGACACCGAACGCACGCTGGATTCGGTCCTGAACGTTTGGAGCACCGACCGCCAGGGCATCGCGTTTGACCGCACCCGCGTGCCCTTGCGCCTGCTGCTGTCGACCAACACCGCCTTGGATTCGCGCTCGCAAGCCCGCCGCGCGGCATCCAGGTTGCAGCAGTTCAGCCATGCCCGGATCGACTTCAGTGGTGTGACCGACATCGGCCACAGCTTTGCCGATGAATTGTTCCGCGTGTTCGCGGGGCAACACCCCGAGCTGGAGTTGGTGGCCGAGAACATGTCGCCCAAGGTGGCCAATCTGGTCCACGCCACGATTTCCGGTCAGGCATGAAAAAAGCGGCCTAAGCCGCTTTTTGGTGCGATCAACGCGCGCTGGAATTACAGCGGGCGAATGTTCGAAGCTTGGGGGCCCTTTTGGCCTTGCTTGACTTCGAATTCCACGCGTTGGTTTTCTTGCAGGCTGCGGAAGCCGCCTTCGCTGCGGATTTCGCTGAAGTGGGCGAACAGGTCCTTGCTGCCATCTTCAGGAGCGATGAAGCCAAAGCCCTTACCGTCGTCAAACCATTTCACGGTGCCAGTTTGTGTCGTACTCATGGATGTTGTTCCTTGTAGAGTGATTGAAAAAATTAAGAATCCGCTCAAGCTTGCTTTTAAGGGCAGGACCTGCGCGGCAGAAACACTCAAGAAACGTCAAACCGGGAGTTGAAACCTGGACCGTGTCAGCAGCGTTGAACAAGTTCAGCGTGCCTTGCGGTAGAAAACGAAGACCTTGAGGAAACGGTCTTGTGCATGTCTGTGGGCTTAATGTACCTGCATTGCACCAAAATGTCACGCCACGAATTTCAGCACTGTGAAATAGTGGCTGGCAGTGCCGCCCAGCACGAACAAATGCCAGATGCCATGGGCGTGCCGCATGCGCGTGTCGATCACGTAGAAAATGATGCCCACGGTGTAGAGCAGCCCGCCCGCCACCAACCAATGCCAGCCACCATCTTGCAGACCATTCATCAAGGGCACCGCGGCGGCCACGCCGCACCAGCCCATCAGCACATACAGTGGCACCGACGGCACGGTGTCACGGCCCCACCACAGCTCTTTGCAGATGCCGATGGCGGCCAGCGTCCACACGAAGGCGAACAGCGACCAGCCCAGCGTGCCGTGCAAGGTGACCAGGGTGAATGGGGTGTAGGTGCCCGCGATGAGCAAATAGATGGCGCAGTGGTCGACCTTGGCCCAGCGCTCTTTGCTGGCCCCACGGATGCTGTGATAAACCGCGGACGCCCCATACAGCAACACCATCGACAGGCCAAAGATGCTGAAGCTGATGAGTTTCAGGGCATCACCGGCCTCCAGCGCCTGGCCAATCAGCACGGCCGAGCCTGCCACTGCCAGTGCCAGGCCCAGCAAGTGGGTGGCACTGTTGAATCGTTCTCCGTGGTACATGAAAACCAGCCTCTTGGGGTGTGAGTTTAATGATGACACGCTCTTGGGTCGCCCACCTTGACATGGATGCGTTTTACGCCTCCGTGGAGTTGCTGCGCTACCCCGAGTTGCGGGGGCAGCCTGTGGTGATCGGGGGTGGGCAGCGTCATCAACCTGTCATGCAGGACGACGGCACGCGGCGCTTTTCAGTGTTGCGTGACTATGCCGGCCGAGGCGTGGTCACCACGTCCACCTACGAGGCCCGTGCTCTGGGCGTGCACTCGGCCATGGGCATGATGAAGGCGGCGGTGCTGGCACCGCAGGTGGTGTTGCTGCCGGTGGATTTTGAGCAGTACCGAAGCTATTCGCGCCGTTTCAAGGCCGCCGTGGCCGAGATCGCGCCGGTCATTGAAGACCGCGGGGTTGATGAGATCTACATCGACCTGAATGCCATGCCCGGCGTGCACGATGCCTGGGGTGATGATCCGCACGGTGGTGTGCGGGCACTGTCGCAGCGCATCAAGGACCGGGTGCGCGAGGCCACTGGCCTGAGTTGTTCGATCGGGGTCACGCCTAACAAGCTTCTCTCCAAGCTGTGTTCAGACCTGGAAAAGCCCGATGGCCTGACCATCCTGACCGAGGAAGACATCCCAGCGCGCATCTGGCCCTTGCCCGTCAAGCGCATCAATGGCATCGGCCCGAAATCCACCGCGCGCCTGGAGGCCTTGGGCATCCACACCATTGGCGACCTGGCCGCGGCGCCACCCACCTGGCTGATCGAGCAGTTCGGAGGCAACTACGGCGCCTGGTTGCACGAGGCCGCGCATGGCCGCGATGAGCGCGCCGTGGTCACCTGGCGCGAGCCCAAGTCCATCAGCCGCGAGACCACCTTCGAGCGCGACCTGCATGCCCGCGACGACCGTGAAGCGCTGGGCGAAATCTTCACTCGCCTGTGCGAGAAGCTGGCGGGCGACCTGGCCCGCAAGGGTTATGTGGCCAAGACCATTGGCGTCAAGCTTCGCTACACCGATTTCAAAATTGCCACGCGCGAGATCACCTTGCCAGTCCACACGGCCGACGCGCGGGACATCCGCCTGTGGGCTGGCCGTTGCCTGAAGAAAGTCCCTCTGGACCAACGCCTGCGTTTGCTGGGCGTGCGCGCGGGCGCCTTGCGCAAACTGGCGGATCTGCCTGTCTTGGCGGTGGCGCCCAGCGCCCAGGATCGCCCTCTGGAATACACCTTGCCCCTGTTCGACTGGGAGGATGCGCCAACCCAGCCCCCAAGCCAGCGCACAATGGAGGGTTAGCCCATCGGGGCCCCTTGCCTTGCCCACCATGATCTGGAACCGACTCGACCGCATCGCCCATGTTCTGCGCCCACACCGCCAGGCGGCCGTGCTGTTGGTCGACGCCTGCCTGATCGTGCTGGCCTGGCACGCCACCTATCTGTTCCGCATGGGGGTCGAGCGCTGGCTGCACGAACGGCCCAGCTACGACACGGTGGTGCTGCTGGGGGTGATCGCGGTGTACAGCGCGGTGTCCTGGGCCCTGGGCGTGCCGCGCGCGGCCTGGCGCTACACCAGCTTCAACGAGATCACCCGACTGGGCTGGGTCTGCCTGGGTGGCGGCTTGGCCAGCGCGGTGGTGGTCTTGATGGCACAGTTGGTGGAGATTCCGCGTGCGGTGCTGGCCCTGCACCCTTTCATGGTCCTGGTCACCTGGTCTTTGGCGCGCATGCTGGTGCGCATGCTCAGCGAGCAGTCACGTGCGCGCCGCCAGGGCGGTGATGCCACGGGGCGCCGGGCCATCGTGCTGGGCGCGGGTGCGGCGGCCAAGTTGCTGATCGCGGGCATCCAACACCGAGGCTGGACCGTGATGGGCTTGCTCGACGATGATCCGCGCAAGCATGGTGCCCGGATGGCCGGTGTCACCGTGTGGGGCGGGTTGGACAAGCTCCAGGACGAAGGCACGCTCGATGACGTGACCCACTTGGTTCTGGCCATGCCCTCGGCCAGCGGCGCCCAACGCAAGCGTGCCCTGGACATGGCCGCAGCCACCGGCTTGCCCGTGTTGACCGTGCCCAGCGCCGATGAGTTGCGCGAAGGCGGCTCGCGCATCGACCGCGTGCGCGACATCGAACCCGACGACCTTCTGGGCCGCGAACCCGTCAAGCTGGACGAGTCCGCGCTGTCGGCCCTGATCAGCGGCCAGACCGTGATGGTGACGGGCGCAGGCGGCTCCATCGGCTCCGAACTGTGCCGCCAGATCGCGCGTTTCGGCCCCAGTCGACTGGTGTTGTTCGAACTCAGCGAATTCGCGCTCTACAACATCGAGCAGGACCTGAGCGAGCGCTTTCCCCGCGTGCCCCTGGTGCGCCTGGTGGGTGACGTGAAAGACCTGCCCGAGCTGCGCCGCGTGATGAGCACTCACCGGCCCGACCTGGTCTTCCACGCGGCGGCTTACAAGCACGTGCCCTTGATGGAAGACGACAACGCCTGGATCGCCTTGCGCAACAACACCCTGGGCACCTACCAGGTGGCGCAGGCGGCGGGCGAATGCGGGGTCAAGCGCTTCGTCCTCATCTCGACCGACAAGGCCGTCAACCCGACCAATGTGATGGGCGCCACCAAGCGCGCGGCCGAGATGGTGGTGTCGCACTGGGCCACCCAGATGCCGGGCACGCGCTACATGGCCGTGCGCTTTGGCAATGTGCTGGGCTCCAGCGGCAGCGTGATCCCCAAGTTCAAGGAGCAGATCGCCAAGGGCGGCCCGGTCACGGTCACGCACCCCGACATCACTCGCTACTTCATGACCATCCCCGAGGCGGCGCAACTGGTGCTGCAGGCGGCGGTGCTGGCCGAATCAGGCCAGGTCTTCGTGATGGACATGGGTGCGGCCGTGCGCATCGCCGACCTGGCGCGCGAGATGATTTTGTTGTCCGGCCACACCGAAGCCGAGATCCCCATCGTGTTCAGCGGACTGCGCCCGGGCGAGAAGCTGTTCGAAGAGTTGCTGGCCGATGCCGATACCTCGCTGCCCACGCCACACCCGCGCCTGCGCCTGGCGCAACTGCGTGGCGAGTTGCCCGCCGACTGGATCGAGTGCCTGCTGGCCTTGGCCCAGGACGAATCGGCCAGCGTGCCCAGCACCTTGCGACAGCGCCTGCATGGCCTGGTGCCGGAGTACCAGCCCCGGTGATGCCTCAGGTGTGCGTGGCCAGCAGGTCGTCCACGTGCATCAGCAAGGCCGGCAGTTGCACCGGTTTGGTCAGGTAGCAATAGGCGCCCGCTGACAGGGCGGCGTCCACCTGTTCAGGCATGGCATCGGCCGAGATCATGATCACTGGCGTGGCGGCTGTCTGAGGGTTGGCCTTCATCAGCTTGAGGAACTCCAGCCCTGAGGCGTCGGGCAGGTGCACGTCCAGCAAGACCAGGTCGGGGGCGGGGCCAGTGACCCGGTCGTGCAGCACGGCCAGGCCTTCTTCAATGGTGGGCGCTACGGTCAAACGAATCCAGCTGCGCGAGGCCAGCGCACCCCTCACGACTTCGCTGTTCACGTGGTTGTCTTCAACGTACAGCACATGGCGGACAGGCTGGTTGGCCTTGATGATCACGCTGGTGGGCGCCGGGGCCGGCGGCATGATCGGTTTGGCCATGGCCAGCCTGGCGGCGGGCAAGGTCAATGTGAAGGTGGAGCCTTTGTCTTCTTGGCTGCGCACGTCCAGTTGGCCATCCATCAGCTGGGCCAAGTGCTGGCTGATCACCAGGCCAATGCCGGCACCATCGGGCGCGACCCGTTCTCGGCCCAAGCGATTGAAGGGCTGAAACAATTGCGCCAACTGCTCGGGGTTCATGCCCAAGCCGGTGTCTTCCACGGTCAGGTGGATGCATTCGTCCCGTCCGGGCAGCGAGACCATCTCCATGGACACCTTGACGGTGCCCCCCGGGCGGTTGTATTTGATGGCATTGCTGAGCAGGTTGATGAGGATCTGTCGCAGCCTGATCGCATCGGCGCGCACACCCCAGCCTGCCGGTGCGGGTTCCGGGTCCAGCAAATGCACTTTCTGTTTCTGCGCCAACTCCCGGACCATGTCCATCGCGACGATGGCGGCTTCATTGATGGGCACGACTTCGGTGTTCAGCTTGAGCGTGCCGGTGTCAATGCGGGACAGGTCCAGCACGTCGTCGATCATGTCCAGCAAATGCCAGCCGGCCTGCTGGATTTGCTGCAGCCGTTGTGATTGCGTGGGCGTCAGGGGCGACTGCTTGTCCAGGTCCATCACCTGTGCGAAACCCAGCACGGCGTTCAAGGGGGTGCGCAATTCATGGCTCATGCGCGACAAGAACTCGCTTTTCGAGCGATTGGCGGTTTCCGCCGCAGCCTTCTGCCGCCGGGCCACTTCCATGGCGGCTTCCACGCGCCGCGTGTGCCCGGTGATCACCAGCAGCAAAGCACCCAGGGCGGCGGCCAGCACCACACCGCCAATGGCCAACAACCACGACCAAGCCAAGCCCGCCACGACGGGCACCGGGGCATGGGCCCAGGTCACCAGACGCCATTGGCGGCCGGCGAACTCGATGGGGGTCACGCTTTGGTAGGCTTGCTTTTGATCCGGGACGCCGCTTGAGCAAAGGGTGGCGCCGCCCAGCAAGTTGGAGGGGGCTTGGCTGACATCCATCAGGCAGGCGCTCAAGTAGGGAGGCAGCCCGTGGGTCATGGCCTTGATCATGTCGTCCATGCGCAGTGCCAAAAACACCGCGCCCCGGGTGCTTTGCACGCGGGCCTGCGGGGTGTAGGGCTGGCCCTGGTAGACCACTCTGTAAATCACCACGCCTGTTTGTCGGCCGGCTTCCTGCGCCAGTTCAAATCCCTTGGTGGCCGCCGGCCGGTCTTCGCGCCGTGACTGCTCGAAGGCGTCCCTGGCGGCGGGGCTGGACAAGGAGTTGTAGCCCAGCGCTTTTTCATTGCCGCTCATGGGCTCCAGAAACCGGATGGCGGCCACTTCAGGTCCCTTCGGGACCAAGCGTGCGCGTGTGTCGTGGACCTGGTATTCGCTCAGGCCCTCGGCGTGTTGGCGTCCCTCAAAGCTGGGGATCTGGTCCAGGGTCAGCCGTTCGGTCCAGCCCAGGGCCTGGATGCCGCTCAGGGTGTTCAGCCAGTAAGTGCTGGCCAGTTTGAACTCTTGTCGGCTGACCTCCGACGACCCGATGTACAGCCCATGGAGGGCCTCCAGCGCATTCAGATAACCATTGAGTCGCATGTTCACGGCATTGGTCACGGCCTCCACGTCATGGTCGAACACCGCCTGGGCGCGTTCCTCCTCCCACAACTGCACCTGGCGGATGGTCAGCCCCAGCAGCAAGGTGGTCACCAGCAGCGGCACCCCCACGATCAGGCGGCGGGCCCGCCACAGGTCGACCGGCCGACCGACCAGGGTCAGCATCATGGGCGTGCCGATCAGCACCCCCAGCGTGTCGCCTGCCCACCAGGACAAGGCGGCTTGGGTGGCATTCGCGGCGGGTAAAGCGCCCAGGGCGACCATGGCGGGAACCGACATGCCGGCGTTGATCAGGCACGACACGGGTCCCGCCATCAGCAGGAATCGACCTATGTCAAAAGGGTGCTCCAGGGGCAGGTCCTGCTCGTCACCGCGCGTGGACCATCGTGCCGCCACCCAGGCTTGCAGGGCGCCACCCAGGCAAGTGACCACCGCCAGCGCCGAGAACGGCCAGAAACCGAGGGGGTCTTGCGCATGCCAGTGGGCAATCGTAAGTACAGTGGCCGAGCCCAGGCCCACGGGCAGCACCATGGTTTTGCCCCATCCCAGGACGCAGGCCAACCCGAAGCCAGCCGACAAATAAAGCGGCTCGACATGGTCTTGTGGTGAGGCCAGGCCCAAGGCCAGCACGCCCGCCCCGGTGTAGACCAACCAGGTGATGAAACCCCTGGTCCACGGCGAGGTGAGGGCTAAAGCCTGGCGCATGGACGTCCTTCCGAGTCTCAGTGAATGTATTTTTTTGCGCACCTTATCACCCATTGCCCCCCAGGCGTGAAGGGGGAGATCCGGGGGTGATCGTCAGCTTCTTGCGACTAAACGGTGCAAAGCCCCATACAGAGGCCAAGTTCTGCCCTTATTGAACTTTGTCCTGCGTTGGGCGGTCCTATACTGGAAAAACATTTCGTCATCTGAGGTTTCAGGTGGCATCGCTGGGTTCGTTGCGGGTTCGAAAAGGCGCCATTGGCCATGACTTCCAAATTCAAGATTGCGGGCTGGGTGGCACTGGGTGTGCTGGCCGGCGGTTTGACCACTATGCAGTTCCAGGCCACCGCCCGCAACACTGTGGCTCCCTTGCCGCTGGAAGAGATGCAGCAGTTGGCCGCCGTGTTCGGCATGATCAAGACCGATTATGTCGAGCCGGTGGACGAGAAAAAGCTCATCAGCGATGCCATTGGGGGCATGGTGTCGGGCCTCGATCCCCACTCCACGTATTTTGACAAAACCACCTTCAAGGAGTTCCGCGAAGGCACCACGGGCAAGTTTGTGGGCGTCGGCATTGAAATCGGCATGGAAGACGGCCTCGTCAAGGTCGTCTCGCCCATCGAAGGCTCGCCCGCTTTCCGCGCGGGGCTCAAGAGTGGCGACTTGATCACCAAGATCGATGACACCTTCGTCAAGGGCCTGACCATGGACCAGGCCGTCAAGCGCATGCGCGGCGAGCCCCAGACCAAGGTGGTCCTGACCATTTTCCGCAAGCTTGAAAACCGCAGCTTCCCGGTCACCATCACCCGCGAAGAAATCCGCGTGCAAAGCGTGCGCGCCAAGATTGTCGAGCCAGGTTATGGCTGGATCCGCGTCACCCAGTTCCAGGACCGCACGGTTGAAGACTTCGTCGCCAAGGCCGACAAGCTCTTCAAGGAAGAGCCCAAGATGAAGGGCTTGGTGCTGGACCTGCGCAACGACCCGGGTGGCTTGCTGGAAGGCGCCATCGCCGTGTCGGCCGCTTTCCTGCCCAAAGACGTGACGGTGGTGTCCACCAACGGCCAGATCCCCGAATCCAAGGCCATCTTCAAGGCCCGCCCCGAGGATTACACCCGCCGCCTGGGCGCCGATCCGCTGGCCAAACTGCCTGCGGCCATCAAGAACGTGCAGTTGGTGGTGCTGGTCAATGAAGGTTCGGCCTCGGCCAGTGAAATCGTCTCCGGTGCGTTGCAGGACCACAAGCGCGCAGTCATCATGGGGGCCCAGACTTTCGGCAAGGGCTCGGTGCAAACCGTGCGCCAGCTGACGGCCGACACCGCGCTCAAGATCACCACGGCGCGCTATTACACCCCCAGCGGGCGATCCATCCAGGCCAAAGGCATCGTGCCCGACGTGATGCTGGACGAAACGGCCGAAGGCAACCTGTTCAGCGCGCTCCGTATGCGCGAAGCCGACCTGGAAAAGCACATTGCCAGCGGGCAGGGTGCCGAGGCCAAGGATGCCGCCCGTGAAAAGGCGCGCGAAGAGGCCATGAAGAAGCTGGAAGAAGCCTCCGCCAAAAAGAACGAGCCGCCCAAGCCGCTGCCTGAATTCGGCAGCACTGAAGACTTCCAGCTTCAGCAGGCCGTGGCCCAGCTCAAGGGCAAGCCGGTTGTTGTGTCCAAGACCATGACCGAGCGCAAGCCCGAGGACACCAAGGCGCAGTGAACGACGACCAACGCCTGCGCTACAGCCGCCATCTCTTGTTGGATGAGTGGTCGGAAGAGGCTCAGACGCATCTCTTGAACGCCCACGCCCTGGTCATCGGGGCGGGTGGTCTGGGGTCTCCGGCCTTGATGTACCTGGCCAGCGCAGGTGTCGGCCGCATCACG
Source organism: Aquabacterium sp. (assembly GCF_029946005.1). Lineage (GTDB taxonomy): Bacteria > Pseudomonadota > Gammaproteobacteria > Burkholderiales > Burkholderiaceae_C > Aquabacterium. Next base: position 46,594 of record NZ_JAQSDR010000005.1, read on the forward strand.
GTGATCGACCCTGATACGGTCGATTTGACCAACCTGCAGCGCCAGATCGTGCACACAACCGAGCGGGTCGGCCAGACTAAGGTGGCTTCTGCCGCCCTTGGTTTGGCCCAGATTAACCCCGAAGTGCAGGTGCACACGGTGCCCCAGGCGGCCGATGCCGCGCTATTGGCCCACTGGGTGCCCCAGGCGGATGTGGTGCTGGACTGCACCGACCACTTCGCCATCCGCCAACTGATCAACCGCGCTTGCATTGAGGCGCGCGTGCCTCTGGTTTCGGCCGCTGCCGTGCGCTTTGACGGCCAAATCAGCGTCTTTGACCCCAGGCGGCCGGAATCCCCCTGCTACGCCTGCCTGTTTCCACCCGACCAGGCGCCGCCTGAAACCCGCTGCGCCACCCTCGGGATTTTCGCGCCCGTCGTGGGCATGCTGGGCGTGATGCAGGCGGGTGAAGCGCTCAAACTGCTGGCGGGATTGAATAGCCACCCGGCGCACATTTCATTGGCAGGACGCCTGCTGATGTTGGATGGCCGAAGCTGGCGTTGGACTGAATTGAGGGCGCGCCGCGAGCCGGCGTGCTCAGTGTGTGGACCACAAGGCACTGAACACCATGAACGACCCCAAAGAACTGCTTGAACGTAACTTCCCCACAGCGGTTCAGGACGCGCGCAACGCCGCCAAACCCTCGCTGTACGCGGGGGCCGACAGCAGCTACGACCTGGCGTTTGCCGACCCGGAATTCCTGCTCAACCCGGACCTGCGCCCGGTGCGCATGCAGCTGGAGTTGCTCAAGCCCGAGATGGTCCAACGCGAGGAGGGCATCAAATCCACCATCGTGATGTTCGGCAGCGCCCGCATCCTCCCGGCCACCGAGGCCCATGCTCGCCTCGCCGAAGCGGAGGCCCTGCCCCAGGGGTCCGAGCGCGAGGTGGCCTTGCGCCAGGCCCGTCGGCACCAGGAGATGTCTCATTACTACGAAGAGGCGCGCAAGTTTGCCACCCTGGTCACCACGCATTCGGCCCAACTCCAGACGCCCATCTACGTGGTCACCGGTGGCGGCCCCGGCATCATGGAAGCGGGCAACCGGGGCGCTTTCGAGGTGGGGGGTAAAAGCATCGGCCTGAACATCGTGTTGCCCCACGAGCAAGAGCCCAACCCTTACATCACGCCTCGGCTGTGCTTCCAGTTCCACTACTTTGCCTTGCGCAAGATGCATTTCCTGATGCGCTCGGTGGCCCTAGTGTGCTTTCCCGGTGGGTTTGGCACGCTCGATGAATTGTTCGAAGCGCTCACCCTGATGCAGACCGGCAAATGCCGCAAGCGCCCTGTGCTGCTGGTCGGGCGCGAATTCTGGACCAAGCTCATCAACATCGACCACTTGGTGGACACCGGCATGATCAGTCCCGGCGATGTGCACTTGTTCCGTTACGTTGAAACCGCCGACGAAGCCTGGGAAACGCTGCAACAGGTCTACGGCCTGGGACGGCCGGACGAGGACTCGGCCTGCGGCTGGTAAGCCGGGCTTCACGTGGAAAAAGGGGCCCGCATGAACAGCCGCACCGTCAGACTCATCGGCGCGCCCACCGACGTGGGGGCCAGCATGCGCGGGGCTGGCCTGGGGCCCGAGGCCTTGCGAGTGGCCGGTCTGCCGGAGGCTTTGGCTCGGCTGGGCTTGACGGTCAACGATGGTGGCAACCTGATTGGGCCCACCAACCCCTGGCAGCCACCCGTGAATGGGCACCGCCACCTGAAGGAAGTACTCGCCTGGAACCAGCAGGTTTTCCAGGCCGTGTCCGCCGCCTTGGCGACCGGTGAGATGCCCATGCTGTTGGGCGGCGACCATTGCCTGGCCATGGGTTCGATCGGTGCCGTAGCGGCGCATTGCCGCTCCACCGGCCAGAACCTGCGCGTCATCTGGCTGGACGCCCATGCGGATTTCAACACCAGTGACATCACCCCCAGCGGCAACTTGCATGGCATGCCCGTGGCCGTCCTGTTTGGCCTGGGCCCGGATGATCTGGTACACCTGGCCGCCGCCGACTTGCCGCAGCCCGCCCTGTCGCGAGACGAACTCCGCCTGATCGGCGTGCGCAGCGTGGACGAACATGAGCGCCAATTCGTGCACGCCCAGGGCCTGGAAGTCTTCGACATGCGCCACCTGGACGAACACGGCATGCGGGCCGTCATGCAGCAGGCCTTGATGGGCGTGGACGAACGCACCCACCTGCATGTCAGCTTCGACGTTGACTTCCTCGACCCGGACATCGCGCCCGGCGTGGGCACGGCCGTGCGCGGCGGGCCCACCTACCGCGAAGCCCAACTCTGCATGGAAATGATCGCCGACACCGGCCGCCTGTCGTCCCTGGACATCATGGAGCTCAACCCGGCCCGAGACTTGCAAAACCGAACCGCCGAGCTGGTGGTCGACTTGGTCGAAAGCCTGTTCGGCAAGTCCACCTTGATGCGTCTTCGCACCTGATGAGGGTATCTTCCCCCTCAGATCTGACGGCTTTGTGCCGATAAGTGCCATATGAGCCTGCCCGGAAAAACAGCTTTGGTCCTCACTGGCGGTGGCGCCCGCGCCGCCTACCAGGTCGGCGTGCTCCAAGCCATGATGCTGATCCGCCGTGACAGCGGCGAAAAGCAGCGCGGCAATCCCTTTCAGATCATCTCCGGCACCTCGGCCGGTGCGCTCAATGGTCTGGGTCTGGCTTGCCGGGCTGACCACTTCGAGCTGGCCGTGCGCGCCATGGTCGAGGTCTGGCGCGATTTCAAATCCGAGCAGGTCTACCACTCTGACTCACTGGGCATCATCCGCAGTGGTGCGCAGTGGCTGACCCTGTTCTCGCTTGGTTGGGCTTTGGCCCGCTGGCGTCGGGCGCGCCCGCGCTCCCTGCTCGACAACGAGCCCCTGCGCGAACTCTTGCCCGACCTGTTCAAGATCGACCGCCTGCCCAAGCTCATGGAGGAGGGGCATCTTCACGCTGTGGCGATCTCCGCGTCCAGCTACACCACGGGTGAGCACGTCACCTTCTACGACTGCGCCGAGCCGGTGGCCTCCTGGGACCGCTCCCAGCGCATCAGTGTGCGCGACAGCTTGTCAATCGAACACCTGATGGCCTCCAGCGCCATCCCCTTCGTCTTCCCCGCAGTGCAGTTGTCGGTCAATGGTCGACCGCACTATTTCGGCGATGGCTCCATGCGCCAAGCCGCCCCCATGTCGCCCGCCATCCACCTGGGCGCCGACCGCATCCTGGTGATTGGTGCCGGCCGCCTGCACGAACCCCCCGCGCCGCGCGACACCATCCTTGAATATCCCAACCTGGCGCAGATCGCCGGCCACGCCATGTCCAGCATCTTCCTGGACGCCCTGGCGGTGGATATCGAACGCATGCAGCGCGTCAACAGCACCCTGAGCCTGATGTCGGACGAGGCGCGCGAGCGCTCAACGTTGCGCCAGGTGGACGTGCTGGTGATCGCGCCCAGCCAGCGCATCGACGACATCGCCGCCCGCCACCTGTGGGCATTGCCACCCGCCGTGCGGGGCATGTTGCGCGCGGTCGGTGTGTATGGCCGCGGCAAAACCGCCCGAGGCTCGGCGCTGGCCAGCTATTTGTTGTTCGAATCGTCGTTCACCCGCGAGTTGATCCACCTGGGCTTCACTGACGCCTTGGCCAAGCGCGACGAAGTGACGGCCTTTTTCGGCTGGGGTGCCCCCCAGGACGAACTGGACCCCGGCGCGGGCACCGATCCTTTCGGCGCCAGCAGGGGTGAAGGCCACGGCCCGATCCTGACTGCCCAGACCATGGAAAACAGTGCGGCCGACCCGCTGGCTTGCAAACAAGGCAGACCACGTGGTAGTATCGAGAGCTTCGCACTTTGAGTGTGCGGAGATTCGTCGCCTTCTTTTCAATGCGGACTCAACGCAGACGTGTGTAGAAGATTCGGGATTTTTCCTGATCTGATCGCCGCGACCCTGTTTGAGATGCTGTTTGACAAGCGGGCATCAGATATTTGAAAGGTCTCCCTATGTACGCGGTCATAAAAACCGGCGGCAAGCAATACAAAGTTGCTGCTGGCGAAAAGATCAAAGTAGAACAGATTACTGCGGACGTTGGCCAAGAGATCGTGATCGACCAAGTTTTGGCAGTCGGAATCGGCGCTGAAATGAAGATCGGCACGCCCTTGGTGGCTGGCGCAACCGTCAAAGCAACTGTTCTCTCGCAAGGCCGTCACGACAAAGTGCGCATCTTCAAGATGCGTCGTCGTAAGCACTATCAAAAGCGCCAAGGCCATCGTCAGAACTACACTGAGCTGCAAATCAGCTCCGTGAACGCTTAACCCACCAAGGAGCAGATCCATGGCACAGAAAAAGGGCGGCGGTTCCACGCGGAACGGCCGCGACTCCCAACCAAAAATGCTCGGCGTCAAGGCTTTCGGTAGCCAGCTCGTGTCGGCAGGTTCGATCATTGTTCGCCAACGTGGCACCCGCTTCCATGCAGGTACCAACGTCGGCATGGGCCGCGATCACACCCTGTTCGCACTGGTCGACGGCACCGTGTCCTTCACCGTCAAGGGTTCTCTGAACCGCAAGACGGTGGTCGTGACTCCGGTCTGATCGTCACTTCAGCGGTTTGGCCTTTCGGGGTCGCCCGCTGAGACAAAGCCCCGGCTCGCCGGGGCTTTTGCGTTTTTTCGCCGACGGCCAAGGCAGTCGGCTTTCATGTCGATAATCACCGGGTTTCATCCGGTCGCGACGGCACACACAAGGACACCCGCCCCATGAGATTTGTCGATGAAGCCACGATTGAAGTGGCCGCAGGCGATGGCGGCAGCGGTGCCGCGAGTTTCCGTCGCGAAAAATTCATCCCCTTCGGTGGCCCCGATGGCGGCGATGGCGGACGCGGCGGGCACATCTACGTGCAGGCCGACCGCAACATCAACACCCTGATCGATTACCGCTACGCCCGCAAGCACTTCGCCCGCAATGGCGAACAAGGTCGCGGCGCAGATTGCTTCGGCGCTGCTGGCCCGGACATCACCCTGCGCATGCCGGTGGGCACCATCATCCGCGACTTCGAAACCGGCGAGGTCATCAAGGAGATGATCGAGCACGGCGAGATCTACCTGCTGTGCAAGGGCGGTGACGGCGGCTTTGGCAACCTGCGCTTCAAAACTGCCACCAACCGCGCGCCCAAGAAGAAGACGCCCGGCTGGCCCGGTGCTGGCCTGAAGGTCAAGCTGGAGTTGCGCGTGCTGGCCGACGTCGGCTTGCTGGGCATGCCCAACGCGGGCAAGTCCACGCTGATCACCGCGGTGTCCAACGCCCGCCCCAAGATTGCCGACTACCCCTTCACCACGCTGCACCCCAACCTGGGTGTGGTGCGCGTGGGCCCTGAAAAGAGTTTCGTCATGGCCGACATCCCCGGCCTGATCGAGGGGGCTTCCGAAGGCGCTGGTCTGGGCCACCTCTTCCTGCGCCACCTTCAGCGCACCCGCGTGCTGCTGCACGTGGTGGACATGGCCCCCTTCGATGACAACGTGGACCCGGTCAAGCAGGCCAAAGCCATCGTCAACGAATTGAAGAAGTACGACAAGGCCCTGGCCGACAAGCCGCGCTGGATGGTGCTCAACAAGATGGACGTGGTGCCGCCCGAAGAGCGTGCCCAGCGTGTGGCGGATTTCGTTAAGCGCTACAAGTGGAAAGGCCCCGTCTTCCAGATCTCGGCCTTGAGCCACGAAGGTTGCGAGCACCTGGCCCTGAAAATTTACGAGTTCGTGGCCAGCATGCAAGAGCACCACGAAGACCGCGACATCCGCTTCGACTTCACCGAGGAGGATGTGCCGCTGACCCAGCCCCCCCTGGCCCATGCGTCGATGGATTTGCCCGACCTTGAGAGCTTGGTGCCCGCGAAGAAGGCCCCCGCCACGAAAGTCGCCGCAAAGAAGGCTGTGGCTGAAAAAGCTGCCCCCGCTAAGAAGGTGGCCGCTAAGAAGGTGGCCGCCAAAAAGATTGTCGCCAAAAAGGTTGTCGCCAAAAAAGCGGCCGCCAAGAAAGCCGCTGAAGCGCCCGAAGCCTATGTTCCGGACGTGGACGATCCTCGTTTCCGCTGATTCTTCCCCACCTCACTCCTCGCTCTGACACCATGAATGACGTTCTGAAAAACGCCCGCCGCATCGTGGTCAAGGTGGGATCGAGCTTGGTGACCAATGAGGGGCGGGGCATCGACGCCGAAGCCATCGGCACCTGGTGTCGCCAGTTGGCAGCCCTGGCGCAAGACGGTCGCGAAGTGATCATGGTGTCCAGCGGTGCCATTGCCGAAGGCATGAAGCGCCTGGGCTGGGCCACGCGCCCCAAAGAGTTGCACGAACTGCAGGCCGCCGCCGCTGTTGGCCAGATGGGCTTGGCCCAGATGTACGAAACCAAGCTCAGCGAGCATGGCCTGGGCAGCGCGCAAGTCCTGCTCACGCACGCCGATCTGGCCGACCGCGAGCGCTACCTCAATGCCCGCTCCACCTTGCTGACACTGCTGTCGCACAAGGTCGTGCCCGTCATCAACGAGAACGACACCGTGGTCACCGACGAAATCAAGTTCGGGGACAACGACACCCTGGGTGCGCTGGTGGCCAACCTGGTTGAGGCCGATGTGCTGGTCATCCTGACCGACCAGAAGGGCCTGTACAGCGCCGATCCCCGCAAGGACGTCAACGCCCGCTTCATCGACGTGGCCACGGCGGGAGACCCGGCTTTGGAACAGATGGCTGGCGGTGCGGGCTCCAGCATTGGCCGGGGCGGCATGATCACCAAGGTGCTGGCCGCCAAGCGCGCGGCCGGCAGTGGCGCCAACACGGTGGTGGCCTGGGGCCGCGAGACCGACGTGCTGGTGCGCTTGTCTCAAGGCGAGTCCATCGGCACCTTGTTCGTCGCCACCACGGCCAAGGTCGCTGCGCGCAAGCAATGGATGGCCGATCACCTGCAACTTCGTGGTGCCGTGGTCATTGATGACGGTGCAGTGCTCAAGCTGCGCGATGAAGGCAAGAGCCTGCTGCCCATTGGCATGACCGAAGTGGTGGGTGAATTCCACCGGGGTGATGTCATTGCTGTCCGAAATGCGCAAGGGCAAGATGTGGCGCGTGGCTTGGCCAATTACGCCAGCAGCGAGGCCCGACGCATCGCGCGCAAGCCTTCCAGCGAATTCGAGGCCTTGCTTGGTTTCACCGGTGAACCCGAAATGATTCACCGCGACAACCTCGTCTTGGTCTGATCAATCCCCCATGAGGTTGGTGTTCAGCTAGGGTTCACCCTGTCCGTGTTGAGCGCCAATTCCGCGTTGAATCAGGGTCCTCCTTGTTATTGAACAAAGTTGGAACCATTTGGTGGTGCAGATGTCCACAAAGCGTGGAGACATCAATGTCAGGAAATCAAAGGACTCAGATGAAAATGAAATCATGGTCGAAGGCTGCTGCAGTGTTGGCAGTGGCAAGTTGCGTGGCCCCTCCAGTGATGGCCAAATCTATGATCTGCGTTTGGGACGTGGCTGGTAAATCCGGCGACGTCACTTCATCGGCGGTGGACTATGTCGTGGCCATGCAAAAGCACGGCGTCGAGCTGGAAATCAAAGGCTACGTCGATGAGCGCGTGGCGATTGAGGAGTTCCGTTCTGGCCAATGTGATGCCGTGATAGCGACGACTTTGCGGACACGTCCATTCAACGCCATCTCTGGCGCCCTCGACAGCATTGGTGCCACCACCATCGTGCGCAACGGCAAGATCGACATCAAGGCCAGCTACGAAGTCGTGCGCAAGGTCACCCAGGTGTTCAGCCTGCCTCAGGCTGCCAAGCTGATGGTGGAAGGCAACTACGAAGTCGGCGGCCTGTTCCCCTTGGGCGCGGCTTATCCCATCGTGCGTGATCGTCGAATCAATTCGGTCGAAGCCCTGTCCGGTAAAAAGATTGCCGCCTTCGACTACGACAAGGCCCAGGGCGTGATGATCCAGCGCATCGGCGCCCAGCCCGTGTCGGCAGACGTGACCAACATCGGGCCCAAGTTCAACAATGGTTCGGTTGACATGGTTACCTTGCCGGCCGTGGCCTTCAAGCCCTTTGAGCTGTACAAGGGCATTGGCACCACCGGGGGCATTGGCCGTTTGCCGATCCTGATCCCGACCGTGCAGATTGTGCTGAACAAAACCAAGTTCCCCGAGGGTTTTGGCGAGAAGTCGCGTCAGTATTGGGTCACGCAGTTCGACCGCGCCTTGCACTTCATTGATGTGGCCGAGAAGGGCGTGCCAGCCAACATGTGGGTTGACCTGCCGCCCGAAAACATCCCGAAGTACGTGCAGATGTTCCGCGAAGCCCGCATCGAGATTGCCAATCAGGGCATCTACAACAAGCGCGGCCTGAACATCGTCAAGCGCGCCCGTTGTGATGTGAATCCATCTGACGCTGAGTGCGCGACCAAGACCGAAGTCGACTGAGTCGGGTGAGGGTTGGTGCTTGAGCCTGCCTTGGCTCAAGCACCGCTTTGGCTGGTTGGGTCAGCGGTGGGTGCCATCGATGATGATGATGCCCTCGTCCGGCCCGACCACTTGGTCTGGGTCTTCTGATCCCTCCGGGTCCGCATTCATGTCTTCGAGCCGATGCGCACCGCGCATGCTGGCCCGCAAGTAGCGGTTGGGTTGCTGCCCTTGTGGCTTGGGCACGAAGCGCGCCAATTCGGACAAAGCCAATTGGTAGACACCGCGCTTGAACTCAATCACGGTTTCCAACGGGATCCAGTAGTCGTGCCAACGCCATGCGTCAAACTCAGGGTGGTTTGAGGCGCGCAGATTCATGTCCGTGTCGCGACCCATGAGCTGCAACAAGAACCAGATCTGTTTTTGGCCTTTGTAGTGGCCACGCGCATCCTTGCGGATGAAGTGATTGGGCACCTCATAGCGCAGCCAATCGCGCGTGCGGGCAACGATGCGGACATGGTCGGGCAGCAAGCCCACTTCTTCGTGGAGCTCGCGAAACATCGCCTGCTCAGGCGACTCGCCATGCTTGATGCCGCCTTGCGGAAACTGCCAGGAATGGGTGCGGATGCGCTTGCCCCAAAAAACCTGGTTCCGATGATTGAGCAGGATGATGCCGACGTTGGGGCGAAAGCCTTCACGGTCGAGCATAATCAACTCCGAATTTTTCAACTGATTTCATTATTGCACCGCTCGGTTGAAACGCAAGCGCGAGTCCCTAAGCAACGGTGCATTTTTCATACCCATGCAAGCTTCCCAGTTCTTCATTTCCACACTCAAAGAAGCCCCGGCCGATGCAGAGATCGTCAGCCACAAGCTGATGATGCGCGGCGGGTTCATCAAGAAATTGGGCGCCGGCCTGTACAACTACATGCCCATGGGCTTGCGCACCATCCGCAAGGTCGAGGGCATCATCCGTGAAGAAATGACCCGCGCTGGTGCGGTTGAGCTGTTGATGCCGGTGGTGCAACCCGCCGAGCTGTGGCAAGAGACGGGCCGCTTCGACAAGATGGGCCCCGAGTTGCTGCGCGTGAAGGACCGGCATGGCCGCGACTTCATCATCCAGCCCACTTCCGAGGAAGTTGTCACGGACATTGCCCGGCAAGAGTTGCGCAGCTACCGCCAGTTGCCCAAGAACTTCTACCATGTGCAGACCAAGTTCCGCGATGAGCGCCGTCCGCGCTTTGGCGTGATGCGTGGCCGCGAATTCACGATGAAGGACGCTTATTCCTTCGATCGGGATGCTGCCTGCGCTGGTAAAAGCTACGACATCATGTTTGCCGCCTACAGCCGCATCTTCGACCGACTCGGTCTTCAATACCGCGCCGTGGCCGCCGACACCGGCGCCATCGGGGGTGATCGTTCGCACGAGTTCCAGGTCATTGCCGACACGGGCGAGGACGCCATCGTCTATTGCCCGACCAGCGATTACGCAGCCAACATCGAACTGGCCGAAGGGGTGCCGCTGATCGCATCGCGCGCGGCGGCTACGCAAGCGCTTGAAAAGACCGCGACGCCCGGCAAGAGCACTTGCCCGGATGTGGCCGCTTTGCTCGGCTTGCCTCTGAGCCAGACCGTCAAGTCCCTGGTGTTGGCCACAGACGAGGCCAATGAAGCGGGCGAGATTGTCAAATCCACCGTCTGGCTGCTGCTGGTGCGCGGCGACCATGAGCTGAACGAAGTCAAGGCGGGCAAGATCGAGCTGACCGATGCGAACGGGCAGGTGACTGGCTTGAAGGCCGGTCACCGCTTCGCCACCGAGAAAGAAATCATCGAGCACTTCGGCTGCAAGCCTGGCTACCTGGGCCCGGTCCAACTGGTCAAGCCCGTCAAGGTGGTGGCCGATCGCACGGTGGCCAACATGGCTGATTTTGTGTGCGGTGCCAACGAAGAAGGTTTCCACCTCAAGGGCGTGAACTGGGGCCGTGACCTGCCCGAGCCCGACCTGGTGGCCGACTTGCGCAACGTGGTCGAAGGCGACCCAAGCCCCGACGGCCAAGGCGTGCTGGCCATCCAGCGCGGCATCGAGGTGGGCCACGTGTTCTACCTTGGCACCAAATACTCCAAGGCCATGAACGCGACCTTCCTGGACGAAGACGGCCGCCCCAAGCATTTCGAGATGGGTTGCTACGGCATTGGCGTGACCCGCATCCTGGGCGCGGCCATTGAGCAAAAGCACGACGAGCGCGGCATCATCTGGCCCGATTCGATCGCACCGTTCACCGTGGTGATCTGCCCGATCGGGTATGACCGCTCGGCCGACGTCAAAGCGGCGGCTGACCAGTTGCACGATGAGTTGGCGGCCTCGGGCATCGACGTGATCCTGGACGACCGTGGCGAGCGCCCTGGTGCGATGTTCGCGGACTGGGAGCTGATCGGCGTGCCTCACCGTGTGGTGCTGGGCGACAAGGGCCTCAAGGACGGCATTGCCGAGTACCAGGGGCGTCAGGACAAGGAAGCGACCAAAGTGGCCGTGGCTGAAGTGGCCGCCTGGGTCAAGGCGCGTGTGAAGGTGTGATGGGATGAAGGCAGGCGCTCGTTCGGTGCTGATGCGCTGGTGTCTGGCGAGCATGGCCTCCATGCTGGTGGGCCACGCCGCCTGGGCAGGCGCCCAGGCCGAAGAGCCGCTGGCCGATGCCGTGCGCACGGCGCTGTCGGCCGCCGCTGCCCAATCAGCGCCGCCCATGCTGGTGTTTGCTGATCAAACGCAAAGATTCGATTTCGACCGCTGGGCAGATGCGGCGGGCCTGCGCTTGAAGAAGCGCAAGCCCGAAGATCAGGTGCGCCGAGAGTTCCTGCAAACGGTGTGGTACGAGGCCAAGCGGGCAGGCCTGGACCCGTCGCTGGTGCTGGGCTTGATTCAGGTGGAAAGCGGTTTCCGCAAATACGCGATCTCGTCGGTGGGTGCGCGGGGCTACATGCAGATCATGCCGTTCTGGTCGCGCCTGATCGGCACCGGTGACCCAGCCAGTTTGTTCCACATGCAGACCAATCTGCGGTTTGGCTGCATCATCTTGCGCCACTACCTGGACCGCGAGCGCGGCAACCTGTACTTGGCGCTGGGCCGCTACAACGGCAGCCGAGGCAGGCCGGAATACCCCAACGCGGTTTTCGCCGCCGAGCGCCAATGGAAGCTGCCTGATGAAGCGCGGCCACAGATCGTGGCTTTTCGCCCCTGATCAGTCTAGCCGGGCCTTTTGCTCAGGCTTTTGCCAGGTTGGTCGCCACAAAATCCCAATTCAACAGTTTGTCGAACACTGCTGCGGCGTAGTCCTTGCGGCGTGACTGGTAGTCCAAGTAGTAAGCGTGCTCCCAAACGTCGATGGTGGCCAGGGGCACCAAGTGTTCTTGCGTCAAGGGCGTGTCGGCGTTGCCGGTTTTGACGACGGTGAGCTTTTTCTGGTTCTTGTCCAGCACCAACCAGACCCAGCCAGCGCCGAATTGGTCGGTGGAGGCGGTCAAGGTGGCTTCGCGCAGTGCCGCCAGCGAACCGAAATCGGCTTCGATGCGCTTGGCCAGTTCAGACGGGGGCGTGCCGCCGCCTTTGGGCCGCAGGCTTTGCCAGTAGAAGGTGTGGTTCCAGACTTGGGCGGCGTTGTTGAAAATGGTGCGCGAACCTTCGTTGCGGGCACTGCGCTGGATGATCTCTACCAGGCTGGCGGCATCTGTCAGTGGGGAGTTTGGCAGCAGGCGGTTGAGGTTGGCCACGTAGGCGGCGTGATGCTTGCCGTGATGTTGGGCAATGGTGCTGGCCGAGATCACGGGGTCCAGCGCGCTGGCGTCCCAGGGCAGGGGGGGCAATTCGAAGCGGGGGGCAGCGGTTTTGTCGGCAGCGGCATGGGCCCAAAGCGGGCTGCCAGCGAGCGCGGCGGCTGTGGCGGCCAGCAGTTGCCTGCGTGAAAGGTCTGTGGTCATTGGGCATCCTCCTGATGTGAGTGGGCTCCCATCATGCGGAAAAATGAGGGTGCGTCAAGGCCCTCAGTGCGTCACAAGCCGCGCCACTCCTGGGGTTGTGCCGAGGCGATGCCCGCGGTGCTCAAGACCCGCTCAACGGTGTCATTGACCAGTTCGTCGATGCTTTGTGGGCGGTGGTAAAACGCTGGCAAGGGCGGGAAGATGACGCCGCCCATTTCGGTCACCGAGGTCATGTTGCGCAGGTGGGCCAGGTTGAAGGGCGTTTCACGCACCATCAGGATCAGGCGGCGGCGCTCTTTCAGGGTGACGTCAGCGGCGCGGGTCAAGAGGTTGTCGCCCATGCCATGGGCCACGGCGGCCAATGTCTTCATGGAGCAGGGCGCCACGATCATGGCGTCGGTGCTGAAGCTGCCGCTGGCGATGCAGGCGCCAATGTCGCCGGGGGCATGTGCCTGGTCGGCCAGGGCTTCCAGCGTGGACCGGTTCAGCCCCAATTCGTGGTGCACGTTCAGGATGCCTGCAGGCGTGGCAACCAGGTGGGTTTGAACACCCAGTGCGCGGGCACGCTCCAGCAAGCGCACGCCGTAGACGGCACCACTGGCCCCAGTGATGCCAATGATCAACCGGCGAGGTGCGCTGGCTGGGCTCACTGGCCTGGGGTCAAGACCTGTTGAAGTTCGCCGGCCTGGTACATCTCCATCATGATGTCCGAGCCACCAATGAACTCACCGCCCACGTACAGCTGGGGAATGGTGGGCCAGTTGGCGTAGTCCTTGATGCCTTGGCGGATGCCTTCGTCTTCAAGGACGTTGACGGTGTGCAGGTCAGTGGCACCGCAGGCTTTGAGGATCTGGATGGCGCGCCCAGAAAAACCGCACTGCGGGAATTGAGAGGTGCCCTTCATGAAGAGCACCACACGGCGGCCTTTGACCAGGGAGTCAATGCGTTGTTGAACGTCACTCATGGGAATTTGCGCTTGGCTGAATTGGGAACAAGAGCCTGTTTATATCAGGCCTTGGGGAATTCAGAAGGCGTAGCGCACAGAGACCTTGATCACGGGACGCAGGCGCAGGTCGCGCACGATTTCGTCCAACCCTGCTTCGCCTTGCAGCGCGCGGGAAATGCGGCCAATGTTGTTGGAATTGACCGAAATGATGCCCAGATCGGCGTTGAAGCGCCACATGCTTTCGCTGCCAGGGGCGCCCAGGCTGGCGGCGTAACCGGCGCCGACATAGGGCAGCGTGCGGTTTTCGCCGTCAAAAGACTGGCCCCTGGGGTCGCCCAGGTTCAGGTTGTCGATGCGCTGGAGACTGAGGTTGAGGCCGCTGCCGATGGTGTCGTCATTGCCGTCAGACCAGGAGGCCTGCGTGACCGAGCCGCGCACCAAACCGACCGTGGCGCGAAAACCACCCGAAAAGTAATAGTCGGACAGCACATGGGCGCTGCGCATGGTCAATCCGCTGGAGGGCACGGGCTGCGCGAGCACGAAAGAGTCTTTGAGCGGGTCGTAGGCGCGGTCCACGACAACGCCAATGCGGCCTTCCCAGTGGGGCCAGAATTGCTGTCCGTTCAGGCTGAGGCCCTTGCCGTGATCAACTGCCGTGGCGGAGCGCAGCCAATGCTGCGGCTGGGGCACCATTTGCGCGTGCGCACTCGAAGCTGCCAGAGCGCAGGCGGTGATGAGGCAGCGGAAAAGGTGGGGAAGGGCAGTTTGGCGGAACATCACAAGCTCCTGAAGAACGATTTGATGCTACGCCGCCCGGCTTGTTTTGGGGAATAGAGTTGTTAGCGTTCGTACCACCAATTTACAAGGTGACGTGAATTTGCTAAGACTTCCCGCCGGTGCACCGCGGGTTACCGCCCAGGTCGTGCCGAGTGCTGATTTGGCTGAATCCACGCGCCTCTAACAGGAGCGACACGGCGGCGGCCTGGTCGTGGCCGTGCTCCATCAGCAGCCAGCCGCCAGCCGTGAGATGGGACGGTGCATTTGAAATGATCAGGCGCAGATCATCCAGGCCATCCACGCCAGATGTGAGTGCTCGCTTTGGCTCAAAGGCCAAAGCTTGCAAATGGTGGTCGTTCTCGGCGATGTAGGGCGGGTTGCTCACGATCAGGTCGAATTGGCGTGCGGCCACGGGTTCAAACCATGACCCTTGCAGGTTGTCCACGGGCAGGGCCAATTGCCGGGCGTTGGCCTGCGCGATCGCCAGCGCCGCTGGGCTGGCGTCCACGGCGGTGACTCGGGCTTGGGGGCGTTGGTGCTGCAGGGCCAGGGCGATCGCGCCGCTGCCGGTGCCCAGGTCCAACACCCGGAAGCCCGGTTCGGTGGGGATGAGTTCCAGGGCCCAGTCCACCAGGGTTTCGGTGTCGGGCCTGGGGATGAGGACGTCGGGGCTGACGCGCAAGGTCAGGCCGTAGAACTCCTTGTCGCCCAGCAGGTAGGCCAGGGGCTCGCCTTGGGCGCGGCGTTGGGCCCAGGCCATGAACTGATCGGCTTGCTCGGGTGGCAAGGCGTCCTGGTCGTGGGCCAGCAGCCAACTGCGTGGGCGCTGCAAGACGGTGCTCAGCAGGATCTGGGCGTCCAGGCGGTCCACGCCCAATTGGCGGGCTTGCTGCAAGGCAGCCGCCACGGTGGGGGTGGGCAGCGGCTCAGACACCGGTGGCGGCTTCCAGCTCGGCCAGTTGCTCGGCGGCTTGGGCGGTGATCAGCGCGGCGATGACGTCGTCCAGATCGCCTTCCATGATGGCCAGCAGTTTGTAGAGCGTCAGGTTGATGCGGTGGTCGGTGAAGCGGCCCTGCGGGAAGTTGTAGGTGCGGATGCGGTCGGAGCGGTCGCCGGTGCCGACCAGGCCTTTGCGGGTGGCGGCTTCCTTGGCCTGGCGTTCGATGCGCTCGCGGTCGTTGATGCGGGCGCTGAGCACGGCCAGGGCCTTGGCTTTGTTGCGGTGTTGGCTGCGGTCGTCCTGGCACTCGGCGACGATGCCGGTGGGGAGGTGCGTGACGCGCACGGCCGAGTCGGTCTTGTTGATGTGCTGGCCACCGGCGCCGCTGGCCCGGTAGGTGTCGATGCGCAGGTCGGCCGGGTTGATGGTGATCTCTTCGGCCTCGTCGGGCTCGGGCAGCACGGCGACGGTGCAGGCACTGGTGTGGATGCGGCCTTGGGTTTCAGTGGCAGGCACGCGCTGCACGCGGTGGCCGCCGGATTCGAACTTCAATTGGCCGTAGACACCGGCGCCTTCGAAGCGCAGCACGATTTCCTTGTAGCCACCCAGGTCAGAGTCGTTGGCGGACATGACCTCGCAGCGCCAGCCTTGGCGTTCGGCGTGGCGGGTGTACATGCGGGTCAGGTCGCCCGCGAACAGGGCGGACTCATCGCCCCCCGTGCCAGCGCGGATTTCGACGAAGGCGTTGCGGGCGTCGTCGGGGTCTTTGGGCAGCAAGGCGGTTTGCAACTCGCTTTCGACACGGGCGATGTCGGCTTCGGCCTGGGTGATTTCTTCTTGCGCCATGGCCCGCATGTCGGCGTCGTTGGCGGACTCCATCAGCATCTGGCGGGCGGTGGCCAGGTCGTCGCTGCGCTGGGCGTGGCGCTGGGCCATGTCGCAGACGCTGCTGACTTCCGAATGCTCGCGCGACAGCTCGCGGTAGCGTTTGTTGTCGGCCGCGACCGCGGGGTCGGACAGGGCGGCATCCAGCTCTCGAAGGCGAAGGGCCAGGCGTTCGAGAGAGGAGGCCAGCGAGGGGGCCAGGCCGCCGCTCACGGCGTGTCTTTCTTGAGGGGGCTCACGTCGCCGCGCAAGAAAAGGCGCGCCAGCGAGGCAGCCACTTGGGGCCGTTGCTGGGTGTCGGCGCTGTGCAGTTCGGCCATGGCGCCATGCAGCATTTTCTGGGTCAATCCTCTTGATAGTGAGTCGAGCACGGCTTCGATGTCCTCGCCTTTGGCGATCATTTTGCGGGCGCGGGCGATTTCAGCCGCTCGCCACGCATCGGCCTGTGAATTGAGTGCCTGGATCAAGGGCACGGTGGTGCGCTGGTCCAGCCAGTGGACAAAGCCTTGCACGCCGGTCTCGATGATGGCTTCGGCCTGGCTGACGGCGGCCAGGCGCTTTTCGCTGGCGGTTTGCACCAGGGCGCTCAGATCGTCGACGGTGTACAGGTAGACGTCGTCCAGTTCGGCGACTTCGGGCTCAATGTCGCGCGGCACGGCCAGATCCACCATGAAGATGGGACGGCGTTTGCGGGCTTTGAGGGCGCGTTCGACCGCGCCCAGGCCGATGATGGGCAGGGAGCTGGCGGTGCAGGAGACCACGATGTCGAACTCGTGCAGGCGATCGGGCAGGTCGGCCAGGCGCAGGGCTTGTGCGCCCAGGTGGTTGGCGAGCTTTTCGCCGCGCTCCAGGGTGCGGTTGGCCACGGCCATGGCGCGTGGGGCGCGGCCGGCGAAGTGCGTGGCGGTGAGTTCGATCATTTCGCCCGCGCCCACGAACAGGATCTTGGTCTTGCCCAGGTCTTCAAACAGCTGGCTGGCCAGACGAACGGCGGCGGCCGCCATGCTGATGGAGTGGGCGCCGATTTCTGTGGAGGTGCGCACTTCCTTGGCCACGGCGAAGGAGCGCTGGAACAATTGGTGCAGGGTGGTGCCCAGGGTGCCGGCGGCGTCGGCCTCGCGCACGGCCTGCTTCATCTGGCCCAGGATCTGGGGTTCGCCCAGCACCATGGAATCGAGCCCGCTGGCGACGCGGAAAGCGTGGCGGGCTGCGGCGCCCCCTTCCAGCACGTAGGTGTGGCGCAGCAGTTCGTCGTGGCCCACGCCACCGGTGTTGGCGAGCCAATCAACGGCGGCCTGCTGCAGGTTGCCAGCGCGGCCACCGCCCCAACTGCCGCCCAGGGCGCAATACAGTTCGGTGCGGTTGCAGGTGGACAGCAGGGCCACTTCTGGCTGGGCGGACGACTGCGGCACGCCGGATAAACGGGTATGCAAAACCTTGAGCGCGGGGGCCAATTGGTCGACGGCAAACGCGAACCGACCTCGCAAATCGACGGCGGCGGTGGTGTGGTTCAAACCCAGGGTCAGGACGGTCATATCCGGGGATTATAAAATCGAGGGTTTTTTGATGTTGCGAAGGCGTTCAATGAGCTTGCTGGATGCTTTGATCCACATGGTGAATTTTTTCCTGCCAGCCTTGGGCATGGCACTGCTTTTACCCGCTTTGGCTCGCCTGGTGTGGTGGCGTGCGCTCAAACCGGCGGGTTTTGCTCGGCAGGTGAAATGGGTGGCCGCGGCCAATGCCCTGGTGCTGATCGCTGGACTGATTGTGTTGGGGCGCGACGGCGCCATGGCCACGTACGCCGCCTTGGTGCTGGCGTCGAGCTTGACCGTCTGGTGGACAGGATTGCGTTGAGACCATGAGCTACAGCATCAAGGAAATGTTCTACACCCTGCAGGGCGAGGGCACCCATGCCGGGCGCCCGGCGGTGTTTTGCCGGTTTGCGGGTTGCAATCTGTGGACGGGCCGCGAGGCCGATCGGGCGCAGGCCGTCTGCCAGTTTTGCGACACCGAGTTCGTGGGCACCGATGGTTTGGGCGGTGGCAAGTTTGCGACCGCCGTGCAATTGGCCGAGCGCATCGCCTCGTTCTGGCCCGCTGGCCCCGAAGCAGCCGATGACCGCCGATTCGTGGTGCTGACTGGCGGCGAGCCTTTGCTGCAGGTCGATGCGGCATTGATCGATGCCCTGCACGCTAAAGGCTTCATGATCGCTGTCGAGACCAATGGCACGATCGCTGCGCCTGCTGGCCTGGACTGGATCTGCGTGAGCCCCAAGGCCGGGTCAACCTTGGTGCAAAAAAGCGGCCACGAGCTTAAAGTCGTCGTGCCCCAAAGCGGGTTCACCACGGCGGACCTGAAAGCCATGGAAGCCCTGGACTTTGAGCAAAGGCGCGTGCAGGCCATGGACAGCGCCCAGCCTATGGAACGCCGCTCGGCCATGCAATGGGCGGTGCAATGGTGCCTGGACAACCCGCGCTGGATGCTCAGCGTGCAGACCCACAAGACCTTGGGCATTCGCTGAGAAAAGAAGATGTCATGTTTGAACTGAGCCAGACCTTCACGTTTGACGCGGCCCACACGCTCAAGCGGCATGTGTCGCCCGAAGAGGCCGCGAGCAGTCGCCGCATCCACGGGCACACCTACACCGCCGAAGTGGCGGTGCGCGGGCCCCGCCAGCCGGACACCGGCATGGTGGTCGACCTGGCCGTGCTCCGCGCGGCGCTGGCCGAGGTGCGCAGCCAGCTTGACCACCACTTTCTGGACGAGGTGGCGGGCCTGGGTACGCCCACGCTGGAGAACCTGTGCGTGTTCATCTTTGGCCAGGTGAGTGCGCGCATCCCGCAGTTGAGCATGGTGAGCGTGTCGCGCGCGGCCGGTGACCGCTGTGTCTACCGGCCCCAGGACTGAGGTGGCCACGCCCCCCGTGTTGACCGCCAGCCTGGCCGAACGCAGCCGCCGCGCCGTGTGGCACCCCTGCACGCAGATGAAGGCGCTGGACGACTTCCCGCCGCGCGCCATCGTGCGTGGCGAGGGGCCCTGGTTGATCGACGAGCAAGGGCACCGCATCCTGGATGCGGTCAGTTCGTGGTGGGTCAATCTGTTCGGCCATGGGTTTGCGCCGATCACCGAGGCCATCACCGACCAGCTGGGCAAGCTGGACCACACCATGCTGGCGGGCCTGACCCATGAGCCGGTGGTGGCGCTTTCTGAGCGGCTGGGCGCGCTGACCGGCTTGGGCCATGCCTTCTATGCCAGCGATGGTGCGAGCGCCACCGAGATCGCCCTCAAGATGAGCGCGCACAGTTGGCGCAACCGTGGGCTGCCGGGCAAGCACCGCTTCATCGGCCTGCAAGGCGGTTACCACGGTGAGACCGCCGGGGCCTTGTCCGTCACCGACATCCCCCTGTTCCGCGAGGCCTACGCGCCCTTGCTGCGCTTGAGCGCGACCTTGCCTTCGCCCGATCCGCGCCATGCGTTGGAGGGCGTCAACCTTGAGCAGCACACCGCCGCTTGCGTGCAAGCCCTGGCCGAGCACTTGGCCGAGCACCATGCCTCCACCGCTGCTTTGATCCTGGAGCCCTTGGTGCAAGGCGCTGCGGGCATGGGCATGTATTCGCCCAGCTACCTGAGCGCGGCGCGTGCCCTGTGTGATCAGCACCAGGTGCATTTGATCTGCGATGAGATCGCCGTGGGCTTTGGGCGCACCGGCACGATGTTCGCGCACCAGCAGGCCCTGGGCGCTGATGGCCAGCCCATTCGTCCGGACTTCATCTGCCTGAGCAAAGGCCTGACGGGCGGCGTGCTGCCCTTGTCGGCCGTGCTGACCACGGACGAGGTTTACGCCGCCTTCTGGGATGACCGCACAGCGCATGGTTTTTTGCATTCGCACTCCTACACGGGCAACGCGCTGGCGTGCCGCGCGGCCCTGGCGGTGCTGGACACCTTTGAGAACGACGACGTGCTGGTCCGCAACCGCACGGCGGCCTTGCGCTTGTCAACGCTGGCCGAGCCACTCACCCGCCATCCCCGCGTGAAAGCGCACCGCCACCTGGGCATGATCTGGGCCTGGGACATTGACACGACCGATCCCACCTTCGCTGCTCGTTTCCACCGCGTGGCCCTGGACGCTGGCTTGTTGCTGCGCCCCATCGGCAACTCGCTGTATTTCATGCCGCCTTATGTGCTGAGCGAGGCCGACATGCAGCACTTGGTGGAGGGCACCTTGCGCACGCTGGAGCAGGTGCTGGCTTGCGACGCCGTGTGGCCTTCGGGCCCTGGCGAGCGTCTGGCATGACGGCGTTTTTCATCACCGGCACCGACACGGGCGTGGGCAAAACGCGTGTGTCTTGCGCCTTGCTGCATGCCTTGCAGCGCCGGCATGCGCGCGTCATTGGGATGAAACCTGTGGCCGCCGGCACCGAGCTGATCAATGGCGAGTGGGCCAACGAAGACGTGCTGGCGCTGCGCGCCGCATCAACCGTGCAAGTGCCTGCGCTGTACGACAACCCTTATCTGCTGCGCCAACCCGCATCGCCCCACATCGCGGCGCGCGAAGAAGGTGTGGAGATCGACATCGAGCACATCGCAGCCTGTTTTCATGCCTTGCGGCAGCAGGCCGATGCTGTGGTGGTTGAAGGGGCGGGGGGCTTCATCGTGCCCTTGCAAGAGGCCCAGGGCCAGTCGGCCACCAGCGCTGATCTGGCCGTGCTGTTGCGCCTGCCCGTGATCCTGGTGGTGGGGGTGCGCCTGGGGTGCCTGAACCATGCCTTGCTGACGCAGGAGGCGATTTTGTCGCGCGGGCTCACCCTGGCCGGTTGGGTGGCCAACCGCATTGACCCCAGCATGATCGCGCCGGATGCCAATGTGGACACCCTGCGTTCGCGCCTGCAGGCGCCGATGTTGGCCGATTGGGCCTGGGCGCCTCAGGCCGAGGCCTGCGGATTGGCGATCAAATTGCCATGACCGCCCCGTCGTCGATTGCCCTTGAGAGCCTGCCCACGGCGTTGAATCTGGTCGGGTCCCTGGCCGCAGGTCTGGTGATCGGCCTGGAGCGGGGGTGGCGTGACCGTGAGCTGAACGACGGCGGGCGAGTGGCCGGCCTGCGCACCTTTGCCCTGGCGGGCCTGTTCGGGGGCTTGCTGGCCAGCTTGTTGCCCGAGTTCGGCGCGTGGCCCATCCTGGCCGGGATCATTGGGGTGTCGATTCTGTTGGCCGTGTCTTACCGCCAGGCCTCGGCCTCGTCGGGCAATCTGAGCATCACGACCGCGCTGACCCTGTTGCTGACAATCGTCCTGGGGGCGATCGCTGCGCGAGGCGCCGTGGCCCTGGCCTTGGCGTGTGCGGTCATCGTGGCCGTATTGCTGAACCTCAAACCTACCTTGCACCGCTGGCTGCGCTTGATTGAGCACCGCGAATTGACGGCGGCCCTGCAGTTGATGGTGCTGTCGGTGGTCATCCTGCCCAATCTGCCGGATGCCGGCTTTGGTCCTTACCAGGCCTTGAACCCCTACAAGCTGTGGTGGGCGGTGGTGCTGATCGCGGGTCTCTCGCTCGCCGGGCACTTGGCCATGCGGGTCACGGGTCCGCGGCGAGGCATGTTGTGGACCGGCATCCTGGGTGGACTGGCGTCCTCCACGGCCACCACCTTGGCCTTGGCACGCTACGCGCGGCTCAATCCGGCGGTGTCGGGGGTGGCGGTGTCCGGTGCCTTGGCGGCGTGCGGGGTGATGTTCCTGCGCATGGCCGTGCTGGTGGCCCTGGTCCAGCCCGCGCTGCTGGCGGCCATGGGTGTGCCGCTGATCCTGTCGGGCGTCACCTTGCTGGTGCTGGGCTTGTGGCACTGGCGGCGCTTGTCCCAGGCTTCGGGCGACCAGGCCATCGAGCCCATGGTGCCCACGTTTGACCTGGGGGCGGCCTTGGGCTTTGGCGCTTACCTGGCCGCCATGGCCGTCCTCGCGCCCGCTGCCAGGCAGTGGCTGGGCAGCGGCGGCGTCTATGCGCTCGCTGCGATGTCCGGCCTGGCTGATGTCGATGCGATCGTGATCTCCCTGGCCCGCCTGCATGGTGACGGTGGCTTGCCGCTGGTCACGACGATCGCCGCGATTTGCCTGGCCACCTTGGCCAACATGGTGTCCAAGGGCGCGATGGCCTGGATCACGGGCGGCAAGGCCATGGGCGGGCCGGTGATCAAAGGCTATGCGGTGAGCATGGCGGTTGGCGTGGGTGCAGCGGCGGCCATGCTCACCCTGGGCGCGTGATGCCTCAGGTGCCCGTGGCCCACTGCTGCACGTAGGCCGGTGTTTCTGCGGGGCAGCCGGGCTCTGCCAAGGGCGTGAGCCGGGTTTGATGGACGGGGAGCACCCCAGCCCACACGGGCCAGTTCATGTCCTCCTCCTTGTCCTTCGGGCCCCAGGCGCGGATCTTGGCGGCGGCTTCGAACAAGGGCATGCGCAGCACCGTGGTGGCGGCCAGCTCCTTGCGGTCGGGCGCGCGCGCTTCGTGGCGCCGACCAGGGGCCAGGTGGTCCATCAATCGGTGCAGGACTTCGGTCTTGTCCGCATCGGGCACAGCCTCGAACGTGCCGTGGATGACCACCGACCTGAAGTTCATGGAGTGCGAGAACGCCGACCGCGCCATCACCAGGCCATCCAGGTGCGTGATGGCCAGGCAAGCGGGCGCGCCCTGGGCCAGCGACTTCATCATCTTGCTGCCGTTGGAGCCATGGATCAGCACATGGCCGTCCACGCGCCACACTGCGGTCGGCAGGCACAGCGGGCCGCGTTCGTCCACGAAGGACACGTGGCACAGGTAGGCGGCATCCACGATGGCGTGGATGGTGGCGTGGTCGTAGTGCCCCCGGTCTTCGGCGCGATTGACCCGGCTGCGTTCGGTCGGAGGCGGGGCAAAGGTCGTGGTCATGGTGTTGTGGTCCCTGCTTGGTGATGGAGCCTCAACCATAGGTAAAACATGGCCCCATGAAAAGGTCCACATTCATGCAAAATGATAGAGCCACAAAATCGCGCCTGACCCAAACCCATGACCGACCTGACCCTGTTGCTGGACCGCCGCCTGCTGCGCGCCAAAGGCGACCCCTTGCCCCGGCAGCGGCGTTTGTACGAGTTGCTTCGCCAGGCCATCCTGGATGGCCGCCTGCCCGCAGGCAGCGCCTTGCCCGCCAGCCGTGTGCTGGCGCATGAGCTGGGCCTGGCGCGCAACAGCGTCATCCATGCGTACGAGCAGCTCGCGGCCGAAGGCTATGTGCAGGCCAGCCGCCAGGGCACCGTGGTGGCGGCCTTGCCTGATCGGCGTGCGGTGGGCAGTGGCCACGCGCCGCTCACCGCGCCACCAATGGCGTCGGGGCAGCCATCGCCCGCTTTGTCAAACCGTGTGCAGGCTTTCAACCGCCGCCGCACGGCCGAGCAAGACCTGATGCCCTTCATGCCCGGCATCCCCGCGCTCGACGAGTTCCCCTTGCCCACCTGGCGCCGCCTGCTGAACGCGGCCTGGCGTGACCAAAGCCCCGAGCTACTCAGCTACCGTCCCGCCGTGGGCGAACTGGAACTGCGCCAGGCCATCGCCACCTATGTGCGCGCGGCACGCGGTGTGGTCTGCACGGTGGACCAGGTCATCGTGACCGGTGGCACCCAGGACAGCCTGAGCCTGTGTGCCCAAGCCCTGGCCGACCTGGGGCAGCGGGCCTGGATCGAGCACCCCGGCTATGGCGGTGCCCGCGTGGCCTGTCAGGCGGCCGGGCTGAAGGTGGTGCCGGTGCCGGTGGACGAGCACGGCCTGGCGCCCACCAAGGCCTTGTGGCGCCAGCAGCCGCCACGCTTGATTTACACCACGCCAGCGCACCAGTACCCGCTGGGCTCGGTGATGCCCTTGGCGCGCCGCCTGGCGTTGATCGAGCAGGCTCAGGCAGCGGGCGCCTGGATCCTGGAAGACGACTACGACAGCGAGTTTCGCCACGATGGCCCGCCCCTGGCTGCCATGCAAGGCCTGGTGCCTGGCGCGCCCGTGGTTTACCTGGGCACCTTCAGCAAGTCGATGTTCCCGGCCTTGCGCTTGGGGTTCATGGTGGTGCCCGCCAGCTTGTCTGATCAATGGCAAGGCGCCTTGGGCTACCTGGTCAGGCGAGGCCTGCCCGCCGAGCAAGCGGCTTTGGCCGCCTTCATCAACGAAGGTCATTTCACCAAGCACCTGCGCAAGATGCGGCCCTTGTATGCCCAGCGCCAGGCCGCCTTGCGCGATGCCTTGTCTCGCCACTGGCCTTGGCCGGGCGAGGTGCTAGGTGGGGCTTGCGGCCTGCACCTGGTGCTGACCTTGCCACCCGACATCGTCGACATCGACGCGGCCCAGGCCGCCATGAAGAGGGGGCTCAGCCCGCGACCCTTGTCGGCCTATGGCATGGGTGGGGCCACCCCCAACGGCCTGGTCATGGGCTATGCCAACACCCCCGCCGAGCAGATGGAGTCCCGCGTGCGCGCACTGCTGCGCGCCATCAGCGCAGGTCTTGCGCGATGACGCGTTCGATGTTGCGTTCGGCCAGCGCCGTGATGGTCACAAAGGGGTTGACGCCGATCGAGCCTGGGATCAAGGCGCTGTCGGTCACGTACAGGCGGTCGTAACCCTTGACGCGGCCGATGTTGTCCGTGGCCTGGCCCAGCACGCAGCCGCCCAGCGGGTGGTAGCAGAAGTCATCGGCGAAGACCTTGCCCCCGCCGAACAAATCGGTGCGGTAGATCGTGCCTTGCTTGCGGTTGATGCGGTCGAGCAGCGACTTGGCAGCGTTGACCGTGGTCGTGTTCTGCGCTCGCGTCCAGTTCAGGCGCGCCGAATCGGTGGCGGCGTCGTAAACAAAGCGGCCACGCTCCGGGTTGCGCGTGATGGCCAGGTACATGCTTACCCAATTCTCGAAGCCCGTGGGCAACGGCGTGATCTCGGCGAACACCGGCTTGGTCGGGTTGTCCCAGTCGTTGATGCCCATGGCGGGCATGGTCGACTGGAGGGCGCCGGTGGGGTTCCAGAGGTGGTTGGCGCGCGCGGCCATCACATTGCCGTTGTGGCCCCAGCCCTCGCCCACGGCCTGACTCAAGCGGGGCAGGGTGCCGGTCTCGCGGGCGCGCACCAGCAGCTCGGTCGTGCCCAGGCTGCCTGCGCCCAGAAACAGGTGGCCGCAACTGATCTGCACATTGGCCAGCACGTTGCCGTAGACGTCAATGGCGCGCACGCTCAGCAGATAGTCGCCATTGGCCTGCTGTTCGATGCGGCGCACCTGCTGCAGCGTGTAGATGGTGACGCGGCCCGTGCCCACGGCATCGGCCAGGTAGGTCTTGTCCAAGCTGAGCTTGCCGGCGTTGTTGCCGTAGATCACCTCTTGGGCCAAGGCGGAACGCGGCACCTTCTTCGCTTGTTCGGCCTCCATGTACTTGAAGTCATAGACGCTGGGCACGAACACGGTCTTCAAGCCGGTTTGATGAGCCTGGTCGCGCGAGACACGGGCGAAGCGGTAGCAGTCAGCCTTTTCGAACCAGGCGGGATCGACGTGGTTGACGCCCAGCAGGCCGTTGGCGCGGGGGAAGTACTTGGCGTACATCTCATCGGCGTTGACCTCGGGCAGCATGGTCTCGAAGTAGCCGCGTGGCGGTGTCACGGCCATGGCACCATTGACCAGCGAGCCACCGCCCACACCCCGTCCCACATACACCGACATCTCGTCGTAGTTGACGCGGTCCAGCACCCCCGCATAGCGCGGGATCTTTTTATTGATGACATCCAGGCCCAGGAAGGTCTTGAGGGGTGCTTCGGTGCGGTCCTTGAACCACATCGACCGGCCATCGGGCGACAAGGTTTTGGTGAAGATGCGGCCATCGCTGGCGGGTTGGGTCCACAGCTGGCCCATCTCCAGCATGACCACGGGCACACCGGCCTCGGCCAGACGCAAGGCAGTGACCGCGCCGCCATAGCCGGTGCCGATGACGATGGCAGGCACGCGGCCCAGACTGCCCAGTGCCGCGCGCGGTTGGGCCAGCGATTCGCTGAACACCCGGCTGGACGCCGCATGGCCATTCAATGAGAAACCGGACAGGCCCAGCACACTGGCGGCCTGCAGGGCCGAGTGGCCCAGGAAACGACGACGAGACAACATGAATCAACACTCCACAATGCGTTTCGATTTTTGAGGCTGGTGTGGGCTGATGCGGGCGGTGCATTCCCTTGGGTTGGGGGTGAGCCCCTTGAATCGGGGATCGTTTTTGGGGGGCTTTTATTGGCGGTGCGAGGTGGGGATGAGGCGCAGGCGGGCGGGGCTCCTGCGGGGGCGGTCCACCGCGTTGCGGCGGACTGCTCTGCGGTGCTCGCCCAGGGCGGGGAT
>NZ_JAQSDR010000006.1 GCF_029946005.1 Aquabacterium sp.
GGGGCGCCTCCGGCGGCCTGGCAGGGGCCCAAAGACAACGAAGTAACTGATTCATAACCCCGCCTCACACACAGAAATCCTGACACTCCCGCAGAAGCGCTTGGTCTGGGGAGAACAGCATTCTCAAACTACAAATCCGGACGCCGCCGTCTTCCCGACGTAGCAATAGCATGCATCTCAGACGCGACAGGGCTACCGATCACAACAGTGATGGCGGCAGTAAACGCGCATTGGGATGGGACACCAGATGATGAACTGCCGTTCTGGGCCGAAAGACTGGGGACACTGGCAGGACATCGGCGGAAGCGGTGAGATTCGAACTCACGGTAAGGTCGCCCCTACGCTAGTTTTCAAGACTAGAGCCTTAAACCACTCGGCCACACTTCCTAGAAGGGCTGCATTGTAAGCCAAGCCAAGCCCTATTTTCCAGGCTTTTGCGCCTGCGGACAATCGATCTGGATCAACTCGCGCTGGGCGCCGTCAATGCGCACCGCACTCAGTTGGCCGCCCCACACGCACCCTGTGTCCAGCGACAGCAACTTATCGGTGTTGATCAAGCCCAAGGTGGACCAATGCCCAAAAGCCACCGGTGTGTCAGCCGTGCGCCGCCCGGGCAATTCAAACCAGGGGGAGAACCCCTCAGGAGCCTCTCCCGCCCCATCCTTGGTGGCAAATTCCATGGTGCCGTCGTCTGCGCAAAACCGCAGTCGCGTCAAGCTGTTGACAATGCAACGCCACCGATCAGGACCCTGCAAATCGTCTTGCCAGCGGTTGGGTTGGGCTCCATACATGACGTTCAAAAAATCGCCAATGTCGGGGCTTCGCAACATCGATTCAACCTCACCCGCCAAGGCCACTGTTTGGTCGGCATCCCACTGAGGCACTACACCGGCATGCACCATCAACCAGCCGTGCTCCCAGACCGCCAGCCGCTGGAGCCGCAGCCAATCGAGCCAGTCATCGCGGTCACGGGCCGACAAAATGCTGTCCAAGGTGTCGTTTTTGTGCGGTTTACGCACGCCATGCGCCACGGCCAGCAGGTGTAGATCGTGGTTGCCCAGCAGGCAAACCGCCGAATCGCCCAAGCTGCGCAGCCTTTTCAGCACACCCAAAGAGTCGGGCCCGCGGTTCACCAAGTCACCCAAAAAGTAGAGCCGGTCCCGCGAGGGAGAGAAGTCAATCGTGGCCAGTAACCGTTCAAGAGGGTCACAACAGCCTTGCAAGTCGCCAACGAGATAGATCATGGCACCGATTCTGCTACGCTTCGGCGGTGAAAATTGATGGCCCGGCTTTGCCCGGCGCCCCACATGGACGTTGCGCTTTTAATTTTTCTGACAATCCTTAACGGCTTATTCGCCATGTCAGAGATGGCCCTGGCCGCCAGCCGCAAGGCACGGCTGCAGGTGATGGCCGAAACCGGCGATGCTGGCGCCAAGGTGGCCATGGAGTTGCACGACAACCCCACTCAGTTTTTGTCGACCGTGCAAATTGGCATCACTTCGATCGGGGTACTGAACGGTATCGTGGGTGACGCCGCGTTTTCGGGTGGCTTGTCGGTGTGGCTCCAGGCCCAATTTCACCTCAGTGAAAGCGTGGCCGCCATCACAGCCACTGGCCTGGTGGTGATGATCATCACCTTCATCACGATCATTTTTGGCGAACTGGTACCCAAGCGGGTCGGCCAGATGTATCCGGAACCCGTGGCCCGCTTGGTCGCTCAGCCCATGAAGTGGCTGTCGCGCCTGACCAAACCCTTTGTGTACTTGCTGACCGCCTGCACCGAAGGCCTGTTAAAGCTGATGGGCGTGCATGACACCGGTGGCCGAGGCGTGACCGAAGAAGAAATCAATGCCAGCCTGGAAGAAGGACTGGACGCGGGTGTGATCGAGGCCAATGAACACCAGATGGTGCGCAATGTGTTCCGCCTGGACGATCGCCAGGTGGGCTCGATGATGATTCCGCGCAGCGACATCGCGTGGCTGAACTTGGACGCATCGATGAAGCAAAACCTGGCAATCATCGCGCTGCATGGGCATTCGCGTTATCCAGTCTGCCGAGGTGGCCTGGATGACGTGGTCGGGGTGATCACGGCTCAACAATTGCTGCACCAGATCACTCAGGGGGTGAGCAACGATCTGGCGCTGGGCCTGCAACCTGCGGTGTTCGTGCCAGAAACCTTGTCCGGCATGGAGTTGCTGGACCACTTCCGCGCCTCATCGGTGCAAATGGTGTTCGTGGTGGATGAGTACGGCGAAGTGCAGGGTGTGATCACCTTGCGCGATGTGTTGGAAGCCATCACGGGCGAGTTCACCACGCCGCAGGACGAGAACAGCTGGGCGGTGCAACGCGAGGATGGTTCGTGGTTGATTGATGGCCTGATCCCCGTGCCTGAGTTGAAGGACCGGCTGGGCTTCAAGGCGCTGCCCGATGAAGACAGAGGCCGCTACAACACGCTGGCCGGCATGGTGATGATGTTGTTGGGCCGTTTGCCGCAAACCACCGACACCGTCGAGTGGGATGGCTGGCGATTTGAGGTCGTGGACATGGACGGCAAACGGATCGACAAGTTGCTGGCCTCTCCCCTGCCCGAAGATGAGCTTCAGTCCCAGTAGTGTCTGGTTCGCTGACGCCAGCATTCGCCCACGTGAAGGTGCTGTGCGGGGTCCAGTTTGAGCGCCTGGGGTTGCGCCAGTGGTGCATCCCCGCTGTTCCACAAAAAGGCACCACACGCGGGCGTGGCGACACGCGAAACACCCCGCTCGTCGTAACGGGCCACGATCTCGGGCGAGGGGTGGCCATAGCCATTGCGCCGCCCCACCTGGATCACGGCCTGTGTCGGGCGCACTGCCTCCAGGAACACCTCGGTGGATGAGGTGCTACTACCGTGGTGGGGCACGACCAAAACCGTGCTGCGCAGACTTGCAGCAGGCCCTTCACCCGATGCCCGAGCTCGCGCCACCACGTCGGCCTCTTCCTGGGTTTCGATGTCACCGGCCAGGAGCACGCTGGCGGCCTCGCGCCCGGGCAAGGCCTTGGCCTGAACCCTCACCACGCAGGACAAGGCGTTGGTCGACAGATCCACACGCCTCTCATAGTCTTCCGCACGGGGGTGCAGCACGGTGAAATCGACGCCATCCCATTGCCAATGCTGGCCTGCCTCGCACCGACGATGACGCAAAAGCTGGCCGTCCACCATGGTCTGACGCAAAGGGTGCTCGTCTTCCAGGGATGAGCGCAACAACATCACCGGCACCTCCCGCACGACCGAGGCTGCGCCGCCCACGTGGTCGGCATCGCGGTGGCTGATGATCAGCTCGTCGAGCTGAGTCACGCCCAAGGCCACCAGCAAGGGCACCACCACGCGCTGGCCCGCATCGCTTTGATCGCCCACCTTGGGGCCCGCATCGAACACCAGGGCATGCCGCGCCGTGCGCACCAGCACCGAAGTGCCCTGCCCCACATCTGCCGCCACGACGCTGAACTGGCCAGGGAGTGGCGGCGGCACCAGCGACCATTGGCCTGGCAAGAACGGCAGCAACAGCAAGGCTGGCAAACCTGCCAGACGCCAGCGCCAGGGCACGGGCAGCACCAAAGCCCCGGCTGCCAGGACCACGAGCGCCGACAAGCCCATGGGCAGCATGGGCACGTGGGTGGCAGCCCATGACCAATGGGCCATCCAGGCCAACACTTTGACGGTCATGGACACCAACCACGCGGCCACACTCCACAAGGCCGGCCAGGCGACGCCGCCCAGCGCCAAAGGGGTGATCAACACGGTGAACACCGGGATGGCCAACAAGTTGGCGGCAAAGCCCACCACCGACACTTGCTGGAAAAACACCGCCGCCAAAGGTGTCAACGACAAGGTGGTCAACCACTGCGTGTGCACCAGGGATTGGACCATGCTCGAGGCGCGTGCGCGCCATGACGCCTCGCCAGGCATGGTCGGCTCAAGCACCGTGCCGCTGGACATGAGCACACCCACCGCAACAAATGACAGCCAGAAGCCGGCCTGACAAAGGGCCCAGGGATCCATCACGGTGACCACCACCGCCGCTGCCAGCCAGACCGGTGGCCAGGGCCAGGGACGGCCACCGATGCGCAACAGTGCCCAAACGGCCATCATGCAGACGGTGCGTTGTGCTGGCACGCCCCAGCCGGCCAGCAGCGAATAAGCCGCAGCCACCAGCACGCCGCTGACCAGTTGCACGACCGGCGCAGGCCAACGGTGCATCAGCCACGGGCTCCGCCGCCACAAGCGGGCCAACAGCATGCTGCCCATCCAGCCCACCATGGCAATGTGCAAACCGCTGATGCTGATCAAATGCGCGATGGAAGTTTTCCGAAAGACATCCCAGTCTTCACGGTCGATTGGTTGCTGGCATTAAAGTCGTTTTCTTGCCAAACAGTCGTTTCCAAATACTGTTTCGACAAATAGTCGTTTCCAGACTGGGAGCCAAAAGCGACCTGCCCGCAAATAGTCGGTTCCAATCGACCAGCAGGCGTTGAGCTGCTTGACCCGGCTGGCCATGCACCGTTTCTGCAAGTGAACGTCAAAGTGGCGTGGAAGGAGCTTGCCGCCCCTCTACCAACTTGCTCTTTGACAGCCGTGAACTTCCAGTTGCGCTCAAAGCCAGCATTGGCGCGGCTTCCACAGAGGCGATTACAAATAGTCGTTTCGCCGCAAGTTCTTGCTGACAAATAGTTGTTGCCGCTCAACGGCTCCTCGAGGAATACGTATGGCTCGGAGGTGCGATGACTTTGAACCACCGTTAGATTGCTGAGAGGCTCAGTCTCGCCCGACGTCTGCCGCGCTTCACCCTCGGGATATAGCGGGCAGCCAGCCCTTGATTTTTCGAACGGTCGTCTTACTCCGCTCCATCTTGGCGACGTGATTCGCAGCGAGGCGCTCGACTCCCGATGGCGGAAAAATCCGCGCGGCACATTCGCTGGTCGCAGTGGGCGAATCCCAGTGCTCTTCGCAAAGCCTAGCGAAATGAGAGGTTGCGCGAACATGTCGCATACGACACAATAATGCCTTATATGTAACTTTCGACTTGCTCAACTTTCGAAAATATGAAAGTACTTGGTGGCGTTGGCAAAGAGGTTCTCTACCTGGACTACGACGGCGTGCTGCATCCGGAGGGCGTGTACCGGGACAGGCATCGCGGCAAATACCTGGGAGACGAGTACGCAGGGCACCACCTCTTCGAGAATTCCAACCTCTTGCGTGAATTGCTTGAACCCTACCCGGGCGTGCGGATTGTCTTGTCGACAACGTGGGTTCGGATACTGGGCTTCACCCGAGCCAGGTCCTACTTGGTTCCTGAGCTCGCTGAGCGGGTGGTGGGAGCCACATACCACTCGGCTATGCAGCGCGGCGTCTTCGCACAGCTGACGCGACCCCAACAGGTGCTGGCGGACGTTACCCGGCGGTGCCCGTCCACTTGGCTCGCTATTGACGACATCACCGATGGCTGGCCCGACAAAAATCTTCCCAACTTTGTTGCTACTGACCCGAGATATGGATGCGCGGAACCCTCCGTTATCGCCGAGTTGAAGGCACGTATGGCGGTGAAGTACCGCAGCCGTGGTTGAACGATGAAGAGGCCAATTCTGTTCCTCGATTTCGACGACGTCATCTGCCTCAACGCTCCCTACGGCGGATACGACGTGTTTGCGCCCAACAAGCCTTCAGACCTGTATGAACGGCTTTTCGCGCCGCAGTGCACGACGCTCCTTCTTGAAGTGCTGAAAGCGTACCAGCCCCAAGTTGTCCTCACCACTTCCTGGCTTCGCCTGATGGACCGTGAGGGCTTCGAGAGCCTGTTCAGTCGCACCGGCCTTGAGTTGGTCTCTACCTCTCTCCAAGAGCACTGGTCCGCGACTCAGAACCGCGGGTGGGAACGTGTTGCTGCAATTGATAGTTGGCTCAGCAACTTTCACGACGGCGAGCCCTACGTGATTTTTGACGACGAATGCAGCGGCACCGGCTTGAAGCGCTCACGGCATGACAGAGCAAAACGTCTCGTCTTGTGTGGCGAAAATGTTGGACTTCAAGAGGGCCATCTTGCTTTGGTAGCACAGGCGCTAACGACACCAGCAAGGCGGCAGCAAAGGAAGCAGCGCGATGGTTGAAACGGACTGCAGGCAGGCGGCAGACGACATCGCTCCGAGAAGGTTAGCCGGGCAAACTCACGCTCCAACAGGGCGCATCAATATGCTTCTCTCGGCATATTTGTAGCCAAGCTGCTGAAGCCATGCCATCAAACGCACCTTCAAGGAAGCAACGGCTTCACACGCTGCCGGATGGCGGCGCCAACTACGAAGCGTCGTGGCTTCGTTGGTCGCAGACCGGCGGCTTGGTGATGGTCTTTATGTGCGGCCAGTGCGGCGTCTACGCCTCTTACTAGGCGCTCCGCATGTGCAATTTGGTTTTTTCTGCCGACGGTGGCTAGACCATCGACTCGCAGCCATCTCAGAGAACTTCAATTCTTAGGACCATGAAACATCCCCCTACTCGACGGAAGAAGAGCTCCGGCGCCGGCTTGACCGAGACGGTGGTGGCCACGGTCGTGCACGGCGACGATTTGCTTTTGACCAAAATTGAGGCTGCAGCCCAGTTGAAGACCAGCCTGCTTTACGTATCCATGCTCTGCAGCGCAGGAAAGTTAGGTGAACTGGTCACGGACGACGCGGGACATGGACGCATTCGGTCCTCGGCAGTCGACGCCTACCTAGCAGAACGGACACGGCAACACGAGACAGCCCTTTCTCCGCGGGAGGCGGGAGTAGCGGCAGGCTTGTATGACTATCCAGACAGTCACTTCATTCGTAAACTGGTGAGGCGGCCAAACAGGCTGCAAGCAAAGAATCCGCGAAAGAAACGATAGCGGCTGGCCCCTGAATATTGCCATCTAAACCACCACGGCCCTCATTGACCTCCATGGACCTCATACCCACGGCAAAAATACCGAAGCGGGGCGCTTCAAGTTCACTTCAGGTTCCGTTCGGGCTTCACGGGGGAAAGCTCGTCGAACCACTTCAGGTTCCGCTAGGTACCGATTGCGATTGTTCTTGCCCTGGCTGCGGCGGCCCATTGATTGCAAAGCACGCAGCGGCCGGAAAGATGACTCCGCACTTTGCCCACGCTGCAAACACCGGTTGCGAGGGCGGCCTAGAAAGTGCGTTGCATCTCGCGGCCAAGCAGTTGATTGAAGAACGGCAGGAACTTGTATTGCCGCCGTTAAATATCGAGGTAACGGCTTACGGAATGCGACGGACAGCCCTAAGCCGCTCGGCGCTACTTCATCCAGGCGGAACGGTTCACTTGTCGCGCGTGCAAGTGGAGAAAGCAATTGGAAAAATACGGCCAGACCTAGTCGTTCACGGTAACGAATTCGAGCTGCTCGTCGAGATTGCCTTCACTCATTTCGTTGACGAAACGAAGTTGGCGTTCATCAGGAACCAAGGCATCGCCGCGATTGAAGTGGACATTTCAGACTTGACGGTCATCGACTTTACTGCGCTAGCTCAACGCCTATTCGTAACGCCGTCCGCAACAACTTGGCTCTTTCATCCAGACGCTGGCCCCCTGAAGGAAGCTCTCGAGATTGAGTTGAGGAATGACCTGTCTACCGAGCGACTTGAGTGGTCCAGGGAGCAAGCCGCTCTTAAAGCTCAAGCAGACATAGAGGCCAGGGAAAAAGCCCAGCTAAAGATTTCTAACCGTCCCCACACCGTGAAGCATGGCCAAAAGGAGCAGGCTCGCCGACAAAGGACAGCCGAATTCGCCGCACTCTCAAATGAGCAGAAGCTCTCACGAGTTCTTCGCTATCTCGGTATTGAGATGGATGAATTGCCGAGCTTCTTAACGATGGAAGTTAGAGCCTCGCGGGGAACTTCAGCTCAACCACGTGTATGGCAAGCAGCAGTTTTCGCTTCTTTGATTCACACGGCGATAAGAAGGAAAGAGCCTCAGGTCAATGTTGAGTGCGTACTGGACTGGCTTGCAGGCAGATTTCAATCGAGCGTCGTGGGAGGACGTGGAAGTCCGACATCCGCAGTGAAGGACTACTTGTCAAGTTTAGAAAAGCTTGCAATCTTGCATCGACACACCAGGTCTGAGTTCCTTGTCGCAACTGCCGACTTCTCAGCCGCAAAGGAGCTCGCTCTGGACCACAGGACGCTAGGACGGCTTCGGCAAAGGTGGCGCAAGGAATGGCCAAGCAGAGAGCAGACTGAAACTCTTGCCGATGTGTTCTCCACTATTCACGGTTCGTCGCAACCATGGACAAGGCTGCCAGGTCTATTGCCATCGGTACGAGAGAATGAAGAGCCCTTGGAAACCATCATGTACTACATGAGCGGCAACTCACCTGGCATCGGAGCTGCGGAACTGCGAAGGTTCTTTTTAAGTGTCGGTTTTACGGAACTCGCACGGCCCTAGCGGGCATTCACCCTGAATGCAATTGCCCCCTCATTTCGGGGTTGGTGTTAGTCGCATGCAAGCCGATACACTTCGGTGATGCGCTTGTCGACGCACGCTGCCCACCATGGCCCATCTGGTTCGCCGGAACGACATTAGGTATTTTCTATTTTTTGCATCCACGTTCAGCGGAACTTGGCAGTGGGCACTGAGCTATTCCGCTTCAACGATTGGAGCGCACCTTGAAAATAATCCCGATAACGGCCACTGCTGCCGAGAAGCTTAAGCGCCTTGCGAAGACCCTGCGAAAGCAGACAGGCACATCCCTCGCAAAGGCTCTAGATTCAGTTGCCCTAGACCAGGGCTATGGCAGTTGGAAGCACCTGACACTCTGCCTAACTGAGACACAGTCCGCTGGAGCCTCGCCTCTCACCCTCCCCCAATCACTGCTTGGATATCTCGAAGACGAAGCAAGGGCAAATCCTTCCATTGCAGGGACGTCCGGGTTGGCCTTTCAGTCCGGGCTTGTATTCGCGCTGGACGTCAAAGACGCTGAGACGTTCAATCCCGGTGACAACGTGGTCGAATGCGGCGAAGCGTGGATGTTCGCCGCCAGCGACGTGTGGAGACTCTTTGTCAACGCAAAGGACGACGAGACGGGGAAGTCCCTGGTGGACGTCTATTCCGGTGATGCCTTGCTCCAGCGAGCACAGGATTTCTACATGGATGTGCGCCTCTTCAAGTACACGGGGCCAGACACGCCAGAAACGCTGACGGAAGCCTTTGCGCGAGTGCTTAGGCGCTCCTTCTTTCCGCCCATGTACATATGGCTCAAAGGCAAGTTCATTGACATGGATGATGTGCGCCAGTCCTTGGTGGATGGTGAGGTTACCTATGCTACGGCAGCTGTTGGGGAGCAGGCATCCGCAGCTGGGCATCTTGTCCAAATTGCTAACACCAGTCTTCCGAAGTCGACGCCAAGTGACAAGGTCATCATGGAGCTCGATATCGAGCGAATCGATGCTGGTCTCTATGGATTTCGCCTTTCGTTTGGACCTAACGAAATGGATACGGGTGCAGGCTATTCCTCAATTCAAGAAGCCATTGAATCAGCGGCCGCCGTCACAGGGCCCATTCGAGGCTACGTTGTTTCATATCAAGGGGTCGTCGTCGGAACTTACCCACTCACCATGCTTCAGTCATCGGCTGCAAAGGTCGCTCAAGAAGCAGTGGATACCGTATCCGCATTGAGGGACTAGAGGCGCGACCCGTCCTCCGGACGCGTGTGGAAAGAGGTAGCACCTTAAGCTGATGCTGCCTCGAACGAACCATTTGCGCGAGCAAGCGCAGTTAGCTGCTAAGGCGTAGCCGCCGTGATTTGCAAAGACCCCGCCTGCTCTCCTTCTTCAGGTTTTTGCTAGGACCTTGAGAGGAGGAAAAATGTGCACACCAACAGCGTGCGCCAGATGTTGGCATCACGGGCCCCCGTGAATCAATGGTGGCCACGCCACGAAAAGCGACTTAAGCGCCGTCTACCGATACCATGTCCACCAGTAGTGAATGGGAGTAGACAAGCAATGAGCGAACACTCGGCCAGCATCCTGGACCTGTTGACGTATATCGAGGAGGCCGAGAAGCTCAAGCGAAAGCCTGTCTATGTCGTCCCCACAGAGTTCTTTGCCAGCCATCAGGTTGACCTCAAAGGTCTGCCCGATTTGCAGGTCAACCTACAGGAACCCGACGGCGACGTTTGGTTGCGCGTTCCTCGTCTTCAAGAACTGAAGGCTCCCTCGCTGCCAGAGCAGCTGGTTGGCTGGGTCACCCTCAGTCAGTCGCTGACCAAGCCGCCTGTTCTGCTGTCATCCCTTCCGGTCATGAACGGCAAGACTCAGGTCGGCGAAGAGCTCCTGACCGACCAGCCAGAATTGCCAGAGCTGTTTGACTGGTACCTTAAATTTCACTGGGAACCGTGGCAGCTAGTCGAGACCATCCGGCGCAAAACAATCTCCCTGTACAACAAGCTCTTTGTGCTCAACCAGACGCTGTCGATGGACGGCGTTGAAAACCCCATTGAGCTGGTCTGGGGTGTTGGAATGGCATCTTGGAAGAAGGCGGGTTCTCCATCCAAGGTCGAGCATCCTCTGCTAACCCAGGCCTGCGAAATCAGGCTCAATTCTCGGACCTTCGCCCTGGAAATCAGTCCTCGGGAGGCTGACTCCAAGATTGAACTGGACTGCTATGCAGAGATGGAGCTGCCTGGTGTGATGCCGCTGGAGGCGCTGTGGAAGGAGACTCAGTCCAAGCTGGCCACGCCACTGAGCCCGTTCAGTCCGGACACTTACGAGCCAATCCTGAAAGCGGCCGTCGCCAACCTGGACCCATCGGGGCGCTATGAGGGCCGAACTGATGACCTTTCGGTGCCAACGGCCCGTGACGTTCTTTGCCTCACCAACACCTGGGTGATTTTTGCCAGGAAGCGTTCCGCTGATGTTTTCCTGGAGGACGTGCGCCGCCTCAAGAAGAAGGTCGAAGACGGTGCGCAGGTGCCTGCCGTAATAGAGGAGTTTGTTCGGCCTGGTGACGCTCAGGTCCGGACGCGCCAGGAGGTCGCCTTCCGTGGCTTGTCCACCAGCGCCTCTGGCGCTGGCGTTCGAGAGCTGTATTTCCCGATGCCTTACAACGAGGAACAGGTCTCCATCATCCGCAAGCTGGAGTCAAACAACGGAGTCGTGGTTCAAGGCCCCCCGGGCACTGGAAAGACTCACACCATCGCCAACGTGATTTGCCACTACCTGGCGCAGGGCAAGCGCGTGCTGGTGACCTCCAAGGGCGAGACGGCGCTAGCTGTCCTGCAAAACAAGCTGCCCGAGCGAATCCGTCCCTTGAGCGTGGCATTGCTGTCCGACGAAAAGGAAGGCATGCGCCAGTTCGAGCACTCCATCGGGAAAATCGCCTCAGAGGTCTCTGCCTTACAGCCCATGCGCCTGCAGGCCAACATCGCCACCCTGGAGCAGCAGCTCGGCGAACTGCATGCACGCATCTCGGCGGTGGACCAAGCCATCTCCAAAGATGCCTCCCGGAACATGCAGAAGTATGTCTACCAGGGTCAAGAGGTCACGCCCGAGGACCTGGCCAAGCTGGTCATGTCCCGGATGGACGACTTCCAGTGGTTCGATGACGAGTTACCCGAGCACGGTTCGCAAACTCCTCCGCTGACCGATGACGATATCGCGTTGCTCCGCAAGGCGCGTATCCACGCGCTCGCAGACCTCGGCTACATCGGCACCGCTCTTCCCTTGGCCGCAGACCTGCCTACATGGGAGCCTTTGAGTGCTCTGCACAAAGACATCGTCCGGGCCAAGACCATTGAGGAGCAGGTCGCGAAGGGCGTGGTACATGCGCTCAAAGACTCGTCCTTCGAGACTTTTGAACAAGCCAACCAACTGCTCACACACCTCACGCACTACCTCGAACAACTCAGCAAGGTTAAAGCCCGCGGCTTCGGCTTGCTGACGCGATTTCGCGATGCCGAGCAAGGCGATACCCTTGTTTTGAGCTTGATGGCCTTGCAGCACAAGGTAGCCAAGCTTGAGGACCTGCGCAAACAGCTGGTGGCGCAGGCCGTCGACGTGCCCCCAGGGGCGGAGCAGCACGTAGATTTCCTGGTCGCCCTGGACAGGCTGCTGGAGGGTAAGAGTGCGTTCGGCCTGCCGTTCGGAAAAGCGGAGGCTCGCAAGCTGGTGGCTGCGGTCAGCGTAGCTGGCTCGGAGCCGACCAGAGAAGCTTGGGCTCAGGTCAAGGAGGCTGTTCAATGGCGCCTGGACTCGCGGCGCGAGCTTGCACGCTTCGGCGCCATAGCTACTGAGTTCGGGCTGGAGATTGAGGCCTCGGTTGGGCTGGATACGGGCATCAAGCGCGCGCACGACCAATTGATATTCGTGGGCCATACGCATGAGCTGGTCTATGCGGTCGAGCGCCAGCTGTTTGGCCGAGTTGAAGCCGTCTTTGGAACGAGAATGGCCAACGACCTGGGTGACGACTACGAAATTTCCCTCGCGGGCTTGGTTGACAGCCTCCTTGCCCAGCTGGATAAGGGGCGCCTGGGCTATGCCATGGGCAAGGTGTCGGAGTACTTGGCGGTGCTGGACGGCAAGTCAGGCGACATCACCGGCCAGTTGAAAGCCTTCTTGCAGAACCGAATTGGCAATCCCGACCTGGACGAGTCAGTTCTGCGCCAAGAGTGGGTGTCGACTATCGATGAACTGAAGCGGCTCAACGCGCTCAAACCACAGTTCGACGTCATCGAAGAGTGCTGTGTGGCACTGACCAAGTCCGGAGCAACGCAATGGGCTCAGCGTCTACTGATGCAACCGCCAACTGTTGATTTCGACCCTTTGTTGCCCTTGAACTGGCGCGATGCCTGGGCATGGCGTTTGGCGCTCAGCCTGCTGGAGCGCATCGACGTGCACTCTCGCTTGCGCGCCCGCTTTGAGGAGCGTCGCACTCTGACCTCCACGCTGGCCAAGACCTACCAGGACTTGGTGGCGGAAAAGACCTGGCTGGGCGTTTACAACAATTCGCCTTCCAGCATCCGTCAAGCTTTGCAAAGCTATCTGACGTCCATCCAATCGATGGGCTCGGGCACCGGCATCCGTGCCGTGCGTCACCGGCGCAATGCGCGCGAGGCCATGAAGCAAGCCTATCTGGCCGTGCCGTGCTGGGTGCTGCCCCAGTGGCGCGTCTCAGAAACACTGCCGCCGGAGATGGGCCTGTTCGACCTGGTGGTCATCGACGAGGCGTCCCAGTCGGACATCTGGGCGCTCCCTGCGCTTTTGCGCGGCAAGAAACTCTTGGTGGTGGGTGACCACAAGCAGGTCTCCCCTTCCGTGGTCGGCATTCCCGAGCAGAAGATTCTGGACATCCAGCGGCGCTTTCTGGACGCGCAGCCGCACGGCAAGCACATGACGCCGGACTCGTCCATCTACGACCTGGCCAGAGTCATCTTTGCTGGCAATTCGGTGATGCTCAAGGAGCATTTCCGCTGCGTCTCAGCCATCATCGAGTACTCCAAGCGCGAGTTCTACGAGCACGAAATCGTTCCCCTGCGTGTGCCTAAGGCCAGCGAACGCCTCGACCCGCCGCTCGTCGACGTGTTCGTTAAGGGTGGTTACCGCAAGGGAGACGCCAACCCGCCAGAAGCTCAAGCCATCGTCAATGAGATTTTGGCCATCATTGCGGACGACCGCCTGGGAGGCCGCAGCCTCGGCGTGGTAACGCTCTTGGGAACGGAGCAAGCCAAACTCATCCACGACCTGATTGCCGACAAGGTTCCCGCCGAGGAAGTGGTTGCCCGCGAAATTACCGTGGGTCCGCCACCCTTGTTTCAAGGCCGCGAGCGAGACATCATGCTGGTGTCCATGGTGCTTCAGCCCGGAGACAAGACCGCGGCCAACACACTGGGCCAACAACAGCGCTTCAATGTGGCGTTATCCCGCGCGCGGGACCGAACCTACCTGTTCCGCTCGGTTGGGGATGATGCCTTTCCACCGGACAGCTTGAGTGGTCGCTTGCTTCGCCATTTCCGCTTGCCATTTGCTCAGGATTCTCAGGGCGTGAAAGCGAGCCGGGAACTGTGCGAATCCGGCTTTGAGCTTGAGATGTTCGATGAGCTGACCAAGCGAGGTTTTCGCGTTCGGCCGCAGGTTCCTTGTGGAGGTTTTCGCATCGACTTCGTGGTCGAAGGGCGCGAAGGTCGGCGACTGGCCATCGAGTGCGATGGTGACCGGTTCCATGGACCTGGCCAATGGTCCGAAGACATGGCTCGCCAGCGGGTTCTTGAGCGGGCAGGCTGGGTGTTCTGGCGATGCTTTGCATCCAGCTTCGTGCGCAGACGCAAGGAAGTGATGGAAGACCTTCGAACGAACCTGGGCTTGCTGGGTATTGAGCCCATGGAAGACGAGGAGCAGGACACCTCACATTGGGTGACCAAGAAAGAAGTCGACCCCATGGACATCGCTAACAGCAAGCAGTTTGAGGGAGAGAACACCTGATGGACCGACCACTCGCACAACTTGGAATAGATAAGCTGGAGGAGCTGTTCGCTGCCGGTCAAACTGACGCTAAACGCCTCAAGAGCCTGGCCGCAGAGCTGGAGTGTCGTTCCACCAATCGAGCTGCAGGCCTGTTATCGAAAGTCAACGAAGCTCTCGCCCAAACTGGTCCAGCTGCAGCCGCGGGTCCACGCCAAACTGAATTGGGCTTGACACCTCCGAGAACGCCCACTCGAGAGGACTTGCCACGGGGCGCTCCGGTGGCACCACCGATTGTTCGGGCGACAACCGCCGCTACGCCAACATCGAGGTCAGCAGTGGCCCCGGTTCGGCCGGCGGCACCTCCCAAGAGGGATGAGGTCGCTAAGCCCACAATGGACTTGGCTGAAGCCGCACGGGTGCTTGGCGTTAAGACGGACGCGTCCTGGGAACTGGTAGAGCAAGCGCGCTGCAAGCTAGTCGACCCCTCAAGGCCAAAGGCCACGGGCTTCGGCTCTGAAGAGGAAAATCTGTCTAGGGTAAAGCTTGCATCAAGGGCGAATGAGGCCTATCAAGCTTTGGTCACAGGACGGGCATATTGATGGGTTCTCTGTCCTGGTATTGCAACCAAGCCAAGTACGAGTGTGCCGAAGACCTCCACGTGGGGCGGTGTCCGAACGAATTACTCATCGAGGCGCTCAGCGCGCTTGAGTCGGCAGAATGAACGGAAAGCTGCTCGCGGTCGTCGGCGTCGAGAAAGCCGACAGGGTTGTTTGCCAAGCCCAAGGCTGTGGCCATGGGGTCTACCGGCGCATCCACGTTGTTCGCCACGATGAAGGCGCTCTGGGTGTGTACGGCTCTGATTGTTTCGGCCGGTTGTTCAGCCACCTCGTCGAGACCAACCCGCGGTACGGAAGTGGTGAGGGCCGAGAATTGACCGCAGACGAGCGTCAAATGCTGGCCGAGAACACGGAGCGGCTGATTTGCCAGTTCGAAACCGAGCATCAAGCCCTGCTGGAGCAGGCTCGGCTTCGACAGGAGCACCAAGCCAAAGTCGAACAAGCCGCCCATGAGCTGGCCGAGCGTCGAAGGGCAGAGGCAGAGCGTCGTCGGCCCCCTACTGCTGAAGAGATTGCCCGCGTTGAACAGGAAGCAAAGAAGATGGTCCGGGAGAAGTACAGCGTCGACCCAGACGCGCCGGGGTGGCGTGGGCTGGTCATAGCGGAAGCACGGAAGCTGCTTGGCCGCTAACGGCTTTGGGATGCCCCTGGCGAACCCCGAAGCCCAATTGGCAGTTTTTGACAGCATTTTGTCAATTTCCAAGAGTCTGGAAATTTTTGGCAAAGCGGCAGGTGACGAGGCCAGTAAACCCAAGGCGCTCCAATTTCCATTGGCGTGTCGGGGGTGGTCGGGGCTCGGGCAAATTGTCGGTTGTGAAGCTAAACGCGGCGAGGCTTGGGCCGCAACTGTGCCCGACACGGGCAAACATGTAGTGGTCACATTCAGCCCGTGGCTGTACCAAGATTTCGAAGGGGCTCGAAGCGCTTTGCTTCAGCTTGTCGGAGACGGGGTCCTGCGACGGGCGTCTGCTGACGAAAAGCTTTTGAAGAAAGCGAACCGCTTACTCCAACGTATCAATTTTCTTCGCCTGCTGCAGTTCGGCGGAGAAGCACCAGCAACCATCGTCACAGGCGTTCGAGTAGGAGTAGTCGACCGAGCCCCGGCCTTTTCCTGCCTATTCTGGGTCGTAGGTCACCAAAGTCAGCTTATGGCCGTTTTCTTGAACGAGTGTTTGTTCGTAAACAGATTCAGGCTGGTTCGAACTCGATGACTCCGTCAGCCACCAATGCGAGTCAATTTCAAACCACTCGTCTGGGTCGGTAGCCGATTGTCGGCTGGGACTCTTTGTGGGGAGGCGGTCACCCTTGCGCACCGCCAAACGTTCTACAAAGTATTCGCTTTTGACAGCGTAGCGAATAGTGTTGTCCTTAGAAAAGACCACAGCACATGCGTACTCGCTGAGCTCGACTAGCCGACGAGCAGTCATCTCCATGCTAGTGCCGAACTGGTCACGTAGCTGAACTATGTGAGCTAGCTCCGGGTCCTTCAGCGAGTGCAGCTTGTTCTTGACCAGCTGCGCTGGCATCAAAAGCTCTGCCGCAAATTGATTTGCTTGAATTTCCCATTCTTTGTTCGCACGCCCCCCGATATCCTCAGCTGTGCAACTGAAAGAAGTTTGACGATGCCAAGGAAGAAGAAAGTGTCCAAGCTCGTGGCCAATGGTGAATCGTTGCCTTGGCCGAGGACTCAACGCACTGAAAAATATCGCGCCCGCTGACTTCGTTGCATTAGCAATGAGGGCTCCCTCAAAACCTTCGCTTGAAAACGCTTCAATTCGGTTAATGCCCGAGAGACGTGCAATCTCCTCGATAGGCACAGGTATTGGAAGGTTTG
Source organism: Aquabacterium sp. (assembly GCF_029946005.1). GTDB lineage: Bacteria > Pseudomonadota > Gammaproteobacteria > Burkholderiales > Burkholderiaceae_C > Aquabacterium. The sequence goes on from NZ_JAQSDR010000006.1 coordinate 16,912, forward strand.
GGTTTTGCCGAATGATTTCGGCGACGAGCTGGTCTGGCCGAACAAGGTCGGCGAGTTCTATCAAGTTAAGCTGAACCATCTCCCTGGGTCTTTCTATTTTTGAAGACCTCGATAGTCTGCTTCAAAAGAGCTTGTTCGGAGGGCGCTAAAGATTGGAAATCTCTAAAAAATTGCTGCGCCTCAACGTCGGCAACTGAAGTTGACCCATCCTCATCCGCCAAGAACGTAAGCGGCACGTTGAAGTGGTCCGCCAACTTCCGAATTAGGTCAATCGAAGGGTTCTGACTCGAGCCCTTCTCAAGCTGCCAAATATGGGTCTTCGAAACGCCAACGGCGTCAGCCACGTCCTGTAAGGACGCGCCTTTGCGTAGGCGGAGTTCCGCAAGTTTTGAACCAAGCGGCATGAGGACTCCCAGCTAGTAGCAGAGGTTGCAGAACAAAATTGGATTCTACTCTTAGAACAAATCGTTCGTTACAGTTGACAACGAGAAATCGTTCTTTTAATATTACGTATCGTTCACTCAGGAGGTCTTATGACCGGAAAAAACCAGCATGTTGTCCCTCATCCAGATGGCTGGGCCGTCAAGGGAGAAGGCAATTCCCGCGCAACTTCTGTCCATGACACGCAGAGGGAAGCCACTGATGCAGCTAGGCGCATCTCGCAAAACCAGCAGTCAGAACTGGTCATTCATCGACCAAACGGTCAAATTCGCGACAAGGACAGTCACGGTCACGACTCCTATCCTCCAAAAGGCTAAGTGTTGGCGTCGCCCGCTTGCGGCGTGTTACTGCTCGCTGGAGAGGCGACGTTATTTGCGGCAATGAAACGCCATTGAAGTGAATCCAAATGCTCAACCTTAGTCAATTGTTTTTCTCGGATGAAGACTCCGGCTGCTTTCACGCAAAGCTGGATTTGACGGAGCGTGAGCGCCTAGCCCTTTCGAGTGCTAGAGCGCTGATTCGCAATTGCCTGCGAGTGGAGATTCCAAGGATGCTCACGCGTGGCGGCTATCAGGGAGTGCCACCAATACCTCGCTTCTACACGCAGGGCTCGTGGGCCTATAAGACGTTGAATGCACCGGCGCAGAAGCCTCAGCAAGCAGACTTGGATGACGGCTGCTATCTGCCTATGAGCTTTGTGTCACAGACTTCACGACCGAGTGTTGCATCAAACGTCTTCTTCACCGCCGTGGAGGCTGCCTTGATGCCTCTGGTAAAAATGCATGGCTGGGCGCTGTCGCAAAAGCCGACCTGCGTAAGAGTTGGGCTCAGTCCCGTTGCCCACATTGATGTACCGCTCTATGCCATTCCCGATGCTGAGTTCGAGTTGCTCAAGGCAAACATGCGAGCCCATGCGGCAGACAGCGCGGTGGTCAACAAGAAGCGCGACAATTGGGCAGCCTTGCCCCGCGACAAAGTTCTCTTGGCGCATCGAACGGAAGATTGGATTAAGTCTGACCCTCGCGCTGTAAACGACTGGTTTGAGACCGCTGTCGCAGTTCGTGGTGGGCAACTCCGACGCATCATTCGCTATCTCAAGGCCTACCGAGACAGCCGCTGGGCGGAAGGCGGGCCTTCGTCGATATTGTTGATGGCGGCTGCGGAACCGGTGTTTCTTAAAAATCATGGGCGTGATGACACTGCCCTATTGGAGGTCGTAGCTCAATTACCCGCAATTTTGCGAAAGGGAGTTAATAGCCCAGTCGACCAGACAGAGACACCATTGACCACGCGATTGGGGGCAGCCAATGTGGAAGAGGCTGCTAAGGCATTTGAGGCTCTTGAGCGACTTCTCCGAGGCGCAATAGATGCGGGAAGCTCCAGCCAAGCCTGCACCTGGATGCATCAAGCCTTCGGCGCCAGATTTCCCAATCGCCCTGACTTGGTAAAGATTGTCTCCGTGGCAGCGACTATTGCCGCTGCGCCAGCCGTGGCTGCATCTCATGAAATCGTGCCTCGAACGAAGGCGGGCTGAGCTTGTCTGAGGAAACATCCAATGTCTATGACGCACTGCGGGTAAGAGGTTTCGCTTTCAAAGGCAGGGCAGTGACGGGTCGTCTTGTCTTTGAAGGACCTCTCCGAGTTGGCGGCAGAGATGTTCAATGCGAACTAGGACTTGACCCTGACTTCTTCGTCATCCCATACATCAAACTGATTTCGCCTGCGGCTGTCATTAAGCGGAAGATTACGCCGCACCTTGGTCATGATGGAACACTTTGCTACCTCGCAGCGGGGGCAATGGTCGTGGATGTGTTCGACCCGGTGGGACAGACTCTTGCATGCTTGGCTCAAGCCGAGCGCGTTCTTAACGGGGCGTTGGAAGGTAAGTACCTTGAAGATTTGGAGGAAGAGTTTCAAGTCTATTGGGGTGGTGAGCTCTGTCTCCTAGACATTCAGGATGTCCACGCAGAACTGCAGGCTGTAGTGATGACCCCGTCTGAGTCCGGAGTTTTTGGAGCCATTACCGACGACTACCAAAGAACGTTGAGAAAACTTCAAGCCATCAAACGCGGCGGGAAGCAGGCTCCCTGGCCAGCCTTCTGCGTTAGCACGGGCATAAAACCTCGTCCCAATCTTGATGTTTGGCCGCCAAAGACCGTTGGTCAATTCTTGAACTGGCAAGGCGGCTTGGACGTGAACTGCCGCAAGGCCCTTGAACGGAAGATGTTGAAGGCACTTCAAAATGGTGCGCCAGGCGTCGTATTGATGGTTCACTCTCCGTTGGTGAGATATTGCGTCGGCGTACTATTTCGAGACTCAGCAGTCTCCGGTAAAAGAATACTTAGGAACAAGAGTTGGCTATACGAACGTCGCCTATTCAGGCTTGAAGGGGTACGTATCGATGACTGCTATGTTGCCGAAAGAAATACGCCTGGGGTACGCACCCTTGCAGGCAAAAAAATTGTTCTTGTAGGCGCGGGCACCATAGGCGGTTACCTGGCAGAAATGCTCGTAAAGGCGGGAGCCGGTACTTCCGGAGGGCAACTCATCGTGGTCGACCCCGACTATCTTTTCCCGCAGAATCTAGGACGGCATCGTCTTGGGTTTTCTCACTTGTTCAAACACAAGGCCGACGCCTTGAGCGAAGAACTCACCGGTGTTTCGCCGGGATGCAAAATCAGCGGAGTTGTAGAGGACGTTCGCCATGTCGAACTGCGTGGCGTTGACCTGTTAGTCAATGCGACAGGGGAGGAAGCCCTTGGGCACTGGCTTTGCCGGTATGCGAGGGAACAACCAACTCTCACAGTTTGGATAGAAGGGCCTGGTTCAGCCGTACGCGGGCTTTTAAAGGCATCGAATAGGAGCGCATGCTTCAGATGCCTTTGCGACGCGAATCGTGAAGGTGCCTTGCTCGCTACCGAAGAGCCAGTAGAGCCGCTTATGGCAGGAAACGGTTGTGAAGGTCTTTACGTCCCATTTCCCGCCTCCGTATCCGTGCAGGCAGCAAGCCTTGCTGCAGAAATGGTCCAGGCTTGGTGTAGCGAAGAACCAGCACCGGCTTTGCGAACACGCGTAATCGACCAAACCAGAACATTAGCAACACCGGACTGCGACCCACTTGCAAACGCGGACTGCCCAGCATGCTGTACGTGAGCTCTTGGTCTGCATTGGACCGCAGGGTCTTGCTTAGCTTTTCTGATGCGGTCATTGCCGTTTTTCAAACTTACGTCCAAGACCGTCAAGCTGGTTATGAGGCTGGCGGAATTTTGATGGGGACTGTTCATGGTCAACATATGCTTGTCAGTGAGGCGACCCAGCCAACGCCGCACGACAGGCGGTCACGTTTTCGGTTTGAGCGAAGTACAAGAAATCATCAGGGAATGGCATCCCTTCGATGGAGAAAAAGCTGTGGGACCGTGCGATATCTGGGGGACTGGCACACACATCCCGAAGAGTCTCCAATTCCATCCAATATCGACCGGAAAGAGTGGGCCAAGCTTGCCTGCCAGCGACAGGATGGTCGTCCATCGCTTTGCGTCATCGTAGGAAGCGCAAGCTTGTTTGTCAGCCTGGCCTTTAAGAATGGGGCCATTGAGAAGCTGGCCTCTATTCCTGGCTAGCCATCAGCTCTTAACGCGATGAGGTTTCCAACCTTCCTGTTTTTGAATGCCAGCGGGAGGCTGCTTGCAAGTACGTTCAATCTTGCATCTCAAGGCAAGGCAAGGCAAGGCGCCAAGCAGGCGAGGTTCTAGAAAAGCCGAGGCGTTTGAGCCTCAGAACATCTGACTAATGAACGGAGGAACTGATGGATTGGAATAAAGACAGGCCCTTTCAGGCACTTGCTTTGACCGGGGGGGGCTATCGAGGTCTGTTCACTGCGCGTGCCTTACAAGCAATTGAGGACCATTTAGGAGAGCCCATCGGACGTCGGTTCGATTTGACATGTGGTACTTCCATTGGCGGCATCATTGCGTTGGCAGTAGCTTTCGAGATACCGATGAGCAAGGTCGTGTGCGAATTTGAAGCATCTGGTACAACCATATTTCCTCCCAAGGAAAAGCCAACAAATTGGATTGGAAAAGCGCAAGACTTTTGGGCTCATCGAAATCGAGCTCGCTATCAGTCTGAAAACCTTCGGGCGGTAGTCGCGAGGATTCTCGGCTCCGACACCACACTGAACGATGCGCTGCACGCGGTCGCCATTCCAGCCGTAAACGTTACGAAAGGACAGCCCCAGCTGTTCAAGACTCGCTACAAGCGCGAGTGGACTCGTGATTCAAAATATAAGGCAGTGGATGTTGCCCTAGCGACCTCTGCTGCGCCAACGTTCTTTGAGTTGGCAGAAGTCGATGGGCATCTGTATGCCGACGGAGGTCTTTTTGCAAATGCCCCTGACTTACTCGCCACCCATGAGGCCGAGCACTTTTTAGGCGTGGAGCCTGGAGCAATAAGGCTCCTTAGTGTTGGAACAACCACGAAGAATTACTCGGTGTCGTTTGGTGCTGGGCGCAACTTTGGCATTCAAGATTGGATGCAAGACCAACGTCTCTTCTCTGTCACCATTGCCTCTCAACAGCAACTTGTTGACCAATTGATGAAGCACAAGCTTGGGCCAAACTATTTGAGAGTGGACGCCGAGCCATCCCACGAGCAGGCTAAGGACCTGGGCCTGGATGTGGCCACTGATGCTGCAAAACGGACGCTTATAGCGCTTGCCACTAAATCCATTTCTGATGTCCTTGGCTCTTCCTTACAGGAATACCTTAAGCACGAACCTCAACTCAAGTTATTTAAGGAAGGCTGAAGGCAATTTTTTTTGCCGACATGACTAGGACTTTGCGAGCTCATGACACCCCACGTTGCCGACTGTGCCCATCGGCGGCTTGGCTTGCATGAAGACCCATGACAAGGAGGACTGCCTTGAAGACAAACATCAAGCGAAGCGAGCTCTACGCAAAAGTTTGGCAAGCTCCGATGACGCGGCTAGCCAAAGAATTCGACATCTCTGACGTGGGCCTGGCCAAGACTTGCAGGAAGAACAACATACCTACCCCACGGGCCGGCTATTGGGCCAAAGTTGCCCACGGAAAAGCACCGCCGCCAACGCCTCTTCCACAAGGTGAGGACGTTGTTATCAGACTTGAGGCTCATGTTCATCGAATGCAGCCGGCGTCCTTCAAACGAGTTGCAGCCGTCAGTGCAGAACTGGTTGCACCGGTCGTTCAAATCGCTTCAACAGATGACTCGGATAGGCTTGCCACATACAGCCGCGCCACTCATGCTGCATTGAAGAAAGTCAAAGCGAACTCATCCGGCTTCCTTCGCTGCGAGACCGCCAAGGCTTTCACATGCATCATCTCTCAAGGCACCTGGGACCGGGCTATACCGCTTTTAGATGCCATTGAACGGACGCTGACCAATGTCGGCGGCGACTGGAAGCCAGACGTCAAATCGGGGAAGCTGATGCTCGAAATGGAGGGGGAGCAAATGCAGCTTACGTTGACCGAGCGGTACAAGAGGACCGAGCACCTAGAGCCCAAACCCGACTCCCCGTGGTACACCCCCCTCACCTATACATATCAATTTCCGGGGGAACTGACACTCACGCTTGAGGCTGACTACAGGGGGAGACGAACTTGGTCTGACGGCAAGAAGAGCCTCCTGGAAGGCAAGCTCGACGAAGTCGCCATCGGGGTTCAGAACGCAGCTCGAGCCATAAGAGAACTCAGAGATGAGAGGGACGCTGAGCAAAAGCGCTGGGCGGAGGAGGCACGGCTCAGGCAAGAGGCGGAGACCAAAGCAAGACACTTCAATCAGTTCAGGTCGAGGTTGTTGGCGGAGGCCAATGCATGGCAGAACTTTCAGCTGGTCACCGATTACGTCGCACACATCGAAGCACTACTTGCTGCCGAACCAAAAAATCACAACGCAGAAGCTATGCAAGCTTGGATGCAAACGGCCCAGGAATGTACATCCAGCCTTGACCCATCAACCCAACGCGTTAAACGTCTGCAACTGGCAGTCGATGGCGGCTCTTACTATGGACCGTTCGGTCAACCAATCGTCTAGCGGGAAAAATCGATATCAAATTAACTGCCTAGCAATGAGACCTACTCAACGATTAGCTGGACACTTATTGCATAAGGCGGCTCTGAAAAATCTGTCTGATGCTTTACTTTTGCACTTAAAGAAACATCGACGGTTCTATCTGTAGAAGGGTCGATAAAGACGTAGGTAGTCATGCGAAAGTCTTGTAAGCCGTCGGCAGCACGATGACCTTTCCAGTGCACATTGCTTGCAGCCGGGTTCCCCGTCACAGCGAGAAGCGCGTTCCACGATTTCCACTCAGACTCAAACTTGTCATGGGAAGAAAATCGTCCTAAGGCACTGAAGGACTGAAGCTGACGGTCGGAAGATTCCGCGTTGGGCATCCCCTGAAGTAAGCGGACCGAGCTATACACTCCGGTTTGAATCAGTATGCCTAGGCGTTCACGAAGCAGTGTCGGAATTTTTTCTGGAGGACCACACGAGATTGGGGCTTGCTCAACGGCTCCCGAATTCTTAGCTAGCAACTGAATTCGCCCACTCCTCCCACTAGGAGCGGTGGTTGCGAACATTGTGTAGGCCCGTCCAGAAGGTGCTTTTACATACATCGCAGCCGTTTTCTCTTCGGTGTCGGCCAAGTCGCCTCCAACCGGCCACGGCTCAACAGTTTCATGGACGGATAGCGCTCCTGAGATGCATGTACGCGCAATGGAGTGCTGCAAAGCCCGGGATGCACCGGCAAGGTCCAACCATGCCTTGTACCGTCCTTCGACAATTTGAATGTCTAAGCGCTCTGGCGAGCGAAACTCAAGCTTGACGATGTCATCAAGCTCTGGCTCTCGGTGACAGCCATTCGCACCAACAAGCAGGAGGAGGGCCACTCCGATTGCAACCAACGTTCGTTTCATCTCTGGCTCCGCCAAGAACATGAAACTTGTAGAGAGTGTGGTTTATTCCGAGTGCCTGTTGCCGACTGAATGGCACTCAACGCCCTTTGCCTGCAATTGGCAAAGCAACGGCACCATCTACTTTTGGACAATGCTCAAGTTCACCTGAGCAGATGCGCAACCGTCGCAAATGTACATATTCGGGCCGTTGGGGTTAAGAGTGAATGCAAGTGGAGCCTTCGAAGCATCTACAGCCTTGAATTTCATAGCTCCCGAGAAGATGTTATTCAAGTCAACCTCTGTGTATTGCAGAGGTGCATCCGCTCCGCGCAAGAGGGTTGCTGCCCCATTCTCAACGTGAATCCGCAAGCCCTGTGCAGCTTTGTCAGAGAGGCTAAGTTCCCTATGTTGGCTGCAAGAGGCAACAGCGAGCGCGCAGAAAAAGACAGCGACATAGGGCAGCTTCATAGTTATGGGCATAAAAAAGGCTTATCGTAAATGCAAAAAAACTAAAGAAGGGCAATCATTCAGGTTGCTCTACAACCGAGGTTGTGCGCATGGCTATGTGAAAGGACAGCTCAAAGGTCATGAGTCGTTGTCGAAGAGGGTTGAACTACCCCGGGGACATCTACAAGTACATGCGCTCCCGTTGATTGACGGGCGCACAGCGCATGATTGGAACCTATCCAATGGAGTGAGCATTGGGGTTGCGGCGATAAAGTCGAAGTCCACCCGCGGTCCTCAGGTGCCTCATCTGCCGTTCACTATCTCGACTAGATACCTTCATTAGTTCCGCATAAAGTGAATCAAGCTCGAGATGAGCAGCGCACCTGTCGGGACCACGGAATTTTGGTAAGCACAGCCAAAATTCTGGTAATCCCTAGGACTAGCCACACCGTCCGATGGTTGCCAGCTCGTCAACAATCGCCGCGTATCCGTCGTGGGGATATGAAGGCCACCCTGAAGGCGCACAGAACCCCGCTCTCCGCTCGATTTCGGCGAAGGCGGCATGCCAAGCATTGCTTGCAAGCAGCACCCAACCTTTGACATCGGTGCCTCGGAATTGGTCGTGCGTAATGTCTATGAGTTGGACACCGACCTCGAACCAAGCGTGAGTTTGGTTCATTGCCAAGTAAGGGTGACCGAAAGCACAGACATAGTGCCCTTTAGCCCAAAGCGCTCTTCGAGGAGTCTGCCAACAAGCTCGGCAGCCGGGCCGCAGGAACCCTTGGGGAATCCACTAAATATTGAGCTTCGCTGGCCGGCCAAGCTTTCGAGCCCGCGGCGGCAGGCGGCAGCGAATCTCACCAAATCCTGCTCTCCCTGGGCAGTCACTAAGCGCTGCTCCCTGCCCAGTCCCACACCTCCTTCGCGAGCAACTCGGGAGAAGCATGTGCTGCAACTCGGAATCCCTGCTGCTCCAGGCTCCAACTCTGGTCCCCAAGAATGTTCTCTAACCTATCAAACTCCGCCGGGGCATGCTGTCCTTGGCGGGCAGCATGACAAAAAGGCCGAGTTGCTGGTCACCGAGCCTCTTAAGCCTGGCATATGTCTGCTGGACGACGAGTTCCTTGCTCAGGTTCAGAACCTGCCAGAACGCAACCTAGCGGTCGAATTGCTGGAGCGCCTTCTGGAAGGCGAAATCAAGAGCAAGTTCGCCACAAATGTGGTTCAAGAGCGCAAATTCTCTGAACTGCTAAGCGGGGTCATCGCTCGGTATCAAAACCGAAGCATTGAAACTGCACAGGTCATGGAGGAGCTGGTGGAGATGGCCAAGAAGTTCAAAGCGGCGGCAAGCCGTGGCGAGCAACTGGGATTGACGGATGACGAGGTCAAGTTTTATGACGCGCTGGCCAACAATGAGTCGGCGGTCAAGGAGCTGACCGATGAGACCTTGAAGAGAAATGCGCATGAGCTGACGGAGAACCTGCGGAAAAACATCACGGTGGACTGGTCGCAGCGTGAAAGCGTTCGCGCCAGTTTGCGCCTGATGGTCAAGCGGGTGTTGCGTAAATACAAGTACCCACCTGACCTTGCCGATTCAGCTGTGGAGTTGGTGCTTCAGCAGGCTGAAGCGCTGGGCGAGGAATGGAGTTAAGAAGCCGTTGCTTAAGCGCCTTCAGCCAGCGCTCAACTACGTTCTCGAAACTTTGCGACCTTTTCCCCGCGCGCCCCGATTTGATGCTGCAGCTCGATTTGGCACCAAATTTGTGGATAACTATAACCTGTATGCACAGAATGGACGCAACAAACTAAACTACGCTCATAAGCATCCGTAATCCACCTCCGAGCAAGGTCTGCTTGGTGTGTGAAGTGGCATCCCCTGCCATGAAAGGACTCGACCATGACAGCATACCCATCCAAGGGCGGCTCAAGCGTATCCGCTCGCGCCATTACTCCTTCCTTGCAACTGGCAAAGCTCGTTGAGCTTTTAGTCAACGCAGTGACTCCAGATACTGCTGGACCAAGCGCGCTCCCATTTGTCAGCGTTGCAGGACAAAAAGTTCTAATCAACCTGCGTGCGCCGTTGGCACGTCTTGTCCAAACAGATGCGTTTCAAACCGCATTTGCGCCCGGAGCAGATACCGGGTTCATGCGCGACATGGATATTCCGCTCAAAGGTCTAACTGCCCGGACTGGGGGGCGCCTGACCCAGGCTACCGAGGGCGCAGCGTCCAAAGCGATAGCTAAGTTGCATGCCGAGATAAACACTACGCTCGATGCAGCGTTGAAAGACTTAGACGTTGGCTCGTTCGCATTGCCTTCGATGGACGCCGCCCTCAAGCTATACGCTGACTCTATTGGCGAAAGCGCACCCAATCTACCAAAGACCGCTTCAATGGTTCCTGTAGCTTTCGCATCGAACGACAGGCGGAATGAAGAACGAAGCAAGGATATTGGTCGAGTACTTACCGCGATTGAAACGGTAGATGGACGAGATGGCCTTGACCTGATGTGCCAGGGCATTGCCCACAAACTTCGCAAAGACGGTCTCGATGACGAGGTAGAGGAAACGCTGGCAGCCATCAAGGCTCAGCGCAACCGCCCGGGAAGTCAGATTCGGGAGTTCCTCGACTTCTTAGACGACCAAGCGCTATCAAGGGTCAGGTTGCAGGTCACCATGCGGTTGATGGGCGCCCTCGCTTCCCAATCGACGAAGAATGGGTTTAAGGCCTACGTCGAACGTGTGCGCCAGTGCTACGAGTTGTTTGGTGGCGTCGGCGGAGAGGCTCTGATGCTAGACACCTCAACCGTCTATGGGCAGGCGAATACATCAGATATTGCAGAGCACCTGCGCAAGTCAATGTTCTATACCTGCCTACCAGTTTGGGCGCAATGGTCGGTGCAGCTCTTCGAAACGCGCACCGAGCCCACAAAGGGCTTTGCCACCGTGCGTGAGGTCTCCTACCGTTTCCGCATCAACGGCGACAACCCCATGACGGGCAAGTCGGCATTCGATACCCGCCTTGACAAGCTACATGACCAACTGTTTATCGACATCAACACAGAGCGTCGCGTGCGGCGAGACATCGCAGAACTCATCTTTTTGCATCTGGTCACGCCAAACTCGTTAGAGCATCCGGGCTGTTTGGATATTGTCGCCGAAGCAAAACGCATTGCGTTTGAGCTAAAAGCTAACCCGGTCGAAACCTTGCGAAAAGTGCACACATCATTGAAGGCAAGGACGAACGTCATTGACAGTCTGGCCGACGAACTCATCGAGCTTCTCAAAAGCAAGGTGAATAAAGTGGTGGCCCTGGCCAATGCCGCCTCAGACAAGTTCACCGTATCTATCCACAGAGGAATCGTCAACTGGGAGGCCGTGGATTCAATCGGAGCCAAAACCGACATCCTGGTTAAGGCAAAGGCGGGGGACAACTCAACGGAATGGTTCAATCATCTGACGATTTCCGACGACGCGTTGGTCCAAGGCGGCATAGCGTCGTACTTCGTCAAAACAGAGCTCAAGGAGCGGTCGTTGGCAGCGGCGGGAGAACCTGTCGCTGCCGCAATGGAGCGAGACCTGAGCGCGCCTGTCTTGCCTGTTCGATTTATCCCGTTCAGGTGGCACAAAGGGGACCAAACGTGGCTACCCGACATCGCCAATGTTGAGCCATTCGACGCAAAGGTCGGCGTAGAGCTGCAATACGACCTTTCGCTACTTGGTGTGAAGCGCGCAAGGGACGACCATGAAAGGGCTCGGTCTGAGCAATTTCGCGCAGCCTCGGTCGCCGCATTCTCCATCCTGACCTATATCACGCTGTGGGAACTCCAAAGACGAATACGCGCGAGCAAGCCAGACCTCGGAATTGCACTGATTCGCCTACAGCACACTGGTCGCCAGCATGACCGAATTGCAGATGCGGATGACGCCAATACAGCCGTCTACGCCGCGAGTAAGGCAGTCGAGAAGGCGCTTGCGCGCGAAGGATTTGTCAAACTTCAAGGCGTCACAACCATAGCCGACGGCAAGGCTGACACCTTGCGTTGGAAGCGCCGGGGCGCTTTGCACGCGCTGCTCGGCGGGCAGGCCCTTAAATTCAAGTTGGAGGGAACCCTCGATAGGGTCGCACTTGTAACCTACGTCACAAGGCCTTGCGATTCGCACCCTACTCACGCCGACGCCGACGGGTATTTATTCCTGAGTCGAACTTACGTCGCGGAGCGCGGCGAGAACGGTTCAAAACTCAAGGCGTTGCGCATGCGCTCACGCTTAGTTGAGAACCGCAAAGACTTCAAGAATCCACAACCCATTCTCGAAGAAATTGCGCGCTTGCATGATGCTGGCTTCAAGCACGTGATGCTGTTGTCACACCACTTTGGCAACCGGCACATTGGACGGGCCGCCGAGCGCCATGCTCCGCACGGCACCCTGGAATTTCTTGATTCAGCGGTGCAGCGTTTCCCTGAAATGCTGCTCTACACCTTGCGACGCGACGTATTCCCAGCAACACGCCTTCGCAGGCGAGGTGGCTCAGAAAGTGCATTTGAAGTAGTCAACTTCAAAGACCATCAGCAAATGTACGATGCGGTTTCAACCGATGTCCTTCGCAGCATCATGCCGGTCTATACGTTCGCAACACTGGCAGTGGTGGGTGAGGAAAAGGGCCGCCCTCAATCCGGTTTTTGCACATACTTCTTCGATGCGGAGCAACGAATCACGGACGTCGAAGTACGTGAAACAGTTCGCCAAAATATTCTTGGCATAGGCGCAGAAGCAGCCGAGGTGCGCAAGTCACTCGTCAGCGTGCTGAGAGCCATCCACTTCATGGAAAGCGAGAAGTCTCCCTCGAAGGCCACTCCCGTGCTATTACCGGTGCTCGACCCATTCGGATGGGTAAACCCAGACAAACGCTCTGCCTCAGGAGAAATTGAGGTCATCACTCGCCGAAGGTCCGGCTCTGTTTTATTGTCCTTGCCGGCTGTGCTTGCTCACGTCACGAAAGTACTCCATAAGGAAGCGGAATGACGGACTTGAGTTTTCATCAGCAGGCCGTGCTTTGGGGGCAAGCTTATGAGGTACTGGTCAAACGAGGCGTGATTGCATGCCTCATTGAACATGGGCTCATAACTCGGGACCGGCCCGGTCTGGAGCGCTGGCGCGAGACTCGGTTGCTAGACGTTTCCCGCGCTTTAAGTGATGAGCTTCACATTCTGGACGAATCGGCACGCGACGTGGTCAAAGCCGCAGTTAGCCACTTAGCTTTAACCGCTTACGGTGTCGGCTACACCGCGACGCGTGCATACGTGCAAGCTGTCCGCGACAAGTTTAGGAAGAATCCGGATGCGTTGGAGGTCAGGGCGCTATGGTGCCCGCTCATGCTTCCCGGCGAGTCGACTCTTGAGCAGTCCGCAAGGACAGAGACACGTGAAGCCTTTTACAAGGAGCTAGCCCTGACTGGTGCCAACGACCCAGATTGGTCACGAAAGGGTCAACCAGCCAACGCTGACTTCGTGCTTTGGCTTACTGCGGGAAGCAAGGAGGACCACCTGCTTGTGCAGGAATATTCGTACGACATGCCGCCATCAATGGGTGACTTCCGAGAGCAAGGCGCACATCTCGACGAGTTGACTCGCCATCGGCGAACCGTGGATTCACGCAGTGTATTTGCGCGTGTGGCAGCGGAGGTTGATGGCGAGGCATTCGAATTATCTGAAGATATTAAAAACTACCTTGGCGCACTCACGTCGGAGAACAAACCTTTCTATAAGTTGTGCCAGGCCTGCTCGTATGCAGAGTCAACACTTGCTCTGCTGCAGCGTCGAGGATTAATGGTCCGGCCATGCGTGGCACGTGCGTTAGCCATCACTCCTAATGGACTTGAGAGCCTTGCAGCTCGATTTGCGTTGGACGAGGCGCCGGAGCCAAGATGTACTTTGATGGCTCAGCTGGGAGCCGCCTACCGAGACACAGCCAAAATTGCAGATGGCGATGAAGCGGGACTGGATGGGCAGATTGCTCGCGTATTCAAAGGCGTAGTCAATAAATTGCCGGAACATCTGCGAGATGGCATGAAGTCGCTGCGGGCCATGCCCCAGCCTGGCGAAGACTATGTTTTTGAATTTTCAGAGACAGTACCGGAATTCGCCAATCCCACCGACAAGTTCACGCTTGAAGATGCCATTAAATTGGTCGACGAAGAAGAAGGACTGCGAGCTTATTTTGGCCAGTCCGCAAAGGCAGCCGTCGGAAGGGCGATGCTTGATTTCGCAAAGGGAAGCTCCGTGCTGTCGTTGAGAGACATGCATGCCGCCGCCATTGTTGCAGGGATGCAGTGTGGCAGGCAAGGAAAGCTAAACGTACTTGCTTTGGAGGGCAACCCCGGAATCGGCAAGACGACTGCAATAAGAACTCATTTGGGCAAGAAGCAAGACGGCTATCTGTTCTTGTACGTCAGCCCTCGGGTGGTTATCAACCGCGACGTGACGGAAAGCTTAGCTCGAAACGAAGACAAGTCACTCACTGGCATTTTGACTGTGACGACCAACGCGCAGCTCATTGCAGCCGCCGAGCGGTGGCACTTGGCCCAAGTGGCGTTAGGGCTGGATACAAAGAGGCATATCGAAGGCGCGGTCGTGGCAGATGGTGTACCAAACCTAAACAAGCCGCGAGGTGCCGTGCTCGTGCTGGACCCTGCGGATGAAGAAAAGATTGATTCCGAGCACGCAGGAAATAAGTTGCATAAGGACACCCTGTCGGAGCACGAAGACTTGGTTAAAGACCGTCCGTTGATGGGCGTACTTAAATGCATGTCATCCACCGCGCGTGAACTTTTGGAGCTGAATCCAACTGTCAACCGTATTGTGCTTACAGCAGCACTTCAAGGGTTTCGCGAACGCGAAAATTCCAAGACCACTGTTGATGCGTTATCCAGTCTTTTCATTAACAAGGCATCCACGCAAGCTGGGCGCAACGAAAGACGCCATTTTGCTAGACGCATGCCAACCATTGTGGTGATGGTGGACGAACTTGCAGGAGATGGCGCCGGAGCACGATTTGTTCACACCATCGCCACGTGGCTGAACAATGAGTTCATCGACTGCTTTGAAGATGAACCCAGCCCGTTCACGGTCACCCTCGTGGTTTCAGATGCATCGCTTGGCAACGAAATAGTTCTTGACCGATATTTAAATGCTGGCGACCGAACCCCGGACAAGGTGCTGGTGTCAAAGTCCAGTGGCATGCGCCCCTTCCGCCTTGCCGCAACTCGAATCAAAATTGGTCAAGCGAAGCGTGACACGCTCCACGTCATGACGAATAGCTACCCTGCCAGTGAACTCCATCTGCATTATCGGGTTCGGCTGACGGCGGTACAGCTTGAGCAAAGCACCAAGAACATTGGTGAGCTTCAGACACCCAGGGAAGCTATTCGCAAGGCGGCGGAAGAAGCCTTGGTCAATGGCGCATGCTCTCAAATATTCAAAGCATTGAGCGCTGGAGCGAAGCAAGTCATCTACTTCGCCCAAGACAAGCTATTTCTCAGAACAGTCAAAGGCGCCTTGTGTAGCGAGTCAAGCGCGGGGTTGGATAAAGCCAACGTTCAAGTACTGGACTCTTCAATACCAGGTTGGAAGCGAAAGCAGTTGTTGGAACCAGAAAATCGTGACGAAGTCCGCGTCTTTCTTATGACTTCATCGGGGGCCCGAGGCGTCTCTTTCCCTCTCACGGACTGGATTATTGCAAGCGTGCCCCGCTTCAATATCGAATCGGCGTTGATGGAAATCGCACAGCTCATCTACAGGGGCCGCGGCATGTACCGGAACAAGCAAGGCGCTTGGCAGTCGGGGGACAGCGTGCCGAGGCATTTGGTCATGCTCGTGGACGACTTCATCATCTCAGAAACCTCGATGGATAAACGACAGTGGCTGCGTCAGTCTCTAGACCTGATGACATTGCTGGTCATGCTCAGGGGCACCATTTTCACGCGCATCACTGGTGACGCGGCATTGAAGCAGCCACTGGCACTGGTACCAGTTGGTGCTGTGGGCACTGAGGAGCTCATCAGCTTGATGTCGCAGTACGTCTCAGAGTTTGTCAAGGAGGCAGAGGTCTTCAAGCTACAGAGCAACGACCGCGACCTGATTGCGTTGGCTCAGCGTGCAAGGGCAAATGTTGAAGAGATATTTTCTAGAGCGAAACTTCACGGCGTCGCAAAGAAAGGTGCTGATGACCGTTCGATGGTCAAGAGCCGCTATGTCGAAGAATTACTTGAACTGGTCACGAGTTTTATTGGACCACTTATGACGCACGCCGCGGACGGATTGAGCATTCCCGACCACCTTCACTTTTCTGGTCCCGTCGCCGTTGAGTCGTGGCATGGATTTGACAAGCAAGAGGTCTTCGCTTTTGAAGGACACGAGACCCAAGTCAGCAAGGCCAGTCGTTCGTTGGTCGGCCAGTTGTATGAAATTGACCGAACCCGAGAGTTCCCCCCAGCGCTGCGTATCCCCGCCGCAAACTTGCTGCGCCTGATTCAACGCGACCAACACGATGCAGCCAATGAATTTCGTACGCTCAAGGAATTAAAATCGCCAAACACCTGGGTCGCCGTGCCAGCTGGTTACTACAACTTCATGCACCCAGAAGCCACAGTCGACAGCCAACCAGTTCGCCTTGATGACCAAGCGTTATGGCAAGAGGCACTTGGACGTTCTTTGAATGCCGGCTCGGCAGTGATACCCCCCCTGCCGCGCTACGACTCATTTCCTTGGGCTGCTGCGGTTGGTAAAGTAAGTCCACTGAAATTGGACCTTGTTTTCGATGACCGTTATTTCATGGCGTCGAATGAATTGAACCTCTTGAACACGCTGCTGCTAGCAAATACAAGCTAAACGTCGCCGGCGACCGCGACCCGCTCGGCGCTTTTTATGGCCCCCGCCGCCATCGAATACTGGGCAGTAGCCAATCCGCTTCGGGAGAGGAGCATCGGGCTGACATTGAGAAGAGCTTCATCTGTAGTGTCGGGCACCATGGGAATGAGCTGGTTACCCGCCAGTGCGAAAAGTTCTTTCGAGGCGACTACCGCTCTGGGGAGGCGTGCGGTCAGCACGGGTTCGCAAGCACACAATCCAGATTCGGGGTTTCGGTAAACCCTTGCGTATGGACCGCATCGTCGGCAAAACGATGGCAAATTCATCCCCGCTGAACCAAATTTTCACACCAGCCGCCAAGAACAAATTGCGCAGCTAATTAGCTTGCCTTGGCCGGTAGTGCCAAGGGTGGCTTAGTAAGGCATCACGACAGTCAAGCTGACCCGACGCTCGCGCTTTAACTGGTTGGCGCGAATTGGCGTAGGTGACTGGAATTTGCTAGGCGTGTACTGCACACAGAGGACGCCGCACGAACGCGCCACCTTGAGCTACTGATGGCTCTGCCAACACCGTTGCTGAGGAGCTATGTCCACGTACCGGTGTTGAGCATTGAGCCAAGCACCTGAACATACCTGTGCCCCAAAGCCACTTCCAAGCATCCCCTATTCGCCTGTGCGTAACCCAGAGTACGCCTGCCAATCCTTAGTCCTCTTCGTGAAACCTTCGTTCATCTACGGGGACTTGGACTGGACCTTCTCCCACAGCTTCTCGGCCCAGGGAACGTCAATCGTCTTCCGCGCGTAAACCGCAAACGAGCCCTTGCAAAGGATACCCTCCTCCACAGGATACAGCTTGCTCCATTGCTCCGTCGTGTGCTGATTGTTCTCCTTGCCAGTGACGAGGGCGCAAGTGTCGTGCTCAAAGAAGAAGCTAAGCAACTCGCCGCGCCCCCACTCCCGTGCATCTTCGCCGAAGATTTGCTGAAACCGCTCCTCACGAGGCATGGCGTGGGCTCTTCGAAGCCCTGCGGCGCTCTTGTTCTCGGCGATGTGCTTCAGCGCCTTTTCCGAGATACACACCACGCGCCAAGCATGAGCGCTGTCGGCAGCGTTTTCGAAGGTCCGCTTCTTGGCGTGGTTGCTCATTGACTTGGGCGCCTTCCGCAGAAGCAGATACATGGCGAATAGGAAGTCAGCGGTCTCTTCGTCCACCTCGTAGGGCCGATTGAACTGTTTAAGGATGGATGGTAGGGCGGTTTTGGGCATGAGTCACCTGTAAAAAGGGTCTGCTGAAAACTGGTTATATTGATAATAGGCGCATTTTTTCTGAAAACCACTTCTTCTTGAAACAATTGAAATGGGACGCCGTTTCTGCAACGTTACTCAAGCGGTTCTCTTGGCGCTTTAGAGGATGCCTATGGTTAATGGATTCAAAATAACCGCATCTGCCTGATGCTCGAACCTTCTTTCGCTGCAGGCTTTTCGTCTACTCAATCTGTAGGTGGCCACTCAGGCACCTTACTTGAGCGAATTGCTACCCACCTAGCAGGCAGCAACACCAGTCCAACGACGGCCAAAATCGGCATGAAGATGACGGGCCCACCGGAGGATTCCGCGTGCATGCGCCGAAACCCGTCGATTACGCGTTCGCGCTGATGAGCGATGGGCACCAGGATTTCGGCGAGTTGCACCGCGCGCGCCACGCCGGCCGTGCCGTCTTCCATGTAGCTTCGAACAAACTCCCAGTAGCCCAGCAGCACTTGCCGTCCCACGTCACCTGCACCAACCGGTGCTAGCGCGAAGGTCTCCACCACCGTCATCCTGTCGTCCGCCAGAACGTGGCCGCGGATGTTCCAGTTGTTCATCTGGCCCGTGGCCAGGCAAAAGAAGATGTCTTTCCAAGGCACCGAGAGGACGGTGCCATCCAGCCTGAAAACGTGCACGGTCTGGGTGACCCGGTCAAAGCGAATTGGGTAATGCGTGAAGGCGAACAGCTCCTTGCGCAGCATCCAGTACAGAAGCACGGCGACAGGGGAGACCAGCAGGAACATGAACACCATGACGGGCCAGTCCTGGGCCAAGCGGCCGGGCGTCGTCGCGCTTATGAACACCATGCTGCCCAGCATCCAAAGCAGCATGGCGCTGGCGACCGCGACAAAGGTGGTGAGGATGCCCTTTCACGCATAGAACTTGTCTGTGAGCTCCAGGAACTCGTCGTCGGCGCGGATGACGCTGAGCTGATAGGCGGGTTCGGCCTGCAGCGGCTTGCCCTGGTGCAGTTGGCGCTCGCGGTCCAGCTCGGTCAAGGGCCGTTTGATGGGGTATTTGGTGGTCAGGCCTGAATATTCCATGCGCTCGTGAAGTGGCCAGCTCAGCTGGGCCCTCTCATCCTCGGTCAAGTCCTTAGCGGCGAGCGCTCGCCGCTTTTGCCCACGGCGGCCGGTGGGCAGCGCTCGGGTGTTCCTGCTTTACCAAAGGTGGCTGCCACCTCCGCAGGCCACTGCGGAATCTTGCTGGTGCGCATGGCCAGCCAACGCCCTGGCGCGAACACGGCGCTGATGAAGCCCCAGACCAACACGAGGGGGGTCGACTCACCGCTGGCCACCGCGTGCATGCGGTGAAAACCAAAGGCAAAACTTTCTCGCTCTTTCTCAATGGGCAGCAGCACCTGGGCCAGCGCGATGGCTGCCTGCGGGCCGTCCTCCATGTACCCGCGCACCATTTCCCAGAAGCTGAGCATGATGTGGTGGGCGGTCTTGCCGGCGGTGGGGCTCAAGGCAAAGGTCTCCAGCACCGTCACTCGGTCCTCAGCCAGCACGTGGCCACGGATGTTCCAGGCGCCGCCTTGGCCGGTGTCCGTGCAAAAGAAGATGTCGTCCCAAGGCACGGACAAGACCGTGCCGTTGAGCCTGAACACATGGACCATGCGCGTGATGCGGTCCAAGCGAATCGGGTAGTGCGTGTAGGCAAAGGATTCCTTGCGAAAGCCCCAGTTCATCACCCAAAGCACCGGTGCGAGCATGCCGTACATCGCCAGCAGCACGGGCCAGTCCTGGACCATGCGGCCAGGCGTGGTGAGGCTGAACCCCGTCACCGCGCCCAGGAACAACAAGACCATGGCGACGGGCACCAGCATGACCGTGGTCATCGCGCCCTTGAGCGCGTAATACTTGTCCACCAGTTCCAAGCCAGCTTCGTCCACTTGAATGACACCAAGCTGATAAATCAGCGGCACCTCCAACTTGCGCTTTTGATGCAGCTGTCGTTCGCGGTCCAGGTCCGTGAGGGGCCTGTTGACCGGGTACTTGATGGTGAGCCCTGAATATTCCATTTTCAAAGGCCGTTCGTGCGGACAGGTGTCTTGGCGCCCTGAGAATATGTCTCTTGACGAGCAGTCAACGGCATTGCCTTTCGGAAGCGCAAATTAGCCACTGGCCAGCCCCGCGGCAGGCCCACCCTTCGAGTTCGTCCTGCCAGGGGGCGATGCGGAGGTTTTGCCAAAGGACGCGACCACCTCTACCGGCCATCTTGGAATGTGACTTGTGCGCATTGCCAGCCACCGCGCCGGGGCCCACACCAGGCACAGCAATCCGTAGACCAACACAAACAATCTGGGTGCCCCTGCTGATTGCGCATGCATGAGGTGAAATCCGAAGGAAAGGGTTTCGCGCTGGTGTTCGATGGGCAGCATCTGGGTGACCAGCTTCGTGGCCTGCTGAGGACCTTCCGCCATGTAGCAGCGCACCATTTCCCAAAAGCCCAGGACCGCGCGCTTGCCCGTGTCGTTGTTGCCTCCAGTGGCGCTCAAGGCGAAGGTTTCCAGGACCGTGAGTCCGTCGGTGGCCAACACATGGCCCCGGACATTCCACACATTGCTCTGGCCATGGGCCAAGCAAAAGAAAACATCTTTCCAGGGTTTGGACAACACGGTGCCGTCCCTGCGGAACACGTGGACCATTTGCGCCATGCGGTCAAAGCGAATCGGGAAGTGGGTGTACGTGAATGCATCGCGGCTCAGAGCCCAGCTCAACGCCGCGAACAAAGGAGAGGCAATCACGGCCAGCCCGAAATACAGCAGCCAATCCTTGGCCAGCCTGCCAGGCGTCTCCAACGTCACCGACAGCATGGCGGCAAAGAACACCAGTACAAGGCTGGCTGACAGCAGCACCACAGCTGTCAGTGCGCCGCGGCCTTCGTAGTATTTGTCCACAATTTCGAGGCACTGCTCGTCGACTCGCACCACGCTGAGCTGGAAGGCTTGCGCGCTGTCGACGTGAACGGCCTGGCGCAATTGATTCTGGCGCTCCGCGTCAGTGAGCGGCCGATTGACGGGATACTTTGTGGTCAGGCCGGTGTAGTCCATGTACAACTTTCAATCATCAGGAGGTAGCCTTCTTGAACTCCGCCATCTCTTCTTCAAGCGTCTTGTAGCGCTCCGCGTTCTTGGCAGTGCCCCACAGGCATCGTTCCAGCCAGTCCTGCACCTTGTTGTTCTTGAAGTATTCGATGGCCACGGCAATCACTATCAGTATGCCCAGAAGGATAAGCCCGAAGCCTGTGAACCCCAGCCACATGGCCACCGCGAGCCCGACTCCAAAAATGGCTGAGGTGCCATAAAGGAAGGCCATGCCGGCATTGCCCTTCTGATTTTCTTTGTAGGCATGATAGAAGTCCCATCCGGCCATGACCATGGCACCGATGAAGCCCACGACCCGCCCGCCCAAGCCCAGCCATTCAGCCTTTGCCACCAAGCTGGGGCCAAACCGGGAGCTCAGCAGCGGCAACTTGCTCAATCCAAGTGCGAACAGCTCCCCCATGGTTCCGCCCAAGGCCATCATGCCGGCCGCCATGCGTTGTAACGCTTCGCCCTTCTCATGCGCCATGGCCTTGTCACGGTCTTCCATGAGCTTTTGAAGGGCACAGAACTGCAGGGCCGCACCTACCGCGCCGGCCAGCTCGGTGTCCAACATCATCAAGAATTTCTTCTTGTCGGTCCCCTCAAGTTTTTCGCCTGCCAGCTTTAGGCGCCGCAACTCGGCCGACACGGCTCGTTCCATTTTGCGCTGGTCGAGGCCCTGTCCGTTACCCTTGAGCAGCTCTCGAATCAGCATCGAGCGGAACGCCTTCTTGCCGCCTTTGACTGACTGAGCTGGTAGGCCAGTTCAACATTGAGCTTCTTTCCTTGGCGAAGCTGGCGCGCACGGTCTTGCCCGGTGAGGGACCGCTTGACCGGATACTTGGTTGTTAGCCCTGAATACTCCATGTTCAGTGGCAGCTTGTGCTTTCAGGCAACAACTTGGCGGTGGCGAGCAGAACACCGCCCGGCGAAGGCAAGGTGCGCAACTCAGGCCTCGGCCTGTCGTGGCCGCGACTCGCTCTTGGTTTTGTGGCTTGCCTTTGCACTGGGCTTGCCCAGCTTGCCGAACGAAGCCCTCACGTCAGCAGGCCACTGCGGAATCTTGCTAGTTCGCATCGCCAACCAGCGGAAAGGCGCGAAACACGCCGAAATGACGCCGAAAAGCAGCACGGCAAGCACCGACTCTCCACTTGCCACCGCATGCATTCGGTGAAATCCGAACGAGAAGCTCTCGCGCTGGTCGGCGATGGGTAAGAGTATTTGAGCCAAATTCATCGCGGGCTCCGGGCCGTCCTCCATGTAGCCACGCACCATCTCCCAAAAACCCAGAGCGACCTCTTTGGCCGCGTCCCCGGCTGTGACACTGAGCGAAAACGTTTCAAGCACAGTGACCTTGTCCGAAGCCAATACGTGTCCTCGGACGTTCCAGAAATTCATGTGGCCCTTGTCCAAGCAAAAAAACACCTCGTCCCAAGGCACGGACAGCACGGTGCCGTTCAGCCGGAACACGTGGACCATCAGCGCGATGCGGTCAAAACATATCGGGTAGTGGGTGAAGGCGTAGCCCTCCCTGCGAAAGCCCCAATACAGCACCGCAAACAAAGGCGCTACCATGGCATAGAACGCCAACAGAACAGGCCAGTCCTCGGCCATTCGTCCAGGCGTCGTTGCGCTGAAAATCGTCACATCGGCCAGAAATAAGGCGAACAAGAATCCAATAGCTGCCATGGCAAATGTCATGGCCCCCTTTAAGGCGTAGTACTTGTCCACGAGCTCCAGCGTTTGCTCGTCGACCTTGATGACGTTGAGCTGGTAGACGAGCGCAACATCTAGTCTCTCGTGCTGCCGAAGCTGGCGTGCGCGGTCCAACTCCGTGAGAGGCCGGTTGACCGGATACTTTGTGGTGAGCCCTGAGTATTCCATCTGGTGATTTCGGAGGTCTTCGAGATGGTTAAGAGTTAGCTGCCTTCAGCTGGGCCATTTCCTCTTCCAAAGTCTTGTAGCGCTCGCTCCCCCTGCCCCATAGGCACCGCTCGAGCCAATCCTGCAATTTGTTGTTCTTCACGTACTCGATTATGCAGGCCACGACCATCAGCAACCCTATGAGGATGAGTCCGATGCCGGTCCAGCCGAACCACAGAACTGCCGCTACCAACCCTCCAAGAATGGCGGAGCCAACGTAGGCCAGTGCAATGCCCGGATGGCCCTTCCGGTAATTCTCGCGAGCCTGAAGCAGGTCCCATCCGGCCATAACAAGTGCGCTGCAAAGGCCCAGCACCCGCCCGCCTAATGCAATCCACTCGGCTGCTTTCGCAAGACCCGGCCCAAAGCGAGGAATAACGACGACTACCTTTCCGAGCCCTGTCCCCACCAACTCAGTGATGGTGCCAGCGAGCGCGACCTGGCCGGCTCGCAGACGTTGGTGGGTTTCGGCCTTCTCTTGGGCCATTGCCTTGCCGTCGTCTTCCATCAGCTTTTGCGCGACGTTGTACTGAATGAGGGCGCACACCATGGTCACGACAATGCCAATGCTTCCTTTGAGCACATTGCGCGTTGGGTCGCCAATCTTCCCGCGCCAGGCCGACAGGTTGAGCTCTTCGACCTGCTGCGGTGTGCGAATTCGCGATGCCACCCATTTGGCTCTTTCCTGAGCTGGCAGGCCTTCGGGCATGCCACGAAGTTGCTCCGGGTCCACCATTAGCAAAAATCGCTTCTTGTCGGTACCCTCCAGCTTCTCGCCTGATAGCTCCAAGCGTCGCATCTCGTTGGCCACTGCTTGCTCCATCTTGCGCGGGTTGGTCGCCTGACCGTTGCCTTTGAGGAGCTCCCGGATAAGCATCGCGCGGAATGCCTTTTTGCTCCCCGTGACTTCGACGGCGACAAACGGCTTTTGAGTGTAGAGGCTCAGTGCCACCAGGCCCGCGCGGACCTTGCCGTCATACGCTCTTCCTATGACCTTTGAGATGGGCCCCAGCACTGCTGCGATGAGCCTCCCAAGCGCATCGGCTTCACCCATGGCAGCCCGTTCCGTGGCCTTGCCAACACTGCCCATCAAGGCGTCAAAGGGATAGCCACGCCAGTCCAGCGAGACGCCCAAGCCCTTAGAAATTTCGGAGGCCGTCTTGTCCAGGTTGAGGGTCAGCGCTCTTAAAAGAAGGTTTTCCTTCTTGGTGATGTCGCCGTCAAACCAGTCGACGTACAAGTCAAAGCAAGCCGCTTTGTCCTGCGTGCTTCCGATACACATGTGCAAAGTTTTGGCGTAAACCAGGCCGACACGCTCATCCGATGCGTCGTGGGTGCACTCGAACTTGGCCGCCATCAAAGTGGACTTCATCCAAGCCGTGTGGGCCAGGGCCAAAGGCTCAATGTTCGCTTTGTCGAAGGTCTGCAACTGCGCGTCGAAATCCTTGCGCCAAGCAGCAGCGGCCTTGAAATCGAATTTGGTTTGATAGCGAGCCCACTCGTGGTCCCCAGCCCGTTTGGCTTCAGCTTCCGTCACGGTGCGCACATCTTCGACTTGCGCCAGCTTCTTTTCCCGGTACCCCGAGAAGAGCATGCCAATGTCAGGTTGGCCAAGCATGTCGTTGGCAGCCTTATCTGCCGCGGACTCTTCAGCGCTGCGTGCGTACTCACGAACCGCCTGCTCAATGTTGGTGATGGCGTTGCTGACTGCCAGCTCCCGCTTTCGCACCTTGGCATTGCTGAACGCATCGAAGCTGTTTTGCATCAACAGCGCCAGGTCGGCGGCAATGGCTGCGGGGTCGGCCACGGCCATGACCAAGCCGCCAGCCGTCGAGATGAGAGGAACTCTTTCTTTGAGTGCTTTGGCCGTGGACGCCTTGGACTTGAATTTTGTAATAGACGACGCTAGGGCCTTGCCGGCCGCATCGCTGAGCGCGTACTCGGCCACCACCTTGTCGACTTCGTTGATGTCAACCGCGCCGTGGTGGGCTTTGCTGGCCACCCATGTCTTCACGTCCAAGCATTGCATATGGCGTGCGCGGTACGCACCGTCATTTTTGTGTTTGGTACGGACGGCTTCTGTCCATTGCACGTCGCTGTACCCGAACCAAACGTTCGTTGCATTCTTAACGTCAGGCACGGTCACACAGCTGGCCACTGTGCCGCACTTCTCTGGCGCGCAAGAAAACTTCAGGTTAGGCGGCGTGGACTCATTCGGCTCCAGCTTGTAAAAGTACCCGCCCTCCACGACGGCATACGCCTCTAGCTTCCCTCTCGCCTCGTCGTAGGTATACAGGAAGCCGGGCCTCAGATGCCTGAGCGTGTAGCTGGCGGGATTGATAGCGATGTCAGCAGCGCCAGCCATCATGTCTTTGGGCACCGCAGGGGCGTGCATTCCGGCAGGCGCCACCGCAGGCCTGGCAGGCAACACGGCCAAGCCCTTTTT
This sequence comes from Aquabacterium sp., assembly GCF_029946005.1. Taxonomy (GTDB): domain Bacteria; phylum Pseudomonadota; class Gammaproteobacteria; order Burkholderiales; family Burkholderiaceae_C; genus Aquabacterium. The sequence goes on from NZ_JAQSDR010000006.1 coordinate 42,361, forward strand.
GTCGCAAAACTCACACTGCATTTAATGTCTCTCCGGTCTTCTTTTATGCTTTGGCGCGGCCAACTCGGTTGTCTAGCTCAGCCCAAAATTCTTCTGTTTGCGCGCCGGCCACTTCAGCATAGGTTGCCTCGCGTGTCGCGACGCGAGTCATGAGCGGATGGAATTGCGCGGCCTGCCAGAACTCTTGGCCATAGCGCGCGGTGTGTTCCGCAAAATCCACACGGCTGGCCATGTCCCAAATGGTCATCGAGTGGGCTTGCGCGTCCGCCTCAGCCAATTGGCGCGCCCGGCCCGGCAAGTCATTCACCGAAGGCTGCCCTTGGCGTGCGAACACCCGATTGATAACCCCGATGCTTTGAATCTGCTGCCATTGGGCAGGGCTCCACTTCGTAGGGCCCATCTGCTTTTCGCCCGTAGGAAACTCGGTTTGGAGCCACATCCCCTGCCAACTCCAACCAACCGACCGCGCAGGACCGACCAAGTAGGCCAACTGCTCTGGCGTAGCAATCCACAGCAGATTGGCCCAGACCCTCACGTCGTGCCAGCGTAGCCAGTGCTTGCTGGTGTCCGGTGCTTGAGTAACCTGCGTTAACGCCCACCTGCCAAGGTCGGCACCAGGGGTGATGTCGCCCAGCAGCAAAGGAGGCGCAGTCAGGTTTTCTGACTGGTCTAACTCGGCAAGTACTTTGTCGGCATCGGCAGCCGATAGGTCCGACAAGTCCAATAGACGTGGCAAGTGGTCCGCGTCGTCCGCCAGCGCCTCACAGGCAAGCGCCCAGGTGTCTTGCGGGTTGACCGACGGGTAGTCCACCAGCGCATCGGCGTCGAAGACCAAGAGAGGATGTGCGTGCAGCAGACGATGCAGCAATGGTGCGGCAGTCGTGGGTAGTGGAGTCTGCATGCGGCTCACTGGATAGGCACCGTTGCATCGCCAGCCCCGCCCGCCTTGGATGCAGTCATTTTGCACAAGCTGCCGGGCTTTGTGAGCGTCGGACCCTGCGGTGATGCGCTGGCTCCGCCTGTGAGCACCTTCATTGCCGCTTTAAAGCTTGCGGTGCCCGACGTCCCGACTGTGATGTCTGCGCCATTGATTTCGATGAAACTCCCTGCACCGTTCAGCACAATGCGCTGAGGAGCAGAGATGACGATGCTGGCGCTGGTGCTCTGCAGGTCGATGCTCTTCTCAGCTGTGAGAGTGAACTTATCAGTTTGAGCCTGCGTGTTGACGTTGCCGCTTGCGGCATGCAGCTTCAGACCCACATCCTGCACTGCCCGCTGCCCGTCCGTACTTTCTCCTCGGGTGAACAAGGAGATGCCGCCCTGGACGGCCCAGGCCTGATTGCGCTGGCTCAACAGGTTTACATCTTGATTGGCAGTCACGGTGGCATGCCCGCCCACGGCCATCACGGTGTTGGCGGGCGTAAGAGACGCGATATCGCCGGCAGCTGACAACAAAATGTCAGGCTGACTCAAGACGGGAATGGTGCCATGCCCGCCATCAATGGCAGGAATTTCCCTTGAGGATTGTTCTGCGTCGGAATAACTCACCTTGCACCCTGATTTCCAGTTCATTGAAACTGATTTTTGGGCGAAGGATACCTGCTGCTGAGCTCACCTTGCCCCCCCATCGGGGGGTGTTAACAAGCAATTACAAACTGGTTGCCACCACGGCTTGGAGCCGCCCCAGCGCTGCCTCAACCCTCTGAAGATTCGGCGGTCGGCCCGTTCGTATCAATTGGTCGAGGGCCTCGTCCAGCGCCTCGGCACAACTTCTCCAGGGTTGAGCAATGCCCAAGGATGCCAACTTGGCGGAAACCCCCGGCGCAGCTAAGCTGAGTTGCGAGCCTTCAGCGGTCAACCGTCCATGTGCACTTCCCAGCCGAACTGCAAGTGCCTGGATGTTCGAGCGCGACTTTGAATGGCCAATGTCATTCAAGGCCTTCTCAACAAGTTCCAGTTCGAAGCTCACCGAGAAGCCGGGCCAGTGGGAGTGCCGGTCCGCGAAGTACTCATGCCAAATCTGTCGCGCGTTCAAAGTGGATGTCGCTTGAAACACCAAACCTTTGCCTCCATCGGCAAGGTAGTGCAGAGACAAATCAGCCACGTGGGCCAGTTCATGCCAAATTGTGGTCAGTCCGTACTGTCGCTCGACTTCACTGTCAGGAGCAAATGCGTATGCCATCACATGCGCCGGCATCACGACAACGATGCCGCAGTTCATCGGGAATGCAAATGCGCCGGAACGGGACTTCAAATCCTCCAAGTCCGGGTAAAGGCGACCCAGGTGATGGGCGTTGGCCTCAATGACGGCATTCCTGTCTGACGCGATGATGAAGCGATACAGGCCCTTAAAGGACATCCACGGATACCGCATCGCCAATACCGCAGCGGTTAGCTGCACATAGCTGGCGGCTTGTTGCGCGGCCTTCTCACTGGCATTCGGGAACGATATGCAATCACCCAATGGGGCGGAGAAAGACTCCGCTGGCTCGCCATCAACTTCCGCGGCGAATCCAATGGCGGTAATGGTCTCGCAGGTTTCAGCGCAAAGCGACGAAGTGGATACGCTCATGAATTGATAGCTACTCGCTTGCAATCGAGCTGTCGAAATTTTTCTGGTGGCGCTAGAGTTTTCCCATCAGCACCGCCTCGAACGACTCACTGTTGAGAAATGAAGATGTTAGAGCGCGGCCGTTCTCCATTGCTTTGGCCCAGGAAGCCAACGATGCGTAGTGTCGGTCAATAACCTCGTAGGACGAAAGTAGGTATTCGAGTGCCTGCGTACATCCGACCAACGTCCACACGTCAAATCGTTCGATGAAATGATGGACAAGTTCATTCCTCATTTGAACGAGTTCGCCGAGTTCTCTGACCAAGCGCGCGTGCTCAACCTCAGGCATTTCAATCTTGGTCCGAAAAGATATCCAACCCACCAAGCCAACATCTGCATTTGGCCCGGCGACATCGTCGTTGTGACGCTCTGGCCTGCGAACCGAAAGAAAGGAGCCAGTCAGCTGCGTAACCAGCCCTCCCAACGTCTGCTTGGTTTGCTTTGCGACTTTCTCTGCTTGCAGCGATTCTAGTTTGTCAGCCGGTCCTTCAAGTTCGTGATGAGCCACGATTGCTTTCAACAACAGCTCGTATTGTTGGAGTCGCAACAGGCAGCGCCCCAGTCTTCGTTGAACTTCAGGCTGGATGGAAGAGACGTCTTCAGTCATTGAATTCTTTAGGACGCGCTAGTGGCGGCGAACGTAGATGACCTTCGTCGGCGCCATACGGCAGACAAGTAGAGCTGCAATGGCTGAGAGCAAAAGCACCAACCCGGGTCCAATCCAAGTTCTTTCTTTCACCGGACCGAGAAACTGCAATGCAACCAGACTGCATGCGCATGAGGCCAAAAAGAAAGCAACAAACGCCAGCAGAAAACGAAAGGCCCATTTCTTCGTGCGTCGCGCTCCGCACCCGCGGCAGACGTTAAACCCCTCGAGCACCACCGTGCCACAGTGACCGCACTGCTCATTCGCTACTGCGCCCATCTCTATGCCCCCAGTCTTTGTCGAGCGCAGTCTATGGTAGCTGAGGACACCATGCGAATGTGTGACCTCAAATCAAAAATGACTCGACGCTGCTTCCGGCATCCACCTCTGCTTGGAGCCATCGAGGCTTGTTGCCACGTCCCGACCACGTCTCACCGGTGGAAGGGTTGCGGTACTTCGGCGCCACCTTTTGTCCAGTCCCAGGAAACACCGAGGGTTCCTTCGCGTACTTGGCAAATTTTGGCCCGAGGTCAGCAAGCATTAGCCCATGGGTCTTCATAGCTTCTCTGATGTGAACAATCACGGCATTTCGCTCTTCATTCTTTGCGGCCGCAAGCTCCCTTTCGAGCTCAAGCGTTTGCTCTTCGAGTTCGGCTTGTCGAGCAAGCAGCGTGGATACAGAGGTCATGGCCAAGTCGAAAGTTGATGTCACCCCGATTTTGACATCCGCGTCCCGGCCAATGATGTTGGAGCAAAGGGCAAGAGCGAATGAGTGCGTTGACCACAGACGGAACTCAATCCGGCAGCCGACAGCGATGTCGCTGATGAATTAGTCGAAACCGGCCTGGCGGGCGTGGCAAGCGGGTGACTCGACGTAGTACGTTAATCACCGTTCTGGATGATTAACGTACTTCGTAGGAGCGGCAATCATCCGAAAAATTAGACTTATCACCGGCCATTCTTCCATATGAGCGCGCAGACGTTCACCCACTAAGTCATTCCATTTCAGGTGTCTTGACTCATCCAAAATCAAGGCCAAGTTGCTGCTGGACTGCGCCAATTGAGTCATTCGGCTCAATTGACTCTTCCACCTTGGGCTTCTTTGTCCTAGGCGGTTCGGGGCAGGAGGCAGCAACCAGTTCTTCCGCTGCGAAAGAATGGAAGAAGTCGAACGCGTTGCCTGGACTACAGTCAAGCCATGCGTCGTACTCAGCTTCGCCCAGCAAGACTACCGTGCGCTTTTCCTCCGGTTTGCCTTGGTTATCAAACGGCCGGTGGAAACGATGCAGCAAGGGGTGAATGTCAGCATTTATTGTGAGCATGCTGAAGCTCGTCACTCTGTCGTCATCGTCAGGATGGCGTTTCCAGATTTCCCATATGCCCGCAATCCCCATTGGCTGTTGGTCAAATCGTTGTATGGCGAAACGTTCAGACCTCCGGCTTCCCGCTGCCCACTGGTCGAGGTCATACAACGGTTCGTAGAACCGCTCGGCGGGAATGATGCACCACTGCCGTTCTCTAAATGGCCCTTTGTACGACCTAGCGGTTCGAACCCTGTCGTCACGTGCGTTCATCGTTGAGAGTTCGCGCTTGCCCGTCTTCGACGCAGCCGGCACCAGACCGAACTTAGCCAAGACGGACTCCCTTGCGCCAGGCCGACCTCCGCGTGGTCGGCGGACGATAGGCGCGACGTAGTCTGGATACACATCGTCGCGCCATTCTCCCGTCGGCTTGCTCACGCCAAAGTGGCTTTCAAACAGGTGGGGCTGTTGCAAGGTGCGAAACTGGTTGCACATGCGGTTGACTTTGCCACAAACGCAACTCTTGCGATGTCCCCACATAACTCACACCCTGCTCACACCCTGTCTAGGCCAACTTCGCGCGGAGAGATTCGAACGGATGCTGCAAGCGCTGAGCTGGCTTAGAACCGAAATTTGCGACAAAGGGCCTGGTTTAGACCGCAAAAAAAATCGACGACTGCAGATTCATGGGCATGCATCTCTCCACGTTAAGCATTCCTCGAAATCCAGCCCATATCGCGAAAAGTCCCGAAGTCTCAGGTCAGACATCTCGACACAGCTCTAAAGGTCATGGTACTGTACATCTATACAGTATTATTTGAGTTGCCGAGCATGTTTGCCGACCTTCCAGTCTGGGACGACTTTCCCTCAGACCACCTCCCCTCCACTAGAAAGCCAGCGCTAGCCGCAGGCGAGTTGCCAGCGCACGTAGCTGCGGCGATGTGGCGGGGGAACGAGTTGGGCAGCAGCGTTACGCGAGTCCTCCAAACAGGTTGGGTCGCGCTAGATAGTGAGCTGCCTGGAGGTGGCTGGCCTTGCCACTCGATTACTGAAATTCTTCAGCCACAACCTCTGGTGTGCGAACTGCGCCTGTTAGGGCCTACTCTCAGGTCAGTCACCGAGGCCGGCAAAACGGTGGTCCTTATCGGACCGCCAAAACAGCCTCACATGCCCGGCTTAAAAATGATGGGCCTAGACGAACGGAACCTGATTTGGATTCAGGCCGATGCGCCTTCACAGCGCTTGTGGGTGACCGAGCAGTTGGTCAAGAGCAATGCTTGTGGTGCCCTGATTGCGTGGCTTCCACAGGCTCGTCAAGAACAGATTCGACGGCTTCAGATTTGCTCGCAAATTTCAGAAGGGCCTGTGTTCTTATGCCGGCCTGCAACGGCACAGCACGAGGCATCTGCCGCACCCCTAAGGGTACAACTCAACTTGGGCTTGGACTGGGAATTGAAGGTCCACGTGTTCAAGCGCAAAGGTCCGGCCCACGAGGGTATCTTGGCACTGCCCTCCATTCCAGCCGGGATGGACTCTCTCATCAGTCCTCGCCTGCGCAGACCAAGCGAGCTCCTGGCAAATCGCGAAGAGCGAGAGGCCATTTCAAATGCTTTGGGCCGCACTGCTCCTGGCCAACCCGCCGTCCGACGAGCACCGGCGCATTGAGGCGCTGCGATGGCTGTCAACGTGGTGCTTGCAATTTACTCCCCGCGTTGCCGTCTCCGAGCCTCTGTCCGCCGCGCCTGCCGTCGTGATGGAGCTGGAGGCGAGCGTGCGTTTGTTTGGCGGCAAGCGCAAACTGGTTCAGCGCATCAAGGAAGAAAGCCCTGACCTGGGTGTGGCTCAGCTCGCATGGGCACCTACGGGATTGGCCGCCGTGGCCTTGGCCAGGTCAGGGGTCTCGAATGGCTTTGGCAAACCACTGGACCATGTTCTGGATGCACTGCCACTGGAGTCGCTGACGTCGGTGGCAGAACACCATGCTGTACTTGCACGCCTGGGTTGTCAGACGCTCGGCCAAGTGCGCGCGTTACCCCGCGGAGGGCTCAGTCGCAGGTTCGACGGCAAGTTGTTGGCAGCCATTGACCAAGCATACGGCCTGCGGTCGGAGGTGCACAACTGGGTCGAGTTGCCGGAAGCGTTTGACTCGAAGGTCGACTTGATGTCCAGGGTCGATTTAGCGCCAGCGCTGCTCTTCATAGCCCGGCGCCAACTGCTGCAGATGTCCGCGTGGTTGATGGCACGTCAATGCGGTGTCACCGCGTTCACGCTGAAATGGCATCACGACGACATGTTTGCCAAGACTCCCGGCGATGGGGGTGGGCTGACCATTCGCACCGCCAAGCCGACGCGAGACATCGAGCACTTGACCCGTCTGTTAGCTGAGCATTTGGCCAAGGTCAACCTTGTCGCACCGGTGAGCGGCCTGCAGCTGCTGGCCGATGAGGTGCACCGCTTTGAAGACCAAAACCTGTCGCTCCTACCCGACGCCAACCAGTCGGGCGAAAGCATGACGCTGGTCCTGGAACGGGTTGCTGCTCGATTGGGTCCGGACAAGGTCCTGCGTCCTGTCATCACCGAAGACCACCGGCCTGAGTGGATGTGCATCTGGCAACCTGCAGCCGACAACAGAGCTCGGGCACTTGGCCGGACCGTGGACATCACACAGCCAACCGTCGTGCTGCCCAGCCCGCTGCGGCTGGCCACACGGGTGCATCGTCCCCTGTATCAAGGGCCATTGCAGTTGCTGATTGGCCCACACCGCGTTGAAGGCGGTTGGTGGCATCGCGTCGAGGAAGGCGGTGTGTTGACCACCCTTCACGTTTCCCGCGACTACTGGATTGCAGTCAATGCGCAGGTAGGCCTGCTTTGGATTTTTCAAACCCGCCTACCTGGAGACGCTGCTGAAACAGCTTGGTTTCTCCACGGCTCTTTCGCCTGACTCACACCCATGACTACGCTTCCTGACTATGCAGAACTTCGCTGCATCTCAAACTTCTCATTTTTACGAGGTGCGAGTCGGCCGGCCGAGCTTGTAGTACGCGCCGCCGAGATGGGCTACACAGCATTGGCCTTGACTGATGAGTGCAGTGTCGCTGGGGTGGTGCGCGCGCACGTTGCTGCACAAGAAAACGGCATCAAGCTGTTGGTCGGCAGTCAGTTCGAGGTGTTCTGCCACTTCCCGTTTTCGTTGACAGTCCTAGCTTGCAATCTCAATGGGTATGGCAACCTCTGCGAGTTCATCACGAAGCTGCGGCGCTCCTCGGACGAGAAAGGCGCCTATCAGCTTGAAGTCGATGACATCACAGGAGCAGAGCTTCAGGATTGCGTGGTCATAGCTTCCCCCAAAAGGATGTCCGAGCCCGCGCAGGTTGAGCAATGCGCCAGATGGTTGCTGGACCAGTTCTTGGGACGCTGCTGGCTTGGCGTAGAGCTTTTGAGCCTCTTGGATGATGAAATGTGGTTGTACCGTCTGCGGCAGGCCAGCGACCTAACCGCCATTCCGCTGGTGGCTTGCGGAGATGTGCATTTCCACGTGCGCTCCCGCAAGGCGCTGCAGGACGTCCTGACGGCCACCCGATTGAACCGTCCATTGACCGAATGTGGATTGGACCTGCAGCCTAATGCCGAGCGCCACCTGCGCACGAGGCTGCGCCTTGCTCAAACCTATCCAGCGGACCTTCTGGCGGAGACCTTGCATGTAGCAGCGCGGTGTACCTTTTCGCTTGATGAGCTGAAGTACCAATACCCGGACGAAGTGGTGCCTGCGGGCGAGACTGCTGCCAGCTATCTACGGCGCATCACGTACGAAGGTGCCGGCCGCCGATGGCCAGATGGGATGCCGGCCAAGGTCCAGCTGCAGATTGAGCACGAGCTCGAACTGATAAGCGACCTCAAGTACGAACACTACTTTTTGACCGTTGCCGACATCGTCCAGTTTGCCCGCAGCCAACACATTCTTTGCCAAGGCCGAGGGTCAGCGGCGAATAGCGTCGTCTGCTATTGCATAGGGGTGACCGAAGTGGACCCTGCCCGCATGAGCGTGCTGTTTGAGCGTTTCATCTCGAAAGAGCGGAACGAGCCGCCGGACATCGATATTGACTTCGAGCATGAACGCCGAGAAGAGATTCTTCAGTACCTGTATCGCAAATACGGGAGGGAGCGCGCTGCGCTCACTGGAGTAGTCATCAGCTACAGGCCGAAGTCGACCATTCGCGATGTAGGCAAGGCGTTGGGATTTGAGCCCGATATCGTCGACCAGTTGGCGAAGTCTCACAAGTGGTTTGACGGACGTGAGCTACAACAAGCGCGGCTTTTGGAGCTTGGACTGTCATTGGACAACCTGAAGGTGCAGCAACTCATGGTGTTGACTGACCAGCTGCTGGGCTTCCCACGGCACCTCTCTCAACATCCCGGGGGCTTCGTAATTACAAAGGGGCTGCTGTCGCGGATGGTTCCAATCGAGAACGCCTCCATGGCTGACCGAACTGTCGTTCAGTGGGACAAAGACGACCTGGACGCAGTAGGACTGCTCAAGGTTGACTGCTTGGCATTGGGGATGTTGACGGCCATCCGCAAGGCGCTTGACCTCATCGGCAAGCGCAAAGGTCATGTTTTTGAAATGCAGGACATCCCCTCTGAGGACCAGACCACGTACGACATGATTTGCAAAGCAGAAACCGTGGGTGTGTTCCAGATTGAAAGTCGTGCGCAGATGAGCATGCTGCCGCGACTCAAGCCCCGCTGCTTCTACGACTTGGTGGTTGAAGTTGCTCTCGTCCGACCCGGGCCCATCACTGGCGGGATGGTCCACCCGTATCTGCAGCGGCGCCAAGGATTGGAGCCGGTGGTGTACCCAAGCGAAGCACTGAAGGTGGCGCTGGAGAGAACGCTAGGCGTGCCCATCTTCCAGGAGCAAGTGATGCAAATTTCGATGCTGGCAGCGGGCTTCACTGCCGGAGAAGCCGATGGCCTGCGACGAGCGATGGCAGCTTGGAAACGCAAAGGCGGGTTGGAGCCGTACTACGAAAAAATCGTCAACGGCATGACCGACCGAGGCTACGAGAAAGCGTTCGCCGTGCAAATCTTTGAGCAAATTAAGGGATTCGGGGAGTACGGCTTTCCTGAGTCGCATGCAGCATCGTTTGCCCTGCTGGTTTATGCGAGCTGTTGGATTAAGTGCCATCACCCCGCCGAGTTCTTGACGGCCATGTTGAACTCCCAGCCGCTTGGCTTCTACAGTCCGAGCCAGTTGGTCCAGGACGCCAAGCGGCACGGTGTCGAGGTTCGAGCAGCGGACGTCATGCACAGCGATGTTGACTGCACTCTCGAAGACATGGACCACAAGCCTGCTGTTCGGCTCGGCCTGCGCCTGCTTCATGGTCTGCGTTCGGACGCCGCAGCTGCAATTGTGGCCACTCGCCAGGAACGCGTGTTTGACAGTGCGGAGGACCTAGCTCGCCGTGCTGGCCTTGAACAGCATGAGATGCAATTGCTTGCTGGGGCTGACGCGCTCATGAGTTTGAGCGGGCATCGGCGGCAACAAGTGTGGGAAGCATCAGCTTTACGTTCAACGCCAGAGCTTCTGCGCGATGCCCCAGTCGATGAAGACTTTCTCGAGCTTCCTGAGGCGCCAGAAGGCGAGGAAATCGTCTTTGACTACGCCGCCACTGGCCTTACGTTACGACGCCATCCATTGGCACTATTGCGCCCCTTGCTTGCAAAGCAGCGCTTGCGCACGGCTGCCGAGCTTCAAGACTGTCGAAATGGGCAGTTGGTTAGGTACTGCGGGCTTGTGACGCTCAGGCAGCAACCAGATACCGCCAACGGCGTTATCTTTGTCAGCCTTGAGGACGAGACAGGCGTGGTTCAGGTCATCTGCTGGCGAAGCATCAAAGAAGCCCAGCGCAAGGAACTTTTGAACTCAAAACTATTGGCTGTTTACGGTACGTGGCAGTCCGAAGGCGAGCTGCGCAGCTTGGTCGCGGGACATCTTCTTGATTTGACGTATCTGCTGGGAAGGTTGAATACCCAGTCGCGGGACTTTCACTAGGCTTGCTTGCGTAACCTTGTCTTCCCCTATGCAGGTTTGTTTCCGCAGAGCACCCTAAGAGAAGAAATGCCACGAGCTTCCGTCTGTTTTGACCGCTACGAAAACTTCGCAAACAGACATAACTCACCTTGGCGAAGGTCGCGGCCTAACCTGCACTTCATCGACGTTCAGCGCCCTCATGCACTGTAAAAAGAACGCGAACGAAAATTTACCGCGCGATATTCGACTGGCAATCGCCAACTCATTGTCTTTTATACCCATGGCTTCAAATCTGGCCACGAGGACTTTATAGCTGACCCCTGAACGGGCCAACTCGGCCTTTAGGACGAGCTTCGCTTCAGCTTCCCAATTGACAGAAGCCGTTGCAGATTTCGAGCGCGAATTGGTCGGACCGACGTGAGTCTGGGGCATCAGCGAAGTATCGGCCACAAGCGAAATGCCGATAAACAACATGTCGCCTACGACATAATTATGTCATTTATGCCAAGTTAGTCATGATTATGCGAAGTGAATAAATGTCGAGCGCTGTACTTTCATAGGTAGCGGCACTTTCCAGCTTCGAGTTGGGTTGAGCCGAGCGACAACTTAAACGGTCTGAACCAGACCAGGACATTCAAGGTGAAGTCATGAGCCCCAGACGAATCAAATGGAACGAAGTCCGGATGGAGAGGCCGGAGTCAGAGGGACGTGGAAGCTGCAGTGAAGCTCTCGGTCACTGGCCAGCGTCGGTCCTAAACCTACGTTCAAATTCCAGGTCAATCGGAATCCGCCTGCATGCCCACCTCCTGAATCAGGCGGCCAACAGCAGCGATAGGAACTAGACATGGGCATCCGAAGAACCACAGTCACCGAAGCCAGCATCAGCAAAAAGTGGAGCGAAGGGTTTGGTCAAGGATGCATTTCCACGTACAAGCCTTGGGAAACTGTTCAGTCATTTAGCTCCAAAGGCAACTCCCATCGCGTCCACAGCACCAAGACGGGACGAACGCATCATCTATTTTCGAATATCGAGCGCGCTCTCTTCCTAAAAGCGGAGTACGGGGAATCCTTCATCGATTTTCAAGAACAGCGAGCCATGGAGCGAGAACACACCCTCGCCATTGCTGAAGTTCTGAAAATCAAACATCCCGTGTATGTTGGAACCCAGATTCCTTTCGTCATGACACTTGACGCCGTGGTCGTTCGGCGCGGCCCCGACCGGACCGAATTCTGCGAGGCATACGATGCAAAAGAAGCTTCAGCGCTCATCGACTCGCGCGTTTTAGAAAAGCTCTCGATTCACAAAGCGTATTGCGAGCAACGAGGCTGGCGACACACCATCGTCACCAATGAAACCATTTCCCGTGAAGTCATTCGGAACCTTGAATGGATTCGAATGGGAGCCGCCAAGCCTGGTGAAGTTGAACCCGTAGTTGGGCTCTTTGAGGAGCTTCCTGAACGGATGCTCGCGTCATTGAAAACTAAAGGCTCACGACGTCCTATCAATCAGTACTGCGCAGAGTTTGATAGAAGTCACGGACTCCCCGGAGGAGCAGCCCTCCGAGTACTGCAAATACTCCTATGGCGGCACGACCTCTCCACGTCGCTGTCCGGCGCCCTGATACATCTCCGCCCGGTGTCCTCCCTAGAAGCAAGGAAACCTTCCGTTGGCCAGTTCGCTCTGCGGCTGGTTGCATAAGAGTGCGCGCCATGTTCCCTATTCGAACTTTAATATCAACAAAAGACGGCCGCAAACTCAGGGTCATTGACGTACTTGCTGACACCCAACAGTTGGTCACCATTGACGCCGAAGACAGCTCGGCACAGCCGCGCATATGGGCATTGCTCGAGCTAAGCGTTACCGCCAAGGAGCAGGGCTGGAAAGCCTTAAGCACAGCCAAGCCGAAGAAGGCAACGGCCGAAATATCAAGGCGCTCGGTCTTGGCGTTGTCGTCAAAGGCACAGGCACTTCGCGACGAGCGATGGGCAACGGTGGAACACCACCTCAAAGACAGGCGCCTGTACGACCGAGCGACCAGAAGCGCTGCGATTAAAGAGATTGCAACGGCCAATGGGACTTCCAAGGTCCACATACGACAGCTCATTCGACTCGCGTGGCAAGGAGGTAGCACTCCCGACGCTTTGACTCCCCAGCTGCATGAATGCGGAAGAGGTGGACATGACCAGAAGCCTCGAGGGCGTCGACCGATTCATTCGGAATATGTGCCATTCATCTGGAACGATGGGCAAAGAACCGTGGCCTCGCGGCTTGTACGTTCTAAGTACGCGGACGATAGGACCGTAACCGTCGAAGCGACCTACGACCAACTGATTCGAAAGCATTTCAGCTACGTGGACAGAGAGGGCGAAATCCAAGCGCTGCCGCTCGGAAGCCGACCAACAATGCGGCAGTTAAGGAGCATCGTTGAAGCCGAGCTTACCGACTCAGAACGCCATATCGCAAGGCATAGCCAAGCAGACTACGACAACAATTTCAAGCCGACCATCGGGCATGTTCTCCAGGATTGTCAAGGTGCGGGTGACGTGTATGAGCTAGACGCATCCCAGGTCGACAATTGGATTGTCGCGGAAGAGGACCGCAAGACCGTTATCGGCAAGGCGACGATGTACCTTGTTGTAGACCGATTCAGCAGACTCATCGTTGGCTTCTATATTTCCCTTGATGCGGCGTCATGGGCCAGTGGAACCCAAGCCATCTTGTCCATATTTCAAGACAAGCGAGAGCTGTGCAAGGGGGCTGGCGTTCAGTATGACGAAGCCGACTGGCCTGCCCACGGGCTCATGCCAAACAGATTCTTTGCGGACCGCGGCGAGTTCGTCAGTCAGGCTAGCGACCGCATTGCCGATGGTTTGGCCGCGACTGTCACCAACGCGCGGGCGCTCTGGTCGGCTGGCAAAGGGCTGGTCGAGTGCTCCTTCAAGCTAACTCACATCTCGCTGAAACGTCTCAAAGCGGGCTATGAACCAGCGCGCAATACCAAGGTACGCCGCGGCAAGAAATATGAAACAACAGCGAAGATGACGCTGAGCGATTTGCGCCGCAAGTTTCTCCGAATCGTCATTGACCATAACCGCAAGGCCCACATGACGTACGAACTCCCCAACGCGGACATCCGTGACGGTCTTCTTCCCATTCCCCGGGAAGTGTTTGCTCGAAGCATCCGGACCCATATGGGCCTATCGGCACATTTCGACGAGCATGAGGTTCGTTTCAAGCTTTTGCAAGCCACCACCGCAACCGTCACGCAAAACGGAATTGACTTCGGCCATTGCTTCTACTGGGCACAAGAGGCTGAAGACCGCGACTGGTTCACCCGAGCTGCAGTACGAGGTGTCTTCAATGTAGCTGTACGCGACAACCCCGGTCTTGTCGACTCAATCTACATCGTTGACCCGAACGATTCCACCTCCTACTTCTTGGCGACCCTGACTGATTATTCAGCTAGGCACAAGGGGCTTTCGCGAGCGGAGGTGCACAGCGTGGCAAAAGCTACCAACGAAAACAAGGTGAAGGCAGAAGCCGCGAACCTCAACCTCCGAATCAATACAGCCGCACAGGATGAAGCTGCTGGACTGACAGTTAAGGGTTCAAAAGCAAAACGGAGCCCAACCCGGAGCCCGATTCTCAGGGAACAGGCAGCGAGAGAGGACCGCTCGGTAAGTCAAGCCATTCCCGCTGCCCCGGGTCAAGTGCAAGTGGAGCATCAGGCCTTCGAAGACAGCAATTGTGAAGAGACCTCTACCCTGCCAGCCTCAACGAACGAGGATGACTCGGCTAACTCCAGAACGAAGGCTTCGGCCTTCGCCAAGATGTTCGAAGGAAATGATGATGACCTCGAGTGAAAGATTCGCCGCAGCAACTTACAAGAGCCATGCTGTGGACGCCTACAAGAACAATCCGCTCATCGAAGCGCTAGAACAGTTTGAAACTGATGAACTGCTGGCTCAGTACTTGGAGCGCACCAATCCGAGATTCGACGAACAGCAACGAGAATTTCCGAAAACGACGCGGCTTCAGCTAATCAGTGGCCTCAGTCGCTTCGCCGTCGCATTGCCACGAACCCAAGAATTGGCTCGCGCTCTCATAAACTTGCTAATGGAAGGTTATGTCGGCCGGAGCGTTCCAGAGTCGAAGGAGTTCCGCACGCAAACACAGGAAATCTTCGAAAATCAGAAGCAGAAGCAGCCACTGGAAAGTCTGAAAGCTCGCACCATCGGAGCCGAGCTGTCGACAGCTCTTATTGGTGCCTCCGGTTCCGGGAAATCAACGGCGTTAAGGTTGATATCCCAGCTCTACGCTCCGGTCTACTATCACGAAGAATCAGGTGCCGCGCAAATTCCTTTCCTCATCTTTGACCTTCCGCACGACGGCAGGTCGATACATAGCTTAGCCACTGCCATCATCGAAGAAATTGACAGACTCGTGCCGTCCGGGCGATACGCTGAAATCTATCTCTCCCGCACCCGCAAGAATGCGAATGACCGCATCTATGACGCAATCAGGTTAGTTCGATTTCATTGCGTTGGGCTACTGATAGTCGATGAATCTCAGAATCAGAAAGTTGTTGCGAAGAAGCCCGCACGAGGTCGAAAGGCGTCGCCCCACGAAGATACAGGGCTGTCGCCATCGATAGAAACACCGCTCATTTCACAACTCATCACGACGAGCAACAGGCTTGGTGTGCCTCTGGTACTGGTGGGAACCAATGAACTTCACGACGTTATTTCAGGGCGCTTCTCACAGAGCAGACGAGCTTGCGGCCACGGTATCGAACGATGGGGATTCCTCAAACGAAGCGGAGATGTGCGCAAGCCCGATGAGTTTGAAGCGCTCGTTCGCAAACTGTGGCGCTACCAGTGGCTCCGCGAACCCGTCAAGTTCAGCGACGCTTGGTCCAATCTCTTCTTCGAGCTCACCCAGGGCAACCCTGACATCATTGTCAAGCTGTTCGCATCGGCACAGAGACGGGCACTCAACAGCAATCTTGAAGGATTAACGGAAGAGCTTATTCGTGAGACTTTTGCTGCTGAGTTCAACTCAGTGCATCGGCCACTACAAGCTGTTTCGACGCAAAATGCCGAAGAGCTAGTCCAGTTCATCGACATCGCTCCGGCAAACCTGAGGACCGGCCCTGGATTCGCAGAAGCGGCGAAGAAGCTCAATGTCGAGAAGTACGAAAATCCTTCGCTAACTGGCGCTCAACCATCCGCGCCCAGAGCTAAGCGACCACGCTCGACCGCGGTTGAGCAAACGCCTACGGTACCGGATGGCGCAAGCACGAAGCGTAAGAAGGTCGTCAACCTGGCAGACGCGCTTTCCGCTGGGCAGAAGGCGGACGTCGAAAAAAGGCTTCGCAAGTCCGGCGGTCTGGCTTCTTCACATGAAGAAATCTGACTGAGCAAACGCAATGCTCCGGATGCCGCGACCCTATCCAGGCGAACTGCTATCCAGCGCAGTTGTCAGGGGCTGCAGGGTCTTTGGACTTTCGTTGTCGAGCCTGGCTTCCAAGGTGATGAATCGGCAAGGGCTGACTCTGCCTCTATTCACCGTGTCTCCATTGAATCTTTACGCCGAGCTGTTCGACATGGAGCCGTCGTTGCTGCTTGCCAATCACTCGATAATTCCCTATGCCACGGCATTCAGTACGCGGGAATCGTATGAAAGAGTTGTCGATGCAGCGATAGCTACCGACGCTTCGTCCCTGCCACTCGGTGCGAGCATTCAAAGTGCCATTCACGGCATCGCTACCAAAAGGTTTTGCACTGAATGCGTTGCTGATGACCTTAGCCAGCTTGGTGAAAGCTACTGGCGCCTGGCTCACCAGCTCCCTGGCTCCTTTATTTGCACGACGCACAACACCGTCCTAAGGAAGACCCGAACGCCCATTGCGACGTCGTCCTCTCGGAAGCTTGAACTACCACAGCACACTGCCGGGCTCCCCTGCATCCCCCGACATCCAGGGGAAGTCTGGTCAGCGGTGGCGAAAGCGTCCCATTTGTATGCACAGCGCGGGCTGCGTCACCCTGAAAATCGCTGCGGGTCCTTCTACAGGAGTCTTGCTGAACGTTGCAACGCGGTCATGCCCGGGCGGGCCATCCAAAGCGACCTGGTAGCTCAAGCAGTCATTGACAGGTTCGGTGCGAACCTCCTAGAGCTTGCTGGCGCGGGGGTCTCAACCAATCGACAAAATTGGCCCACGCTGCTGCTCCAAAAGAATTCAGTCCTGCCGGCGGTCACACTCAAGCATCTCCTCCTTGAACAGCTACTGGCCGGCCGAGACTGTGAAGCCACTGACATGACGTTCAAACCTCCAGGGCCGCCAAGTCGCCCGAAAGAACGCCTGGACCGGCAATATGTGGCGGCAGCCAAGAAAGCCATCGTGGCCCTAGAAAAGGACGGACACCCGATAACCACCAAAGCGTTTCTATCGGAAGCGGGATGCTGGTCGGCCTATCGGCATCATCCGAAGGGCACATTCCCAGACCTTCAGACCCTCGTCACCAAGCTGCAGACCTCGACGAACGCCCATCGCCCGCAGGCCCTGATGATGTTGGAGTTCATTCCGGACTTGAAAGAGCTCGCCCTTGCCCGCAAGAGCGGCCAATGTTTCGAGTTCAAGTTAGGAACCCGACAGGACCTGGTCCAGGCCGGACACCTCCTTGACAGCAAGACGATGGCGGCACGGCTGGGACTGCATTGGAAGGAGATGAAGCCGATGCAACGGGAGGGGCGCATCCTCTGCATCGACTACATGCGCAGGGACCGATACCCCGCCTTTTGGTGCGACCCGAGATATGACCGGACCACGCTTGAGCAGGCCCACCTGTCAATCGCAAGCCTGCCTGTTCGGTTGCGTTGGCAAGCCCTTGTAATTGGGTCCCTCAAGCCGAGCAATGAAATCCGTTTTACACCGTTGGAACAGCTGGCCAAGGGAAACAAGCAGCGCTTCATCGGCGACGTAGCCGATGCAGTTGCCCACCTCGTGCAGTGAGCGCAACCCACGACATTTCAGTCTCGAACCGCGGTGCCTATACAGGTTCAGCTTAGGCAAAAGAAAGAGCGCCGGGGTTTCCCGCCGACGCTCTGGAGAAGTGCTCAAGCAAATGCTCAAGCATTGCGATGTTCTTACTTCAATGCCAAGCTGACTAGCAGCACGAGGTAAATCAACTCGCCCATGTCAATGGTCAACGTCGATTTTCCGAAGTTGTAGGTGTATTTCAAAGTTTGTCCTTATTGCTCGGGTATTGCAATTAGTAAAGTGGCTCTTGATTCGGCCCCCCGGTGCGCTAACACCCGGGGGCTTTTTTCTGGGCCTCGGGTGCTATCAAGCTGTTGGCCAATTTCCTTCAAAATCAACGACTTAGGTCAATCCTTCGTTGAACAAAAAATGAAATTAGAAGCGCGCCTGGCTTGAGCCGCCATACTGGCCGGACTCCCCCTCGCCGACGGAGTTTTCCAGCTTGGCCGAGTGGCATACCGGGGGCTAGGCGCGACACAAGCCCCGTCCTGACTAACCTCGGCTGCTCGAATCAGCATATCCGGCAAGCCCCCTCCGACTGGTTACTTGCTCCGAAGCCGCTTAGGAAGCATTCGGTTTAGCTCCGCGTCTGTGAAGAACAGTTCCTCATCGGCTTTAAGCGCCTTCTGAGCGGCCCCGTAGGCCTTCGCATTTGTGCGCGGAGCTCCCTTGTAAATCTCCTCAAGCAGTTGGTTGAGACGGTCGCGCTCCTTCCGAACCTCGTCCACCGCTCGGCCATCGTGCATATCCACTAAAAGGCTCAGAAGAGATTCGCGAACGCCCCAGAGCTGAGAGCCCACAACGGCGTGCTTCTGGGCTTGTTCACCAAGTGACGCCTCCTTGAAGTACAGCGTCAGGCTCAATAGGACCGTAGAAAGGACAGCGCCCACAATTGTTCCCACGCGAGAATCGCCGAAGACCGCAAACAGCAGACTGCCGGCGGCAAGTGCTG
Source organism: Aquabacterium sp. (assembly GCF_029946005.1). GTDB lineage: Bacteria > Pseudomonadota > Gammaproteobacteria > Burkholderiales > Burkholderiaceae_C > Aquabacterium. Next base: position 60,942 of record NZ_JAQSDR010000006.1, read on the forward strand.
AGAGGCCAATCTCGACAGTCTTGATGAACCGGTAGTGCTGTATGTAGCCGTCCGCCATCTTCTCGTGGGTCTTATGGGTATACGCTGCTCTGCCATACATCTCCCGAAGCTGACCTTCCAGGGACGTAGTGGCGGAAGGGGTGGCCCCCGATTCAGGCTGGGAAAGTTGGACCATAAATTTCCCTAAATTTTTGCTTTGCAGAGCGCTCATACCCGCCCTTTAGGTATTCAAGGGCCTCAAGCGCACGCAGCTCCGCTTGGCGAGCTTTGTACTCAAATGGTCCTTTTCGGTACACATATGAGCCGCTCCCTGGAGCGAGCCAATGCTGCTGACTTGAGATTTGGTTGGCCAGGAAGTTGAAGAAGTCCCGGGTCATGTAGTCATAGTAGAGGTATGACTTATCGCGGTGGGCCCAGGACTCTATGAACTGATATGCCAAGGTATCGAGCAGCATTCCACCCATGGGGACACTGTTGTAGTCTCGCCAAGCCCGAGCCATCCGCGCTAGCTCTACTAAGTTCCCCTTACATAAGCTGTTGCGCGCAGAGAACGCGTCCATCTCCTTCTTGGGGTTGCACACCCGCCAGGAGCCTCCATTATTGGAATCAGCAAACGTATAGCTGCCGTCTTTGTTCAAAAATGCGGGTAATAGCTCGTAGGTAACGCCGTCATCAAAGGCTATGGCTACAACCTGCCCGTCTCCGAAGATAGCCGAAGTCGAATAGGTCTTTTGCACCGCCGCGCGCACCGCGCTCAGCAACGCTGATTGCTTGTTTCCCGAGTAGGCGTCGTACTTCTCATACGTTGCATAGGGTAGGACGTAAAGCAGGTCCACGTCACTGACGGAGGGAATTGCTGTGCTTCTCCCCATCGACCCAACATAGAAGCGATTAGCGGTATCGGAATCCAAGCTCCTAAAGTCTACGTTCAAGACTTTGGTAATGCGACCAGTCCGGTAGCCAAAGGACTGCCGCTTCTTTAAGTCAATACGAATATTGCCGCAGAAATCTGAAAACCATTCACCTACACCCATTTTTTTCCGTTCGTCGTCGGCCAGAGTTGAGGCCCTATTTTCCATTGAAGCACCGAAGGTATAGACCTGCGCCTATGCACAGGGCTAGGACACAACGAATACACGTACTTCAAGCTCCCCGTGTGTCTTCGACAGGTCTGTTTCTATTCCGCGGGGATTTCTCACTCGATGCTCGGGGTCATACACAAGGCAAAACAGCGATTTGCAGCTGGGGTGCGACTGATATTGAGCGATATCGAGAATCAGCTGCTCGCCAACTTCTTTCGCTCCCAAGCCTTTCCGGGTCATCTTGGCTTCCACTGAGATGGAGGCGTCCTTAAGCAAGAAGTCCATACGAGTTGACTTCCCCGCATAGCTGGGAACGACTTCTTCTGCGCGAACATCGTCGAAGAAGAGGTGGAGCGCCGAGTGTAGTAGGTCTTGCACGTCGTACTCGTCAACTACGTTTAGAGTCGGCCGGTTGTCATGCCGATGCCGCAGCTCCCGGACAACCAGCGAAAAGCGCGTGCATAGGCGCGCCAGCACGTCCTTTGGGTCAATCGCACTCACCGCATCGCTTGCCTTGCTTGCAATGAGCCTGTCCGTCCACGGGAACTTAACTCCGCATCCCCGGCAGAAAGGGGGAACTGGCGTAGTGCAGCCAAAGGCAATAACGCCAGGCACGGAGTAGTCACCGAGGATGTCTGCCAAACAGTTTGAACACTTGTGGACAGTGCTGGCCCCGCATTCCTCACAGAACTCTCTTCGGAACTCTGGCGAGCCATAGTACCGGTCGGTCTGTTGATGACCGTTCAAACAGACTTGCTGTGCGTCATAGCCTTCACGCATGTTGCCCCCTTACTCAGCCCTGTCCAACCGACGCAGCACGCTGGAATTGCTGCCAAACCATCTTGGCCAGCATCCCCTGCATCGCCGCGAAGATTCGTTCGTCCTTCAGCAACGCCCGGGGGACCTCGATGAGCCGAACGATGCGGGTCGTAATTTCCGCCTGCCGGATGCCTTGTGGGTCCCCGGACGGAAGAAAAATTTGGATTGTTTTGGCGCGGGGCTGCATGACTACTGACTCAAATGTTCAGCTTGAGCCGTTGGCTCTCGTACAGTCCGTCCAGTTCGAGCTGGTGGTTCTCCAGCCTGAAAAAGTAGAAGTTGCCGTCGTCACCGCGCTTTCCGACCATGAAAGCTCGCCCGTGGTGCTGACCCTTCGCCCCGGCCTTGGCCTTTTCCCATTCCTGAAGGAACTCGCCCTTGACTTCGACAAGCGCCTGCCCGGCAGCATGGGCGCGGCCTTTCACGGCCACCACAAAATCGGGGTAGAAGCCAGTTACACCGCCGGACCAAGCCCACAGTGCGACGGAGCCGGGCTTGTCCGAGGGATTTCGGTGCCACCAAATCACTTCGTCATCGGTGTCCAGCAAGTTGGCGAACTCGCGCTCGTCCTTGTTCAGGCCGGGCGGGAACACCCCGTAGATGTTGCGCGCGGAGCGCGGCAAGCCGGCAGCCTCAATGAGCGCATCCGGTACCGTGACATCCCGGACTTCCACAAGGCTTGCACGAACTCGCTTGTGCGCCTCGCGCACCAACTTGGGGTTTCTCACCAGCACGAGGTCAAGCTGCCGACGAATAACTTCAGCATCGGCTGGCACTGCTATTCCCTGGCGCACCAATGCATCCCGGAACCGGTCCTCCAAACGATTGAGGAAGTCACGCTCATCGACATCGCGGAAGGGGAGCGCCACCTGTTTAGCTCGCTCCGCAATCACAGAGGGCGAAAGCTGCGCGAGAATGCTCTCGTCCAACATCGACTCCTCTTCCGTAAAGAGGTCCTCCGTCCGTTGTGTGAGTTGCGTGCCGGTTCGGTCCCTGTCCCCCAAAACACGGGTGAAGTCCACGAGTCCGACGACCTGCTCTTCGAAATTGTCCGGCATGCTCGGAAGCAACTCAGTTTTCAAAGTCAGGGGCGCATCGGCTTTGCGCAGATATCGCTTCTTCGCGACAGCGGTAGCAGCGATGACATCAGCCAGCGTTGCGGACGCGGCAGGCGGGGTTGCCGGCGGTGCGGACCCCGACGCGGCCGCTCCTGCCGAAACGCCACCGCTGATGTTCAGCAAATCGAGTTGGCCGCGCCCTTGCAGTTGAGCAACAAGGTTCCTTGCGGTTTCCAAGACTTCGGCGCTAACGTTGCTCAGGCCCGTCGACCCCCTCTGCTGGGGAGGGGTCACAGTGGCCAGGCTTGCCTCCCCGTCACTCGTTGCGGCAAGAACAGTCTCGGATTCCCCTTGCGAATTGACCAACGTCACATCCGAAGAATCTGCGCCGACCTCTAAGGTCAGGATGGTTTGCTGGCCCAGCTGGGGCTCTTGAGCGCGCATGGCGTTAATCAGCCCTGCAGCGCCACGGAGGCCTTCTTGGTCCTCTTGGTTCGCCAAAAACACATACCCGTTCTTCAGCAGTTCAGGAACATCCTCGCGTCCCTGCAAAAGCCGGTGAACGCGCATGATGCGACCAACTACTTGGGTGCCGAATTCCCGGTCCCGAACGCCACGTAGCGCGGCAAGCGTGAAGGCCCGCGGTGCGTCGAAACCCATCGCGATTGCCATCTTGAAAATCAGCACCTCTGCAGACGGGTCGTTGGCGACTGCGGCTAGGTTGTTATCCGGCTCGTCTGATGTGTGCTTGCGCACCGAACCAGCAGGGAATCCCAGTTCGCTGACGAGAACCCGCTCCACATCGTCGACAGACTCGCCGCCGTTAGGAACCTGCACCAAGAGGAGCGGGGCGACGCCGACCCCCAGCTGTTCAAGCTCCAGCTTGATTCGGCGGTGCATGGATGCGGCCTGCGCCAGGGCGATTCTCTCGAAGTCCAACATCTTGGACTCGTTGCCGGACCGCGCAATGAACTTCACAGTCTTAACGCCGGCTTTGAGCAGGCCGGCCTCTACGCCCTGCTCGCGGGTGATGGTTGCCCATTCATCCGGGTTACCCAGTTTGTAGCCGGTCTTCTGGCTGAACTTGATGGCGTCCTCGTCGCGAGGGGTCGCCGTCATGAGCAACGCGTAATCAGGCTTCAAGATGGTCGAGAAAAACGTCGAGGCCTCTTGCGCCTTGTGCAACCCATGGTGGGCTTCATCGACTACGCATCCGATGCGGTACCCGAGTTCCCTGGCCTGCAAAATCAGGTCGTCCACAGAAAGACCGTCATCCCGAGTTTCGCGCAGGACGCGGCGCGCCAGGGTGGATGCGACAGACTGCCAGGAAAGGGCGTAAACGCCGCCAGGACGCAACGATTCGGTGAACCGGTCCGACTCGAGGGACAGCAACTTGACCGCCGGTGCCTCAGCCTGGAAGGTGCGCTGAGCCTGGCCGACCAGTCCTACGAAAGGCACGAACCAGAACCAGACCACCTTTTCATTGGTGGAGAAGGACTGCACGGTGTCCACGGCGATGAGGGTCTTGCCGACCCCCGTCGGGGCCTGGAGCATGACGGCCCCCTGGTTCAGTCGAATCTGCGTCAGCGTTTCGGCGCGGTCAGGCAGCCCAGAGAGTGCGTCGTACTGTGCCTTGAGGTGTTTGAATCGAGTGACCAGCGCATCGCGCATCTGGCACTGAAATTTCTTCAGAATCGTTGTCATTCTTCTTCTCCTCCACCGACCACCTGCTCAGGCCCGGCGTCCTCCAGTAGAGCGACTGATTTGCGAAAATTGCCGAGCAATGTGTCCGGCAGCGAAAAAACTTGTGCACGGGGCACTGCCGCAGCAAATCGTGGGGCGGCCCATGCGTAGCAAATCACCGGGCCCTTGTGTTCGCCGGCGGCCGCAGTGAACTTGGCGACATCGCTCGCCTTTGTGCCCGTTGGATAGGCAATTGCCACACCCTCCGCGGTCGTAATCCAACCCATCGTGCCGTTCAAAGTGGAAATCGGAAGCTGATGCGCCAACGACACCGCATTCCAAACGACCTGGTTAGTCAACTCGCGCTCGAGCCGATGGCGCAGGATTGGTCGAGCACGAAGGTACGCGAATGTCCCGCCGTTTTCCACAGGAAGCACACGGCGCAGACGCTGTGCGCAGACGTCGCGACAGATGTTCTTTTGCCGCTCTTCCTCGGTCCCGTCAATTCTGGCCTCCGTACTGGAGACGGCAATGAACGTGCGATTGCCCCCATCTTCGGCATTGAGCTTTGCCACAGCGTGCGCAGTGGTCCCGCTCCCTGCGAAGAAGTCAAGAATGATGTCGCCCGGTTTGGCCACGAAGGTAAGAAGCTGGGTAAGCAACTCAGTTGGTTTCGGGTTGTTGAACGGAAGAACATCCCCAAAAATAGCTTTTAACTCGTTTGGCCCTTTTCGGCCGTCCAACTCGATGACGCTCGGGAGCTTCGACAGGTAGTCCTTGGCGTAGACTTTGAGTTCAACAATCTTATTTTCGTCGGCGCCATAAAGAAGCTGGTCGTTGTCGATTAAGGACTTCATCGTGTCCCATGGAAACCGGTAACCCATCAGCGGTTGCTTACAGGGGCGGCCGGTCACGTCGTGTGGCACGTCATATCTATAGCCCTCTTTGCCAGGGTTGTGCACACTGCGGCTACCGGCATACACGCCCTTGTGGTCGATGAACTTGTAGTCGGAAAGGGGCCCCAAAAACGACTTGTTTTCTCGGTACCACTCTGTGTAGGCCGACTGAAGTTCGACGGGGTCACTGTGCTTCTCGGTCAGCTGACGCCCGATTTCGATGAGAAGCGTCTTTGCTCCAAATTCCGAAGATTTCCACACGGGTGCGTTGGCGGCCTTCTTCTTCGTGTACACCAGCACGTACTCGTGCTCGACAGCAATCCGCGTGGGATTGTTATCAGTGACATTGTTCCAAATGATATTGCCAACAAAGTTCTTCGGGCCGAAAACGCGGTCTAGCAGTAGTTTGAGGTTGTACAGCTCGGTGTCGTCGATGGACACCATGAAGACACCGTCGTCAGCCAAGAGGTCGCATGCCAGTTGCAAACGGGGGTACATGAACTCCAGCCAAGTGGAGTGCCGATACCTTGAATTCGGGTCGAAGAACTTATCGTTATAGACCCAACCCTGGCGGTTGGATGCAGTGCTGCCGGTGTTGTACGGCGGGTCGATGTAGACGACGTTGACGCGACCTGCATGTGTCATGAGCAGATGCCGGAGCACATCGAAGTTGTCGCCTTCAATGACTAAGTTCTTGTATGGCCCATCCCCGTGAGAGAGGTCGGAGACCAGTTCCAGCCCGACGAATTCGTCGTTAAGGTGCCTGTCTTTTTCGATTGCGTCTCGCTCCCAAACCAAGCCGAAATGGGCATGGGCATCGCGCTGCTTCAAAAGCTCGACAAGTTCAGGGGCAGAAAGATGCGAGTAGTCGCGTTGAGGCATGGATGCAGTTATTAGTTTTTGGTCGTTTTGGGCTCGGCCGGCGCAGACGCACGCGGCACTCTCTTCGGCTCGATGTGTAGCTTCTGGGCATACGCCTGCACCATCACCTCGAACATGTTGGTCAGCGAGCGCGTTTCGGCAGCTGCGCACAACTCCCAGAGCTCCCGTACTTCAGGAGTCATCTTGAGCGTCGTTGTGGAGGTTTTGGTTTTTGGTCTGGCCATGGTGTCAATGGATGTAGCACCCGCTCTTTAAATATTCCTAACGGCAATACTCTAACAGAGTGTACCGATTGCTAAGAAATTTGGCGTAATCAAACACGCTTCATATTTCATCGACTCATCGTCGGCATTTAAAAAATATCTTTTATGAAGTGCCTCTGCCTGTACCTCGCTGCCCTTTGTCTTAAATCTCACCTCGCGGAATAAAACCAATCTCTTTACGCTCAGCAGGCAATTTTCGAGGAGCTGAATATGGGTTGGATAGTTGGGTTAAGGGACACTTTTGAAGGCATCAAGCTGGTCGAACGAGACGAGGCTAGCGGTACCGTGAGTATCGTTTTTCCTGAGGAGGCCTCACTCTCCATCGCGTCAGACACTTCCAAGCAAAAATGGACAGGCCCCCAGACAGCTAGCTTCTCAGAATTTGAGCCCTGCACTGATGCTGCAACGCTAGACCGCTTGCGCATTCCACAAGACGCGCAACGGACCCAAACATTCTTCCAACTAACGCTAGGTGGTAAGCGGTATTACATTCCTTCGCAAGTGCTGATATCAGGCTTGTTTGGCGTGGACAAGCGCGCATCAAGATGGATGCTTACCCCAGCAGGCATACAAGTAGCGGGCTCAGTAACCATCGACAAACAAGGCGCTGGGCGACTCACAGCAGCCAAAGGTCAAAGAATATTTGACTATCGGCATGCATTCATCAAAGCACTTTTGACATGGACAACCTACTATCCCTGCGCGCGGAGAGCCGAAGCCAGCATATTTTTTAATGCATTGCGTGGCCGCTTTGATTTGAAGCTTCCCTCAGGAACGATGCTTGCCACCTTCCGCTTCGTTGACATAGAAAATGAGTCACTCATCACCAGCATTAGGGTGTCATCTGTATTTCCCTCAGAGTCGTCCACCGGCCAAGGACTAGGCAAGGAAATCGTGTTTCGCCTTCCCGTGGATGGCGCTCACCGAAAATTGCAGGCCGCGCGACAGTCGAAAGGCGACACCGACCTTGTCGCCTTTAAGACTCGTCCCAAACTGTCTGAATCCGAGTGGGCGGCCTGCAAGCCAATCATCGAATCCAAGAACAGGATTCGAAGTCCGCGCATTAAATATCGCCTTGAACAAATTATTGAAAAATTCGCACGAAAGACGGCTTGGCGTCAGCTGGGCTCGGACGCAGCGGATGCCTTGGCGACTCGGGTCTTCTTTGTGTCTTTACAGAAAGACGGGCGGTGGGAACGTATCAAGGAGGCCTTGGTTCAATGCAGACGACCAACACTTGATGCTTCCTGAGCTACTCAGTCTCAATTTCCAAACTCCCCCAGCTTGGCCTCGCGCACTCGGGGTGAAGTCGATTCAGTTACCCAGCCCGGGCATGCGAGGCCACCCACCAAAGGGGTCAATTGAGGGCGATGGCCGGCGCTCGCCTGCTGTTGAGTGGTGCAGGCCCGCATAGCTCCGGTACCGGCGAAACGACCCAACGACCACGCCAAGCACTCAAACACTCAAACACTCAAGCGAGTCTTCGGGCCTGATGACCTCGTAGGTCGCGTTGGCTGGCCTTAGAAACGTTTCGCTATAAGGACATAACAGGGTATTATTCGAGAACTTTTATGCAACTACCTGCCCCATCATTGGCCCCAGCACAACCACCTGCAATGGGGCAAGGTGACCCGCTCAATGCGGAGGCTGCGCTTCGAGCTATCCAATCCGGCGCGCGATATTTTTTCGAAACACGCGACTTCGCACAGCTCGTCCGACGCGACGTCAACAGTCCCGCCGTCAAGAAGGCGCTCCATCGCCTAGTGAAGCAAGGACTCGTGGTGCTGGCGACGAAACGGCCCGCAGGCTGGCTCATCGTACCGGCTGAGCAAGCACACTATGGGGCTCCTCCTGCGACATGGTGGCTGGACGACTGCTTGACGCGAATCGAGCCCCACTACTACGTCGCCCTGCTCTCAGCCGCGAGGCATTGGGGCTCAGCGCACTACGCCCTTCAAGATACCCAGGTGATGGTGGGCAAGCCGCGATTGGCGCTCACGCCGGGTCGGTTGAAAGTCGAGTTCTTCAGCAAACGTGCAATTGCCAAAACACCGACGATACAAGTCACGTCCGGCGTAGCACCGTGGCGAGTGAGCACCCGAGAAGCCACTCTATTGGACTTGATACGGCACCAGCCCGACATTGGTGGCATCGAAAGCGTCATCCGAATTGCACGGGACCTTTCCCCGAAGATTGAACTCGCCGGACTGACTCAGTCACTGACCGCCATGGGCCAAGTGCCCGTTGCACAGCGGCTGGGGTTCATCCTCGAACGTTTGGGCATGAAGAAGCCCGCGCAACGCGTGGCTGACTGGCTCAAGTCCCATCGGACAATACCGTACCGGTTGGAGCTGCAAGTGTCCATGGATGAGCGCAGCCTCGTCCGGGACGAACGCTGGAACATCCAATACGACGCCCGGCGGCTGAACATATTTGAGGAGATTGCTTGATTAGCGCACGTGAACTTTCAGCTTGGCGAGCGCATGCCCCTTGGACAAGTGACTTGATGGTCGAGCAGGACTACCTCCTGAGCAAGGCCGTTGCGGCCATTTTTGAGGATAAATTCTTGAAGAGCCACGTCGCGATGCGAGGCGGCACCGTCCTTCACAAAGGACACCTGGCTCCTGCGAGCCGATATTCGGAAGACATTGACCTCGTTCTGGTTGGAACTCGCCCAGCTGGTGACATCAAGAAGGCGCTTCATCGGGTACTCCGGCCTATTCTCGGCATCCCCTCTGAGTCGGTGCTTGCTGACCTTCAGCTTGCTGTACGAAATCTCGTTGCGAAATCGAAAATCCTCCGCACCACCTACACCTATGACCCGCGGAGCAGTGAGGCGGCATTCGCCCATCTCAAGGTGGAGACGAACATCAACGAAAATCACAGCTTCTTTCCACTCGTCCCAATTGACGTGCAAGTACCCGACGGCGAAGGCGGCGTTCGGCCTGTGTCCGTAGTCTCGTATGACCTCGACGAGATGCTCGGGACCAAATTGCGCGCCCTGCTACAGCGAGAGCATGGGCGCGACCTGTTCGACCTCTGGTGGTCTTGGGAAGTAACGAACCACCCGGCAGCCCTTGCGCGCGTGAACCCTGCGCGAGTTGGGGCCGCCTTTCGCTTCTACATGGGCCAAGAAGGCAGCGCATTTAAGGCTGCAGATGTCCAGCGCGAGCTCGACCGGCGCATGACGTCGAGAAAATTCTTGGCCGACATGGACGGCTTCATGCCAGCCGGACAAAGCTACTCACCTCAGCAGGCCTGCGAGAAGTTTTATCGTGTTTTCCTGCCGCATCTGGACGCATAGGAGAAGAGACGGCTCATCAAATGCACAGAGTGCGGACTCGACGTACGCGACAGTCAACTGCCAACGCGACAGGTTCAATTATCTCGCCCCGGGCGCGGAGTATCCAGGGCCGAAATTCCTGCAATCTGCGCAAGCTGTTGCTGCTCCCCCCGCTTTCCAGCGAATTGGAAAGCGGCAGCAGCAGCTAAACAAGCAGAGTTGGGCGCAGAGGGCGATTGGAAACAGCTTTAATGCCCTGCCCGCGCACCGGAAGTTAGCGCAACGGAAGCGACTATTTGTCAGGCTACTTTGCGAAACAGTGGTCGTTCCCAGGGATGCCTGGAAACGACTTTATTGTCCGCGACCACAATGGCCGATTGGTCGCCGATGGTCAGTCCGGCCAGCACACCGGACAGTCGCGCATCAGGCACTTGGCGCTGGATAGACTGGCGGATAGCCTGCCTGAGCCGGTCCACCGCACCGGCTGACCACCAATGGCCGGGCGATTGCAGCAACTGCGGTGGAGGGCCTTTTTTGTGGCGGACCGAACCACTTGCCCGCACGCCCTTGTCCAGCAGCCACAGGGCAACGTCAAAGCCGCCGGGGTTGCCAGTGGCAACGGGCGACTGCAAACGAACGGTCCAACGCCAGACCTGGCCCGCCTGCACCTGAGGCATGGCAGCGTCGAACCGCCAATACAGCATCACACGCTCTGGCATACCCTGCTCCAGGGCTTTGCCTTGAAGCGTGAGGCTTTGAACCGCCACATCGAATCCCAGGCTGCCAGCCCGCAGCGTGGGCAACCCCACCACCTGCCCTTGGAGCAACAGATCTTGGTCTTGCCATGAAGGTGGGAGGGTTTGCTGCGTCAGCGCGTGGGCACGCCAAGTTGTGCTGCCCCAAGCCAAGCAAGCACATGCCAGCCACACCAAGGGCCACGCGGCACGAAGCTTTGGCTTGCTGCGCATCAGCCAGACGCTCATCAACACCATCAGCACGGCCAAAGCGCAAGCACTCTGAGCCCAGGCCAAGGCGGTCAATCGGGATTGCTGCAGTTGCAATGCCAAGCCCACCACCCAGGCAGCCATGGCCATCGTCCACAGGCTCATGGAAGGCTGGAAGCGTGATGTGGAAGGGTGTCGTTGATCATCAAGCGGTCTCAGCGGTTGCCTCTGGAAAGAAGCAGATTGTTGCTGTCAACCGCACACTGGCAGGGCACCCCAACAGGTGATGGACAAAGCACCCCGGGGTGAGGTCAGTCGCGCACCGGGTCGATCGAAGTTGGCTTAAGCGCGACGGGGCGACCCGGCGGCTGCCAGGCCGGCGGCATCACCACATGCAGCAAGGCTGCCTTGAGGGTGGGGGCCTTGAGCATGTCCCGCCCCAAATCGATCCACGCGTCAAACTCGACCCGCAAGGGGTTGTAGCTGAGCTGTGGTTTGACCAGGCCATAGCGAATGGGAATGTCATCGCGCTCGGCCACGTAAGTGCCAAACAGGCGGTCAAAGATGATCAGCACGCCACCATAGTTGGCGTCCAGGTATTGCGGATTGCTGGCGTGGTGAACGCGGTGTGCCGAGGGCGTGTTGAACACGCCTTCCATCCAGCCCAATTTTGGGATCCAGGTGGCGTGAATCCAGAATTGGTACAGCAGGTTCAAGGTCAAGGTTTGCGCGACCAGTCTGGGCTCGAAGCCCAGCCACACCAAAGGCGAAAAGAAGATGAACGTGCCAGTGAGCTTGCCAAACAGGCCGATGCGCACGGCGGCCGTCAGGTTCAGCTCGTTGGGCGAGTGGTGCACCGAATGGTTGCACCAGAACCAGCGCACACGGTGAGCTGCTCGGTGAAACCAGTAGTAGCAAAACTCCTGGCCCAGGAACAGCAGCATCACCGTCTGCCAGCCATCCAGTTGCAGGTGGGTCAGGCGGTGCTCCTGCGCCCACTGCGTGACGGGGGTGGACAAGGCCAGGGGCACCGTGAGGTTGATGGTGATGCGCAGCACCAGGTCCAGGAAGGAGATGCCCGAGGCACGCCAGTCGTAGCGGGCCCGGCGGGACAACACCCAGGCCTCAAGCAGCGAGGCCAGCACGATGGCGGGCACCACCACGAACAACAAAATGGCGTCAATGTGGTCGAGCTGACTATTCATGGTGGGTGACCGCGCGGCTGGCCTTGTTCAAAGCACCTTGCATGGCTTGCTGCAGCGTCTCCACGCCGAACGGCTTGGGCAGCACGGCAATGCCCTCTTCGATGGCTCGGCACAACTCTTTCGTGTAACCCGTCACCAGCAGCACCGCCAGGCTGGGGTATTCACGCCGAATCATCGCCGCCAGGTCAATGCCACTGGCCTGCCCCGGCATGATGACATCGCTGATGACCAAGTCAACACTGTGGTGATGGCTCAACAGCCAAGGCTGCGCAGCATCGGCACTGCCCAGGTGGGTGACCTGGCAGCCCAGCGCACGGATCAGTTCACACGTGGCCTCGGCCACTTCGGGGTTGTCCTCGACCAGCAGCACCCTGGCCACCAAGGGTGGCACCGAAAGCAACACGTCTTCGGGCACCGCTTCAACCGGCGTCGCAGGGTCCACCGGCAAACGCATCACCACGCTGGTGCCTTCACCGTAGATCGATTTGACCACCACCTCGCCTTTGGCCTGCACGCAAAACCCGTAGACCTGACTGAGGCCCAATCCCGTGCCCTCGCCGGGCGCCTTGGTTGAAAAGAAGGGCTCGAAAATGCGGCCTCGGATGGCCTCCGGAATGCCCGCGCCGGTGTCGGCCACCACCAGCTCAACGGCGGTGCCACTCAACGTCGACCCTTCGGCCACCAGTTCGGCACGCTCCAGATTGCGGGAGCTGATGACCAGTTGACCACCGCTGGGCATGGCATCTCGCGCATTGATGACCAGGTTCAACAAGGCCAACTCCAACTCGGCCGGGTCCACGTGCAACTGATGCGTGTCGGCGGCCAGCTCAATGCTCAACTGCACAGAGCCGCCCAAGGTGGTTCTGAACAAATCGGAAAGCGCGGGCAGGCTGTCTTGCAGCAGGACCGCTTCCGGCCTGAGGGCCTGACGGCGCGAAAAGGCCAGCAGTTGCCGCGTCAGCTTGGTGCCTGCCGTCACCGCCCGGTTGATGGCCCCCAGCGGCTTGCTATCCTTGACGGCGGGGTACAACTGCCCCATCAGGTAGGCGTTGGTGTTGACCACCATCAGCAGGTTGTTGAAGTCGTGCGCCACCCCGCCGGTGAGCTGTCCCAGCGCCTCCAGCTTCTGGGAATGGCGAAGTGCTTCTTCGGCTCGCCGCCTTTGCTCGGACTCTTCCTGCAAGCGCCGCACGGCATTCAACTCTCTGGAGGCGCGCCTCAGTGCGACCGAGGCCACATAAGCCAGTGCCAGCCCTGCAGGGAAAGTGGCCGCCGCCAAAACCACCAGGCGGCTTTGCCACTGGGCCATCAAAGCCGCACGGTCAATGGAGGCAGCAACGTACACCGAGTAGGGAGCCAGCCGCCTGAGTGACACCAGCGGCCCTGCGTCATTGGTTTGCTCGGCGATTTCGGCGGAGAGCGCCGATGTGGCGTTGTCCTTGACCAGCTTGAAGATGTCCGCGTCCAAGGTCGCCTGACGCCCCCCTGCATCAGCTGCGGGGTAACGGGCCAGGACGGTGCCATCGTCACGCATCAATCGCACGTTCAGACCAGGTTCGGTCTCGGCCATCTTTCGGTAGAAATCAGTGAAGTATTGCGGCAGCAAGGCGACGGCCACCACGCCCAGAAAGCCGCCGTCTTCACTGCGCCTGCAGCGACTGACGTTGAAAAATTCGCTGCCTGTCGTCCCACCGATGGCCAGACTGGAGACAAACCACGCGTCCGAACGCTGCTTGCAAACGGTCAGGTAGTCCTGGTCTCGGACGTTCAAATCCGCAGGCACCGGGAACAGGCGATTGGACGCCAGGGCACGGCCGTCCTCGCCCCATATCCAGATCGACCGAATCTGCTCCACTTCGGAAACCGCCTGCACCAGCCGACGATGTAGAACTTCTTCCCGAGCGCGGATGTCCGCCGCCGATTGAGCGCCCAGCTCGTCCAGGATGAAATTGACGATGACGCCATTGGTTTCGATGACGCGCGAGGCGTGCTCCCGCACGATGGCGGCCGCTTGGTCAACCCGGGCGTGCCCTTCCTGCAGGGTTTGGCCCCGCGTGTACCACGCGATGCTGCAGAAAAACACCACCGGCAGGACCAGCGACATGGCGATCCACACGCGCAGCCACCACAGGGAGCCTTCAGACGGCGTCGCAGTGTCGTCGTCCGCAGCGTCAGGTCGGCTCACGCCGATGAAGCGCTCCAAGAAAAAGACCACGGCCAAGGCCGAGATGAAAAAGATGGCGACGTGGAGCTTGCTGGGGTGAGGATGCAGGCTCGGGATCAGTGCCCAAACCACGCAGCCCAACACCGTCCAGATCGCCGCAGCCCGCCCGGCCACGGCCTGCACCGCAATCAGCGCGGTGAACGCCAGGACAAAAGGAACGGCATCGGCCAGCCAGGGTTGCAGCAAGGCCCGCGTGCCCATGCCCACCACCACCCCCGCCAGCACCACACCATGCCAACGCCAGGATTTTTTTTCAGCTGAACCACTCAAGCCTTGTCTCCGATACGCCGACCACCAGGGAATGCTTGGCAGTCTACAACCGGCCGGGCCTTCCAGGAACAGGCTTGATCGGCCTGTGTCAACATGGTGGGGTTGTTGGCTGATGCAAACCCTATGCCCCATTTCTTGCAGAATCTGCGGTCTCGTCTGAGCAAGCTACACGACCTCTTCCATTGGCCGCTGGCTTCGCTGCGTGGCTACCTCACCGCCGTCATCATCGTGGCGACGGTGCCCATGTCCGGGCTGGCCTGTTACCTGGTCGTTCAGGAAACTCTGGCTGGCAACCAAGCACTGGAAGACAGTTTGCTGCGCACCGCGTCCACCTTCGCGCTCACGGTCGAGCGCGAGATGGTGTCGTCGATTGACGCGCTGGCCATCCTCTCGTATTCCGACTCGTTGCAGCGCGACGATGTGGCCGGATTTTTTGCCACGCTCACCGCCCTGCCCAAGATGCGCAGCACCTGGAGCAGCGCCTACCTGCTCGAACTCAACGGCGATGTGATCTTCAACACCCGTCAACCCCCGGGTAAACCCCTTGAAAAAATCAGCGACCGATCGGCCTTGGAACGCCTGATCCGCACCGGGGGGCCCGAGGTGACCAGCCTGATGGAAGGCCCCAACGGACAGCGCACCACCGGGGTTCTGGTGCCCGTGTTTGTGCAAGGCAAGGTCAAGTACGCGCTGGGGGCCTGGATCACGCCGGCGAACTGGCAAAAGCTCATGAACGGAGTGACCATCGCGCCCGGGGGCTTCGTGTCGATTTTTGACTCGCGTTTTCAGATCATCGCGCGCAGCCTGGATCCACAGCGCTTTGTCGGCCAACCTTTGCCACTGGGCGCTCAACAGGTAATGGGCGATCAGATCGCGGGCATTCAGCGCGCTCAGGTCGCGAGCGACAAGAGCACCGACGTGTACGTGGCCTGGAAACGCATCCCTCTGGCCAACTGGGGCATTGGCGTGGGCGTACCCGCAGCCCCCATCGACCGCAACCATGCCCGGTCGATTGCCACGGCGCTGGGTGCCGGTATGCTGTCTCTGGCGGCGGGCTTGGCACTGGCCATGCTGGTGGCCAGGCGCGTCACGAAGCCCTTGCAGCAGTTGGCTGTGGGCGGACCGCAGGCCGTGCAGCACCCCAGCGAGGTGCGAGAACTGGCCTTGCTGCAAAGCGCACTGCGCGTGCTGGAAATGCAGCGCGAGTTGGCCCGCGAACGGTTGCAGGCCAAGGCCGACGAGTTTGAAACCCTGTTTCAGAACAGTCCCATCGGCCTGGCCATCGCGCAGGACAAGGATTGCCACAGCGTTTTGCGCAATCCCGCGCTGGCCGCCATGTTCAATGAGCTGGAAGACGGCCACCTGCCACCGCACGTGGTGCTCAAGGAGGGGCAAGAACTGCTGCCCGATGAGCAACCCCTGAAGCACGCCGCCTTGACGGGCGCCAAAACCAGCGACGTCGAGCTGGACGTGGTGCACCAGGACGGCCGCGCGCTGCGCTTGATCGCCCACGCCGCGCCCTTGTACGACCACGCCGGCCGCCCTCGTGGGGCGATCGGCGCCTACACCGACATCACTGAGCGCAAGCACGCCGAAGAAGCCCTGATCACGGCCGAACGCCGCCTGCGCGAAAGCCAGCACATGGTGGAACTGGCACAGGCCGCCGGTCACGTGGGCTTTTTCGACTACGAGTTCGTGCCCGACCGCACCACCTGGACCTCAGGCATGGCCCCGCTCTTCGGCATCAAACTCGCGGAGTTCGACGGCACCTGGGACGCCTGGATCAAGCTCATTGACGAGAGCGACCGCCAACAGGTTCAGGACACCCTGCAAACGGCCACGCGCCAAAAGCAGGAGCAGGCCGTGTTCGAGTTCCGCACCAGCCTGCCGGATCGGTCGGTGCGCTGGCTGTCGGGCCGCGTGGTGCTGAAGTACGACGAATCCGGCCAACCCTTGCACATGATCGGCGTGATGGTCGATGCCACGCAGCAAAAGTCGGTGGAACTGGCCCGGGCCGATTTTGTGGCCCGAGAGCAGGCAGCGCGCGTGGAAGCCGAAAATGCCAACCGCGCCAAGGACGAGTTCCTGGCCATGCTGGGCCACGAATTGCGCAACCCCCTGGGCGCCATTGCCGCCGCCTCCGAAGTACTGAATCGTCTGGGTTCGGAAAACCCCGCCGCCTTGAGTGCCCGCCAGATCATCTCCCGCCAGACCCGGCACCTGGCCAGGCTGATGGACGACCTGCTGGACGTGGCCCGAGTGATCACCGGCAAGATCATGCTGACCCGCCACCCCCTGGACCTGGCCCAGGCCACCCAACGCCTGGTGACCACACTGGAGGTGTCCGGCATGCTGAAATCCCACACGCTTCAGATCGAGCTGGAAGAGGTCTGGGTGCAGGCCGACGGTACACGCATCGAGCAGATCATCTACAACCTGCTGACCAACGCGCTGAAGTACACCCCCGATGGTGGGCACGTCAAGGCCACCGTGCGCAAGGAAGGCGACATGGGTGTGCTGGAGGTCTCCGACAGCGGTGTGGGCATGACTGAGCCGCTGCTGTCGCGGGTGTTTGACCTGTTCGTGCAAGGTGACCGATCACTGGACCGTCGGCAAGGTGGGCTGGGCATTGGCCTGACCCTGGTCCGCCGCCTGACCGAGTTGCATGGCGGCAATGTCGCCGCGCGCAGTGAGGGGCATCAGCAAGGCAGCACCTTCATCGTTCGGCTGCCACTGGTAGCGCCTGAAAGCACTGCCCTGCCCGGCCCCCAGGACACGTCAATGCCGAATCGGCATGTGGTGGTGGTGGAGGACAACGAGGATGTCCGCGAAGCCCTGCAGGTTCTGTTGTCCCTGGCTGGCCACAGCGTGTTCACCGCCGAAGATGGCCAGGCCGGCGCCCAGCTGGTGATCGACACCCAACCTGACATCGCCTTGATCGACATCGGCCTGCCCAAGCTGAACGGCTATGAGGCTGCCCGACTCATTCGCCAGGCTGGCTACAAAGGCCAGTTGGTGGCCCTCTCAGGCTATGGTCAACCCAAGGACGTGGCACAGGCTCTGGAAGCCGGCTTTGACGCCCACCTGGTCAAGCCGGTGGATCCTCGGGCGTTGGAGGCGTTGATGAACAAGGTCTGAGTTCGGGCATGGCCATTGCTGGCATGAGGATGTGCAAGCCGCACGTTTCTCAAACGAAGGAGCACTTTCATGACTCAGCAAAACCAACCAGGTCAAAAGAACTCGCCCGCTCAGCAGCAAGGCGGCGATCGGCAACCACAAACCAATCGCCAGCAAGAGCAAGACCACAGCCAGCGTCATCAACCAGGCTCTGGTCAAATGGACTCACCCAGCAAGAATCAGTCACAGCAAGGCGGACAAGCCACCCGCAAGCCGTCTGACACCAAGACTGATCAGCGCTGAGACCTACTCACCATGAAGACTGCTGGGCAAGCTCACGCACTGCCCAGCCATGCGCCTTCAAGGCACTTCAGCGGGCCAGTCGGCTCAACAAAACCCCGGCGAGCAAACCAACGGCAATCGCGGTCAAAGGCTGTTCACGAATGTGGGTGCGGGCACTGTCCAGCCACTCACCCTCCCATGCCCCCAAGGCATCGGCCTTGGCATGCAGGGCCTCAGCTGCTTGGCTGGCGGCAGAATGAACGCCTTCAACCGCTGGCTTGACCTTGGCCACCACCGTGTCAATGGCCTCATGGGCTCGTTGGGCCACGCGGTCCACCGCAGCGCCAGATGTGAAGGCGTCGCCGTCTTGAAGCAAGGTTTGCGTTCTGTCATTCATCGAAATCTCCTGAGTTGAAAAGACCCACGAAAACTGGCAAATGGCATGCCTTGTGCATCAGATTGGAAAGACCGATGAAAAGCCGGGGCCTCAGGCCAGGAATCGGCAAGATTTTCTGAACCGTGTAAGCGCTGCCGCACACATGGTGCGCGTGGATTGAAACCAGCGTTCTGCCAACATACCAAAAGAGGAGCACTGCCCGCGCGGTCCGTCATGACAAGCCCACCGGTTTCTTCGACCCCCGCACAAGCCTTTGAGCTTGTGATGCGTGAAATGCCATTCCAGCGCTTCACTGAAAGCAGCGACGACGTATTCTGGCTGGCCGACCTGAACACCCAGCAGTTGGTCTACATCAATTCCCGCTTCGAGCATTTTTGGGGCATCGGCAGCGACGCGCTCCTGAAAGATCCGACGCGATGGAATCAAGCCGTGGTGAGCCAAGACGCCCACCTCTTGCCCACCCCCTTCTTCTCGGACACCGCTGCGTCCGAGAACTCCGTGCGCGAATACAGAATTGTGGACGCCCGAGGGCAAAGCCGCTGGATCCGCGATCGGCGCTTCTACGTGCGCGATGCTCAGGACAAAGCTGTGCGCGTGGGCGGCATCGCCGAGGACATCACCGAGCGCAAGCAGGCCGAGATTCAGCGGGAGCAAATGCTGCAACGCGAGCAAATGGCCCGCGGGGAGGCCGAGGCGCTGGCCTTGTCCAAGGATGAGTTCTTGGCGGTGGTCACCCATGAACTTCGCTCACCCTTGAACGCATTGCGCGGCTGGGCCCACGTGCTGCGTCGCGCCGGGCCGCTCAATGCGCTGCAGGAAAAAGCACTCGACGCCATCGACCGTAACACGCAGGCGCAAGCCCGCCTGGTGGACGATCTGCTGGACAGCCAACGCATTCTTTCAGGGACCTTTGAACTGCAGTGGGGACGTGCCAACCTGGCCTCGCTGATTGATGACGCGGCAGCGTCCATGCATGACCGGGCCGCCGTCAAGCGGATCACCCTGGACGTGAGCCACGACGACAGCATTGACGCCGTCTCGGCCGATGTGAACCGTTTGCGGCAGGCCGTGACCAACCTCTTGTCCAACGCCATCAAATTTTCGCCAGAAGATGGCATCGTCCATGTGCGCACGTTGCGCAAGCCCCAAGCCTTGGCCATTGAGGTGAAGGACAGCGGCATTGGCCTGGCCCCCACCCAATTGCCATTTCTGTTCAACCGATTCCAGCAAGCCGATAGCTCCAGCACCCGTCGGCAAAGCGGCCTGGGTCTGGGCCTGTCACTGGCCCAACAGGTGATTGAATTGCATGGCGGCCACATCCACGTCAGCAGCGAGGGTGTCGGTTTGGGCGCCACCTTCACCATCGAGTTGCCAGACCAACCCAGCCTCGCCGCCCCCCCCGCTTCGCAGCACCAGTTGCCCCTGAGCGCACTGGCGGGCAAGCGCGTGGTCGTGGTGGAGGATGACCCCGATGGCCGCGAGATCCTCGAGCTGCTGCTGCGAGACGCCAAAATCGAACTGCTCAGTTTTGACCGCGCGGCAGGTGCTTACGAACACCTGGCCCGCGCCCCCGCCGAAGAACAACCCCATGCCTTGATCTCGGACATCGCGATGCCGGATGAAGACGGCTATGCCTTCATCCACCGCGTTCGTGAAATGGAAGCTCGCCTGCACCGGCCTCGCCTGGTGGCTTTGGCACTGACGGCTTTCTCGCGCAAGGAAGACCGACAACGGGCACTGGCCGCAGGCTTCGACGAGCATGTGGGCAAGCCCATCGACTCGCAGATGGTGCTTCAAACGCTGGAAGCTGCCCTGGACAAAGCCGCTGCAGGGGTGACGACCTGAAAAAAAAGCGCTCCGAAGAGCGCCTTTCCCACCGTCGAGTGGGATTGAGTCGCGTGTGGGCGACTCAGGATTGACGACGGCGACGGTACATGCTGCCCGTGGCCACCAGGCCCGCCAGCATCAGTGCCAGGGTGGTGGGTTCCGGAACCGCGGTGGTGGCCGAGCTCAGCGAATAAAAACCGCCAAACCCGCCCGTGGCCTGACCCACCACGTTGTAGTAGTAAGCGCCAGGCGCACTGAGGTCAAACGTGTGGAAGGTGCTGCCGGTCGTGCCGTCGAAGGCATAGCTGCCCAGGAAGGCATCTTCAATACCGGTTTCCTTGTACAGCTTGACCATGCCGTTTTCGATGTTCAGCAAGCCGGGCGAGCCCAGGGCCACCGCAGAACTCACCACACTGGAACCTTCGCCCAGCACAAAAGAGAAGATGTCATTGATGTCGCCAGGTTCGGACAAATTGCTACCCAGCTCAAGCGTGCCGTGGTTGCCCCAATCGGTGGTATTGGCGTGCGCATTGAATGCCAGAACGCTGGCAATGGCGACGGCTAAAAATTTAAGGCCCATGTGTATTCCCCCATGTGAAAACAAACTCAAATCGAGTTCGGATTTATATAGCAAACGGTGTGCCCAACTCGTGACCGGGCGGATTTTTCAGTTTTGGGCCTGCCATTTGCCTGAAAGGTCGTGAGGCGAGATCACGGTGAACTCGTCCGACCCATCATCAGGAGTTTGACCATGAACAAAGACCAAGTGTCCGGCCGAGCCGAAGAAGTCAAGGGCAAGATCAAGGAAGCCGTGGGCAAGGCGACCGACAATGATCGACTGAAAGCCGAAGGCAAGGCCGATCAACTGACCGGCAAGGTCAAGGGTGGCTATGGCGATGCCAAGGAAAGGGTCAAGGACGCCATCGACAAGGCCTGACCTCTCGGGGGAGTGACGGTGCACTCGTCACTCCCTGTTAGCGCGTCATTTTTACGGCACCGTCTGCCTTCACCGCCCATGAACGACCACCCTGCTCTCCGGATGCGCCTGGGCCCTGCGCCCGCGCCGTCCCCGGTACCGCCCCACACCACCCCGGCCCCACCGCAAGCACCGTCACCACCACAGGGCCCGGATCTACCGCCCCCGGAGGTCGAAGACCCGCCCCCTGACGAGATCAAGATTCCGGTGCATGAACCCCCGGTGATGCCCACGCCGATGGCGTTGCTTGACGTCACGTCGAACCACTTGAAATTGGACCCACGCCATGACCTCACAGAACACCCCAGAACAATCGCTCTGGAAACTCATCCGCGACATCCGCTTTGGCATGCTGACCACGCAAACCGAATCGGGTGATCTGTGTTCGCACCCACTCACCACACAAAACCGGCAAGAGGACGAAGACTCAGTCCTTTGGTTCTTTATCTCGGCACGCAGTGACACCGTGCGTGATGTGCTGGCCCGACACAAGGTGAACGTGGCCTACGCCTCACCCGAGGACGACCGCTACGTGTCGATCAGCGGGCGGGCGCGCCTGGTCAATGACCCGGCGAAGAAACAAGCGCTGTGGTCGACCATGTCACAGGCTTGGTTTCCGGGGGGCGTTGATGACCCCGACTTGGCTTTGCTGGCCGTGGACATCCACCAGGCTGAATACTGGGATGTCAAGAGCAGCAAGATGGTTCAGTTGCTCAAGATGGCCAAAGCGGCCATCACCGGCAAACCGCCTTCCCACATGGGAGAGCATGAACAAGTGCACCTCGGGTGACCAACGCTGCGTTTGAGCAGACCTCCTTTTTTGGCCACAATCGGCGCCCAAGGCTGACCCTCGGGCGCCTGGGTGCGTTTGGGCTCGCCGATTTGCCCCTGCACACTTCGAAATCTCAGGGAAGTTACGGACACACAGCGGGTGATCGCTCATAATTGTTTTTGAACTGGTTTTTACACATTCAAGGATCTTGGAATGCCTCACGCATTGGTGGTGGATGACGAAGCCGACTCGGCTGAGATGATGGCCACATTGATCGCGATGGAAGGTTTCACCGTCGCGACAGCTGGCTCGCTGCGGGATGCACGCAAGCAACTCGCGCTGCAGGAACCCGACATTGTTCTGCTTGACCTGATGCTGCCCGATGGCAGCGGCATGCAGTTGTTTGACGACGGCAAGAACCTGGCCAACACCGAAGTCGTTTTGATCACCGGACACGCCAGCCTAGAGACCTCCATCCAGGCGTTGCGCCTGGGGGCCGTGGACTACCTGGTCAAGCCCGTCAACATGAAGCAGTTGCACGGCATCTTGTCGCGCGTGACCAAACCTTCGGCCCTGAAAGCTGAGGCGGCCGATCTGCAAACGGGCCTGGAAGAAGAAGGCCACTTTGGCTTGCTGTGGGGCCGCTCGGCCGTCATGCGCCATGTGTACGAGCAGATCCTGCGAGTGTCCGGCACGGCGGTGACGGTGTTCATCACCGGCGAAAGCGGCAGCGGCAAGGAAGTCGTGGCCAGCACGGTTCACGACCTGAGCCGTCGGCGCGGCAGGCCCTTCCTGGGCGTCAACTGCGGCGCCATCTCGCCCCACCTGATCGAAAGCGAAATCTTCGGTCACGAGAAAGGCAGCTTCACCGGCGCTGATCGGCAGCATCAGGGCTTCTTTGAACGCGCGAGTGGCGGCACGCTGTTCCTGGACGAAATCACCGAGATGCCATTGGAGCTTCAGGTCAAGCTGCTGCGCGTTCTGGAAACCGGCACGTTCATGCGCGTGGGCTCCACCCAGGTTCAGGAGACCGACGTGCGCATCATCGCGGCCACCAACCGCTCACCCATGCAAGCCGTGAAAGATGGCAAGCTGAGGGAAGACTTGCTGTACCGCTTGAATGTTTTCCCGATCCACCTGCCCGCCTTGCGCGAGCGGTCCGAAGACGTGCCTTTGATCGCCGAACACTTTCTGGAAGAGATTTCGCGCCGCGAAGGCCAGGTCAAGACCTTTGAACCGCAAGCCCTGAGCCGGTTGTCAGACTATGGCTGGCCTGGCAATGTTCGCGAGTTGCGCAACATTGTTCACCGTGCCTACGTCATGGCCCGTGGCAGCGTCATCATTGATGAGTGCCTGCCCACCACCGACACGCCTTTGCCCGTGCTGACGGGCGCACCAATGCTGTCGATCCGCGTGGGCACCACCTTGGCTGAAATCGAGCGTCAGGTGACGCTGGCCACCCTGGAGTACCTGGGGCGACACAAGGAGAAAACGGCAGCCACCCTCGGTGTCAGCCTGAAGACCTTGTACAACCGCCTCAAGGAGTACTCCACCGTGCCCGCCAGCATGGATGCCGACTTGCCCCCTGACTCCTCATCCTGGGGTGATCTGGGCCATTGAGCAAGCAAGGGCCGGAGCGCGGCTCAACGCTGATTGAGCGTCTGCTGCTCCGGTGTTGCTGCCGACCGCCGCCGGTAGAACGGGACCACCATGTCTTCAATTTCGGCAAAGGCTGCCTCGGCCAGGAGTTGGGCTTTGCGTGTGGCATACCAACCCTTGCGCGATTTGGACGCGTCCCTCGTCGCTTTGGTGGACTCGAATTCATCACGCAAGGCATGGCGTTGGTCAGAAGATGACTTCATCGTGAGCTCCATTGAAAAAATCAGCGGGTGAAAGCAGGCATGGCTGTCATGGTTTTTACCTTCATGCCCCAAGGCGCTTCGGCAAAAAAAGTGGACGACCGATCCAGCAACAATTGGTCGAGCCTTTTGAGGATGGACGGAATGTCCAACGGTTTTTGCCAAACTTCCAGGAACGTGGATTCGTTTAAATTTTGAACATCGGCCGCCGTCACCGCGATGGCAGGCACGGAGGACAAAACCGCTTGTCCGCGCAGACGCTTCAGCAATTCGGTGCCATGGCAATCCGGCAGGTTGAGGTCCAGCAACAACAAGGCTGGTGGTCGTTTGATGGCGGCTTGGTAGCCTTCCTCACCAGTGATGGCCACGGTCAACTCCAGGGAGGGCAATTGCGCAAACAGGGCCTGCATCAACTGCACGTTGACAGGATGATCTTCCACGTACAGGACCTGGGGGCGGGAGTGGTGGACAGCTGACACGTCGATTCCTCGGCGAGGTTGAGTTCACTTGGGGACAGCAAGCGTTATGCCACCCACCATCCCGTGTTTTTGCCTTCCAAAGGCGTCGCCATCCTCTCAAGTCGGAAAAGATTACGGAAAAGCGTGCAAGCCCGTGGCGATCTCACGCGGATGCTTCAAGAAGTAACCGATGTAGCTTCAGGCCCTTAGATTGCTCACACGGGAGTGCATTGGGCATTTGCCCCTTGCCGATGGAGACCTCGTCATGCCCGCAACGACAGAACAACCCGCCACGCACGCCGCCGAGGGAACTTGGCAAAGCCACCATGGCGGCGGGAATATGTGGCCCGTGGCACAGTTCGCCAAATCGAAGGAAGGCATGCCGTCGGAGTTGACAGCGGCCATGGCGATGGTCAAACGTGCTTGCGTCAAGGCCAGCCGCGACCTGGCACAGGTCAGTCCGGGCATGGCCGAGGCCATCGACTTGGCCACCTCGAACGTCATCTCGGACCCCTACACGGCCTTGCAGGTGGCGGCCAGTGTGGGCGTGGCCCACAATCTTTTGCCCGCCTTGGTTTGCTTGAACACTGAGTTGGAATTGACGGCCGCCTCGAAGCATCCGAAGACGAGCCAAGAACTCGTCCACCATGTGGACCAACTGATGCTGGCCCACCAGTCCATCCTGGCCGCCCTGCCCCGCGAACATCAACTGGTCATGCATCAAGGCACGTCGCGGCCCGTGCGCGAGCAAGTGGCCAAAGCCTTGACCCTCACCTTGCGCCTGCCTTTCACCGGCACCTTGAACACGCTTCCGATCGAGCGCGACACAGATCAGCTGGTCAGCCTGCATGGCACCTTGACATCAGCGGCGATGGCCCTGAACAACATCGCACAAGCCATGCGCAACTTGGCCTCGGCTCAACAAGATGCCATGCAGTGCGATGCGTTGGCCATGGTGTGTCGTCAGGTGACAGACAACGATGCTTGTCTGGCCACTCGGGCCCATGACGATGAAATCGACAGCCACAGTTTCAAGCCCCTGCTGGCCCACAAACTTTTGCAGAGCATTCGCCTGCTGACGGACGCGACCACGGTATTCACCGAGTACTTCGTGCGTGGCATCACGGTGAGCAGTGACCCCATCTCCCATGGCTTGGCCAGTTCATTGATGCTGGTCACTTCCAACAACACCATCCAAGCCGTTTGATGTTCACCCAGCACCACAGGAGATCAGCATGAACCGCAATCTTTACCACCTTGCCCTGGCCGCGTTGTTCACCGGGACTGTTTGGTCACTGCGCCAGCAGGGCCAGAAAAGACGCCAAGCGGCCTTGCGCTCCAGAGCCAAGCCCGAAGCGGTGCAGACCTGGGAACATGAAGGCGGGGCTTTGCCCCGCACTGGAAGTCAGATGGGCCCGGACCCCTCACTGCCGTGATTGAAGGGCAGTGCCGACCACGAAGTGGCGGCATTCCGATCCTCACCACCGCGCCGCCAATGCCTGTCCTTCACGATGGCGGCGATGAACTGCTCGGCCACATGTTCCAAAGCCAGTCCGTGTAGGTCGGTCACGATGCCATTGCCGGTGTGTTCATCAGCGCGGGATGGCACCGGAACACCAACTTCCCTCAGCAACTCAACCCCGTGTCCGGTGGCGGCGACCGACTTGCCCTGCTCGTACGCTTCTCGCATGAAGTGACGCGCGTCCGGGTCTTCTTGCAAGATGGCGATGCTGCCTATCCCGCCAGGGACATACACCGCATCGAACATCACCGAGGGCATGTCGAGCCAATGGTGATCAACCGGCACCTGCCGACCTGACTCACCCCAAAGGGGCCCAGCGCGGTTGGACACCACATTGACCTGGGCCCCGCCGCTTTCCAAAACACGGCGCACTGCATCAAGCTGGACCTCATTCAAACCATCGCTCGCCAGCACCGCCACTCGGCGCGATGCCAACACAGGCGATGGTGGTTCTGCTGCCATCGAGTCGGCCTGCAGCATGCCGAAGGCCGCGAGGGACGAGTCCATTGCAGCATCGATGAATGGTGGGTTTCTCATGAGGTCCTCATCGCCTGATCAGTTGAAGAGGAAATAAAGGATGACCAGCACGATCGTGGGAACACCCAACAACCAACCTAAAAAATACTTTCCCATTTTGTTTCTCCAGAGTTGCAGATGCCTGTATTCAGCAAAGCGCGTGCCTTCATCTCAGGCATGCCGATTGCCGTTGCGATGCATGATGAACAAACATGGCAAGACAGGGACGCTGCTGGTGTTGGGAATCCTGACCACGGCCATCGCCACCGTGGCCGTGTGCGAATACCAAGGCTGGCCCTTCCTGAGAGGCCCCCTGGAGCGCACCCTCAGTCAGAAGCTGCAGAGGCGCATCGTGTTGGGCGACCAATTCTCCCTTCACCTGCTGGGTGCCATTCGTCTGAGCACCAACGCCTTGACAATTGGCTCACCCGGTTCGGCTCCTGACCTCTTGAACGCCGTGAATGCTCGGCTTGACTTGCCCTACTCGACCGTTTTCGGATTGATGGGCGTTGGTCCCCGTGAACCCATCCGCATCACCTCACTTGAGCTCGACCGCATGGATGCCACCTTGAGCCGCGATGTTCAAGGTCAAGCCAACTGGCAATTTGCGCCAAAGTCGGCAAAGCCGACCGATTCGCCAGGCTTGGACCTGCCTCGCTTTGACAAGCTGGTCGTCAAAGCGGGTCGTTTGCAGATGCAGGACGACTTGATGAAATTGAACCTGGATGCCCAGGTCAGCACCACGGAAGGCGATCAGGCCCAAGGCGGCAGCGGCCTGCTGATCAATGGCAAGGGACATTACCTCAAGCGCCCCTTTGACCTTCGCATCAAGTCCAGTGGCGTGCTGCCATTGGCGGCCTCGCCCGACTCCGCCATGGCAGTGCCCATCACGGTGGAGGCCAGTGCCGGGCAGTCAAAGTTTCGCTTCAATGGCCAAGGGGTGGACGTTCTGACCCTGTCTGATCTGGATGGCACCCTGACCTTGTCAGGCCCATCCCTGGCAGCCGTGGGTGATGCCGTGGGGGTGACCTTGCCCACGACCACGCTGTTCTCATTGAAGGGCCGTTTGAGCAAGAAGGGTGATGTGTGGTCGCTCAAGCAAACCAACTTGGATGTGGGCACCAGTCAGTTGGGGGGCTCATTCACCTTTGACCGCCGACCCAAGGTTCCCTTGCTCACTGGCGAGTTGACAGGTTCACGCTTTGTCTTGAGCGACCTGGCCCCGGCCTTTGGCGCACAGGCTCCCGGTGCCAAGAATCCGCCCCCGCCGGGCGGCAGAGTCGTGCCGCAGCGAACGTTTGACATCCCCTCATTGCACGCGATGAACGCCGACCTGAAGGTGCGCTTGAAGCGCGTGGAGCTGGGCTCCTTGTTCGCACGGCCACTGGAACCTCTGGATGGGCAACTGAAGCTGCAATCAGGCGTGCTGACCATCTCGGACTTGCTGGCCAGCACCGCCGATGGGCGAGTCAACGGGCGCGTCAGCCTGGATGGCAATCCCAAGCCCCCCACCTGGAGTGCTGATGTGCATTGGCAAGGCATCCGCCTGGAGCAGTGGCTGAGCCCTCGCAACCAGTTTGTAGGGAAGGAAGAGCTGGACAAAGGCGCACAAAGTCGCTACGTGACCGGCCAGTTGGGAGGCCATGCCAAGCTGCACGGCCAAGGCAACTCGGCCTCTCAGATGCTCGCCACGATGGATGGCGACGCCCAGGCCTGGGTGCAGGATGGCACCGTTTCCCACCTGGTGGTGGAGGCCATTGGCCTGGACGTTGCCCAAGCCCTGGGTGTGGTGGTGATCGGCGATGATCTGATGCCCATGCACTGCGCCGCAGTCCGCGTGAAAGCGCAGCAAGGCGCCTTGAAGCCGGAGGTCGGGGTGATCGACACCAAGGATTCCACCATCCTGGTGTCGGGCTCGCTGTCACTGGTGGATGAAAGCCTGGATCTGGTCATGACCGCCAAGCCCAAGGACTTCAGCCCCCTGACCTTGCGGTCACCCTTGAGGGTGCAAGGCACATTTGCCGATCCCAAGTTCCGGCTGGAAGCCAAGCCCCTGGGCTTGAAGGTCATTTCCGCGGTAGCCTTGGGTTTCATCAACCCCCTGGCCAGCATCATTCCGCTGATCGACTTGGGCGACAAGACCGATGGCGGTTGTCAGCAGGCCCTGGCGAAACTCAAAGGCGACCGGCCCAAGGCCCAGGTGGCCCGTCCATGAAAAAAATTACGCAAGGACCCATGTCGATTACACCCCGTGTCACCCGCTCACTGAGCGTCTCGCTCCTCATGATGATCATGCTCGCCTTGACCGCCTGCAGCGTGGTCAGACTGGCTTACAACCAGGCCGATCACCTGGCTTACTGGCAGCTGAACCGCGCCTTTGACTTCAATGAAGAGCAGTCGGTGCAGGTGAAGGGCGCGATCAGGCAATGGTTCCAATGGCACCGCCGCACCCAATTGCCGGTGTACGTGCCTTTCCTGGCGCGCGCGGAGAAGGAGGCGCTGGCGCCGGTGTCGTCGACCCTGGCCTGCGAACGCCGCACGGAACTGGAGGGCTGGGGCCGCAAGGCCATCGACCAGGCGGTGCCCGCCATGGCCGATCTGGTCCTGTCGCTCAGCCCCGATCAGGTCAGGCACCTTGAAAAGCACCAGGCCAAAACCAACGAAGACTTCCGGGATGACTACCTGGAGGACGACGTCCAGGACCGCCACAAGGCCGCCGCCAAGTTCGTGTTCAAGGTGGCCGAGATTTTTTATGGCCGACTCAACGAATCACAACGCGACCACGTGAAAATCGAGATTGCCGCCCTGCACCTGAACGCGCAAAATGTGTACGAGGAGCGCCAGGTCTACCAGCGTGAGTTCGTTCAACTGATCCGCAAGCTCAGCGCCCAGAAAGCCACCCCGGCACAAGCCCAGGCGGCCCTGCGCGAGTTGTTCCAGCAGTTTTTCGACCCACCACGCGAACCTTTGCGCAGCCAACGCCAGCAGTGGATCGCGGCGGGCTGCAAGCTGACGTCAAGCCTGCATCAACAGACTACGCCGGAGCAGAAAGAAAAAGCCGCGCAACGCCTGCGCGACTGGGAGTCGGACCTGCGCATTTTGAACAAGCAACCCGCATGAACACGATGAACTACTTGCAAATCTATGGCGGCACCGCAGGGGTGATGCTGTTGCTGGACATACTTTGGCTGGGCTTCATCGCCAAGCCCTGGTACCAGCAAGGCATCGGGCACCTGATGGCCTCGCAGCCTAACCTGGCCATCGGCGCCTTGTTTTACCTGCTCTTTCCCTTGGGCTTGGTGATTTTTGCCGTGCTGCCCACGGGTGACGATGCAGGCTGGACAAAAGCCGCCTTGATGGGTGCCCTGTTCGGATTCTTTGCCTACGCCACCTACGACATCACCAACCTGGCCACCTTGCGCGACTGGCCCCTCAAACTGTCGATCATGGACGTGGTGTGGGGCAGCCTGGTCAGTGGCTTGGCTGCGGGCGCAGGCAAAGCCGTGCAGATCCACGTCGGACATGTCTGACAAATTCTTAGGCGACAGCCTACGGCCCGGTAGCCACCATGGAGCCACAGTCACAGGCATCTGAATCCGTCAAAAAGGTCTCTTCATGCTCCAAACACGACCGGTCCTCACCCTGGCTTTGACCGCGCTGATGACCTCTTTGAGCGCGGTGGCCTGGGCTGACGCCAAATTGCCAGTGTCGGCCGGCACCGGCCTGAACCCACAGCTGCCGAAGCCCGACAAGTCATTGATCCCCACGGTGAACATCGCCCCCGCCAAAGGGTGGCCCACCGGAGGCAAGCCCTCATCCGCCAGCGGAACCACCGTGGCCCGGTTTGCCGACAAGCTGGACCACCCCCGTTGGCTGTATGTGCTGCCCAATGGCGACGTGCTCGTGGCAGAAACCAACGCCCCCCCCAAGCCGGAAGATGGCAAAGGCCTCAAAGGCTGGGTGATGAAGAAGGTCATGAAGAAGGCAGGCGCTGGCGTGCCCAGCGCCAACCGCATCACCCTGCTGCGCGATGCCAACGCTGATGGCGTGGCCGAGACCAGAACCGTTTTCCTGCAGGGCCTGAATTCGCCTTTTGGCATGGCTCTGATCGGCAACATTTTTTACGTCGCCAACACCGATGCGGTCTGGAAGTACGCCTACAGCCCCGGCCAAAGCCAGATCACCGGATCCGGCACCAAGGTGGTCGACCTGCCCGGCGGGCCCATCAACCACCACTGGACCAAGAACCTGATCGCCAGCAAAGACGGCAGCAAGCTGTACGTGACCGTCGGCTCCAACAGCAACGTGGCCGAGAACGGCATGGACGCTGAAAAGGAGCGCGCCGCCATCCTGGAGGTGGACCTCAAAACCGGCAGCCGACGCGTCTTTGCCTCCGGCCTGCGCAACCCCAATGGTTTGGGCTGGGAACCCGAAAGCGGTGCCTTGTGGACCACTGTCAATGAACGCGATGAGCTGGGCAGCGACCTGGTGCCAGACTACATGACCTCGGTCCGCGATGGTGGGTTTTATGGCTGGCCCTACAGCTACTACGGCCAGCATGTTGATGACCGCGTCAAGCCTGCCAACCCTGGCTTGGTGGCCAAGGCCATCGTGCCCGACTATGCGCTGGGGCCACACACCGCTTCTTTGGGCCTGAGCTTCTCGCAAGGCACCACCTTGCCGCTGCAGTTCTCCAACGGCGTGTTCATCGGCCAGCATGGCTCCTGGAACCGCGAGCCCCGCAGTGGCTACAAGGTGATCTTCGTGCCCTTCAGCAAAGGCAAGCCCACTGGCGAGCAACCTCTGGATGTGCTGACCGACTTCGTCAACAAGGATGGCGATGCCCTGGGCCGTCCCGTGGGCGTGGTCATCGACAAGCAAGGCGCACTGCTGGTGGCCGATGACGTGGGCAATGTGATCTGGCGCGTCACGGCCCTGCCCACATCGCCGCCCCCACCAAAAACCCCCTGAAGGAGTTTTTCATCATGCTCAAACCCACCCTGGTTTCGCCCTTCCCTGTGCGCTACGAGGCGCGGTTTG
The DNA here is from genome assembly GCF_029946005.1 of Aquabacterium sp. Lineage (GTDB taxonomy): Bacteria > Pseudomonadota > Gammaproteobacteria > Burkholderiales > Burkholderiaceae_C > Aquabacterium. Next base: position 92,317 of record NZ_JAQSDR010000006.1, read on the forward strand.
AACACCTTGAAGATGACGAAGCCGCCACCGAGAAGGGCTTGTTGGAAACCTTGCGAGGCATCTCCGAGAAAACCGCCACCGCCACCGCCGAAGGCCATGGCTTGCGCAGCGTTCATGCCAAAAGCCATGGCCTGCTGCGCGGTGAGTTGAGGGTGCTCACGGGTTTGCCGCCAGTGCTGGCCCAAGGCCTGTTCACCTCACCCATGGCCTACCCCATCGTGATGCGCTTGTCGACCATCCCCGGTGACTTGCTGCACGACCGCGTGTCCACCCCACGGGGCATGGCGATCAAGGTGGTGGGGGTTGAAGGCGAGCGCTTGGCAGGCACCGAAGGCCAGGTCACGCAGGACTTCGTGCTGGTCAACGGCCCACGCTTCGCGGCACCCACTGGCAAGGGCTTCTTGAAAGGCTTGAAGCTGCTGGCCAGCACCACGAACAAAGCGCCCGGCTTGAAGAAAGTGTTCTCCGCCGTGGCCCGTGGGGCTGAAAAGGTCATTGAAAGCGTGGGCGGTGAAAGCACCACCTTGAAAAGCATCGGCGGCCACCCCGAAACCCACATCCTCGGCGAGACGTTTTATTCGCAGGTGCCCATGCTGCTGGGGCCTTACATGGCAAAGTTGTCAGTGGTTCCGGTCTCACCGGGCATGCTGTTGTTGAAGAACGCCCACCTGGATCTTCACGACAAGCCCAACGGCCTGCGCGATGCGGTGCTTGACTTCTTTTCAAGCCACAGCGCGGAGTGGGAGGTGCGCCTGCAGTTGTGCACCGACATCAACTTGATGCCCATTGAAGATGCCTTGGCCGAGTGGCCCGAAGCCGTCAGCGCTTACCTGCCTGTGGCCCGCGTCACAGTGCCTCCACAAACAGCATGGAGCGAAGCGCGCTCGGCGGTGATCGATGACACCTATTCCTTCAGCCCTTGGCATGGCTTGGCCGCACACCGTCCTTTGGGCGCCATCATGCGGCTGCGAAAGTCCGCCTACGAGATGTCCGCACAATTGCGTGCCAGTCAAAATCGCCAGGCCATCCAGGAGCCACGCTCCCTGGACGACCTCCCTGACTGACCTCAGGCCACCACGTGCTTGCGCCGACGGTCAACCGGAGGCACCTTCAGCAACTGGCGGTACTTGGTGACGGTGCGACGTGCCACCTGCAGCCCTTGTCGCGCCAGCTGACGGGCGATCTCCGCATCTGACAAAGGGCTGCTCAGATTCTCGGCATCAATCATGTCCTTGATGACCCCACGGATGGCCGTGGCCGAGCACTCACCGCCACTGGCCGTGGGCATGGCGCGCGAGAAGAAATACTTCAACTCGAACACGCCCACGGGGGTCGCCATGAACTTGTTGTTGGTCACGCGGCAGACGGTCGATTCGTGCAAACCCACCTCCTCGGCGATTTCACGCAAGCCCAGGGGCTTCATGGCCAAAGGGCCAAACTCCAGGAAGTGGTGCTGGCGCTTCAAGATGGCCTGCGACACCATCAGGATGGTCGAAAAGCGCTGCTCCACATTGCGCACCGTCCAGCGAGCTTCTTGCAGATTGGCGGCCAATTCGGCATGGTTGGAATCGCGGTGCTTCTGGAACAACTCAGCGTACATCTGGTTGATGCGCACGCGCGGCACCACGGCAGGGTTCAGCGAAGCCACCCATTCGCCACGCACTTGCTTGACGATGACATCGGGTGTCACGAACTGGGTGTCCGAGGCCGTGCCAAAACGCCAACCAGGCCGGGGATCCAGGTGACGGATGCGCTCACACGCGGCATCGATGTCGGCCGCCTTGCAACTCAGTGTCTTGGCCAGGCCAGCCACGTCCCGCTGGGCCAGCCGACTGAGGTAGTGCGTGGCGATGATGCGGGCCAAATCACGGACCTGCTCGTCTTCGATGGAAGGCACTTGCAACAGCAGGCATTCAGACACGCTGCGCGCACCCACCCCCATCGGGTCCAGGGTTTGAACCTGTTTGAGCGCGGCCTCCATCTCGGCCTCATCGGCAACCGGCGACAGCTCGGTCAAGGCCGATAACTCCATCAAGGGCGTGCGCAGGTAGCCGTCGTCATCCAGGGATTCAATGATCGTGACCACCAGCACCCGCTCACGGTCGCTCAAAGGCCAGGCATTCATCTGGTTGCGCAAGTAAGCGCGCAAGCCCAGGTCATCGGCCACCATGTCGATCATGCTGGTGTCGGAGTCGCCGCCTGAACCTGTGCGAGCCCCCGTGGCCGATTGCCAGCTGTCGCGCTCCCAGGAGGGCTCGGCATCGCTCATGGCCGAAGGGGTCTCGGCATCCATGGCTTCAGAGGCGGCCTCGGCCACCGGCTCGGCCACTGCAGGGGTCTCACTGGCATCGGACGCATCCGGACCGGCGGAGTCTTCCGGCTCCAGAAATGGATTCTTGCCCATCGCATCGCGCACTTCCTGGGCAAAGTCCAACGATGACAGTTGAAGAAGGCGCACCGCTTGCTGCAAGCGAGGGGTCAGAGTCTGATGCTGCCGGTGTTCCTGGCGAATGGCCGGTGAGTTCATGGGGCGTCTCTCTGAGGTGTCATGGGAGTGACTCTCTTTGCAACACCCGTGCCGGATTGATTGCCCTGGGAAAACTGCATTCAGATCGCCTTGATGGGCCTGCAAATTTCAAAAAACATGTGCGGTTTACCGCAACAACTGCCGATGGGCAGGGTTTTTGCTCTAACGCCTAGGTTTGGCCTGGCCGCCTGTCGGTTTTCCCTCCTTGAGGGTGCGGTTATAAACCTCGTCAGTCACGGGAGAACGGTCCGTGTCCACCAGCCCGCGTTCAATGTCCGCGTGGGCTTGCTTCATCTCAGGCCTGGGCTCGCTGGTCTGGCTGTCCGCAGACTCGTCATGCTCGTGCGGCAAACGGGGCGAAGACTTGCCCTTGACTCGGGGCAAGGTGTCACCTTGCGGGGGGGAGTTTTTTTCAGTGGGATTCATGCTCTTCAGCGGGCAATCCACGTGCCGATCTCGCCAACGGGTAATGCTCGTCCACCACGGCTCCCAACGCGCCACCGAGCAGCAGGATCTGCGCGGAGTAATACACCCACAGCATCACCACCACAAAAGAGCCTGCAGCCCCATAACTTGACGCCACACTGGCGTGGACCAGGTAGAGCCCGATCAGGTGCTTGCCCACAGAAAACATCACCGCGCTGCTGATCGCTCCCACCCACACGGCAAGGCGGCTGGGCTTTCTTTCAGGGAGCCAACGCAGCAGCGCGGCAAAGGCCATCACCAGCACGCACGTGGACACCGCCACGTCCACCAGCCCCATCAGTTCCGCCATGGTGGGGTAGCGGGTGGCCATGTAGGTGCTCAAGGCGGCCAGCACAGCGCTGAGCAGCAGGGAGACGATCGCCAGAAAACCAAACCCCAGGACCAGCGCAAACCCGATCAGGCGTGCGCGAACAAAGGTCGACAAGGCCGAGGACGGTGCGGGCACCACCCGCGCAATGGCATTGAGGGCGCGCCGCAACTCCGCAAACACCCCCGTGGCACCCACCAGCAAGGTGGCCACACCCAGTAGGCTGGCCCACAGGCCATTGGGGTGGCGCCAGGCTGACTCGATCATGGCTTCGATGCTTTTGGCGGCCGCCTGGCCCACCAGCCCTTCAATCTCGCCGACGATCTGCCCCCGGGCTGCGTCCTCACCAAACACTGCGCCCGCAATGGCGATGGCCACGACCAGCAAAGGCGCCACGGCGAACATCGTGTAAAAGGCGATGGCCGCCCCCAACTGAGGGCCCCGGTCATCCGACCAACGGATCACCGCTTTGACCAGGATCTGCAAGGGTTGCCGCAACATCGGCGGCATCAAACTCCAGAGTCGATCAAACCAGCTTGTCATGCCGTCAATAACGGTAACGCAGGCCCACCGTGGCCGTGTCCACGTTGTCACGGCCGGTCACGAACTTGAAATCATGCCGATTCAGGTCGGCCGAGGCTGACCATCTCTCGGACACATCCCAGTTCATGCCTACACCGTAAGAAAGCCCGAAGCCCTGTGCCGAACCGGTAGGGACTGCCGGATTGGTGGCCAAGTCCATGCGCGTGCGCGCATAGTTGGCGCCCAAACGGCCCGTCAGGCTCAAGCTTGAACCCAAAGGCAGCTCGCCCAACACGTTCACATTGATGCCTCTCACGCGGACAGCATTGCCCACATGCTCTAGGTTGCTCATGCGCATGTAAGCCAGCTCGAACCCCCAGCGCTGACTGAATTCTCCACCGCCGTACAAGGTGATGGCCCTGCCGCTGCGGCGACAAACCATGCCCTCGATGCAAGGCAAGCGGGCCGATCCAATGCTCAAGCCCACATGGTGCTTCTTCTGGCGTGGCGACCAAGCTCGAGCATTGGGACCCGATGCTTCGCTGCCGTATTCAAGGTTGCTGGCAAACGGCCCCTCCAGGGCAGGCGGTTCCCCAGGTGCATCCGCTGCATGGCTGAATTGCGAACAAACGCACAACATGAGCATCCACCACGTTCGTGGTAAGGCTGGTCGTTGCGGAAAGTTCATCGCGGCTCCTGGCATAAAAAAAGCGCGCTGCGCGGTGTGATCAAACAGTGATCAGCAACCGGCGTGCCGTGCATGGCGCGCCTTGACTGCGATGTGCATGCGGCACGCTGCTTGCCTGCCATCGTAGGCATCAGTGCACCTCTCCAATCGCTGGAAATGCGGCTGATTCATTGCTTCACCACCGCGTTGAAACGCATCAACCAAGGAAGACACCATGACGAACGACCAAATTGTTGACACACTCAACGACCTCATCGAAACCTCCAAGGATGGCGAGCAAGGATTCAATGCTTGCGCCAAGCACGTCACCAGCAGCGAGCTGAAAAGCCTGTTCATCCAACGTGCGGTCGAATGCCAACGCGCGGCAGCCGAGTTGCAGCCCTTTGTGTTGCAGTACGGCGGAAAGCCCGAGCAAAGCGGCAGCGTCGCCGGGGCCCTTCACCGCGGTTGGGTGGCTGTGCGCGACTCCCTGACCGGCTACAGCGATGAGGCCGTGCTGGAAGAGTGCGAGCGTGGCGAGGACACTGCCCTGGCTCGCTACCGCAAAGCCCTGAAGGAAGACGCCCTTCCCTCTGCATTGCGCGCGGTCATTGAGCGCCAGCTCATTGGCGTTCAACGCAATCACGACCAAGTTAAGTTGCTGCGCGATCAACACAAGGCCACCCTGTAGAAGCTTCTGCAGGCTTTACCCGCACTGAGGAGAAACCATGAAAACCAAACGTCAAATCTTGGGGCTGGCAGGCATCGCGGTGTCTGCCACCCTGGCCTTGAGCGCGTGCAACCGGCAGGATGATGTCAGCGCCAGAACAGCGAACTCCGCCGATACGCCACTGCAGGACAGCGCCATGGTGGCGGCCAATGATTCAGCCGCTTCTGCGTCACCCACGTATCCCACTGGCGACGCCAGTCTCACGCGGGACCCCGGCAGCACCATGAACAGCGAGCCGACATCGGCAGGCGTTCCCACCAACGCATCGCCCACCGCGGCTGCCACGGTGTTGAACGCGGAAGAGAAGAAGTTCCTGGCAGACGCGGCCCTTGGTGGCCAATATGAATTGGCCTTGGCGCAGTTGGCCACCGCGAATGCGTCGGATTCCTCGGTGAAGTCTTACGCCGCCATGCTGGTGAGCGACCACACCATGGCCAACCAGAAGTTGCAACTGCTGGCCCAGCGGCGCAATGTGGTGCTGCCCACCACCTTGCCCACGGACAAGCAGCAAGTGATTGACCGACTGACCAAGTTGACCGGTCCGGAGTTTGATCGGCAGTTCATCCAAATCGTGGGTTTGCATGACCACAAGACGGACATCGGCCTGTTTGAAAAAGCCAGCCGTGAAGCCAAGGACAACGAGGTTCGCGAGTTCGCCTCGTCCACCTTGCCCACCTTGCGGGCTCACCTCAGTGCGGCGCAGAACCTGTCTGCCAGCTTGAAAGGTGGCGCAGGCGCTTGAGGGGATGATGGCGTGGGCAGCCAGTCCTGTCAGGGCTGCTCATCGCCCCAGCCTTGAGGCCGGTTCCCCTGAGGCGCTTCTCGCTCCTGCGCAAACAACTCTTCCAGCTGCTGACGCCCCTGCTTGGCCATGGCCACCAAGGCCTTCTGATCCTTGTGGTGCGGCCAGAACTGGTCGAGCTGCTGCACGGAATGGCGGCGAAAACGCATGGCCATCTGCCTCGCATGGTGGGGATGCCAACCCATCAGCTCCAACACACTGCGCCCGCTCATCAGGGCCGAGTCCAGCGTCTCCCGCTCAATGAGTGTCACGCCTCGGTCCCGCAGCGCGTACCAGTGCTGAACATTGCGTGCCCGCGCCACGATGGCCAAGTGCGGAAAATGGGCTTTGGCCAGGTCCACCAGTTTCAAGCTCTGATCGACATCGTCAACCGCCACGACCAGCACCTTGGCGGCTGCCGCGCCTGCTACGCGCATCAGGTCGAGCCGGGTGGCGTCGCCGTAATGCACCCTGAAACCAAAGCCGCGCAAGGCCTCGACCTGTTCGGCATCGTGGTCCAGCACGGTGGCTTTCAGGCCATTGGCGTACATCAGCCGGGCCACGACCTGCCCGTAGCGACCAAAGCCGGCGATGATGACCGGCGCTTCCTGGCGCTGCGTCAGCGATGCATCTGGCGAAGGCGCTGCCAGCCTGGCAAAACGGGGCAGCACCCATCGGTCGATGGCAACCAGCAGCACAGGGGTGATGAGCATTGAGAGGGCCACGGTGCCAATCAGCAGTGATGACACCTCGGCGGAAAACACCTGAGCCCCCGCGGCCTGTTGGAACACCACGAACGCGAACTCGCCCCCTTGGGCCAGCAACAGCGTGAACACCGGCCGCTCGCCCACGGGCACTTGGACCAGCTTGGCCAAGCTCCACAGCACCACGCCCTTGATGGCCAGGAAGCCGAACAGAATGCCCACCACCAACCAAAGGTGCTGCGACAAGGCGCCAAAATCGATCGTCATCCCAACGGCCATGAAAAACAAGCCCAGCAGCAAACCCTTGAATGGCTCCACATCGGTTTCCAGCTCGCGCTTGTACTCGCTTTCGGCCAGCAACACCCCCCCGAGGAAAGCGCCCAACGCCATCGACAAGCCCACGGCTTGCATCAAGGCAGCGATGCCCACCACCAGCGCCAGCGAGGCGGCGGTGAAAATCTCTTGCGACTGGCTGCGCGCGATCCAGCGCAGGGCGTGGCGCAACAACAAACGCCCCACCACCACGATGCCCACGATGACGGTCAAAGCGCGCAAGGCCTCCAGCCCGGGGTTGCCCGCCGCCTCAGCCTTGGCGCCCAGCAGAGGGATCAAGGCCAGGATGGGGATGGCCGCCACGTCCTGGAACAACAAGATGGCGAAGCCTGCCTGTCCGGCCGAGGTGGGCAGCATGTTTCGCTCGTTCATCACCTGCAAGGCCACGGCGGTGGACGACAGGGCCAAACCAAGGCCCGCCACCACGGCGATCTGCCAGGAGACCCCAAAGGCCATCGCACCCGCCGTCAACGCCAGCGCGCAACCCACGAGCTGCAAACTGCCCCAGCCGAAGATGGGGCGGCGCAAGGCCCACAGGCGAGGCGGCTCCAGTTCCAGGCCAATCAGGAACAGCATCAGCACCACGCCAAATTCGGCAAAGTGCAGGATGGATTCGGTGTCGGCCACTAACTTCAGCCCGAAAGGGCCAATGGCAATGCCCGCCGCCAGGTAGCCGATGATTGAGCCGAGCCCGAGCTTCTTGGCCAAGGGCACCGCGATGATCGCGGCCGACAGGTAGACCAGGGTGCTGAGCAACCAGTTGCTGTGTTCCATGCTCAGGCGTCCTCGATCCGGCGATCGCGGACAGGCACTTCGCACAAGGGACACGCGTCCAGATCGGCCATCTCCGGCCATTGCGGGTAAGTGCTCAAGCGGTCTAGGTACACCTGGACGTGCGCCTCAAACTCCTGACGCGACACGGCGTGGGCGCCATGCAAAACCAGCGGCGGCAAGAAGCGCAGGCCACACAAGGCAGCCGTTTGCTCATAGGGCGGCAAGAAGGCGTCGAAAAAATAGCGGTTGTAGCCTTGGGGGCTGTAGGCCTCGGGCGTGCCCCCGGTGGTGGTCACCAGCCACAGGTCCTTGCCGCGCAATGCGTTACCGCCATGGCCGTAAGCCCAGCCCAGTGTCAGCACATCGTCCAGCCACAATTTCATCAGCGGCGGCATGCTGTACCAATGAATAGGGTGCTGCCACACGATCAAGTCGGCCTGCTCGGCCAGGGCTTGCTCTGCGGGCACGTCAATCACATGATCGGGGTACAGCGCGTACAGATCGCGCACAGTGACATTCGCCAGCGACTGCCCCGCGTGCATCAAGGCGCGGTTAACCCGCGAATGACGCAAATCAGGGTGCGCGGCGAGGACTAGGATGGAGGGAGCAGCCAACATTGGGGACCACAAAATGACGCAGGTGCGCCTTTGTACCCCAACAGGCCGCGCGGCCTGAAGGCCGACTTACTCTCCCAGCCAGTCCTTCAGTTCGTCGGCATGCTCTTGCTCATCGCTGAGGATGTCTTCCAACAGGCGGCGGGTGGTGGAATCCTTGTCGCCAATCAGGTCGATCATCTGGCTGTAGGTTTCGATGGCCACGCGTTCTGCCACCAGGTTCGCGCGAATCATGGCGGTCAAATCGAGCGATTCGTCGTACTCGGCATGACTGCGCTTGGTCAAGCTGTCGGGCGAGAAATCGGGTTCGCCCCCCAGTTGCGAGATGCGGGTGGCGAGGCGGTCGGCATGGGCCGCCTCCTCATTGGCGTGCACCAGGAACTCCTCGGCGATCTTGGGCGAGGAGCGGCCCTCGGCGGTGAAGTGGTGGCGCTTGTAGCGCAGCACGCACACCAATTCCGTGGCAAGCGCATCGTTCAACAGCTTGATGATGTCCTCACGCCAGGGCGCATCGTGAGGGGTCACCGCGCCTTTGTCCAAGCCAGATTTGGCGGCGTTGATCGCGGACTCATCCAGCACCAGTCGGTTGCCTGGGGCTTTTGATGTCGTGGGGGCGTCGGTGCTCATGGGGATGTCCTCGTCTGCTGGGGTGATGCCATGACTTCAATTTACGTTCGGCCACGGTCAGTCTGCATCGGCGCTGGGCGCGCGCGTTTGTAGGACATCACCGCATCTCAATCGGGCAAGGGGATCAAGAACCAGGTCTCCGGCCCCAGACCATCCCAACGCACGGCTTCACCCGGCTGCAGCACCTTGGCGCCTTGGCCGGACGCCTTGGCCATCTCCAACGTGGCGGCAGGTCGGCACAGCTTGAAGTGAAGCGTGTGGCCGCCGCGACGCACCGTCATGTCCGCATGCTGCCAGTGCGAGGGCAAGCACGGCTTGAAGGTCAAGCTGCCATCGCGTTGCTGCAGGCCAAAGATGGATTCGATGGCGGCGCGGTACAACCACGCCGCGGCACCGGTGTACCAACTCCACCCACCGCGCCCCACGTAGGGTGGCTGCGTGTAGACGTCCCCGGCCATCACATAGGGCTCGATGCCGTAGGCTGGGCCGCGAGTGGGGTGCGCGGTGCGGTGGGCCGGGCTCAAGTAGGTGAAATAGCGGTAAGCCGCGTCGCCATCGCCGCGCTGGGCCTGCGCCATGAGCGCCCAGACACCCGCGTGCGAGTACTGGCCGCCGTTTTCGCGCACACCGGGCGGGTAAGCCTGGATGTAGCCTGCGCTGGGCTCGGCATGCGCCAACGGTGGGTCGAGCAGCTTGATCAAGCCGGCTTGCTGATCCACCAGATGGGTTTCAACCGCCGACATCGCCATGCGCTGATTGGCCGGCGTGGATGCCTGCGACAGCACCGCCCATGCCTGGGCGATCAGGTCGATTCGGCACTCGGCGTTGGCGCTGGCGCCCAGGGCCTGGCCGTCGTCGAAGAAAGCGCGGCGGTACCACTGCCCATCCCAGGCGTGCTCCTGCAAGGCGTTTTTCCAGCCGGACATGGCCTCTTCCCAGCGCCGGGCACGGGCAGTCTCGCCCTGCCCTTTGGCGATGGGCACAAAGTCGGTCACGATGCGGCACAGGAACCAGGCCAGCCAGACCGACTCACCCCGGCCTTCCGAGCCAACCCGGTTCATGCCATCGTTCCAGTCGCCCACGCCCATCAGCGGCAAGCCGTGCACCCCCACCTTCAGGCTGCGGTCGATGGCGCGGGCGCAGTGCTCGTACAGGCTGGCGGTCTGGGCGCTGATGGTGGGCGTGTAGTAGGCGTCCTCTGCGCCTTCGGGGATGGGGGCACCTTCCAGGAAGGGGATTTCTTCGCTGAGCAGGCTGGCATCACCGGTGGTGTTCAGGTAGTGCACGCTGGCATAGGCCAGCCACAGCAGGTCGTCCGAGAAATGCGTGCGCACGCCAGCCCCCGTGGGCGCATGCCACCAATGCTGCACATCGCCTTCCGGGAACTGCCTTGAAGCGCCCAGCAGGATTTGCTGGCGCAGCATGTCGGGCGCCGAGCCTGCCAGGGCCAACGAGTCTTGCAACTGGTCTCTGAAACCAAAGGCGCCACCGGCCTGGTAGAAGCCAGCCTTGGACCACAGTCGGCAGGTGACCGTCTGGTAGAGCAACCAGCGGTTGACCATGGCATCAAACAAGGGGTCCGGGGTCTTGACGGTGGTGGCGCTCAGGCGCTCGTTCCAGTCTTCGCGCACCTGCTGCAGGCGCAAGCCGGGCGACACAAAGGCGCTGCTGACCGCCAGGTGCCGGGCTTCGTCCAGGCTGTTGGCATGGCCCAGCAGGAACACCTGCTCCACCTCCGTCCCCGGCTCCAGCGACAGCCGCACGGACAAGGCGGCGCACGGGTCGAGGCCCACGCCGCGCTTCTGTCCAAAGTAGTCGGGCACGACCAAGCGACCGCGAGCGTCGAAACACTCGCGGCGATCGCAGGTCCAATCATCGGACACGCCGGCATCGTCGATTTCGCTGACCATGGCCAGGAAGGCGGTGCCGCCGCCAAAGCCCGCCGAGTGCTCGCGCTGCGTGGCCAGCAGCGCGGTGATGCGCCGCGCGCCGCCAATGCCGCGCGGGTCGGGCAAGGTCTGCGTCAGGGTGCTGGTGCGCACTGAGTGGCGATCGGTTCGGTTGGCGCCCATGATCCACTCCACCAGGTTGATGGCGCGCAAGTTCAGTGTCTTGCTGCCCTGGTTGAGCAACTTGAGCCTGATCTGTTTGATGGACTGCCGGGGATCCACGCACCAGCTGACCTGCACGTCCAGATCGCCCTGCCGATGGCTGATCCGGGTGATGCCTTGCCCATGCCTGACGCGGTAGCTCACTGGCGCGCCCCCCAAACCAGCCGGTGTGACGTTCCAGACCTCGCGCGTCCGTTCGTCTTGCAGCAACAGCCACTCTCCGGAAGGGTCTCCAACGGGGTCGTTGGACCAAGGAGTGACCTGGTTCAAACGGCTGTTCACGGCCCAGGTGTAGCAGCCGCCCGCCTCCGATATCTGACCGCCAAAGGCGGGATTCGAGAGCACATTGATCCACGGACGCGTAGGCCGCTGGCTTGGCGTGACCTCAAAACGAAACTCACCACTGGCCTCGTCGAAAGTGCCGGTAGGTGGCCTTGGTGGTGAGCCGGGCGAGGTGCCCACGGGCACCGTCACCTGGGGTGGATAGCCGCGTTCTTCCAAGGCCTGCTCATGCCGCTCGCACCACTCGCTGATGTGGTGGGCCAGGGGGCGCCCATCGGCGTTCAGGTGCAGGCGGGCCAGGGTGTGCAGGGTGCTAAGGTCTTCCACCGACAACTCGTTGCTGCGCAGCACATAGAAACCCGATGCCGCCGTGGGACCAGGGTTGCCGGCGATGTCTGCGACATAGCGTTCGCGCAGGGTGCCAATGTCGCGCTGAAGCGCCATGAGGTAGGAGGTGGGCTCAGCATTGACGATCACCAGATCGCAAACCACCGCGCCCCAGGTCCACAGGCGCAGGGCCTGGGCCAGGGAGCGAACCAAGCCCAATCCTTGCGGAACACCGGCCGACACCAGCACGATGGGCCGGTCGCCTGAGATGCCGAAGCGCCACAGCAGCTTGCGGTCACACGCATTGGCCGGGCCTTCCTCGCTGAGGTTGATGGGGCGGGTCACCACCATGGCCAGTGCCGTGGTCAAGGTCTGGATGGCGGCGAAAGTCTCCGCATTGAGTCGCAGATCGCGCAACTTGATGCCTGCGAGCGTGGCCGACATCAAGGATGCTCGCTCAATGTGCGCGCGCTGGCGGTACTTGTCCATGACGGACCGCAAGGTCGCGACGTTGTCGGACGCCACCGTGCCCAAGGTCAGGCTGGCCTTGGATTGCGCCGGGATGCGCAGGCGCACTGACAAGGCCGCCACCGGATCCAGGCCCGTGTTCAACACCACCCCTTCGCCAGACTGCGATTGATCAGGCTCGGGTGGCGCGTCAAACAAACCCTGCGGGCGGCTCACATCGTGGTTGCGACCCAACCAGCGCAGGCGGTCGGTCTGGATGCGCACTTCGGTGATCAGCGCGGCATCGCCATCGGCCAGGAAGTGTGCGGCCGACAGGCCCTTCTCGGTGACCAGGCGAGGCCGACGCTCGAACATCAAAGCCTGCTGCGCGGCCACCCACTCCGCCCTGACAAACAGGTTGGAGAAGGCGGGGTGGGCCTCATCGGCGCGCGGGTCGGCCAAGGTCACATCGAAGGCGGACATGAACTCCAGGTCGATGTCGCGGTCGCTCACATTGCGGATCTCGACCTGGCGAAACTCGATGTCGTCTTCCGGGCTGACCCACACCGTGACGCGCGTTTCCAGCTCGGGCCAAATGGCCTCGAAGCTGACGCGTTCGGCGTGGTACGTGCTGTGGTAGTGGGCACCTGGGTCAGGCGCGGGGTGCTGCGTGAGTGACACCGGGATGGTCGCCTCGTCCCAACGCAGGTACATGAAGCTGCCGCAAGCATCGCGCAAAACATCATCTCGCCAACGCGTGATGCCCGCGTTGCCCCAGCGACTCCAGCCCGCACCGTTCGGACGCAAGGCCACGCTGTAGCGGCCATTGGACAAGAGGTGCGTAGGCTCCACGGCAGCAACGCCCGGCGCCACATCGCGCAACATGCCCAGTGCCTCGCGTTGATGGGCATCCGCGACGGTGCTGGCCGGCGGCGTGTGCAAGGTCGAGATCTCACGCGGTACGCGCTCGTGCAGCAAGGAGGCCACCGCCTCGACGTGCGCATTGGCCATGCCCCATCGGCGCGGCGCACCGCCGAGCAACACATTGGCCAGCGACACGATGCTCATGCCTTGGTGGTGGGCCATGAAGGTGCTGACGCGCGAGACGCGATCCACGCCGGTCTGGCGGGATGGCGAGAAATCCAATGCCTCGATCAAGCCATATTGTCCGCGGCCTCGCAACAGTTCGATGCGGCGCAGATTGCTCACAGCCTGGTGAGGCACCAGTTCTGCCGCCAGCACTGTGGCGTAAGGCGCAATGACCAGTTCATCCAAAGGCGTTCGCCTCAAGGCCAGACGGGGAACGCCTTGTGGTGAATACTGGTAAGCCAGGGTGTGGTCGCTGGCCGCATACGCGGACTCCGACATGCCCCAGGGGGTGCGCTGCTTGTGCGCGTAAGCCATTTGCTCCAGCACTGCGGCGTGCCCCGCGCTGTGCAACAAGCTGCCATGCGGCTCATCCAGCACCAATGAAGGCATCAGGTACTCGAACATCGAGCCCGACCATGATCGCAGCCCCGCATGCGTTCCCGCTGCATACGTGGGCCGACCCAATGCCGCCCAGTGGTTGACTGGCACATCGCCCTTGGCAATGGCCAGCAGACTGGTCAGACGAGACTCCGAGGCCAGCAGATCGTAGAAGCTGGCGTCCAGTTGCTGCTCGGCGATGCGGTAGCCGATGTGGAAGAGGTGCCGCTTGCGGTGGTACAGGAAGCTGTAGTCGGGTTCCCAGGCGATGCGCTTGAACTGCTTGGCCAGCTCGTCAAGGCGCGCGACGAGGGCCGGGTGCGCTTCGCCCTGCAGCACCTGGTCGCGCCAGGCCGACCGCAAGGTGCTCAGATGGTCGGCCAGGCACCACAGCAGGTTCTGGCTCTCCGGTCGGGCCTCGGCCAGGATCTGCAAGGCTTCCAGTTCCTGGCCCGCCTCCTTCAACAGCGACTGCCCGCCCTCGGGCATCTGAAGCCCTCTGCTCAAGGGATCAGCCAGGACCATCAGTTGCATCAGCACCTGATGACCCGGCAACTCGGCCAACATGGGCAGCATGGGCAACAAACGCTGGTGCGAGGCCTGCAAAGCCAGCCTGGTCGCTTGATCATCCAGCGGTGCTAGTCGCAACTCAAGGCAGGCCTGCGCCACGGCCAGCAAATGCCCACTCAGGTTGCCACTGTCCACCGTGGAGACATAGCTGGGCAACAAGGGACGCAAGGTTTCCGTGTCGTACCAGTTCAGGAAGTGGCCACGGTGGCGTTGCATCGCGAGCATGGAGGCCAAGGTGGCTTCCAGCCTGTCCAGCATGTCCAGAGTGCCAATCCAGCCAAACTGGCGAGCGCAGGCGGTGCTGAGCAGGTAAAGGCCAATGTTGGTCGGCGATGTCCGGTGCGCCACCATGTCATAAGGCAAGGTCTGCAGGTTGTCCGGTGGCAAATGGTGGTCCTGCGGGCCCACACAACGCTCGAACAGGCGCCAGGTGTCGCGGGCCAAGCCAGACAGGTAGAGCCGATCAGCCGAGGGCACAACATGCAGCCCCGCGTCCACACTCGGCCGACTGACCCACCAGGTCCACAAGGGCGACCCGGCCCACAGCAGGCACAGGCCCAAGCCCAGCCAGGGATGTGGCGAAGTGAAGAGCAACAAGGTGCCCAGGATCAGCGCTGCCGCCGTCACGTTTCGATGGCGCCAAATGGTGGCCGCCAAGGCCTGACTGGTGGATGCCTGTGCGGCCGCGGCCGTGGTCCACTCCAGCAGGTGCCGATGGCTGACCAGCATGCGGTACAGCGTGCGCACAATGGCATCGGCGGCCATCAAGGCCCCGTTCAACAACTGGGCCAGGTGCCACAGACCGGCCCCCACGGACCGAACCACGTCCGCCAGAGCCTGGCGGTAGAAGTGAGCCTTGGCGATGTCATCGCGGCTTGGGGCCAAGCCCGCCACAGCCCCCAGCAACGGTCCGCCCGAAAAGGCGATCAACACCAGGGCGATCACCGCCCACGGCGAAATCACACCGGTGGCCAGGGCCAAGGCCAGCAAGGCGAACGACATGGGCGCGACCAGGGAGCGGCGCAGGTTGTCGATCATCTTCCAGCGGTTGATGCCGCTGATGCTGAACCAGCCTCCACGGATCAGGAAGCTCAATAGTTGCCAGTCACCGCGGATCCACCGGTGCAAGCGCGAGGCCGCGACATCGGCGTGGAATGGCGCATCTTCAATCAGCGTGATGTCGGTGACCCCGGCGCAACGCACCAGGGATCCTTCCAGCAAGTCGTGACTCAGTACACGGCCTTGCGGCAAGCGGCCCGAGAGCACCGCGTGAACCGCCTGGACGTTCAGCAGACCTTTGCCGGTGAAGGAGCCTTCATCAAACACGTCCTGGTAGACCTCGGAGCTGGCCGCGCTGTAGGGATCGATGCCCAACTGGCCCGCGAACAACCAGTGAAAGCGGGTCATGTCTCTGGGGGCTGGCAGGGGCGTCACGATGCGGGGCTGCAAGATGCCATGCCCACTGATGACCCGGGTTCCCCGTGCGTCCAAGCGAGGCTGGTTGTGCGGATGCGCGGCCACGCCCACCAGGTCGCGCAAGCGGCCGGGGGGCAGTTGGGTATCGCTGTCCAGGGTGAGCACATAACGCGTATGCGGTGCGATGCTGGACGCCAGCCCCAAGTTCAGGAATGCGCTGGCATGCCCCGTGGCCAAAGCCTCCACCAAACGCTCCAGCTTGCCCCGTTTGCGCTCCCAGCCCATCCACGTCTGCTCGGTCTCGCTGAAGTGGCGCTCGCGGTGCAGCACGATGAAGCGCGGCGCCTCGTGGCCATCCACTGGAAATCGTTCGTTCAGCTCACCCAGGCGGTGCACCACGGCTTGCAGCAGGGCCGCGTCGGTGGGCAGGCTTGCCACATCGGCATCGGTCCAATCGGTCAGCAACGCGAACTGTGCATGGGGCTCCGGGTTGGCCAAGTAGTGCAGGCACAGTTGGTGGGTCAAGGCCTTCACCGACGCGGCATCGGTCAACATGGCCGGAATCACCACCATCACGCGGTGCTCTGATGGGATCCCGTCGCATAATGCCAGCCGTGGAAAACGGACCGGCCGCACCGACTCGCTGATCAGGCGGTTCACCATCGCCACCACGGCCTCGGAGGCCGGGAAGATCATCAAGATCACGGTCAGGCCCACCAACCAAGCAGGCCCCTGCCAGCCCACAGCCTGCGGCCCTTGGTGGCTCACCACCCAGGCCACCAAGGCCGCCGTGCCCAAAGCCAAGGCCGCCAGGTAAGCGGAAACCGCCCCTGCGCGCCAAGCGAAACGCCAAGCCATGGCCGCGTGTTCCTGCAGCCCCAGGGCACTCATCAGCTGAGGGCGCCCGGGACCTTGCAGCCAATGGCTGGCCACAGTCACATCGTCGGCGAACTCCTGCGGCATGGGGGATGCCTGCGCGCGGTTCATAAGCGCCAACAGCGCATGCGCCACGGACAGCTCGCTCCGCCCGCTGCGACGGGCCAGATCTTCAATGTCATGCAAGGTCTGACTGCGCGTGTCGTCGCGCTCGGCCTCGAAAGTCGGGGCCGACATCATCAGCTGCATCAGCGAACTGGTTTGCGCGACGATGTCGGTCCATTGCGCATCGCCAATCGCGCGCAAGGCGCTGATGGCGTTGCTCACGCTCAAGTTGTTGGCCGTGCGCTCGACGGGCTGCTGCATCTGCACGGCGGCCAGGTCGGGCAGGGTCTTGTTCAGCCACTCGTGGTAACGCTCATGTCCCACGCCAGCGATCTGCGTGTCCTGCAGGCGCTGGGCTATTTGAGTGAGGAAGGCGTGCCCGGTACCGCGCGCGTTCATCAAGGCCAACAGCGCGTCCAGTTGGTGGGGGCTGTAGGTTTCAATGCGGTCGCAGCACTGATTGGCCACCTCGCGCGCCGCCTGGCTGGCGGCCACGTTCTCGGCCAGGCGGCGCAGGTTCTCGATGAGCACCACGCGCAAAGTCGTGGGCAGGGCCCAAAGCTCGCCCAAGGTCAGGTCCCGAACTTCCTGGTAGGAACGCAGGAAGTGCGTGAGCAGGTCTTCATCAAAGGCGCTGTCGTTGTGGGCCACAAAGGCCCAGGCCACGCCGTAGACACGCGGCAAACCCGCCAGGGGCTCATCGATGAGCACGGGCAGGTCACGGAAATAGCGATGGGGCAAACCATCCCGGATTTCCTTGAGCTGCGCTTCGATCAGATGAAAATTGTCCAGCAGCCACTCGGCCGCTGGGCTCACGTCATGGCCGGTGATGGCCTGAGCGCTGATGTAGTGGTGAGCTTCGCGCAGAACGCGGATGTTGTCTCTCAGGCGGGGAAAGAACGCGGTCGACCGCAACGCCGCGTTGCGCGCCCGGTGGGTCGCCGCCAGACTGCGACCGTGGTCGGCAAAGCGGCTGACGCCAAAAATCTCGGAGCGGTTCGCGGGCGCCACCGGCCCACGGGAAGACGACAGGATGTCGCACACCTCTGCCGATGCTTCTGGCAGCAGCAGAAGCAGAGGAGATCGGGCCATGACGGCTCAGAGCGCCAAAGACGCTATGCCAATGATCATCGTCACCGTGACCAAGGAAGTCACAAAGCGCGGGGCCACAAAGCCATGGGCCGCCTCGGCCAGGCAATGCAGGCTGAACCAACGCCCCTTGGAGTCCTGGCAAACGTGGAAATGACCACTCAAAGACGACAGTTCCATGGGAGAGGTGTCTGCTGCGTCAGGGATCGAAGCGGTGCTCCAACGAGAAGAGAGGGTGCGTTGCGAGTTCATGCGAGACTCTCCTGGTGATTTTGAAGTCCATGCTAGGCCTCGCATCACCTCGCGTCTGTCGGCTCAACGCGTCGGGTCTGGTAGGACGTTTCCTACGCTTCGTCGCTTAACTCCAGGTTCGTCAGGTAAAGCCGCAGATCGAACTCGTGCTGGTGGTAATCGGGCTCCATGTGGAGGCACAGTTGGTAGAAAGCCTTGTCGTGCGCTTTCTCCTTCAAGTGCGCCAACTCGTGCACCACGATCATTTTGAGGAATTCAGGCGGGGTGTCCTTGAAAAGGGCTGCCACGCGAATTTCGCGCTTGGCCTTGAGCTTGCCGCCCTGCACGCGCGAGATTGCCGTGTGCGTGCCCAATGCATGCTGGATCATCTTGAGCTTGCCGTCAAATGCCACCTTGTGGATGGCGTCCGCATTGCGCATGTGGCGGGCTTTCAGGTCCAGCACGTAGTCGTACAAGGCCTTGTCGGTGCGCACCTCGTGCTTGTCGCCGTATTTGCGCTGCAGCACCTCGCCCAGTTTGCCCTGGTCGATGACCTTCTGCACCTGCACCAGCACGTGCTCCGGGTAACCCAACAGGTACTTCAAGCCACTCATGGCGCGATTTGCTCCGCGTAGTCGTACAAGGCGCCCAAGATGGTTTCGCCGCGCTCGTCGGCCGTCTCGCTGAGTTCATCGATGCGGTCAAAGAAGGCCTGCAGCGACAAGCCACCACCCACGCCATCGTGCAAGCGCTCAACCCGCAGTTGCTGCCAACGCTCCTGGTCAGAGGCGCTCAAGGTCTGCGGGAAATTGCGGGCGCGGTAGCGGAACAGCAATTCGTCAAGGCGCGGGTCTTCGAAACCGGTGCGGCGTTCGGCCAGCAGTTCGGGGCTCAAGGCCCGCAGGCGGTCCAGCGCGTTGCGGTCATCCTTGCTCAAGAAACCGCCGTACAAATCTTCATCGACATCCGCCGCCTGATCACGCGGCGGGCGCGCGAACACATCGGGCCAGATGCCCGCCATCGAAGCACCTTGGCGGGCCGCCACTTCAGCGTGGCGCAAGGCTTGATCCAGGTCCAGGCCCCACCGGGCCGCCACGGCGGGCGTGAGCGTCTTGAGGTTGCCGATCACGATGGGCGACTTGTTGATGTGGATGGAGCGCAGTGCCAGGCGGGTCATGCCCTCGGGCAGCTCATCGGCCTTGCTGAAGGTGCGCAGGCGGATGGCCTCGGCCTTGAGCGAGAACAGCTCGCTCGGGTCCACCGACAGGTCCCACACGATCAGCTCGTTCTTGTTGGTGGGGTGCGGGGCCAAGGGCCACACGATGGCCAGGCAGCCACGCTCCACCCCGTATTGGCCCGACACGTGCAGGAAAGGCTTGCCCACGCCGATCTCGGCCAGCACGGCGTCCTTCTTGCGCAACTTCAAGCAGAACTCGAACAGCTTGGGTTGCTTTTGCAAGATCAGGCGCGCCAGGCCAATGGTGGCGCGCACATCGGACAGCGCATCGTGCGCCGCCTCGTGCGACAGACCGTTGGCGGCCGTCAGGTGTTCGAGCTTGAATGAAGGGCGGCCATCGTCGTGCTTGGGCCATTCGATGCCTTCGGGGCGCAAGGCCCATGTACAACGCACCACGTCCAGCAAATCCCAGCGCCCGCAGTTGTTTTGCCATTCGCGGGCATAGGGGTCCATCAGGTTGCGCCAGAACAGGTGGCGCGTCACCTCGTCGTCAAAGCGGATGGTGTTGTAGCCCACGCCGACGGTGCCGGGCCAGGCCAGCTCGCGTTCGATGGCCTGGGCAAAGGCGTGCTCGGGCAGGCCTCGTTCCAGGCAGGTTTGCGGCAGGATGCCCGTGAGCAGACAGGCCTCGGGGTCGGGCAGGTAATCGGGCGCGGGCTGGCAGTAGTGCATCACCGGCTGGCCGACTTCGTTGAGCTGCGCGTCGGTGCGGATGCCCGCGAACTGCGCTGGCCGGTCGCGGCGGGGCACACGGCCAAAGGTCTCGTAGTCGTGCCAGAAGAAAGTGAACTCGCTCATGCCGCGTCCTGCACCCATTGGGGATCAATGCCTTGCTGGCGGCACCAGTCTTGCGCCATCGTTGAATAAGCCTCGTGATGAAACGAGAACCAGTCGTCTCGCAGCTCAGGCAAGGTCTGCATGGCTTCCCTGAAGGCCTCGAAAGGCTCGTCATCCTGGAACGCGGCGGTCAAGGTCGCGCGCGCCAAAGGGTTGCCCAACTGGGCGATGAAGGCGTCGATGACATGTAACGCAGGTTCCGCCTGCACCGACTCGATCCAGCGGTAGCGCGGGTTGGTGGCCAGATCGGGCGGCAAGGCTTCCAGCCCCTCGCCCGCGTAGATCACCTCGCCGCTGTCCAGGTCCAGGTAGTGGCTGGGGTCGTCCAGCTCATAGCGCGTGGCCAGGGCGATGATGAGGTCGTCCAGGTCAATGATCAAAGTCTTCATGGTGGTCATCACTCAAAGCGGATGTCAAAACGGGACGGGGCTCACGGTGTGCACCCATTCGCCCGTTCGCGGATGCTGCAGTTTCAACTCGGCCGCGTGCAGCAGCAAGCGACCGGCCTGGGCGCGCACGGCGGCACTGGCGTACAAGGGGTCACCCACGATGGCATGCCCGATCGACATCATGTGCACACGCAGCTGGTGAGAGCGGCCCGTCACCGGCTCAAGCTCAACCCGCGTCGTGTTGTGCAAGGCATCGCGCGCCACCACTTGCCAACGCGTCAAAGCGGGTTTGCCGTCGGCCCAATCCACCTTCTGGCGCGGCCGATTGGGCCAGTCGGTGATCAGGGGCAACGCCACTTCGCCAATGTCGGTTGCCATCTGGCCCGCCACCTGCGCCACGTAGCGTTTTTGCACCTGCCGCGTCTGGAAAAGCGCGCTCAAATCTCGGTGGACCTGCGCGCCCAGCGCCATCACCAGCAGGCCCGAAGTCTGCATATCCAGGCGATGCACGATCAAGGCTTGCGGGAACGCCAGCAGCACGCGCGAAGCCAGGCTGTCATGAAACTTCTCACCCCGACCCGGCACGCTCAGCAAACCGCTGGGTTTGTTGACAATCAGAAAAGTGTCGTCCGCGTAGGCGATGTCCAGCCCTGTGTGCGGCGGCGGCGCGTAATCGGCCAGCTGGTGCAGGGCCGCGCTGCCCGCCTCAAGCGGCTCAGTCATCATGAACGCAACCCCTCATCACCCCAAACCCGGACATCACAAAACCCCATGGCGCCAAGCCTAGCGCAGAACCTGGCAGGCCCTGCCACAATGGTATTTTCGCATCGCGTCTGTTTTGCACGGAGAGTCCACATGGCCAAAGTCCCCAAGCATGCGTTTGCCAAAACGCTCAAAACCTTCAAGACCGCATCGGGCAAATCGCTGCAGTTTTACTCGCTGCCCGAATTGACCAAGCAGTACCCCAACGTGGCGCGACTGCCCGTCTCCATCCGCATCGTGCTTGAATCCGTGCTGCGCAACTGCGATGGCAAAAAGGTCACCCCGGAACACGTGGCTGAGCTGGCCCAATGGCAAGCCGTGGCGCTGCGAACCGACGAAATCCCCTTTGTGGTGTCGCGGGTGGTGCTGCAAGACTTCACCGGCGTGCCACTGCTGGCCGACCTGGCCGCGATGCGCAATGTGGCCGCCAGCCTGGGCAAATCCCCCAAGTGCATCGAGCCCCTGGTGCCGGTGGACTTGGTGGTTGACCACTCCGTGATGATCGACCACTACGGCACCAAGAACTCGCTCGACCTGAACATGAAGCTGGAATTCCAGCGCAACCAGGAGCGCTACCAGTTCATGAAATGGGGCATGCAGGCGTTTGACACCTTTGGCGTCGTGCCCCCTGGCTTTGGCATCGTCCACCAGGTCAACCTGGAATACCTGGCGCGCGGCATTCACAAGACCAAGGATGGCGTGGCCTACCCCGACACCCTGGTCGGCACCGACAGCCACACCACCATGATCAACGGCATTGGCGTGGTGGGCTGGGGCGTCGGCGGCATTGAGGCCGAGGCCGGCATGCTGGGCCAGCCGGTGTACTTCCTGACGCCCGACGTCGTCGGCTTCGAGCTGACCGGCCAGTTGCGCGAAGGCGTGACCGCCACCGACCTGGTGCTGACCGTGACCGAAATCCTGCGCAAGGCCAAGGTGGTGGGCAAGTTCGTCGAGTTCTTTGGCTCCGGCACCACCACCCTGGCCCTGCCCGACCGCGCGACCATTGCCAACATGGCCCCCGAATACGGCGCCACCATGGGTTTCTTCCCGGTCGATGAAAAAACCATCGATTACTTCAAGGGCACCGGCCGCACCAAGGCCGAGATCGAAGCCTTTGAGGCGTATTTCAAGGCCCAGAAACTGTTCGGCATCCCGCAGGCAGGCGAGATCGACTACTCCAGCGTCGTCCAGCTGGATTTGGGCACCGTCACGCCCTCGCTGTCTGGCCCCAAGCGCCCGCAAGACCGGATTGAGCTGGGCAATGTGAAGAGCCAGTTCATCAACCTCTACAGCAAGAGCGCCGCCGACAACGGCTTCAACCAACCGGCCGACAAGCTGGGCCACCGCTACAGCCTGGGCGGCGGTGAAGTGGCACCGCCCGCCACAGCCACGCCCGCTGGCGCGCCCCGCCAGGTGGTGGAGATGGTGGCCAACCGACCCACGTTGGAATCGGCCAAAGGCAAGCCGGTCAAGAATGTCGAGGTGGTCAACATCGGCAATGGCGACGTGCTGATCGCCGCCATCACCTCCTGCACCAACACCTCCAACCCCAGCGTGCTGCTGGCCGCTGGCCTGTTGGCCAAGAAGGCCGTCGAAGCGGGCCTGAAGGTCAAGCCGCACGTCAAGACCTCGCTGGCGCCTGGCTCACGCATCGTCACCGAGTACCTGGAAAAAGCCGGCCTGCTGCCCTACCTTGAAAAGCTGGGCTTCACCCTGGCCGCCTATGGTTGCACCACCTGCATCGGCAACGCGGGTGACCTCACACCCGAGATCAACGAAGTCATCACCCGAAACGACCTGGTGTGTGCGGCCGTGCTGTCGGGCAACCGCAATTTCGAAGCCCGCATCCACCCCAACCTGAAGGCCAACTTCCTGGCCTCGCCGCCGCTGGTCGTGGCCTACGCCATCGCGGGCAACGTCACGAAGGATTTGATGACCGAGCCCGTAGGCCAAGGCAAGGGTAAGGATGGGAAAATTCGAGACGTCTACCTGGGCGACATCTGGCCCAGCAGCGACGAGATCTACAAGCTGCTCAAGTACGCCTTGAACGGCAAGGCCTACCGCGAGAACTACGACAAGGTCACCAGCGACCCGGGCAAGCTGTGGAACAAGATCAATGGCGTCAAGGGCAATGTGTATTCATGGCCCCAAAGCACCTACATTGCCGAGCCGCCCTTCTTCAAGGACTTCACCCAGGAACCCGTCTTCTCGGCGCCCGGCGTGACCGGCGCCCGCGTCATGGCCCTGTTCGGCGACTCGATCACCACCGACCACATCTCGCCCGCAGGCTCGTTCAAGGAGACCACGCCCGCTGGCCAATACCTGCTGGCGCATGGCGTGCAGAAGGCCGACTTCAACAGCTATGGCTCACGCCGGGGCAACCACGAAGTGATGATGCGCGGCACCTTTGCCAACGTGCGCATCAAGAACCTGATGCTGCCGCCCAAGCTTGACGGTTCGCGTGAGGAAGGCGGCTACACCCTGTACCAACTGGAGGGCGAAGACAAAGGGGCCAAGCTGCCCATTTACGACGCTGCCATGAAATACCAGGCCGCCAAAGTGCCCACCATCATTCTGGCGGGCGAGGAGTACGGCACTGGCTCCAGCCGCGACTGGGCCGCCAAAGGCACGCAGTTGCTGGGCATCAAGGCCGTGGTGGCGCGCAGCTTCGAGCGCATCCACCGCTCCAACCTGGTCGGCATGGGCGTGCTGCCCCTGCAGTTCAAGGGCACCGACACCTGGGAGACGCTGGGCCTGAAGGGCGACGAGACCCTCGACGTGCAACTGGGCGACGTGATCAAACCCCAGGCCGATGCCAAGCTGATCATCCACCGTCTGGATGGCAGCACGCAGGAGGTGACCGTCACGTTGCGCATCGACACGCCGATCGAGGTGGACTACTACCAGCACGGCGGCATCCTGCCGTTCGTGCTGAGGCAGTTGCTCGAGGCCTGACTCCTGTTTCAGGTGAAGATCTGTCGGCTGGCCCAACCGCCAGCCAGGCTCAAGGCCGCTGATCCACCAGGACAGCGGCCTTTTTCTCGTCAAAGCCGACTACCTTCACCTGCCCATCCTGTTCAATGACCGGCCGCTTGATGACGCTGGCGTTGGCCAGCATCAAAGCCTTGGCGCTGTCCGCATCGTTCACACCAGCCTTGATGGCGTCGTCCAGCTTGCGCCAGGTCGTGCCCTGCCGGTTGACCAGCACCTCCCAGCCCACCGCCTTGATCCAGGCGTCCAGCCGGTCCGCCGGCACGCCCTGCTTCTTGTAGTCGTGGAACTGGAACTCAAGGCCCTGCTCGGCCAGCCAGGTACGAGCCTTCTTCACCGTGTCGCAATGGGGGATCCCATAAACCGTCAACATCCGCAGCCCTTTCACCAAAGCCCCATTCTGCCTGCCCGCCCACGCGGTACGATGTTGCCCATGATGACGAACGCCGACCCCCAAGAACTGGCCAAATTCAGCGACCTGGCCCACCGCTGGTGGGACCCTGAAAGCGAGTTCCGCCCCCTGCACCAGATCAACCCCCTGAGGCTGGACTGGATCGACCAGCAAGCCCACATCGCGGGCAAACGCGTGGTGGATGTGGGCTGCGGCGGCGGCATCCTGGCCGAATCCATGGCCCGACGTGGCGCCAACGTGCTGGGCATCGACCTGGCCGACCGGCCCTTGAAAGTGGCACAACTTCACGCCATGGAAAGCGGCGTGGCCAACCTGGACTACCGCAGCATCTCTGCCGAAGCCCTGGCTGCCGAACAACCCGGTCAGTTCGACGTCGTCACCTGCATGGAAATGCTGGAGCACGTGCCCGACCCTTCGTCGGTGGTGCGGGCTTGCGCGCAGATGGCCAAACCGGGTGGCTGGATCTTCTTTTCCACGCTCAACCGCAACCCCAAGTCCTTCCTCTTCGCCATCGTGGGAGCAGAGTACCTGCTCAAGTTGCTGCCCAAAGGCACACACGAATTCGCCCGCTTCATCCGCCCGGCCGAACTGACCCGTTGGGCGCGTGAGGCCGATTTAGCGACCACGCAGATGAAGGGCCTGGAGTACAACCCCATCACCCGCCGCTATTGGCTGTCGGGCGACACCAGCGTCAACTACATGATCGCTTGCCGCAAGCCCGCCAGCGCATGAGCAGCGGCAGGTTGAACTGGACCGCGCCGCCCCAGGCGGTGCTGTTCGATCTGGACGGCACCCTGGCCGACACGGCGGGCGACCTGGGTGGTGCACTCAACCTCTTGCGGGTTCAACGCGGCCTGCCACCCATGCCGCTGGACTTGCTCCGCCCGCACGCTTCCGCTGGCGCGCGCGGCCTCATCGGCGTCGGCCTCGACATCCACCCCGGCCATGCCGAATACGACGATCTGCGACTGGCCTTCCTGGACGCCTACACGCAATGCCTGAGCGACACCACCGTGCTGTTCGACGGCGTGGCCGAGTTGTTGGATCAGCTTGAACAAGCAGGGCTGAAATGGGGCGTGGTCACCAACAAGCCCCACCGCTTCACCATCCCGGTGATGCAGGGACTGGGCCTGGACAAGCGAAGCATGAGCACCATCAGCGGTGACAGCACAGCCCACGCCAAGCCGCACCCCTTGCCCTTGCTGACCGCCTGCGAACAGATCCAATCAGATCCGGCCGCCACGCTGTATGTGGGCGATGACCTGCGCGACATTCAGGCCGCCCAAGCTGCCGGGATGCCCAGCGCCGCCGCAGCCTGGGGTTACCTGGGCCACAGCCACGACATCCGCGACTGGGGTGCGAGCGTGATCACCGAGCAGCCGCTGGATTTGCTGGCCGTGCTCGGTTTGAAACAACGCTGAGCGAGTGGGTTTTTAAGCCGACCGGCCGTAGTTGTCCTGGAAGCGGACGATGTCGTCTTCACCCAGGTAACTGCCCGACTGCACTTCGATGATCTCCAGCGGAATCGTGCCAGGGTTGACCAAGCGGTGCACCGTCCCCAGTGGGATGTAGGTGGACTGGTTCTCGGACAGCATCAAGACCTTGTCGCCATTGGTGACCTCGGCCGTGCCGCTGACCACGATCCAATGCTCGGCGCGGTGATGGTGCATCTGCAAGCTGAGGCTGGCCTTGGGCTTGACCATGATGCGCTTGACCTGGAAACGTGGCCCGAAATCGATCGAGTCATACCAGCCCCAAGGCCGGTGCACACGGCGGTGCACGGTGCCTTCGCTACGCTCTTGCAAAGCCAGCGTATTGACGATCTGTTTGACGTCCTGGCTGCAACTGCGGTCGGCCACCAGCACGGCATCGGGTGTTTCCACCACGACGATGTTGTCCAGGCCCACCGTGGCCACCAGGCGGCTGGTGGCATGGACCAAGGTATTGCGGCTGTTGTGCAGCAAGGCATCGCCCTGGCTCGCGTTGCCTTGGGCATCTTGAGGGCTGACCTGCCAGACGGCATCCCAGGCACCCAGATCGGACCAGCCCGCATCCAGCGGCACCATGCGCACCACGAAGCCGCTGGCCGGCTTGCCGGGGCACTGCTCCATCACCGCATAGTCGACCGACTCGGACGGCACTTGCGCAAACTCGGCCTTGCCGGGACGCACGAAACTGGCATCGGTGGTGCGCACGTCAAAAGACTTGCGCGTGGCCTGCAGGATGTCCGGGCGGAAATACTCCAGCGCGGCCAACCAGCGTGAGGCGCGCATCACGAACATGCCGCTGTTCCAGAAGTAGCCGCCCTCAGCCAGATAGCCCTTGGCAGTTTCCAGGTTGGGTTTCTCAACGAAAGCGACCACGCCGCGCGCACCGTCAGCCTGAGCCTGCTCGGTGCGGATGTAGCCAAAACCGGTTTCAGGGCGATCGGGCGTGATGCCCAAGATGACGATGTCACCTTTGGCGGCGCAACGCACCGCTGTTTGCAAGGCCTTGGTGTAAGCGGCCTCGTCGGTCACGGTCTGATCGGCGGGCGTCACCACCAGGATCGGGTCATCGCCCTGCGCCACGGCTTGCAAGGCGGCCAGCGCCACGGCAGGAGCGGTGTTGCGACCCACGGGTTCCAACAGCAGCGACGAAGGCTCACCCTTGAGTTCACGCAACTGGTCCAGCACGAGGAAGCGATGCTCTTCATTGCCGACCACGCAAGGCTTGGCGACCTCAATGTCTTCTGCGCCCAAGGATTGCAAACGCAGGTGCGCTTGCTGGAACAGGCTTTGATTGCCTTGCAGCACCAGGAACTGCTTGGGGTACAAGGCGCGAGACAGCGGCCAAAGGCGGGTGCCCGAGCCACCGGCCATGATCACGGGAAGCAAATTGAGTTTCATACGGTTCTATTCAGCAAATTTCAGGCCTGATTCCTGAACCAGGCCATTGGTCATCCAGCAAAGCCCTGGGGGTTGTTGAACTGCCAACGCCAGGAATCAGCACACATGTCGTCCAGGCCGCGCTGAGCCCTCCAACCCATGGTGTTGAGCGCATGCGCTGGATCAGCGTAGCAGGCATCGATGTCACCCGGACGACGAGGGGCGAAAACCACCGGAATGTCACGCCCCGAAGCCTTGCCATAAGCCTTCGCCAACTCCAGAACGCTGTAGCCCTGCCCTGTTCCCAGGTTCACCGTCAACGAGCGGTTCTGCTCGGCCAGGTACCGCAGTGCGGCCACATGTCCATCGGCCAGATCGCAGACGTGGATGTAGTCGCGCACACCGGTGCCATCTGGCGTGTCGTAGTCATTGCCGTAGATGTTCAAGTGCTCGCGCTTGCCGGCGGCGACCTGGGCCACGTAGGGCATCAGGTTGTTGGGAATGCCGCGCGGGTCTTCGCCAATCTGGCCGCTCTCATGGGCGCCCACGGGGTTGAAATAGCGCAGGTAAGCCACGTGCCAACTGCTGTCGCAACGCTCCAACTCGCGCAGAATTTCTTCGCCCATCAGCTTGGTCTGACCATAGGGATTGGTCACCCGCAAGGCCGCCTCTTCCGTGATGGGCAACTGGTCAGGCTTGCCATACACCGTGGCCGACGAGCTGAACACCAGATTGAACACGCCATGGCGTTTCATGGACTGGGCCACCGACAACAGACCGCCCAGGTTGTTTTCGAAGTAATCCAGGGGCTTTTCAACGGATTCGCCCACGGCCTTCAAAGCCGCGAAGTGCACCACCGCCGAAATGCCACCAAACTCGGATTGGCCCAGTTTGAAGCATTCGTCCAGCACGGTGGCGTCTCGCACATCGCCCTCGACAAACCGCGGTTTGATCTTTCCAAGGTGCTCCAGCCGTTGCAGCACTTTGGGCGAACTGTTGACGAAACTGTCCACACCCACCACGTCAAACCCGGCACTTTGCAGCGCCAACCAGGTGTGGGAGCCGATGTAGCCGGTGGCGCCGGTCAGGAGGATGCAAGGCATGGTCAACTCTCAGTCAATGGTGAAACTGGCACTGCAACTGAACTGGCGTCCATCATGGCCAACGCGTTGGGTGTTGGTGGACACCTGGGGATTACTTTCAGCCGACTGCTTGTATTGCTGGACCGTGCAGCCCAGGGCGATGGCGCGCGAGAAGTTGTAGTCGGATGAAAGTGATACCACGGTGTAGTCACTTGAGGTTTTCCCAGACAGACCAATCAGAGCAACAGAACGGGTTGTGGTCACGTCATACCGGTCCCAGCCCAAGCCAGCAGTAAAGCCTAACTTAGCGGTTGGCGTCCATCGCATCCGGCCATCCACGGAGGTGGTGACGCTGTTGATGGTGGTGTCCACGTACCGACCAGGTATTTGCTGAATTCTTTCTTCGAAAGTCTGAGGTAATTGCAAATTATTCCGTAGGCCAGTTCCGCTGCCATCGTTGTTGGTACCGCGTGATGCCGACAATGAATAAGTCGTCAACCCGGTAGGCTTGTAATCCCAATTCAAGCGCCCAGTGAATCCCTTGAAATCAGCATTCGAGTCTGATTTGTATGTATTCTTGGCATAACTCAAAACCGCATCCAGGCGGCTGAAGCCGGTCACCTGCCAATTGGTCGAAAAGTCAAGACTGTTTTGCTTGACTTCCTCCGGCACGCCAGCAACGATTTGGTTGGGGTACTTGCTGTTGGCGGTAGAGGCACCCACACCAAAACTCAACAAATCGCTGGTGTTGTAGACCAATCGCAACCCGCCTGAATTTTGCTCCCGGTTCTGATATTCATACGAAGCCAGCGAATATGAATTGCGTGCCATTCCTACCGAACCCAGCAACGACCAGCGCCCAGCGACCCCATATTGCACATTCGCCCCGACATTGTGCAAAGTCGCCATGTTCTTTGCCAGGCGATTACTCAGGAGATTGTTTTCAACCGAGTTCAGCCTTTCACTGGTGGAACCATTGAGCGCCACAACCCAGTTGGAGGCGATGCCCGACGTGAACCCCGCACTCAGGTCATAATTATTATTATCCTGATCTTTGAAGTTTTTATGCTTGTCAATACCAAACTTGCCAGAAGCCGTGTAAATCTGACGTCCATAGCTTTGATTAAAACCCAGGGTCACCCCGGTGCTCGAGACGACTTCGGTCTGATCTTCGGCATTTCTCGCGTAATTGCTGTCATAGGACACCACCTCGCTCAACTTCAGCGAAAAAGGCTCAGCATTGGCAGGCATCACACAGGCCAGCAAAGCAGCCACAGACACCGAACTCAGCGTGTATTGATTCAATTTTAGTTTCACAGCTAACCTCTTTCAGTAAGCGTTGCGGTCAAAGATCATCAGGCGGATGGTGCGGATGATGATCTGCAAATCAAGCCCCAGGGACCAGTTCCGCAGGTATTCCAGGTCAAACTCAACCCGAGCCTGCATCTTGTCGATGGTCTCGGTCTCACCGCGGTAACCGTTCACCTGCGCCCAACCGGTGATGCCAGGCCGCACCTTGTGGCGCACCATGTAAGCCTTGATCAAACGACGGTATTCCTCGTTGTGCGCTACGGCATGGGGGCGTGGGCCCACGATACTCATGCGCCCCTGCAGAACATTGATGAACTGCGGCAATTCGTCAAGGGAGGTTCTGCGGATGAACGCCCCAAAAGGCGTGATCCGTGAATCACCCTTGGTGGCCTGCTTGACCACCGCGCCGTTGTCTTGCGAGCGCATGGACCGGAATTTGTAGACGACGATCTCCTCGCCATCCAGACCATTGCGCTTTTGCCTGAAGATGGCTGGCCCCGGCGAGCTCAGTTTCACCCCGATGGCCAGGCCCAGCAAAATGGGCGAGATCAGCACCACGATGATGCTGCCCAGGACAATGTCAGACACCCGCTTGACCAGTTCATTGGTCCCTGTGAAGGGGGTTTCGCAAATGCCCACCACCGGCACGCCATTCATGTCCTGCAGGCGGCCCTGGATGATGCTGATGCCGAACACGTCCGGCACGAAATACAGCGAGGCCGTGGTGCCTTGCACGGCTTCCAGCAACTCCACAATGCGGGGCTGAGAGCCCAGCGGCAAGGTGATGTAGACCTCGTGGATGCTGTGGGCATAGACGTAGTTGGCGACATCGCGCAGGCCGCCCAGGCGCATGCTGACGGCCTCGGACAGCACGCGGCTGTCGGTGCGATCATCGAAATAGCCCACGAACTCGGTGCCCTGATCCAGGTTGCTTTGCAGGGCGCGGGCGACTTTTCCGCCCAGGGGCCCCGCCCCCACCACGATGGCGCGCCGACGGGCATTGGGCTGAGAGGCGCGGTGCTTCAGGATGGCCTTGCCAATCAGCACCGCAATCCACTGCAGCACCGGCGTTACCACCGCCCACGACAACATCACCGTGAAGTCGAAGAACATCAGGCTGTTGGTGGCATACCCGCAAAGCCACAGGATCAGCAACATGGACACCCATGAACTGGCAATGTCCACACCCGCTTCAAGGCGAGAGTCGTTGAACCGATTGCGTCCCGGGAAGGTCAGGGCGAACACGAGCAAACAAAGCGCCATCGATGCGCGCAAGACTGGCTCGTCGTAATACGCCATGGTGCCCAGCAGAGAAGCCACCGTGACCAGTGGCTCCAGGAAAGCTGCGATGAAAGACGTGACCGACTGCGGTGCGTTGAAAAACGTTCGGTTGTAGTTGCGGTTATTGAACATGTGCACCAGGGGCAGACCCCGAGGCCCCGGAAATCGTTGAACTCTGCCTACGTCATGGTCGGCGTAGACAGCCCATGACCACAGCTGGCCCAGGGTCGGGCGCCATGCATAAAGTCTGCCAACGATTGTGGCTCAAAAAACATGACAAATGAAACGGTGCACACCCCAATTGGTAGCCACCCGTTTCAACTGTCGGGCCACACCTACAATTAGTTCATGGCAATTAACCCCCTCTCCTGGATTGGCCCGCTGGCACTGCCGCGGCTTGCACTGCTGCTCAACCACGTGGTGGCCAGCGAACCCGTGGCCGTGGCCAAGCTCAAGGCGCACGTGGGCCGGACGGTCGACATCCGCTGGACTTCGTCGTTCGTGCCGCCTTTCGCCGCATGGCTGGCACCGGGCAGCACCAGTGCCGATTGGGCGCCCAAGCCCGTGCGGCTGACCGTCACCCCGGCCGGGCTGTTTGAGGTGGCCACCGCCGATGGCGCCACCGACGCCCCTGTGGGCCTGACGCTGACCGTCCACCTGACCGCCCCCTGGACCATGACGAGGCGAGCGCTGCAAGGCGAACGCCCCGAGGTCAGCATTGACGGCGATGCGGCACTGGCTGAAACGGCCTCCTGGCTGATGAAAAATCTGCGCTGGGACATCGAAGATGACCTGGCGCGCTGGTTGGGCAACACCCCCAGCCAGGTCCTTCGCTCGGTGGGCGAGGGCCTGAAGGAAACCGTGCTGCGCTGGCGCCCGGATGCGGGCCGTCGGCCTGGCTTTCACGACGCCAAACGCTGAGAAGCCGCGGGAACCCTGATGCGCGCCTTGTTCATTGGCTTGATCTTTTTACGCTACGGGCTGGACGCGCTGGCGCTGGACAGCCTGCGCCGCCCCAGCCTTCGCCTGCTGTCCCGAATCATTTCAACGGGGCGCCGCCTGCATGCCCCGCGCGGCGAGCGCTTGCGCCAGGCCCTTGAAAGCCTGGGGCCCGTGTTCGTGAAGTTCGGACAGATGTTGTCCACGCGCCGCGACCTGCTGCCCCCCGATGTGGCCGACGAACTCGCCAAGCTGCAGGATCGGGTCCCACCCTTCCCTGGTGAAGAGTCGATGAAGCTGGTAGAAAAAGCATTGGGCAAGCCCATTGCCGCCATCTTCAAGCAGTTCGACGCCGAACCCGTGGCTAGCGCCTCCATCGCACAGGTGCACTTTGCCGTGCTGCACGACGGGCGCGAGGTGGCCGTCAAGGTGCTGCGGCCCCGCATGCTGCGCGTGATCGATGACGACCTGGCTTTGATGCGCAAGCTGGCCGGTTGGGTGGAATTTTTATGGGCAGATGGCCGACGACTCAAGCCGCGCCTGGTCGTGGCCGAGTTCGACAAATACCTGCACGACGAGCTCGACCTGGTACGCGAAGCCGCCAATGCCGCGCAACTGCGCCGCAACATGAAGAACCTGGACCTGGTCCTGGTGCCCGAGATGATCTGGGACTACTGCACCGGCACCGTGATGGTGATGGAGCGCATGAAAGGCGTGCCGATCAGCCACCTGGCCCGCCTGCGCGATGCTGGCGTCGACATCAAAAAGCTGGCTCGCGATGGCGTGACCATCTTTTTCACTCAGGTGTTCCGCGATGGCTTCTTCCACGCTGACATGCACCCGGGCAACATCCAGGTCAGCCTGGCGCCTGAAACCTTCGGCCGCTACATCGCCCTGGATTTCGGCATCATCGGCACGCTGACGGAGGTCGACAAAGAGTACCTGTCGCAGAACTTCATCGCCTTCTTCCGCCGCGACTACAAACGCGTGGCGGAGCTGCACATCGAAAGCGGCTGGGTGCCAGCCAACACCCGGGTTGACGAACTGGAAGGCGCGGTGCGCACCGTGTGCGAGCCTTACTTCGACCGGCCGTTGAAGGATTTGTCGTTGGGATTGGTTTTGTTGCGTCTGTTTCAAATTTCACGACGATTCAATGTGGAGATCCAGCCACAACTGGTGCTGCTGCAAAAAACATTACTCAATGTCGAAGGCCTGGGTCGGCAGCTTGATCCTGATCTTGATTTGTGGAGCACCGCCAAGCCATTCCTGGAGCGCTGGATGAACGAGCAAGTTGGCTGGCGCGGCCTTCTGGAGCGGCTGAAACAGGAAGCCCCCCGCTACGCCAAACTCTTGCCCGAGTTGCCTCGCTTGCTCCACCAGAACCTGGAGCGCAGCGACGTCGGATTGCGGCGCGACCTGGCCGCCATCTTGAAAGAGCAACGCAAGACCAACCGCACCATGACGGCCGCCCTGTGGGTGGGCATGGGTTTCGTCATGGGACTGCTGGTGGCGCAACTCTTGCTGAAGCTGCACCTGGCCGGCATGATTTAGGCGAGCAAGGCCTTACACTGCGCGCCGATCCTCGGCCCGACAGTAGAAGGTTTTTGGCGACATGAACACCACTTTGCTCTGGTTTGTGATCCTGTACCTGGTGGGAACCATGGCCATCGGGGTCTACGCCGGCACACGCATCAAGAACACGACCGATTTCGCCGTCGCGGGGCGCAGCCTGCCCTTGGCCATGGTGATCACCACCACCTTCGCGACCTGGTTTGGGGCCGAAACGGTGATGGGCATCCCGGCCAAGTTCGTGCAGGGCGGTTTGAACGCGGTGGTTGAAGACCCCTTTGGGGCGTCCATGTGTTTGGTGCTGGTGGGCGCCTTTTTTGCCACCAAGCTGTACAAGATGAAGCTGCTGACCATCGGCGATTTCTACCGCGCCCGCTTTGGCGAAGGCGTGGAAATTTTCTGCTCGATCGCCATCATCCTGAGCTACCTGGGCTGGGTGGCGGCACAGATCACGGCCCTGGGCCTGGTGTTTTCGGTGTTGTCCGGTGGCCAGATCGAACCCTGGGTGGGCATGATCATCGGCACCAGCCTGGTGCTGGTCTACGTGTTGATCGGCGGCATGCTGGCCGTGGCGTGGACCGACTTCATCCAGATGATCGTGCTCGTCGTTGGCTTATCGGTGATCGCCGTGATGGCGAGCGAGCAGGCAGGCGGCGCGGACAAGGTCATCGCTCTGGCCCAGTCCAACGACTGGTTCAGGATCTGGCCGGAACACACCCCTTCGGGCTGGATCGCCTTCATCGCCGCGGCCATCACCATGATGTTTGGCTCCATCCCTCAGCAGGACGTTTTCCAGCGCGTGATGTCGGCCAAGGACAGCAAAACCGCCAGCCGCGGCGCGGTGATTGGCGGCTTCAGCTACCTGGCCTTTGCCTTTGTGCCGATGTTCATCGTAGCCGCGTCGATGATCATCATGCCGAGCGAGGCCCAGGCGCTGCTGGCCAATGACCCGCAAAAAGTGCTGCCCACGCTGATCCTGACGCACATGCCACTGGTAGCGCAGATCTTCTTCTTTGGCGCGCTGGTGTCGGCCATCAAGTCGACCTCGTCGGCCACGCTGCTGGCGCCCTCGACCAGCTTCGTCGAAAACATCCTTCGCAACATCAAGCCTGGCATGAGCGACAAGCAAGTGCTGCTGTCGCTGCGGATCACGATTTTCGTGTTCACCGCGCTGGTGTTGGCCTATGCCATCGCCATGCAAGGTACCCCCATTTACGACCTGGTGTCCTCCGCCTACCAAGTGCCTTTAGTGGCCGCCTTTGTGCCCCTGACGATGGGGCTGTACTGGAAGCGCTCGACCACGCAGGGCGCCGTGATGTCCATCGCCCTGGGCATTGGCACATGGGGCACTTTCATGCTCCATGCACCGTGGGGCGAAGCATTTCCCGGCCAGTTGGCGGGCCTGATCGCGGCGCTGATCGGCATGGTGGTGGGCTCACTGGCACCCCAGTTGATCAAGAACCACCACGATCGAAAGCACCACCTCGGCTGAGCAGGGCACGTAGAATACTGGTCTTACTGGAAAACCCGAAGGTTTGAGATGCCGATTTACGCCTACCGCTGTGAGTCTTGCGGTCATGCCAAGGACGTTTTGCAAAAAATGTCCGATCCCGTCCTGTCCACTTGCCCGGCCTGCGGGGCCGAAAGCTTCAAGAAGCAACTGACGGCAGCTGGGTTTCAATTGAAGGGCTCGGGTTGGTACGTGACCGATTTCCGCGGGGGCACCAGCACGGCCACTGCACCGGAATCGAAAGACAAGGCCGCCTCGGGCAGCCCCGACACGGCCGCGCCAGCCGCGACGCCATCGGCCACACCG
This sequence comes from Aquabacterium sp., assembly GCF_029946005.1. Classification (GTDB taxonomy): domain Bacteria; phylum Pseudomonadota; class Gammaproteobacteria; order Burkholderiales; family Burkholderiaceae_C; genus Aquabacterium. The sequence goes on from NZ_JAQSDR010000006.1 coordinate 127,803, forward strand.
GCCGCCCCTGCCAGCAGCACCACGCCGTCTTCGGGGGGCAGCTCGCCTGCCAGCACGGCCTGAACGACGGCCCATCCACAGATCGCACCCGCTGCGATCACCCGGCCTTTGCGGCCTCATCTTGAAGCGCATTTGTGAAGAAATACATCCTGACCGGCTTGCTCGTGTGGCTGCCTTTGACCATCACCATCTGGGTGATGATGCAGGTACTGGGCGTGCTGGATGGCGTCTTCGCCGGCCTGATCATCGCCGCGCAGACCGTGTTGCCCGAAAGCCTGCGCCCCGGCCTTGAATCGCTGAGGAGCATTCCTGGCCTGAGCGCCATCGTCATGGTGTCGGTGCTGCTGCTGACGGGGCTGGCCGTGACCAACTTCGCCGGCCAGTGGATCCTGGACCAGTCGAACCGGGTCTTCTCCAACATCCCGATCGTCAAATCCATTTACACCTCGGTCAAGCAGGTGTCGGACACCCTGTTTTCTAGCAGCGGCCAGGCGTTTCGCCATGCGGTGCTGGTGCAATACCCACGTGCGGGCTCCTGGACCATCGGCTTCGTCACTGGCAAGCCCAGTGGCGAGGTGGCGGCGCACCTCAGCGATGACCACCTGACCTTGTACGTGCCCACCACCCCCAACCCCACCTCGGGCTTCATGCTGATTGTGCCGCGCAGCGACGTGATCGAATTGCAAATGTCGGTGGACGAAGCCTTGAAATACATCATTTCCATGGGCGTGGTGGCCCCGCCGCTGCACGCGTCGGCGGTGATCAACCAAGTCAAGCCACGCCACACGGCCTGAGCACCTCAATCCTGAGGGACAATCGAGGGTTCCGGGCGGGCTCGCGCTTTTTGCGGCGGCCGCCCCACGAACACGATCGATCATCCGGAGAATAACGATGCGAACCACTTACTGCGGACTGGTCAGCGAAGCGCTGATGGGCCAGACCGTGACGCTGATGGGCTGGGCCCACCGTCGCCGCGATCACGGCGGCGTGATCTTCATTGACTTGCGCGACCGCGAAGGCCTGGTCCAGGTCGTCTGTGACCCCGACCGCGTTGACACCTTCAAGGTGGCCGAAGGCGTGCGCAACGAGTTCTGCCTGAAGCTGACCGGCCTGGTGCGCGCGCGCCCCGCTGGCACCGAAAACGCCGGACTGACCAGCGGAAAAATCGAAATCCTGGCCCACACCCTCGAAGTGCTGAACCCGAGCGTGACGCCGCCCTTCCCGCTGGACGACGAGAACCTGTCCGAAACGACACGCCTCACGCACCGCGTGCTCGACCTGCGCCGCCCCTACATGCAGAAGAACCTGCGCCTGCGCTACCGCGTGGCCATGGAAGCGCGCAAGTTCCTGGACGAGAACGGCTTCATCGACATCGAAACGCCGATGCTGACCAAATCGACGCCCGAAGGCGCGCGCGACTACCTCGTGCCCTCGCGCGTGAACGACGGCCAGTTCTTCGCCCTGCCCCAGTCGCCCCAGTTGTTCAAGCAATTGCTGATGGTGGCGGGCTTTGACCGCTACTACCAGATCACCAAATGCTTCCGCGACGAAGACCTGCGCGCGGATCGCCAGCCCGAATTCACCCAGATCGACATTGAGACGTCCTTCCTGGGCGAACAAGAGATCCGCGACATGTTCGAGGGCATGATCCGCCGCGTCTTCAAGACGGCGCTGGACGTGGACCTGGGCGACTACCCCGTCATGACCTATGCCGATGCCATGCACCTGTACGGCTCGGACAAGCCGGATCTGCGCGTCAAGCTCGAGTTCACCGAGCTGACCGACATCATGGCCTCGGTCGACTTCAAGGTGTTCTCGACGCCGGCCACGACCAAGGGTGGCCGCGTGGCCGCGCTGCGCGTGCCGGGTGGCAGCGCCATCAGCCGTGGTGAGATCGACGCCTACACCGAGTTCGTCAAGATCTACGGCGCCAAGGGCCTGGCCTGGATCAAGGTCAATGAGCTGGAAAAAGGCCGTGAAGGCCTGCAATCGCCCATCGTCAAGAACATCCATGACGAGGCCTTGAACGAGATCCTCAAGCGCACGGGCGCGCAAAACGGCGACCTGATTTTCTTCGGTGCCGACAAGGCCAAGGTGGTCAACGATGCCATTGGCGCCCTGCGCGTCAAGATCGGCCACAGCGACTTCGGCAAGAAGTCTGGCCTGTTCGAACACAAGTGGGCCCCGCTGTGGGTGGTCGACTTCCCGATGTTTGAGCACGACGAAGAAGGCGACCGCTGGAACGCGGTTCACCACCCGTTCACGGCGCCCAAAGACGGCCATGAAAACCTCATGGACACCGATCCCGAGAAGTGCATCGCCAAGGCCTACGACATGGTGTTGAACGGCTGGGAACTGGGTGGCGGCTCCATTCGGATTCACCGCGCCGAAGTGCAGAGCAAGGTCTTCAGCGCGCTGAAGATCGGGCCGGAAGAGGCGCAACTGAAGTTCGGCTTCCTGCTGGATGCGCTGCAATACGGCGCGCCTCCGCACGGTGGCCTGGCTTTCGGCTTGGACCGCTTGGTCACGCTGATGACCGGCGCCGAGTCGATCCGCGACGTGATCGCCTTCCCGAAGACGCAACGCGCCCAGTGCCTGCTGACGCACGCACCAAGCCCGGTCGACGAAAAGCAGTTGAAAGAGCTGCACATCCGACTACGCAATCCGCAGGCGGGCACGGCCACGGCCTGACCTCACTAAGAGGGATCGCCCCAGGGCGACATCCTCAGTACACTGCGCGGGCCGCCCTTTGGGGTGGCCCGTTTTCATTGGCCTTCAGGATATTGGACATGCAGCATTCACCTCACCGCATTCACCGCCACGCTTGGGCCTTGCTGTCAGCGGCAACGCTGTTGAGTCTGGGCCTGGCAGGTTGCGGCGACAAGGTCACCCAGCAGGCCAAGACGGAGCTGGGCCAGGGCGGCTCGGTGGTCTCGGGCTCGGCCGGGCCCAAGGGCGCGCAAGGCGCCGACGGTGGCCTGGTGACCTGCACGACGCCGGTGGCCACACTGGCCCTGGCCGAGAACCCCAACGGCTACACCATGACCTCGCATTACCAGTTGCCCGCTTCGCCCGTGCCACTGCTCAAACTGATCGCCCAGCAAAGCGGCTGCTTCCGCGTGGTGGACCGCGCGGCGGGCCTGCGCAGCACCATCCAGGAAAACGAACTGAAGGAAGCGGGCATCGTCCGATCCAACAGCACGGTGTCCAAGGGCAAGGGCTACGAAGCGCAGTACACCCTGGTGCCCAGCCTGACGTTCAGCGAACAGGATGCGGGCCGGGGCCTGAGCGGCGTGATCGCGGCCATCCCGGTGCTGCGCGACATCGCCGGGCTGGCGGGCCTGGTCGATCAGGTCAAGATCAAGGAAGCCCAAGTGGCCTTGCTGCTGACCGACAACGAAACCACCGAACAATTGGCCGCGTCCACCGGTTCAGTCAAGGTCACCGACCTGGGTGTGGGCGGATTCGTGGCGGGCAAGTTGGGCGGGGCGGGTGGCATGGGCTGGAGCAACTCCAACGAAGGCAAGGTGATCGCCGCGGCATTTTTCGATGCGCACAACAAGCTGGTGACCCAGGTGCGCGAGTTGCAAGCCAAACAATTGCCGCCGTCGGCGGCCGTGCTGGGCAAGCCATGAGCCAGCCTCCCGAGGCGAGTGCCGCTGTTCGCCCGCCCAAAATCCCGCTGTCGGTGCTGGTGGTGATCCACACGCCCGAGCTGGAGGTGCTGTTGATCGAGCGCACCCAGCAACCCGGTTTTTGGCAGAGCGTGACCGGGTCGAAAGACCTGGAGGATGAACCCTGGGACCTCACCGCCGCGCGTGAAGTGGCGGAAGAAACCGGCATCGTCATCGGCAGCCCCGCCGTGCCGATGGCCGCCCTGCAGGATTGGGCCATCGAGAACATTTACGAAATCTACCCGGTCTGGCGGCACCGCTACGCCCCCGGCGTGACCCACAACACCGAACGGGTTTTTGGGTTATGTGTGCCTCGTAACACCCCGGTCACGCTGGCACCCCGAGAGCACACCGCGTGGGCCTGGCTCCCCTTGCAAGAGGCGGCAGACCGCTGCTTTTCGCCGTCCAACGCCGAGGCGATTTTGCAACTGCCTCGATTTAGCGGGAAAGCCAACCCTTCAACGGGCTGAAAGACAGCCTCAGTTGCGGCTATGGTGTCAGGGTGAACGCCTTTGTTCGCGCCGCTGTTGGAATGATTCGCCGTGCTGAACCCTCTCCAGTCCTCGCTGTTGCCGCCCTCGACGCAGTCGTCCACGCACCTGCGGGTGGCCACGTACAACATCCACAAAGGCGTGCGAGGCATGGGCCCCACCAAACGCCTGGAAATCCACAACCTGAGCCTGGCGGTCGAGGCATTTGACGCCGACATCGTGTGTCTTCAGGAAGTGCGCCATTTCCACAGGGCCGAGGCCAGGCGCTTTTCGCGCACCGATTACGGGCCCATGTGCTGGCCGCAGCAGCCACAGGCCGATTTTCTAGCGCCCGAAGGCTATGAGGTGGCTTACCGCACCAACGCCACCACCAAAGATGGCGAGCATGGCAACGCTTTGCTGAGCCGCTGGCCCATGGGCAACATTGGCCACCACGACGTGTCTGACCACCGGTTCGAACAGCGCGGTTTTTTGCACGTGCCCGTGTTCTGGCGCGGCGTCGAGATCCACGTGATCGTGGTGCACCTGGGCCTGATCCACGCCAGCCGTGTGCGGCAGGCCGAGCACCTGGCTGCCCTGGTGATCAGAGATTTGCCGCCCGATGCACTGGTGGTGGTGGCGGGCGACTTCAACGACTGGAATGAGAAGCTCGACCCGGTGTTGCACACCGCCAATCTGAAACGCGCCGGCTTGCCCAAGGCCCCGAACACACCCACCTTCCCCTCGCGCATTCCAGTGCTGGCACTGGATCGGGTCTACACACGGGGCTTGACCTGCCAATCGGTGATGGTGCCGCGCGGTGGCGCTTGGCCGCGCATGTCGGACCACTTGCCCCTGGTGGTCGAACTGGACATCGACAACACCTGATGAACCCCCTGCCCGAACAGAGTTCGGCGCACGCGCTGCGCGGTTTGGCCTGGTATGGCCAGCGCAAGCCCATGTTCACGGGCGGCAACCAGGTCAGTTTGTTGAAGGGCGCCGCACAACAGTTCCCGGCCTTGTGCGCCAGCATCGACGCAGCCAAGCGGTCGGTGTGGATGGCCACCTACATGGTGTCGCCGGTTGGTCAAAGCCAGTCGGTGCTGCAGGCTTTGACCCGGGCTGCCCAGCGAGGCATCGATGTGCACTTCGTGGTGGACGGCGTCGGCTCGCGTGATGCCCCGGCCTCGCTTTGGCGAGACCTGGAGACAGCAGGCATCAAGCTGGTGGTGTATCGGCCTGTGCGTGGTTTGTTGAATTTGCTGGACTCGTCGCAATGGCGGCGCATGCACATGAAGCTGTGCGTGATCGACGATGCGGTGGGCTTCGTCGGTGGCATCAACCTGATCGATGACCGCTACGACCTGGCGCTGGGCTGGTCGTCAAACCCTCGATTGGACTATGCCTTGCAGGTGAACGGCCCCGCCGTCTTGCCGATGGCACACACGGTCAAGGCCATGTGGACCCGGGCCACGTTGGGCCGAGACTGGCGCGACGACATCGTTCACTGGATGGCCGATCACCGCAGCATGAAGCGACTGCGCGCTTTGTGGCTGAAAGCCCGTTTGCGGCTGTCACCGGGCGAGCAAAGGCATCTGTCGGCGGCCTCCGCCACCCACCTGCCCATGCGCTGCGCTTTTGTCTTGCGCGACAACCTGCTGCAGCGGCGCACCATTGAGCACGCAGCCTTGCAGGCGATCCAGCATGCGCGCACGCGGGTGGACATCATCACGCCTTACTTCTACCCCGCCCGCGCCTTGCGGCATGCGCTGCGCAACGCCGCCAAGCGCGGGGTGGTGGTCAGGCTGCTGTTGCAAGGCAAGGCGGACTACAGGATCGCAGCGATCGCAGCCCAGGTGCTGTACCACGACCTGCAACTTCACGGGGTCCGCATCTTTGAATACCAGCCGGCACTGCTGCATGCCAAGGTGCTTTGCGTGGACGATGAGTGGGCCACCATCGGTTCGTCCAACCTCGACCCCTTGTCGCTGGTGTTGAACCTGGAGGCCAACCTGGTGGTGCGCGACCGGGGCTTTGTGCGCACGCTGTCGGCCGCTTTGCTGCACGACTTTGAACAGAGCGTTGAGATCCCACCGCCACTGGTTCGGCAACGCAGCTGGATGACGCGAGTGCGGCGTTCAACCATCGCCTGGATGGCCAAAACTTACCTTCGATTGGCGGGCGTCACCGGGCGGTATTGAGGCGGGACAGCGTCGGCTCAGGGCAAACGCCACAAAGTGCCGTAGGGTGGCGAGGCGGGCCACTGAGCCGCCTGTTGCGGTGCTTGCTGCGGATGGTCATGGGCCCAACGCCGGGCCAGCATCCAGCCGGCGTGTGCGACCAACACGGCGTTGTGGCTGACAGGGGTCCAAGCCGCCGCCCTGGCCAACAAGGACTGCAGGGCTTCGCCACCCCCGGGGGCATGGGTGGCAAAAGCCTCGCACCACTGATCGATGTGATTTTGCGGAATGTCGCGCCAGGGCAGTCCATCCCACGTGCCGAAGTCCAACTCCAGCAAGGCGGGCATTTGCAGATGCGTCCAGCCCCAGCGCCTCAGATAGCGGCCCACCGAGGCGCAGCGCTGCAGGGGCGAGGTGTGCACCACCTTCGCCAGGCCATGCCGACGAGCGGCCTTTTGGATGCGTCGGGCCCAGCGCGTGGCCCGACGGGCGGGCACGGCCACATCGGTGCGTCCGATGCAGCGGCCTGCCACCTTCTCGGGTTGGGGATGGCGCCAAGCCCACAAGGTGGCTGGTTTTGCCGGATTGCTCATGCGAACCAGGAGGCCACTGCGGCCCCGTGCTTGACCACCGCCAACCAGGCGAGCAAGGCCGCGACTTCGCTGAATTGCTGGGCCGCTCCGAGCGTGTCGCCGGTGTAGCCGCCCAGGCGTTGTCGGTACCAACGCGCGCACACCAGGTTCACCACACCGCAGGCCAAGCAAGCGGCCAGCAAGGCGGGCAGAAGGAGGGCCAGGGGATCATTGAATGGCGAGGCCAGGAGCAGGCACAAGCTGGCCAACAGCACCCAGCACCAGGCGACCAAAACCGCACTGGACCGCACGCTCAAGGCCAGGGGCTTGGCCTTGGCATGCTCGATGTCACCCGCGTAGGGCAACCAGCGCATCAAGGTCACGGCCACGGCACGCGAGGCCGCGTGAGCCCAGATCAAGGCCAGCGCAGGCCACCACAGGCCGTGCTCGGCCAGGCCATCCAAGGTAGCCGCTTTCAGCCCGAGCATGAGGACCAGGCTGATGGCACCATAGGCTCCGATGCGCGAGTCCTTCATGATCAGCAGAGCTTTGTCGCGGCTGACGGTGCCACCCAATGCATCGCAGGTGTCGCTCAGGCCGTCTTCATGGAAGCCGCCGGTCAGCCACACAGTGGCCACCATGCTCAACACCACCGCGATAGCCGGGGGCCACACTTGGGCGGCAGCCCCCCAGACCAGCGCGCCAAAGGCACCGATGCCCAGGCCCACCAGCGACAGGTGACGCGCGCATTCGTTCAGCCAGTGCGCCTCGAAACCCACCCAGCGCGGCACGGGCACGCGGGTGAGGAACTGCACGGCCACCAAAAGCAGCCGCAGTTCATGCACGAGGCCTTGCGCCCGCATCAGGCGCCCTGCCCTTGGCCTGTTGAGCCGCCATCGGCGGTGCTGACACCGGCCGATTCAAAGCTGGCCATCTCGGCCAGGATGCGGCAGCTCGATTCCAGCAGGGGCCAGGCCAGCGCCGCGCCGGATCCCTCGCCCAGGCGCAAGCCGAGGTTGAGAAGCGGCTGCGCCTTCATGTGAGACAGCATGCGGGCATGGCCCTGCTCATCGGACTGGTGAGCGAACACGCAGCGTTGCAAGACCAGCGGCTGCAGCGCCTGCGCCACCAGGACCGCGCTGCTGGCGATGAAACCATCGACCACGATGACCCGGTTCTGCGCGGCGGCTTCCAGCACGGCGCCGACCATCATGGCGATCTCGAAACCACCCATGGCGGCCAACACCTGCAAGGGTTCAATGGCTTGCTCGTGGCGAGCCAGCACCTGGCGCAAGACGGCGAGCTTGCGCTGAACACCGGCGTCGTCCAGGCCCGTGCCGCGGCCCACGCAGTGCTCGATGGGCAGGCCGGTCAAGCGCGCCATGAGGAGGGCTGCGCTCGACGTGTTGCCGATGCCCATCTCGCCCAGCAACAAAGCATTGCCGGGCAGGCCACGCAGCACGTCGGCGCCCGCGTCCAGGGCCGACTGGCATTGGGCTGGGGTCATGGCGGGGCCCTGGCTGGCGTCGGCCGTGCCGGGTGCGATTTTGCGCAGTTGCAGGCCAGGGCGAGGCGCGAAGTCATGGGCCACGCCCGCGTCCACCACGGTCAGGGCCAGACCGTGCTGGCGGGCCAGCACGCTGACCGCTGCGCCTCCGGCCAGGAAGTTTTCCACCATTTGCCAGGTCACGTCGCTGGGGAACAGGGAAATGCCTTGTGCGGTCAAGCCATGGTCGCCCGCGAAAACCACCATCTGCGGCTGCGTCAATTGGGGCGCCTCGGTGCCCAGGATCAAGCCCAGTTGCAGGGCCAGGGCCTCCAGGCGGCCCAGCGATCCCAAGGGCTTGGTCTTGTGGTCGAGCAGGTGCTGCAGGCGCAGGGCGCGGGCGGGGTTGTGCAGGTTGGTGATGGCGTTCAGGTCGGTCATGGTTGGGATGCTCCGGCGTCGAAGCCCAGGGCTTGCGGGGTGGTGGCAGCGCAGCGCGCAATGGCATTGAAGATGTGGAGCAGGCCGCGTTCGATGGCGGCTGGTCCGGGCGACAGGATGTCGGACGATGGGATGTCTTGCATCATCGCGTTCAGGGCGGGGAAGCCTTCGCGGGCCAGCACCTTTTCAGGTTCGAAGCGCTGACCGCACCAGGCACCCATGATGAGCTGCGGCTCGGCTGCCAAGACCTGCTCCGGCGTGACGGCGCGCTCGCGCGAAGGAAAGCGCTGGGCGGTCTCGGCGAACACGTCGATGCCGCCCGCCAACTGGATGATCTCGCTGATCCAGGCAATGCCGCAGATCAGGGGCGAATGCCATTCTTCAAAGTAAACGCGGGGCTTGAAAGGCAGCCGCTGCGCGGCCTGAGCCACCTTGGATTGAATGGCTTCCAGCTCGCTGACCAAGCCCTCGGCAGCTTCGGTGCGCTGCACGACCTGCCCCAGTTGTCGGACCATGTCGGACACGCCAGCCAGGCTGCGGTGGTTGAACCACATCACCGCCACGCCAGCCTCGGCGCAGGCATCGAGCAAGGGGCGTTGAACTTCAGAAAATCCGATCACCAAATCGGGCTGGACATCGAGGATGCGCTCAAGCTTGCCGGTCTTGAAGCCGCTGACCTTGGGCTTGTCTTCGCGGGCCTGGGGCGGGTAAACCGTGAAACCCGAGATGCCTGCGATGCGGTCTTGCGCGCCCAGGCGGTAAAGCACATCGACCGATTCAGTCGACAGACAGGCAATGCGTTGAGGGCCTTGCGGTGTGTTCATGCGTGGGGGGATTTGAGGAGGTTCATGAGCGTGCCGGGGGCGAAGTGCTGGTTGATGAAGTCGGCCAAGCCGTCGAACACGGTGTCGAGTGATGGGGTCTGCAAGCCGAACAGCGCCTGCATGGCGGTGGGGGATTCGAACAAGCCGTGCAAGTAAATGCCCAACACGTTGCCTTGCTGCCAGCCCAGGGGTTCGCCCTGGGCGTTGTGAAGGATCTCCCGCAGCCCGCTTGGGTTGGGGGCGGCCACTGTGCGGCCATGGTGAATCTCGTAGCCTTGAACTTGGGTGCCGCTCAGGCCGGACCACGCGTGCGTCGCTTGCCCAAAGGTGGCCCGGGTCTCGAGCAGCAACTTGTCGCGCTCGAAGGTGGTCACCAGCGGCAGCAGGTTCAGGCCTGGGTTGGAAGTCGGCGCACCGGTGGACGTGGGGTCGGCTTCCACAGCCTCGGCATCGATCAGGGCCTGGCCCAGCATCTGCAGGCCACCGCACACGCCCAGCACGGCGCCACCTGCGGCCGCATGGCCTTGGATCGCGGCGTCCAGGCCTTGGCTTCGCAACCAGACCAGATCGGACGTGGTGTGCTTGGAGCCCGGTAGGATCACCCAATCAACGCCGACCAGATCGGCGGGATGGCGCGCCCAAATCAGGCGCACGCCGGGTGCGGCACGCAGAGGCTGGAACTCATCCAGGTTGCTGATGCGGGGATAGGCCACGATGGCGATGCGCTTGATGGCCTGGGCCGTGCCCGGCCCCGTGGCGTTGTCGTCGAACACGCCGTCTTCTTCGGGCAGGCCATGGCCGCGCCACATGGGCAGGACGGCCACGGTGGGCACGCCCGTCAAGGCTTGCAGTTGCTCGGGCCCGGGGGCCAACAAGGCGGCGTCGCCCCTGAATCGGTTCAGGACATAGCCGCGGATCAAGGCGCGTTCATGTGGTGGCAACAACTGGTGCGTGCCGAACAAATGGGCAAAGGCCCCGCCCCGGTCGATGTCGGTGACCAGCAGGCAAGCGGCCTGGGCCGCCAAGGCGGTGCGCATGTTGACGTAGTCGCTGTGGTGCAGGTTGATCTCGGCGGGCGAGCCCGCGCCTTCGATCACCACCACGTCGTTCTCGACCATCAAGGCTTGCAAGGCGTCGCGGGCAAAGGGCCACAGCTGCTCGCTGCGCTGGCGCCACGGCACCTGGTGCAGGTCGGGGCGCACCTCGCCCAGCACCACGACCTGGCTGGCGGTGTCGCGCTCGGGCTTGAGCAGCACCGGGTTCATGCGCACCTCCGGGCGGGCACGCGCGGCCAGGGCCTGGAAGTACTGCGCGCTGCCGATCTCCCCCAGGCGGCCGTTCAAGCCAGGCACGACCCGGGCGTTGTTGCTCATGTTCTGGGCTTTGAAGGGCGCCACTTTCAAACCTTGGCGCGCATACCAACGGCAGAGCGCCGTGGCCAGCCAGCTTTTGCCAGCGCCACTGGTGGTGCCCAGGACCATCACGGCTTTGGCACTCATGGGTTGATCTCCGCGTGGGCCAGCGCATGGAACAAGGCCTGTTGAGAGCCGGGCGCCTGGGCGCTCAAGCGCACCCACCCCGGCATGCCAAAGCTGGTGGCATCGCGCAGCTTGATGCCATGCGCTCGCAAGCCGTTGACCGACTGCGCAGGCCGCGCCAGCATGAAGGGCACCACGGATGGCTGGCAATGCCAACCCAGGCGCGTCAAGGCCATGGTCTGCGCGGCCATCCACAGCAGCAAGGTTTGGCGTGATCTGGCCAGCCAAGCTTGGGTGCCCGCCTGATGCCAAGCCTGCAACATGGCCACGCCTTCGGCCGATAAAACCCAACTGGGGGCCAGGGCCTGGACGTTTGCCACGCCCAGCAGGGCATCCTCAATGGGTGCGATCACATACCCGGCGCGCACACCGGTCAGGCCCAATGCTTTGTTGGGTGAACACAGCTGCCAGCATTGATCAGCGAACGCCGTGGGCACGGGATCCTGCCCCGTCAGGCGCAAAGGTTCGTAAGCGCGGTCCAGCACCACGGTCACGGGACGCTGACGCTTCAACTCGGCCAGCGCCGCCCAGAATGCTGGCGGCAGGGTTTGGCCCGTGGGGTTGCAGGGTTCGCACAACCAGACCAGCGAAGGGCCCACCTGCGCCTTCAAGGCAGCCAGCAAGGCCTCTCCATCGGCATGGCCCTGCGCATGAAGGCCCAAGGCCAGCGCGGCGGACCGGTAGTCGCCATAGCCCGGTTGCGGCACCCACACCTGACGCACGCCTTGCAAGGATGCAGCCAAGGTCAATCGGCGGATGGCCTCGCTGCTGCCCGCCGTGGGCAACACGCGCCCGGCCTCGACGTCCAGCACCTGGGCCAGGTACTCGCGCAAGGCTTGGTAGGCGGGATCAGGGTAACGCTGGCGATCGGCCGCGTGGATCGCTTGAACCACTTCGTCGGGCGCCCCCAGCGGGTTGGCGTTGCTGGAGAAATCATGGGCGATCGGCGGGCCGCTGTCGGGGCCACCGTGTTCGTTCAGGGGCGGCATCATCCGTGGCCTCCTTGTGCCCAGCAGGCAGACAACAACATGAGCAAGACACTCAACACGGCCGCCCACCACACCGCCCGCTGCGCCCAGGCCAAGGCTTGCGCGGTGTGCCGCGCCTCGGGCAACTGAGCAGATTCGTTCAACACGTACACCCCCGGCTTGCCCAAACGGACCTTCAGCAGCAAGGCCATTACGCCCATGGGCCACCCGCCGTTGGGCGATGGCGTGGCACGCGCCTGCCGCGTGATCGACGACCAGGTTGGCATGGCCCCTGCCGACAGGCACAGCAGCAAAGCCGTGATGCGAGCGGGCAGCCAAGACAGGATGTCGTCGGCACGGGCGGCCCATTTCCCGGCCCATTCGTAGCGACCGCGGTAGCCCCACATGGCATCGGCCGTGTTGGCGAAACGGTAGAGCGCGGCCGCGCCCAGGCCCCCCACGGCGAACCACAACAGGGGTGCCACCAGCGAATCGTTCAGGTTCTCGGCCAGCGATTCAATCGCGCTTTCACGCACGGCCACCTCGTCCAACTGGCTCACGTCGCGGCTGACCAGGCGTTGCAGTTGTGCCCTGCCTGCACCAAGGGATTCGCCCAAGGCCCCTTCGACCGAGGCCACCTCGTCACGCAGCATGCGCCACGCCAGCAGGGGTTTGAGCAGCACCCCCAGCAACAAGGTCTGCACATACCACGCGCATTCCGACAAGCCACGCTGTGCACCCCATGCCAACATCATGACCATCCCGCCGCCCACACACCAGGCCACCGCGCCACCCAGGAAAGCAAACCCCGGCCGCCAGGCACTCAGGCGCGGACCCAGCCAAGCCAGGTAACGACCCATGGCCACGACAGGGTGCGCCCACGTCGGCGGCTCGCCCCAAAGCCGGTCGATCAGCAAGGCCACGGTCATGGCCAGCAGGGGCACCCACGGCGACATCGGGTCAGTCTTCGATGCCGCGTTGGGCGGGCACGCCTGCATGGTAGTGGTGCTTGACGGCGGCCATCTCGGTCACGGTGTCCGCGATGTCGATCAACTCTTGGGGGCAGCCACGGCCCGTCAACATCACGTGGACATGGCTGGGGCGGTTGCGCAAGGCTTCGAGCACGGGTTCCAGCGGCACCCATCCGTAGCGCAGCGGGTACATGATCTCGTCGAGCACCACCATGAAATGCTCACCAGCGTTGATGGTTTCAAGCGCGCGGGCCCAGCCATCGCGGGCCAGTTGGGCCGAGTGCTCCAGGTCGCGGCTCTTCCAGCTGAAGCCGTCGCCCAATCCTTCAATGGGCACGCCGAGTTGCTCGAACACGCGGTGCTCGCCAAAGCGGGCACTGGGCACCTTCATGAACTGGTAGATCTTGACGGCCTTGCCACGGCCATGGGCACGCAGCGCCAGGCCAAAGGCCGAGGTGCTTTTGCCCTTGCCATCGCCGGTGTTGACCAGCAAGAGGCCACGGCGTTCGCCATCGGGTTTTTCAACCTGGCGGTCAACGGGGGGGGATTCGATTTCCATGAAGGTCTTTCCAATCTTGGGGGTCAGGGATCAGGCTCGGACGGGTCGGCGCAGTGCTTGCCACGATGCACCACCGACCACCAGCAAGGCCATCACAGCAGCGGCCAAGGCACGCGACAGCTCCCGGCCAACATCCATTTCAGCTTCGGGATTATCAGGCTGACGCTTCAGCAACAGGCCTTGAAGGCTGGGGGCCGACCTCGGCTCGTCCACTGGTTTTTGAACCGGCGCTGGACTAGGTTGCTGTGCGATGTGGGGCACTTCTGATTGGGTGGGCTCGTGCAACTGCTGCGCCACCCAATGCCGCACGGGCCCCATCTCACCGGGCAAGGGCGCCTCACGGGTCAGTTCCTTGTACAACTGGGCCACCTGCTGCTGAGTGGCCGCGTCGGGTTGCCAATACCCCATGCGCTGGGCCTGCACCAGGCGTTCCAGCGATTGGGCGTAGGCCTGTGGGTGCGTGCGCAGCCATTGCGGCAGCCCCAGCTTGTGCTTGTCTTGCACCAGCACTTCGTAGAAATTCTGCCAGTGGTCGGGGCGCACGGTGTCGGGCGCGGTCACTTGCCAGCCCCAGGCAAACTGCAAGGCCTTGAGCACTTGCAAGGTGCCTGAGTAGCCCTCGGCTTTCTGGGCTTGCAACCAGCCGGGGTGCAGGTAACGCGACTGCATCTCCAGCGCGATGCTGGTGGCGGCCGACTGCGTATGCACCTCGCTGGCGTCTTGCAGCTGGTTCACATACAAACCCAATGCTTCGGTCTTGCCCGCGCTGCGCGCCGCCGCCGCCAAACCGCCCAGGTACTGGAAGGGGTCATCGGACGTGACCATGGCGTACAGGTGCGAGGTGCGCGACAACACCGCCGCCTGCGTGTGCCGCAGGTGCGAGCCCAAGGCCTTGGCGGCCACGCCCTGGGGCAAGCCCTCCAGCGGTTCTCCATCAACATAGGGCTGGCTCATGCGCTGCAGGAACATCTCACCCAGGCGGCTGTCATCGCGTTGAACGCCTTCGGACTGAACCGCCGCCGACAAGCCCGTGCCGTAGTCGCCGCTCACGTTGCCGAACACCCGCGCCCGGGCCAACACCTGCGCCAGCGCACGCGGCACGCCTTCCTTGAGCAATTCAGCCGCGACCACGGCGGTGTTGCTGGAGACCGCATTGCCCGGCTCGGCCGTGGAGGCCGCCGCGACCGCCTGGTCCACCAAGGCCATCAAGGCCGGGAACTGGTCGCGGTAAGAACCGGTGATGCTGAGCAACACGTCCACGCGCGGACGCTGCAACACCGAAGCCGGGATGACATGCACGCCCGTCGGCCTGCCCGAGTCATCCCACACCGGTTCAACCCCCAAGGCCACCAGGGCTTGCGCCTCCATGATCCCTTGATGGCGCAAGGTCTCGCCCGCCCACAAGGACAAGGCCATGCGCGTGGGCGTTTGACCGCCATGCTCGGCACGCCAGGTCTTGAGCCAATCGTTGAACAAGCCTTTGGCCACCTCATGGGCTTGCCGGGTGGGCAGGCGACTGGGGTCCAGGCCTGTCAGGTTGCGGCCAGTGGGCAGGCTGTCGGGATTGCGGATGGGGTCGCCGCCATAAGCCGCGGTGATGAAGTGCCCCGACAGGGCCGTGAGCAATCCGGGCATCTCGCCTTCGGTGGACAGCAAGGCTTCCAGGGCTTGTGCCCGCTCGGCCAGCTTGAACAAGGCGGGGGAATCAATGGGCTTGCGCGCCGCTCGGTTGGGCACCGGTCCACTGGGCAAGGCGGGCCGCAGATCGAGCGTGCTGGCCTTTTGCGCGTCAAGCAAGGCGACGTCCAGCCAACGCGAAGGACGCGCCGTGGCCAGAGACTCGTGGTTGATCAGGAAGGCCTCGTCGATGTCTTCGCCCAGCGCCTCGATCAAGGGCTTGCGCAAGGCCTGCAAGATGGTCTGATGACGCTGTGCGGCTTCAGGCACCCGCCCAAACACCGCCAAGCCCTTGGGCTGGGAACTCTGCGCCAGCGTGTCCAAGTAGGGGTGCAGCAACTCCAGGAAGCCAGAAAAATCCGCCGCGATGCGCTCGGCCGTCCAACCCAGGTCACGGTGCAATTGGTGCTCCACGAAGTTGCCGATCAACTGGCGTTCCAACGCCTGCCGCGTGGGCCCGGCATCCACGGTTTCCCACTCGTGCATCAGCTCGTGCATGTGGGCCATCTTGGCCTCGAAACCCGCGGGCGAAAACACCGGCGTCTTGTGGCTGACCAGCACCGCGCGCCCACGCCGCTTGGCCGTCAACGCCTCACCCAGGTTGTCGACGATGTAGGGATAGACGACCGGCACATCGCCCAAGGGCAGCAAGGCGTCATCCCAGACGTCCAGGCTGCGCGCCTTGCCCGGTGCCCATTCCTGCGTGCCATGCGTGCCAAAGTGGATCAAGGCATCGGCCTGCCGGGCCCACAGGTACACCGCCAGGTAATGGTGGGACAACGGCGTCTTGCTGCGGTGCATGAAAGGGTTCTGGCCCAGGTGCAAGGTTTCTTCACGCGGCGGCTGGGGCAGCACTGCCAAGCGCCCGACCTGCATGCGCGGGATCACAAACACCCGTTGCCCCTGATAAGACACCACGTAGCGGCTGCTGCCCGGCGCGCCCCATTGCGCCTCGATGCGCTGGCGGACCTTGGCGGGCAGTGTCGCCCACCAGGCTTCGTAGTCTTTCAAGGGCAAGGCGGCGGCCTGGTTCTTGGCCAGCAAGGCCTGGAGGTCTGAGCCGGGGTAGTAGGCGGCCAGCATGGGCTTGAGCCCGTCGATCCACTGCGCTTCAGGCACGGCCTGCGTGGTGTACTCCGCCTGCGCCAAGCTGCCGGACACCTGCTCCAGGCTGCGCGGCACGTTGAGGAACGAGGCCCCGAAATTGCTGCCGCCCGGCGGGTAGTTGTAGACCATGGCCACCAGGCGTTTGTCGGCCACTGGCTTGGTTTGCAGGGCGATCAGGCGGCGCGCCTTCGCCACCACTGCCTGGGCCTGGCGTTCGATCAACTCAGGGCGACGGCCTTGGTCGGCGTGGGCGACCACCATGATCGGGTCCACGGCGCCCGCGCCTTCGGGCTGGGCCAGGTAAAACGGCACATCGCTTTGCGACAGGCCGCCCTCGTCCTGCTCCCAGGCCGCCGTGTCGGCAGACCGGTACGGCTGTGTCAACAGCACCGGCGCGCCCCAACGGGCGAACAAGGGCTGCAAAGCGGCACTTTGCGGCAGCAACTGGTGAATGACCACGACCTGAGCGTGCAGGTGACGATCTGCCCCATTGGCCCCATCGGGCCCAGGCACCTCCAACAAGCCAGACAAACCAGCCGCATCCACCTGCTGACCAAAAGCCGCGTAAGCAAACATGCCTTGCTTGGCGAACATGCGCAGCCACGCATCGATCCACTGGGTGGCGCCATTCACGAAGTGATACCGGTGCACCAACAACACCACCGCGGGTCGGCCACGCAGCGCACCTTGTGCTTGCTGCCATTGCGACAAAGCCTGGGCATCGGCAAACAAGCCGGGTGCGTCCGGGTGGTACAGACCACGGCTGGGCCAGGCCTGGGGTGCGGGCAGCTCAGGTGCTGGCAAGCCTTTGATGAGGGCCTTGGACAAAGCCAGGGCATGCTCGGTGTTGCGCTCGCCCCCCGCTTGCAGGTAGGCCGCGATGCCTTTCGCACCACCCTGCGGGGTGACCCACACCACGTTCCGGGCTTTCAGCAGAGGCTGACTCAGCAAATGCTCCAGGCGGGCCTGCGCGGTGACGTGCGGCGCATCAACCCACGCCATCGCCGAAGCTTCCAAGGCCGCATCCAGCGCCGAGGCCTCGGACGCGGTGAGCCTGCTGCTGCCCCGCAAGGGGTACTCGATGTGCTGCACGCTCAGGCCCTGCTGGCGAGCCAGCCGCTCGATCATGGCGGTGCGGGGAGCGGGCGTGACATCCGTGGTCAACCACAGCACCACGGGCGACGCCGCCTGCGCACTCACACACAGGCTCAGCAACAGCAACAGCCACACCAACAAGCACCGCACACCAGACATGGCCATGCTCAACGGCCTCCCGGCCCTGTGGCTGCCGCGGATTTAGGCGCCGAGGCACCCGACTCCGGCACGTACACGATGTTGCCATCATTGAGCTTGTAGGCCACGCCTGCGCGCTGGCCTTCACCGGCACCGGCAGTGCCCGCGCCCTTGAACTTGATTTCCTTGCCGTTCTCGCGCACCACCACCTCCATGTTGGGCTGGCCCGGGTTGCGGATGATGGTGACGTTGTCCTGCGCATTGCTCTGGCTTTGCGCGGCCACGGCCGTCAACAAGGCCACCACCAACACCAGGAAGACATCGACCAGGTTGACGGCCGACAGCATCGGGTCGTCGTCGTCTTCAGCCAACACGTGGATGTGCTTGAAGCTCACAGCGCCACCTCGCGCGCCTTGCGCACGTTCAACAGTTCGGCCAGCAACCAGCGGCGACGCACCGAGTAGACGGTCAGGCCGATGGACGCGGCCGCCAAGGCCAGCACCACCCCGGCGAAAGCGCCGCTGAACACTGACAAGGCCTGCTGCCCCTGGCCGGCGGCCACGCTTTGAAGCGCCGGGCCCAAGGGGATCATCGTGGCGATCAGGCCGAGCATCGGGCTCAGGCGGCTGAGCAAACGCACCGGCTCGATCTGCCGAACCACGGACAGTTCCAGCTCTTCCATCGACAGCTCGGGCGTGACGCGCAATGCCGTGTAGCGTGGATTGCGCCAGCGCTGCCAGCCCTCCATCATGGTCATGCCACCAGTCCACAAGGCATACACAAAGCCCAGGGCCACCAGCGTGAGCACAGGCCACAGCAGCGACTGCGCCACTTGAGAAAAACCAGATTCAATCATCATGTCGGGGCTCCAGGAGCGAACAAGGCGGAGACGGCCGCCGGATTGGAGGGAAAGTACAAATGCATGAAGGAGGCGTGCAAGCGGCCATCGCGGTAGATCCCTTCGGCCTTGCCCAATGGACGCTGCGGCAGCGTTGAAGCCACCGGGGTCATGGGGCTGTCCATGCTGGCGTGGTGGAAGGTGTGGCCCCGCAGGGCGCCCTCGGGCAAGGTCACGCCGTGCATGCCCAGGTTGACGAAGCGCTTTTGCAGTGCCGCCTTGCCGGGCATCAAACCGAGCATGGGGGCCACCTGTCCCTGCACATCACTGAGTGAATCCAGCAGGTACAGCATGCCGCCACACTCGGCCACCACAGGCTTGCCTTGGGCATGGTGGGCATGGATGGCGGCCTTCATGGCGCTGTTGTGCGCCAACTGGTGCAAGTGCAACTCGGGATAGCCGCCGGGCAGGTAGAGGCTGTCGGCCTCAGGTAAGGCGGCGTCACTCAAAGGCGAGAAGGAGATCAACTCCGCGCCCAGTTCGCGCAAGGTGTCCAGATTGGCCGGGTACAGGAAAGAGAACGCGGCATCGCGCGCCACGGCGATGCGCACTCCTTGCAAGCTACGCTCAAGGGCCACGCTCTGTTCGGACTGGGGCGGCTCAAAGTTCACTGGTGCTGGCAAGGCGGGTGACAAGCGGCCCAAGGCCTGCGCCGCCTGGTCGATGCGCTGCTCCAAGTCCGCGATTTCTTCGGCCTGCACCAAGCCCAGGTGCCGCGACGGCATGCCATAGGCCTCGTTGCGCGGCAGCGCGCCAAACCAGGCCATGCCCTCGGGCAGGCTTTCACGCAGCATCTGCGCGTGCGACTCGCTGCCCACCCGGTTGGCCAACACCCCAGCCATGGTCAAACCTGGGCGGTAGCTTGCCAAGCCCAAGGCGATGGCGCCAAAAGTTTGCGCCATGGCCGAACCGTCAATGACGGCCAGCACCGGCAAGCCAAAACGCATCGCGAGGCTCGCGCTGGAGGCATCGCCATCGTGCAAGCCCATCACGCCCTCCACCAGGATCAGGTCAGATTCGCACGCGGCCTGGTAAAGCATCTCTCGGCAATGCGCCTCGCCGCCCATCCACAGGTCCAACTGGTACACGGGCTGGCCGCTGGCACGCTCCAGGATCATCGGGTCCAGAAAATCAGGCCCAGTCTTGAAGACCCGCACGCGCAAGCCTTGCTGGCGGTGCCAACGGGCCAGGGCTGCCGTGGCGGTGGTCTTGCCCTGGCCGGAAGCCGGGGCGCTGATCAACACGGCGGGGCATTGCACGCTGGGCTTCCTCATGCGGTGTGAGGCATGGCCAACCACTGCCCCTCCACGTTGAACAACTTGAGCCGGTGGTCAAACACGTCTTGCAGCGCAGCGTGAGACGACGGCGCATCGACCGGGCCATGGTGGCGCACCAAGCCCTTGGCCATCACCACCAGGTCATCGGCCTGCAAGGCCATGTTCAGCTCGTGCAGCACGCTGACCACGGTCACGCCCTGCGTCACCAGCCCCCGCACGATGCACAGCCAGTCGGCCTGGTGCGGCGGATCCAGGTGGGCCAAGGGCTCGTCCATCAAAACGATGGGCGCCTGCACGGCCAATGCCCGTGCCAGCAATACGCGCTGACGTTCGCCGCCCGACAGGTGGGCCAGGGTGCGGTCCTTCCAGGCCCAGCAATGGGTTTGCGTCATGGCCTGTTGCACGGCGGCATGGTCGGCCGGGCTGGCAGGCGCCAACCACGCCTGGTGCGGCAAGCGGCCCAGCATGACCACGTCGAACGCACTCAGGTCATCGGCACCGGCTTCACTTTGCCCCAGCCAGGCCAAAGCGCGAGCGCGCTCCTTGGCGGGCCATTCATGCAGTGGTCGGCCCTGCAAGCCAATGTGCCCGACGAAAGTCTGCAAGCCCGCCAGGGTGCGCAACAGCGTGGACTTGCCCGCGCCATTGGGCCCGACGATGGCCGTCCAGCGGCCCGCTGGCAGCTTCAAGGAGATGGGGTGCAACACCAATTGCTTGGACAAATGCACCGACCGGATCTCAGCGCTCAGCGCGGTGGTGTGATGAGGCGTGTTCATGTCACCCACCCCGGTTCATGCGCCACAGCAAATAGCCACCACCCAACACGGCGGTGAGCACGCCCACCGGCAGCTCTTGCGGCGCCCACACCCAACGCGCGACGATGTCCGCCCCCAGCAGCAGCACGCCGCCAAACAGGGCTGACAGCACCAGCACCGGGCCATTGGTGGCATTGACGCGGCTGCGCACCAAGTGCGGCGCCACCAGGCCCACGAAGGAAATGAGACCCGCCTGCGCCACAGCCGCCCCGGTGGCCAGCGCCATGGCCGCGATCAGCAGCATGCGGACACCCGCCAGGCGCACGCCCAGACTCATGGCGGCCGAGTCGCCCAGGGTCAGGGCATCCAGCGCGCGGCTGCAACCAAAGGCCACCAGCGCGCTCACCACCAAGGTGCTCGCCAGGATCGTCACACTGTTCCAGCCCAGGAAGCCCGTCGTGCCCATCATGAAAGCCTGCATGGCCCGCATGATGTCGGGCACCATGAGCATGGTCAGCGCGCTCAAAGCACCCAGCACCACACCCACCACCACGCCGGCCAACAAGAGGCGCAAGGTGTGCTGCACGCCACGCGCCAGGATCAAGGTCAGTGAGACCGCACCCACCGCCCCCACGAAGGCCGCGCCGGTCAGGCCCAGGCGCAAGCTCCACGCCGATGCCACGGGCGAGACGCCCAACAAGGCCAACAACACCGCCACACCCAAGGCCGCTCCAGATGAGCTGCCCAAGAGGTAAGGATCCGCCAAAGGGTTGCGGAACAGGCCTTGCGCGATGGCGCCGCCCAGGCCCAGCAGGGCCCCGGCCAACCAGGCGCCCGCGCAACGCGGCGCGCGGATGTCCCACACGATCTGCATCGCCGTGGGATCACCCCAGGGCGGCGACCAACCCGTGCTGCCCACTGCCAGGCCCAAGGTCATGAAACCAAGCGTCACCACAACCAACACGAACAGCAAAGTGATCGGCCTCATCGAACCGCACCCGCCCCCATGGTCACCGCCGACGCACGCAAGCAGTTCGCCATGATCTGCGCCGCCTCCCCCATGCGCGGGCCGGGGCGCGACAAGACATCGCCCTGCTCCAAGGTGAACGCGCACACATGCTTGTCGCGCACCGCGCGGATGCGCTCCCAGCCTGGCCGTGCGCCCACGCCCGCCGAATGGCGCTGAGAAATCATGATGACCTGGGGATCGGCCCGCACCACGTACTCCGGGTTCAGCTTCGGAAACGGCCCCAAGCTGGTGGGCACGATGTTCTTGGCGCCCAGACGGGTCAGGGTTTCGCCAATGAAAGACGACTCGCCAGCGGCATAGGGCGCACTGTCAACTTCGTAGTAAACGCTCAGGCCTCGCGCGTTGACGGGCACCGTCTTGGCTGCGGCGTCCACCTGGGCCTCCAGCCGCTGCCACAAACGCAAGCCACCATCGGCGCTGCCCAGGATCTGGGCGACCTTGCCCGCCACGCGTTGCACATCCTTGTAAGTGCGGGGCTCCAGCGCCACCACCTTCAGGCCCAGCGACTCGAGCCGCTCGCTCACGCGCGATGACAAGGCCAGCAGCACCACATCGGGCTTGAGGGAGGCGATCAGCTCGATGTTGGCGTCGTCCAGACCCCCGGTCTTGGGCAGGTTGCGCACCGAAGCCGGGTGGTTGGAGTAGCGATCGGTGCCCACCAAGCGCGCGCACCCGCCCAGTTCACACACCGTCTCGGTCAACGATGGCAACAAGGTGATGATGCGGGTCGGCGGCGACTCCAGGCGCACGGTCACGCCGCGGTCATCGACCAGGGTCACGCCCGGCGCGGCATGGCTCACCTGCATTGCAGCAGCCATCAAGGCACACAGCATCCCCCACCGTATCGTCTTCATGCTCATGTCATTCCCCGTGCGGCGTCACCGGCCGCGTCCATGCCTGCCCCGCCACCATCAAGGTCACCTGGCCACAACGCTGTGCCACCGCCTGATTGAGCCAACCCAGTTCATCCACAAAGGCGCGCACCTCGCGCGACATGGGCACGATGCCCCAGCCCACCTCGTTGGACACGAAGACCACAGGCGATGGCAGGTGGGGCAACACCGCCAACAGCGCCCCGCGCTCCGCACGCCATGCGGTCAGATCGGCCTGGCCTTCCGCAGGCATCAGCCAATTGGTCAACCACAAGGTCAGGCAATCCACCAGCAGCAACCGCCCTGGCAAGGCCTGTGCACGCAAGGTCTCGGCCAGACGCAAGGGTGCCTCGGCCGTGGCCATGCCCACGGGCCGCTCTTGCTGATGGCGTTGGATGCGTTCGCGCATCTCATCGTCAAAGGCCAGCGCCGTGGCCACCACCGTCACGCTGTGCGCCTCCGACTGCCGCAGCCAGGCCTGCGCCAGCCGCTCGGCCTGGCGCGACTTGCCGCTGCGTTGTCCGCCAACGATCAGGTGGTGTTCGGGCATCACAACTCCGGTGTCCAGCGCACACCAATGATGGCCGTGCGTGGGGCGCTTGAGTAGGTTTGAGCGTTCTCGTACTTCTTGTCAGCCACGTTGTCGATGCGCGCAAGCAGGCGCCAGTGGGCGTTGATTCGGTAGAGCGCATCCACGTTCACCACTGTGTAGCCGCCCAGGGGCTTCTTGTTGGCCGCATCGTCAAAGCGCTTGCCCACAGCCAGCAACTGCGCGCCCAAGGTCCATTGTTTCAAATCCGTGTCGAGCCGCAGTGAGGCATGACGACGTGCCCGACGCTGAAGATCCGCATCATTGAGTGCGTTCTTGGAAGAATCAAAATCAATGGCCCCTGACAGGCGCACAGGCCCCAATGGCAAAGCCCCGTTCAGACTGATGCCCTTCAGGTGCGCCAACGCGGTGTTCCTGTAGCAATAAGCCGGGTCTTGCACACACGTTTTGGTGCTACCAGGAGGCCCGACGATGAGGTCGCTCACCCAGTTGTTGTAGGCTGTCATGCCCCATTGGGCCCCGTCTTTTTGATACCGCACGCCAACATCGGCGTTGCGCGAGGATTCAGCTTTGAGCGCGAGGTTACCGAATTGGCTGAAGCGTTGGTACAAGGTCGGCGCGCGATACCCCGTGCCCCAAGACGCGTGAACATTCCAATGTTCTGCGAAGTCCTGGCCCGCAGCCACCGATCCCGTGCTGTGCGCGCCAAACTCGCTGTCCCAATCGTTGCGCGCATTGAGTTGAATGGCCGTGCCATGCGCACGCCACGCGTAGCCCAAGCCCAGGCCGTCGTCGCTGCGCTGGCCTTCGCCAACGGTGCCTGACAAGACGACCTGGCTGTTTTCAAGCGTGTCTTCGCGGCGCTCCAGCAGCGTGGTCACAGAATGGGCGCCCCACTTGAGTTCATTGAGCCAGGAGGCCGTGTCCACGTGGGTTTCGGTGCGGTAGTTCTTGTCCAGCGGCGTGCGGTATTGGTCGACCGACCGCCCCCCCGTCACTTGGCTCGACCAGTGATCCCACCATTGCGCGGTCCATTGAAGTTTCAAATCACGCCGATCCCGCAAGGCGTAGTCATCGCGGCTGGCGACGGTTGAGTCATAACGGCTGAGCATGTGCTGCTGCGATGCGATCGCCTCGATCCGGTGTGCCGCCGAGGGCGTGAAACCAAAACGGAGGTTGCCCCCCTCCGTGATGTACCCATCCCGGTCGGCCATTCGGGTGCCTGGAACAGCATTGTTCTTCGCACTAAAGCCATCGCTCTGCTCTCTGGCCACCGAGACCGCGTAGTCAAACAGGCCCGTCGCACCGCTCAAGCCAGCATCGGCCTTCAAAAATCCCAACTCTCCAGCCGACAGGCCCAGCTCAACGCGCGCAGGGCCTTTGCCCTTCTTCGTGAAAATCTGGACCACGCCCGAAATCGCATCCGAGCCATACAAGGCGCTGACCGGGCCACGCACGATTTCGACGCGGTCAATCTGCGACAGGTTCAACAGCTGCCATGACGCGCCACCGCTACCGTTTTGCGTGTCGATCCGAACACCATCAACCAGCACGGCAATGAACCTGGTTTCACCACCGCGCAGGTACACATTGGCATCCGCGCCCGGCCCACCACTGCGCGCCACCTGGAACCCAGCGACGTGGCTCAGCAAGTCCACCATGGTGCCCGAAGTCTGCCGCTCAATGTCCTCTCTCGAAATCACGGTGACGTCGGCCAAGACCTGCGACAGAGGCACCGGGGTGCGCGTTGCCGTAACGACCAAGGGCTCGAGCGCGCCCTTGCCCGCCGTTTGCGCCCATGACGAGCACCCAAGGCACAACAAAGCTGCGCCCAACACCAAAGATTTGAAGTTATCCATGGTGCAGCCCATTAAAACTGGCGAGCCAGTGAGAGTTTGAAAGCCCGGCCGGGCTCGGGGTACAGCGCGCCGGTGGCGCAGCTGTAGGCGTAGTTGTAGCTGTTTTGATTGGTCAGATTGGCGCCCGACACCGCGACCGTCCAGGTCTTGTCAGACCAGGCGTAGCGTGCATCCAGCGTGGTCGAAGACGGGATCTTACGGGCGCATTGGTTGGATGCGTCGTCGTTGAAACGCATGGCCGCCAGATACTGCACCCCCAAGTCAATCAATTGGCGCTCATTGAAGCGGTAGGTTGTCCGCAAGGTCGCGCTTTCAGGAGCTACCAGGACTTGCTTTAAACCGGCGTTGGCGCCCGACCGGTAGGTGGCATTCACATGCTGCCAAGTCGCTGACCAGTCCCATGATGGCAGGGGGCTCCAGCGCCCTTCGAGCTCATAGCCTTGCCGACGCGTGGGGTCCAGGTTCGTGTTGGCAAACGCCATTGGATCGTAGGCAATCTCATCTCTGGTGGTCTGCAGGAACCAGCGCCACGTGGCGCTGCTCGCACCCTTCGCCCACTTCAACCCCAACTCGCGGTCGCGGTTTTCTTGCGGGCGCAAAGCTTGTTGAAGCGGGGTGTAGCGGTTTTCATCCACATTGGGCAAACGGTACGAAGACGCCCAACGCCCATACACATCCAGGCCCGTCAGCACGGTCTGACTCAAGGCCAACTCGGCCGCGTTCAGATGATTCTTGCGGTCATAGATGACAGCGGATGATTTGCCCTCCTTCTCGACGTGTTCGGTGCGCCAACCCGCCGCCAACCGGGTGCGGCTGGGAAAGGCCAAATTCGTGTGAATGAAGGCCGCGTGGCTCGATTGCTTCCCGGCTTCCGTGCCACTCACGAACGACCAGTCCTGCGCTTCAACGCCAACCACCCCACTGGCATCGATGGCCCCCCAATTGTCAGCGTAAGCCAATCGCGGCGACACTTGCGTATTGCGGCTGGTGCTATCGCTCGCAAAAGAAGACCCCACGTAGTAGCTGCGCGATTGACGCTCACGGGTACCCACATCGATCTGCGACGTCCACGCTCCCACCTTGTGTTCGACGTTGATCACCGACCGAGTCTCGTCCGTCTTGGCAAAATCCAGCGGTGTGTTCGCCTGGCGGGGATTTGCCGCGAACTGCGCGAAGCTCAAGGTCCCCGGCATCCCCGAATCGGTGTTTTCCTGCTGGACACGGCCCTTGATGCGCCAGCCTGCATGTGCCCACTGGATGCTCGCGCTGCCGCTGTCCTGCTTGTAATGAGCATTGTCCCGGTAGCCATCGCTGCGCACACTGCGCACCGCGGCATCCAGCGTCACATCGCCCAAGCCCCAGGTACCGCTGCCTTGGAGGTCATGGCCGTTGAAACTTTCAAACGCGGCGCTAACGCGCCCGCTAGAAATCGCTTGGTCGCCTCGCTTGAGGATCACGTTGATGACACCGGCGGAAGCACCTTCGCCCCACAACACGCTGGAGCCGCCACGAACGATTTCGATGCGCTCAATCTGGTCAAGCGGAATGGCCGACAAACGGGCCGGCATCAGCTCGTTCTCGCTGAGCCGGATGCCATCCACCATCACCACCATGTTCTGGTCTGCTACCTCGCCATAGCCCCGCAAGTCCAGGCGGTACTCGCGCCCACCCGAGAGGTCGGTCTTGGCGGAAACCCCGGCCAGCTTGCGAATGGCCTCATTGGCATCTGACACACCCGAGCGGGCAATCTGCTCCGAGGTGATCACCGAGGCGCCAATGGGCGCCGATTTCAGCAACTGAGGCATCCGACTCGCGGACACGAACACCGTCTGCAGCTCAGGCAATGCCGACACTTCAGCCGCGTGGACCTCTGCACCTGGCAGCCAGCCCCAAGACACCGCGACGGCCACGGCCGAACGCACCCCAGGTGCTAGGCGCACCGAATTCAAAAACAACATGATGGATACAACAGATAAAGGCTCGCGCCAGCGTCCCCGCAGGCAATGAGCGACATGGTGCAAAGCACCCCCTGTTGGCCGGTATCCGGGCTGAGCAGTACAACCCGTGCGGCCTTCCCAGATGCGTGGAGCATCCAGTGGCAAGAGAGCACGGGCGAAGGACTTGGCAAATGCGCCGAGCCCTTGACCACCGACCGTTGCGGGGGCAGCGCAGGTAGGGCGCGGCATGTGTGAATGCCTGAACCGTCCTGCTTCCCGTTTAACTGCACCAGGGAGAACCCCAGCGCGAGCACCAACACGGCGATTGTAAAGGACTTGGCAAGCAGGCCTACAATGACCGCCATGTCCAGAATCGATGATCTCACCGAGCGCGTTGAGCGGTTGCTGCTGCGTCACGAAGAGCTTCAGCGCACCCACGACCTGTTGCAGCAGCAACTGGACGTGACCACGCACGAGCGTGATTCTCTCAAGGCCCGATTGGCTGCAGCCCGGGCCCGCATCGACGCCCTGATCGACAAGCTGCCCGCGTCCTTGCCTGCCGACGCCTCCTCGACCCACTCGCCCGACGCATGAAACAAATCGAAGTCTCGATCATGGGCCAAAGCTATTTGCTGGGTTGCCCTGAAGGCGGAGAAGCGCGCCTGAAGGAAGCCGTCTCGCACGTGGACCGCGAAATGTGCGCCATCCGTGACAGCGGCAAGCTCAAAGCACGTGAGCGGATCGCGGTGCTGTCTGCGCTGAACCTGGCTTACGAGCTCACCGAGCGGCCTGCCGTCACCGCGCCTGCGGCCAGCACCACCGCCGATTCAGCCGACGTGCCATCGCCTGAACATGTGGATCGGCTCATTGCCCGCATCGACCAGGTGCTGGGCCAAGATGGTCACTTGATTTAAACCCCTTCGCAACGGGGTATTTCCACACCCATCAGGGCGCGGCGCACGTAGAATGAATTCGTTCGTCGCGTTCGTGGAAGCTTTTAATTCCTTGAACCGATGCTCTTAGAGCCAGGGCTTGGAACATTGCGAAGTGGGTGTGATCGTCTCGCGTCAGACGAACCCGAAGCCTCGCTGACCTCGCCCACCTGAATCCCCTGGGTTCAGGAACGCGGCAACCAGTGCGCGGCGAACACCTTATGTGTGCACGAACTGAATGCTGGCCAAGGCCACACGGTTCCCACCGGTGTCACGGGCACTGGCCATGGCGCGATCTGCGCTGCGCATCATCTCTTCGACCGAGCCCGCGGTGTGCGGAAAACTTGCCACCCCCATGCTCACCGAAAACGGAATCTGCTGCCCGTTGTGCGGCACGATGTGCCCCGCGCATTGACGGCGCAGTTGCTCCATCCTGGAATGGGCCGTGGCCAGGCCAACGCCCGACAGCAACACCACAAAGCGATCGCCACCCAGGCGGCACGGGGAGTCCATGGCGCGGGTGTTGGCGCGCAGCAAGCGGCCCAGGGCTTCGACCACGCGTTCGCCCCCCTCGGGCCCGTGCAGGCGCAGGATTTCTTCCAGCCCGTCGATCGACACCGAGACCAGCGCGAACTCGCGTTGCTCGCGGCTGGACAGGTCGGCCTCGCGGCGCAGTTGTTCTTCGAAGTGGGCGCGGTGGTACAGGCCGGAGGCGGCATCTCGCACCTGGTTGTCCTGCATGTCGCGGCGCAGGTTATCGTTGGCCTTTTGCTGGGCTTCCAGCTGCTGCAGCGCGGAGTGCAATTGGGTTTCGCGGCGCTTTTGTTCGGTCACGTCCTTCCAGACGGACAGCAACTTGCCCGCAGGGGCCGCCTGACCTTCTGCAGCGGGCGCTTGGCGCCACACGGTAAAGTCACGGCGTTCGCCGGAGCGCTCCAGGCGGTGCTCGGTCAAAAAGCCTTGGGTCAAGGACAGGGCCTGCTGATCAGCAGCGCGCAAGGCCACGGCCTGCACGGCATCGAAAAGATCCGCGTCCTGCGCGCCCACCACCGTGGTGCGCGGGCCGGCCAACAAACTGGAAGCGGCCTCGTTGGCCCACTCGTAACGTCCACTGGCCACATCCTTGACCAGCAAGGCCACCCCCAATTGATCAAGGGCATGCACCAGAGCGTCTGACAACACGCCTCTGGACAGTGTCTCCACAGCGTTTGAATCGGCCATAACGTTGATTGGTGTGATCATGAGTTCTTGGAACAACCCGGTGCATTCGAGCATGCATGGGGCCGAAGGCCTTCAGGGCCAAATCTTGGCTTAAATTAACGCGGCTGGCTGCCCTTCAAACATGGGATGTGAGCCACCTTTACAGTACTTGTGTGCGCTTTACCACGGTGCATTGACCTCTATTCCCCTCCTTGGTACCCGCCATGACCCAACTCACTGTTTTAGGTTGCGGCTTGATGGGCGCGCCGATGACGCGCCGCCTGCTCGCCGCTGGATTTTCGGTCACCGCCTGGAACCGCACGCGCGCCAAGGCCGAAGCCCTTGAATCCGCAGGGGCACTGCTGGCCAACTCGCCAGCGCAGGCCGTGGCGCGGGCCGACATCGTGATCACCATGCTGGAGCATGGCCAGGTGGTGGAAGAGGTCTTGTTTGGCCCGGCCACCGACAGCGCCGCCCAAGCCCTCAAGCCTGGCGCATTGGTGATCGACATGAGCTCAATCCTGCCCGAACAGGCCCGGGACCATGCCGCGCGTCTGGCTTTGTCGGGCGCCACCAGCCTGGACGCCCCCGTCTCGGGCGGCACCGTGGGCGCCGAAGCTGGCACCCTGGCCATCATGGTCGGAGGCCTGGCCGAAGACTTCGAACGCGCGCGGCCGGTGTTCGCGGCACTGGGTCGGCCTGTGCACGTCGGCCCCATCGGCAGCGGGCAACTGGCCAAGCTGGCCAACCAGATGATCGTGGGCATCACCTTGGGCGCGGTGGCCGAGGCCCTGCTGCTGGCCGAGCGCGGGGGTGCCGACCCAGCCAGGGTGCGAGAAGCCCTGCGCGGGGGCTTTGCCGAAAGCCGGATCCTGGAAGTGCATGGGCAGCGCATGGTCGATGGTGATTTCGCCAAACGCGGTTCGCTGGCCATCCAGCTCAAAGACCTGAACAACGCGCTCCACACCGCCTCAGCGATGGGTTTTGACGCGCCCATCACGCAGCGACTGGCCGCGCTGTACGCCGATGCGGCCCACCATGGCTTCGATCAGTTGGACCAATCCGGCGTGTTCTGCGAGTTGCAGCGCCGACAAAATCCACTGGTATTCAGCGACCCCGTGGTTTGATACACTGGTTTTGAAGGGCCGGTAGCTCAGTTGGGAGAGCGCTGCGTTCGCAATGCAGAGGTCGTCAGTTCGATCCTGATTCGGTCCACCAGTTTCAATGGTTGCGTCGGTCGTAGCCCTGTTTGACGTAGTAGCGCCGCTTGGCCTCGTACATGTGCTGGTCGGCCCGGTGCACCAGCGCCTCCATGCGTTCGCCATCCACACTGGTGGCCGAGCCAATGGCCAAGCTGATCTGCGAGCTGCCCGCGTTGAACTGGTTGTTCAGCGCCAGCAATTCACACAACTGCTCGACCCGTTTTTCGCACCCACGCGCATCGGTGTTGGGCAGCAGCAAGGCGAATTCGTCGCCCCCGATGCGAGAGGCCGTGCAGGGCCGGTCCACCGCCTTGCGCAGGACCTCGCCCACGCGGCGAAGCATGGCGTCGCCACCGGCATGGCCCAGTTCGTCATTGACGCCCTTGAGGTTGTTCAGGTCCACCACCACCACACTGATTGGCCAAGGGCCGTGGCGCTCCAGCCGGTTGATCTCGTCCGTGAAGAAGGATCGATTGCGCAGGCCGGTCAAGGCATCGTGCATGCCCAGGTACTCCAGGTAGGCCTCGGCTTTTTTACGCGCACTGATGTCGGTCAGGGACACCAGCACCTTGTCCCAACGCTCTTCGTGGCCAGGCAGCACCGAGAACTGCAGGTACACATGCACCTTCTCGCCGTCCAGCGCGTAGTTCACCACTTCGCGTTGCTGGAACAGCTTCCCATTCCACAAATCGACCAGTTGCTCGGCAAAATGCGGGCGCATGTCATCGCGGAAGACCTTGTCGGTTTGCGCCAGCAACGACACCTTGTCGGCAGCACGGAACATGTGCACGGTCTGCTGGTTGATGTCCAGCACGCGGATCTCTTGCAGGCAACGGGTCACGAATTCAGGGTGCACATCCAGGAAGACCCGAAAGTCGGCAATGCCTTGGCCTCGCACCTCTTCAATCAACTGTTTGATGCCCGTGAAGTCTTCCAGCCACAAGGAAACCGGTGAATGCTCGAACAGGCCTTTGGCCTCCAGCTCGCTGGTCCGCAAAGCGCGCTCGGTGCGCGAACGTTCGGTGGTGTCCTCGATCGCTAGCAGCACGCGCGACCACGTGTCCTCGTGGCCAGGCAGGATGTTGGCCTTCAGCGAAATCGACAGGCGCTCGCCATGCAAGGTGTAGTTCACGGTCTGGCTGGCAAACTGGGTGCGACCAGCCCACAACTGCGCCAGCTCTTCAATGTGCTGCTCGAACATGTCATCGCGGAACACCAGGTGCAATTGGGACGACAACTCGGCCAGATCCTGGGCACCATAGAGCGACAAGGTGCGTTGGTTCACCCTCAGGATGCGCAGGCACTTGGAGCACTCGGCCACGCGCTCAGGGTGTTGGCGCAAAAAGGCGCGCAGGTCGGTCACCCCTTGCTTGCGCCATTGCGTGAACAGCGTTTTCAAAGCGCTGTAGTCCTCCAGCCAAAGCGACACCGGTGCCAGCTCAAACATGTCGGCATAGAGATCGTCCATCGCGCGGGGTCTTTCCAGGGGGGCTCAAGTAGGGTGATCGACACGGTAGCAGATGCAACGAAGGCATGATGGCGTTTTTTCGTTTCTTCGCGCTGCCTCCATGACCTCCAGTTTCATGCGCACGGCCCTGGTTCTGGGACTGCTGACCGCCATCGGCCCGTTCGCCATCGACATGTACCTGCCCGCCTTGCCCGCCATCGGGCAAAGCTTGCACGCGGACACGGGCGAGGTGCAATGGAGCCTGATGGCTTTCTTCCTGTCGCTGGGCTTGTGCCAGCTGATCTACGGGCCGTGGTCGGACATGGTCGGGCGCAAGACGCCGCTGTATGTGGGGCTGGTGCTGTTCGCGGTGACCAGCGTGGCCTGCGGCCTGGCGCAAGACATCCACACCCTGACGGTCTGGCGCTTCATCCAGGGCATCGGGGCCTGCGCCACCATGGCCATCCCGCGCGCCATCGTGCGCGACCTGCACACCGGCACCGATGCCGCCCGGTTGATGTCCCTGCTCATGCTGGTGTTCAGCGTGTCACCCGTGCTGGCGCCCTTGGCAGGCAGCATCGCCATCGAACTGGCCAGCTGGCGCGCCGTGTTCTGGGCGGTCACGGTGGCGGCGGTGCTGGGTCTGGTGCTCACGGCAACCATGTTGCCCGAAACCCGCCCACCCGCTGACCGCATTGGCAGCAACCTCGCCAGCGCCTGGGCGGGCTACGTCACCCTGATGAAGGACCGGCACTTTCTGGGGCTGACCTTCATTGGTGGCTTCGGCATGGCCAGCTTTTTCGTCTACCTGGCCAACTCGTCCTTCGTGCTGATCCAGGGCTATGGGTTGACGCCAATGCTGTACAGCTTCTTCTTTTCGATCAATGCCGTGGCTTTCATCGGCACGGCGCAACTCACCGGCTGGCTCACCAAGCGATTTGGCATGCAGGGCGTCGTCAAAGTCGCGGCCATGGGCTACGTGCTGCCCCTGATCGTGCTGTGGGTGGTGTTTGCCATGGGCATGCAGCGTCTGGACGTGCTGGCCATCTTGCTGTTCATCGGCTACGGCTTCCTGGGCCTGATCATCCCCACCACCTCGGTGCTGGCGCTGGACAACCATGGCGCCATTGCTGGCACCGCCTCGGCCTTGCTGGGCACTCTGCAAATGGTGACCGGTGCGGTGGTGGTGGCGCTCATGGGGCTGTTCATGGACGGCTCAGCGCTGGCCATGGTAGCGGGCATCACCGTCTGCGCACTGATCACCTGGGCCTTGACCTTCCTGACCCTGCGCTCGCATGGGCATGCTGCGTCCTGAACGGCCTACCGGAACACGCTCACGGCCTCGACCAATCGCGCCGCCTGCTCTTTCAGCCCTTCAGACGCAGCGGCGCTTTGCTCCACCAATGCCGCGTTCTGCTGAGTGATCTGGTCCAGGTGGCTGACCGCCTGACCCACTTGGGTGATGCCGCTGCTCTGCTCGCGGGTCGCGGAACTGATCTCTGCGATCAGATCCGACACCCTTTGAACTTGGCTGACCACCTCGTCCATCGTTTTGCCGGCGTCGTCCACTTGCTTGGAGCCCGACTCCACCTTCTCGACGCTGGCATTGATCAGATGCTTGATCTCCTTGGCCGCCTCGGCGCTGCGTTGCGCCAGGCTGCGCACCTCGCTGGCCACCACGGCAAAGCCGCGCCCCTGCTCGCCCGCACGCGCGGCTTCCACCGCCGCGTTCAAGGCCAGGATGTTGGTCTGAAAAGCAATGCCATCAATGACCCCGATGATGTCGGCGATCTTCTTGGAACTGTGGGTGATGGCGTTCATGGTGTTGACCACGTCGGCCACGGCCTTGCCCCCCTTGCCCGCCGCCTTGCTGGCCGTGCCCGACAACTCGTTGGCCTGGGTCGCGGTGTCGGCGCTGCTTCTCACGGTGGCCGTCATCTGCGTCATCGTCGACGCGGTTTGCTGAACGCTGGACGCGGCAGCCTCGGTGCGCGAGGCCAGGTCGTTGTTCCCCTGCGCTATCTCGTTGATGGCCGTCTGCACGTTGACGACCTGCTCACTGACGTCATCGATCAACCAGCGGAACATCAAGCCCAATTGACTGATCGCGCGCAAGGTCAAACCGACCTCGTCGACACGGTTCATGTGGACAGCGTTTTGCGTTTCGCCCGAGGCCACGCGCAGGGCTTGCTGACACATCTGCTCCACAGGCCGGGACACTTGCGCTTCCAGCCACCATGCGGCCAACAGCGACAACACAGTC
The DNA here is from genome assembly GCF_029946005.1 of Aquabacterium sp. Taxonomy (GTDB): domain Bacteria; phylum Pseudomonadota; class Gammaproteobacteria; order Burkholderiales; family Burkholderiaceae_C; genus Aquabacterium. Next base: position 161,725 of record NZ_JAQSDR010000006.1, read on the forward strand.
ATGCCCGCGGCGAAGCCCGCCACCGCCATGCCACCCAAGCCCAGCACCCAAGCACCGATCACGCTGGCCGGCAGCATGGCCAGCAAGGCCGACCGAATGCGCCACCGCACCGGCATGGTCTGCAGCAGCGAGGTCCAACCCATGAGACCAGTGCGCACCACCAGCCCCTTGTGAAACTGGCGCCCTCCGGTCTGGCCGTCCTGGAACTTCTTGTACAGGCCTTGTGCCGCGTCAATTTCTTCGCGAGAAGCCTTGGTGCGCACCGACAGGTAGCCCGTGGGCCGACCATGGCGAACCACAGGCACAGCGCTGGCGCGCACCCAGTAGTGGTCACCAGTTTTGCGGCGGTTTTTCACGATGCCCGTCCACGGCTGACCCGCCTTCAACGTGGCCCACATGTCGGCGAACGCCTCCTTGGGCATGTCCGGGTGCCGGACCAGGTTGTGGGCTTGCCCCTGCAACTCTTCACGGCTGTAACCGCTGATCGACACAAATGCCGCGTTGGCGTAAGTGATGTGGCTTTGCACATCCGTCGTCGACATCAAGGTCGTGTCAGCGGGAAAATCAAACTCTTGTTGGGTGACGGGCTGGTTGTTGCGCATGAGGTCGGGACGGTGATCAGGGAAGCCACCTTGTTATCGGCTGGAATGCCCCCGACTTCATCTCATCATTTCGGTCAAATCGACGTTTTTAGCCGCCCGCGCGCTTCACCGTCCAGCCCTGTTTCTGCAGAAACGCCATGACCGTTTCGACATGGTCACCCTGCACTTCCACCACGCCATCCTTGACGGTGCCGCCACACCCACACGCGGCCTTGAGCTGTTTGCCCAACTGGTGGAGTGCCACCTCGTCCAGCGGCACGCCCTTGACCAAGGTCACGCCCTTGCCCTTGCGACCCTTGGTCTCGCGCGACACCCGCACGATGCCATCCGACGCAGGCAGGTTCAGCTTTTTGCTGCACACGCATTGCGCAACAGCTTGGCGGCATTCGGGGCAAGTGCGGCCCAGTTCGGTGGAGTAAACCAGCCCACCGCTGGATTTTTGAGGTTTCATGGCCTTGATGGATCTCTGTCACAGGGTTGACACCATACAGCGATACCGTCGACGCCATGAGCCCGACCGATGATGACTTGATCCGCCGCATCCACCGCGATCTGCAAGACAGCTACGACGAAGAGTTGGAACTCGAACTGGACGATGGCAACGACACCGACAAGGAAGGCCGCAAGCAGTACTTCAACGAGCTTTTCCGCCTACAAGGGGAACTCGTCAAGCTGCAGGACTGGGTGGTCAGCTCGGGTCACAAGGTCGTCATCCTGTTCGAAGGCCGCGATGCCGCCGGCAAAGGCGGTGTCATCAAGCGCATCACCCAGCGCCTGAACCCGCGCGTGGCCCGTGTGGCCGCCCTGCCCGCGCCCAACGACCGCGAACGCACGCAGTGGTACTTCCAGCGCTACGCCTCGCACCTGCCCGCCGCGGGCGAGATGGTGCTGTTCGATCGCAGCTGGTACAACCGCGCTGGCGTCGAACGCGTGATGGGCTTTTGCACCGACGACCAGTACGAAGAGTTCTTCCGCTCGGCACCCGAGTTCGAACGCATGCTGGTGCGCTCGGGCATTCAGCTGATCAAATACTGGTTCTCGATCTCGGACGACGAGCAGCAACTGCGCTTCATGGGCCGCATCCACGACCCGCTCAAGCAATGGAAGCTCAGCCCGATGGACCTGGAGTCGCGCCGCCGTTGGGAGGACTACACCCGGGCCAAGGAGGTCATGCTGGAGCGCACCCACATTGCCGAGGCGCCTTGGTGGGTGGTGCAGGCCGACGACAAAAAGAAGGCCCGGCTGAACTGCATCCACCACCTGCTGCAGCAAATGCCCTACCGTGAAATCGAACGCCCCGCCATCATCCTGCCGCCACGGGAACGCCACCAGGACTACGCCCGCCAGCCGGTGTCGCCCGACATCGTCGTGCCTGAAATCTACTGAATCTGCCGCTGCTTGACCCCGGATAGAACGTGGCGCACAGTGTCAAAGTCTTGGCACTGAGGACCCATCATGAAACCCTTCATGCTTGAACCGCGCATGCTGACCATGGGCGGTGTGTTCTACCCCACGGGCTATGTGTTCGCCATGTTCCCCAACCTGGCGGATGCCGACAAGGTCGGCGAGGCCTTGCAGGGCGCCGGATTCCACAGCGACGACATCATGCTGCTGAAACCCGAAGCCATCCTGGACCAGGTCAGCCCCACTGTACCGGCCGTGGCAGGCCCCATGCCTTCTGTTGGCAGCGAAGCAGCCACCGTGCGCCAATACACCCATCTGGCGCGCCAGGGCCACTGCGCGCTGCTGGTTCACGCGGCATCTGAACGCAGTACCCAGCGCCTGATGGAGGTCGTGCACACGGTGCCCTTTTCAATGGCCGAGAAGTACCACTTCCTGGCCATGGAGCGGCTGCACTGAGGCTGGCACCGGGCGGTGCAGGTCAGCCCGCTGATAGGGATACTGCCGCTGAGACAGCACCAAGGCCACCTTGATGACCGTTTGGTGCGTGTTGAAGGGCAGGCTGACAAAGGGCATGGCCGCCAACCAGGCGGCAGCGGTCAGCCATGCCCACCGTGGAATGCGCAGATGGGCCGGAGCCCTGAACCTCATGGCGCAAACGCTAACCAGGCATCCCAGAAGAAATCCCAACACCGTTTCAGACACCGAGTGCGCGTGGGTAGTGATGCGGGACACCGCGATCAGTGCGGCCAGGGCCAAGCCCATGGCCGCCCCCCACCAGGCGGTCGAGGCCTGCCTCCGGCGGGCAAAGACATGTCCCAGCACAGGGTAGATCGCCGCGGACAGCATGGCATGCCCCGAAAACCCAGTGAAGTCCAGCCAGGCAATGCCCAGCCCCCAGCCCAGGAAGGCAATCTTGGAGACCGAGGTGACGCCGATGGCCAAGCCCAAGGCCAAAGCCCAGGACCGCACCACGCGATGGGCATCAAACGCCATGAACACCAGTACCAGCGCGAAAGCGATGGGCAGGACGATGGGCGATTCGCCCAGGCGTGAAATCCAGAACCAGAAGGTATCGCTGCTCAACATGTGCACCAGTGCCGCGTGAATGGATGTGAGCATCCTGGGACGCTTTGGTTCCCATTCCGAGCGTGTAAATTGCGCGGATTATGGAGAGTCAACGTCCTCGGCCCTGATCTTCGCGGGGTTGGGGCTCCTGGGGCACGCAGATGATGCTGTAGCACCACTCGATGTCGCGCAAAGGCGTGCGCACCTCAGCCTGCTCGATGCGCAGGTCAAAGGGCGCCTGCAAACCTACCAGGTTGAAGTCCGCACGGTTCAAAACATCGGCCTGCAGCGTGGCGTGAACAGGCACCGTCAGGTGCATGGTGGTGCGCACAGGCACCTTGATGGCATCGCTCACCTGGCCACTGACCTTCACATCCAGCGCCAAAGGCAGCTGCACCTTGATGGGTACAGTCAAGTGCACCGGCACGTTGAAAGTGACGGGCACCATGACGTTCATGGCTGGCAGCCAAGACACCACCGGGATCTTCATCTGCACCTCGGTCGACACGGGGATGTCCTGGTCAAAACTGATGCTGGTGTCCACCGGCACGGTGGTGTTGATGACGGCCTGGGCGCTCAGCTGGTTCAGCAACTGCACGCTGACCACCTGGTCGATGGGCACGGCCACCTTGGACCGGGTGTCCAGTCGCAGGTGCAGAGGAGTGTGCACCTCAGCCCGCGCGGGCATGCCCGTCGGCAGACGCAAGGTAACCGTTTGATGGCGCAAAGCCACAACAGACTGCCAATGCTCGCGCACCTGCCAGGCCGCGGCCGCCATCAAAGCCACCCAGATCAACGCCGCGCTGGTCATCACCAAGGCCACATCGCGCCGACGCACCGGTCGGTGCCAACCCCGCCGCGCTGACGTCGTCGTCAAGGCTGCCCCTCTGGCCGACGTTCAAGCTTCACCGCCTGCAGCGGCAACTTGATTTCCATGTGGGTCAGACCAGCCTTCACGCTCTGACTCGGAAAACTCAAGGTCGCGTTGACGGGCGCAGTCACGGGCAGGCTGAAGGACTCACGGATCGGAACCACCGTGTTCATCACCGTGTCGATGCGAGCGCTCAAAGGCTCGGCCAGTCGGATCAACGCCGGGGTGTTCAAAGAGACCGGCACCTGCTTGCGCACCGGGATCACCAGGCGGATGGGCACGTCGGCCTTGAGCGGCACCTTGCCCTGGATCGGCAAAGTGACGGCAAAACCCAGGATGCGCGTCTTGACCTTGGTGTCCAAATCAATCACCTGATCCACATGCAAGGTGTGCTCGATGGGCACGTCAAAGTTGATCGGGACCGAGGTTTCAACGATGACGTTGAGCGGAATGGGATCGGTGATCGGGATGCGGAGTGTTTCGCGAACAGGCACTTTCAAGCGCAGGCTTTGGTCAATGCGCACCTCGATTTTGTTGCTGACCGAGGCCCGCACGGCCAACTCGGACGGCATGCTGATGCTGGCCTCCTGATCGCGCAACACCACGTGGGCGGCCAGATTCTGCCAGGCCCAATGAGCGCCAAAACCGGCCACGGCCGTCATCACAAGCAGCAAGGCCAGGGTGCTCAAGACCAAGGTGCGCCAGGTGAGGTGTGAGGACGGAGGCTCGTGCATATGCGCTCCACTCTACAGCACACCCGTGTGGTCAGATCTTCACTTGAACCACATGGGGGCAGGGCAAACACCGGATCTGCACGGTCGCACGCAGGGCCCCCGCCGCCAGAACAACCTGGTAATCGGACGAAAACCCGCCATCGGCCACCAGGGTGTGGATCCTCCATGGCCCCACACTCAGGCGAGACAACAGGCGCGTGGCACCGTCTCGGGCTGGCGAGACGATGGCCCGCCCTTCGGCCGCCTGGATCAACAAGGCCTCGATGTCCTGGGGGGCAGGCTTGCGGTGCGACACCAGGCGATGGTGGGCGCCAGGGGCATGGCCGCCCAGGTCCAATGCCTTGTCGGCCACGCTGGCTTCATGGGTGGGTTCGGGACTGCTCATCATTGCACCTTGAATTTGAATTTGCCATCCTTGCCCGCGCTCACCTTGATCCGGGCGATGGGCTGCCCCTCGGCCATGCGGGCCAGCACGCTGTCGGCGATTTCGGGCAGCAAGGTGCCATTGAGGATGTGGTCGACCGCCCGGGCGCCCGTGTCCACCTCGGTGCAGCGGTTGAGCACCGCCTCCATCAAGGCCTCGTCGTAGTCCAGCACTGCTTGGTGATTGGCCGCCACGCGCTGCGCGATGCGGTCCAGCTTGAGCCGGATCACGTTGAGCAACACGTCATCGCTCAAGGGGTAGTAAGGGACCACCTTGGTGCGCCCGATGAAGGCCGGCTTGAAGGTTTTATAGAGGGTCGGCCGCAGGGCCTCGGCCAGTGCCTCGGCATCGGGCAGCTCGCTCACCGCCTTCATCACCGTGCCACCGGCTGCTTCGTCATGCTTGAAACAGGCTTGCATGATGCTTTGCGAGCCCACGTTCGAGGTCAGGATGATGACCGTGTTGCGGAAGTCGATCTCGCGGCCTTCGGCATCGTCCATCAAGCCTTTGTCAAACACCTGGAAGAACATCTCCAGCACATCGGGGTGGGCCTTCTCGACCTCGTCCAGCAGGACGACGCTGTAGGGCTTGCGGCGCACGGCTTCGGTCAAAACGCCCCCCTCGCCGTAACCCACATACCCGGGGGGCGAGCCTTTCAGGCCGCTGACGCTGTGCGCCTCCTGGTACTCGCTCATGTTGATGGTGATGAGGTTGCGCTCGCCGCCGTACAGGATGTCGGCCAAGGCCAATGCGGTCTCGGTCTTGCCCACGCCGCTGGGGCCCACGAACAGGAACACGCCCTTGGGCTTGTTGGGATCCTCCAAGCCAGCACGTGCGGTGCGCACGCGTTGGGCGATGGCGGCCAAGGCGTGGTCCTGGCCAATCACGCGCTCTTGCAAGGTGGTGTGCAGCAGGCGCACGGTCTTGATCTCGTCCTTGACCATCTTGCCCAGCGGGATGCCGGTCCAGGCCGCCACGATCTCGGCGACCACATGGCCGTCAACCTGCATGGGCACCAGGGGCGCCTCGCCTTGCAAGGCGGCCAGCTCGGCCTGCTTGAGCGACAACAACTCATGCTCCGGGCTAGCGTGGGCGATGGCGATGGCCGCTTTCTTGCGCCCCCTGGTGGCCGCCTTCGCCCCATCATCGTGGGCCGATGCGAGAGCATCCGGCTCGCCAGCACTGGCGCGGTCTTCAAGCTTGGCGCGCAGATCACGGATGTCGTTGACGAGCTGCTGCTCGAAGGTCCAACGTTCTTCGTCCAAGGCCAACGTGGCCTGGATGGCCTCGCGTTCCACCTGCAACTCGTCGAGGCGGGCACCATGGCGCGCGCCGCTGGCAACCTCGCGTTTCAAGGCGCTGGATTCAGCGTCCAGGCGCTCCAGAAGTTTGCGCGCGTCTTCAATCCGGGCAGGCGTGGCGCTTTGGCCCAGAGCCACCTTGGCGCAGGCCGTGTCCAGCACGCTGATGGCCTTGTCGGGCAGCTGGCGTCCACTGATGTAGCGGGCAGACAGGCGGACGGCCTCCAGGATGGCCTCGTCGAACAGGCGCACGCCAAAGTGTTTTTCCATCAAGGGTGCCATGCCGCGCAGCATGGCGCAGGCCAGCTCTTCGCTGGGTTCCTCCACCTTGACGACCTGGAAACGCCGGGCCAGGGCCGCGTCTTTTTCAAAGTATTTTTTGTACTCGCCCCAGGTGGTGGCCGCGATGGTTCGCAGCTCGCCTCGGGCCAGCGCGGGCTTCAGCAAATTGGCCGCGTCATTCTGGCCCGCTTGCCCGCCCGCGCCGATCATGGTGTGCGCTTCATCGATGAACAAAATGATGGGATGCGGGCTCCTCTTGACCTCGTCGATCACGTTCTTCAGGCGGTTTTCAAATTCACCCTTGACCGAAGCACCCGCTTGCAGCAGGCCCATGTCCAGCACATGGATGGCCACGCCTTGCAAGGAAGACGGCACATCACCCAGGGCCACGCGCAGCGCCAGCCCCTCCACCACCGCAGTCTTGCCCACCCCCGCCTCGCCGGTCAGGATGGGGTTGTTCTGCCGACGGCGCATCAGGATGTCGATGGCCTGGCGGATCTCCGCGTCTCGGCCGATCACCGGATCGACCTTGCCATCCAGCGCCCGCTGCGTGAGGTTGGTGGTGAACTGGTCCAGCGCCGGGGTCTTGCCCGTCAGGGTGTCGCTGGCATGGGCCTCGTCCTCCTCCGTTGGCGACTGGGCGAGGTGCATTGCCTGCGCAGCCTCCTGCGAGCCCTGTGTCACCTCGGCCAATTTATGCTTGAGCTCCTCCAGCTTGAACCTGGCAAACAGCTTGGACCCGCGATAAGCCAACTGGCTGAGCGAGGGTTCGGTCAGCAAGGCCAGCAGCAGGTGGGCGCTGCGGATGCCCGATGCCTGCGACTCCAGCGAGGCGATCAACCAGCCATGCTCCAGCAGCACCGGTAAATGGTTGGAAAACACCGGCGTGCGGCTGTTGCCGGTTTTGAAGCGGGACAGCTCGGACTCCAGGTCACGCTGCAGTTCTGAAGTCGAGACGCCAAAGCGTCGGCACAGCACCACCAGGTCGCTTTGCGGCTGCTCCAGCAGGGCCAGGAACAGGTGCTCCAGGTCCACCTCGTAGTGCCCACGGCCCATGCACAGGCTGGCGGCACGCTCCGCCGCGCGGCGGGTGGTGTCATTGAGTTTGGAGATCAAGGTCTTGAGGTTCTGGCTCATGGGGATGACAGCGTTGAATGTTCTTGTGATGACGTGAGGTCAAGCCGCCGCGTGGATGTCATAACGCACATCGGCGCGGTCTTCGTTGGCAGGCCTGGTTTGCAAAAAGGTGTCCCAGCCCAGGCGGGCTTCGGTGGGCGCCCGGTCAGAGTTCAGCGAACTGCCCCGCACTTCGTCCTGCCGCAAGCGCACATTCACCTCGAACTCCAGGCTCACCCCGTTCAAGAGGGTCAGCAACTCGCGCAAGGCCAAAGCGCCGGGTGCGCCGGGCAAGAAGCGCCGGAACCGAACATGGTCCAACGGGCCCAGCACGATGCGCATGCGCAAATCGCGCTGCCACACCCGCTCGCCCAACATGACCGATTGCCCCAGGCCGCCATTGCCAGAACGGCCCAGGTAGTGGCGGCCAGCCTCGGGCAAGGTGTACCAGCGACCCACGAACTGCTCCAGCGCCACCGGCACGTCCAGGTAGCCTTGCAGCACCTGCTGCAACTGGCGCGCCGACAAGGTGCGTTGCTGCAAGGTGCCTGAATAAAAAGCCAGCGCCTCGTCGGCCACGCCTGTTCGCTCGGCGTCGTGTCGACCGCGCAGCGACTTCTGCCCGAGGCCCGCCAAGGCCAATGCCATCGGCATGAAGCGCTGGCGGCGATCGCCCTCGTACTGGATGTGCAGGCGGTGTTTCTTCCAGGCTTGGTAGAACAGCATCACCGCTCGGTGGCTGAACACGTCCATGAAGGCGCGCGCGGCATGGTCCTTCTGATACAGCTCGCGCTGAGCCAGCGACTCGGTGTAGAACAGCGGCAAGGTGCCAGTGACCCCCAACAGGCCCATGAACGCGGGCGTCAGGTCGATGCGCTCAACGTCTTCAGGGCCTTCAGGATGCTCGGCCGCACTGCCATCGGCACGCCGATGCACCAGCAAGGTTTCAATCTCGCTGGCAGGAAAGGCCAGCGAGATTGAATTACGGAAGTTCAGCTTGCTCAAACCTTCGGGCGTGACCAGCCAGCGTTCCAGCAGGCGCACTGCCTGGAAGAAACCAAACCGCTGCGGTTCACGCAGCAGTTGCTCGATCACACCAGCGGTTTGTCGCCGTTGCGGGGCGGACATGTCAGCACCTCTTCTTGCGTGCGCGCCGACACGATGGTCAACTGCGTGAAACTATTGACGTGAACATAAAGACCAAAGAAATGGTCCATCACCGCGGCCAGCAGGCCCAGGCCGGTGCCCACGAAGCTGTCTTCGTCCACGGTCAAGCGCACCTGGGTGCCCCGCACAAAGGTCGCAAAGGGCTCACCAGGCAGCCAGGCCGTGGTCGGGCGAAATGCCACCGCCACCAAGCCATCCACCTGTCGGCGGTTGGAAGCGCTGCGCGGCAGGTCGTACAGGCGCAGCATTTCCTTCAAGGCGTCGATGCCGCCTGAGGACAAGGACAAATGGTTCAAGGACAAGTGCGAGATCAAGCGCCACAACGTGCCGCGCCCACGCTCAAAGCGTTGACTGGCCGTGGGCTTGCGCAGCATCCTGATCTCACGAGCCAGGCTACCGCCTTCCAGGCTCAGGTCACCACCTGGCGCCCCAAAAGCCAACAAGGTGGGCAAATCACGGTTGGTGGCTGTGACGGTCAAAGACAAGGTTTCGGTCTGCGGCAAAGCAGGCTCGAAATCCACGTCCACGATAGAGATCTCGGTTTCGTAGCCCGGGCTTTGCTCGGCCAGATCGTCATCGCGGCGCGCATGCCAATAGCGACCCGGGGCCCGCCCGTCGCCTTGTTGCTTGGAGCGCTGCCGGCGCAGGGCGGCCAGATTGGGGGCCGACGCACTGAGTTCAGCCTCGTCAAACGGCAGCAGGTCGTCGTGCTTGAGCGAAAAGAAGGGGCGAAACTCATCGACCGACTCGCCATGCGGCGTTTGCAAGACGCGGTAAACACGGTCGATGGAGTAAACCTCGTGGCCAAACGCACGGCGGCTGTCGGGCAAGACCGGGTAGCTGGACGTCGTGTGGGTGATGCGGATCGGATCAGCTGGCTGGCTGAACAGGTTGACCACGGGCGTGCAACCCAAAACAAAGCTGCGGGCCTGGATGGTTTCCAGCAAGCGGGACTCGTCCGAGTCGGCGCGGATGCCCGACAGGAGCAGGTGCAAGGTCAAGGATCGCACGCTGTGGACCTCACCATCGCCACCGCCTGCAGGTGCCTGGCACAAGTTGCGCGGCACCGGAACGATCAGGTCAATGAAATTGAACTTGTCGGGGAAAGCGAAGTACTCGGTCAGCAGGCGGTAGGCCGCGTGCGAACGTGCATCGAAATCGATCAGGGCCTCGTCGTCAGCAAAGCCCGCCAGTTGGGGCGTGGGTTTGTCGACCCCGATGGACGCGGCCGACAGCCAGGGCTGGTGAGGCGCCACCTGAGTCATCACGCCCACCACCTTTTGACACAGCGCCTCGCGCAAGACGCTGACCTGCGAAGACTCACCATCCAGGTACACGCGCAAAGGCTGACCGGAAAGAACACTCCAGGACGCCTGGGGAGACAGCAGTTCCAGCGTGATGGACAACACCGAGGTCGCACCGGCAGGCAACCTCGTGCCCTCGGGTGCCAGCACTGAATTGCGGAACGCCGCGCTGGCGATGCGCACCGGCCGCAGTGTGACCGCCTGGGTCGTGCGGAACTTGCAGGTCACGCCTTTGACCGGACGAGCGTTCAGCAGGGTGCCACGGGACACTTCGGCGGACTTGCTCATTTGGCCGGCAGCCGCCCCCAGGTCAAACTGGGCAATGGAACAGGATGGGAAAGGCCGAAGGTAATGCGGGTAGAGCACCTCCAGCATGGATTCAGTGAACAACGGAAAGTCGTCGTCCAGCCGCTTGTGAACACGGGCTGCGAGCAAGGCGAAGGATTCGATCATCCGCTCGACATGAGGATCTTGAGACACGTCATTGGCCAGTTGCAAGCGCCCCGCGATCTTGGGGTAACGCTCGGCAAAGCTCATCGACGATTGCCGCAGCAACGCCAGTTCTCGCTCGTAATGGGGCAGCAAATTTTCCATGGCTAAGCGTTGCGTCCGCGAGAAACTTGGTAGCGTTGGCTGACCGGCTGCAAGACCGCGTCAAAGCTGACGATTTCGTTGGCCTCGTGGGCGATCAACAAGGCCTGGATGGCAAAGTGCAAGCGCTGACCGGGCCCCGGGGTGCTGCTCACCTGCACCATTGGGTTTTGCAGGCGCGGCTCGTGCACCAGCAACGCCGATCGGATGTCTTCGCAAATCAAAGCACGGTCACCCTGGTTGGCCAAGGACAGGGAGACAAAGTCCTTCAAACCAAAAGACAGCAAGGACTGCTGGCAATGCTTGAAGTTGCCCAACATGCCTTCCGGTAGGCCGCACCTTGAATTCAACAACGACTCGACGTCACGTGCCACGCTGTCCTTGAGCTGATCGATCGACGTGTGCCCCCGTTCGTCACGGTGGTCATCGGTCAACTTTTCCAGCAGATTGAGTCCAAACAAAGTCATCATGAAAAAACGGCGGCACGAGGCCGCCGTTTTCCTGTTCAGTCGATCAAGCGAAGGTCGAGGTGTTGGTGGCCAGGTTCCAGGCACCGGTGCCGGTGACCGAACCTTGGCTGCCGTCCAGCTTGGACGCCGAGTAAGCCCAATCCACGGCCGAGTACTTCAGACCGAAGGTTTCCTTGGGGATGCCTTCTTCCGAAACCGTGGGGGCCACGGACGAGATCAGCACGTTCTTCAACTTGATGACCAGGTACTTGACGCGGTCGTTCTTGGTGCCGCTGTTGAACGAACCCGTCTGGCCGCTGGAGCGGTAGAAGGTGATTTCGACTTCAGGGGTCACCAGGCCTTGCGACGCGGCTTGCCACAGCTTGGGGCTGGACGAGTCGATGTCCTTGACGAACACCATTTCGTCGTGCTCGCAACGCTCGGAGGTGTGACCACCGGCGGTCGAAGCCGAAGCCGACTTGGGTTGGCGGATCAAGTGGGCCCAGGAGTCCACTTCGATCGTGGGCTTGGCGTTCTGGCCAGTCGCAGCATTGCTGCCGTGAACGGCGTCACGCACGTCACCCTTGATGGCCGAGTTCTTGAACTCGATGTAGATGTCTTTCATTGTTTTTCCTTCCGTGATGTTTTTAAAGAAATGGATGCGCCTTAGGCACCGCTGGGCAGTTCTGCAACCAGGCGCAGCGACACCGACAACTCATCCAGCTGAAAATGCGGGCGCACAAATGCGACCGCACGGTACACCCCAGGTCGTCCGGGGACTTCCTGCACCTCGATGGATGCCTCCCTGAGGGGGTATTTGGCTTTGGCTTCTTGCGACGCACTGTCGTCGGCCAAAACATACTGAGCAATCCACGCATTGAGGAAGCTCTCAACATTGCCCGCCGAGGCAAAGCTGCCGATCTTGTCGCGCATCATCGCCTTGAGGTAGTGCGCAATGCGGCACACCGAGAAGATGTACTGCAGTTGCGACGCCAAGGTGGCGTTGGCGGTGGCGGCCGGGTTGTCGTATTTTTTGTGCTTTTGAACCGACTGAGCACCGAAAAACGCGGCGTAGTCGGTGTTCTTGCAATGGACCAGGGGGATGAAGCCCAGGTCGCTGAGTTCTTTCTCGCGGCGGTCTGTGATCGAGATCTCGGTCGGGCACTTCAAGGCCACTTCGCCATCATCGGTCTTGAAGGTGTGGGTGGGCAGGTCTTCGACCAGACCGCCACCTTCAACGCCGCGGATGGCCGCGCACCAGCCGTACATTTCGAACGCCGAAGTCAAGCGGGCGCCAAAGGCATAAGCGGCGTTCACCCATAGGTACTTGCTGTGATCGGTGCCGTCGATGTCTTCGACAAAATTGAAGCCTTCGGTGGTGTTGCCATCCTTGGGGTCAAAAGGCAGGCGACCCAGGAAGCGCGGCAAGGTCAAGGCCACATAACGGGCATCCTCGGACTCGCGGAAGGACTTCCACTTGGCGTACTCGACCGTGTCGAACACCTTGGCCATGTCGCGGGGCTTGCCCAGATCGGTGAAGGTGTCCAAGCCCATCAGCTCGGGCGAGGCCGCCGAGATGAAAGGTGCGTGGGCCGCAGCGGCCACGTGGGACATCTGATCCAGGAAGTACATGTCTTCCGCACCACGACCAGCTTCAAAATCGCCGATCAAAGCGGCGAAAGGTGCGCCACCAAAGGTGCCGAACTCTTCTTCGTAGACCTTCTTGAACAAGGCCGATTGGTCAAAGTCAATGGCCGTTTTGAAGTCCTTGACGAGCTCCTTTTTGGTGGCGTTGAACACCTTGATCTTGAGCTTTTCGCCGGTGGAGGTTTGCTTGCACAGGTAGTGCAGGCCGGTCCACGAGGACTCCAGCTTCTGGAACTCGGCGGCGTGCATCACCTCGCTGAGCTGGTCGGAAATCAAGCGGTCGATCTCGGCGATGCGGGCATCCAGCGTGGCCGACAGGTTGTCGGAGACCACCACCGTGCCCTGCAGGACTTCTTTGACCAACTCACCAATGATGTCCTTGGCACGGGCGTGCTCGGTGTCGGTCTTGGCGACCTTGCTCTTGGAAACGATGTCGTCCAGCAGGCTGAAAGCATCGGCGGCCACGGGCAGGCCATTGGATTGCAGTTGTGCGCTCATGGTGTCACTCCTCGGCTTGGTGGGTTTCTGCGCCCAGCTGCTTGAGCTGTTCGGTGTTGCTCAGGACAGCGCCCAGCACGTCTTCCAATTTTTCGTTGCCGGCCATCTTGTTGCGCAGGTCGGAAAGCTTGGTGCGGGCTTCCAGCAATTTGCGCAGAGGCTCGACCTGCTCAACCACCGACTCGGGGCGGAAGTCGTCGATCTTCTTGAAGTCGAGGTTGACGGCGAACTCGCCGCCATCGGCGCTGAGCTTGTTCTTGACGCGGTAGCTGGCGCGGGGCGCCATGCCGGACAGGACTTCGTCGAAGTTATCCAGGTCCACGTTGACGAACTTGCGGTCTTTCAAGCGCACCACTGGCTTGTCAGGATCAGGTTGCCCGGTGAAATCACCCATCACGCCCATCACAAAAGGCAACTCCTTTTGCTCGATCGAATCACCGATCTCGACGTCGTACGTCAATTGAACACGCGGGGGGCGAACACGCTCCAGACGCTTTTGAACACTGTCGTTTTTGGCCATGACAAAACTCCTCTCTGTGGAAACTGATTACTGCAAAGCACCAAAGGGGTTGTTGCGCCCTCCGGCCGCCGGTGGTGCGGCATTGAGCGCGCTCACCGGGCTGGTGGCCTGAGTTTTGGCTGCAGAGGCCACCACCGGTGCGGGAGCGGTGACCACGGGACGGGGGGGTGACGTGATGCGGCGAGCAGCGCGCACGGGCTTGGCCTCAACCGAAGAGGCGGCGGCCAAAGGGGGCACCAGGATGGGCTCGCCCAACGCTTCGCGGATCAACTTAGCCACGCTCTCTGCTTCTGTGCGGGCCGAGCCGTTGACTTCATTGGCCTTGCGCAGCTGCTCAAGCGCCTGAGCACTGACCCGCAAGCCGCTGACGGCCAGGATGCTTTTGGCCGTGAGGTCGGTGGTATCGCGCTGCAAGGTCTCTTGGGCTGCCGTGATGGCCTGGCCATATTGGCGCGCATCAAAATAGATCTGGGCTTTGCGCAACCAAGGTGTTTTGCTGGCCGGATCGACCTTGATGGCCGTGTCCAGCTGCAGCAAGGCGTCTTCGGTCTTGCCCAGCTTCTGGGCTTTGTCGGCCGCATCAAGACGCTCGGTCAGCTTCTCTGCGGTGGCGGCACTGGCTGCGGCTCCATCACCCTGCTTGGGGGCAATGCCGCAAGCCGTCAAGGCACACAGAAGGGAGGCCATCACCGCGCTGAGCAGGCCGCGGCGCACATGGGTATACAACAATTTGGGAACTCCCTGAACAGTTATGTTGAACTCGGCCACACGCTCTCGCTGTGGCCGACAGGACGAATTAAAGCCCAAAACATTCGAGCCACTTCTCCCCCTTTGGGGTGCGTTACAGACTCTTGCATTCGGTTGCAAATGACCCACCCCCTTGATGGGGGATGCCCATGAATCAAGTCATCGGTCTTCTTACACTAGCAGCATGAATACAGGGATGGAGACTCGATTGGCCGCGCTGTTGAGCGCCTGCATGCTGCTAGGTTTGAGTGGCTGCACATCAACACCCCCCCTCAAGGTCGCCCCCACCGAACTTGAGCGGCTGGGCATGCCGAAAGAAGCGGCCAGCGGCTCGGTCATGGACACGATTGGTGACTACAAGGACAAGGCACTGGAAGCGATTGGCCTGAAGAAGCCCGAGCTGCCAGAGGTTCCGGATGTCCAGTTGCCGGACCGCAAGATCATGTGGCGGCTTCATGCCAGTGACTCGCTCAACATCGCACCTTCTGGCGAGCCTGTGGCACTGCTCACCCGCATCTACAAGCTGCGCAGTCCCAATGCTTTCCTGCAAGCTCCCTATGAGGTGTTTGGGGACCCGGCCAAAGAGAAAGCACAGATGGGCGACGATGTGATCGAAACGCGAGAGGTTCAGATGATTCCAGGCCGACACGATGAAGTCCTCGACAAAGTCGCCCGCGAAGTCCGCTACATCGGCATCGTCGCGCTGTTCCGCAAACCAGCGCCGCAACGATGGCGCTATGCGTTTCGCAGTGAATCCGCCGAGAAGAGCGGCCTGTCCATCGGGCTGCATGCCTGTGCCATGAGCGTGCAAGTGGGCGAGCCCATCGGCCAGCCCTTGAACTTGGCGCGCTCCGTGGCCGTGCCTTGTCCTTAGAAAATTCAGTGAGTACACCTTGATCCAGTCACCCAAGATTCTTTGGGGCGAAGGCCTGTTCCTTCGCCCGCAGCACTTTCAGCAACAAGACGCGTACCACGAGTGGCGCCTGTCGCAGATGTCGCGCCTGTTGCACCCCTATGCCTGGGGCGTGCGCCACATCAAGGTCGATCCTGATGCCTTGCAGACCGGCCTTTTGCGCGTGCTGGAGTTGCAAGTGGTGTTCCCCGATGGCGAGTTGTTCAACGCACCTGCCGAAGACGAGCTGCCGCCGCCCGTCGCACTGGATTCGCTGCAGGCCTCCAATTCAAATGGGGCCAGTGGCCAGGAGCCGGTCTTCCACCTGGCACTGGCGCCCGTGCGTGCCAGCGGCACCAATTTCGCCGCATCTCGCGAAGAGGCCGACACCGCTGTGCGCTACTACCGCAGCCACTTGCAAGCCGCCGATGCCTACACCGATGCCGTGACCGCCGAGGTCACCGTGCTGCGCAAGTCCGCCAAGCTGTTGTCAGAGACCGAACCGCGCGCTCACCTGGTGTCCCTGCCCGTGCTTCGCATCAAGCGCACCGCCACCGGCAGCTTTGAGCACGATGGGCGCTTCATCCCACCCAGCCTGAATGTGCAAGCCTCAGCAGCGCTGGTGCTGCACCTGCGCCGTTTGCTGGATGTCTTGCAAGCCAAGGTGGACGCCCTGTATGGCCTGCACCGCGAGCCCAGCAAGAACATCATCGAGTTCAGGTCGGGCGACGTGGCGTCATTCTGGTTGCTGCACACCGCCAGTTCGGCGTTCGCAGGCCTGTCGCACCTGGCCAGGCACCCTGGCCTGCACCCCGAGCGGCTGTTTGAGAAACTGCTGGAGTTGGCCGGGGCCTTGCTGACGTTCTCCAAGACGTTCACCTTGGCCGATTTGCCCGCCTACGATCACCAGAACCCGGGGCCCGCGTTTGTTCGCCTGGACCACATCGTGCGCGAGTTGCTGGAGACGGTCATCTCCACCCGCTACTTCTCGATCGCCCTGACCGAGCATCAACCATCGTTCCACCTGGGGCGCCTGGACTCTGATCAGATCAAGCCAAGCACTCAGCTTTACCTGGGCGTGTCGGCCGCCATGTCGCCCTCGGAATTGGTCGATGTCGTGCCCATGCGCTTCAAGCTCGGGGCGCCCGAGGACGTTGACAAGCTGGTCCTGTCGGCCATGCCCGGGGTCAAGCTCGTGCACGCACCTCAAGTGCCCGCGGCCATCCCGGTTCGGCCAGGTTGCTACTACTTCACGCTGGAGCCTCGCGGATCGCTCTACGAACGCATGCTGCAGGCTCAGTCCATCACGGTCTATGCGCCGTCTGGCCTGAATGAACTCAAGCTGGAACTCATCGCGGTCAACCCGTGATGCGCCCCATGAATGACCACGAGGTGATTTGATGTCCACCGCCACCATCCCCACGCTGAATGCCGTTCGCGCCAAGGAAGCCAGCAGCCTGCTGGACCTGATGTACGACGGCTTTTACCTGCTGTTCCTGCTCAAGGCCAAGCACGCGCCCATTGAGGCCGAGGTGTTTCGCGAACGGGTCAAGCAGTTCCTGACCGCTTTTGAGCGCGGGGCCACCCGCATGCACGCCACCTCTGAAGACATCTACGCCTGCAAGTACGCGTTCTGCGCCACGGTGGACGAGGCCATTCTGATGTCGTCGTTCAAGGCCCGCGAATCCTGGCAGCGTTTGCCCCTGCAGTTGCAATTCTTTGGCGAGCAGTTGGCTGGCGAACAGTTTTTCGTCAAGCTGGAGGACCTGCGCTCACAAGGCGTGGCGCGCGTGGGCACGCTTGAAGTCTTCCACATGTGCTTGCTGCTGGGCTTTCAAGGCAAGTACCTGATCGAAGGCACTGAAAAACTGGGCTACCTGACCGCTCGCCTGGGTGATGAGATCTCACGCCTGAAAGGCAAACGCGCCGCCTTCGCGCCCAGCTGGGCCGCCCCCGACCAGGTGTCGCATCAGCTCAAGCATGAAGTGCCGCTGTGGGTCATCGGCTCGGTGTTCGGACTGCTGTCTTTGCTGGCTTTCGTGGGTCTGCGCTGGAACCTGAATCACTTCACGCAGCAGGCACTGGCCGAGCACCATGACATCGTGCAACTGGCGCCTCAGGTGGCCAACATCACGATCACCTTGCCTTGACACCAGACACACAAAGCAGGCCTCAGCCCTTGGTCCCGCGCTTGCCAGCCAGCTCTCGCAATTGCATCAGGCGCTCGCCAATCTTGATTTCCAGACCCCGTGACACGGGCTGGTAGAACGCTTGGGGCGCCATGCCATCCGGGAAATAATTTTCACCAGCGGCCACTGCATCGGGCTCATCGTGGGCATAGCGGTAGCCTTTGCTGAAGCCCAAATCTTTCATCAACTTGGTGGGCGCATTGCGCAGGTGCAAGGGCACGGGGCGCGTGGTGTCTTGCTTGACCCAAGCACGCACGGCCTTGTAGGCGTTGTAGGCCGCATTGCTCTTGGGCGCCATGGCCAGGTAGATCACGCATTGGGCCAAGGTCAACTCGCCCTCCGGCGTGCCAAGGCGCTCATAGGTGTCGGCCGCGTCCAAGGCCATGCGCAGCGCACGGGGATCGGCCAAGCCGATGTCTTCGCTGGCCATGCGGATCAGACGCCGCGTGATGTAGCGAGGATCAACGCCGCCATCCACCATGCGCACGAACCAATACAAGGCGGCGTCGGGGTCTGATCCGCGCACGGACTTGTGCAGGGCCGAAATGGTGTCGTAGAACTGATCGCCCCCCTTGTCATAGCGGCGCAGTTGTTCGCCCAAAGATTTCTCAAGCGCGGCCTCGTCGATCAGCGCTCGGCCCTTGAGCATGCCGGTCAAGGTCTCGTAGGTGTTGAGCAAGCGGCGGGCATCGCCATCCGCATAGGCGATCAAGCGCGTGGCGGCTTCTGGTGTCAACGCCGCACCTTGCAACGCTTCTTGTCCACGCGCCAGCAATTGCGCCATGGCTTCATCGTCCATGGACCGCAAGACATGCACGGTGGCCCGCGACAGCAGGGCCGCGTTGACCTCGAACGAAGGGTTCTCGGTGGTGGCCCCAATGAAGGTGAACAGGCCTGACTCCACGTGCGGCAGGAATGCGTCCTGCTGCGCCTTGTTGAACCGGTGCACCTCGTCCACGAACACAATGGTCCGCAGGCCATTGCGCTGGGCCAGCACCGCCTTGTCCACCGCTTCACGGATGTCCTTGACCCCGCCCAGCACGGCCGAAATGCTGAGGAATTGGGCCTCGAAGGCCTGGGCCATCAGGCGCGCCAGGGTGGTCTTGCCCACGCCGGGGGGGCCCCACAGGATCATGGAATGGGGCTGGCCGGACTCGAAAGCCACCCGCAAGGGCTGCCCGGCGCCCAGCAAGTGATCCTGCCCGACGACCTCGTCCAAGGCTTTGGGCCTCAGGCGTTCGGCCAAGGGGGCGGCCAAGGCCGCTTTGGCCGCGGCTGAGTCGCGTGGCATGTCTGGTGGATCCAATGGCAAAGACAGGCTTTCTTGCATGCGGTCATTGTCGCCGCTGCAGACCGGACCCTTGCATTGAGGGGGTTCAAGCCGAATCTGTGATCGTGACTAGACAAGCGTGACCGGCCATGACATAATGCGGGTTGACCCGATAACTGCTCGCCTGAATTTTCAGGCAAAACAGCTACCCGAGTTTTCGTTCATCCCCTCTGACCTTTTCAAGCCGAGTTGCACCGTCGGGTGTCAACTGATAGTCGTGTCTTGAGTCTCGGTTGGCGGCGATGCCGTCGCTTTCCAAACCGGCTCACCGTGACGCCTTGCGCTTTGGCTGCCCAGCCATCCGCCCTGTCACGCGATTCGGACACGAATCCACAGCGACCTCACCTGTTCCAGGTTGACCAACCATTTCGTTGGCACCTGGTCGCAGCGCTTTTGCCTTCTGGCTTCGCCGGAAGCGGCAGCGCTTTGTCCTGGCTTGAAAGAATAATCATGAATGAAGAATTGAACCCCGTTGCCGAACCGTCGAAGCTCGACGTGCTGGCCCGCGAACTCGACGCAGCTGAAGGCGTCAACGCCCCCGAAGAAGCCGATACCGATACTTCCGGTGGCCCACGTTTCTCGGACCTGGGTCTGGACGCCATGCTGATCAAGGCATTGACCGACTCCGGCTACACGCAACCGACCACGGTGCAGGTCCAGTCCATTCCCATGGCCATGAATGGCGCCGACCTGAAGGTCGCCGCCAGCACTGGCAGCGGCAAGACCGCCGCCTTCATGTTGCCCGCACTGCAACGCCTGATCACCGCCCGTGGCGATGGCAAGCGCCGCGAAAAAGGCACGGTCCATGGTCCCCGCATCCTGGTCCTGGCACCCACCCGCGAACTGGCCATGCAAGTCGCCAAGGCCGCATCGACCTATGGTCGCCACATGCAAGGCCTGCGCGTTGCCACCGTCGTTGGTGGTGTGCCTTACGCAGCTCAACTGAAGGCCCTGCGTGGTCCTCTGGATGTGCTGATCGCCACCCCTGGCCGCCTGATCGACCACTTGGGCACCGGCGTTTGCGTGCTGTCCAACCTGGAAGTGCTGGTCTTGGACGAAGCTGACCGCATGTTGGACATGGGCTTCATCGAAGACATCGAACACATCGCTGCTCAAACGCCCGCCGATCGCCAGACCCTGATGTTCAGCGCGACCTTCGCCGGTCACGTTGGCAAGCTGGCCGCGCGCTTGACCCGTCCCGATGCACAAAGCATTGACGTGGCCTCGCACACCGACAGCCATGAAAACATCGAACAGCGCCTGCACTACGCTGACCACTTCGCGCACAAGAACGACCTGCTGGACAGCCTGCTGACCCAGCGTGACGTCGACCAAGCCGTGATCTTCACCAGCACCCAACGCGACGCCGACATCCTGGCCGACCGTCTGGCCGACCTGGGCCACGAAGTCGCCGCCCTGCACGGTGGCATGCCCCAAGGCCGCCGCACCCGCGTGCTGCAAGCCTTGCGTCAACGTCAATTGAAGATCCTGGTGGCCACCGACGTCGCCGCCCGCGGCATCGACGTGCCCACGATCACTCACGTGATCAACTACGGCATGCCCATGAAGCCTGAAGATTACGTTCACCGCATTGGCCGTACCGGCCGTGCCGGTCGCAGTGGCTTGGCCGTGACGATCGCCGAACGCCGTGACATCCCCATGCTGCGCCGCATTGAGCGTTACACCACGCAGAACATCCCCGTGGCGACCATCGCCGGCCTGGAACCCAAGGCCCCGATGCAGTCCAGCGGACCGATGCGCACTGGCAAGCCCATGCCCGGTCACCGCGGCCCCCGTGAAGGTGGCTTTGGTGGTGGCGGCCGTTCGTACGGCGCCCCTCGTGAAGGCGGCTTCGGTGGCGGCGGTGGTGGTTTCGGTGGCGGCAACAACAACGGCGGCGGTTATCAAAACCGTGGCCCGCGTCGTGATGGCCCCGCTGAAGGTGGCTACAACAGCCGCCCCAGCTTCGGCAGCGATCAACCGCGTGGCGATTTCCGCCCTGCCGGTGGTGACGACCGTCCTGCTTTCGGTGGCGGCCCCCGTGGCGACAGCAAGCCTTCGTTTGGCGCCAACAAGCCCGCGTTCGGCGCCAACAAGCCTTCGTTTGGTGGCAAGCCTTCTTTCGGTGGCCCAAAGCCCTCGTTCGGCGGCAAGCCCTCCTTCGGTGGCCCGAAGCGCCAAGGTGGCGGCTTCAAGCGCGAAGACTGATCAATCAGTCAGACTGGACTGACCTCAGGGTTGGTCCAGCACATCCGCCCCTGCCGGGGGCGTGAATTGAAAACGGGTGGCTGGCAAAGTCACCCGTGATTCAAACTGGGCAAAGTCCAGTCTTGATCGTTGACCAAAGCCGTCCTCGATCACCAGCGCGGCCAACACACCCGCCTTGAACCCGACCCGCACCGAACGGAACTGTCCGTCCTTGTCGCGTGGTACCGCTTCCACCCATTCCAAATTTGAATCCGCGCCTGAGGCGGATGCCTTTGGCACGTCCTTCAGCGTGAAGTCCTTGTCCAGCGATCCGCCCGACAGGAGCGCCGCCGGTGTGGCACCCAATGCATTGCTCATGGGCCGCACTGTGACCTGGTTCAGGTCGGCATCCCACAGCCACACCTTTTGGCCGTCGCCCACGATCAACTGTTCGGTCGGTGTGCTGTAGGCAAAGCGGAATCGATTGGGCCTTTGGAACTCAAGACTGCCAGCAGACTTGCGGGTCTTCTTGCCATCGGGTGAAGT
Source organism: Aquabacterium sp. (assembly GCF_029946005.1). Lineage (GTDB taxonomy): Bacteria > Pseudomonadota > Gammaproteobacteria > Burkholderiales > Burkholderiaceae_C > Aquabacterium. The sequence continues at coordinate 183,591 of NZ_JAQSDR010000006.1, forward strand.
CACCAGTTGGGTGAAGTTGCCCCGGCCGGTGCTCACGTCCTTGACGAAAGCGCGCAAGGAAGCTACGCCATCGGCGTGGGCCAGGGGCGTGAGCAAGGCACCGACGGCCAGGCTCAGCACCGCGAATCTCCATCTGAACGGGGTCATCATATTTGTCGAATTGATCGTCATCAAGCGTCCCAGGGGGCGGCGGTTGCACCACCATCGCCAGTGCGGTTGGGCACCAGCAGCTCACGGTTGCCATTGGTGGCCATGTTGGACACCAGGCCTGATTTTTCCATCTGCTCCAGCAGACGAGCAGCGCGGTTGTAGCCGATGCGCAGATGGCGCTGCACCAGCGAGATCGAGGCTTTGCGGTGCTGCAGCACGATGGCCACAGCCTGGTCGTACATGGGGTCGGATTCAGAGTCGCCACCACCGCCTGGCGCGCCATCGCTGCCAGCGTCGCCGTCCAGCACGCCACCTTCGAGGATGCCCTCAATGTAGTTGGGTTCGCCCTGCGATTTGAGGTACTCGACCACGCGGTGCACTTCGTCGTCGCTGACAAAGGCGCCATGCACGCGCACTGGCAAGCCGCTGCCTGAGGACAGGTAAAGCATGTCACCCTGCCCCAACAAAGCTTCGGCGCCCATCTGGTCAAGGATGGTGCGGCTGTCGATCTTGCTGCTGACCTGGAAGGAGATCCGCGTGGGAATGTTGGCCTTGATCAGCCCTGTGATCACGTCAACGCTGGGGCGCTGCGTGGCCAAAATGAGGTGGACGCCCGAAGCCCGCGCCTTCTGCGCCAGGCGGGCAATCAACTCTTCGATCTTCTTGCCCACCACCATCATCAGGTCGGCCAACTCGTCAATGATGATGACGATGAAGGGCATGCGCTGTTGCGGCTCGGGCGACTCTGGCGTCAGGCTGAAGGGATTGGGCAGATGCTCGCCACGCGAGGCGGCCTCGTCGATTTTCTTGTTGTAGCCAGCCAGGTTGCGCACCCCCATCTTGCTCATGAGCTTGTAGCGGCGCTCCATCTCGCCCACCGCCCAGTTCAGCGCGTTGGACGCCTGTTTCATGTCGGTCACGACCGGGCACAACAGGTGCGGAATGCCTTCGTAGACGCTCATTTCCAGCATCTTCGGATCGATCAGGATCAGGCGAACATCGCGCGCCTCGGCTTTGTAGAGCAGGCTCAAGATCGTGGCATTGATGCCCACCGATTTGCCCGAGCCGGTGGTGCCGGCCACCAGGCAGTGCGGCATCTTGGTCAGGTCGGCCACCACGGGCGCGCCGATGATGTCCTTACCCAGGCCCACGGTCAGCATGGACTGCGCGTCGTTGTAGACCTGCGAGCCCAGGATCTCGGCCAGGCGGATCATCTGGCGCTTGGCGTTGGGCAGCTCCAGCGCCATCAGGTTCTTGCCCGGAATGGTTTCAACCACGCGGATCGACACCAGCGACAGCGAGCGCGCCAGGTCTTTGGCCAGGTTGACGATCTGCGAGCCCTTCACACCCGTGGCCGGTTCAATCTCGTAGCGCGTGATGACCGGGCCGGGCGAAGCCGCGACCACGCGCACTTCCACGCCAAAGTCCTTGAGCTTCTTCTCGATCATCCGGGACGTCATCTCCAGCGTCTCGGGCGTCACGGTTTCCATGCGGCCCTGGGCAGCGTCCAGCAGCGCGATCTGCGGCAGCTTGGTGTCGGCCATGTCAGAGAACAGCGGCTTTTGCTGCTCCTTGATGATGCGGTCGGACTTGGGCACCTCGACCATCGGCTTTTCGATCACCAGGGGAATGGGCTCCAGCGGCTGCTCGTGGCGGATCTCTTCGGCCACGCGTTCGCGCTCGATGGTGGCTTCTTCGCCGATGCGCAGATCAACGGCCTCTTCGCGCTTGGCCTCTCGGCGCTCGCGGACGCGCTCGAACAAGCCGCCAATGCGCTCGGCGATGTCCAACCATGAAAAATGCAGGGCCAGCGACAAGCCAGCAATCAGCAAGGCGATCCAAACCACGCCCGAGCCGTTGAAGCCGAGCCATTTGTGGCCGAACTGACCCAAGGTCATGCCCAGGATGCCACCAGCGTGCTCTCCGGCCAAAGTGGCTTCATGCCGGTACAGGCGCGACCATTCAAGCGCGCAACTGGCCGACATCAACAGGATCACGCCCAGCCAGAACAACCAGCGGGAGGGCCGCGCATCTGCCGACTGACTCAGTGGCAATGCGCCAGAAGGAATGAGGGAAACCGCCGTGTCACGACGCAACCAACGGGCCAGCGCACTGAGCCAGACTCGCGCGCCAACGATCAGCCCCCACCAGGCGGATTGTCCGAACAAAAACAGAGCGACATCAGAGGCGTAGGCGCCCAGGTGCCCGCCCCAATTGGCGGCATCCTGGTTCAAACCCGAGGTGGTGAAAGCCGCATCAAGCCGACTGTGGCTGGCCAGGGACAGCAAGGCCAGCACCAGCAGCACGCCGCCCATCAGCAAGCCAGCCTGGAAGCGAAAGGTATTTTCAAGCGGTGGGCCGGGCGGTTCGGGCACCACCACGACGGGACTGCGGTGCAGTCGCCCAGTCACGCGCGCAGACGCAGAAGCGTCCGGGCGTCGGTCGGATTTGGCGTCCGCAGACGCCTCATGGCGGAGTGAACCCAACGGAAAAGTCATGCCCGCATTGTGCGGGCATTTTCAAAGCAAGGGAGGCTGGGGGGACTCGCGTCAAGCGGTGGCCACCAAGCGCTCCTTGAGCACCACGCTGCCCGTTTCCTGGGTTTCGATCAAGCCACGCTCTTCCAGGTCCTTCATGACGCGGCTGACCATTTCGCGCGAGGCACCCACGTGTTTGGCCAGATCCTGGCGAGACACCTTGCCGCGAATGACCTTGGCACCGTCGTCTTCGTCGGCCATGTCCAGCAGGGCGCGGGCCACGCGGCCATAAACGTCCAGCAGGGCCAGGGATTCAATCTGGCGATCGGCATTGCGCAGGCGCTGCACCAGGCCGCGCAAAATTGCGTAGGACAGGCTGGAGTTTTCAGGCAAGCAACGGGCAAAATCTGCACGTCCCAGCACCAGCACATCGGTCTGCACTTCGGCGCGAACCGTGGCCGAATGGGGGTCGTTGTCGATCAGGCTCATTTCACCGAGGTAGTCACCGGCCTCCAGCACCGCCAGGATCACTTCACGGCCACGCTCGTCCGAGGCCACCACACGGGCGCGGCCCGTCAGGAGAATGAACAGAGAATTGGTCTTGCGACCCCGCTCGACGATGAGCTCCCCACGGCGATAGCGGCGTTTGACGACGCCCTCTGCGATGGCCTCGGCCTGTGCTGCCGTGAGCATCGAGAACAGCGGTACGCGCCGGATCAGGTCGAGATTGGACAGCATGGCCATGGAAAGCTCCTCATTGGATGAATTCGAGGTGAACCATTCACCTTATCTGTGTGAGACAAATCACCAGTCCCTACAATTTTCGGCAGGACTCCAGGAATTTGTAGGCACTTTATCGATTGCAAACCCTAATCCAAGCCCAAATATGAGGCTGGAAACCCGCACAGTTTGAACACCACAAGGAAAAACGATGTCTACCGCCCAACATAGCAACGTCCTGATCCTGGGATCGGGCCCCGCCGGCTACAGCGCCGCCATCTACGCTGCCCGCGCCAATTTGCACCCCACCCTGGTCACGGGCATGGCCCAGGGCGGACAACTGATGACCACCACCGAAGTGGACAACTGGCCAGCCGACGTGAACGGCGTTCAAGGCCCAGAGCTGATGCAGCGCTTTCAGGAGCACGCCGAGCGCTTTCACACCAAGATGCTGTACGACCACATCAACGAGGTTGACCTGTCCAAACGCCCCTTCACGCTCAAAGGTGACTCCGGCACCTACACCACCAACGCGCTGATCATCGCCACCGGAGCCTCGGCACAGTACCTGGGGCTGCCCTCTGAAGAAGCCTTCATGGGCCGCGGCGTGAGCGGCTGCGCCACCTGCGATGGCTTCTTTTACCGCGATGCTGTCGTTTGCGTGGTCGGCGGCGGCAACACCGCTGTGGAAGAAGCGCTTTACCTGTCGAACATTGCCTCCAAGGTACACCTGATCCACCGCCGCGACAAGTTCCGCGCCGAGGCCATCTTGATCGACAAGGTTCACGAGAAAGTGGCTGCGGGCAAAATCGAACTGCACCTGTTCAAGACCCTGGACGAAGTGCTGGGTGACCAGAGCGGCGTGACCGGCGTGCGCCTGAAAAGCACCGTGGACGAAAGCACCACCGAGCTGGAACTCAAGGGCTGCTTCATCGCCATTGGCCACAAGCCCAACACCGACATCTTCCAAGGCCAACTGGAGATGAAGGACGGCTACATCCTGACCAAGGGTGGCAGCAACGGCATGGCCACCATGACCAGCATTCCCGGCGTTTTTGCGGCTGGCGACGTGCAGGACCACATCTACCGCCAGGCCATCACCAGCGCTGGAACAGGCTGCATGGCGGCCCTGGATGCCCAGCGTTTCCTGGAGCAGGGCAGCGCTTGATGCACTGAAGTTGGCAGAGCTTGAGTTTTTGGTTATAATCTCAGTCTTTGCAAAATTCGTCCCGGTGTTCGGTGCTTGATTTCATGATTTTCATGAGTTGGGCGCCGTCACCGGAAGGGTGATGACCCAAGGGTTCAATTTTGAGTCCTTGTTCTGATCACTGCTTCGTCACACAAAGCGCAGCGGCAACAAGCGCAATCACAGCGAACGGAGAAGCGTCATGGCACGCGTCTGTCAAGTCACGGGTAAGGGCCCGATGGTGGGAAACAATGTTTCTCACGCGAATAACAAAACCAAGCGTCGTTTTCTGCCTAATCTGCAGTACCGTCGTTTTTGGGTCGAGAGCGAAAACCGTTGGGTGCGTCTGCGCATCAGCACATCGGCTTTGCGCTTGATCGACAAAGTGGGCATCGACCAGGTCCTGACCGACCTGCGTGCCCGTGGCCAACTGTGATCCGGGAGCTGAATCATGGCATCTAAAGGCGGACGCGAAAAGATCAAGCTGGAATCCACTGCGGGTACCGGCCACTTTTACACCACGACCAAGAACAAGAAGACCACGCCCAACAAGCTGGAATTCATGAAGTTCGACCCCAAGGCTCGCAAGCATGTGGCCTACAAGGAAATCAAGCTGAAGTAATTCAGACTGGTTTGCTTGTCGCAAGAACCCGCTCGGCGCAAGCTCAGCGGGTTTTTTCATGGCCGCATGGCAAAGGCAATGCTTGCCACCCATGAAAAAACCCCGCACTGCGGGGCTTATGAATCACATAGGAAGAGAGCGCAGGGAGCGCTCTCGCCTGCTCGCATCTATCAGGCGTGCGCGGCTCGCAGCTTGCGGGAGAAGTCTTCGAGGGCGGCCACACCACTGGCTTCGGCGCGCTGACACCAGCCCTGCAGATCGACCACCAATTGCTCGGCCGACACATTGGTGCGCGTCCACAGGGCGCGCAACTCTTCGCGCATCACGATCAGCTTGTCCAGCTTGGGATGAGCTTCACGCGCTTGAGAGATTTCGCTGCGCAAACCTTGTGGCACCTTGTCGTCATCGCGGTGCAGCCAGTGGCGCACGCGCTGCAACTTGTCGGCAGCGGCTTCCTGCCCGCCAGCTTTCAGCTTGGCCAACTCGGCCGAGCAGGCGGCGCTGACTTCACGAGCGTAACCGGCCATCAACTCGTAACGGTGGGCCACGATGGCCTCCAACGTCTTGGCATCGGCCACCGGACGGATATCGCCCAGCATCAGACGAGGAACGGTCTTGCGGACCTTGGCCAAGTGCATCATTTCCAGAGCACGGATATACCCCCAGCCAATGTCGAACTCGTAAGGCTTGACCGACAGCTTGGCCGAGGTGGGGTAGGTGTGGTGGTTGTTGTGCAGCTCTTCGCCACCAATGATGATGCCCCAGGGCGAGATGTTGGTGGAGGCATCGGGCGCCTCGAAATTGCGGTAACCCCACCAGTGGCCCAGACCGTTGATGATGCCCGCCGCCGTCACGGGGATCCACAGCATTTGCACGGCCCAGACCGTGATGCCAATGGCGCCGAACAGGAACAGGTCCAGCAACAACATCAGGATCACACCCCAATTGGCTTTGCCGGTGTAGACGACCTTTTCCACCCAGTCGTTGGGCGTGTTGTGCCCGTATTTTTTCAGAGTTTCCTGATTTTCAGCCTCGGCGGCATACAACTCGCGACCGCGCAGGAGCACAGTTTTGATGCCGTGGGCGACCGGACTGTGGGGGTCTTCTTCGGTTTCGCACTTGGCGTGGTGCTTGCGGTGGATGGCCACCCACTCTTTGGTGACGATGCTGGTCGTCAACCAAAGCCAGAAGCGGAAGAAATGCGACGGGAGGGGATGCAACTCCAGGGCGCGGTGCGCTTGAGCACGATGCAGGAAGATCGTGACAGAAGCGATGGTGATGTGGGTCAAGACGAGCGTGGCGACCAGAACTTGCCACCAACTGGCTTGAAGAATCCCATCAATCGACCATTGCACGAGCGTGTCGTGGACTGCACCCATGGACAGAAAATCAAACATTCAAAAACCTTTCGAACGGAACCAGCCATTGTAGGCGGCTCGCGGTAGATGGGTGCGCTCTCGTGTCAAAACAATAGGGGTTGCGGCGCCTTCCAATCAGCGTGGCAACCCTCGTGCCGTCCTGGGACCTGCGGCATTTTCCACGCTATCCAAGTTTGTTTCCAACGCCGGATATTGGGCGCCGGAAAAAAAGGCTCCGGCCGGTTCAATTCCCGTCAAGGGCATCGCCAATCTGGCTGCTGAGCAGCTCGGCCAAGGCTCGGCGATCGGCATGGCTGGCCGCCTGCAGGGGCAGCACCGTCACGTGGACCGTCAACTGGCGGGCCGTGACCACACCCCACAGGGACTGCCACAAGGTGGTATCGCCCACGAAAGCGGCGGCCGGACTGATGTCATGCAACTCATCGCAGTAACGCAGCGCAACCGGCTGCACCGGCTCTTTGGCGTCGATCGCAGCCTGCAACATGTTGGCGTGAAAATGCAGCAACTTGTGGCCATCGCCCGTGGTGCCCTCGGGAAACACGGCGACGGTGTACCCGTTTTGCAGCGCACTGGACATCAAACCCAGGACGCGCATGGCGTCTCGGCGGCGCTCACGCTGAAGGTACAAGGTGCCGGCGGCGGTCACCATGAAGCCCACAACTGGCCAGCCTGCCACTTCGGCCTTGGAGACGAAGCGCGAGGGCACGACCGAATTGATGGCCACGATGTCGAGCCAGGACACATGGTTGGACACCACCAATTTGGCGCCAGGGCGGGGGTGTCCCTTGACGACCAAGGTGACGCCCAGCACCTTGAGCATCTGCTGCGACCAGCGGCGCACCGTCTCATCCCGCTCATCAGCAGGTCGGTCGACATACGCAATGCGTGCCAGCCAAAGCCCGCGCACGATGTGCCCGACGATGCCCAACAGGCGCCAGGGTCCCATCACCCAGCTTGACCAAGTGCGACTCACCGGTGCTGTCGCGGAAAAGGCTTTGTCGGGCACAGCTTAGACAGCTTCGTGGGCGACTTGCCCTGCCACCAAGGTCAAGCGGACCCGGCCAGGCAGGTCTGTGCCTGACACCTCGAACGCGAAGGGCGTGTGCTTGCCCTGGCTGGTCAAAATGCTCGGAACAGCTTGCCAGCGCGCCGTGGGATCAAAAACGCAGACGTCGGCCACCCCACCCTGCACCAGGCGTCCGGCACTGGAAGACAGCGAACCCAAGGCATCACCCAGAACTTTGACCGGACCTGCGGTCACGACCGACAGGGCCTGCCGCAATCTGGCGGGATGGGCGGGTTCATGGTGCTCGGCGCCGGCCCATTTCAGGGCCAGGCTGAGCAGCAGCTCCAGGCCCGTGGCACCGGGTTCGGCTTCGCCGAAAGGCAAGGTTTTTTCGTCTTCGCTGACGGGGGTGTGGTCGGAGACCAGGGCATCAAGCGTGCCGTCGGCCAGTCCGGCTTGCAGGGCGTCGCGGTCGCGGCCCTGGCGCAATGGCGGGTTCAGGCGCATGGCCGAGTTGAAGTAGCCAATGTCCACGTCGGTCAACAACAGGGAGTTGATGCTGACGTCGGCAGTGATGGGCAGGCTCTGGGCTTTGGCCTGACGGACCAGGTCGACACCAGCGGCGCTGGAAATGCGGCACAAGTGAACCCGGGCGCCCGTGGCGCGCACCAATTCAATGATGGTGTGCAGCGCGATGGTTTCGGCGCTGGCGGGCACGCCCGACAGACCCAGGCGCGTGGCGACTGGGCCGCTGGCGGCCACGCCCTTGCCAAGCCAGGCGTCCTGAGGGCGCAGCCAGACGGTGTAGCCGAAGGTGGCGGCGTATTGCAGGGCGCGTTGAAGCACCTGGGTGTCGCGCACGGGCACTTCGGCTTGAGAAAAGCCCACGCAGCCGGCTTCGTGCAGCTCGGCCATCTCGGTCAGGGTTTCGCCCTTGAGGCCGCGCGTGAGTGCCCCCAAGGGGAACAGGCGGCAGCGGCTGAGCTTGCGGGCGCGAAACTTGAGCATCTCGACCAGGCCAGGCTCGTCCAGGGTGGGATCGGTGTCGGGCAGGCAAACCACGCTGGTGACCCCGCCAGCGGCGGCAGCAGCGAGCTCGGACTCAAGCATGCCTTCGTGCTCGTGGCCGGGTTCGCGCAGGCGCACGGCCAGGTCGACCAGGCCAGGGGCGACGATCAGGCCGGTGGCATCGATGATTCGGTCGGGCGTGAAGTCGGTCTTGGCGTCGCCGATCGCGGTGATGCGGCCACCGGTGATGGCCAGGTCACCGATTTGATCGAGGCTTGACGCGGGATCGACCAGGCGGCCGTTCTTGATGAGGATTTTCATGCTTCATTCCCGGCGATGATCGACATCACCGCCATGCGCACCGCGATGCCGAAGGTGACCTGGGGCAGGATGACACTTTGCTTGCCATCGGCCACGGCGGATTCGATCTCGACGCCCCGGTTGATGGGACCGGGGTGCATGACGATGGCATCGGGCTTGGCGTGGGCCAACTTTTCCTGGGTCAGGCCAAACTCTTTGAAGAACTCGCCCGCGCTGGGCAGCATGCCGCCAGACATGCGTTCATTCTGCAGGCGCAGCATGATGATGACGTCGGCATCCTTGATGCCTTCGACCATGTCGTGGCAGACGCGCACGCCCATCTCGCGCAGGTCGCCCGGCACCAGGGTGCGCGGGCCGACGACGCGCACTTCGGGCACGCCCAGCGTAGTCAAGGCGTGGATGTTGGAGCGGGCCACGCGCGAGTGCACGATGTCGCCCACGATGGCCACAGTCAGGTTGCTGAAGTCTTTTTTGTAGTGCCGGATGGTGAACATGTCCAGCAGCGCCTGCGTGGGGTGCGCGTGGCGGCCATCACCCGCGTTGACCACGTGCACGTGCGGGGCCACGTGCTGGGCGATCAGGTAAGGCGCGCCCGACTCGGCGTGGCGCACCACGAACATGTCAGCGTGCATGGCGCTCAGGTTGGCAATGGTGTCGAGCAGGCTTTCGCCCTTGGAGGCCGACGAGCGCGCGATGTCCAGGTTGATCACATCGGCGCTCAGGCGCTTGGCCGCGATCTCGAAGGTAGTGCGCGTGCGGGTGCTGTTCTCGAAGAACAGGTTGAACACGCTCTTGCCGCGCAGCAGCGGCACCTTCTTGACCTCGCGGTCATTGACGCTGAGGAAGGTCTCGGCCGTGTCCAGAATTTTGTGGATCACGGCCTTGGGCAGGCCTTCGGTGGACAGCAGGTGGATCAGCTCGCCGTGGCCGTTGAGCTGGGGATTGCGTTGCAGCTTGGCGGTCGTCATTCGACCCTCTCGAATTGGAACTGGAAACGTCCGTCGTCGGCGCGCACCAGGGACACGCGCTGGTCGGCCGGCAAGGTGATGCGGGCGGCGGACAGGGCCGGCTCGATGGGCAACTCGCGTCCGCCGCGGTCGACCAGCACCGCCAGGGTGACGCTGGCCGGGCGGCCGAAATCGAACATCTCGTTGATGACAGCGCGGATGGTGCGGCCGGTGTAAAGCACGTCGTCGATCAACAGGATGTGCCGGCCTTCGACGGAAAAAGGCAGTTGCGTGGCGTCGGTGGTGGCGGCCATGCCGCGCGAGCCATAGTCGTCACGGTGCAGTGCCGAGGAGATGACGCCGTGGGCTTCGGTGCGGCCCAGGTCCTGGCTCAGGCGCTCGGCCAGCCAAGCGCCGCCCGACCAGATGCCGACCAGGGCGGTGTCCGCCGTGACGATGCGGCGAACGCCGGACAGCAGGTTGGCGTATAGCGCCTCAGCGTCCAGGTGCAAGGTGTTTTGCTGATCGCTCACTCAAGCCCCTTTTTCGGAAAATTCAGGATGTTCGTTGAAAAACTGCTGCAGCAGGATGGCAGCGGACGCGGCGTCCAGGTCCCGGGCCCCATCCGCGTGGGCCTCGGTGGTGGAGTAACGCTCGTCCACCTCGTGCACCGGCAGCTTGAAGCGGCCTTGCAACTGGCGGGCAAAGCGGCGCGCGCGCAGGGTATTTTCATGCTCGGCGCCATCGGGGTGGAAAGGCACGCCCACCACCAGGGCATTCGGCCGCCATTCGTCGATCAGGCTGCCGATCTGCGCAAAGCGGGCATCGCCCTCGGCGGCGATGGTGCGCAAGGGCTGCGCCTGTCGCAGCAAGGTGTTGCCGCTGGCCACGCCCACCCGCTTGAGGCCGTAGTCGAAGGCCAAGTAGCTTTGGACCGCCACGCTCATCCGTGTCCGGCCTCGGAGGTGAGCATGCTGCGGTCGATGCCCAACAGAGACAGGGCCCGGTCGTAGCGCTCTTCCACCGGCGTGTCAAAGATGACGGCGGGCTCGGCGTTGACGTTGAGCCAGCCATTGCGGCCCAACTCGTCCTCCAGTTGCCCGGCGCCCCATCCTGCGTAGCCCAGGGTGATGAAGACCCGGCTGGGCCCGGCGCCGTTGGACAGGGCCTCCAGCACATCGCGCGAGGTGGTCATTTCCAGGCCACCCGGGATCTTCAAAGTGGAGCTGTAGTGACCGCCTTCGGCGTCAAGGCTGTCATGCAGGACAAAGCCGCGCTCAGTCTGCACCGGACCGCCGAAGTAGACTGGCCGGGACGCCAGGTCCTCGCGGTCCAGGCTCAAGTCCACTTTTTCGAATAAATTTCGCAGATTGATGTCGATGGGACGGTTGATGACGAGGCCCAAAGCCCCGTTTTCAGTGTGTTCACAGAGGTAAACAACCGCGCCCGCAAAGTTGCCATCGGTCATACCGGGCATGGCAATGAGGAACTGGTTGCTCAGATCGATAGAGGGTGCGCCTTCAGACATGCCATGATTTTAGACCCCACATGACCACTCAGTTTGATTCCGCCCTTGTCTGGTTCCGCCGCGACCTGCGCAGCACCGACCACGCCGCCCTGCACTACGCCCTGAAACAGGCCCGGCGCGTGTGGTGCGTGTTCGTGTTCGACACCGACATCCTGGATCCCCTGCCCCGCGCAGACCGCCGGGTGGTGTTCATTCGCGACAGCCTGGTCGAGTTGGACGATGCCCTGCGCCAACTGGCCACCGAGCGAGAAGCTCCGCACGCTGAGCACGCGGGCTTGATCGTTTTGCACGGCAGCGCACTCACGGAGATTCCCCGCTTGGCGCAGCAACTGGGCGTTCAAGCGGTGTTCGCCAACCACGACGACGAGCCCGACGCCCTGGTGCGCGACGCGAAAGTGCGGGGCAAACTGAGTGATGTGGGTGCAGCGCTGTTCACGTCCAAGGATCACGTGATTTTCGAGCGCAATGAAATCCTGACCGGCAACGACACGCCCTATGGCGTCTTCACGCCCTATAAAAACAACTGGCTGAAGAAGATAGACGAGTTTTACGTCAAGGCCTACCCGGTGGCCAGCCATGCGCAGCACCTGGCGGCCATCCCGGCCGATGTCGGTATGAAAGCGGCCAATGGTTCGCGCCTGCCCAGCCTGGGTGAACTCGGGTTCGAAGCCACCGATGCCCTGAAAGTGCCCGCCGGCATGAGCGGCGCCCAGGCCTTGCTGGATGACTTTCTGGAGCGCATGGACCAGTACCGCGACACCCGCGACTTCCCTGGTGTGAAGGGGCCCAGCTACCTGTCCACCCACTTGCGCTTTGGCACGGTGTCGATCCGTCTGCTGGCCAAGCTGGCCTGGGACCGCAGCAAGGCAGGTTCTGCGGGCGCGCAGACCTGGTTGTCCGAGTTGATCTGGCGCGATTTCTACCACCAGGTCATGCACCACCATCCCCATGTGATCGGCCACAGCTTCAAGCGCGAATACGACAAAATCAAGTGGTTGCACGGCGCCAAGGCCGAAGCGCGCTTTGCGGCCTGGTGTGGCGGACGCACCGGCTACCCCCTGGTGGACGCGGCCATGCGCCAGATCAACCAGACCGGCTACATGCATAACCGCCTGCGCATGGTCGTGGCCAGCTTTTTGATCAAAGATTTGGGCATCGACTGGCGCTGGGGCGAGCGCTACTTTGCCGAGAAGCTGCTCGACTTTGACCTAGCCGCCAACAACGGCGGCTGGCAATGGGCCGCCTCCACGGGCTGCGACGCCCAGCCCTACTTCCGCATTTTCAACCCCATCAACCAAAGCCAGAAGTTCGATGGGGCCGGCAAATTCATCCGCCGCTACGTGCCCGAGTTGGCCCACCTGAGCGACAAGGCCATCCATGCCCCCTGGCAGGGCGATCTGGGCGATGCCGTGGACTACCCCGCGCCCATCGTTCAACACGACGAGGCCCGGGCAGAAACCTTGGCGCGCTACGCGGTGGTCAAGGGCTAGAACAACTCGATGTTGCCGACCTTGTTGCCTTCGGTGGTGATGATGCCCTGGCTGACCAGGTTCTCAAAACACAGGGTTTGATTGCGGCCTTGGTGCTTGGCCTGGTAGACGGCCTGGTCGGCCCGCGAAAAAGCCGCACTCGGCGTGTCATGCGCGTGAACGCCGGTGAAGCCCAAGCTGACCGTGACCTGCCCCACTTGCGGAAAAGCATAGGCCTGCATGTTTTGCCGAAACCGCTCGAACACGCGCAGGGCGTGTTTTTCAGTGCCACCGCGCAGCAGCACCACGAACTCTTCGCCCCCAAAGCGGAACAGGCGGTCGTAGTGCCGGAAGGTCTGGCGCATGATCCGCGCCACCAGCACCAGCACTTCATCGCCAATCAAATGGCCGAAGCGGTCGTTGACGAGCTTGAAGTGGTCGATGTCGATGACGCCGAGCCAGAAGGTGTTCATCTGCGAACCACGGCGCTCGGCCTCACTCTCAGCATCTTCGGCGCTCAACTGCACCGGCATGGAGGCCTTGAGGAAGGTGGCGTCAAAAGTCTGACGGTTGAGCAAGCCGGTGAGCGAATCACGCTGGCTGGATTCCAGCAGGTTTTGGAAATTGCCGAACACGCGCAGCAAGGTCTGCATGGAGCGCAGGTCGCGCAAGGGCAAGGGCTGCGCCGAGCGAACTTCCAGCACGCCCGATTGGCCCAGTTCGGCGTGCAAGGTCAACACGGTCAACCAAGTGGCGCCGTCATCTTTGCCAGGGCCATCTTCGGCTTCATTCAAGGGGCGCTGCACCAACATGCGCGAGACCAGCGCCTCTTCCCGGGCGGGGAAATCTTCCATGAAAGGCATGGTGTCCGGGTCCAGCCAGGGCGGATCACTGATGGTCAATTGACCGCGCCTTGCCAACCCGGAACACAACCAGTGCTGATCCCCACCCTCCTGACCAAGAACACGGTAAACACCGACACTGGAGGCCCCCAACAGCTCTAAAACGCTTTGGGCCAAGGAGACGTCCAGCAGCTCACGATCGCGCTGGGCGGTCAGGTGCGCCAGTTGATCGATCGCGGCGGTGTCGGTGTCCACGAAATCAGGCGTTGCCACTCACAGCCGCCGCCTCTCGCTGCAAAGCGTAGCGGGCCACCAGAGCCAGCAGTTCTTCTTCCCCGTAAGGTTTGCCCAGATAGTGGTTGGCGCCAAGTTGCGTGGCGTAGTCGCGGTGCTTTTGGGCAATGCGCGACGAAATCATCACCACCGGCAAATCCTTCCAACGCTCGTGACCACGGATGTTTCGCACCAGGTCGAAACCATCCATGCGCGGCATTTCGATGTCGGACAGCACCACCACGGGGACCTCTTCGGCCAGGCGCTCCAGGGCGTCCATGCCATCCTTGGCCAGCACGACGCGGTAACCTTCACGCGCCAGCAAGCGCTGCGTGACGCGGCGCACAGTCAAGGAGTCGTCAACCACCAGAACCAGCGGCGGCAGGGCCTCGACGGCCACGGCAGCCGCCTGCTCCGCTTCGGTCTCTTCACCGTTGGCGACCGCGTGCAAAGCTGCCTTGGTGTAGGCCTGGGCCACATCGCCATAAACCGTGGCCAAAGCCACCGGGTTGTAGATCAGCGAGACTGCGCCCGAGGCAAGCAGGGTCATGCCCGCCAAGCCAGGCAGACGCGACAACTGCGGCCCCAGGTTCTTGACGACCACTTCGTGGTTGCCCAGCACTTCATCCACGTGCAGGGCAATGCGTTGCTGCGCCGAGCGCACCACGATCACCGGCAGTGAACGACCTTCGGCCACGCCGCGTGGACTGATTTGCAGCAAGGCGCCCAGCCAGTAAAACGGCAGGACCAGGTCGGCGAACTGGTAAGTGCCAAACTCATAGGCCTGCTCAACCTCGGCCGGTTTGGCGCGGCGCACCATCTCGATCAAATGGGTGGGGACCGCCACGGTGACGTCACCGCAGCGCAGCATCACCACCTTGGTGACCGCCGTGGTCAAAGGCAAGACCAACTTGAAGCTGGTGCCCTGCCCTGCCGCGGTGGACGTTTCAATGCGACCGCCCATGGCGTTCACTTCAGAACGAACCACGTCCATGCCGATGCCGCGTCCTGCCAGCTCGGTGACGGTGTCCGCCGTCGAAAAGCCGGGCGTGAAAATCATCTGGGCCAACTCGCCGGGCGGGACATCCGCGTCTGGTTGGACCAGGCCCATGGCGACGGCTTTCTGGCGAATGCGGTCCAGGTTCAGACCCGCGCCATCGTCGCGGAACTCCAGCGAAACTTCATTACCTTCCTGGCGCAGGGACACGGTCACCAGGCCCGCCGGGTCCTTGCCCGCCGCTTGGCGCACGGCCGGAACCTCGATGCCATGGGTGATGCAATTGCGAAGCAAGTGCTCGAAGGCACCCGTCATGCGCTCCAGCACGCCCCGGTCAACTTCGGTGGCCCCACCGACAATGTCCAGCTTGACTTGCTTGCCGGTTTCCTTGGCGGCCTGGCGCACCACGCGGTACAGGCGGTCAGACAAACCTTCGAACTCGACCATGCGCGTGCGCAGCAAGTCATCCTGCAGGTCGCGCGTCAGGCGGGCCTGCGCGGCCAGTTGGTCTTCGGCCACTTCGAGCGTGCGGTTCAAGGAGCGCTGCACCGTGGCCACGTCGTTCACCGACTCGGCCATCATGCGGGTCAACTCCTGGAAGCGCGTGTAACGGTCGAACTCAAGCGGATCGAAGGTCTGGCTGGCGGCACGGGCCGCTTCTAGGCGGGTGTTCAGCTGCGTGTCGGCTTGCAGTTCGATGTCACGCAACTGCTGGCGCAAACGGCCCAAGTTGTCGGTGAGGTCGGTGAGCGAACCACGGATCTGGCCCACTTGCGAAGCGATCCGCGTGCGGGCAATGCTGACCTCACCGGCGTGATTGACCAGGCGATCAAGCAGTTGCGGACGGACTCGCACCACGGCTTGCACCGCGGCTTGCGTGTTGTCACGCTTGGGCGCCACGGTCAGGCGGCGGCCATTGTTGGCCAGGGTGGTCCAGTCGATCACGGTTGGAGCCGCCACGGCGCCAAGCGCGTCAGCCGCCGGTGGCACCTCCGACGTCGGCAGGTCCGCGGGCGCCATGGAACTCACCACGGCGGTGGGCAGAGACTCCACCACGCGCGACACCGTTTCGACCGGCTCGGCCGGAGGCAGCGGCTTGCTGACCTCGGCATCGTAGATTTGCGCATCTCGTTGCGACAAGGCTTCGAATTCTTCAACCAGCGCATCAACGCGGGCTTCCAGGGGCTCGACCTCGTCACGCGTGATCGACTCGGAGCCAATCAGGTGCTCAATGGTGGTTTCAAGGCGGTGGGCCAATTCGCCCAAGCGCATGGCACCGGCCAGGCGTGCACCACCCTTGAAGGTGTGCAGGGTGCGCATACAGGCTGCAGGCGCGGCCGGGTGAGTGGGCTGGTCCAGCCACTGGCGCATCTGGCTGGCCAGCTGGGGCAGCAACTCCTGCGCTTCTTCTTCGAAAATGGGGAAGAGGTCGGGATCGACGGCGTCGTGCGCCTCCAGGTCGTCACGGTCGTCCAGGCCAGTGATGCTGTCGGCCTTGCGCATGACGGTCGAGACCGCAGGGTGCAGCACCTCCGGCAGCGAATCCAGCGATTTGATCTCGGCCTGACCCAAAGGGCTGGGCTGGGTCGGGATCATTTCGTCGTGGGACGACTGGTCAAACGACGAATCAGGCACCGCCGATTCATCGACCGAGTGCACCAGACGCAGGTGGCCATGGCTTCGGTTCTCATCCGAACCAGCTTCGCCCTCTTCGCCATCGCCGGTGTCGAGCTCGCCCAGCAAGCTGCGCGCTTCAAGGCGGCGCGAGGCGGTGTGGTCGTACACCTCCAGGCGACGCATCAAATCGTCGTTGGGCGTCTTGAGGAAACCAGCGGCGAATTGGTGCAGCAGGTGGCGGATGTCGTCGGCGGCTTCATTGAACAAGGCAGCCACTTCTGGCTCGCCGCGGCCCAAGGCATGGGCACGCATCAGGCTGTGCTCCAGCAGGCGCGCCAGTTGCGACAGTTCGGCGTAACCCACGGTGGCGGAATTGCCCGCCAGCGAGTGCGCCAGGGCAATCGCGTCTTCCGACACCGGATGGTGCAACTCCAGCGCCCATTCGCTCAGCGAGGTGCACAAGCGACGAGACTGCTCGTCGGCCTCGTTCAAGTAAATGTTGAACAGCGGGATGCTGATGCGCAACGGGCCGATGACCTTGACTTGGTCATCGGACTCGGCTGGGTACTCATTGGTCGAGGCAGTTTCGTCCACCACGGCGGCCTCATCCACAGGATGGGCGGCCGCCTCGTCGGCGAACACGCTGGGCTCGGATTCGAGGTACAGCGGCTGCGAATTTTCAAAGACCTCGGGCACCTGAACCTGGAGGGCCTCATCGGACACGAGGTCCAGGACGATGGCTGGCTCGGGCTCTGCGGGCAACGCTTCTTGCAGCAACCAATCGGATTCGGTGAGTTCGGCCGCCTCCGCTTGCACCTGAGGGACATCATCTTCAGGCGGCAACTCCAGGGTCAGCAAATCGCCATCAATGCTGGGCAGGTGGGAGTCGGTGAACGCCGATGGCTGGGTGACTGGTTCATCTTCAGATGCCGCCGACGCCTCCTGCTCGCCCCCCAGATCGACCAGGGGCAAGGTCAGGGCGGACAGGTCGTCTTCGGCCGGGGCCGAAGACTCTTCAGCCGCGAAAGATTGGACATCCGTGGCAGCGAAGGTGGAGCCGCCACCAATCGGCACGCGGCGCCCTTCCAGGCGCAAGGTGTCGGCAGCGCGCACCAGGTCGGCACTGTGCCAACCTTGGGCGCTTCGGGCTTCGATGGCCTTGGTCCAGCCGACCATGTACTCCAGCGCTTCGGCGGTGAAGCCCAGCAAGTCAGGGCTGGCTGGCGCTTGGGATGCCATCCAGGTGTTGAACAATTGCTCGCAGGCCCAGCCCGCTTCGCCGTAGTCGTTCAGACCGACCATGCGCGAGCTGCCCTTCAGGGTGTGGAAACCACGGCGCACGCTGGTGAGCAGGGTCACGTCATCCGGGTTGGTGAGCAAGCCCTCGGTGGCCTCCAGAGCGCTGGCGAGGACCTCGTTGGCCTCCTCCAGGAAGATGCCACGCATCTCGTCGTCTTCTTCCAGACCAGTGAGCTCGGCTGGCACCACCGGGGTGGGCATCAAAGGCGTGTGGCCGCTGTCGGTGAAGGCTTCACCAACGGGCAGGTCCAGGCCCACGGGCTCAGACACCGAATTCGCGAAATCGGCCATGACCTGCGCCACTTGCTCGCGGGCCAGCGTTTGAGCATCATGGTCATCCGAGGCCTGGGCCGTTGCCAAAGCCGCTTGGGCGGAGGCCACGGTGTCGGCCAATGCAGGCTGATCCTGCACCATGGGCGTATCAGCCAGCTTCTGCAATTCGTCCGAGACATCGCTCAAGGACACTTCGTCACGGGTGACCGATTCGACCACGGCTTCGGCTGCGGTCTGCACCTCATCGCGCTCGGCCTTTTGGGCAGCGGCTTCGACCGGGTCGGGCAAGGCCACGGGGATCGGTGCCGAACGCTCGCGGCCCATCAAGGGCGACAGCACGCCAGTGTCGGGATCGTACTTGAACAGCGCTTTGACCAGATTGGGCTGCACGTTCAGCATGTCAATCAGGAAGCCCAGCGCACCCAGGTTGGTGGCCAAGCGGTCGAACACGCCAGCGTCACCGGCTTCCTGAACATTGGTGTCGGGTTGCAGCAAGTGATCCACGTCTTCGCGCATGCGAACCGTGGCGTGGCCAGCCATGTCAAGGCCCAGCACGGCCAACACGCCTCGCATGGCCTGCAATTGCGTGGGCACGTTCACCAGCGAAGCGGGCTGAGTGGGATTGCGGAAGAACAGATCGATGTTCTTTTCGGCTTCGCTCAGGTTGCTGCGCAACTCCTGCACCACGCTGCCAATGGTCTGGCGGTCGGAAACCCGGCGGTACAGGTCTTCCATCCACGATTCCAGCGGCTGAGCCGGCTGGCCCTGGCGGACCGCGTCGATGCGGCTGGCCAGGCGATGGATGCGGTCTTTCTGCTCCGGGTGGTCGAACTCGCCGTCTTCCAGCGAGGCCTCCTGGTAGAGAAGGCTGGTGGCCACTTCCATGGCCAGACTGGGCTCGGGCGCCTGGCCCGACTGCACGGTCTGGTTCACGGCCTGAGACAGCGCCTCAGCCAGCACCTCGCCATCGGGGTACAGCCGCTTGAGCGACTCGGCCACCAGGGCGAATTGTTCGTTCAGACCGCCCAGGCGCAACAACTCGCCGCCCGCGACCGCCGACCAGCCATCCTTGGCCCCGCCCACGCGTTTGACCGCCTGTGCCACCCAGGCCGGGTCATAGCGACCCAGGCTGGATTCCAGCAGATTGACCGGCGCGTGTTGGTCCAGGCCAAAGGTACGGCGCACGTTCGACAACACCGAATTGGGCTTGGCATCCGAGCCCGATGCTTGCGCGCAGAAAAACAGCAACTCTTGCGCCAAGCGGTCAGAGGGTGTTTCCTTGCCCTGAACCAGCACACGCAATTGCTTGAGCAATGAGGACAACACGCGCTTGGCATGCACAGTCAGCGGCACATGGTCGCCAGCCAATGCTTCCAGGAAACCACTGGCCAGCATCCACGTGGCCGACTCGCGGTGTGCATGACGCTGCGACGAACCGCTGGCCAGCGAGGCGCACAAATCGGCCAGGGCCACCGCATCACGCGGCTGATTGCGGCGCAGCAAGGCCAGCAAGCCGGACTCGAAATCATCCACCGTGGCTTCATCCGCCGCACGGGGCGTGACCGACTCAGGCGGTGCCAAAGGTGCTTCCAGCGCCACCTTGGGCCAGTCCTGGCTCCACAGGTCGGTGGGACGCGGCAAGGTCGTGCCGGCCAGCGCCATCAGGGCTTCGTACTGGGGAAACAGCGCCAGCGCAGGCACATTCTTGCCGTTCAACCTACGCCCGATGTAGTCCATCAGCGCGAAGGAGCCACGCTCCACCGCCAACACAGCGGCTTCCGTGAGGGACGAAGGCCGGTTGATGAACTTCTGGACGACGGCTTCACTGGCGCGCAGCAAGGTGGCCCCCGCGGGCAAGCCCGCCAGCTCCAGCGCACCCACACCCTGGTGGATTTGCTGGCGCGCCTGCCGCAGCACGGCCGGGTCGCGCGCGTCCATGTCGGACAGGTCGGCCGAGCCGGCGTCCTTGAGGCCACGGTGCAGCGCTTTGTGCGCGGCATCCAGCGACTTGCGGAGTTCTTCCTGAACCCACGCCAAGGCGCTGAGATCGTCTGACATCGGGGCTGCTTGCATGCTGTCCATGGGGTCGACTCTTAAGCCTTAAGCGATCTTGAACCGGGACACCGACTGCTGGAGTTCGTCGGCGGTCTTGGACAGCTCTCGCACGAGCTGGGTCGTTGATCGGGTACCTTCACCGGTCTGCTCGGTCACCGCAAAAATGTGCTGGATGTTCGAGACGACCACATTTGCAGATTCAGCTTCACGCAAGGCTTGTGCGGAAATATGCTCAATCAGTTCAGCCAGTCGGCGTGACACACGGTCAATGTCGCCCAGCGCAGAGCCGGCGGCATCTGACAGACGAGCCCCTTCCACCACACCCTGGGTAGAGCGTTCCATGGCGGCCACGGCGTCTTGCGTGTCGGTCTGAATGGTGCGCACCAGCGCGGCAATCTGCTTGGTCGCGTCGCCGGAGCGTTCGGCCAGGCGCTGCACTTCTTCGGCCACCACAGAGAAGCCTCGTCCGGCTTCACCGGCAGAGGCCGCTTGAATGGCTGCGTTCAAGGCCAGCACGTTGGTCTGCTCGGTAATGTCCGAGATCAGCTCGGTGATTTCGCCAATCTCTTGCGACGACTCGCCCAGGCGCTTGATGCGCTTGGAGGTGTCCTGGATCTGGTCACGGATGGTGTTCATACCGCCGATGGCGTTCTGCACAGCGGTCAGACCGGTGTCGGCAGCGGCCAGCGACTGGCGCGCCACTTCGGCGGAGTGCTGGGCTTGTGCCGACACTTCGTTAATCCGACCCGCCATCTGCAGCACCGACTCGCCCGTTTCGCGAATTTCGCGCAGTTGTTCGTCGGAAGCGGCCAGCAGTTCGGTCGAGGTGGCTTCCACCTGTTGCGTGGTGTCGGTGGCACGTTGAACCGTGCTTTGCACCTGGGCGACCAAGCTGCGCAGCTCTTCCACCGTGAAGTTCACCGAGTCGGCGATGGCGCCGGTGATGTCTTCAGTCACCGTGGCCTGTTGGGTCAAGTCACCTTCAGCGACCATTTGCAGTTCATTCATCAAACGCAAAATGGCGGCCTGGTTGGCGTCGTTGACGCGCTTGGCTTCGCGCTCCTGGCGTTCGGCCTCCTGACGCTGGCCTTCGGCCAGTTGCCGACGCTGTGTCTGATCGGTGAAGAACACGCGCAAGAGGCCAAAGCCGGCCGCAACGGTGAGTGCCAGGAAGATCACGATCAACACGATGTTGACCAGGCCGATGCCCGCACCGCTGGACAAACGCGTTTGCACTTGTTCCAAGCCTTTGCGCAGCGGCTCGCTGTCGTCAATGATGGCCACTTGCGCATCGCGCGCGGCCACCAGGCCCTGGAGGGTGCCCAGAATGAAGGTCGATTGCGTGCGGGTCTGTTCGAACAGCTTTTGCAGGGCTTCGAGCGGTTCGCGCATCTCGGCGTCCTTGACGCCGTTCAGGTCCAGATCCTTGTTGCCGTTCAGCAGACCATCGACGATTTCCTTGAACGCGTTCAAGTCCTTGCCGAGCAAGAACACCGCCTCGGTCGACACGCCTTCCACTGTCAGGAACTCATTGGCCGACTTGCCGATGCGCTGCGTCAGCATGACCATCTGGTTCATGGCCATCAATTCGGCAGGCGTGGCGCCACCTTTTTCGATCTTGGCGGTGGCAATGCCTTCCGCCAGGTCCAACAGTTCAGACGACTGGCCGTTCACTTCGCGCAGGGCTTGGCTCACCTGGGTCAGCGTCTGCTTCTGCGCCAACACGAACTTCGCATTCTTTTCAGCACGGTCTACCAGGGGCAACAAGGGCAACAAAGGCTCTTTCGCCGTGGCAGGCACCTCGGTCAGGCCCAAAGAACTGTCACCCTGAGCCAAACCACGCACATTGCTGGCCAGCACCTTGGCGGAATCAGCCACCTCCTGGAAGGCCTGCGCACGACCGATCAAGGCCTGCGACACTGACTTCGCCAAGCGCTGCGACTGCATCAGCGCCTGACCGGTGGCCCCGGCTTGCGCAGCCCGGCGATCGGCGGAGTTGACCGACAGGAAGGCGCTGAGCATCAAGCCCAGACCACCCAGGATGAAGGCCCCAAACAAGACACGCTGCTGGCGCTCCAGCGACCAGTTGCCGATCACCGGCAAACCGGTGCGTGATTCGGCATTGGCTGCACCCAGGGCCTCGGCCTTGACACGGGCATCGTGGTAGTCCGGCGGGAATTCGGATGGGGCTGCCTCGGAAATGATCGAGTCCGGCGAGCCCCCTGCGCCCGGTTGGAGCGTGGACGATACCGAATGGTGGGTGTCAACGGCGTTGGCACCGGAAGAGGTCACTGGCGCCTCGGATGCCAGGGCCTCCGGCTGGACTTCGTCTTCGTCCTGCGACTTGCCCAGGTCCTTGATTCGACTCAGGAAACTCATGCCTTGTACTCCAGACGTCAAGCGTCGATCTTGAGAAAAGCCTCGTCTGCGGTCAGCGCAGCAAGGTCGAGTTCGTACCAGGCACGGCCCTTGTCATCGACCACTTGCTGGCCAATGAAATGGGGCGTGTCTGGTGAAGGGGTGCCGCCCGCCACCATGTCGGCCGGGTTTCTCAGTCCCAACAATCGGTCCACGACCAGGGCCACGTTGAGTTGCAGCGAGCTGTTCATCGCGACCAGGCGCCCAGCCTCCCGGGCCCCCTGCTCTTGCGACCAGCGTGCCACCGGCCGGGCCAGGCCCAGAAAAGCGGGCAGGTCTACCACGCCATGCAACTGCCCGCGCAGGTTGGCGACGCCCAAAAACCAAGGCTGGCTGTGCGGCACAGTTTGCAAAACAGACATGGGAAAGATCTCGCCCGCCTGATCAAGCGGCAGCAAAAAACCATGCCCGGCGATTTCCACCGCCAACCAGTTTCGGGTTGGCGCTTGCTCACGCGCCGCCTGCAACCGGGTGGCCAGGCGTTTCTGCAGATCCCGCAGGGCTTCTTTATTCGCCATGAATCAACCAAACGCCTTGATCTTGGCCAGCAACTCTTCAGGATCAACCGGCTTGACCACGTAGTCGCGCGCGCCCTGGCGCATGCCCCAGACGCGGTCGGTTTCCTGGTTTTTGCTGGTGCAAATGATGACCGGGACATCGGCAAAAGCCGGATCGCGGGTGATAGCCCGGGTGAGCTGAAAGCCGTTTTGACCGGGCATGACCACGTCCATCAGGATCAGGTCAGGCTTTTCTTCCTGGAGCCGGCGCAAGGCTTCTTCACCGTTTTCGGCGGTGCGCACCTTGAAACCTTTTTTGGTCAGCAGGTCAGACAGCACATGCAGTTCAGTCTTGGAATCGTCAACCAGCAGGATTTTTTGAATGGACATGATCGATCAACCTCTTGGCGAATTCTGTGGGCGCCGCCCTGGACGCAGAACCGAAAATGGTTCAATCAAGCACTGTACTGTGCCACCGCTTGGAGCAACTGATCCTTGGTGAAAGGCTTGGTCAAATAATCCTGAGACCCCACCATTCGTCCACGGGCTTTGTCAAAAAGACCGTCTTTGGATGACAACATGATCACGGGCGTGGCCGCGAAACGCGGGTTGCGCTTGATGATGGCGCAGGTCTGATAACCATCCAGCCGCGGCATGAGGATGTCGCAAAAGATGATGCTGGGTTCATGGTCATTGACCTTGGCCAGGGCGTCGAAACCGTCCTCGGCCAACAGCACTTCGTAACCACCCTGCTTCAGGAAAATCTCGGCGCTGCGCCGAATGGTGTTGCTGTCGTCAATCACCAGGATTTTCTTGGGCGCGGTGATTTCGGGAACATCGCTTAATACGGGCAAGCCAGTTTCAGTCACGGACCCATTCCTTTAATCAAAGTGGATGACGGCGATACCGTCAAATCTGAACCATTTCGAAATCTTCCTTGCGAGCACCACATTCGGGGCACACCCAATTCATGGGAATGTCCTCCCAACGCGTGCCGGGTGCAATGCCGTCTTCGGGCAGGCCGACAGCCTCGTCATAAATCCAGCCACAAATCAAACACATCCAGGTGCGGGAAGAGTTCACGTCTGTTCAAACCAGCTTGAATACAATGGGCTGATTGTAGCCATCCCACTCTTGTGAAAAACAAGGGTTTGTGGGCACCACAAGACGCTTGGCGCCGTGTGAGGCTTGCTAGGACGACTCCCGCCCATTGGTTTGAACACCGGGCCTGAACACCGTTAGACGCACCGAATGAACACTCCCACCGACGGCCCCCAGGTTGATCCCACCACCGAAGCCGAAGACTCCGGAACCCCGGCGTGCGTGATGAGCTTCAATGCCAGCGACCCCAGTGGCGCCAGTGGCATTGCGGCCGACATCGCCACCATGGCGTCCATGGGCGCGCACACCTTGCCGGTGATCACCAGCTTACTGATTCGCGACACCGCCGAGGTGTTTGAAATTCACGAAATCGACGCCGATGCGATCTCGGAGCAGGCACGCACCATCCTGGAAGACGCCACCATTTCGGCCTGGAAAGTCGGTTTTCTGGGCAGCGCCGAGGGCGTGAGCGTGGTCGCAGAAATCTTGTCCGACTACACCGATATTCCGCTGGTGTCTTATTTACCCAACGTCTCGTGGATGGAAGAGGACGCTCAAATGTCCTACCTGGAGGCTTTTCGCGAGCTGATCCTGCCCGCCACGCTGGTGTTGGTGGGAAACCACAAGACCCTGACGGACTTCCTGCTGCCCGAGTGGGAATCCGAGCGCCCGCCGTCCGCCCGCGAAATCGCGGTGGCCGCCAGCGAGAGCGGCTGTGGCTATGTGCTGGTGACCGGCATCCAGTTGCCCGACCAGTTCATCGACAACGTGCTGGCCTCGGCCCAAGGCGCGATTGCTGGCGAACGCTTTGAGCGTTTTGAGGCCAGCTTCGTGGGCGCGGGCGACACCTTGTCGGCCGCCCTGGCCGCCATCCTGGCCACAGAAACCTCGGTGGACATGGCCGTGTCGGAAGCCTTGAGCTTCCTGGACCAAGCGCTGGACTCGGGCTTCCGCCCTGGCATGGGTGGCGTCATCCCCGACCGCTTCTTCTGGGCACTGCCTCCTGGCGAAGAGGGCGAGGAAACCGCCAGCGAAGAAGTCGCCGCTGGCGAATCCGGCCTGACCGACAACGACATCTCCCCTTCCTCACGCAATGTCCACTAATGCAGCTTTGTTCGAGCGCGCACAGCGCTCCATCCCTGGCGGGGTGAACTCACCCGTGCGGGCTTTCAAGGCGGTGGGCGGAACTCCCCGCTTCATCGCCAAAGCGCACGGCGCCTACATGTGGGATGCCGAAGGCCAGCGCTACATCGACTACATCGGATCCTGGGGCCCGATGATCCTGGGCCATGGCCACCCCGAGGTGCTTGAGGCGGTCAAAAAGGCGGCGCTGGACGGGTTTTCATTCGGCGCGCCCACCGAGCGCGAGGTCGAGCTGGCCGAAGAGATCTTGAAGCTGGTGCCCAGCGCAGAGCAGGTGCGCCTGGTCAGCTCGGGCACGGAAGCGGCCATGAGCGCGATCCGCCTGGCCCGCGGCTTCACCGGCCGCAGCAAGCTGATCAAGTTCGAGGGCTGCTATCACGGCCATGCCGATGCTTTGTTGGTCAAGGCTGGTTCAGGCCTGGCCACCTTCGGCCACCCGACCAGCGCAGGCGTGCCGCCTGAAGTGGTGCAGCACACCTTGGTGCTGGAGTACAACAACGTCGAGCAGATCGAGCAAGCCTTTGCCGAAGTGGGTGGCGAGATCGCCTGCGTGATGATCGAGCCGATTGCGGGCAACATGAATTTTGTGCGGGCCTCCCTGCCGTTCATGAAACGTTTGCGCGAGTTGTGCACGCAGCATGGCGCGCTGCTGGTGTTTGACGAAGTGATGTCGGGTTTTCGCGTGGCCCTGGGTGGCGCGCAAAGCTTGTATGCCCAGCAGATCCCTGGCTTTGCGCCCGACCTGAGCGTGTTCGGCAAGGTGATCGGCGGCGGCATGCCGCTGGCGGCGTTTGCGGGCCCGGCCAAGGTCATGGCGCAGCTGGCACCCTTGGGGCCCGTCTACCAGGCCGGCACACTGTCAGGCAACCCGGTGGCCACGGCCTGCGGGTTGGCCACCTTGAAGGTCATCCAGCGCCCTGGCTTTTTCGAATCCTTGGCGCAGCGCACGCAAAGCCTGGTGCAAGGGCTGGTGGGCGCCGCCCAGCAGGTCGGCGTGCCTTTGGTGGGCGACAGCCAGGGCGGCATGTTTGGGTTTTTCTTTGCCGACAGCCTGCCGCAGCACTACCAGGCAGTGATGGCCCATGGGTCTGACAAGTTCAACCGCTTCTTCCACGCCATGCTGGACCGTGGCGTGTATCTTGCACCGGCCATGTACGAAGCTGGTTTCGTGAGTGCCGCGCACACCGAGCAGGACATCGCCGACACGGTGGCTGCCGCCGCACAAGCATTGGGTTGAGCATGCACATTCACATCCTTGGCATTTGCGGCACCTTCATGGGTGGTGTCGCCGCACTGGCCCGCGAGGCCGGTCACCGTGTGACGGGCTGCGACGCGGGCGTCTATCCGCCGATGAGCGACCAGTTGCGCGCGCTGGGCATTGAGTTGATCGAGGGCTACACCCCGGATCAGCTCGATTTGAAACCCGATTTGTTCGTGGTCGGCAACGTGGTCTCGCGCGGCAATCCGCTGATGGAGGCCATCCTCAACGCGGGCCTGCCCTACACCAGTGGCCCGCAATGGCTGAGCGAAAACGTGTTGCACGGTCGGCATGTGCTGGCCGTGGCGGGCACCCACGGCAAGACCACGACCACCTCCATGCTGACCTGGATTCTGGAGCGCGCCGGTTTGCAGCCGGGCTTCCTGGTCGGCGGTGTGCCGCAGAACTTCGGCGTGTCAGCACGGCTCGGCGAACTGGACGAGGCGAAGCGCCCTGCCAGCGGGCATCCCTTCGTGATCGAGGCCGATGAATACGACACCGCGTTTTTCGACAAGCGGAGCAAGTTCGTTCACTACCAGGCGCGCACCGCCGTCTTGAACAACCTGGAGTTTGACCACGCCGACATCTTTGCCGACCTGGCCGCCATCGAGACCCAGTTCCATCACCTGGTGCGCACCGTGCCGGGCCAAGGCCGCCTGGTGGTCAATGCTCGGGAAGAAAGCTTGCAGCGTGTGTTGGACCGTGGCTGCTGGAGCGATGTGGTTCGCTTTGGCGTGCGGGGCGACGTACCGGGCTTCCGGGCCCGTGGCGAACCACACGCCTTTGACGTGCTGAAGGCGGCCGTGCTGGTCGGCCGCGTCGAATGGCCCTTGATGGGCGAGCACAACCAGATGAACGCGCTGGCGGCCATTGCCGCCGCCGAACACGTGGGCGTGTCGCCGCAGGTGGCCTGCGAGGCTTTGGCGCAGTTCGCCAACGTCAAGCGCCGCCTGGAGTTGCGCGGTGAGGTCAAGGGCATCACGGTGTACGACGACTTTGCCCACCACCCCACGGCCATCCGCACGACGGTGGATGGGCTGCGCCGACGCATCGCCCCGGATCAACGCATCCTGGCGGTCTTTGAGCCGCGCTCCAACACCATGAAGCTGGGCACGATGAAGGCCCTGCTGCCCTGGTCGCTCGAAGAAGCCGACTTGTCGTTCTGCCACAGCGGTGGACTGGGTTGGGACGCGGCTGAAGCGCTCGCGCCCATGGGTGACCACGCGGTCGTGATCGACAACATCGACACGCTGGTGGCCAAGGTCGTGAAGGCCGCCAAGCCCGGGGACCAGATCCTGTGCATGAGCAATGGCGGGTTTGGCGGCATCCACGACAAGCTCCTCAAGGCGCTGGCCGCCACCTGATGCTGACCAACAAGACATTGCCCATGACCCCCAGCTCCTGCGACGTGCTGATCATCGGTGGCGGCCCGGCGGGCTCCACCGCAGCCGCCTTGCTGGCCCAACAAGGCATGGACGTGGTGCTGCTTGAAAAAGCGCAGCACCCGCGCTTCCACATCGGTGAATCACTGCTGCCCGCGAACCTGCCACTGCTGGACCAGTTGGGCGTGCGCGCCGAGGTCGAGGCGATGGCCATGCCCAAGTACGGCATCGAGTTCGTCTCGCCCTGGCACAAGGACCGCACCTTCCTTGAGTTCGGCGAGGCCTGGGACAAGTCCATGGACATGGCCTACCAGGTGCGCCGCTCTGACTTCGACCACATCCTGATCCGCCATGCCGCCAGCAAAGGCGCCAAGGTGCTGGAGAACTGCCAAGTCAAGGCGGTCGATTTCCTGCCGAAGGACGCTGGCGCCGTGGTGCAGGCCCAGCAGGCGGATGGCCAGAATGCGTCATGGCAAGCCAGGATCGTCATTGACGCCTCGGGCCGCGACACCTTCCTGGCCAACAAGCTGGGAACCAAGGTCAAGAACAAGAAGCACAACAGCGCCGCCCTGTTCGGCCACTTCACGGGCGCCCAGCGCCTGGAGGGCAAGCAAGAAGGCAACATCAGCTTGTTCTGGTTCGACCATGGCTGGTTCTGGTTCATTCCGCTGGCCGATGGCGCGACCAGCGTGGGCGCCGTGTGCTGGCCCACTTACCTCAAGACGCGCAAGAACAGCGTCGAAGAGTTCTTCATGGACACCATTGCCCTGTGCCCGCCACTGCAGGCCCGCTTGAAAGATGCCAAGCTGGTCTCGGAGGTCGAGGCCACCGGCAACTATTCCTACAGTTGCGATCGGGCGCGCGGCCCCAACTACCTGCTGCTGGGTGACGCCTTTGCCTTCATCGATCCGGTGTTTTCATCGGGCGTCTTCCTGGCCATGAACAGCGCCTTTGTGGCCGCCGACGTGGTGCACGCGCAGTTGCGAGAGCCGCGCAAGCTGGCCGCCGCGCACAAGCGCTTCGACCAGGTGATGTTGCGAGGTCCGCGCGAGTTCTCATGGTTCATCTACCGCGTGACCAATCCCACCATGCGCGACCTGTTCATGGGGCCGCGCAACATGTTCCGGGTCAAGGAAGCGGTGATGTCACTGTTCGCGGGCGACATCTTCCGCAAGACGCCGATATGGCCGTCGATCTACGTGTTCAAAGCCATCTATTACATCGGTTCGCTGTTGACGCTGAAACGCACGCTGGCGGCCGCACGCCGTCGCAAGATCAACATCAGCGACACGGCCCCCATCCGTTGACAAGAGGCAGGTCTTGAGTCATCTGCAGCTTGATTACATTGCATTGGAAGCCCTGGACGCATGGGCCGAGGGGCTTGAGCGCAGCCCTGCCACACGCCAGATCCTGGGCATGGCCGTGTTTGGCGCGGCCGAGGTGATCAACGGTTCTGCACTGCCAGCGCGATTGGCAGAAGCGGGATGGCCCCGCGTGGCGCTGCCGGTGCTGGGCGATGACACCGCTGCCTGGGTCGAGGTCTGGTCCGTGCCCGGCAACGCGCCTAAAGTGGTCCATGGCGAAGTCGCGGGTGTGGCCTATGCCCAATGCGCCGACCTGGTGTTCGCCTGGCTGGCCACGCCCTTGCCCACCCAAGACAAACTGCTGGAACAGGCCACGCAGCAAGCCTACGATGCCGTGTTTGGCGCTCTGGGCCAATTGGGCTGCCCGCACCCCTTGCGCTTCTGGAACTACCTGCCGGACATCCTTGGCGCCGGGCAAGGCGAAGAGCGTTACCGCATCTTCAACGTGGGCAGGCACGCCTCCTTTTTGGCGCATTCGACCATGGTCGATCCGAACCCACCGGCCGCCTGTGCGCTGGGCCATCCAGAAGGTGTAGGCGGGCCGCTGACGGTGTATGCGCTGGCATCCTCGCGCCCTGCGCAGCCGATCGAGAATCCGCGCCAGTTGAGCGCGTACCGCTACCCGCCACAGTATGGCTTGCGCAGCCCGACGTTTTCGCGCGCGGCACTGGCACCTGCTGGCGACGAAGAATGCGTGTTCATCTCCGGCACCGCCAGCATCGTGGGGCATGAAACCGTGCACCTGAACGACGTGCAAGCCCAGACCCATGAAACGCTGAACAACATCGAGGCCCTGATCGACCGCTTCCGCGCGGAGCGTCCCGGCAAAGTCTGGCAGGCCTCCAAGCTGCAGTTGAAAGCCTACGTTCGCCATGCCACCGATCTGCCGCAAGTGCGCCAGGTGGTGGAACAACGCCTGGGCACCGACGTGCCCTGTTTCTACCTGCAGGCCGTGGTCTGCCGTCCTGACCTGCTGGTCGAGATCGAAGCGACCACCGCCAGGAGCCATTGACCATGACCACACCAAGATGCCTGCGTTGGGCCCTGCTGCTGAGCACCGCAGGGGCGCTTTCACTGTCAGTTCAAGCCCAGCCTGAGGTGAAGAGCCAGATGAAGCCTTTGTGGGAGTTCGGCCTGGGCGCCGCCGCCTTGTCCCTGCCTGACTACCGGGGCTCTGATGAAGGCCGCGGCTATGTGCTGCCCCTGCCCTACCTGATCTACCGTGGCGAGGTGCTCAAGGCCAACCGCGATGGCGCCAGTGCGCGTTTGTTCGAGGGACCGCGCGTCAAACTGGGCCTGAACGCGAACGCCAGCCTGCCGGTGTCGAGCAAACGCAATCAAGCGCGCGAGGGCATGCCCAATCTGGCTGGATCGGTCGAGATCGGCCCAGCGCTGGACGTGCACCTGCTGCAATCGGCCAGTGGCGAAGTGCGCGTGAATTTTCGGCTGCCGGTCAGCGGCGGTGTCACGCTGGGCCAGGGCGACGTGTCGTCCACCGGCTGGCAAGCGGCACCCAACCTGAACATCGACATCGCGAATGTGGCGGGCTGGTCCGGCTGGAACCTGGGCGCTTTGGTGGGCCCCATCTACGCCAACCGCCGCCGCAACGCCTATTTTTACGACGTGGCGCCGCAGTACGCCCGCGCTGATCGCGCCGCCTACGCCAGCCGTGGCGGCTATGCTGGCAGCCAGTTCACCACCGCGCTGAGCAAACGCTTCGATCACTTCTGGGTGGGCGCCTTCGTCCGGTATGACACGCTGCAAGGCGCCGTCTTTGACGACAGCCCGCTGGTCAAGAAGAAGAGTTACCTGGCGGGAGGCATCGGCATCTCATGGATCATCGACCAGTCGTCCACGCTGGTGGCCGTCGACGACTGAAGCGCCCCATGCCGGACATGAAGACCCTGCGCGCCCTGGCCCAGTACCCGCTGTTTTACGCGGGCCTGCTACTCCTGGGCGTCATGTGCTTGGGCTTGTGCATGCTGGCCTGGGCGATCAGGCCTTTCGTGTCTCCGCAGAAAGGCCGCACCATCGGCCGCGCAGGCATCAGCCGCGGGTTTCGCCTGTACTTTGCCCTCACCACCTGGCTGGGCCTGACCCGCTTCGAACTGGAGGCGCTGGACGCATTGGATGGCCAGGCTTCCATGATCCTGGCGTGCAACCATCCCACTTTTCTGGACGCTGTTTTTCTGATCTCGCGGATCCGGAATGCGGGCTGCATCATGAAGGCCGATGTGCTCGACAACCCCTTTCTGGGCGCGGGTGCGCGGCTGGCCGACTTCATCCGCAACGACAGCCCGCGCAAAATGGTGCGACACGCGATCCGCGATTTGCGCCAGGGCAGTCACGTGCTGGTCTTCCCCGAAGGCACGCGCACCATCGGGCACCCGGTCAATGAGTTCAAGCCAGGCTTCGCGCTGATCGCCAAGGGCGCGAAAGTGCCGGTGCAAACCCTGTTCATCGAAAACAACTCGCCCTTTTTATGCAAGGGCTGGCCCATCCACCACCGCCCGCCCAGCTTCCCCATGGTCTACCGTGTGCGGCTGGGCAAGCGCTTCACCGTGGGCGATGACGCCAAGCTGTTCACGCGCGAACTGCAACACTATTTTGAGCATGAACTGGCCAGAGCAGAGCTGGCCATCACAGTGCAACCCTCCCCTTCCGAACGACCTGTCCATGACTGAAACGAGCCAGCCGCTCTCGCCTTCGACCACGCACCTCGTGCTGATTCCCAGCTACAACGCTGGCCGCCAGGTGTATGAAACGGTCAGGGCTGCGCGCCGCAATTGGTATCCCGTGTGGGTGGTGGTCGATGGCAGCACCGACGGCACGGCCCAAGGCCTGCAGGAGATGGCATCGCGCGATTCCGGGCTCAAGATTTTTGTGCTGCCCAGCAACCAAGGCAAGGGCGCGGCCGTGCTACGAGGTTTGCTTGAAGCGCGCGCAGCTGGCTTCACGCATGCACTGACCATGGACTCCGATGGGCAGCACCCTGCACCGCTGATCCCCGAGTTCATGAAAACCTCGATCCAGCGGCCGGAGACCATGGTGCTGGGCCGCCCGGTGTTCGATGCCAGCGCCCCGTTGCTGCGCGTGCGCGGGCGGCGTGTGTCCAACTGGTGGACCAATCTGGAAACCTTGGGCGCGGGCATCGCCGACTCACTTTATGGGTTCCGCGTGTATCCGGTGGCCGCATTGGCCAAGGTCATGGCGCGCCAACCGTGGATGCGCCGTTTCGACTTCGACACGGAAGCGGTGGTGAGATTGGCCTGGCGTGGCGTCAAGCCGCTCAACATTGATGCACCGGTGAAGTACCTGCTGCCTGAAGAAGGCGGTGTTTCACACTTTCGATACGGCCGCGACAACGTCCTGCTGACCTGGATGCATTTGCGGCTGATGCTGGAATTTGCGCTGCGCCTGCCGCTGCTGGTGACCCGCCGCTTGCTGCAGCGGCCACCCTTTCAGCGTTGATCAGTCCACCTCGACCAGGTTGCTGGTTTGCTGGTCGGTGATGACCTGCTTGAGCAAGTCCTGCTCGTCGAACACCACCTGGAACTCGGCGAAGCTCGACAACCAGAAACGCCAGGTTTTGGCATCCAGCTTGGGGTTCTCGCTGCTGACGGGGTAACCCACCGACATCAGCACCTGCGCCCGCGTCATGCCGGGCAGGACGCACCACGCGAATCGTTGACAGGCCCTGAAATACTCCCTCGCCTTGTTGAATGAAACGAGACTCAGGCTGCGATGCGCGATGCCTGATCACCGGCCTTGCGTTTGGCCGACCACAACCCCACTGCGGGCAACCAGGCCGTCAAACCCGGCGCCGTGATGACGGTGCTCACAATGGCCATCAGAACCAGCATGGTGAACATCTGCTGCGAGATCACGCCCAGGTCAAAACCGACGTTCAGCACGATCAACTCCATCAAAGCTCGGGTGTTCATCATGATGCCGATGACTTTGCCTTCGGCGTGGCTCAGGCCGGACCAGCGCGCCGCCAGGTAGCAGCCTCCGAACTTGCCCACCGTGGCCAGTGAAATCAGCAGCGCCGTCCACCCCCAGGCCGCGGCCGTGTCCAGCCCGCCAATGTTGGTGCGCAGGCCCGTGTAAGTGAAGAAAATCGGCAGGAAGAAGACCAGCACGAAGCCGCCGACTTTCTGCTTCCAGGCTTCGACCAGCTCGGTCTCGTCGTGCAGGATGACGCCAGCCATGAAGCCGCCGAAAATGGCAAAGATGCCCAACTGGTAGGTGGCGATGGCCGCTGCGAACATCACCGCCAGCAACAGCCCCATCAGGGTCGGCGGCAAGGCATCGTGGCCTTCCTTGAACCGGTGCGCCAGGCGCTTCACCAGGGGCCGCGCCACGTACCAGCTCAAGACAAAGAACGCCCCCACCATGAGCACCTTCAGGCCGAAGGCCATCGGCTCGAAGTGCGACACCGTGATGGTGGTGATCAAGGCCAGCAGCAACCACCCGACCACATCGTTGATAGCCGCGGCCGAGATGGCAATCACGCCCAGGGGGGTGCGGGTGATGTTGAACTCCATCATGATCCGGCCCAGGATGGGCAAGGCCGTGATGGAAAAGGCCGTGGCCACGAACAGCGCCGACGCCAGGGGGTCGGCCTGAGGCGACAGGATGGGCGCAAGAAAATAACCGCTGCCCAGGCCCAACACGAAGGGCACCACCAGGCCAGCCAGGGCCACACCCCACACCGCCCGGCGGTTGCGTTTTTCGGTGAGATGCGAGAAGTCGAACTCCATGCCAATCTGGAACATCAGCAGGATCAGGCCGATCTGCGAGAGGATGGTCAGCGGCCCGGCGGGCACCGATTGAAAAACGTAGTGGAAAACGTCCGGCATCAATAGCCCGAACAGCGAGGGGCCAAGCAGGATGCCCACCACGATTTCGCCCACCGCGGGCGACTGGCCCAGGCGTTGGGCCAAGGCGCCGCCCACGCGCGCGGCCACGACGATGACGATCAGCTGCAACAAGACGAAATACAACAGCATCTCGCTTTGGTGAACAGCGCTGGACGCCAGGCCCTGCGTGGCAGCTTGTGCGGTGCTCACGAGGGCATCCCCCCGTTGATGGAGATGACTTGCCCGCTGATGTAGGCGGCGGCATCAGAAGCGAGGAAGCCCACCAATTCGGCCACTTCCTTGGGTTGGCCAGCGCGCTTCATGGGCACCATCTGGGCAATGGCGGCGGCGTCAAAACTGCCTTCGGCCATGCTGCCCTGGATGATGCCCGGCGCCACCACATTGACGGTGATGCCCCGGCTGGCTAGCTCAAGCGACAAGGACTTGGAGGCGCCATGCAGGGCCGCCTTGGCCGCCGCGTAGTTGACCTGCCCCCGGTTGCCCAGCACGGCGGCGATCGAGGACACGCTGATGATGCGACCCCAGCGCGTCCGGATCATGGGCATGCTCAGGGGTTGCGTGACGTTGAAGAAACCATGCAGCGAAACGTCGATGACGCGCCGCCATTGCTCAGGGCTCATGCCCGGAAACACGGCATCGTCGTGGATGCCGGCGTTGTTGACCAGCACCTGGATGGGGCCTTGTTCCAGCAAGGCTTCCAGGCTGGCGGAGGTGGCTTGCGCATCGCTCACATCAAAGGCCACCGCGCTGGCTTGCCCCCCCGCGGCGATGATCTCGCTGACCACGGCTTCGGCCCGATCCAGGCGCGAGTTGGCATGGACGATGACGTGGTACTGGCTGGCCAGGCGTTTACAGATGGCCGAGCCGATGTCGCCGCTGCCCCCGGTCACCAGGGCACGTTTCAAAACGGGGGTGCTCATGGCAAGGTCTCCGTGGGCAAGAGGGCGCTGGCATCCATCACCACGGCGGCCCTGCCTTCGATCAAAAGGCGATCCGCATCGCGGACCGAGAATTCGTACATCACCAGGTTCTCGTCGCCCGACACGCGCCGGGCTTCGATCTGCAAGTCAGAGGTGCTGTCATCGAGCCGGACCACATGGGCCGACACGCTGCGCACGCTGGCCAAGAATCCAGCCTTGGGGCGCTGCCCGGCATCCCCTGGCGGCGCCGCCTGCAAACCGCCGTGCATGGCCATGGCCTGGGCGGCGTATTCGATGCCGCACAGCACGCCCAGCCGCCCGCCTGAACGCAATGGATTGGCGGGGTCGCGGTGGCTGCTGGCCTGACAGCGGATGTGCTCAGGGCTCCAGTCAATCACCGAATCGAGCAGGCACATAGTGCCCGCATGGGGAATGCGCGCGGCAATCTCGTCGCGGGTGATGGTCATCGTCATTGGCATGGGCTCAGCGCCACGGCCAGTTGGCGCTGGTTCAGGTAGTCGAGCACGATGCGTTGAGGCATCAAACCCGCGAGGCCCTTGGCGTTGGCCAAGGCGTGCAGCAGGGGCAATCCTCGCCCGGCGGGGATGGATTGCCGCAAGGCTTCCAGCTCAGCCCAAGGCAAGGTCGTGGGGGCTTCATCGCAGAGGCTCACGTCGATGGCGGCCAACGAGTGCGCGCTGGCGTGGGGCGACAACACCAAGGCCATGCCCAAGGATTGCGTGACGGGCCGGGCTTCGAGCAAGGGCGATGGGTAAGGCGCGTCGTAACACACCAGCAGAACACCACGGCGCTCGACCTTGACCTGGGTGATGGCTTCCAGCAGGCCTGCGCTGAAGCTGCCATCGAAGGCGCACAAGGTGGACGATGGCGCCACGGCCCGCGACACGATGCCCCAGTAACCGGAGGGCGCGTTGTGGACCGAGTTGGTGAAGCGCGTGGGCGAAATCAGGCGGTCACTGGCCAGGGCTTCGCACAGGACGTGGCAGTTGTCGCCCTCGCCGCTGGACGATGAGAACACGCTGGCCAACTGGTCGGCCTGCGCCTGGGCATGGTCCACGGCTTCCTGTGCCACTTGCAAGGCCAGCTTGACGAGGACACCCACACGGCGCCGCTCGGCAGGTGGCAAGCCCGCCGGTGGCACCACGATGGTGGGACTGGCCAAATAGGGCAGCAAGCCGGTCAGCACATCGCGGCCCTGCGCCCAA
Organism: Aquabacterium sp.; assembly: GCF_029946005.1. Lineage (GTDB taxonomy): Bacteria > Pseudomonadota > Gammaproteobacteria > Burkholderiales > Burkholderiaceae_C > Aquabacterium. Next base: position 219,952 of record NZ_JAQSDR010000006.1, read on the forward strand.
TTGGGCAAGCCGGGGCCATTCAGGCCAATGCCATCAATGAACACGCGCACGGGGTTCGACATGGTCAAGCCCCCCGCCCGACGACCACGCTGGCATTGGCGCCGCCGAAGCCAAAGGAGTTGCTCAAGACGCGGTCCACCCGGGCTTGGCGCTGGTGTGTGAGGTAGTCGAGGTGGATGCTGGGGTCAAGGTGCGTCACGTTCAAACCAGCGGGCATGAAGCCGTCGCGGATGGCCAGCAAGCTGATCACGATTTCGATGCCGCCCGCCGCGCCCAAGGTGTGGCCTGTTGAGGCTTTGGTGGAACTGCAAGGCACCTGATCGCCAAAAACCGCGTGCACGGCCCGGCCTTCGGCCGCGTCATTGCTGGGGGTGCCGGTGCCATGCAGGTTGACGTAGTCGACCTGATCGGGGCGCAGGCCAGCGGCAGCCAGCGCGTCGCGAATGGCGATCTGCGCGCTGCGGCCCTCGGGGTGTGGCGATGACATGTGGTGGGCGTCGCTCGACTCGCCCACGCCCAGCAGGCGCATCGAGCCGACGGGGCCCTCACGCTGCACCAGCGCCAGCCCAACCGCCTCGCCAATCGAGATGCCATCGCGGGCCTGGTCGTAGGGCCGACAAGGTTGATCGGAGGTCAGCTCCAGGGAGCGGAACCCGTACAGCGTGGTCAGGCAGAGCGAGTCCACGCCACCCACGATGGCCGCGTCGATCAGGCCAGCCTGGATCATGCGGGCCGCGTTGCCAAAGGCCTTGGCGCTGGACGCGCAGGCCGCCGACAACACCACCGACGGGCCGCGCAGGCCAAAGTGGTGACAGAGGAAGTCGGCCACCGAGTAGGCGTTGTGGGTCTCGGCGTAACGGAAGCTCGCGGGCAAGGCGCCGGTGGCGGGATCTCGCTGGCGATAGGCCAGTTCGGTCTGCAGGATGCCCGCGGTGCTGGTGCCCATGAAGACGCCGACACGGTCGGCGCCATGCTCTCGGATGGCGTCGACCACGGCTTGCTCAAAACCATCCTGCTGCAAGCCGAGCAGCGCGAGCCGGTTGTTGCGGCAGTCAAAGCGGCTCAGGTCCTCGCGCAGTTGCACGGCATCCAGGCCTTCGACCTCGCCGATCCAGGTGTCGATGTCCACGGTTTCGAAGTCGCAGGGCTTCAGGCCGCTGCGTCCCGCCTGCAAGGCGGCCGAGGTCGCGGCCAGGCCGTGGCCCAGGCAACTGGTCATGGTGAAATGGGTGATGGCGAGGGGAGACACGGGCAAGATCCAGGTGCGGCGAAACGGAGGCGACTTTAACCGAGCCGGGCCACCAACAACACATTCGCGAAAGGGGTGCCCTGACTCAGGGGAATCGGGGCATCAAGCTGGAATCCCAGCCTCAGCAGCGCCGCTTGCCAATCAGTCAGTGCCCGGCAGTACAGGCGCGGCAAACGGTGCCCCCGGATGAAGGTCACCACGTGATCGACCCAGTTGCTGATCTTGAAAGGCAAGCCCGCGGACGCATCGCCCACCCGCAGCAACAGCACGCCATTGGGTGCCAGCGCGTCGCGCACGCGGGTCAGCACAGCATCTTGCGCCGCCATGTCGATGTAATGCAGCACATCCAGGATCACGACCACATCGCAAGGTTCGAACGGCACATCGCAGATGTCGCACAGCGTGAGGCGGGGCAGCGGACGCAAGCCTCCCAGCGCGGCCTGGGCGCGGTCCACGTCCTTGGGCATCAGCTCCACGCCGTGGAAGTCCTGAATTCGCGCTGCGGCAGGCCAATGCTCGGGCCAGCCGGGAGCATCGGGAAACGGTCGAACCCGAATGGACTCCTCATATTGCCGACGCGCCGCCAGCAGCCAGGAAGCCAGCAGCCCTTGCCCGCAACCGAGGTCGAGCACGCGGGCGTGGTCGGGAATCAGACCTTGCGCCAGCAAGGCCTTGAAGGCGGGATCGCCGCTCAGCTTGCCGCGGGCAAACCGCCATGCAAACTGGCCTGCGGGCCGGTAGGGCTCACAGGCCCGGTCAAGCAATGCGGAAAGCAAGGTCTTGGTCGCCTTGGTGTCTGGGCTCAAGGTAAAACAGTCCTCATGAAAAAGCGGCATCCAGGGTCACGGGATGCAGGTTGCGGGCACGGCACGCCTCCAGCAATCGAGGCAAGACCTCAAGGATCACGGGCGTGCCTGCTGCCGTGCGTGCGGCGTGGCCATCATGCAGCAGCAACAGGTCACCGGGCGACAGGTCGTCGATCAACCTGCGTGCCACGTAGTCGGCATCGCTGCGCACGGCGTCAAAACCGCGCCGGGTCCAGCTGGCCAGGCGCAGGTCGAGCTTGTGCAACACGGGATCAAGGAAGACATTTCGCAGACCGGCAGGGGCGCGGAAGAAACAGGGCAGGCGCCCCACGGTGTCGGCAATGGCGTCCTGCCCACGGCGGATTTCCTGCTCGATGCGTTTGAGGCCCGACACCGAAAAGGTGTGCCGGTGCGCATGGCTGTGGTTCTCGATGCGGTGGCCGCGCCGGACGATTTCACGCGCCAGCTCGGGATGCTGCAACACGCGAACGCCGATGCAAAAGAAGGTGGCCTTGACCTGGAACGCGTCCAGCAGGTCGAGCACCTGGGGCGTGACTTCCGGCTCAGGCCCATCGTCGAAGGTCAGGGCGATTTCACGCCGGGCGATGGCGGTGGGCGGCAGGCGCAGGATGTTGGGGCCGAGCAAGCGGCTGGTGGGCCACAGGCCGAGTGCCGTGACCGCCGCGTGGTTGGCGGCGACGCTGGCCAGTGCCTGAGGCCACAGTTCGGGCATGGCGGCCACGGCCACGCCCGCCGCCGCGTGCACACCGACCGAAGCCTTCAGGACCCACGGCATGCGCCACGGTGCGGACGGGCCACGGGCAACTTGGGCGGCGCTCGGCGAAGAAGGCATCAGGCCGCCATCTTGAACAAGAGCGCGTGCGTGTCGACCGCCACGAGGCCAGGCGGCAGTTGCGCGCGCAGCGAGGGCGCATCGCGCAAGGCCTGGCCAACGATCTCGGACGCCAGTTGTTCGAGCTGCGCCACATTGGCCCGTGCACGCTCACGGAAACCGGCGTCGTCAAGCTGGTCGCGCAGGCCAGCATTGAGTTCTGCGAACCAGGGCAGGCTGGCCTGGTCGAGCATGCAAGGCGGGTTGTCATCGCGGCGCGGGCCGTCGCTGGGCTGGGCGGCGGCCAAGTCGGTGGCCTCGCCCCATTGGCGCAGCAAGGTCTGGATGCCGCTGTTCAATTCGCGGGCACGCATCAGCGGCGCGTGCAGCTCCATCAGCGCGGCGCGATCGGCCAGGCGGCCCTGGAAGAACAGCAGGCACAGCACCCCCCAGTAGTAGGTGTAGTCCCACAAGACCTTGGTGGGCATGACGCGGGGGCTGCCGAACAGGGCGTACTGGCCTTCGTACAGCGACAAGGTGCTTTGGTAGAAGGACTGCATCACTTCGCCGTAGAACAGGGCTGGCATGCGCAGGGACTCACCGGCCTGATCGTGCTGGATCAGCTTGGTGATGTAGGTGTTGGAGATGGCGATGAAGTCGGAACCCGGTGAATAGAAGGGGTCGAGGAACAGGCCGGCATCGCCCGTGATGGCCCAGCGTTCGGCCGAGAAGACCTGCTTGCAACCATGAGAAAAATCGCGGAAGAAAGCGAAGTCCATCAAGGTGTCGCGGTGGCTTTCCAGGACCTCGTGCACGCAGGGCTGGTGCTCGGCAATCCAGGCCATGGCCTTGTCAAAGGTGTTCATGCCCTCCAGCGGGTGCATGTCGGCGTCGGCCACGATGCCCACCGAGTGCGCGCCCGATGACAAAGGAATGAGCCAGAGCCAGTAGCCAGCGCCACACAGGTGGTTGGTGGACATCCAGCGCGCGGCCGGGTCGCAGCGCTGGCGCCACTCGGGATCCTCGGCCCAGTTGTCGATCTCCAGCCGCGTGTTCAGGCGGAACCACACGGCGTTGGCATGGTGGCCATTGTCCTCGGCCAGATCGAGCTTGCGCTTGAGCAAACTGGCGCGGCCACTGGCATCGACCACCCACTTGGCACGCAGGGCCTGGCGCTTCACGCCGCCTTCACCGTCCGGGCATTCGATCTCCACCTCGTGCCCCTGATCTTTGTCCAGCTCAATGCGCTTGACTGCGGCACCTTCCGTGACCTGAACGCCCTGCCGCGTGGCTTCGAGCGCGAGGTGGTTTTCAAAGATGCCCCGGTCGATCTGCCAGCTGGGGGTCGACAGGTAGCGGCTCGCCCCCAATTCGGTCACGCTGGACAGGTCGGCCTCGCCTTCGCTGAAAAAGAAGCGAAACCCGAATTTGCGCAGGTGCTCGCTGTCCAGGTGGTCTTTCAGGCCAAGGATTTCGGAGAAGTAATGGGCGCCGATCTCGACGCTGGATTCGCCGACCTTGTGCGCCGCCAGGGGCGCTGGGCCCAGGCGCCGTTCCAGGACCTGGATGTCCAGGTGGGGCATGGTCTGCTTGAGCTGCAAGGCCAGTGTCAGGCCTGACAGGCCGCCGCCCATGATCAGCACGTCGTGCGAGGTGTCGGCCATCTTCGATCCTTGTGGGGTTCGGCACCGGGATGGGCACCATTCGTGGCGTGAATTTTAACGCCTGGCGCCTTGATTCCGCCCCGTAAGGGTCACGATCAATGACTGAGCCGGTGACAACCTGAAACGGAGCTCGGCCGCCTGTGGCTGACCGTTCGCAGCCAGGGCCTGGGCCAAAGGCAAGCCGACCGCCATGGGACTGCGGGGCATCAAGGCCTCGATGTCGGGATCGCAGCAGCCTGGAGGGGCTTCGATCAGCCTTTGGGTGGGCCCGTCTTGCAAGCGCAGCAACAATGTCCTGGGGGCACCGCCGTCGGCAGGCACGCGCTGGACGGGCGCCAGCACCAGCGCCAGTCCCACCAGCGCGGTGCTTTGGGTGATGGGCACGAGTGGACTCGGCGCTGGCATGTCGTAGGCCACCAGCAGCACCGACGCTTGCTCGCACACCACCTGGGTCGCGGCCTCCAGCAGACCTTGGGCAAAGCTTTGTGGCCCTGCGGAAATCGCGGTGGAGGCCTGCCGGTTGCCGACACCGATGGTCCAGTAGCCCGACGCCGCGTTGTGCACCGAATGGTGAAACTTGGTGGGCGACAGATGCTCTGGCGATTCGGCCAGGGTGGCACACAGGTAGTCGGTGAGCGCCAGATCGCCATGCGCAGAGGTGAACACCGAGCGCATCTCACGCGCGTCAAGCTTGGCTTCGCGGCAGGCTTGTTCGGCCACCGCCAGGGCCAGCAGCACCGTGGCGGGCGCCCGGCGGCGCTCCGCAGCAGGAAGCAGCGTGGTCTGGGGCTTGGTGGATGCGCTTGGGGCGGCGCCATGGGCATGGCCGTGCCAACGCGCGCGTGCATCGTCCCAACTGCCCAGGCCCTCGGCCCACAGGCCCACGCCCAGCACGGCCAGGTCCAAGCTGACGGCGCTCATCGGGCAAACACCAGCGAACAATTGTTGCCACCAAAGCCGAAGGAATTGCTCATGGCGATCTGGATGGGCGCGTCCACGGTCTGGCCTTGCAGCATGCGCCCGAAGTGCTCGCCCAGACAGGGGTCGGGCTGCTGGCCATGCAAGGTGCCCGGCACCCAGCCTTCTTTCAAGGCCAGCAAGGTCAGCACCGACTCCAGCACGCCAGCGGCGCCGAGGGCATGGCCGGTCCAGCCTTTGGTCGAACTCGCCCGTGTGCTGGTGGGGAAGACGTCGGCCACCGCCCGCGCTTCGACCTCGTCGTTCTTGGGTGTGGCGGTGCCATGCAGGTTGATGTAGTCCACCTCAGCAGGCCCGATGGCGGCCCGCGCCAGGGCCTGCCACATGGCATCACGGGCGCCCAGCCCTTCGGGGTGCGGCGAGGACATGTGGTGCGCGTCGGATGACTCACCGTGACCGATCAATTGCAAAGGGGCGCCCTGCCCCGCCTGGGTCGATGCACGCGCCAGCAGGACGAAACCGCCAGCCTCCGCCAGGTTGATGCCATCGCGTTCAGCGTGGAAGGGGCGGCACAAGTGGCTGGACACGAGGCCCAGTGAATTGAAGCCGAACAGCACGCTGTTGCACAGGCTGTCCACGCCGCCCACCACTGCCGCGTCCACCAGCCCGCAGCGGATCAGGCGTTCGGCCTGGGCGAAGACCTTGGCGCTCGATGAACACGCGGTGGCCACCGTCATGCAAGGCCCTGTGGTACCCAACACCTGCGCCACGAAGGCCCCCAGGGCATGGGGCGAATGAACTTCGGCATGCGACAAGTCGGGCGGGAATTGGCCATCAGCGCTCAGCCGCGTGTAGGCCTCTTCACTGGCGCCGATGCTAGAGGTGCTGGTGCCCATGAGCACCGCCACGCGGCTCGGGCCATGGCGTGCGATGGCCGCGCGGGCTTCGTCCAAAAAACCGTCTTGCGTCAAGGCCAACCAGGCGAGCCGATGGTTGCGGCAATCCCAGGCAGACCAGTGGCCTGGCAAGGGCAAGTCTTCCAGGCCATTGACCCGGCCGATGAAGGTGGGCAGGGCTAAGCGGGTGAAGTCATTAGGGCGCAGCGCTGTGCGGCTGCCGCGCACCAATGCACCCAAGGCCGCCCGGCCCGGCCCGGCGCCACTGGTGGCGGTGAAGGCCAGCACCGCCAATGGCGGCATGGCTTCAGGGCGCGACTGGCTCATGGGAGCGTGCCTCGGTGCGTGGCAAGGGCAGCTTGTCCAGCATCTGGCGCCACAGCGCGATCCAGGCCGGCCAGTCGTGCCCACCCTCCACCGTGAACACCTTGTCCGCCGGCAGCGCTTCGGCCACGGCCTGGTGGCCCATGGCGAAGCGGTCGCTCAGGCCGTAGCCCCAGTACAAGCTTGGCGGAGCTTCAGGCACCTGGTGCCGCGCGCGCGACTTGAGCCACAACCACAAGCGCCGATCTATGTCGTCCTCGGGCAGCGATTGACCTTCAGCGGGCCACGATGGCAGGCCGCCCGCGCGCACCACGTCCGCACTGATGTTGCGCGGGCCCAGGTAGGGCGCCAAGGCCACCACACCCGTGATGTGGCCGGGATGAGTGGCGGTGTAGACCAGCGAACCCATGCCTCCGATGGAAATGCCCGCCAGCCAGATCTGTTCGTAGCCTTGGTGGCGGGCCACCTCGATCACGTCCTGCTGCAGGCGCTCCAGGATGGTCTGGCCGGTGTAATAGGCCACATGGGCATCGACCAACTGGATGTCCACGTTCAGGTGCCGCTCGCGCACGGCCGCCACAAAGCCCTGGTCGATGAAGTCGCGCGGCGTGTCGTAGGCACCGGGCAGCATCACCAGCAAGGCTGGTGCGCGGCGGGTGCCAGCGCTGTGGGGCACGGCAAAGTCGAAGGTCGAATCCATGGGCATTTTCGAAAAGGTTAGCAGAGGCGCCATGCGCTTCATTCGGCGCCTCAGACCTGATCGGCGGCGGCCCCGGGGACCGCGTGGTGCAGCACCGCCGAAAGCACCAAAGCCAGGATTGCGCCCGGGCCCACGGTGGCGCCAATGGCGTGCAGCACCGGCACCTGCGACCATGCCAGCATGCCAAAGCCCGCCACGGTGGACAGGTTGGCAAACAGCATGGACGACAAGATGGATGCGCTGGGTGTGCCACGGTGGGTGCGCTGGTCGAAGAACAAAGCGTAGTTGGAGCCGATGGCCACGATCAGCAGCAAGCCCACCAGGTGGAACAGCGTCAGCGGCGGGCCGGTGGCGACCAGTCCGCCAGTGACGATGATGACCGTGCACAGCAAGGGCGTGACCACGCGCAGCAGGCGCCGGGGTGAGCGCAGCACCACGCCCAACAGGATGACGATGGCGCCCGCGCCCAGCATTGACAGGAAGAGCACTTCGCTCAGGTAGTCGGAATACAGCTTCTCGGATTCGGCCTTCAGGTCGATGAAGTGCACCTCGCCCACCTTCACCGACGACTTGAGCAGGCTGCGGATGCGGGCCGCGTCCACCGGCTGCGTTGGCTGGCCGGTCGCGGCATCGTCACTCGGTAGGCGCAAGCCCACCAGCGCGGTCCACTGACCCGACTGACGCATCAGCAGCGAGTCGACGCCCAGGGACAGCGAGGAGCCCTGCAGGTCGTCGCGGGTGAGCAGAGGCAGGGCCTTGGCCTGGGCCGCGTCGACAAAGAAGCCCTCGAACTTCTCGGTCTTGAGCGGCAGGCCTTTGGCCGCTGCCATGAAGTGAGCGCGCAAGGTCTCGGTGTCGGGCAAGGCCGCCTGGCGCTGGCGCTGCATGGCCTGGCTGGGCAGGTAGCGCGCGGGGCTGTCGGTGCCCAGCAGCATGCCGCTGTCCACCAGGGGCGCCAGGGCCGCGCTGGCCTGCTCCGCACCTTGCAGCGCGGCTTCCATCGTGGGCGCGCGGATCACGCCCAGGTAGCGCACATCGGGGGCCCCCAGGTCAGCACGCAGGCGCATGTCCAAAGCCTGGGCCTCGGCCGTGATGGGGCTGAGCGAGGTCAGCTCGCGGCTCCAGAGGCGATCGCGGTGCGTCCACAACACGGCCACGGCGGCCACGAGCAGCACGGGTACCAGCCACCGCGCTGCTGGCGCTTTGGCGGTCAGCCACGTCAGGCGCCGGTCAAGCACGGGCGTGGGCCTGATCTTGAAACCTTCGGGGATCAGGTGGGGCAAGAGGTAGCGCGTCACCAGCGCCGCCGAGATCACGCCCACGATGGAGAACAAGCCCAGTTGCGCCAGACCCGGAAAGCCCGACGCCAGCATCGAGGCAAAGCCGATCACCGAGGTGAGCACGCCCAGGCTGATCGTGGGCCAGAAGCCCGCCACATCGCGGCCATCGTGCCGCGCGCCCGTCGTGGCTTGGGCGCCGCCCTGCACGAAGAGGTAGATCGCGTAATCAACCGCCTCGCCAATCAGCGTGATGCCGAAGCCCAGCGTGATGCCATGCACCATCCCGAATCCCCAGGACACCGCAGCGATGCCGGCCAGCGCACCCGTGATCATTGGCAGCAGGCCCAACAGCAAGGCGCGCAGCGATCGGTACACACTCAGCAGCAGCGCAATGATGATGGCGAAGCCGATGGAGGCCAGGCGCGTGGCCTCGGACTCGATGGTCTGGCGCGAGTCGGTGGCGAACACCGCCGGGCCCGACACCACCAGCCGCGTCTGCTTCAGGCCTTCGCGCTTTTGGGCCTCGCCAAACTGCTGGCGAATGGCGTCGATGGCGCGTTGCTGCGCGTCCAGGTCTGAACCCTCGGCCTGGGTTTGCGCCACCAGCACGGCGCGCTTCTGATCGGGCGACACCCACACGCCATCCACCGTGGCCCGCTCGCCGCCAGAGTCCATGGCCTCGACCAGGTGCACCAGCTCGGCGGTGGGGTCGCGCGTCAACAGGGGTTGCAGCATCAGTCCCGCCGATGAGCCCAGCAAGTCCAGGCTGTCTTGCAAGGCCAGGCGCAGGCCTTCGGGCTGGAAGCGCGCTGGCGTGACATCGGGGCTCATCAGGTAGCGGTAGCGCAGCAACAACTCCTGATCGCGTTGGGCCGCGACGGGCTCGCCGTTGTTGACCGAGGCAAAGGGCGCGACTTTGTCGCCCGGCAAGGCGGGCAGTTTGCGCAAAGCTGACGCCAGGCTCTTGGACAAACGCGCCAAGCCACTGGCCGCCTCGGGGCCGCGGTCATCGGTCTCCACACCGATCAGGATCAGACGCGAGGCGGGGCCTTCTTTGAGCTGATCGATCAGCACGGCCTGTTCGGGCGTGGGCTTGCTCGGCAGGAAGGCCGAGAGGTCGGCCGAATAGCGCGCGCGGATCACCGCGGTGATCAGCAGCGCCAGCAAAACCAGCCAGACGAGCGTGGCCAGCAGCCCCCGTGAACGGCGAGCCGTCATGGTCAATTGGCGGGGGGCTGAGGCGTGACCGTCATCACCGAGCGGTCACCATTGCTTTGCAGGATCTCGATGGTGTCGACCTGCTCGCCCTGCCCGCTCAAGCGGATCTGGCTGACCATCACCGCGGCCTTGGCATTCAAGGGCTTCAAGAGCAGGCGCCAGCGTTCACGCTTGCCCTCCAGCTCAAGCTGGTAGTTGCGGTCCAGGCCCGCGCGGTCACCGGCCAATGTGGCGCGGATGCTTTCCACAAAAGCGCCCACTTCAGGGTATGACTGCAAGGGGATGCTGCGCTTGCGGCCCTTGCGCTCCAGCAGCAAGGTGTCCTTGTCCAGCACCAATGATTCGGGCGTGGGCTTGAGCGTGCGTTTTTCAAGGCGATCGGGCGCCCGGTAGCTCAACTCGCCCGAAGACTCCAGCGGCGTCTCGAGCGAGCTGAGGTACTTCAGTTCGACGAAAGTCGCGCGGCTGGATTGGGTCTGGGCCTGCAGGCGCATCAGTGTGTCGATGTTCCATTCTTCGGCCGCGTGCACCGCACCGTGGCCCAGCGCCAAGCCAAGGCCACAGGCCAGGGCCACCAGGGCATGCCGACGGGCCAGGGCCCATCCGCGCATCGCATCAAGGGCGCGGCTGTCCAAGCTCATCCCAGAAATCATAGAAATTGAACCAGTTGTAAGGTGCCTGACGGCAGTAGTGCTCCAGCCTGCTCACGTACAGGTCGATGGTCTGCTCGACCGTCGGCGCACCGGGCTTGGAGAAGTCGGCGATGTGCTCAAAATGTATCTCATAGCGGTTGCCCCCACGGTATAGCCCCACAATCAAGATGACCGGGCGTTTGAGCATCGCCGCCAGCCTGAACGGCCCGATCGGGAACCCCGCCGGGGTGCCCAGCAGATTGACCTGCCGACCCGACTCACCACTCAGCATGCGGTCGCAGAGCATGCCCACCATCTCGCCACGCTCCAGGGCGTGCTTGACGCGCAGCATCGAGTCGACATTGCCCAAGGGGATGATGTTGTGCTGGATCGCCGGGTTGATGGCCGCCAGGATCTGGTTCAGTTTGACCGCGTTGTCCTCGTACATGACCATGGACACGTTCAGGTCGTCCTGGCTGTCGCTGCTGGCGCGCACCGCCTCAAAGCTGCCCAGATGAGCGCCGATCATGATGGCGCCCCGGCCTTCGGCCAGGATGTCATGGGCCACGTCATGCCCAAACAGTTGGGTGTCGAACAGGTCGAAGCGCCCGTTGAGCAGGTAGAAGCGATCCAGGATGGTGGACGCGAAACAGAACACATGGCGAAAGCCATCGACCCAGCCAGGCTCGCGGCCCAGCACACGGCGCAGGTAGGCGATCGAAGCGCGGCGGGCCTTGGGCACCGCCAACACGAAGTACCAGGTGATGGGGTACAGCAGCAGGCGCGCTACCGGACGCCCTAGCCGCTGAGCCACCCACACGATGAAGCGCAAGGCCAGCATGTTGCTGCGCTCGGATTGCTGCATCCACACCGCCGCCACCTCAGGCCTCGCCTTCAAGAGTGGCCGCCTGGAGGGTGACCGTGGCGGTGGCCGCCACGCGGGCCGCCGCGTCAACGCCCACCCGGACTTCGATGCCATAGCGCCCCGGCGCGGTGGTCTTGTAGCTCAGGCTCAGCGATTCGCCCGGGCGCACCGGCACCAGGAACTTGGCGACCCCCACCTGCATCGACACGGGCGACAGCCCTTCCGCAGTGGCCAGGGCCTGCACCGCCTCGTCCAGCAAGACCACACCCGGCACGATGGGGTGCCCCGGAAAGTGACCCGCAAAAGCAGGGTGATCCGGCGCGATGCGCAAGGGCAAAAGGATGGGCAAGGCAGTCATGGTGCGGAAGTCGAAGAAGTCGGGATGCCAGCGTTCAAGCGCTCGGCCAAAGCCAAAATGGCCGCGTGCGGCAGCTTGCCAGTGGCATTGCGCGGTAAGGCCTGGACGAAATGCAAGGGTCGCGGCATGAAGGCAGGATCGATGCGCTGGCGCAGCGCCGCCATCACCCGTGGCGCATCCAGCTCGGGCGCCACCACCAGCGCGGCCAGGCGCTTCACGCTGCCCTGACTGTCGGCCGCATCGGCCTCGGGCCACAAGAATGCGCCATCAACCACCCCGGGAATGGCATTGAGCTGCAGGTTCAGGTAAGCCAGCGAGGTCCGCTTGCCCGCGATGTTCACCATGTCCGCCGAGCGGCCATGCAGGATGAAGCGAACAGCCGAGGCATCGCCTTCGCACAACTCCAGCACATCGTTCAAGGCCAGCGGGGCCTCGACGTGCCCGCCGCTGACCCAGGTCTGCCCATCCCGTTCTGCCAACCGCAGGCCTTCAAAAGACAGCCACTCCAGCGACCGGGCACTGCGGCGCGTGGCCAGTTGGCCGGTCTCGGTGCTGCCATAGACTTCCAGCAGCACGCCGCCACAGCGGGCTTCAGCCTCCTGGGCCAGCTGGGTGGACAGGGGTGCGGTCGCCGACACGATCAACTCCACGATGGGCACTTCGGCGGACTCGGCCAGCCAGGTTCGCAAATGGAAGGGCGTGGTGACCAGCACCTTGGGCGACGGCAAGGCCGACAGCGTGGCCGAAATGTCGGCCGGGTAGAAAGGCCGTTCAGCCACCATCGCGGCACCGCTCTGCCAGGCCACCAGCACCGTCGACTCCAGGCCATACATGTGCTGCGGCGGCACGGTGCCCACCAGGCAATGGCCGGAGGCTGCCGACACCCCGAGGCGCCGGGCTTCGGCCTGCACATTGCGAACCAGCGCGCCCCAATGCTTGACGTGCTCGGTGGGCCGCCCGGTGGACCCGGAGGTGAACACGCAGGCAATGACCTGGGACGCTTGGATCGCTGGGATCACCACCGGCTCGCCATCCCGCGCCGAAGGTGATGCCCCCTCATCTGCGGGCAAGGAAAATAGGCAAAGGGGCAAATCCACGGCCACTGGAGGTGCTTCGCTCAGGCAATAAACCTGTGGATGGATCTCGCGCATCTGCCGCACCATCTCCGGGTTGTGCGAGGGCGGCAGCAGGCTGACCTGGCGCCGCAAGATGGCCGCGGCCAGGCCCACGGCGAAGTGGTAGCGGTCGGTGCAGGCGTTCAGCACATGCGAACGATCTGGCAACTGGGCCGCCACGTGGCTCACGTCCTGCAGGAAATCGCGCACGGTCAGCACCCGCCCCTGTCGATGGGCGAATACCGCGTCCGCTGAGGCATGACTCAACAGCGGAAAAGTCAGTGGCGTGCCGTGCGGGCTCATCTCAGCGCGAATCATGAGTGGTCGGATTGGGCTCGGCCACTGGCCAGCCTTTGCGAAACGCCTGCACGCTGTCCAGGATGGAGCTGTGCCGGATGTTTCGCAGCTTGTACCGGCGCACGGCGTACTCGACCACGAACATCAAACCGATCAGTGGGCTGTTGAGCAGGTTCGAAAACACGGACCAGGCTTCAAGAGAGACCGCCGCGTACAGAAAGGCCGACGCCAGGGCGATGCCCGCGAAAAACAGCGCCCAGGCCAGCGTGACCGCGCGCGTGAAGGACATCACCTCGGGCGGCATGTCACCTCGGCGCATGATTCGCGCAAAGCGCGTCACCAGGGGCTCGCGCCCGCTGGCCAAGGTGTGACCGAACACCCAGCAAAAGGCCAGGTTCGTGCCCACGTGCTGCAGCACGTACAGCAGGTTGAGGTCGCCCTGCCAACGCGGCAGCAGCCAGCAGAGCCCCACCACCACCGCGACCGTCAAACCACCACCCCAGGCCGACCCCCAGCGCCCGGCCACGGCCGAGAACAGCATGCCCATCAGCGGCAGAAAATACAGGTAAGGCGCCCACGGCGAGCGCTGCAGCGTGGCCACATGGCAAGCCACCAGGTAGGCGGCCAGCAGCGAAAGCGCGCCCAAAAAGCCCAGGACGGCCAGCCAGACAGGAGGCGCTGCGGGCGACGAGGACTTCATGGCGTCAGCCCGCGACCTCACTTGGTCCGATGGGCGCCGACGTGCTGCGCCAGGCTGCGCAAAGAGCCGAAGATCTGCACATTGCGCTCATCGTCGGAACGCAACTGGAAGCCGTATTTCTTGGACACCACCAGCGCGATCTCGAGGATGTCGATCGAATCGAGCCCCAAGCCTTCACCATAGATGGGCCCGGAGGGATCGACCTCGGCCACCGTGAACTCCAGGTTCAGCGACTGGATGATCAGTTCGGTCAGCTCCAGCTCCAGCGCGGAATCAACAGGGGCGCCTTGGGAGGCGGCCTGGGGAGTAACTTCGCCGTCAACGGACGGGTTCTGCGCGGAAATCTGCATGGAATTGTCTGAAAAACAAAAAGAAGCGCCGTCCACCGGCCAACCCGCACAGGGTGCGCTTCAGGGTCCGGATGGGGGGCGATTTACTGGGCGGGAGTGCCCCGAATGATAAGCGAGAACAGCTTTCACAAAGCCCCCCTTCATGGGCGGTCAGGTGCCAACTTGTCCACGGCATCCGTGATCAAACCGTCCAATCCTGCCGCCCACAACACCCGAACGCGTTCGGCATCATTCACGGTGTAGGTCAGCACCTTCAGGCCGACTGCATGGGCCTGCGCGATGTTTTCGGCGTTCAGGTGAGGATGGTGCCCCACCACCGCCACACAGGCCAGGCCCAGGGCCGCATCGAGCCAGCCCGGACGCAACTCTTCCAGCAACAGGGCGCGAGGCAGATCCGGTGCCGCATCCCGGGCCGCCCGCAGGGCATCCATGCTGAAAGAGCTCAGCAAAGGCCACACCGCCTGCCCAGCCCAAAGGCGATGCACCCATCGCGCCACGACCTCGCCCGTCTGTTCATCTTGTCCCGGTGATGGCTTGATCTCCAGATTCACCATCAACTGGTTGGCTTGCAGCCACCGTGCCAGGGTTTCCAACCTCAGCAGCGGCTCTCCCGCGAAAATCGAGCTGTGCCAACTCCCCGCATCCAGCCTGGACAATTCGTCCCAGCGTTGGGCAGCCGCCGCGCCGTGGCCTGAGGTGGTGCGCCCCAGATCGGCGTCGTGCAGCAAAAAAGGCTCGCCGTCCGCGCTGAGCTTCACATCGCACTCGAACATGCGAAATCCGTGTGAAGCCCCCAGGCGAAACGCCGCCAGGGTGTTTTCAGGGGCCAGCTTGCCGGCGCCACGGTGCGCGATCCAGCGGGGATAGGGCCACGGGGTCGACGGCACTTGATCGGGTGAATTCATAACACCACAGCATAGCCCTGCGGCGGTGCGCCAGCGCTCGGGAGATCACCTGCTGCGGTAACATCACCCCTCAGGCGCGAAAACCGTCCGCACCCTGCTTTTCGCACTCCTTGCCGCCGTTTTTTTACCCCGGCCGCGCCTGGCGCCTCGACATGAACGCACCGCTCCCGCTGACCCAAATTCCCAACAATGCTGCCGAGGCCCACGCCGACGGCGCACCGCGCTTGCGCGAAATTCCCTACAACTACACCTCGTTTTCCGACCGCGAAATCGTGCAGCGCCTGCTGGGCCTGCGCGCTTGGGAATTGCTGAGCCAGTTGCGCACCGAGCGCCAGACTGGCCGCTCCGCCCGCATGCTGTACGAGGTTCTGGGCGACATCTGGGTCGTGCAGCGCAACCCCTACCTGCAAGACGACCTGCTGGACAACCCCAAGCGCCGGGGCCAGTTGATCGACGCCCTGCGCCACCGCCTGAGCGAGATCGACAAGCGCCGCACGCCCTCCAGCAACCCGATCGACGCCAACCGCGACACCCTGGTGGGCGAGTTGCTGGTGGCCGCCCGCGCCTGCATCGACCGTTTCGCTTTGAACTTCAAGCACGTGTACGACCTGCGCCAACGCGCCCGCAAGACGCTGGGCAAAGTCACCGCGGGCGACAACATCAAGTTCGATGGCCTGAGCCGTGTCTCGCACGTGACCGACGCCACCGACTGGCGTGTTGAGTACCCCTTCGTCGTGCTGACGCCAGACACCGAAGAAGAAATGGCCGCCCTGGTCAAGGGCTGCGTCGAGCTTGACCTGACCATCATCCCGCGCGGAGGTGGCACCGGCTACACCGGCGGCGCCGTGCCTTTGACGTGGCGCAGCGCGGTCATCAACACCGAAAAGCTGGAGCAGATGACCGAGGTCGAGATGGTCAGCCTGCCCGGCGTGGACCACCCCGTGGCCACCGTCTGGACCGGCGCCGGTGTGGTGACCCAGCGCGTGGCCGATGCGGCCGAGCGCGCGGGCTTCGTCTTCGCGGTCGATCCGACATCGGCCGAAGCATCGTGCGTGGGCGGCAACATCGCCATGAACGCGGGGGGCAAAAAGGCCGTGCTGTGGGGCACCGCCCTGGACAACTTGGCCAGCTGGCGCATGGTCACGCCCGACGCCCAATGGCTGGAAGTCGTGCGCCTGAACCACAACCTGGGCAAGATCCACGACATCCCCATGGCCAGCTTCGAGCTGCGCTACTTCGAGGCCGACGGCAAGACGCCGATCCGCACCGAACGCCTGGACATCCCCGGCCGCACCTTCCGCAAGGAAGGCCTGGGCAAAGACGTCACCGACAAGTTCCTCGCGGGCTTGCCGGGCATCCAGAAGGAAGGCTGCGATGGCCTGATCACCAGCGCGCGCTGGGTCGTGCACCGCATGCCCAAGCACGTGCGCACGGTGTGCCTGGAGTTCTTCGGCAACCCTAAGGACGCTGTGCCCTCGATCGTCGAGATCAAGGACTTCATGTTCACCGAGATGGCCCAGCCTGGCGGCGCCATCCTGGCCGGCCTTGAACATTTGGACGACCGCTACCTGCGCGCCGTCGGCTACGCCACCAAGAGCAAGCGTGGCGTGCTGCCCAAGATGGTCCTGATCGGCGACATCGTGGGCGACGACGAAAACCGCGTCGCGCTGGCCACCAGCCAGGTCATCCGCTTTGCCAATGGCCGCAGTGGCGAAGGCTTCGTGGCCGTGAGCGCGGATGCCCGCAAAAAGTTCTGGGCCGACCGCAAGCGCACCGCCGCCATCGCCAAGCACACCAACGCCTTCAAGGTGAACGAAGACGTGGTGATCCCGCTGCCGCGCATGGGCGAGTACACCCTGGGCATCGAGCGCATCAACATTGAGTTGAGCCTGCGCAACAAGCTGCAACTGCTGGATCGCCTCAAGGCCTTCATGTCCAACGGCCACCTGCCTTTGGGCAAGGTCGAGGACACCAGCGAGCTGCCCAGCCCTGAGCAACTGGAAGAGCGCGTGCAGCGCGCCCTGGCCCTGCTGGACGAAACACACGCCAAGTGGCAGTTCCTGCACGAGCGCATTGATGCCCCTTTGGCCGAGGTCGGTGATCAACTGGCCGCCCTGGGCTACGAACAGCACCGCAACGGCATCTACGCCCCGCAAGACGGTGACACGGTGTTCAACCTGCTGCAGACCTGGTCGATCCGCGTGAGCTGGAAGCGCGAGTTGCGCGACGAGTTCGCCAAGATCTTCAGCGGCTCGGCGATGGAGCCCATCCTGGCCGAGGCCAAGCGCATCCACAAAGAAGTGCTGCGCGGTCGCGTGTGGGCCGCCCTGCACATGCACGCCGGCGACGGCAATGTGCACACCAACCTGCCGGTCAACAGCGACAACTACGAGATGTTGCAGACGGCGCACGAAGCCGTGGCCCGCATCATGAAGCTGGCGCGTTCGCTGGACGGCGTGATCTCGGGTGAACACGGCATCGGCATCACCAAGCTCGAATTCATGAGCGATGCCGAACTGGCCGATTTCACCGCCTACAAGGCCAAGGTCGACCCGCATGGCCGCTTCAACAAGGGCAAGCTGCTGCGCGGCGCCGCCTTGAAGGGCCTGGGTGACGACGTGCACAACGCCGACCTGAGCGAGGCCTACACGCCCAGCTTCGGCCTGATGGGGCACGAGTCCCTGATCATGCAGCAGTCGGACATCGGCGAGATCGCCACCTCTGTGAAGGACTGCCTGCGCTGCGGTAAGTGCAAGCCGGTGTGCGCCACCCACGTGCCGCGCGCCAACCTGCTCTACAGCCCGCGCAACAAGATCCTGGCCACCTCGCTGCTGGTCGAGGCCTTCCTGTACGAAGAGCAAACGCGCCGGGGCGTGTCTATCAAGCACTGGGAAGAGTTCGAGGACGTGGCCGACCACTGCACGGTCTGCCACAAGTGCCTGTCGCCCTGCCCGGTCAACATCGACTTCGGCGACGTGTCGATGAACATGCGCAACCTGCTGCGCAAGATGGGCAAGAAGAGCTTCAGGCCCGGCAATGCCGCGGCCATGTTCATGCTCAACGCCACCAACCCCGAGACCATCAAGCTGGCCCGCTCGGCCATGGTGGGCGTGGGCATGAAGGCGCAGCGCATCGCCCACGACGTGATGAAGGTGGTGGCGCGCAAGCAAACCAGCGCTCCGCCAGCGTCGGTCGGCTCGGCGCCGATCAAAGAGCAGATCATCCACTTCATCAACAAGAAGTTGCCCGGTGGCCTGCCCAAGAAAACCGCGCGAGCCTTGCTCGACATCGAGGACAAGGACTACGTCCCCATCATCCGCAACCCCAAGCAGGCGGCGGACACCGAGGCGGTCTTCTACTTCCCGGGCTGCGGCTCCGAGCGCTTGTTCTCGCAAGTGGGCCTGGCCACGCAGGCCATGCTGTGGCATGCAGGTGTTCAGACCGTGCTGCCACCGGGCTACCTGTGCTGCGGTTACCCGCAACGCGGATCCGGCCAGTTCGACAAGGCCGAGAAGATGATCACCGACAACCGGGTGCTGTTCCACCGCGTGGCCAACACGCTGAACTACCTGGACATCAAGACGGTGGTGGTGAGCTGCGGCACCTGCTACGACCAGCTGCAGGGCTACCAGTTCGACAAGATCTTCCCTGGCTGCCGCATCATCGACATCCACGAGTACCTGCTGGAAAAGGGCATCACCCTGGCTGGCAAAAACTCGTACCTGTACCACGACCCCTGCCACAGCCCCATGAAGCTGCAAGAGCCGATGAAGACGGTCAAGGCGCTGGTGGGCGACAACGTGATCGAATCCAAACGCTGCTGCGGTGAATCAGGCACCTTGGGTGTCACACGCCCCGACATCTCCACGCAGATCCGCTTCCGCAAGGAAGAAGAGATCCTCAAGGGCGAGGCGCAGTTGCGCGCCGAGGGCAAGGTGGGCGCCAAGGAAAACGTCAAGATCCTGACCTCGTGCCCCAGCTGCCTGCAAGGCCTGAGCCGCTACGAAGACGACCTGCAGAACGGCCTGCTTGAGGCCGACTACATCGTGGTCGAGATGGCGCGCCAGATTCTGGGCGAGAACTGGATGCCCGACTACGTCAAGCGCGCCAACGAGGGCGGCATCGAACGCGTGCTGGTCTGACATGGGCCAGCTGGATACCACCCGCAAAGCCAGCTGCGAGCTGTGCCTGACCGACGGGGGATTCCTCGTCGTGCGCAATGCGAGGCTTCGGGTGATCCGTGTGCTGGATGTGGACTACCCCGGCTTTTACCGCCTGATCTGGAACGACCACGCTGCCGAGTTCACCGACTTGCCAACGGTCGATCGCGTCTACCTGATGGAAGCCTTGGCCAAAGTGGAATCCCTGGTGCGCGAGCACCTGCACCCCACCAAGGTGAACTTGGCCAGCTTGGGCAATGTGGTGCCCCACCTGCATTGGCATGTCATCGCGCGCTTTGCCGATGACAAACACTTTCCTCAGCCCATCTGGGGATCGGCGCAACGCGAGGTGGCTTCAAGCCATTGGGACGGCATGCGCGCCGAATTGAAGGCGCTGGACATCGCCATCCAGGCCGCGCTGAACTGAACAGCCGGAACGCCCTGGCTCACTTGCGAACGTGATTCAGCTCGGTGGGAAAGGGGTGGTTCAAGGCCACGGCCAAGGCCTCGTATTGCGATGCCACGGCGGGTTGATCCTGCTGGCGGAAATACACCGCCAGATCGTAAGCAGCCTGGTCATTGCCCAGCACGGCAGCGTATTGCAGCCACCCCAGCGTCAACCGCTCGTCCTTGGCCGCGCCGCGTTCACCGCGCTGATGCGCCTGCGACATGCGCATGGCCGCCACATGATCACCCAATGCAGCCCGGTGGATGTCTTGCGCCAACTCGGGCTTTGACTCGGCCAACGCGAAAGCACGGCGGTACAGGCGAACATCGGTGCGGGCCAGCACGGCCTCGGGTTTGGCGGCCTGGTCTTTCAAGCGGCGCGCCGTGGCGGCCCCTGCAGCCAATGGATAGCGTTCCAGGTAGTTGGTGGCCAGTTGGGTGATGTCTGCGGGCCAGGTGGCCTCGACCAGCGCCTGGCTCAAAGCCTGCTCAGAATCGCCGGGCTGGAACGTGGTGGCAGCCATCACCTGGCTGCACCACAACACCAAACCCACCGCACTCATCGAGATTATCTTGACCATGCCGCACCTCATCGCCATCGCATGGCTCCCAGTGTTGCAGGACACCCTGTAAGCAGGGGTGAAGCAAGCGGCACTAATGCCGCATTCGGTCAGCCGATGAAAACTTCGATCAGCTTTTTGCCAATCGAAACTGGCTGACCACCTCGGTCAAGGTGTGCGATTGCGACTTCAGGCTTTCTGCAGCCGCGGCCGACTGTTCGACCAAAGCGGCGTTCTGCTGCGTCATCTGGTCAAGTTGCGTGACCGCCGAGCTGACCTGCATGATGCCTTGCGACTCCTGCTCGGCCGCCAGGGTGATTTCGCCAATGATTTGCGTGACCCGCTGAACACCTTCGACGATGTCGTGCATGGACTTGCCCGCCTCGCCCACCAGCCGCGCACCGGTTTCAACCCGCTCGGACGAGGCGCTGATCAGCGTCTTGATCTCACGCGCAGCGCCTGCACTGCGTTGCGCCAGGGAACGAACCTCGGTGGCCACGACCGCGAAGCCACGGCCTTGCTCGCCTGCCCGCGCGGCTTCCACCGCAGCGTTCAAGGCCAGGATGTTGGTCTGAAAGGCAATGCCATCGATCACGCTGATGATCTCGTTGATCTTGCGCGAGGCGGTGTCGATCTCGGCCATGTTGGACACGACCTGGGACATGACTTCGCCACCACGACGCGCAGAGTCTGCCGCCGCGTTGGCCAATGAATCCGCCGAGCGGGCCGATTCCGCCGTGTGGCGCACCGTGCCGGTCAACTGCGCCATGGATGACGCCGTCTCTTGCAAGCTGGATGCCGTGTTCTCGGTGCGCTGGCTCAAATCCTGGTTGCCGGCCGCGATTTCGCTGGACGCCGTGCCAATGGAGTTGGCCGCCAGACGCACCGTGTTGATCGAGCTCGACAGCTGAGTCACCATGCGCCCCAAGGCCTGCAGCAACTGACCAATCTCATCGTCGTTGCGGCTTTCCAGCACCAGGTCAAAGTGCCCTTCGGCCACTTCGTCGGCGGCCTTCACGGCCATTTGCAGGTCACGGACCACCCGGCCCTGGCTGGTCCACGCGACCACCAAGGAACACAGTCCAGCCAGACCTGCCACCACGGCGATGCCGATCTGGGTGGCGCGGGACTTGGCCTCCAACGCCTCGACTTCGCCTTCTGCGTATTTCTGCACCCGCATCGTCAATGAGGACATCTGCTCGGCCGACTTCTTGAAGTAGCCATCGGCCGTTTGCAGGGCCGCCACGCCAGTGTTGGGGTCCATGGTGGACAGGTCGATGGCGTTGTCGGCCGCCTTGACGTAGTCCGTCAGGGACTGCTCGAACGCCTTGGTCGATTCCGCATCCAACTCGCCGGCCTTGAAACTGTCGGCCACCGCCTTTTGAATGGCCGCCACCGCGACGGGCAGGGCCTGCCGACGCTGTTTGACGTCGTCCTCGCTGAGCGAGGCAATCAAGGCAATCGTGCGATACAAGGAGACGTGGACATCGGAGAGCTTGCCCGCCACACCCACGATGGCCAATTGCTGCTGCAGGCTGCCGTCGTGCGTGCGTTGACTGGTCTGGCGGTCGTTGGACAGCACCCACACAAAGCCCAGCAAAGCCAGGAACAAGACGACGCTGGCCAGGACGGGCCCCGCCATCAGTTTGGTACGCAGTTTCATACTAGATTCCTGCGCCCAACTCAGACGCTGAGTGAAGGAAGGCGCAGTTATTTATAGATGCCGCCGCAAACCACGGTGTCTTCGAGCTTCTCGCAATACATGCTCTTGGGCTCGATCTTTTTGGTTTCGGGGTTGGTGAACTTGTAGTCCTGCCAGAAGGTGGCATTGGTCTTGGCCATGTCCACGCGCTCTTTCACGAAGGCCTTGCCGTCGATGTCTTTCAACTCGATCAGGTTCTTGCCGATCATCTTGGCATTAGCGCCGTGCGCCTTCACCGTGCCGTCCAGCGCATACACCGTGAGGTAAAGGTCCTGGTGGTGAAACTCGGCATTGGCTTTGTCGCTGATGTCAGCGTAGGCCTTGTCCTTGCCGGCCGACTTGACGTAGGCCACGCCCTTCTTGACCATGGCCACCGCATCATCCTTGTTGGCGCCACCTTCAGCGGCCTGGACGCTGAACGCCCCCACCGAAAGAGCCAGAGACAACATCAGCGCGAGTTTGGTTTTCATGTCAGTTTCCAATCAGTTTTGAAGGGTGAGACGAAATTCAAGGTCAGTCGGCCAAACCCATGTCCGGGCTCATCAACAGACCTTCGATGTCCAGCAGGATCACCATGCGATCGCCCACCTGGGCCAGCCCACGGATGAAGCCGGCGTCGATGGCCGAATGCATTTCAGGCGCGGGCCTGACGGACTCGGCCGGGATCTCCATCACGTCGCTCACCGAATCGACCACCGTGCCGATGGTGCGGTGCCCGATGTGCAAGACGATGGACACCGTGAAGGCGTTGTACTCCGCCGAAGCGCAGCCAAAGCGCAAACGCAGGTCAACGATAGGGACAATCGTGCCACGCAGGTTGACAACGCCCTTGAGGAAGTGCGATGCGTTGGCGATGCGGGTGGGGTTCTCGTAGCCGCGGATTTCCTGCACCTTCAGGATGTCGATGCCGTACTCTTCATCGCCCAGTCGAAAGGTCAGGTACTCGCGCGCCAGGTCGGTCTGCAGGTCCAGTTTTTCCATCATGCCCATGGCTTGTGCTCCAAGGTATTCATTGCTTGCGGGTGGTTCAGGTCAGTGGCGCGAACGACGCACCAGGCTGCCAACATCCAGAATCAACGCCACGCGGCCATCACCCATGATGGTGGCCCCCGAGATGTCGTTGACCTTGCGGTAATTGCTTTCCAGGTTTTTGACGACCACCTGCTGTTGGCCCAGAAGTTCGTCCACCAGCAGCGCCACGCGCCCGCCTTCTGCTTCCACCACCACCATGATCCCGCTGGTGTGCTCCCAGTCGAATCGGGGCACGCCGAAAACCTTCTCCAGCTCAATCACCGGCATGTACTCCTCGCGCACCTCAACCACGCGGCCCGAGCCACCGATGGTCTTGACCATCTCTTCATTGACCTGGAAGCTTTCCACCACCGACGACAGCGGCAAGATGTAGACCTCTTCGCCCACACCCACGCTCATGCCGTCCATGATGGCCAGGGTCAGTGGCAAGCGCACCGACACGCGCATGCCGTAGCCTTCGGCGGAGTCGATCTCCACCGTGCCACCCAACGAGGTGATGTTGCGCTTGACCACGTCCATGCCCACGCCTCGGCCCGACACGTCGGTGACCTCGTCGGCAGTCGAGAAACCAGGGGCGAAGATGAGGTTCCAGCAATCGCTGTCGGACATGGTGTCCGGCGCATCGATGCCCTTCTCGCGCGCCTTGCTGATCAGTTTTTCGCGGTTCAGGCCTCGGCCGTCATCACGAACTTCAATGACGATCGAGCCGCCTTGATGTGAAGCGGCCAAAGTGATGGTGCCAATTTCCGGTTTGCCCCTGGCCAGACGGTCGGCCGGCATTTCCACGCCATGGTCACAAGAATTGCGCACCAAGTGGGTCAGCGGGTCGGTGATCTTCTCGACCAGGCCCTTGTCCAGCTCGGTGGATTCACCCTGCATGACCAGCTCGACCTTCTTGCCCAGCTTGTTGGCGAGGTCGCGCAGCATGCGTGGGAAGCGGCTGAACACCGTCGACATCGGAATCATCCGGATCGACATCACGGCCTCTTGCAGGTCGCGGGTGTTGCGGTCCAGGTCGGTCAGCCCGCTGGTCAGTTGCTGGTAAAGCACCGGGTCCAGGCCACGGCTGTTCTGTGCCAGCATGGCTTGTGTGATGACCAACTCGCCCACCAGGTTGATGAGTTGGTCAACCTTTTCGACCGACACGCGGATGGTGGACGACTCAAGCCCCCCAGCTGCGGGCTTGTCCGCCTTGGCCGCAGGTTTGGCGAGCGCAGAAGACGCTGGCACCATTTCGGCAGAGGCCGATGAGGCGGAGGCAACGCTGCTCAAGGGCGCGCCAGGTGCGTTGTCAAAGAATCCGTAGCCGGGCTCTTCGTGGGCAGCCGCGGCGGCTCCCTCAAACAGGCCCTTGTCAGGATCGACCTCCACCCCGCCTTCAGTCCAGGGCAGGAAGACGACTTCTTCGCGCGACACGTGGAAGGTGAACAGGTCCAGCAAGTCTGATTCGGCCGATGCCGTTTCCAGCTTGAAGCGCCGGGTGTTGGCCTGATCAGGCAAACAGGGCAAATCTTCGATCGTGCCGAGGCCTTCGATTTCCTTGAACAGATCACGCAATTCGTCAGCCTGAGCCAGGTTGCTCAAAGGCCCGACACGCAGCTCGACCAGGCGCTTGCCCTTGGCAGGCGCTGCAACCACGGGCGCGGCAACTTGCGCCGCCACGACCGGCGCAGCCGCGATGGCCACCGGTGCTTCGCCCGCCACCAGGGCGCGCACGTTGAACAGCAGTTCAGTGGTGTCGATGGCATCGCCGCCATTGCCTTGATGGCGTGCCAGTTGCGCCTTGAGCGCATCGCCCGAGGCCAGCAGCACATCGACCATGCGGGCATTGGGGGCCAGTTCATGGCGGCGCAGCTTGTCCAGCAGCGTCTCCATCTGGTGCGTCAACTCGGCCACGTCGCTGAAGCCAAAGGTGGCCGCGCCACCCTTGATCGAGTGCGCGCAGCGGAAGATGGCGTTCAGTTCTTCGTCATCTGCCTGCGTGATGTCCAGGCCGAGCAGGAGCTGCTCCATGTTGTCCAGGTTCTCACCGGCTTCTTCAAAGAAGACTTGGTAAAACTGGCTAAGGTCAATCCCCGCGGATTGGCTGTTGTCGGTGTTCATCTCTGCCATGTCCGGCTCCTGAATATCTTGTGCGTGATCACTGCTTCAATCAATGCCTGATCGACTCGCTTCAACGAATCACCTTCTTGATGACTTCCAGCAATTTGTTGGGGTCGAAGGGCTTGACCAGCCAGCCTGTGGCACCAGCGGAGCGGCCCGCCATCTTCATCTGGTCACTGGACTCGGTCGTCAGGATCAGGATCGGCGTGGCCTTGAACTGCGGGTTCTCGCGCAGCTTCTTGGTCAGGCTGATGCCGTCCATGCGTGGCATGTTCTGGTCGGTCAGCACGAGGTCAAAACTGCGGCCCCCCGCTTTTTCCCAGGCGTCCTGGCCATCAACGGCTTCGACGACGTTGTAACCGGCGCTCTTGAGCGTGAAAGAAACCATCTGCCGCATTGAGGCTGAATCGTCGACGGCAAGGATTGAATGCATGTCGCTCTCCGGGGGCTTGAATAAAAACAAAACAGGTCAGGGGGCCAAAACAAAACCAATCAACGACGATCGGTATTTCGGCAAATGAGACGAAATCTTTAAAACAACTCCACAGACCCAGCGTCCATTTCGTCCTGGGTCACGGGATTGGGCTGGAGGGGTCCTTCGTCCACCACCGCCTCGCCATCGGGGTCATCGCCCATGGCATCCCTGGCAATCTGGTCGGCGCAACTGCGAAGGCGCCGGTTGGTGTGAACGATCAATTGCGTGGCCATGTCCTGGAACTGCAGCGCCGTCACCGTTCGGTATAGCGTCTGCAGCGTTTCCTGCAAGGCGGGGGGCAACTCCTTGCCGCCCTGGTCGATCACCGCGCCCAATTGGTTGGCCGCGCCATGAAAACCGTCGATCAAGGCACCGCAGGCGTCGTCCAGCAAACGCTGAAGTCGCTCCAAATCATTGGCCGCCGTCATCAAGTGGTCCTGCAAAGCAGCCGCCGCCAGCAGAGACATCTCCGGAGGCGGGCTACTCGCTTCGCTTTCTTCGTTGGTCAGCATCCATGACTCCACTGAACCTTGTTTCGGGGCCCCAAACTGCGGGACTGTCATATCGGTGCGCATGTCACACCGAGGTCATTCCCTATATCGGCAGGAAATGCGCGGGACTTGCGCGATTGTTAGAATTTTTCACTGATCCGGCCGCCGAGTAGTCACAATGACGCGGGAAAACTTGGCGCAAATCGAAGGATTGAAGGCCACCTGTGTCCCACCATTTCACGCCCCCCTCCTTTCCACGGCCGCCCGCGGCCCCCGCCCACGCGACCGCCGAATCGCCCGTTCGCCTCAGGGTCCTTCACCTGGAAGACAGCGAACCCGACCATGACCTGGTGATGATTCACCTGCGCCGGGGCGGCATCCTGGCCGAGGTGCTGCGCGTTGAAAACGAGGCCAGCCTGGCCGAAGCCCTCGAGCAGGAATGGGATTTGATCCTGTCGGACTACAACCTGCCCGGTTACTCCGGCCTGGCCGCCTTGGACAAGGTGCGCTCGCTGGGCAAGCTGGTGCCCTTCATCCTGGTGTCCGGCGAAATCGGCGAAGACATCGCCGTGCAAGCCATGCGCAACGGCGCCAACGACTACCTGCTCAAAAGCAACCTGGCCCGCCTGGCCCCGGCCGCGCTGCTGGCCATTGAGGCTAACCGCACCCGCATCGCCAAACAGTATGCCGACCTGGCCCTGACCCGCTCACGCCAGCAGATTCGTGAACTTGCCCAGCATTTGCAGACCACGATCGAGCAAGAGCGCGCCGCCATCGCCCGCGAAATCCACGATGACGTGGGTGGCGCGCTCACGGCCGTCAAGTTCGACCTGGCCTGGATCGCGCGGCATGCCACCACGCCCGACATCGCCGAGCACGCTCAACAGGCCATGGAGGCCGTCACCATGGCGCACGAAGCCACGCAGCGCATCATGCACAACCTGCGACCCGCCATCCTGGAGCAAGGCCTGGTGGCCGCCTTGCAATGGATGAGCGACCGCTTCGCCAAACGTACCGGCATCGCCACCGAGTTCCGCACCAGCCACGAGCAGATGGTGCTGTCGGCCGGCGTGCCGCTGGTGGCCTACCGTTTCGCGCAAGAGGCGCTCACCAATGTGTCCAAACATGCGCAAGCCACGCGCGTCAGCGTGGACCTGGCGCAGGCCGGCGGCGTGTTGTCACTTGAAATGAGCGACAACGGCAAAGGCCT
Source organism: Aquabacterium sp. (assembly GCF_029946005.1). GTDB lineage: Bacteria > Pseudomonadota > Gammaproteobacteria > Burkholderiales > Burkholderiaceae_C > Aquabacterium. Next base: position 247,241 of record NZ_JAQSDR010000006.1, read on the forward strand.
GAGCCCCGAAGACCTGGCCAAGGCCAAATCATTCGGCATCCGGGGCTTGCATGAGCGGGCCGAAACCGTCGGCGGCTGGGTGGACATCAGCAGTGGCGCCAATGGCACAACCTTGATTCTGTCAGTGCCCTTGTCGGGCCCTGAAAACGGTTTCCTGGATGCAATTGCGCCAGAATTGAGCATCGATACCGTCGGTACCGAAGGCGACCCTGACGACCCCACCGCATGGGGCACCCAATGATCAAAGTGATTCTGTGTGACGACCACGCCTTGATCCGTCGCGGCATCCGCGACACCCTGGCCGATGCGGACGACATCGACGTCGTTGGCGAGGCGGGCGACTATGGCGAACTGCGCGAATTGCTGCGCTCCAAGTCGTGCGACGTGCTGGTGCTGGACATCAACCTGCCCGGCCGCAGCGGCCTGGACGTGCTGCACGTGCTCAAGGAAGAAGGCACCACCTTGAAGGTGCTGGTGGTGTCCATGTACCCCGAAGACCAGTACGCCATGCGCGCCTTGAAGGCCGGCGCGGCGGGTTACCTGAACAAAGGCAGCGACGCCGCCCAGATCGTTGCCGCCGTGCGCACCGTGTCGCAGGGCAAAAAATACGTGACGCCCGAGATGGCGCAGATGTTGGTCGACAACCTGACCACACCGGCCCCCGAAGACGCGCACCAGAAACTGTCCGACCGCGAGTTGCAAACCCTGGTCATGATCGCCTCGGGCAAGAAGCTGTCGGACATCGCCGAGAAACTGCTGCTCAGCCCCAAAACCGTCAGCGTCTACCGCGCCCGGGTGCTGGAGAAGCTGGGCCTGGCCAACAACTCCGAGCTCACGGTCTACGCCATCCGCAACGGCCTGGTGTAAGGCCCCGCGTCAGTCATTCGATGGGCGTGAGCTTGGCCATGCTCAACATCAACCACTTGGTGCCATGGCGCCCAAAGTTGACCTGCACACGCGCATCCGCGCCATTGCCTTCCAGCGTCAACACCACCCCTTCACCAAACTTGTTGTGGAACACACTCTGGCCTGAGCGCAGGCCACCCGCGGTCTTGGCTTGAGCCATCTTGCTGGGCAGAGGCGCGGTCAGGTCCTTGAAGTCGTCTTCCTTCTTGGCACCGTAATGGCTGCCACCCGAGCGGTAAGGCTGCACGCCCGCGCCCACCACCGACCCCATGCCCTTGCCACTGCTCCAGGCGTCCTGGTATGACTTGGCATAGCCCGAGCCAAAGCCTTGGTTGCGCGGCGTCAACCACTTCAAGGACTCCTCGGGCAACTCATCCAGGAAACGGCTCTTGATGTTGTAGCGCGTCTGGCCATGCAGCATGCGCGTCTGGCTGAAGCTGATGTGCAGGCGCCGTCGAGCGCGCGTGATGGCCACGTACATCAGACGGCGCTCTTCTTCCAGGCCATCGGTGTCGGTCATCGAGTTCTCGTGCGGGAACAAGCCCTCTTCTAGCCCGGTGATGAACACGCTGTCGAACTCCAGGCCCTTGGCCGCGTGGATGCTCATCAGTTGCACGGCGTCCTGACCGGCCTGCGCCTGGTTGTCGCCCGCCTCCAGGGCCGCGTGCGTCAGGAAGGCGACCAGGGGCGAGATGATCTCGCCAGTCTCGGCGTCGGGCAAGGTCTCCGCCAGAGCCACCGCGCGGGGCAAGCCTTCGGCGATGGTGCCAGGCAACTCGTCCACGGGCAGGCCCACGGCGTCCTTGCCAAAGCCTTCCACGGTCACGAAAGCTTCAGCGGCATTCACCAGCTCGGCCAAGTTCTCCAGGCGGTCCTGGCCTTCCTTCTCCAGGCGATAAAAGTCAGCCAAGCCACTGGCCTCCACCACGTGTTCGATGATCTCGCGCAAGGTCAGGCCTTGGGTCGCGGCGCGCATGGCATCGATCAAGGCATTGAACGCCAGCAAATTGCCCCCCGCCTTGCCCGGCACCGCCGTCACGCTTTGCCACAGGCTGCGGGCGCTGCCACGGGCGGCATCCTGCAATTGCTCTAGCGTGCGCGCGCCAATGCCCCGCGCCGGGAAGTTGACCACGCGCAGGTAACCGGTGTCGTCGTTCGGGTTCTCCAACAAGCGCAGGTAGGCCAGCGCGTGCTTGACTTCAGCGCGCTCGAAAAAGCGCAGCCCCCCGTACACCTTGTAAGGCACGCTGGCATTGAACAGCGCCGACTCGATCACGCGCGATTGCGCATTGCTGCGGTACAACACGGCCAGCTCTTTCAAGGCATGGCCTTCGCGCACCATCAGGCGGGCCTCCTCCACCAGCCACTGGGCCTCGGCGTAGTCGCTGCTGGCCTCGTAGATGCGGATGGGTTCGCCCTGCCCGGCATCTGTGCGCAGGTTCTTGCCCAGGCGGCGCGTGTTGGTCGAAATCAGCTTGTTGGCCGAATCCAGGATGTGCCCAAAGCTGCGGTAGTTCTGCTCCAGCTTGATGACGTGAGGCACGCGGAACTCGCGCTCAAAGTCCGCCATGTTGCCCACCTGCGCACCACGAAAAGCGTAGATGCTCTGGTCGTCATCGCCCACCGCGAACACGCTGTTGCCCGTTTCCTCTGGTCGTCCAGCAAACATCTTCAACCAGGCGTACTGCAAGCGGTTGGTGTCCTGGAACTCATCGACCAGGATGTGCTTGAAGCGCCGCTGGTAGTGGTCGCGCAACTCGGCATGGTCGCGCATCAACTCGTAGGTGCGCAGCATCAGCTCGGCAAAATCCACCACGCCCTCGCGCTGACATTGATCCTCATAGGCTTGGTACACCTCCAACTGCATGCGCCCCACTTCATCGCGCGGCGTGATGTCCTTGGGTCGCTTGCCATCGTCCTTGGCATTGGCGATGAAATAGCTGGTCTGCTTGGGAATGCACTTTTCTTCGTCGAACTTCAGGCCCTTGATGATGCGCTTGACGGCCGACAGCTGATCTTGCGTGTCCAGGATCTGGAAAGATTGCGGCAACCCCGCCAACTTGTGGTGCGCTCGCAAAAAGCGATTGCACAAGCCGTGGAAGGTGCCAATCCACAAACCACGCGTGTTGATCGGCAGCATCGCCGACAAGCGCGTCAGCATTTCCTTCGCCGCCTTGTTGGTGAACGTGACGGCCAAGACTCCTGCGGGCGATACCTGCCCGGTTTGCATCAGCCAGGCAATGCGTGTGGTCAACACGCGGGTTTTGCCCGACCCCGCCCCCGCCAGGATCAGCAGCGGGCCGGGCGGGGCGGTCACAGCCGCCAGTTGCTCGGCGTTGAGACCCACCAACAAGGGGGAATTGCCCTGCGGGCCGGTTTGGGGAAAGAATCCTGGGTCAGACGAATTTGAAATCATCTAAAAATTGTAGGCGGCATCCGCCAATATTCAGGGAAATAACATGTCGGCTAATTCCTCGCCCGGGGCTTCACCGCCTTCGGGCGCGTCTGCATTCATGGACCCCACCCGATTGACCGTGGACTACCACGATGGCCGCAGCGACCAGGCCCAAGCCGTGAGCATCTGGGTATCCCAAGGCATGCTTGAGTTGGCAGGCCACGGCATCTTGCGGCAGATTCCCATCCACCAGGTGCAATGGCCAGACCTGTCAGAGCCAGGGGTGTGCATCGTCACATTGCCAGGCGGTGGCACCCTGCGCACCGTGGACCACCTCGCTTGGGCAACGTGGCAGCAGCAACAAAACCTGATCCCAAGCAAAGCCCTCAAAACCCGCCAAAGTTGGCGCTGGAGCCTGACCGCAACGCTGTTGCTGCTGGCCATCTGTGCAACCAGCTATGTGTTTGCTTTGCCCACCAACAGCGGCTGAAGCTGGCGCCAGGTGCGCCAAACCCACAAGGCGCGAGTGCCCCAGGCCAACAGCCTTTGAGGACGACGCCTGAACAGCCAAACAGCCACGGCCACTACCACGGCGGGATGCGCCGCCAACCAACGCCCCCCCTGGTGGACACGATCCACCATCCGCAAAGCCGGCGCCAATGTGGCAGATGATTGGTGCGCCAAGCTGTAGCGCAACACCGCACTCTGATGCTGCAAAAGCTGTTTCTTGAGTGCAAGCTCCTGTAACCGTTTGGCAGTCATGGTGCATCAGCCTCCTGCTGCTTCGCCTGCCCGAGAGACATCAGGGCCTGACGATCGTGGTCCAACTCGGCCAAAGTGGCGCTCAGCAACCCCGTCGCGACCTGCCAATGGACATTCGCGCGCCAAGCCGCAGCCACGCAGGCCACGACAAAAAAAGCCGCCATCAAACCCAGCGCCAGCAGGCGGTGCTCATCCCAAAACAACACCGTGATGAAGGCCGCCACAAACAGCATGCCCATGCCGCCCAGCAGAAGGGCCACAGCCCCCCATGCCAGCACCTTGAGCAAGCGTAGTTTTTCTTCTTCGAACTCAGTGGCCAACAACGCCAGCCGAGTTTGAAAAATGGCCAACAACGTGGCCAACAAACCTTGCAGGGACGACAGCAAACCGCTTGACGGAGATGCTGTCGACTTGGTCGATTCAACCATCAGGCCCGACCCCACACCATGTCAACGTCGGCCAATCAGCATGCCCAGCAGCAAGCCCACGCCCGCCGCCACGCCCACCGATTTCCAGGGGTTCTCGTGGACATAACCGTCGGTCGCTTTGGCCGCAGCCTTGGCCTTGTCGATCACGGCCCCCTGGGCATCCAGCAACCCATCCTTGGCCCGCGCCAGCGTAGCCTGTGCCTTGGCACGCAACTCAACCACGCCAGCACTCGCATCGTGGGCCGTGGCGGCCAGCAAAGCTTCAGCATCCACCAGCACGGCTTTCAAGTCGGCCATCAATTTATCTTTTTGGGCTGCGCTCAGTTCAGACATCGTTTTCTCCTGGAGTGAATTAATTTCATCAATGGATGATCAGCAAGGGCAACTTGCTGTGGGACAACACGCTCTTGGTCAACGAGCCATGGATCAGCGCATCAAAGCCATGGCGGCCATGGGAGGCCATCACGATCAAATCGCACTTCTGGCGCACGGCCACGTCCACGATCGCTTGCTGGATGCCTTCGGTCACCATGAACTGGCCGTCGAAATGAACGCCGGCTTCCACCGCCCGGTCTGCGAAACGCTTCAGCACCTTGCGGGCATGCGCCTCGCAACTGGACTGGTGGTCCTGGATGGTCGCCGCCGTGTAAGCAATGGCGACCTGCTCCATCACCATGGGCGGCAGTGGCGGCTCCACGGTGAATCCGGTGATCGACGCCCCCAGCAGTTTGGCCAGTCCCACGCTGGTTTCGATCGCCTTGTCCGACAACTCGCTGTCATCGACGGGTACCAATAAGTGCTCGTACATTTGAACTCCTCCAGAGTGGCAAGCATCATCAATTCGTTCCATCGTAGGACCATTGCGCGACCCTTACAAGCCAATGGCCCGCTGACACGGCCCATAACCTTGATCCAGCGCATGATTTGCCAGCAATTGGCTTGCCCGCTGAAAAGCCCGTCCGCCCGCCTAAAATCGGGGCAACGCCGAGACCGCCGGGCTTTTCCGCGAACAGCACACCCCCACCATGACCGAACTTGCCAAATCCTTCGACCCCGCTCCGATTGAAGCCCAATGGGGCCCGCTGTGGGAGCAACGCGGCCTGTACACGCCCACCCTGGACCCCAGCAAGCCTTCGTTCTCGATCCAGCTGCCGCCGCCCAATGTGACGGGCACGCTGCACATGGGGCATGCCTTCAACCAGACCATCATGGATTCGCTGACGCGTTACCACCGCATGCTGGGGCACAACACCCTGTGGGTGCCCGGCACCGACCACGCCGGCATCGCCACCCAGATCGTGGTGGAGCGCCAGCTGCAAGAGCAAAAGCTGACGCGCCATCTGCTGGGCCGCAAGAACTTCGTCGCCCGCATCTGGGAATGGAAGGAAGAAAGCGGCACCACCATCACGCGCCAGATGCGACGCATGGGCGCCAGCGTGAGCTGGGAGCACGAATACTTCACCATGGACGAGAAGCTGTCCAAGGTGGTCACCGATACCTTCGTCACGCTGTTCGAGCAAGGCCTGATCTACCGCGGCAAGCGCCTGGTCAATTGGGATCCGGTCCTCAAGTCCGCCGTGTCTGACCTCGAAGTTGAGAGCGAGGAAGAAGAAGGCTCGATGTGGCACATCCGCTATCCGCTGGAAGACGGCAGCGCGTCGCTGGTCGTGGCCACCACCCGCCCCGAAACCATGCTGGGCGACACCGCCGTGATGGTTCACCCTGAGGACGAGCGTTACCAAGCCTTGATCGGCAAGAACGTCAAGCTGCCCTTGAGCGGCCGCCTGGTGCCCATCATCGCCGACGACTACGTCGACAAGGACTTCGGCACCGGCGTGGTCAAGGTCACGCCCGCGCACGACAACAACGACTATGCAGTCGGACAGCGCCATGGCCTGCCCATGATCACCATCTTCACGCTGGACGCGAAGGTGAACGACGAAGCGCCCGCCGCCTACCGTGGCCTGGACCGCTTCGTGGCCCGCAAGGAGATCGTGGCTGATCTGGAAGCGCAAGGCCTGCTGGTCGAGGTCAAGAAACACAAGCTGATGGTGCCGCGCTGCACCCGCACCGGTCAGATCATCGAGCCCATGCTCACCAACCAGTGGTTCGTGGCCATGAACAAGGCCGGTCCTTCGGTCAGTGGCCAGCCCGGCCAGAGCATCGCGCAAAAGGCCATCGACGTGGTCCAGAGCGGCGAAGTCAAGTTCGTGCCCGAGCAATGGGTCAACACCTATAACCAATGGATGAACAACATCCAGGACTGGTGCATCAGCCGCCAGCTGTGGTGGGGCCACCAAATCCCCGCCTGGTACGGCAACAACGGCGAAATCTTCGTGGCCCACAACGATGTGGAAGCCAAGGCCAAGGCCGCAGCTGCAGGCTACACCGGCAGCCTGACGCGCGACGAAGACGTGCTCGACACCTGGTACTCGTCCGCCCTGGTGCCCTTCTCGACCCTGGGCTGGCCCGAGAAGACCATCGAGCAGGACCTGTTCCTGCCCTCCAGCGTGCTGGTCACCGGCTACGACATCATCTTCTTCTGGGTCGCCCGGATGATCATGATGACCAAGCACTTCACCGGCAAGGTGCCCTTCAAGCACGTCTACATCCATGGCCTGGTGCGCGACGCCCAGGGCCAGAAAATGTCCAAGTCCGAAGGCAATGTGCTCGACCCCGTCGACCTGATCGACGGCATCGAACTGGCGCCGCTGCTGGACAAGCGCACCACCGGCCTGCGCAAGCCCGAAACCGCGCCCAAGGTCCGCAAGAACACCGAGAAGGAGTTCCCGGACGGCATTCCTGGCTACGGCGCCGACGCCCTGCGCTTCACCTTCGCCGCCCTGGCCAGCCTGGGCCGCAGCATCAACTTCGACAGCAAGCGCTGTGAGGGTTACCGCAATTTTTGCAACAAGCTGTGGAACGCCAGCAAGTTCGTGCTGATGAACTGCGAAGGCCAGGATTGCGGCCTCGTCAAGCACGAGCCCGGCCAGTGCGCAGCCAACGGTTACCTGGACTTCAGCCCGGCCGACCGCTGGATCGTCAGCGAACTGCAGCGCCTGGAAGCCACCGTCGAACAAGCCTTCGCCGACTTCCGCCTGGACAACGTCGCCACGGCCATCTACCAATTCGTGTGGGATGAGTACTGCGATTGGTACATCGAGATCGCCAAGGCCCAGCTCAACGCCGCCAAGGACAGCGGCAACGAAGCGCAACAACGCGCCACGCGCCGCACCCTGATCCGCGTGCTGGAAACCATCTTGCGCCTGATGCACCCCATCACGCCCTTCATCACCGAAGAATTGTGGCAAACCGTGGCCCCCGTGGCCGGCCGCAAAACCCTCGGTTCCGATGAGTCGATCGTGCGAGCGCCCTATCCCGTGCCCGACCTGAGCCGCATCGACCCGGAGTCCGACGCCTGGGTGGCCAAGCTCAAAGCGCTGGTGGGCGCCTGCCGCAACCTTCGCAGCGAAATGAGCCTGTCACCCGCCGAGCGCGTGCCCTTGCTGACCGTGGGCGACACCGCCTTCGTCACCCAGGCCGCACCGCTGATCAAGGCCTTGGCCAAGCTCAGCGAGGTCAAGGTGTTGGACGAATCGGCATTCACCAAGGCCACCAGCCTGGCCCCCGTGGCGGTGCAAGGTGAAATCCGCCTGGCCCTGCACGTTGAAATCGATGTTGAAGCCGAGCGCAAGCGCCTGGACAAGGAAATCCAGCGCCTGGAGGGTGAGATCGCCAAGGTTCACGGCAAATTGAGCAACGAAAGCTTCGTGGCCCGCGCACCAGCCGCCGTGGTCGAACAGGAGAAGCAACGCTTGTCCGACTTCACCGCCACACTGGAAAGGGTGCGTGAACAGTTCCAACGGCTAGGGTGATCCCTGGATGAGGGAACTATCCAAGTGAAAAATGCTCCATGGCTGACAACAATGAGCGCTGCACTGAGGAATCCAGAAAATGCAAATCACCAAGGCCATATTCCCGGTCGCCGGACTGGGCACCCGGTTCTTGCCCGCCACCAAGGCGCAGCCCAAGGAAATGCTGCCCGTGGTGGACAAACCGCTGATTCAATACGCGGTTGAAGAGGCCTACGAGGCTGGTATCCGAGAAATGATCTTCGTGACTGGACGGCACAAACGCCCCATCGAAGACCATTTCGACACCGCATTTGAACTGGAATATGAACTGGAGCAGGCGGGCAAGCTTGAACTGCTGAACGTCGTTCAATCCATCAAGCCCGCCGACATGGAGTGCGTGTTCGTCCGCCAACCCAAAAGCTTGGGGCTGGGGCACGCGGTGCTGTGCGGTGAACGGTTGGTCCGAGGCGAACCCTTCGCTGTCCTGCTGGCCGACGACTTGATGGTGGGCGACACGCCCGTGCTGCGCCAGATGGTTGAGCAATTCGAACAATGGCGTTCGTCCATCCTGGCTGTGCAAGAAGTTCCGCAGGAACAAACCAAACGCTACGGCATCGTGGCGGGCACCCAGGTCAACCCAAACCTGATGGATGTGTCGCGCATTGTCGAGAAACCAAGCCCTGAACAAGCGCCTTCACGCCTGGGCGTGGCCGGTCGCTACATCCTGACACCCGGTATTTTTGAGCAAATCCGCTCGCAACCTCGGGGCGTGGGCAATGAGATTCAGCTCACCGACGGTATCGCGGGTTTGTTGCGCCGAGAGAAGGTCTTTGCCTTTCAATACCAGGGCAAGCGCTATGACTGCGGCAGCAAGGAAGGCTTTCTGGAGGCCAACATTGAACTGGGCTTGCAACACAGCCAAGTCGGCCCTTGGCTCAAGCAATACCTGAAACAGCTCCAGCTGGACTGACGGCTCAAGCCTCCGGCGGACTCAGCTCCGCCAAGCCCAGCTCCGTCACAATCATGTTCACCAGCGCGCCGACCGAGGGGCGCCCAGTGTCGATGCAATGGTGCGCGGTCTCCTCATACAGAGGATGGCGCTGTTCATAAAGCTCACGCAATCTGGCCATTGGGTCCTTGACCTGCAGCAGCGGCCTTTGCGTGTCATGCCTCAAACGCCGAAACAATTCTTCAGGCGTTGAGCGCAGGTATATCACCGTCGCCCTCTCTCTGAGGTGCTGGCGGTTGGCCGGACGCAGTACCACGCCACCGCCGGTGGCGATCACCAGGGGCGCCCCTGCGGTGGCCTGACTCGTCAACTCATCGATGACCGCTTCTTCATGATCACGAAAGAGGCACTCACCATGCTGCTCGAAAAACAAGCGGATCGGCATGCCGATCCGCTCTTCCAGCACAGCGTCTGAATCGATGAAACGAGCCTTGATCCGCTTGGCCAGTTGCCGCCCGACGGTGGATTTACCACCACCCGGCAGCCCCACGAGTGCAATCACGGCATCCAAAATTCTCGCTCAGCGCAAAGCGCCCTTCTCGGAGACCACTTTGGGCGTCAAGAAGATCAGCAGTTCAGAACGCTTGGATTGCCTTGCCGTGTTCTTGAACAACACACCCAGGTAAGGGATGTCGCCAAGCACGGGCACTTTCTGCTCGTTGTTGGTTTCTTGTTGCAAGAAAATGCCACCGATCACCACCGTGCCGCCGTTCTCGACCAAGACCTGAGTTTGCACGTGCTTGGTGTCGATGGCATAGCCCGCGGTCGTCACTTGGCCCACGCTGTCCTTGTTGACGTCGACATCCAGGATGATGCTGCCTTCAGGGGTGATCTGCGGCGTCACTTCCAGCTTGAGGTTGGCCTTGCGGAAAGAAATGGCGGTCGCGCCGCTGGAGGTTGCCGTTTGATAAGGCAACTCGGTACCTTGCTCGATCAACGCCTTCACTTGGTCAGCGGTGATGACCCGAGGACTGGAGACGATCTTGCCGCGGCCGTCAGCTTCCAGCGCAGACAACTCCAGGTTCAAGAAACGTGTACCGCCCGAGTTGAACAAGGAAATGCCCAAGGTAGCCGGGTTGAAACCATTCAGAGCGGTGGCTGGGAGGCTCAAGAATTGCGAGTTGGGGATGAAATCCACCTCGTCAGAGACCTGCCCACTCAAACGACCTGCGCCCAGATAGCTGCCCGTGACCACTGAGCCTATTTTGCCCGTGCCATAGGAGCCGCCTCGGGTATTCGCTGCCCCCAGCTTCACACCCAATGACCGACCAAAGCTGTCGTCGGCTTCCACGATTCGAGCCTCGATCAACACTTGGCGGACTGGGATGTCAATCTTGCTGATCAGCTGCTGAATTTCTTCCAATTTGGATGGGATGTCATTGACGAAGAGCTGATTGGTGCGGGTCTCGTAGATGACACTGCCACGCGGCGAAAGGATCTTGGTGGTCGTGCTACCGCCGCCACCAGAGCCGCTGCCAGATTGAGTTCCCGTCAAACCCTTGGCGATTTCTTCCGCCTTGGTGTAATTGAGCTGGAAGGACTGCGTGCGCAGGGGCTCCAGGGCCGCCACTTGAGCCTTGGCTTCCAGGTCCAGCTTTTCCTTGGCGTTGATTTCATCCTTGGGCGCAATCCACAGCACATTGCCGCTCTTGCGAACACCCAGGCCTTTGGCCTGCAAGATGATGTCCAAAGCCTGATCCCAAGGCACATCCTTCAAGCGCAAGGTCACATTGCCCGTGACGGTGTCACTGGTCACCACGTTGAAGTTGGTGAAATCGGCAATGACCTGCAGCAAGGCACGCACTTCGATGTTCTGGAAATTCAGGGACAGCTTTTCACCTGAATAGCCTGGCCCTTGGGTCAGCTTGTTCGGATCAATCTTGCGCCGACGAACTTCCAACACGAACTGGTTGTCGCTTTGGTAGGCCGAATGCTCCCAATCACCACGGGCGTCCACGAGCAGCTTGACGCGCTCGCCGACCTGTGTGGCGCTGACGGTTTGCACCGGGGTGCCAAAATCTGCCACGTCAAAGCGGCGCTTCAGACGCTCAGGCAGACTGGCGCGCACAAATTCAACCACCAGGTTTTGGCCCTGCTGCTTGATGTCCACGCCAACTTGGTTGTTGGGCAGGTCCACGACCACCCGGCCTGCACCATCCTGGCCGCGGCGGAAGTCGATGTCCTTGAGGGCCAATGGCGACGCATTCTTGGCTTCAGCGAAATGCACGGTCTCTGGCGAGGTGGCCGTGCCAGTCTTGGCTTCGGTCACTGGAGCGGGGGACGACGCAGGCGACGGGTCGAGCACCAGGATCAGGGTTTTGCCCTGCAACTGCGCCCTGTACGTGGTGGGCTGACGCAAGTTCAAAACCAGACGGGTACGCTCTCCGGCTTGGGCCACATTCACGGTGCGCAGATTGCCTTGGTTGAGGTCCACCATGTTGCGACCCAGAGCACTGGTCACACCCGGCAAATCGATGGCAATGCGAGGCGGGGCCTGAACGACAAAGCCAGCGGGCACCAAGGCCAAAGGCTCGGACAACTCAATGCGAACCACATCAGAGCCAGCCTGTTGGCTACTGGTGATCGATTGAATGGCCGCTGCGGCCCAGGTCATGGGAGACACCAAAGCCAGCGACAGCCCAGCCAGCAAGACGCGCCACGGTTTCATAGTCAATTTCTCCTGCATGTGTTTCATCGCGCGGTCTCCTGGAGTTGCAGCGTGGTCGGGCGTTCAGTCCATTCGCCTGCGGCGTCCTGAACGATTTCACGCAACTCGATTTCGGTCTCGGTGATCTTCATGATCTTTCCGTAGTTCTGGCCAAGGTAATCCCCGGCCTTGACTTGATAAAGCAGGTTATCGACCCTGAGCAGTGCATAAGGAGCACCTTTACGATTCACGCTGCCCACCATGCTCATGGAATCCAGGGGATAGGCTTCCAAAGGCTCTTTGCGGCGGTTCAATTCAGCAGAAATGGCAGAGTTCGGCTGACGGGCTTCTTGCTTGAGGGCCACTGTCAGCTTTTGAGTGCTGAAGGGCTCCACGCCATCCGCACCAACATAAGCGCGAGGGTTGAACTTTTGCGGTGGCTTGAGCGGCGGCACACTGGGCTGCACTTCATGCCGCTGCTGGTCCATCCAGGCTTTCAATTCATCCTGTTCGGATGCGCAGCCCGCCAGCAGAGTCATCGCGGTCAAGGCCACCAAGGCCAGGTGAGGGCGACAGGTCATTTCTTGTCCCCTTTGTTGGCTTTGGCCTTGTCGACGCGCTGAGCTTCCACCTCGGCGGGATCAAGGTAACGGTAAGTCCGAGCCGTGGCTTCCATGAACAGGGCGCCACCAGAACCAGGGGTTGCGGCGGCGGGGGCGCCAATCGTCAAGTTGTGCAACGTCACGATCCGAGAAAGGTTGGCGATGTCGGCGGTGAAGGCGCCGATGTCGTGGTATCGGCCCGTCACGCGGATCGAGATCGGCAGCTCGGCGTAGTAGTCCTTGACGGACACCTGTCCGGGACGAAACAACTCAAACTCCAGACCACGGCCCAGGCCCGCCTGGTTGATGTCAGACAACAAGGCATCCATTTCGGCCTTGCCGGGCAGTTGCTTTTCAAGCTGCGTCACGTATTCCTGGACCTGCGTGCGTTGCTTGCGCAACTCATTCAGATTGATGGCCTGCGCCAGCTTGCTGCGGAACTCCTGCTTGAGTGCAGGCTCCTTGTCCCGCTCGGCGGTCAGTGCCTCGTCTTGGCTTTGGAGCAAGCCGAACCAGCCAAGTACCAGGACCACAACGGCAGCGAGCAGAAAAACGGCCAGTTTTGGCAGGATCGGCCACTGACCAGGTTCGTTGGGATTGAGCCCCCGGAACTGATCCTGCGCATCGGAAAACCAGGCGCTGAAGTCAATGTTGAAATTTGGGTTCGCCATGATGTGCCCGCCTCAAGACTTCGGGGCCGCGGAGGCAGCCGGACTCGGTGCTGACGCACCCGATGCCGCCGAAGCAGCTGGCGAGACATCCTGTGGACGCTTCAGACTCAGGCGAATGGAGAAGTCGAACAAGCGCTTGGGCTCGCGCACGTCCTTCGTCTGCTGTGCCGAGGCTTTGATTTCCTGCAGTTCGGGCTTTTCAAGCCACTCGGACTTGTAGGCGGTGTTGCGAAGGAACTCGGACACCCGCTCATTGGTCTGGGCAATGCCGGACACCATCACCGTTTGACCATCTTGCTTGATGGTTTTAAGGTAGATGCCTTCCGGCGTCTGGCGAACCAACTCATTGAGCAAGTGCACCGGCATGTTCCGGTCGATTTGCAAGTCTTCCACGGCCTTTTGGCGAGCCTTCAGGGACTCGATCTCCGCCTTCAAACCGGAGACGTCCTTGATGTCTTCTTCAAGCTTGTGGATCTCCGCACTGAGGAACTCGTTGCGTGCCTGCTGAGCAGCAATCATTTGCTGCTGAACCGCGTAGCCCAAAGCGACCAAGACGGCGCCAGCGACCACGGACAGGCCCAGGCCCACAAAGAAAGCCTGCTTGCGCAGCTTTCGCTTTTCCTCACGATGAGGCAGTAGGTTGATCAAAATCATGCGAGGAACCTCCGCATGGCCAATCCACACGCCGTGAGGTAAGACGGTGCTTCACGGCGAAGTTTGCTTTCGCGGATAGCAGAGCCCAGCTTCATGCCATCGAAGGGGTTGACGACCATGGAGGCAAAACCTGTCAACTCGGTCACCCTGTCCTTCAGACCAGGCAAGGAAGCTGTGCCGCCGGCCAGCATCACGTAGTGCACCTTGTGGTGCGGTGTGCTGGTGAAGAAATACTGCAAGGCTCGGCCAATTTCTTGCGACAGGCTGTCCACAAAGGGGCCCAGGATCGTGCTTTGAAAATCTTCAGGCAGGTCACCCGCCAGCTTCTTGGTCTCGGCTTCTTCAAACGAAAAACCGTACTGGCGCGAGATGAGTTGCGTCAACTGCGCGCCACCAAATGCCTGGTCACGGTCGTACAGCAACTCGTTGTCGCGCAAGACCTTCAAGCTGGTGTTCTCTGCCCCGATTTCAAACAAGGCCACCAAGGCATCCTTGCCCTCGCCGGGCAAGTTTTCAACCAGGCGCTGCACGGCCAAGCGCGAAGCATATGACTCGATGTCCAGGATGGCCGGTTTCAGACCCGCCGATTCGGCCAGGCCTTGACGATCCTGCACACGGTCTTTGCGAGACGCGGCGATCATGACCTCGACATCACCCGCCGATGTCGGGCTGGGCCCGACCACGCAGAAATCCAGGCTGACTTCGTCGAGAGAGAACGGAATGTATTGGTTGGCCTCGGCCTCCACCTGCATTTCCATTTCTTCTTCGCGCAGGCCCGCCGGCAACATGATTTTTTTCGTGATGACGGCCGACTGCGGCATCGCCATGGCCACGTGCTTGGTGCGGGTGCCGCTTTTGACGACGACCTTGCGCACGGCTTCCGCGACCTCGTCGAATTTTTCGATTTGACCGTCGGCGATCCAGCCCTTCTCGAAGGGCTCGGAGGCAAATCGTTCCAGGATGTATTCGCCAGACTGTGTCTGGCTTAGCTCGACCAGCTTCACGCTTGATGAACTGATGTCCAGTCCAATCATTGGCGGATGCTTGCGGCCCAAGAGCGTGTCAAGAAAGCTCACACCGTCCCCCACGCACCGACAACGGTGCTGGAATGTTAATAAACCACTTCAATGCTATCAGTAAAGGTTTTGTGTTTGAACGAAGTTAAAGCAGGGCAAATCCCAAGCACGTTGCGATATGCACACGCCTTACAGACAGTTGCAAATCCGACCAAGATGTGAATCAACTCAAAGTGTGCCATGGTGTACAGAGGTTCCAGCTTCTCGCGTTCTTATAATCCGGGCAGTGTCACAGGCCTGCCTCCATGAGCGATTCCGTTTCTTCCAAAGCCCCTTCCCGACCCAGCCCCTGGTGGGCAACCTGGCTTGTCAAACCTCTACTTGCCCTGATTGGACTTGGGCTGGCGGCGGCTTTGGGTGGCGCTTTGCTGGCAGGCATCGGGCTGGCGGTCGCATACCCTCAATTACCCGAGGTTGGCGGTTTATCTGACTACCAGCCCAAAATGCCGATGCGCGTTTATTCGGCAGATAACGTGCTAATTGGAGAGTTTGGCGAAGAAAAGCGTGATTTTCTGCCCATCAAACAAATTCCCAAAGTCATGCGGGAAGCAGTTTTGGCGATTGAAGACGCTCGTTTTTACAAACATGGAGGCGTGGACTACATCGGCGTGCTGCGCGCAGGCCTGGCCAATTTTGGTGAAGCTCGCAGCCAAGGGGCATCAACCATCACCATGCAGGTGGCCCGCAATTTCTACCTGCCCACCGAAAAAACCTTCACTCGCAAAATCTACGAGATGCTGCTGGCCTTGAAGATCGAAAGCCTGTTGAGCAAGGACCAGATCCTGGAGCTCTACATGAATCAGATTTACCTGGGGCAGCGCGCCTATGGCTTTTCCGCCGCCTGCGACACCTATTTTGGGAAACCCATCAAGGACATCACGGTGGCAGAAGCCGCCATGCTGGCCGGCCTGCCCAAAGCGCCATCCGCCTACAACCCGGTTCGCAACCCCAAGCGCGCGACGCTTCGCCAGCAGTACATCATCGACCGCATGTTCGACAACGGCTTCATCACCCAGGAACAACGGGATGAAGCCAAGGACGAGGAGCTGGCCTACCGAACCAAGGCCCCCGTGTCCGCGCACGCCGAGTACGCGGCAGAGGCCGCACGCGCCCTCATGCACGAGCAGTACGGTCCCGACGCGTACACGCGAGGCTTGAACGTCTACACCTCCGTTCGCATGCCTGAGCAGATCGCCGCCTACAAGGCCCTGCGCAAAGGTTTGATGGATTTTGACCGCCGCCAGGCGTGGCGTGGCCCAGAGGCCTACATCGATTTACCGGCCGACCCCAAGCAAGTGGATGTCCGCGTGGCTGAAGCCCTGGAAGAGCACCCGGACAGCGAGGCCATCCATGCAGGCGTCGTGATGTCAGCTGAGCCCAAGAAATTGGTGGTGGCCTTGCAATCCGGTGAGCAGATCACCATTGGCCCAGAAGGTCTGCGCGCCGTGGGCAATGCCCTGAACGACAAAGCCAACCCCAAGGTGCAAATCCGCCGTGGTGCCGTGGTGCGTTTGATGCAAAACGCCTCGGAGCAATGGACGGTGGTGCAACTGCCGGAGGTTGAAGGCGCCTTTGTTTCAATGGATCCCACCACCGGCCTGATCAAGGCCATGGTCGGCGGCTTCGACTTTGGCCGCAACAAGTTCAACCATGTCACTCAGGCATGGCGCCAGCCGGGCTCGAGCTTCAAGCCATTCATTTACTCGGCCGCTCTGGAAAAAGGATTCACCCCCGCCACCACCGTCAACGACGCCCCCTTGTTTTTTGACGCCGGCGTCACCGGAGGTCAGCCCTGGGAACCCAAAAACTACGACGGCAAGTTCGAAGGCCCCATGACCTTGCGCCGCGGCCTGGCCAAATCAAAAAACATGATCTCGATCCGGGTGCTGCGCTCCATCGGCACCAAGTATGCGCAGGACTGGGTCACCCGTTTTGGGTTCGATGCCGACAAGCACCCGGCTTACCTGACCATGGCCCTGGGTGCCGGTTCGGTCACGCCGATGCAGATGGCCGACGGCTATGCGGTGTTCGCCAATGGCGGCTACCGCGTCAACCCCATGCTGGTGCTGAAAGTGACCGACTCTCGGGGCCACGCGCTGGCCCAGTACCGCCCTGCCGTGCTGAACGAATCGATGCGTGCGATCGATGCACGCAACGCCTTCATGATGAGCAGCCTGCTGCAAGAGGTGACTCGGTCGGGCACGGCGGCCAAGGCCCAGGCCACCCTGAAGCGCCCCGATTTGTACGGCAAGACCGGCACCACCAATGACTCGATGGACGCCTGGTTCGCGGGCTACACGGCCCACACGGTGTCCGTGGTATGGATTGGCCACGACCAGCCGCGCAAACTGGGCGACAAGGAAACGGGCGGCGGCCTGGCCTTGCCCATCTGGATCGACTACATGGGCACGGCCCTGCGCGGCGTGCCGGTCGAAGAACCTTCGCAACCTGATGGCATGGTGAACATCGGCGGCGAATGGTTCTACGAGGAATACACCTCAGGCACCGGTGTTCGTGAATTGGCCGCCGAACCAGAAGATCTGGCCCCGGCCGCACCCGAACCGACCTCCCCTGACGAAAAGAAAGACATCCTGGACATGTTCGGCAACGGCAAACCCCAGTGAGCAACTCAGAAGCTCAGGGGCACGCTGGCTTGTTCGCTGGCACAGGCCGACAACAGCGCAAAGAATTCCTCGCCTGAGCGGGTATCCAGCCACCGGCCCTCACCCGCGTGGCGAAAGTGAAAACCGCCGCGCTTGGCGGCCAGCCACAACTCCTGCAAGGGCGGCTGGGCGTTGACGATGAGTTGAGTGCGATTGGGCAAGGTCAGCGTCAGCATGCCGCCAGATCGTGCGGAATCGATGTCCGCGACATCACCCTCCAGCCAGCGATCCACCTTGGTTTCGATGCGCGTCAGCACGGCCTGAATGGCATCGTTGTACTGCGCATCGGTCAGACCTGAAGGCGTGTTGAGGGCGTCCATCGAGGAATCCTTAGAATGTCGGCATGAAGAAACAGTCTCTGATTTTAGGCAGCATCGCAAAACCCCTGCCCGTGCTCGCCTTGCTGGGCATTTTGCTGCTTGGCGCCTGCGGCCAAAAAGGCCCCTTGTACCTGCCCTCGCCCGACCAAAGCGCCCCCTCTGCATCCTCTGGCACCAAGGCCAAGCCCACACCATGACACTGCCCGGCTCCCCCTTTCTGGCCTACCGTGGCCCTGATCTGTTTTTAGACGACCTCAAGCTGAGCGAGCTGGTGCGCGAGCATGGCAGCCCCCTGTACGTGTATTCGCGCCGCGCCATGCTGGCCGCGCTGGCACCGTATCAAAAGGCGCTGAAGGGCCGGGCTCACCTGGTGTGCTACGCCATCAAGGCCAACTCCAATTTGGCCGTGCTGCAAACCTTTGCCGAGGCAGGGTGTGGTTTTGACATTGTCTCGGCGGGTGAACTGGCACGGGTGCTGGCCGCCGGAGGCGATCCTGGCAAGGTGGTGTTTTCGGGCGTGGGCAAAACCCGCTCGGAAATGAAACTCGGCATTGAGGCTGGCGTGCGCTGCTTCAACGTTGAAAGCACGGCCGAATTGGAGGTCTTGTCAGAAGTGGCCAGCGGACTGGGCCGCCAGGCGCGGGTGAGCCTGCGTGTGAACCCGGATGTGGATGCGGGCACACACCCCTACATCTCGACGGGCCTGAAAGGCAACAAGTTTGGCATTGCCCATGAGGAAGCCGTGGCCACTTACCAGCGTGCAGCCGCGCTACCGGGCCTGGACGTGGTGGGCATTGATTGCCACATCGGCTCACAAATCACGGAAGTGGCACCCTACCTGGATGCGCTGGATCGCGTGCTAGACCTGATCGAGGCCATTGAATCGGTCGGCGTGTCCATTCACCACATGGACCTGGGTGGTGGCTTGGGCATCACGTACACGGATGAAACGCCACCTGCGGCGGATGTACTGATTGGCCAGTTGCTGGCGAAGATCGATGCCCGCGGCCACGGACACCGGGAACTCCTGTTTGAGCCAGGCCGCTCGCTCGTGGGCAACGCGGGTGTGCTGCTGACCGAGGTCTTGTTCCTCAAGCCGGGTGAACAAAAAAACTTCTGCGTGGTGGATGCCGCCATGAATGACCTGATGCGCCCCGCGCTGTACGAGGCCTACATGGGCATCGTCAATGTTCAGACGCGCGCTGAGACTGCCTCGCATGTTTGGGATGTGGTCGGGCCGGTCTGCGAATCAGGTGACTGGCTGGGCCGTGACCGCACATTGGCCGTGCAAGCCGGTGATGTGTTGGCGGTGTTGTCGGCGGGTGCTTATGGCATGACCATGGCCAGCAACTACAACACGCGTGGAAGGGCGGCTGAGTTGATGGTGGATGGGGACCAGGTTTGGGTGATTCGGGAGCGGGAAGCAGTGAAGAGCCTGTTCGAGCAGGAGCGGCTGATCAAGTAACTGCGTCTGGGGAGGCTCCAAATGAAAAAACCGCCCCGAGGGGCGGTTCTAATTTGGCCGAACGAAGGGAATCGATCAGAAGCTGTGGCGAATGCCAACGCCAAAATACGTGGACTTGCCGCCGGGGTTGATGTTGGCACCAGCAAACAGAGGCGTTTCGCGGAAACCCACTGCCGTGGCAATGACATCGGGGCCACCAACGACCGGGGCAGCAATGCCCATGCTGGCGGCAGTACCCTCGTCATCTCGCACCTGCACAGCGCGGGTGTACAACGATGTACGCTTGGACAAGGCGTACTCAGCACCCAGCATCACGCCAGTGTCCTTGCCTTTGGTGAAGTTCTTGAACTTGATCTGCGACACTTGGGCAGACAGGGTCCATTGGCCGACAGGAACACGGGTACCGATGACCATGAACTGCAGCTTCAAGTCATCGCTGTTATCAAAACCATACACGCCTTGACCAAGGGCTGCGTCAAACATGATGCCGGAACCTGGCATCACATACTTGGCGCCAATGTTGGCGGCTTGGTACTTGTCAAGAATGAAGGCAGACGTTGCAATCAATGCGTTGGGGCTGGCTGCGTTGTACACACCAAAGCGCGCACCATCGAATTCGTTTTGATGGTAGCCCAAGGTCATGTTGAAGGCTTCATTGAAAGCCATGTTACCGAAGGCGCCCGCTGCACGACCGGTTTTGTTTGTGGTGCTTTCCGTGCCACTGGAAGCATTGCCCAAGATGCCACCCACATTGCCATTGACCTGACCACCACGTGCTGCAGAAATCGTGCTCAATGAACCAGCATTGGGCGAGTAAGCGACGGAGCCGGTAAACCCACCAGCTTTGAGCCAGTAGCTGATCTGGTTGTCTTGGCGAACTTGCAAGTTGTTGGTGGCACCACCTTCGGTGAACAGGTCAGTCGCACCAAAGCGCTCACCGGTCACAAAAGCTGTGGAATAGAAAATGGGCGCGTATTGGCGGCCCAGGCGCACTTCGCCGAATGGCGTGGTCAAACCCACATAGCTTTGGCGGCCAAATATGCGGCCATCTTGCCCCAAAGCGCCGGTGTCATGGCCCAGTTGGCCTTCCAGGACAAATCCTGCAGAGTAACCATCACCCAAGACCTCAGTGCCCTTGAAGCCGAACGACGTTTGCGAAGTGCCGCTGGGGGACACGCGCGTCACACTGGACTTGACACCCTGCGTGGCGGGGTCGAGAGGAATCAAGCGGACGCCGGCAGTCTTGCTGACATGATCAACGCTGATGTCTGCGTGGCCATAAAGGGTGACGCTGGATTGAGCCATGGCGCTACCAGCACCCAGGGTTGCCAGAGCCACCGCGACGGCTTTGGTCAGAACGTTCTTTTGCATGGAGATCTCCTAGATATCCCCCTGAACCGGGGGTCGTCTGAGATTGTTGCCCAACCAACCGCCGGTGATTTAGAGGTTTGCGCTAGGTGTCGCAAAACGACAACATTCCTTCTGCAATGGTTTGCAGCATGGGCATGAAAAAAGGGGCCGAAGCCCCTTTGAACGAGATCAACTAACCTGGATCAGAAGGCGTGAGCGATGCCGAAGGCGATAGCACGCGAGCTTTTGCCCGCGGCAATAGCGACGGCAGTCGCATCAACACCCAACTGAGACAGCGACTCGTTGTTCACGTTAGTCACCAAGCCATACACCGAAGTGCGCTTGGACAGGTTGTACACAGCCTTGATCGAAGCGATGGTGGCATCGTCATGATCGCTGTTGGAAACAGCGTTGGCCACGTTGCTGGCTTGAGACAAGCTGGCCTGCACACTGAAGTTCTCAGTGATAGGCACGCCAATACGAATACCGGCAAGGCTCAGACGATCAGCGCCAGTAACTTGGCTTTCGGTGTCGTAGTAACCTGTCAACTTGAGCACGCCGAAGTCATAGCCAGCGTAGACCAAGGTTGCGTTGGCCTTGTCGCCTGCATTGGCTGTGATCAAACCAGTTTCGTCCTTGGCTGAGAGGTAGCCCAAGCCAGCGAAGAAAGGTCCTGCCAAATACTTAACGTTCAAGCCGTAGGACTTGCCAATGTCAGAGCCAGAAGTCGCTTCTGCGTTGTTGGCGGTCGCGGAGTTGCCAGCAGTGCTGTACTGCAATTGAGCCGACAGGCCTGGCAAGAAAGTGGGCAACACGTAAGTGATAGCGTTGTCAACGCGACGATACGTGTCGCCAGCGCGGGTCTTGGCGATCTTGAAGTCATCGTAGGTTTGAGCACCCAAAACCTTGGTGTCACCAGCCAATGCGCCGATCGACGAATCGATGCGACCCAGGCGCAGTTCGCCAAAACCACCTTGCAGGCCAACCCAAGCAGCGCGGTCAAAGAAGCGAGTCGTGCCGCCACCGTTGGCACCCGTGTCAGCCTTGACAGCGGTTTCCAGGGCGAAGTTGGCGCGCATACCGCCACCCAGGTCTTCAGAGCCCTTGAAACCCAAGCGCGAGGTGGCCAGGTTGTCAGAAGAGACGCGCGTCACGCCCTTGTCGCCCTTGACGTTTTCGATCGAAACATCGACCACGCCGTACATGGTGACGGAAGATTGGGCGAAAGCGCCCGAGGTAGCAGCCAGAGCAGCGATTGCCAGCAAAGTCTTTTTCATTGAATTCTCCAAAGTTGAACCAGAGGCCTCAGCGACGGTGCCCAACAGCAGCCCGCCGAAACTGAACGAATTGCAACAGACTTTTGCGATTGGCGTGATGACAGGGTTGTCATAAACCCCAATCCAATCGGCCTATCGTTGCTCAAAGGCAACACACCCAAGAAGCCGGATAATCGGTGCCCATGAGCATTCAAACCGATGACTTCGGAAGTTCGGCACGTCCCAAGCCCCCAACCGCCCCCGCGTTCGATGCCCCCAGGGTGGTCGCTGCGGGAGTGACCACCCCCCATGAAGAGGCGCTGGAGCGTGCATTGCGCCCCAAGGATTTGCATGAGTACGTGGGCCAGACCAAGGCACGCGAGCAACTGGAGATTTTCATTGGCGCGGCGCGCAAGCGGGGTGAAGCACTGGACCATGTGTTGCTGTTCGGCCCGCCAGGGCTGGGCAAGACCACGCTCAGCCACATCATCGCGACCGAGTTGGGCGTGAACCTGCGCCAGACCTCGGGGCCTGTGCTGGAAAAGCCCAAGGATCTGGCCGCCATCCTGACCAATCTGGAGCGGCACGATGTGCTGTTCATCGACGAGATCCACCGCTTGAGCCCGGTCGTCGAGGAAATCCTCTACCCCGCGCTGGAGGACTACCAGATCGACATCATGATCGGCGATGGTCCGGCGGCGCGCTCGATCAAGCTGGACTTGCAACCTTTCACCCTGGTGGGGGCAACGACGCGGGCGGGCATGCTGACCAATCCACTGAGGGACCGTTTCGGGATCGTGGCGCGCCTGGAGTTCTACACCGCCGAAGAACTGCAGCGCATCGTGACGCGATCGGCCAAGTTGTTGAATGCGCCCATCGATGAACAAGGCGCGCTGGAGTTGGCGCGCCGCTCACGGGGCACGCCGCGCATCGCCAACCGCCTGCTGCGCCGGGTGCGAGACTATGCCGAGGTGAAGGGCGATGGCCGCATCACCCGCCAGGTGGCCGACTTGGCCTTGGCGATGCTGGATGTGGACCCGTTGGGCCTGGACGTGATGGACCGCAAACTGCTGGAGGCGATCATCCACCGTTTTGATGGCGGGCCGGTGGGCCTGGACAACCTGGCGGCAGCCATTGGCGAAGAGCGGGAAACGATCGAGGATGTGATTGAGCCCTACCTGATCCAGCAAGGCTTTTTGCAACGCACGCCGCGCGGGCGCATGGCCACGGCGTCGGCGTTCAAGCACCTCGGGTTGAATCCACCTTCAGGGCCCGAGTTGCTGCTTTAACCAGCGCTGGGCTCAGCGGCGGCGCAGGAAGTGGGTGTATTCCTCTTGGTCGCCGTTGCGCTTGGTCTGCTGGTCAACCAGATCGTTGCCAGTCTGGCGGGCAAAGGCCTGGAAGTCGCGCACCGAACCGGGGTCGGTGGCCGAGACCTTGAGCACCTCACCACTGTGCATGTCCGACAAAGCCTTTTTGGCCTTGAGGATGGGCAGCGGGCAGGTCAGGCCTCGGGCGTCAAGTTCCTTGTTGATGTCCATGAATGAATGGTACCTCAGGCGGGGAACACGCCGGTGGAGAGATAACGGTCGCCGCGGTCGCAAACCACGAACACGATGGTGGCGTTGCTCACGGTTTGCGCCAGTTGCAGGGCCACCCAGCAGGCGCCGGCTGCAGAGATGCCGCCAAACAGGCCTTCTTCGCGGGCCAGCCGGCGGGCCATGTCTTCGGCGTCAAGCTGGCTGACGTGGATGATGTCATCGACCCGGCTGGGCTGGTAAATCTTGGGCAGGTAGGCCTCGGGCCATTTGCGGATGCCCGGAATGCGCGATCCTTCGCTGGGCTGGGCACCGACGATGCGCACGGCCGGGTTCTTCTCCTTGAGGAAATGTGAGACGCCGGTGATGGTGCCGGTGGTGCCCATGGCGCTGACGAAGTGGGTGACTTCGCCTTGCGTGTCGGCCCAAATTTCGGGGCCGGTGGTTTCGTAATGGATGCGGGGGTTGTCTTCGTTGGCGAATTGGTCGAGCACCAGGCCTTTGCCGTCGCGCACCATCTGGCCGGCCAGGTCACGCGCGTATTCCATGCCGCCGCTTTTGGGCGTGAGGATCAGTTCGGCGCCGAAGGCCTTCATGGTCTGGGCGCGCTCCACGCTGAGGTCTTCCGGCATGATCAAAATCATGCGGTAACCCCGGATGGCTGCGGCCATGGCCAGGGCGATGCCGGTGTTGCCTGAGGTGGCTTCGATCAGGGTGTCGCCGGGCTTGATCTGGCCGCGTTCTTCGGCGCGGCGGATCATGCTGATGGCGGGGCGGTCTTTGACGGAACCGGCGGGGTTGTTGCCTTCCAGCTTGGCGAGGATGACGTTGCCGCGCGCGTCGTTGTCGGCGCCGGGAATGCGTTGCAGGCGGACCATGGGGGTCTTGCCAATGACGTCTTCGAGCGTGGGGTAGTTCATCGTGTCAAACAGGTTCAGCGGTGTGCATTGAACCGGTATTGTGGCAGGCAACAAAAAACCCGCCATGCTTGGTCAAGCATGCGGGTTTTGATTGTTGGTGCCCCGGGCCGGAATCGAACCGGCACCCCTTTCGGGACCGGATTTTGAATCCGGCGCGTCTACCAATTTCACCACCAGGGCTCTGATGTGAGGGGTCAAAGTTTAGCATAGAAAGCTGACGCTTCCTGGGCGACCCGGCAAGGTCAAGGTGGCGGTGTTCGGCGGGGTTTGGGCCACGATCCGGCCCTGGCGGATGACGTGCAGGCGGGTGGCGCGCAAGCGGATGGCTTCGACCGGATCGCGGGCTTGCAGGACGACCAGGTCAGCGTTGCAGCCCACTTCCAGCCCGTAGCCTGACAGACCGAGGATCTTCGCGGGGGTGCTGGTGACGGCCTCGAAGCATTGGCGCATGGCGACCTGACTGGTCATCTGCGCAACGTGCAAACCCATGTGCGCCACTTCGAGCATGTCGCCGCTGCCCATGCCGTACCAGGGGTCCATCACGCAGTCATGGCCAAAGGCCACATCGATGCCCTGCGCCAGCAGCTCGGGCACGCGGGTCATGCCTCGGCGTTTGGGGTAGGTGTCGTGTCGGCCTTGCAGGGTGATGTTGATGAGGGGGTTGGCGATGGCGGCCACACCGGCCTCTTTGATCAGGGGCAGGAGCTTGCTGACGTAGTAGTTGTCCATGCTGTGCATGGAGGTGAGGTGCGAGCCGGCCACCCTGCCCTGCAAGCCCAGGCGTTGCGCATGGAAGGCCAGGGTTTCGATGTGGCGAGACATGGGGTCATCGGTTTCGTCGCAGTGCATGTCCACGCGCAGGCCCCGTTCGGCGGCCAGTTCGCACAGCAGGCGGACGGACTCGGCGCCGTCCTGCATGGTGCGTTCGTAGTGGGGGATGCCGCCGACCACGTCCACGCCCATGTCGAGGGCGCGCTTCAGTTGAACGAGTGCGTTGGGGCCCCGCAGGACGCCGTCTTGGGGGAAGGCGACCAGTTGCAGGTCGAGGTAGGGTTTGACGCGTTCGCGCACGTGCAGCAGGGCTTCGACGGCCAGCAGCTTCGGGTCGCACACATCGACGTGGGAGCGGATGGCGAGCAGGCCTTTGGCCACGGCCCAATCGCAATAGGCCAGGGCGCGCTCAACCAGGGCGTCTTGCGTGAGCTGGGGCTTGAGCTCGCCCCACAAGGCGATGCCTTCCAGCAAGGTGCCTGATTGGTTGATGCGGGGTTGGCCGTAGCTGAGGGTCGAGTCCATGTGGAAATGGGCATCGACGAACGGCGGGCTGACGAGTTGTCCGGCCACGTTGATCTCTTGCGCGGCGGGCGTGGACAGCGCGGGCTGCACGGCCACGATCTGGCTGCCTTGGATGCCAATGTCTTGATCGGCCAGGCCATCAGGCAGGGTGCAGTGTCGAAGGATGAGGTCCAGCACGAAAGCTCCTAGGCAATGACTTACCAAAGAGCCTAGCAGGCTTCACGCCATGCCTGTAAAGTGCTCACTTCATGTCAAAAAATGTTGAAGGGGAGACTTCCATGCTCAAGTGGCTGCGACTTGCATTGATGCTGGTGTTGTCCGTGCTGGTCACGGCCTGTGTCGATGGGTGGCTCAAACAAAAACCCGCCACCGCCAGCAGCGTCGCCGTGAACGACCCTCAGGAGTTCACCCTGGCCGACTGCAAACCGCGCATGCTTGATGGCTCCCCTGCGGTGGCCGTGATGTTCACGCAACCACTGGCGCGTTCGCAAGATTTTTCTCGGTCCATCAAGGCATTTGAGCGCGCCGAGGGTGAGTCGGAGGATGAGGCGCGCCCATTGAAGGGGCGCTGGGTGCTGGGCGACAACCCGCGCGTTCTGTACCTGCCTTACGCCCTGCCCGCCAAGCTTTACCGCATCGAGTTGACGGCCGACGTGGCGTCGCAATCGGGACGAAAGTTGCCGGCGGCCGTTCAGTGCAAGGTGACCAGCGAAGCCATGCCCGAGTCCTACTACTTTGCCAGCCGAGGTGTGGTGCTGCCCGCCGGGCAAAACGGCGGCCTGCCGGTGGTCAGCGTGAACACACCGGAAGTGGATGTGCAATTCCTGCGCATCGAGCAAAAGTCCTTGCCCGCGTTTCTGGAGCAGGTGGGCGGACGTCGGGTGCGCGAACATGAGGAAGGCAGCGACGATGAGGGCGAAAGCGAGGGCGGCGCAGACGACGACTACCGGCAATCAAGCCATTTGAAAGGCACGGTGGCGGGCTACTACCTGGACCAGTTGCGCGAGTCGGCCACCAGCGTGTACATGAGCCGCTTCACGACGGACCCCCGCAAGAACCGGCGAAATGTCAACTTCCTGCCGGTTGAAAAGATCAAGGAGCTTCAAGAGCCAGGCGTGTATGTGGCCGTCATGAATGCACCGGGCCGCTTCGGCTGGGACTATCAGGTGACGTACTTCTACGTCACCGACATTGGCTTGCATGTGCGCCGACATTCGGGTCAGACCGATGCATTCGCCACCTCGCTCAAGAGTGGCGAGGCACTGAGTGGCATCGACGTTTCGGTGATTGATGACAGCGGCAAGGCCATGGCACAAGCCAAGACAGACCGCGATGGCCATGCCGTTTTCCAGGGCAGCCTGGGCAAGGCCCGGGCCGTGCTGGCTCGGCGCGGCAAGGAGTTGTCGGTGCAGGCACTGCACGATCCAGCGTTGGACTTGTCGGAGTTCGACGTGGCGGGCCACCCCTCGCGCAATGTGTCGCTGTTCGTGTATTCGGGACGCGACATCTACCGCCCGGGCGAACAGTTCAACGTGTCCATTTTGGCGCGCGATGCGGATGGCAAGCCCCTGCCCACCACAGCCGCGGGCGCGCCTGCGCCATTGACCCTGACCCTGAAACAACCCAATGGCGAGAAGGTGCAGACCTTGATCGTTCGGCCTCAAGACAAAGGCACGGCCTACTACCAGCAGGCTTTGACGCTGGGCGCCAATGCGCCCACCGGCAAGTGGCTGGTTGAGGTCAAGACCGACCCGGGGGCCAAGCGTGCGGATGCGCAGTGGTCCTTCCAGGTCGAGGAGTTCTTGCCAGAGCGCATGAAGCTGAACCTGAAGGCCCCCGAAGAGGCGTTGGAAGGCGACGGTTCGCTGTCAGTGCGGGTTGAAGGCGATTACCTGTATGGCGCACCAGCAGCGGGCAATCGCTTGTTGGGCAGCGCCGTCACCGAGCGTCTGCGCAACCCCCTGCCCCAGGCTTGGCCCGGTTTCATTTTTGGTGATGTGAACGACGACAAGGTGAAGAAGCGTCAGGACCTGGGCGAGGTTGCCCTGGATGAGCAAGGGCATGCGGAAGTCTCGGTGCCCATGGAGATGGATGGTCGGCAATCGCCCATGAACGTGCGTGCCAGTTTCAGCTTGCTGGAAACCGGGGGCCGCCCGGTGGTACGGTCGTTGGAGCGCACCTGGTGGCCTGCGCCCACGCTGGTGGGCCTGCGCCCTCTGTTCGACCGCGATGTTGCGCAGGAAGGTGGGCTGGCCGAGTTTGAACTCATCCGCACGGATGCTTCTGGCAAGTTCGTCCCTGCCAAAGCCATTGCGATCAAGCTCATCCGGGAAGACCGCCAGTGGTATTGGCGTTACGACGACAACCGGGGCTGGAACAGCGGCTACAACGTCGAAGAAGAGCTGCTCGAAGCCCGCACGGTGACGCTGAAATCACGCCAGAAAATATCGTTGCCCGTGCAATACGGCAGCTATCGCCTGGAGCTTCATGACGCCGAGACCGGCCAGACCGCCCGCTACAAGTTCTACGCCGGCTGGGGGGCGCAGGATGCTGACGACATCGGCAATCGGCCAGACCGCGTCCAGCTGAAGCTGGAGGGCGCGCCCTACAAGCCTGGCGATGCGGCCCGCCTGACGATCACGCCACCCCACGACGGCCAGGCCCTGGTCACGGTGGAAGGCGACCGCGTGCTCTACCAACGCCGGGTCGAGGTCAGCACGCGGGGCACGACCATCGAGATCCCGGTGGACCCGAGCTGGAATCGCCATGACCTGTACATCGGCGTGGTGACCTTCCGTCCGGGCAGCGAAGGTGACCGCGTCACCCCCGCACGGGCATTGGGTTTGGTGCACCTGCCTTTGTCGAGGCAAGCCCGAACCCTGAAACTGTCGATGACCGCACCGGCCAAGACACAACCCGAGGTGAAGGTGCCTGTGAAGGTTCGCCTGACGGATGCTGCGGGCAATCCTTTCAAGGCTGGGCCAGCCATGGTCACCTTGTCTGCCGTGGATGTGGGCATTTTGAACATCACCCGTTTCGCCACCCCTGATCCGGCTGATTTTTTCTTTGGCAAACACCGCTATGACGCCGATGTGCTTGACCTTTACGGCAAGCTGATCGAGAAGATGGAGGGCACGATGGCCAAGCAGCGCTTTGGCGGTGATGCCAGCAAGCGCGACACGCAAAGCATGCCCCGCAAGGTCAAGCTGGTCGACCTGTTCAGTGGCCCAGTGATGCTCGATGCGCAGGGCGAGGCCACCATTGCCTTGCCCCTGCCAGACTTCAACGGCACTCTGCGCCTGATGGCCGTGGCCAGCACCGCCGACAGTTATGCCAACGCCGAGGTAGAGATGGTGGTCGCTGCGCCCATCGTGGCCGAATTGTCCATGCCACGCTTCATTGCCCCTGGCGACACCGCCACGCTGGCCTTGGACGTGACCAACCTCAGCGGCGCCCCCCAGGAGGTCTCGGTGAAGGCCGAAGCTGGGCAGCCCGTGCGCCTGATCGGCACGCTACCCACGGTGAAGTTGGCCGACAAGCAGCGGACGGTGATGCGCCTCACGGCCGAGGCCAGCGACGCCTTGGGCCTGGCACCCATCAAGCTGACCATCACGGCGGGCAAGCTCAGCCTGGTGCGTGAAGCGGCCCTGCAAGTGCAGCCCGCCACGCCCCAGGTCCGCGAGGTCCAGCGGGTGCGGCTCGACCCACAAGGCAGCCACCGCCTGACACCCACGCTGCTGGATGCCCTGTGGGCGGGGTCTGCCACGGTGGATGTCAGCATCTCCAACCGGCCGCCCATCAATGTGCGCGAGGTGGTGCAGGGCTTGTTGATGTATCCCTATGGCTGCCTGGAGCAAACCACCAGCAGCGCCTACCCGCTGGTCTTCATTGACGAAGAAGGCGCCAAGGCCGTGGGTTTGAGCCCCTTGTCTCGTGAAGAGCGGGCCAAGCGGCTGGACACCGCGTTCTCTCGTTTGGCCGGCATGCAGCAGCCCACCGGGGGGTTTGGCCTGTGGTCTACCAGCAGCCCCTATGAGGCCTGGTTGAGCGCCTATGCCACGGGCTTTTTGCAGGATGCCGCAGATGCAGGATTCGCAGTGCCGGACACGCTGCGCCAGCGTGCACTGGCCTCATTGCTGGAGCAGTTCCAACGGGCGCCTGGCTTGCAGACCAAGCCACCTGCCGTGCTGTCGCGCGATGCCAATGGCCTGCTGCGCGACTACCGTGAAATCGAGGCACTTCGCATGGCGCACCAGCGTTTGGCCGAGGCTGCGCACGAGGGCTACATCCTGGCGCGTGATCAGAAGGCGCCGCTGGCCACTTTGCGCACCCTGCACGACGACTACCGCGGCAATGCGCGCTCACCCCTCCCCCTGGTCCACCTGGGCCTGGCCCTCAAACTGATGGGCGATGAAGCCCGCGCCAAGGTGGCTTTCGACGAAGCCATGAGGCTCGGCTACGGCATTCAGCAGACCAGAGAGGGCTGGTACGACTGGCTGGGCGACTACGGCTCCGAGGTGCGCGACACCGCCCTGGCCTATGCCATGCTGGTCCGCCACAAGGTCAATCACCCGCAGCGCGAAAATCTGCTGGTGCGATTGGTCGGTCGCTTCGGCCAACGGCAGTACTACTCCACGCAAGAGCGCCTGGCTTTGTTCCTGGCGGCCCGCGCGGCTGGCGGCGATGCAACCCAGGCTTGGCAAGGCAGCATCAAGGTCGGCAACCGCACCGAGGCCATCAATGCCAAGGGCACCGAGCGGCGCAGCTTCGACGTCACCGCGCTCAAACGGGGCATCAGCCTGACCAGCACCGGCACCCAACCGCTGTTCGTCGAGGTCATCTCGCAGGGCTACCCGGTCAAGCCATTGGCCGCCCGCGACGACAGCATCGTCCTGGACCGCAGTTGGTGGAGCACCGACGGCAAAAGCATCACCACCCGCCAGTTCAAGACGGGCGAGATGTTCATTGTTCGCCTGCGCGTGCAAGCCAAGCAGCACATCAAGGATGGGCTGGTGGTCGACCGCATCCCCGCTGGTTTCGAAATCGAGAACCTGAACATCAGCCAAGGCACGCAAGCCAAGGACTACGCGGTTGAAGGCGTTAACCTGGCGGCCGCGATGGACAGCAAACGCATCCAGCACGTCGAGTTCAGGGACGACCGTTTCGTCGTTGCGGCAGACCTGGACAACAACCGTCAGGACTTCTTCTACCTGGTGCGCGCGGTCACGCCGGGCAAGTTCGTGGTGCCCGCGACCTTTGCCGAGGACATGTACCGACCCGAATTGCGGGGCGTGGGCAAGGCGGAACCTGACATCACCGTGCAGGATCCTCGGCAATCGCCATGAGCGCACGGCGGCGCCTGGGCATCCAGCGGGCAGCCTGGGCGGCACTCGCGCTGATCCTGTCTTTGGGGCTGCTTGACCGCTTGTTCCCCTTGCCCCTCAGTGGCGCCTCGGGAGGTTCGCTGGTGGTGGTGGCCAACGATGGCACGCCCTTGCGCGTCTGGCCCAGCCGGGATGGCGCGCTGCGCCAACAGGTCACCTTGAAAGAGGTGTCCCCTTTGTACCTGCAAGCCTTGCTGCGCTACGAAGACCACTGGTTCTACTGGCACCCTGGCGTCAATCCCTGGGCCATGGCCCGGGCGGCCTGGCAATGGGGGCGGCATGGGCGAATTGTTTCGGGCGGCTCCACCTTGACGATGCAAGTGGCCCGCATCATCGACCCAGCCCTGGCGCAGAGCGGACAGCGCAGCTTGCGCGCCAAGTTGCGCCAGATCGCCCGTGCCCTCCAGCTGGAAGTGCATTTGAGCAAATCAGAGATCCTGGCCCTGTATGTCAACCACGCGCCCATGGGCGGGCAGGTGGAAGGGGTGGAGATGGCCAGCCGGGCCTACCTGGGCAAAGGCTGCGCTCAGCTCAGCCCCGCGGAAGCGGCACTGTTGGTGGCCTTGCCGCAAACACCCTCCAGGCTGCGCCCCGACCGCGCGCCCGGCCTGGCCCAATCCGCACGCGACAAGGTCTTGCGGCGCATGGAGAGCAGCCAGGCGTGGTCCAGCGCGACCGTGAATGACGCCCGGCTTGAACGGGTCTTCGCGCCTCCGCTGCGTGCGCGTTGGCTGGCACCCCTGGCCGCAGAGCGGCTGCGCAGCGAGCACAGGCATGCGCGAAACGCCCGGCCCGCCGTCATCCGCAGCAACCTGGACCCGGGCATTCAAATGAGCCTGGAACGTGTCCTGCTGGACCGACTGACCAGCCTGCCCGACAAGGTGTCCATCGCGGCGCTGGTGGTCGAGAACGACAGCCTGGCGGTTCGCGGCTACGCGGGATCGGCTGACTTCACCGACAACCTGCGCTCGGCCCATGTGGACATGGTGCGCGGCGTGCGTTCCCCCGGATCTACGCTGAAGCCCTTTCTGTACGCGATGGCGCTCGACGATGGTTTGGTGCATTCCGAGAGCCTGCTGATCGATGCCCCGCAAAACTTTGGCGGCTATGCCCCGGGTAATTTCCAAGCGTCTTTCAGCGGTGCCGTGAGCGTGAGCGATGCCTTGCAACGCTCACTCAACGTGCCCGCCGTGGACCTGCTCGAACGCATTGGCCCCGCTCGTTTCGCCGCGCATTTGCGGCAAGCGGGGGTCAAGCTTCGGATGCCTTCCGGCGCGGACCCCAACCTCAGCATCATCCTGGGCGGCGCGGGCACCACGCTGGAAGAACTGGTGGGCGCCTACACCGCCTTGGCGCGCGGCGGCGTGGCTGGCCAGCCCCGGCTCACGCCCGACTCGCCCCTGGTGGAAACACGTTTGATGAGCCCTGGCGCGGCCTTCATTGTTCGGGAGATTCTGGAGAACGGCGGGCGGCCCGATGCACCGTTCAGAGAATCAAGCGACCGCATCGCCTGGAAAACCGGCACCAGCTTCGGTTTCAGAGACGCCTGGGCCGTGGGCGTCACCGATCGCTACACCGTGGGGGTGTGGGTAGGGCGCCCAGATGGCACGCCCAATCCGGGCCATTTTGGTGCCAACACCTCGGCCCCACTGGTGAAAGACCTGCTGAAGGCCCTGGGCCCGACGGCCACCAAGCCGCGCACGGTGCCAGCCCAAGTGCACACCGCCGACATCTGCTGGCCGCTGGGCCTTTCAAGCAGCGCCACGCCCGCCGATCAGTGCCGTGTTCGCCGCACGGCCTGGACGCTGGAGGGCGCCACGCCCCCCACCTTGCCCGACCGGGTGCAAGGCTCAGGCCTGCTTGACGTGGGCTGGGTCGATCCGGTGCACGGGCGACGCTGGCGCCCTGGCTGCGCACCCGCCCACGTCAAGCTCGAACGCACCGAGTTCGCCCGCTGGCCCACCTTGCTGCAGCCCTGGATCGGCAAGGACATGCGCAGCCCGGTCGAGAACCTGCCGTGGTCGCCAGCGTGCGGGTCGACGGGATGGCGTCACACCTTGCATGTGGCTGGCATCGAGCCGGGCAGCGTGCTGCGCCCCACCCCGGGACAAAAAAAGCTGACGTTTCGCGTGCAGGCCATTGGCACCCGCGAGCCCGTGACCTGGTTGCTCGATGGCCTGATCGTCGGGGCTACCAGTGCCGACAGCACCGCACTGCAAGTGACGCTGGATCGCGCGGGTGAGCACGCGCTGACCGCGCTGGACACGCAAGGCCGCTTCGAGCGTGTGCCGTTCAGCGTGCGCTAAACGGTGCCGAAAATGCGGTCTCCGGCATCGCCCAGGCCGGGCACGATGTAGCCGTGGTCGTTGAGGTGGCTGTCCAGCGAGGCGGTGATGATGGGCACGTCTGGGTGGTGCTTGAGCATGTTGGCCACGCCTTCCGGTGCGGTCAGCAGGCACAGCAGCTTGATGCTGGGGCAACCACATTCCTTGATGCGGTCAATCGCGGCCACGGCGGAGTTGCCGGTGGCCAGCATGGGATCGACCACGATGACTTGCCGCTCGGCGATGTCGGTGGGCACCTTGAAGTAGTACTCCACCGGTTCCAGGGTGCCAGGGTCGCGGTACAGGCCAATGTGGCCGACACGGGCCAGCGGTAGCAGGGAGAGCAGGCCATCGACCATGCCGTTGCCCGCGCGCAGGATGGACACCAAACACAGCTTCTTGCCGCTGATCACAGGTGAGTCAAAGGTGGTGATGGGGGTGGTGGTGGACAGCAGCTCGGTGGGCAGGTCGCGCGTGGCTTCGTACGCCAACATCTGGCTGACTTCACGCAGCAGGCTGCGAAAGCTCTCGGTGTTGGTGTCCTTGTTGCGCAGCCAGGTCAGTTTGTGCTGCACCAGGGGGTGATCGATGACAAGGAGGTTAGGGAAGTCGTGGGCCATGTCTAGTCCTTAAAAAACGGTGCCGTCGCTTTCGATGTGCACTGGCGGCACACCGCCGGGGCGCTTGGCCTGGGCAATTTTGCGCCCTGCCGCCCAGGTGCCGCCTTCCAGCACACGCGCCAAGGGGAATTGCTCCAGGCTCAGGCCCAATTCGCCGCGCACTGCTTCGGCCAGGTGGTCGAGCACAGCCACGGTCAGGGCGCGCCACTCCACGATGGGTTCGGCATCGACGGTCCAGCGCTGGGTGTGGAAGGACCGGTCGCGGGCCTGCAGAACACCCAGGTCCAGCAACAGGCCGCCGTTGCGGTATTCGGGCAGGCCGGTCAATTCGTCCAGGTCGGTGATGGTCAGGCCGGCGTCTTCCAGAGGCTCCAGCAGGGAGTAGGTCAACCATTGGCTGAGTTTGTGGAAGGGCACCCAGCCGTCAGGGGCCTGAGGGTGGCGCCAGCAATCGCCCAGGTTGACACCGTTCAATTGATGGCGACCAGACCAGATGTCACCCAGGGTGTTGAGCAGCACGGCCAGCACGGCCGAGGCCTTGATTTTGCCGGTGGGTGCATGGCGGAACAGCGTATCGACCAAATGGCCCGGACGCAGCAGGCCCGGCGCATCAGGGCGGCCGTAGACATCGGGGTGCTGCTCCAGCGCCAGCGAGAGGCGGCGCAGCAGGTCGGCTCGCCCTTCCAATCCGACCAGGGGGTTGTCGGTGCGCACCTGCAAGGCGCGCCCCACCGCCTGCGCGTCTACCTGGGCCAAGGCCTGGGCATCGGAGCGGGTCGGGTGCAGCGGGCTGCTGGACAAGGCGCCTTTGGCCCACCACCGCAAACTGGCCACGCCCAGGCCTTCGGATCGGGTCAAGGTTTGGCCCGTTTCCACGTCGGCATAGCCCCAGGCGGCCCCGGCACCGGCATCCAGCAAGACACTGATGACGACCAGGTCGACCCTGGCCCGAGCGCGCTCCAGGCGCGCCGAGTGGTCGTCCAGCCCATGCTGATGGGCCACCATGGCCCAGCGGTCCAGGCCACCCGCTTCGAAGTGTCGCCATCGGCTGTGGTAGGGCACCTGCAGATCCGGGTAACGCTCTCGGATCACCCCGGCCACGTAAGCGGCGGCCACTTCCACCCGCTCAGGATGCCAGGTGAAATGGGCGGATTGCCCGGCCTGGGCCAGCGCCATCAAGGCGGAGGCACTGCGCCGAACCGCCTGGGCGGTCAACAATGAGTCGGGCGTGAGCAAGGGCGGGAGGCCCCCCTGTTCTGCCACTCGCCCAGGTGCTTTCATGTTCATGACGGTCATTCCATCAACCCCCGCCCCTTGGGCAGGGCCAGTTCGCTCGCATCCGGGGTGTAGTGCGAGAAGTAGCCAGCGGCTTTCTTGGCGTCCATCTCCACCTGCGCGTCGGCGGGGATCAACTCTTCGGGGATGGGCACGCGCTCGACCACCTCAATGCCTTGCTCGACCAGGGCGCCGTGCTTCATGTCGCTCATCGAGGCCCAGCGGTCGATGCGCTTGATGCCCAGCCAATGGAACACATCGGGCATCAGTTGCTGGAAGCGCATGTCTTGCACGCCGGCCACGCACTCGGTGCGCGCGAAGTAAGTCTCGGCACGGTCGCCGCCCACCTGGCGTTTGCGGGCGTTGTAGACCAGGAACTTGGTGACCTCGCCCAGGGCGCGGCCTTCCTTGCGGTTGTAGATGACCAGGCCGACGCCGCCCTGCTGCGCCATCTCGATGCAGACCTCGATGCCATGGGCCAGGTAGGGGCGGCAGGTGCAGATGTCGGAGCCAAACACGTCGGAGCCGTTGCATTCGTCGTGGACCCGGCAAGCCACCTTGGTCGACGCCTGCCCCAGTTTGGAAACATCGCCAAAGAAATACAGCGTCATGCCGCCAATCGGCGGCAGGAAGACTTTGAGGTCGGGCCGCGTGACCAGCTCGGGGAACATGCCCGCGGTTTGCTCAAACAAGTTGCGGCGCAAAGCGCTTTCCTTGATGCCGAAGCGCTCGGCCAGGCCGGGCAGGTGCCAAACCGGGTCGATGGCCGCTTTGGTCACTTTCACGTCGCCGTTGGCTGCCAGGATGTCGCCATCGGGTTTGAGCCGCCCTGCTGCGATGGCGGCCACCAGCTCGGGCATGTTGATGTGGGCCTTGGTGATGGCGATGGTGGGCCGCACATCCATGCCCGCAGCGATCTGCTCGGCAAAGGCCACCGAGACCAGGTGACCCCAAGGATCCAACGACACGATCTTTTGCGGGTCGGCCCACTGTGGGTGCGGGCCAATGGTTTCGACCGGCGCCGTGTTGGTGAAATCGGGCTTGTGGTCGCGCTGCAAAGCGCCGGAGGCGACGGCCAGGGCCCGGTAAACCGAATAGGCGCCCGAGTGGGTGCCGATGACATTGCGCTGCGCCGGGCTGCCCACGCTGGCCACCAATGGCCCCCGCTCGGCCGCCGTGGGCGCCCCCCAGTGAATGGCGGGGGGACTGCCGGGCCCGCCACCGTGGCGGGCCGGGTGAGACGTGAGCACGATGTGGGCGGACATGAACGTGGTCTCCAGCGGTGGTGGCGCCGTCGATGTGCGGTGCCTGGTTCAAACCATAGCGAGTTACGTGCCAGCATGCTGTGACCGATTGCCGACACAAGCCCGAAATTGAACTTCCGCCCACGATCAATCACGGCGAATGAGGTTGTTCAAGGGGCCCTATGATGCGGATCTGTTCAGTCCATCACCTTTCGTGACCGCATGACTCCTCTGCCACCAATCACCCAGGCGCTGTTGCTCATCAACGTCGCGCTGTTCTGCATTGACGAAGCCTTGGGACATGTTTTGTCCTACTGGCTGGCCCTGTGGCCGCTGGAGTCGTCCCAGTTCTACCCCTGGCAGGTGGTGAGCTACGGCTTCATGCACGGCTCGTTCACCCACCTGTTCTTCAACATGATGGGCATCTGGATGTTCGGAGCCGAACTGGAGCGGGTCTGGGGGCCCAAGCGCTACATACAGTTCATGCTGGCCAGCATCTTCACGGCGGCCTTGACGCAATTGCTGATGACAGAACTGAACGGCTCGATGGCGCCCACGGTGGGCATCTCGGGGGGCTTGTTCGGCCTGCTGCTGGCCTTCGGGATGATGTTCCCCAACCGCATCATCGTGCCCCTGATCCCGCCCATTCCGATGAAGGCCAAGTACTTCGTCGCCCTGTTCGGTGGCCTGGAGTTGCTGTTTGGCGTAACAGGCACGCAGGCCGGTGTGGCGCACTTTGCGCACCTGGGCGGCATGCTGGGTGGCTGGCTGATGATCCGCTACTGGCGAGGCCAACCGCCCTTCCCGCCCAAGCGCCGAGGTGGCACGCCACCCGGCCGAAAAACTCACTGAACTGATCGCTTTGATGACGACAGCGCGATGCCCGCCACGATGAGCAGCAAAGCGCAGGGGTGGTACCAGCGAGGGTGTTGCCCCAGCAAAACGTAAGCCCACACGGCGGCGAAGATCGGGGTGAGGTTGATGAAGAAAGCCGCCAGGGTGGGGCCCACGGCTTGCACCCCCAGGCCCCAACACCGGTAAGCCACGATCGATGGCCCCAAGGCCACGAAAACCAGGCCCACGGCCAGCCTCATCAAGGGCGGCCAGGCATTGATGGCCTCAATGGCCGACGCCACCGGAACGGGTGCCGAGGCCGTGGGCACCGCCCATTCCAGCGCACTGCACAGCACGGCCCACCCCAGACCAAACAACACTTGCAGCCACAGGAACTCGGCCCAGCTCCAGGCTGGTCGTTGGTCGCCAGTCATGGACTGCGGGGGCCTGGCCAGCAACCAGCTGTAGAAAGCCCAGGCCAGGCTGGCCAGCAACATCAACAAGTCGCCCGGCACCAACTGCACCTGCAGCAAGGTGTGCCACTGGCCTTGCGCAATGACCAGCACCACCCCCATTGTGGACAGGGCTGCACCGCCCCACTGCCGACCACTGATGGGCTGGCCAAAGCACGCCGCTCCCACCAGCATCATCCACACCGGGATGCTGGCGCCGATCAGCGTGACATTCAAGGGCGAAGAGGTTTGCAGCGCCAGATACTGCAGGGCGTTGTAGGTGCCCACGCCCAAGGCCCCGATCAAGGCGAGGTAGCGCCACCGGGCACGCACTTGATCGGGTCGGCGCCAGACCTTCAAGGCCATGGGCGCCATCAGCGCCGCCACCAGGGCCCATCGCACGGCGTTCATCTGCACGGGGGGCATCAGCCCGACCAGCAAGCGGCCCACCACGGCATTGCCTGCCCACATGATCGGCGGCAGGGTCAGGAACAACAGCGTGCGGGCGTCGAATTTCAAGGCGGGCCACCAAGGGGTAGCCCGCCATTAGATCAGAGCATCAGGCTTGACGACGACGGCGCATGACCATCGGGACCAGCGCCAGGCCCGCCAGCGTCAAGGCCCAGGCCGAGGGCTCCGGCACGGCGGACAAGGCCGTCAATCCGATGATGGAACTCACCGGTGCGCCCGCCACACCGAACTCGCCGATCCAGGTGGCCAGGTTGCCACCCGGCGTCAACGAGATCGAATACAAACCGGTTTCGCCCGTGTCGCCATTGGTCAGCGCGGCAAAGGCCTTGCCCGACATGGTGATGTCAAAGCCAGCCACCGCGCTGGTGTTCACGCCCAAAGAGCCAATCAGTGTCTGGACACCGCTGGTGGGCAGGCCCTGCTGGTACAGGC
Source organism: Aquabacterium sp. (assembly GCF_029946005.1). Lineage (GTDB taxonomy): Bacteria > Pseudomonadota > Gammaproteobacteria > Burkholderiales > Burkholderiaceae_C > Aquabacterium. Next base: position 286,089 of record NZ_JAQSDR010000006.1, read on the forward strand.
TGTCCGACGCTGCATCAATGCCATAGAGCGCGGTGCCGGTGGCCGGGTTGGTGTCATTGTTGGCATAGGCCGAGGCCACGATCTGCAAGGTGCCACCACGGATGGTGTTGTCGGTGATCACCTTGCCAGCGTTCGGACCGCTCACCGCGATGCGCAGGTTCTCGGAGGCATTGCTGACCACGCGCAGCGAAGGCGCACCGCTGAGGTCGGCCACCGGGTTGAAGTCAAACCCGAAGGCCGTGCCACGCAGGCCGGTGAAGGTGTCACTGGTGTCGGAGGCATCGGCGGAGAGCGAGGCCACCAGGCTGGCCACGCCCGTGCTGGCATTCACGGTGTACAGGGTGCTGTTGGTGCCCAGCGCATAGACGACGCCGGTCGTGGGCCGCAGGTCAATGGCCCGCAAACGGTCATTGCCAATGAGGCCCGAGATGGTGGTGAGGCTGCCCATTGATGGCGCAGCCGTGTCGAAGTTGAAGAGCTTCTGGTCCGAGGTCAGGGCCAGCATGGATTCGGCCAACGCCGCCTGCCCAACAAAGGCGGACGACAGGAACACGGCGGCCGACGCCGTCAGCTTTGATTTCAATTTCATGGTGATTCACTCCTAGCTGTGTTGCAAAGGTCGGCCGATGTCATGGAATATCGGACCGACCAGAGAACTGGCCACGAGGACGCCAAACAGATGCAAAAGCGTGACTTTTTTTGCACCTACCCCATGTTCAGGGGGGTCGTCTGTGAAAAAGGCGGTCCAGCGCCACGTACACCACGGGCGTCGAATACAGCGTGAGCACCTGGCTGACCAGCAATCCGCCCACCACGGCGAAGCCCAACGGCTGACGCAGCTCGGCGCCAGTGCCCAGGCCCAGCATGAGTGGAATGGCCGCCAGCAAAGCCGCGATCGTGGTCATCAGGATGGGCCTGAATCGCGCCAGGCAGGCTTCGTGGATGGCTTCGCGCGGCGACAGCCCCCGTTCGCGCTGGGCCTGCAGGGCAAAGTCGATCAGCAGGATGCCGTTCTTCTTGACGATGCCGATGAGCAGCACCAGGCCGATCAGCGCCATCACGGAGAAGTCCATGCCGCTGACCCACAACAAGGCCACGGCCCCGAGCCCCGCCGAAGGCAAGGTCGACAGGATGGTGAGCGGGTGCACGAAGCTTTCGTAAAGCACACCCAGGATGATGTAGACGGCCAGCACGGCCGCCAGGATGAGGTAAGGCTGGGAGGCCAGCGAATCCTGAAAGGCCTGGGCCGCACCCTGAAAGCGCCCGGCCACGCTGGCGGGCACATTGAGTTCAGTGCGCGTCTGCGCCATCAGTTGAACCGCCTCGCCCAGAGACACGCCTGGCGCCAGGTTGAAGGACAAGTTCACCGCGGGCGACATGCCATTGTGGGCGATGGTGAGCGGGCCGTTGTCCAGAGGCTCGGCGCGGGCCACTTCGGCCAGAGGCACCATCTGGCCGGTCTTGGCCGAGCGCAGGTAGAGCCAGTCCAGGCTGTCAGCCCTGCCGCGCAAAGCAGGGTCGATCTCCAGCACCACCTGGTACTGCGTCACCTCGGTTTGCACCTCGCTGATCTGGCGCTGGCCATAGGCGTTGTAGAGCAGCTGGTTGATGTCGTCCACGTTCAGGCCGTGGCGGGCAGCGGCGGCGCGGTCGATGGTGAGGCGGGCCACGCCAGCCCCCAGTTGCAGGTCGTTCGATACATCGCGGAACTGCGGCAGGCGGCCCAGGCGCTCGGTGAGTCGGTCGGCCCAGGTGGCCAGCTCGTCGCTGTCATTGCTTTGCAAGGCGTATTGGTACTGGGTGCGGGCGGGGCCCGTGCCCAGGTTGATGTCCTGGGCCGAGCGCAGGTAGAGCATCACGCCGGGCACCTGGTTGAACTGGGGGCGCAAGCGGCCGATCAGCCCTTCGGCCGACACGTCGCGGTCGCCGCGGTCTTTCAGCACGATCCAGAAGCGCCCGCTCGACACGTTGGAGCTGCCGCCGGTGGCGCCCACCGAGTGCGCGAAGCCCTGCACGGCCGGGTCCTTGGCCACGATGGCGGCCAGGGCCTGGTGCTTGGCCACCATTTCATCAAACGACAGATCCTGCGCGCCCTGGGTGGTGCCCAGCACAAAGGCCGTGTCCTGCAGCGGGAAGAAGCCCTTCGGCACGGCCACATAGGCCGCCACGGCCACGGCCAGCGTGCCAAAGAACGCCGTGAGCATGGTGCGAGGGTGGTCCAGCGCCCAGCCCACGCTGCGACCATAGCCCGCGATGAAGCGGCTCAGCCAATCATCTTCATTGTGGGCCGGGGCGCTCTTCATGAAACGCGAGGCCATCATGGGCGCCAGCGTGAGCGAAGCCAGCACCGACACGAGGATGGCCAACGTGACGGTGACCGCGAACTCACTGAACAGGCGCCCCACCACGCCCCCCATGAACAGCAGCGGGATGAAGGCCGCGATCAACGAGATGCTGATGGACACCACCGTGAAGCCGATCTCGGCCGAGCCCTTGAGCGCGGCCTCTCGCATGGGCACGCCCATTTCCAGGTGACGGTGGATGTTCTCGACCACCACGATGGCGTCATCGACCACGAAGCCCACCGCGATGATCAGCGCCACCAAAGTCAGGTTGTTCAGGCTGAAGCCCAGCGCGTGCATGCCGGCGATGGTGGCCACCAGGGCCACGCCCAACACCGCCGTCACGATGAGGGTGGCGGACAACTGCCGCAGGAACAAACCCATCACGACCACCACCAGCACCACCGTCAGGCCCAGGGTGATCTCGACCTCGTGCAAGGACGAACGGATGGTGCGGGTGCGGTCGTTCAGCACGCTGACCTCGACGCTGGCGGGCAGGCGCTCTTGCAAACGCGGCAAGGCCGCCAGCACGCGATCGACCGTGTCCACGATGTTGGCATCCGGTTGGCGGCGAACAATGATGTTCAGGCCCTCGCGGCCGTTTTGCCAGGCTTTCACATAGTCGTTCTCGGCGCCCTCACTCACCTTGGCCACGTCAGCGATGCGCACGGGCACGCCGTCCCGGTCGGCCACCACCACGTCGGCATAGTCGTTCGGCTTGAAGAGTTGGTCGTTGGTGGCCAAGGTGGCGTTGCGCTCGGCGCCCACCAGCGAGCCCTTGGGCTGGTTGACGCTGGCCTTCTGCACGGCGGCGCGGATGTCGGCCAGCGTGAGCCCCTGGGCGGCTAGCTGCGCGGGCGAAGCCTGGATGCGGATGGCGGGCTTTTGCTGGCCCACAATGCCCACGTCGGACACGCCCTGGATCTGGCTCATCTGGCGCGTGAGCACCGTTTCGGTCAGGTCACTGAGCTCGGTCATCGACAGCACGTCCGAGTTCACGCCCAGCACCAGGATCGGGCTGTCAGCCGGGTTCACCTTGCGCCAGGTGGGCTGCGAAGGCATGTCGGACGGCAGCCGACCAGCCACCGCGTTGAGCGCCGACTGCACCTCTTGCGCGGCGGCGGTGATGTCCTTGTCGAGCGTGAACTGCAGCGTGATGCTGGTGGCGCCCAGCGAGCTGGTGGACGTCATCTCGGTGATGCCGGCAATGCCGCTGAGTTCGACCTCCAGGGGGGTGGCCACGGCCGCGGCCATGGTGTCTGGGCTGGCACCCGGCAAGCGCGCCGAGATCTGGATGGTGGGGAACTCGGCCTGCGGCAGCGGCGCCACCGGCAGCTTGGGGAAAGCAAAGAGGCCCAACAGCACCAGGGCCAGGGTCAGCAGTGTGGTGGCCACTGGGTGGTCGATGAACCACGCCGAGGGGTTGAATCGGGATCGGTCATCCTGGGGCGGGAGGGCAGCTGACATGCGTCAACTCTTCGCGTCGGCGAGCACGCGCACCGTCTGCGCCGGTTTGAGGCGAGACTGCCCATCCACCACCAAGCGGTCACCCGGCTGGATGGCACCGGCGGCCAGCACCGCGCGCTCGTCGTTCTGCCAGCGCACCGCCACGGGCACCATGTCGGCCTTGTCGCCCGTCACGCGCCACACGAAGCTGCCTTTGAGACCGCGCTGCACGGCATTGGCGGGCACCACCAGGGCTTGCGGCATCTGGCCGGTCACCAGGGTCACGGCCACGAACTGGCCTGGCCAGAGGTTCTCAGCCACGTTGGGCACCTGGGCTTTCAAACGCAGGGAACCGTTGCCAGGATCGACCACGTTGTCGGCCGTCAACAGGCGACCCTGTGTCAAGGCAGTGCCGCGTTCACGGTCGGACACGCGAACGGTGGCGCCCCCGTTGACCTTCAAAGCTTCACGAACATCGGCCAGGCGGGTTTGCGGAGCCGAAAACACGATGCCCATGGGCTGGGTCTGGACCACGGTGACCAGCCCCGCCACATCGCTGGGCCTCACGAAATTGCCAGCATCGACCACCCGCAAGCCCACCCGGCCAGTCACCGGGGACGTGATGGTGGTGAACGACAACTGCACCCGGGCCGCGCTCAAAGCCGCGTCCTGGGCGCGGATCTGCGACTGCAGCTGCACCACGGCGGCCGCCTGCTGATCTCGTTGCTGCACTGGCACGGCAGACTGCGCCGCCAGGCCTTCATAGCGTCTCAAGTCAGCGCTGGCGAGCTGCAGCTGAGATTGAAGGCGTGTCAACTCCGCTTCGGCCTGAGCCAGTTGGGCTTTCAGCGCACGGTCATCCAGCCTGGCCAGCACGTCGCCCCGGGCCACGCGTTGGCCTTCGGTGAAACGCACCTCGGTGAGGACGCCCTCGATCTGGGGTCGCACCAGCACTTGGTGCAAGGACTGCACGCGGCCGATCATCCGCAACTCCATCGGCACATCTTGCTGAGCTGCCTGCGCGACCCTCACGGGCACACCTGGCGCCGACTTCGGCGCGGGCGCTGCCTGCAGACGCGGCGACCCAGGCATTGTCAAAGCGACCAAGCCTGCGCCAACAAGCAGACAGACCGCCCACCAGAATCTGGACATAGACATGCGCTTTCCGTGTGAACAACCAGCGCATGTTAAAGGAGCGCCTCGGGCACCTTGTTAAGGGCAGGTAAAGCCCTTTGTCAGGATTTTCGAACCCGGCGCAACTCATCGAGGATCAGCAAAGCTGCCCCGATGGTGATGCTGCAGTCGGCCACGTTGAACGCTGGAAAGTGCCCCCCCGGGAACAGCGGCGACATCCAGGACCAGTGGAAATCCAGGAAATCAACCACGTAACCGTAGACGAGGCGATCCACCACGTTGCCCACCGCACCGGCCAGGATCAGGGACAGGGCCCAGGCAAACATCTTTTGCTGCCCGTGCTGGCGCAGCATGTAGATGATGAACCCAGCGGCCAACGCCCCCAAGCCTACAAAGAACCAGCGCTGCCAGCCTCCCGCGTTGGCCAGGAAAGAGAACGCCGCACCGGAGTTGTGCGCACGCACCAGGTTGAAAAAGCCGGTGACGTGGCGGCTGTCGCCATGCTGGAAAAAACCCACGATCAAGGTCTTGGTGACCTGGTCCAGCAAGAAGATGATGAGGGCGATGCCCAGCCAAGGCCAAAGGCCGCCAGTGGCGCCGCTTGATTTGCGCGTGGCCATCGTCAAGCCACCTGGCGGGTTTCACCCTCGCCGTACAAGTTACTGACACAGCGGCCGCAAATGGTGGCGTACTGGGGATCGCTGCCCACGTCATCGCGGTAATGCCAGCAACGCTCGCACTTGGCCTGGGGGGAGGGCGTGACCGACACGGACAGGGCATCACCCTCGGCCAGGCTGGCCTTGGACGTGATCAGCACGAACTTCAGATCCTCGCCCAACGAGGCCAGCAAGACATGGTCGGCGGCACCAACTGTGACCGTGACATCGGCCTGCAAGGAAGCACCGACCAGACCTTGCGTGCGCACGGCTTCGATGTCCTTGTTGACCAATTCTCGGATCTCTTTGACGCGCGCCCACTTGCTCAGCAGCGCCGCGTCGGTGTCGCCAAACGCCCAATAGGTTTCGGTGAAGATGGTCTCGCCTTGCTTGAGCACTTGCCAGGCTTCCTCGGCCGTGAAGCTGAGGAAAGGCGCCATCCAGCGCAGCATGGCTTGCGTGATCTGGTAGAGAGCCGTTTGCGCGCTGCGGCGGGCCAGCGACTTGGGCGCCGTCGTGTAGAGGCGGTCTTTCAGCACATCGAGGTAGAAAGCGCCCAGGTCTTCGGAGCAGTAGACCTGCAGCTTGCCGACCACGGGGTGGAACTCGTAGCGCTCGTAGTGGGACAGGATGTCGGCCTGCAGCTCGGCGGCGCGCGCCAAGGCGTAGCGGTCGATTTCCAGCAACTCGCTGGCGGGCACGGCATCTTGCTTAAAGTCGAAATCGCTGGTGTTGGCCAGCAAAAAGCGCAGGGTGTTGCGGATGCGGCGGTAGCCATCGACCACGCGGGCCAAGATCTTGTCGTCGCCCGCGATGTCGCCGGAGTAATCGCTGGACGCGACCCACAGGCGGATGATCTCGGCGCCCAGCTTCTTGGACGTTTCTTGCGGATCGACACCGTTGCCGGTGGACTTGCTCATCTTTCTGCCCTGGCTGTCCACCGTGAAGCCATGGGTGAGCAGGCCCTTGTAGGGCGCGCGGCCGTACATGGCGCTGGCCACCAGCAGCGAGCTGTGGAACCAGCCGCGGTGCTGGTCGTGCCCTTCCAGGTAGAGATCGGCCTCGGGGCCTTGGGCGTGGCCGGCGTTCGGGTGGCTGCCCGACTCGGGGTTGAGCACGTGGAAGAAGGACGAGCCGGAGTCGAACCACACATCGAGGATGTCGGTGGATTTGCTGTAGTGCTCGGCCGAATGTTCGCCCGAGGCGCCCAACCAGTCGGCCGGGTCGAGCTTGGCCCAGGCTTCAACGCCGCCCTGCTGGACCAGGTCCACCGCGCGGTCCACAAAGGCCATGGTGTCGGGATGCAATTCACCCGTCACCTTGTGCAGGAAGAAGGGCAGCGGCACGCCCCAGTTGCGCTGGCGGCTGATGCACCAGTCGGGCCGGTTGGCGATCATGTCGCGCAGGCGCACGCGGCCGTTCTCGGGGTAGAAAGCGGTCTGGTCGATGGCGTCGAGTGCGATCTGGCGCAGGGTTTTGTCGGCCTTGTTCGTGGTGAACACGCCCTCGCCTTCATCCATGCGCACGAACCATTGCGCGGCGGCGCGGAAGATCACCGGCTTTTTGTGGCGCCAGCAGTGCGGGTAGCTGTGGGTGATGTCGCTGGAGGCCAGCAGGCGGTGGTGCTCGCGCAGCGTCTCGCTGATGACGGGCGCGGCCTTCCAGATGTGCTGGCCGCCGAACAGGGGCAACTCGGCTTCGTAGACGCCGTGGCCTTGCACGGGGTTGAGGATGTCGTCGAAGCTCAGGCCGTGGGCCAGGCAGGATTGGAAGTCGTCCACGCCATAGGCGGGCGCGGCGTGCACGATGCCGGTGCCGTCCTCGGCGCTAACGTAGTCGGCCAGGTAGATGGGGGCTTCGCGGTCGTAACCCTTGTCCACGGCGGCCAGCGGGTGCTTGAACTTGAGGCCTTCGAGCTTGGCGCCCGTGGTGGTGGCCAGCACCTTCACTTGATCGGGCTCGAAGCCGAAGCGGGCCGTGGCCTTCTCGACCAGCGATTCGGCCAGGATCAGCAGGCCACGCGGCGTGTCGACCAGGGCGTAGCTCAGCTCAGGGTGCACGTTCAAGGCCTGGTTGGCGGGGATGGTCCAGGCGGTGGTCGTCCAGATCACGGCGAAGGCGTCCTTGCCGCTCAGCGAAGGCAGGCCGAAAGCGGCGGCCAATTCGGCAGGCTGGCTGCTCAAAAACTGCACGTCCAGCGTCTGCGACTTCTTGTCGGCGTATTCGATCTCGAACTCGGCCAACGACGAGCCGCAATCAAAACACCAGTACACAGGCTTGAGGCCCCGGTACACAAAGCCACGCTCGATGATCTTCTTGAGCGCGCGGATTTCGCCCGCCTCGTTGCCAAAGTCCATCGTGCGATAGGGATGGTCCCAATCGGCCAGCACGCCCAGGCGCTTGAAGTCGGCGCGCTGCAGGTCGACCTGCTCGCCCGCGTAGGCACGGGCCTTGGCCTGCGCATCGTCGCGGCTCAAGTTGCGGCCAAAGGTCTTCTCGATCTGGTTCTCGATGGGCAGGCCGTGGCAATCCCAGCCGGGCACGAGCATGGCGTCCATGCCCTTGAGCTGGCGCGCCTTCACGATCATGTCCTTCAGGATCTTGTTGACGGCGTGGCCCATGTGGATCTGGCCGTTGGCGTAGGGCGGGCCGTCGTGCAGCACGAATTTGGGCGCGCCACAGCGGGCGTCGCGCAGCTTCTTGTAGATGCCCTGGTCTTCCCACTGTTTCGTCCAGCCCGGCTCGCGCTTGGGCAGGTCGCCGCGCATCGGGAAGGGGGTGTCGGGCATGTTCAGCGTGGCGCGGTAGGCGCTGCCGGCTTGGCTTTTATCGTCTTGGCTCATGGGGGATTTCTGGCTGCGCGGGCGCTCTTTTCAAGGAAAGGCGAGCCCCGCGGACGGTTGTTCGGCTGGCGACAGGAAGGACGTGCAGCAACCGTCAAATTCGGTCGCGGGTGGTCTGGCGACCTTGCGACTCGAAGAACACGCGAGCGTCTGAAATGTCCTGGTGGATGGCCGCCTGCAAGGCCTCCAGCCCGTCATAGCGGGCTTCGTCTCGGAGTTTGTGCAGCAGTTCCACCCGGACGATTTTACCGTAGCCGCCCTCGGTGCCCAGATTGGCGGGCCAATCGAAGCAATGGACCTCGAGCAGGACGCGCCCGGCGTCTTCCACCGTGGGGCGCACGCCCAGGCTGGCGACGCCGTCCAGCGGGTGCGGGGCCAGGCCATGGGTGCGGACTGCGAAGATGCCCCGGGTGGCCGGTTTCTGGTGGCCGAAGCGCACATTCATGGTCCGGCAGCCCAGATCGCGGCCCAGTTTCTGGCCATGGATGACGTGGCCGCTGATGCTGTAGGGACGGCCCAGCAGGCCAGCCACCTGGTTCATGTCGCCGACGGCCAGGGCATCGCGCACGACCGAACTGGACACGCGTGTGCCGTGGACTTCGTAGCTGAGCATGCGGGCGACGTCGAAGCCGCGCTGGCCGCCAGCGGCGTCCAGGAAGTCGTAGTCACCGGCGCGCTTGGCGCCAAAGCGGAAGTCGTCGCCCACCAGCACGTATTGGGCGTGCAGGCCGTTGACCAGCACCTGGTCGATGAATTCGTCGGGCGTGAGGCTGGCCAGGCGACGGTCAAAAGGCAGCACCACGACCTGGTCGATACCGCAGCGTTCAAGCTCGGACAACTTGTCGCGCAGGGTGGCGATGCGGGCGGGGGCCAGCTCGGGCTTGCCTGCCAGCGCGGCGAAGAAGTCGCGGGGATGAGGTTCGAAAGTCATCACCGCGCTGGGCAGGCCGCGGTGCTGGGCTTCATTGCGCAGCAGGGCCAGCATGGCCTGGTGGCCCCGGTGCACACCATCGAAGTTGCCGATGGTCAGGGCGCAGGCTGGGGACAGGGCCGCATGGTGAAATCCGCGAAAGACTTGCATAAGTCCTTGATTATCAAGGCAACACCAAGGAGGCGTCTTCCAGCCAACGCCACTGGCCGGGGGCCAGGTCTTCAGGCAAGGTCAGTTGGCCGATGGAACTGCGGTGCAAAGCCTCGACCCGGTTGCCCACGGCCGCCACCATGCGCTTGACCTGATGGTATTTGCCCTGGGTCAAGGACATGCGCAGGTGGAACTCGGAGACCATCTCAGCGTGTTCGGCCAGCACGGGCGTCGGGTCGTCGTCGAGCACCACGCCCGACATCAATGACTGAATCTGCTTGTCCGTCAAGGGATGCTTGACGGTCGTTTCATAAACCTTGGGCACGTTGTGTTTGGGCGAGGTCAGCTTGTGCAGCAAGGCGCCGTCGTCGGTCATCAACAGCAAGCCAGTGGTGTCCTGGTCCAGGCGCCCCACGGGTTGCAGGCCACGGCGACGCAATGGTGGCGCCAGCAGGTTGTGCACGCCGGGCCAGGCGCCGGGCTTGAGCGAGCACTCATAACCGGCCGGCTTGTTCAGCATCACCAGGGCCTTGACGTGGGTGACCCAGGGCTGGCCGTCAACCACCAACTCCAGCCGGTCTTCCGGGAAAGCGGCATCGGGGTCATCCACCAACTCGCCGCGCACGCTGACCAGCTTGCTGACGATGAGGCCTTCGCACTCACGGCGCGCACCAAAGCCCTGCGCGAACAGAATCTGGTCAAGGGGCTGGTGACCAGCGGGCAAACGAGGACGTGGTGGCATGGAAAATGGCTTTGCTGAGGCGGGACGTGCGGGAATGACATGATGCCATCGACCCAGGCAGGGGCCGGGTGATGCTGGCACGCGACCTGCGAAGCAGAAAGTGCTTCCAAGACCGCAGTGTCTGCCTCACGATAGCAACCTTGCTCACTTCATCAAGCCACCCACCATGACGAACACGATCTTTCGGGCCACCGCCTTGGGCTTTTGCCTGACGGTGTGGGGCATGTCGGCCATGGCCCAGGCGTCGCCCACCCTGAAGAAGATCGCCGACACCGGCAGCATCAGCCTCGGTCACCGCGAGTCGTCCATCCCCTTCTCTTACTACGACGACCAGCAACGCGTGGTGGGCTATTCACACGAATTGATGCTCAAGGCGGTCGAGGCCATCAAGACCGAACTCAAAAAACCCACCTTGGCCATCAAGCTGGTGCCGGTGACCTCGCAGAACCGCATTCCCTTGTTGCTCAATGGCACGGTCGATCTGGAGTGCGGCTCGACCACCCACAACAAGGAACGCGCGCGGCAAGTGGGTTTTTCGACCACCATTTTCATCATCAGCACCCGCTTGATGACGCGCAAGGATTCGGGCATCCAGGACTTTGCCAACCTGAAGGGCAAGAACGTGGTGGTCACGGCGGGCACGACGTCCGAGAGGCTGCTGCGCAAGTTCAATGTCGACAGCAAGTCGGGCATGAGCATCATCTCGGCCAAGGACCATGGGGAATCCTTCCTGACGCTGGAGACCGGCCGGGCCGTTGCTTTCATGATGGACGACGCCTTGCTGTTCGGCGAGAAAGCCAAGGCCAAGAAGCCGGACGACTGGGTGATCGTGGGCAAGCCGATGTCCTTGGAGCCCTATGCCTGCATGATGCGCAAGGCCGACCCGGTCTTCAAGAAACTGGTCGATGGCGCCTTGACCAAGGCGATGGTGTCGGGCGAAGCAAAGAAGATTTACGACAAATGGTTTCACGCGCCCATTCCCCCCAAGGGCCTGAATCTGAACTGGTCGATCTCGGACGCGAACACCGCCCTGTTCCGCGCGCCCACCGACCAACCCCTGGACTGAACACCAGCCCTCGCCTTCACTCACATGATGAACCGCTCCCTGCTTCTGCACCGGCTTCTGGGCCTGGCCTTGACCCTGGGTTTCTTGCCTTGTTGGCAGCAGGTCCACGCGCAGACCGCGGCGAAAGCCCAGGTCGTGATCCTTGCCACGGGAGGCACCATCGCGGGGGCCGGTGCGTCCGCCTCCAACAGCGCCACGTACCAGGCCGCCAAAGTGCCGGTGGACAAACTGCTGGCCAGCGTGCCCGAGCTGTCGAACCTGGCCACGGTGCACGGCGAGCAGGTCTTCCAGATCGCCTCTGAAAGCCTGACCAACGAGCACCTGCTGACCTTGGCCAAGCGCGTGTCGGCCTTGTCCAAGCAGGCCGATGTTGATGGCATCGTCATCACGCATGGCAGCGACACGCTGGAAGAAACCGCCTACTTCCTGACCCTGACCGTGCACACCCGCAAACCCATCGTGTTGGTGGGCTCGATGCGGCCAGGCACGGCCTTGTCGGCCGATGGCGCCCTGAACCTGTACAACGCAGTGGCCACGGCGGCCTCGGCCAGCAGTGCCGACAAAGGGGTTCTGGTGGTGATGAACGACGAAGTCCACTCGGGGCGCGATGTCACCAAGTCGATCAACATCCGCACCGAGGCTTTCAAGAGCCCTTGGGGTGCGCTGGGCATGGTGGTTGAAGGCAAGACCTACTGGTTCAGGGCCCCGGTCAAACGCCATACCCTTCAGTCCGAGTTCAACATCGACCGCATCACCACGCTGCCCAAGGTCGACATCGCCTATGGCTACGGCACGGCCAACGACACCGCGCACAAGGCCTTCGCGGCGTCAGGCGCCAAGGCGCTCATCCACGCGGGCACCGGCAATGGCTCAGTGGCCGCCACGGTGGTGCCCTCCTTGCGCGAACTGCGCTTGCAAGGCATCCAGGTCATCCGTTCAGCCCGCGTGATGGGCGGCGGCTTCGTGCTGCGCAATGCCGAGCAACCCGACGACCAGTACGACTGGGTGGTGGCGCATGACCTGAACCCGCAGAAGGCCCGCATCCTGGCTTCACTGGCGCTGACCCGCACCAACGACAGCCGAGAGATCCAGCGCATGTTCATGGAATATTGACCATGGACTACCAATGGAACTGGGCGATGTTCTCGCAAGAAACCGCCATGGGCGATGGCAGCACTTACTGGAGCTGGATGTGGTCAGGCCTGCAGGTGACCCTCACCCTGGCCTTGAGCGCCTGGCTGCTGGCCTTGGTGCTCGGTAGCCTGATGGGCGTGCTGCGAACCGCACCCGTCAAATGGCTGTCGCGGGTGGCCACCGCCTACGTGGAAGTGCTGCGCAACATTCCTTTGCTGGTGCAGTTGTTCGTGTGGTATTTCATCGTGCCGGAGTTGCTGCCCCTGTCGTGGGGCAATGCCATCAAGCAGATGCCACCGTTGGTTCAGCAGTTCGGCGCGGCCTTCATCTGCCTGGGCCTGTTCACCAGTGCCCGCGTGTGCGAGCAGGTTCGCGCAGGCATCCAGAGTCTGCCGGTTGGCCAGACCCAGGCCGCGTTGGCTTTGGGCTTGAGCTTGCCGCAAACTTACCGGCATGTGCTGCTGCCCATGGCCTTCAGGCTGGTGGTGCCACCCTTGACTTCGGAGCTCCTGAACATCTTCAAAAACTCGGCCGTGTGCTCGACCATTGGCCTTCTGGAGCTGACCGCGCAAGGTCGGCAACTGGTGGACTACACCGCACAACCCTACGAATCCTTCATCGCCGTGACACTGATGTACGTGGCCATCAACATCGTGGTGATGGCCCTGATGCACCAACTGGAGCGCAAGCTCAGGGTGCCGGGCTACCTGGGCTCTTGAGCGGAGGTCGACACAGCATGGCTTACGAATTCGACTGGTCCTCCATCCCCAACGCCCTGCCCTTCCTGGCCGAGGGCATGGTGGTGTCGCTGAAAATCACCGCCACGGCCTTGGTGGTGGGCATGGTGTGGGGCACCTTGCTGGCGATGATGCGGCTGTCGGCTTCCGCACCGCTGCGCTGGTTCGCCGCGGGCTACGTGAACCTGTTCCGCGCCGTGCCCCTGGTGATGGTGCTGCTGTGGTTCTTCCTGGTGATCCCGCAATTGCTCACCGGGTTTTTCAGGCTCGACCCCGGCACCGATGTGCGCATGACCTCGGCCCTGGTGGGCTTTGCGCTCTTCGAGTCGGCCTATTACGCCGAGATCATCCGCGCGGGCATCCAGAGTGTGCCCAAGGGGCAGATGGCAGCGGCCTCGGCACTGGGCTTGAGCCATGGCCAGGCCATGCGCCTGGTGATCCTGCCTCAGGCCATGCGCAACATGCTGCCCTTGCTGCTGACCCAGGCCATCGTGCTCTTTCAGGACACCTCGCTGGTCTACGTGTCGGCATTGGCCGACTTCTTTGGCGCCGCCTACAAGGTCGGTGACCGCGATGGCCGCCTGATCGAGTTGCTGCTGTTCGCTGGCGCGGTTTACTTCGTCTTGTGCTTTGCCTTGTCAAGCCTGGTGCAGCGGCTGCAGCGCCGTCTGGCCCAGCCCTGAGCCCTGCTTTTTGAAAGCCTCAATGATCGACATCGACAACGTCTCCAAGCACTACGGCACCTTCCAAGTCCTGAACAATTGCAGCACCCAGGTGGCCAAAGGCGAGGTGGTCGTGGTGTGCGGTCCCTCCGGATCGGGCAAGTCCACCCTCATCAAATGCGTGAACGGCCTGGAGCCCTTTCAATCAGGCCGCGTCACCGTGGATGGCACCTCGGTGGGCGACCCCACAACCGACCTGCCCAAACTGCGCAGCCGGGTCGGCATGGTGTTCCAGCATTTTGAGTTGTTCCCACATTTGAGCGTCATCGACAACCTCACCCTGGCGCAGATCAAGGTGCTGGGCCGGGGTCAGGATGAGTCCGTGGCCAAAGCCCTGAGCCTGCTGGAACGCGTGGGCTTGAAAGCACAGGCAGCGAAATCACCGGGCCAGTTGTCAGGCGGCCAGCAGCAGCGCGTGGCCATTGCCCGCGCCTTGAGCATGGACCCCATCGTGATGCTGTTTGACGAACCCACCTCCGCGCTCGACCCCGAAATGGTGGGCGAGGTGCTGGACGTGATGGTGGAGCTGGCGCAGGAAGGCATGACCATGATGTGTGTCACGCACGAGATGGGCTTTGCCCGCAAGGTGGCACACCGCGTGGTCTTCATGGACGCGGGCAAAGTGGTGGAAGACCGCGCCAAGGACGCGTTCTTCGACCACCCTGAATCACCCCGGGCCCAGCAATTTCTGGCCAAGATCTTGAACCATTGATCGCCCAAGATCAGGTCAAGCGAACACCCCGGCCGTGTCTTCCATGCGGGCCGAGACCTCGCCCAGGTGGTGCAAGGTGTCGCCCAGGGTCAACTCGATGGTGGTGAGGCGTTTGACGTAATGACCCGCGCTGTACTCGTCGGTGACGCCAATGCCGCCATGCAGTTGAATGGCTTGCTGGCCCACGAAGCGCATCGACTGCCCCAATTGCACCTTGGCTTGTGACACCGCCCGGCGCCGCTCGGCCATGGGTGCGGTGAGCTTGAGCGTGGCGTAATAACTCATCGAGCGGGCCAGCTCCAACTGCATCTTCATGTCGGCCACGCGGTGGCGCAACGCCTGAAAGCTGCCGATGACCACGCCAAACTGCTTGCGCGTGTTGAGGTAATCCACCGTGGTGGCCAGCAGCTGCTCCATCGCGCCCACGGCCTCGGCGCACAGGGCCGCGATGCCGATGTCGGTGGCGTGTTCGAGCACGGCATGCCCACCCAGCGGATGCGCGCCCTGGCTGAGCGCAGGCACCAGCAGGGTCGAGGGTGACTGCGTCAGGGTCAGCTCAGCGGCGCGGCTGCCGTCTTGCAAGGGATGAGGCTGAACGCGCACGCCCGCCGCCCCGCGCTCGACCAGGAACAGGCCGATGCCTTGGTGCTCATCGACCGCCCCGCTCACCCGCGCCGGCACGATGTAGCCTTCGGCCACGCCATCGTGCTCGTCCCCCACCGGCACCAGGCTCTTGCTGCCATTCAGAACCCAGGTTTCGCCTTGCGCTTGCGCCGTGGTGGTGACGTGATCGAGCCGATAACGCGCCTGGCGCTCCTGGTAGGCCAAGGCCAGGCGTGCCCGGCCTTCGGCCATGCGCGGCAGCCATTGGGCTTGCACGGCGGCTGGCACGTGGTCACGCAACACCGCCACGCCCATCAATGCCACCGCCGCGTAAGGGGCCAGCACCAGCCCACGGCCCAACTCTTCCATCACCACCATGGCCTCGACCGGGCCCATGTCCATGCCGCCATGCTCGCCCGGCACCGCCAGGCCCAGCAGGCCTAGGTCGGCCAGCGATTGCCAGACCTCGGGCGAGTGGCCACCTTGCGTGCCGCCCGCCTTGACGATGGCACGGCGGCGCTCGAAGCCGAAATCCTTGCTCACCCATTTGCGCACCGCGTCGCGCAACTGTTCCTGGTCATCGTTGAAGTCGAAATCCATGGGGAAGGTCTCCTCGTCTTGGGTCGGCGCTCAGCCCAGCAGGGTCTGGGCCACGATGTTGCGTTGGACTTCGTTGGAGCCCCCGTAGATCGTGGTCTTGCGGTAGTTGAAATAGTTCGCAGCCAAAGGCGCCGCGTGCAGCGCCCCGCCGGGGAAGCCGCCTGCGAAATACTGATCGCCCTGCCAACCGGCCTCCATCGCCTCGAACAAAAACGGCACGGCATAGGGGCCCGCCGCCAGCATCATCAGCTCGGTGTAGCGCTGCTGGATTTCGCTGCCGCGGATCTTGAGCAGGCCAGCCACCTCCAGGGCCTTCTTGCCGCCTTTTTCGGCACCGAGCACGCGCAACACCATCATCTCCAGTGCCACGATGTCGACCTCCAGCAAGGCAATCTGGTCGCGGAAACGCAGGTCGTCGTACACGCCTTCTGTCACGGCGATGCGCTTGAGGCGTTCCAGCTCGCGCTTGGCCCGGTTCACATCGGCGATGTTGGTGCGCTCGTGCGCCAGCAAGTACTTGGCATAGGTCCAGCCCTGGTTTTCCTGGCCCACCAAGTTTTCGACGGGCACCTCGACGTTGTCGAAGAACACCTCGTTGACCTCGTGCTCACCATCAATGGTGATGATGGGCCGCACGGTGACGCCGGGGGATGTCATGTCGATCAACAGGAAGGAAATGCCAGCCTGCGGCTTGCCTTCAAAATTGGTGCGCACCAGGCAGAAGATCCAGTCGCCATGCTGGCCCAAGGTGGTCCAAGTCTTCTGGCCATTGACGATGAACTGGTCACCTTGGCGCTCGGCGCGGGTCTTGACCGAGGCCAGGTCCGAGCCCGAACCCGGTTCGCTGTAGCCCTGGCTCCACCACACATCGCCGCTCATGATGCCGGGCAAGAAGCGCTGGTGCTGCTCGGGCGTGCCAAAGGCCATGATCACGGGCGCCACCATGACGGGGCCGAAAGGCACCACGCGAGGCGCGCCAGCCAGGGCGCACTCTTCTTCAAAAATGTGACGCTGCACGGCATTCCAGCCCGGGCCGCCAAACTCTCTGGGCCAGGCCCAGCCATGCCAGCCTTTGGCGCCCAGGATACGCGCCCAGCCTTGCAGGTCGGCCTTGTCCAGGCGCAAGGCCTTGTGCACCTTGTCCGAGATGTGGGTCGGCAAATGGGCACGAACCCAGGCCCGCACCTCGCCACGAAAGGCCTGCTCTTCAGGCGTGAAATTCAGATCCATCGGATTGGCCTTTCAATCGGTGGTCAGTAGCGCTTGGTCAGGGTCAGGGTGTCGTTGTCCCGCTTCATCTGAAAGCGCGAGAGAAAACTGTTGCCCAACAAAATATAGGGCATGGACTGAGGCAACACTGCCGCGTCAACATTGAAGATTTCGACGTCCTGGATGCGCACGCTGGCCAGCTTGATGCCATAGCCCGTGACGATGCCATTGGCCGTGCTGCCCTGGAAGCGCTCACCATCCTGGTATTTGATGCCCATGCGCTGGGCTTCGGCCACGCCCATGGCGATGGTCGTGGCGCCGGTGTCCACCATGAACTGTGTCGCGCGACCATTGATCGTGCCCTGTGACATGAAATGCCCGCCCGACGCCGCCGACAGCACGATCTGATTGCCCGTGCCGCCGCCACCCGAGCCGCCCACGCTCACCGGCGCGCCGCCCATCACCACGGTGTGGCGCACGCCCTTCATCTCAACCACGGTCTTGTCGCTGTTGACGCTGATCACCTTGACGCCCTTGAAGGTGTCGCCCACGCCCACGGCTTTGGGCGGGCTGCCATCGACCACCAGCAAGGCCTTGCTGCCCATGCCACCGGTCATGGCCACGCTCTGCGCCTGGGCCGCCCCCAAGGTGAATGCGATCAAGGCGGACAAAGCCAGGACGTGGCGCAAAGACACAGGCATGGTGTGCAAAGTGGTCAAGAAGGTCTCCCTGTGGGCGGTCCGGCCGCCCTGGTCAAAAAATCAGTCGCGGAAATTGTCAAACGACAAAGGCGCCTCGGTGATCTCCTTGCGGATCAGGGCCATCGCCGTCTGCAAATCGTCGCGCTTGGTGCCTTGTACCCGAATGCTGTCACCCTGGATGCTGGAGGTGACCTTGATCTTGCTGTCTTTGAGCAGTTTGTTGATTTTCTTGGCCAATTCAGCCTCGATCCCCGCCTTGACGGTGATAACTTGCTTGACCTTGTCCCCGCCCATTTTTTCGGGCTTGCCCACGTCCAGGAAACGGGAATCGACGTTGCGTTTGCTCATCTTCAAGGTCAGCACATCGCGCACCTGGTCGAGCTGGAAATCGCTGTCGCCGAACACGGTGATCTCTTTTTCCTTGATCTCGATCTTGGCGCTGGTGCCCTTGAAATCGAAGCGCGTGACGATTTCCTTGGTGGTCTGGTCGACGGCATTGCGCACTTCAACCAGGTTGGGGTCTAAAACGGTGTCAAAACTGGGCATGAAAAGTCTCCTTTGGTCTGCGAAAATTCTGCCATGCACTTACCCCTGGTTGTCGATCGAGGCGCGAGCCTCAAACCCTACAACACCTTTGGCCTGCCCGCCGTGGCACGGACCCTGGTGCGGATCACGTCCGAGGCCGACGTGCGCAAAGTCGTCGACAGCCCCGAATTCGGCCGCGCCCACAAGTTCATCCTGGGCGGCGGCAGCAATCTGGTCCTCACGCAGGACGTCGATCAGTGCGTGCTGAAGATCGAAATCATGGGCAAGCGCCTGCTGGAAACCCGCAATGATGCCTTCATTGTCGAGGTGGGCGCCGGCGAGTCCTGGCACGACACCGTGGCCTGGACGATGGACCAGGGCTTGCCCGGCCTGGAAAACCTGGCCCTGATCCCCGGCACGGTGGGCGCCTCGCCCGTGCAGAACATTGGCGCTTATGGCGTCGAATTGCAAGACCGCCTGGAGTCCGTCGACGTGGTGGACCTGACCACCGGCCGCACCGTGACCCTGGGCGTGGACCGTTGCCACTTCGCCTACCGTGACAGCGTCTTCAAGCACGAACTGGCGGGCAAAATCGTCATCACCAAGGTTCGCCTCAGGTTGCCACGGCCCTGGAAGCCCCTGCTGGGCTACCTCGAACTGGAACGAAAGATCGCTGAGAGCGGCATCACCCAGCCCGATGCGCGCCAGATCTTTGACTGGATCTGCGACATCCGCCGCGCCAAGCTGCCCGACCCGGCCGTGATCGGCAACGCGGGCAGCTTTTTCAAGAACCCCGTGGTGACGGCAGAACAATGCCGCGACATCATCGGCCGCGACCCCGAGATCGTGCACTACGCCCTCCCCGATGGCAGCTTCAAGCTGGCCGCTGGCTGGCTGATCGACTCATGTGGCTGGAAGGGCAAGTCCATCGGCCGCGCGGGTGTCTATGAAAAACAGGCCTTGGTCCTGGTCAACCGAGGCGGCGCGATCGGGGCCGAAGTCTTGACCCTGGCACGGGCGATTCAGGAAAGCGTTTACGGCCGCTTCGGCATCCGGCTGGAGCCCGAACCCGTGGTGGTGTAAGGCCGCGTCACCCGCCTTGTGGCGCCCCGGGCTTTGACGTAAGCTTGTCCGAATATAAATACGGGGAAAGGTCTTGCCGATGCTGCACGCCAAGCGCTCAGCCCGGGCCATCATGCTGGCATGCTCTGCAGGACTTGGCGGCATTCACCATCAAGCCAGCGCCGCAGACGACGGTTCGCTCTACCACCACCAGGCCCGTGCTGGCGACACCTTGATCGGCCTTGGCCAAGCCATGCTGCTTCGCCCTGCCGACTGGCCGCGAATTGCCAGACTCAACCGAATCGACAACCCCCGGCGCATCCCCATCGGGTCCAGCATCCGCATTCCGTTGGCTTTGATGAAGTCCACACCGGTGCAGGGCGCTGTGTTGGCCGTGGTCGGAGATGCCACGCTAGCCCCAGCGCGCGGCAAAGCGATGCCCGCTCAAGTGGGGGCCCCCATCGCCCCTGGCACCGAGATCAAAACGGGCGCGAATGGCTATGTGACGGTTCAACTGGCCGATGGCTCGGTGCTGCGGATCCAGTCGGCCACCACCGCGCAAGTAGAGCGCAGCAACCACTACGAATCAGCCGGATTCTTTGCCTCCTCCTTGCGCCTGATCCAGGGTTGCCTTGAGGCCCTCGTGGCCCACATGACCGGTGGCGAGCCGCGCTTCGAGGTCAAGACACCACAAGCCTTGCTGGGCGTGCGCGGCACTTACTTTCGGATCACGGTCGATGAAGCGCAACAGGTGACCCGCAGCGAGGTGCTGGAGGGCGCCGTCTCGATCGGCACCCCATCGCGGCCCCGCCAATCCGCACAATGGTTGGCGGCTGGCTTTGGCACCCACGTGGATCAGCGCCAGGGCGCGGCTGCCCTGGTAAAGCTCCCGCCAGGCCCCGACCTGTCTGCGGTTGCGGCCCTGCACGAACGCATCGTGGTCCGCATCAACCTGCCATCGGTGCCGGGGGCCACCTTGTACCGTGCACAAGTGGCCAAAGACGACACCTTCCGGCAAGTGCAAGGTGAAGTCACCTCGCCCACGCCCGAACTCCGCTTTGCCAACCTGCCTGACGCCCACTACCACCTGCGCGTGCGCGTGGCCAATGCCCAGGGCATCGAAGGCCCAGACGCCTTTCGGCCATTTCACCTGAAAGCCCGACCTGAACCCCCCATTGCCTCCTGGCCCACCCCGGGTGGCAAAGTGCGCGCCACCGCCGTGCCCTTGGCCTGGGCCGAGCAGCCCGATGCTGCCCGCTACCACCTTCAGATCGCCCAGGACGGCAGTTTTGGACACCTGGTGCACGACAACGGCTTCATTCAAACCACCCGGCAGGAAGTGTCCCTGCCGGTGGGCGACTATGTGTGGCGCGTGGCCAGCATCCGCCCGAATGGTGACCAAGGCCCCTTTGGCGACGCCCAGTCTTTCCAGTTGAAAGCCCCGCCCCCACAACCCGAACCACCCCAGGTCGACGAGCAGTTCCTGCACTTCAACTGGTCGGCCGAACCTGGCCAGACCTTCGAGTTCCAGCTGGCCACCGATGAAGCGTTCGCGCACCAGCTGGTGACGCAAGCCGTGACCGAACCGACCATCAAAGTGGCCCGCCCCGACCAGGGCGGACGCCTGTTCATCCGCTACAAGGCCATTGACGCTGACGGCTTCGTCGGCCCGTTCACCGCCCCGCAAGTGGTCTCACTGCCTCAGTGTGTTCAAGACGGCAGTGGCCAGTGCCTGCGTGCGGGCCATGGTGGCCGGGTGGTCAGTCCGTGGTGAGCACATCCCTTGCTCGACACGCACGCTGGCGCCGAGAATGGCTGGGCGTGTCTACCGCCTTGGCGCTGCTGGCCCTGTTGCTGGGCGTCGGCTCCTGGACCTGGCGCCTGGACCAGGCCGCGTACGACACCGGGCTGTCGCTGTGGTCCCGCCCCGCGCCCAACGACATCGTTTTGGTCACCATTGACGAAGCCAGCTTGCGGCAGCTGGGCCAATGGCCGTGGCCCAGGGCCCTGCACGCCACGGTGATCCAGCAGATCAATCAGGCTCAGCCCAAAGCCATCTTGCTGGACCTGCTGCTGAGCGAACCATCGCCCGATCCCGAGCAAGACCAGGTGCTGGCGCAAGCCATTCAACAGTCGGGCAAAGTGGTCTTGCCATTGACCTTTGAAGCCCTGCCCCAGCGCCTGGTGCGCGAGTTGCAACCTGTCCCCGCCTTGCGCGAGTCTGCGCACCTGGCCCATGCCGATGCCGAACTGGACGTGGATGGCACCTTGCGCTGGGCCGCCTTGCACGCGGGCATCGCACCAGGCCGTCACCCCCACATGGCACTGGCCCTGCTTCAAGTGGCGGGAGAGCCCATGCACGCCTCGATCCAGGCCCAGCCAGCGCCATCCTCGGTCATGGGCAGCCCGGTCTGGCGGCGGGACGACCGCGTGCTGGTCCGCTACCTCGGGCCCCCCGGCACAGTCAAGCAAGTCTCCTTCGCGGCGGTGCTGCGGGGTGAGGTTCCGTCCAACGTCTTCAAGGGCAGGTACGTGTTGATCGGCGCCAGCGCCATCGGCCTGGGCGACTGGTACCAAACGCCAGTGTCAGGTTTGTCGCAAGCCATGCCCGCGGTCGAGATCACGGCCAACCTGCTGCAGATGCTTCGCACCGGGGACTGGGTGCGACCCACGCCCCCACTGGTGGTCGGCCTGGTTTCGGCAGGCTTGATCCTGGGTCTGATGTTTGCCTACATTCGCCTGTCGCCTAACCAGGCATTGCTGGCGACCGTGCTGTCGGCCCTCGGCGTGGCCCTGGCCTCCTGCGTGCTGTTGTCCGCAGGCCTGTGGTTCGCGCCCACCACCTACATGCTGACCGCGCTGCTGGCTTACCCGGTCTGGAGCTGGCGTCGGCTGGAGACCACCAAGGACTTCCTGGATGCAGAAATTCTGCGCCTGGCCGCCACGACCGAGCCGCCCAGCCCAGAACCACCAGACCAGCGCGTCCCCCGCGACCAGGTGGAACGGCGCATCGCCGCCATCCAAAGTGCCAACGTGCGCCTTCAACAAGCACGACAACTGCTGGTCAACACCCTGAAAGCCATGCCCGAGGCCGTGCTCGTGGTCGATGGCAGGGGGCAAGTGCGCCAGGCCAATCCCCAACTTGGCACCCTGCTGGACGTGGTGGACCTGGACACCGTGACCGGCCAATCCCTGGACGCCCTTCTGGCCCTGTGGATGCCCACCGATGCGCCGCGCTGGGCCATGCTGCTGGAGCGCGCCCTGGCCGAAGAGCGCGTCATCATCACCGAGGTCCACGGCCCGCAAGATCAGCACGTGCTGGCCCGCATCGCACCACTGCCGTCTGCCGTCGGCCAAGCGCCCTGGCTGGTGCTGTGCCTGGCCGACATCACCCCCATCCGCCTGATCGAACAGCAACGCGACGACCTGCTGGGATTCATCGCCCACGACATCCGCTCGCCCCAGGCTTCGCTGATCTCGCTGGTGCAGCTGCAACACATGACCAGCGCGGCCATGCCCCCTGAGGAAGTCCTGGAACACGTGGACATGCTGGCCCGCAGCACCCTGGCCCTGTGCGATGAATTGCTGCAAATCATGCGGGCAGAGAAGCACCCCATCTATCAGCAATCCACGGACGTGACGCAGGTGGCCGAACAAGCCTTGAAGGAGGTGGACCTGCAAGCCCGCGTCAAGGACATCACCCTGGTCAAGGATTGGCCCACCGAATGGACGCCCGTGCTGTCACTGGACCGTTCGCTGGTGCGCCGGGCGTTGATCAACTTGCTGAACAACGCGGTCAAATTCAGCCCCAAGGGCAGCGAAGTGCGACTGCAGTTGAGACCCCAACCAGGCTACTGGGTGATCGCCGTGATCGACCAGGGCCCAGGCATCCCGCCCGCCGAACTGAAAAAACTTTTCAGGCGCTATGAGCGACTGGAAGGCAGCACCCACGGGCGAATCACCGCGGGCGTGGGCCTGGGACTGGTGTTCATCGACACGGTCGCCAGACGCCACGGGGGCCGTGTTCAAGTCCACAGTGAAACAGGCCAGGGCTCGTGCTTTGAACTGTGGCTACCCAGCCCCACGCCTCCCTAGAGAGAGGGGTAGCCTCTTCCCAGGGGGCCCACCTATACTGCTTGCTGACCATCTCCAGTCCGCATTTTCACAGGGGTAATTTCATGCGCTTAGCCTCCCAAAAACGACTTGTCCCATCGATGGCGCTGGCCACCAGCCTGGTGCTGATGTCCGGTTGCTCAACCGGTCCAACCATGGGCGAGAACAAGGGCGTCGTGACCGGCGCCGCCGGAGGCAGCTCCGCAGAAGGCCAAAATTCAGCGCTCGAGTCCTGTGGTGAAACACTGGGCACCCTGGCGATCGAAGAAGACACCAATGCCCCCTGGTACTACCAGCTGCGCGAGCGCCAGTTGGGCTCCACCGTGCCCGTGCTGCGCATGATGATCCAGCAAAGCAATTGCTTCGTGATCGTTGAACGTGGCCGCAGCATGAACAGCCTCATGCGTGAGCGCGACCTGGCACGTGGTGAAGAAAGCCGCGCTGGCAGCAACTTCGGCAAAGGCCAGATGGTGGCCGCCGACTACACCATGGCCCCCTCCATCCAGTTCTCGGGCAAGACCGGCGGTGGCAACGCTTTCGGCATCGGTGGCACCCTGGGCATGATTGGCGCCCTGGCTGGCAGCGTGAGCCGCAATGAAGCCTCGACCACCCTGCTGTTGCTGGACAACCGCTCTGGCGTGCAGATCTCAGCCTCGGAAGGCAGCGCCAAGAATTTTGACTTTGGTGGCTTTGGCGCCCTGTTCGGCGGTGGCGGCCTGGGCGGCGGCGGTGGTTATTCGCAAACCCCGCAAGGCAAGATCGTGGTGGCGGCCTTTGCCGACTCCTACAACCAGATGGTCAAGGCCTTGCGCAACCACAAGGCGCAAACCGTCAAGGGTGGCTTGGGCACGGGTGGCCGATTGGGCGTGCAAGGTGGCGATACCGCCGCGTCCAAGGAACTCGACGCCAGACCCAAGCCCGTCGCCAAGCCCAAGAAAAAAGCCCAATGAACTGCGCCATCCGCCTTGCCAGCCTGGCTGGCGTCTTGTTGATCACCGGCCACGCCAGCGCGGCCGAGTTCAACCTGTACCTGAGCTGCGAAGGCAAATTGTCTGCGGGCCAGAAAAGCAAGGCCGCCACGCTGGACCTGGCCATGCGTGACAACAACACCACGGCCTTGATTCAAAAGTCCAATGTGTTGCCTATGGGCGAGCGCCTTCGCTACAAGGCCTCGCAAGTGGCCTACACCCTGCTGTACAAGCTGCCCTTGCCGGGCACCGAGTACTACAACGACTGGGTGCACGGTCAATGGATCGTCTGGCAGCCCAACCTCAAAAAGCTGGCCACCATCCGCTTGTCCATCGACCGCCAGAGCGGTGAGCTGGAAGGCGAATTGCTGGACCACAACGACACGTCCTTGGGCACACTCGCCATGGCCTGTGAACCTCAGTCCATGGACGAGGCCCCTGAACCGCGTTTCTGATCCGCGTTTCTGATCAGCCGCTTGGTCTGATCAGCCGAAGTGGCAGATGTAGTGGTAGGCCTCGCCTTCCACCTTGATCTCGAACGACGAATCGCCGGGCACGTTGTAGCTTTCGCCCGGGCCGTAGGTTTTCCACTCGGTCTCGCCCTTCAGCTTGATCGAGCATTGGCCGGCCACGGTTTCCATGATCTCGGGCGCGCCGGTGTTGAAGGTCAAGGCGGCGGGCAGGATCACGCCAACGCTCTTGCGCGTGCCATCGGCCAGCGTCACGGTGTGTGACACGCACTTGCCATCAAAGTAAACATTGGCCTGCGTGCTGACGGTGCCAGCCAGGGTGGTGGTGGTCATGAAGAAATCTCCGGATGAAATTCAGTGAAGGGTGACCACCACGCGGTGGTCACCCGGGTCAATCACGCCAATCAAGCGGCCTTTTTGGCGGCGGGCTTGGCCACGGATTTCTTGGCCGCAGGCTTCTTGGCAGCCGTTTTGCGGGCCGCTGATTTGTCGGCCTTGGCTTTGGCGGCGGCCGCACGCTGGGCGTTCACGTTGGCGCCAATGCGCAGGCGCAGGGCGTTCAGCTTGATGAAGCCAGCCGCGTCGGCTTGGTTGTAGGCGCCGCCGTCGTCGTCGAAGGTCGAGATCTTGGCGTCGAACAGGCTGTCGGTCTTGGATTCGCGGCCCGTGCAAAGGATGGTGCCCTTGTACAGCTTGAGCTTGACCGTGCCGTTGACGGTGACCTGGCTGGCGTCGATCAGGCCTTGCAGCAGTTCGCGCTCAGGGCTGAACCAGTAGCCGTTGTAGATCAGGCGGGCGTAACGGGGCATCAGGTCGTCCTTGAGGGACAGCACTTCGCGGTCCAGCGTGATCGACTCGATGGCGCGGTGGCCCGACAGCAGGATGGTGCCGCCCGGGGTTTCGTAGCAGCCACGGCTCTTCATGCCGACGTAGCGGTTCTCAACCTTGTCGAGGCGGCCAATGCAGTGCTTGCCGCCGATTTCGTTCAGCTTGGTCAGCACTTGCGCGGGCGACAGCTTGACGCCGTCGATGGCGACCACGTCACCCTTGGCGTAGGTCAGCTCGATGATTTGCGGCTTGTTGGGCGCCTTCTCGGGCGACACGGTCAGGCGCCACATATTGGCTTCGGGCTCGAAGTTCGGGTCTTCCAGCACGCCACCTTCGTAGCTGATGTGCAGCAGGTTGGCGTCCATCGAATAAGGGGCGCCGCCCTTGCGCTTCTTGAAATCAACCGGGATGCCGTGCTTGTCGGCGTAGGCCAACAGCTTTTCGCGGGACAGCAGGTCCCACTCGCGCCAGGGGGCGATCACCTTCACGCCGGGCATCAAGGCGTAGGCACCCAGTTCGAAGCGGACTTGGTCGTTGCCCTTGCCGGTGGCGCCGTGGCTGATGGCGTCGCCCTTGGTCTTGCGCGCGATGTCGATCAGGCGCTTGGCGATCAGGGGGCGGGCGATGGAGGTGCCCAGCAGGTATTCGCCTTCGTACAGCGCGTTGGCGCGGAACATGGGGAACACGTAGTCGCGCACGAACTCTTCGCGCAGGTCTTCGATGAAGATGTTCTCGGGCTTGATGCCCATCTTGATGGCCTTGGCGCGCGCCGGCTCGATCTCTTCACCCTGGCCGATGTCGGCCGTGAAAGTGACCACTTCGCAGTGGTACTCGTCCTGCAGCCATTTCAGGATGATGGAGGTGTCCAGACCGCCTGAATAAGCCAGGACGACTTTCTTGACTTGGGGCGCAGCGGCCACAGTGGGCGCGGCGGCTTTCACGGGTTGCGCGGGCTTGGCGGCGGGCTTGACAGTCTTGGACATGGTGATGATTGGCGATTGAGATAACCGCGCATTTTAGGCGCCCTGAGCGCCTGTGGCCTTCACCGATCTTTACGCAATTCACAAACAACCCTGTCCACCGGCCTTGAAGGCGACCCGTTGAAGGCTGTAAGGTCGGTTCAGTGCCGTCCGCAATGGAGAGCTCAACATGAACCACCGCCCCACCCTGAACACGCTGCTAGCCTTGGCCTGCGCATTGGCCACGGGCGCCGCGACCGCCGGGCCCCGCGTGGGCTCCGTGATGGGCGCACGCAGTTCGACCTCGTCCACCGTGCAGGCCAAGGTCATTTCGGCGACGCCGGTGGTGGCGCAGGTGGCCGTGCCCCGCCAGATCTGCCGTGATGAGTTGTACCAAGAGCCTGCGCGCTCATCTGGCGCGGGGGCTTTGCTGGGCGCCATTGCCGGAGGTGTGGTGGGCAATGCGCTGGGCAAGGGAGGTGGCAACGCGCTGGCCACGGGCGTCGGAGTGATCGGCGGCGCGGTGCTGGGCAACCACATCGAAAGCGACGGCCGCCAAGACATGACACGCTCGGTGCGCCGTTGCGAGCAGCAGGCCTCCTACGAAAACCAGGTGGTGGCCTACGACGTGGTCTACGAATACGCTGGCCAGCGCTACAGCACCCAGATGGATGAAGAGCCCGGCCGAACCATCCCGTTGCAAGTGACGGTGAACCCGGTGGGCTACCCCGGCCCCGTGGCGATGGCGCCGCAGCCCGAGCCCTACTACGAGCCCGGCGTGGGGTCGGCCACCTACTACCAGCCCAATCCGGGCGTGGTGATCTATGGCGGTGCGCCCGCCCGTGGCTGGCATGGGGAGCGCCGTTGGCATGACCGTGGCGGGCACCACCGCTGGGATTGAGCCGCCACGCGGTTCGCCCCGGGCCTTAGCCTTCGCCGTACACGATCTGGGCCTGGCCCAGCGGCATCAGCTCCTTGAATCGCGCCAGGGCCTGATCACTGGGGTACACGCGGGCTGATTCGCCCAGGTCCAACTCGCCCCGGGCCGTCAACTCGGCCGCCTGGCGCTCCACCACCACACGGATCGGCAGGCCTTGGATGGTCTCTGGCTGATCGGGCTGGGCCGAGGGCACACGCCGCGCCGGGAACTCGCGCAACACATCGGCCACCGGCAAATGCTGACTCTTGGCGGTCACCCGCACGAAGCGCGCAAAGCGGCAACGCGCCGCCGCCAGGCTCCACACCTGCTGCACGTTCAGGCGCAGGCCACCCGAGAAACGATCGGTCTGCACCTTGCCCTGGATGATCACCAGTTCATCGTCCTTGAGCAACTCCTTGTTGGCGTCCAGCGTGTCCTGGTTGGCCACGGCCTCGATGCTTTCGCTCTTGTCGTCCAGCTTGAACAAGCCGACGCGGCCCCGCGTGCCATTGATGACGCGCAAGTCGCTGATGATGCCGGTCACCACCTGCACCTCGCGGCTGTCCTGCAGGTCGGCGATGCGCTGCTTGGCGAAGCGGCGCACCTCAGCCTCCGCCTCGTCAAACAGGTGGCCCGACAGGTAGAAACCGATGGCGGTTTTTTCCAGCGTGAGTTGTTCCTTCAAACCCCAGGGCTCGCTGAGCACCAGGTCGGGCTCGTTGGTGGACGCCGCGTGTGAATCGCCAAAGTCGAACAGGCCGCCTTGATCGGCATTGGCCAGTTGCGTGTCGGCGTAGTCAAAAGCCAGGGCCACACTGGCGAACAGGCCCGCGCGGTGCGGCTCCAGCGCGTCGAACGCACCGGCCTTGATCAGGGCTTCGACCACGCGTTTGTTGACGCGAGAGCGGTCCACCCGCGCGCAAAAATCGAAGAAGCTGGTGAAGGGGCCGCCCTCGTTGCGGCAGGCCACGATGGCCTCGATGGCGCCTTGCCCCGTGCCCTTGATGGCCCCCAGCGCATAGCAAATCGTCTTGTGGTCGATCGGCTCGAACTTCCAGGCGCCCGCGTTGACATTGGGCGGCGTGAAGGTGATGTTGAAGTTCTGCGTGGCGTCGTCGTGGAAGATCTTGAGCTTGTCCGTGTCGTCACTCGACACGCTCATATTGCCCGCGAAGAATTCGGCCGTGTAGTGCACCTTCAGCCAGGCCGTGTGGTACGCCAGCAAGGCATACGCCGCGGCGTGCGACTTGTTGAAGCCGTAGCCCGCGAACTTCTCCATCAGGTCGAAGATTTCATCGGCCTTGGCGGGCTTGATGTCGTTCTTGGCCGCACCTTCCGCGAAGATCGTGCGGTGCTCGGCCATCTCCTCGACCTTCTTCTTGCCCATGGCCCGGCGCAGCATGTCGGCGCCGCCCAGCGAGTAGCCGCCCACCTTCTGGGCCACCTGCATCACCTGCTCCTGGTACACCATGATCCCGTAGGTTTCCTTGAGCACCTCGGCCATCAAGGGGTGGGCGTACTCCACCTCTTCGCGGCCGTGCTTGCGCGCGCAGAACGAAGGAATCAGGTCCATGGGGCCGGGGCGGTACAAGGCCACCAGGGCAATGATGTCCTCGAAGACGCTGGGCTTGGCATCCCGCAACATGCCCTGCATGCCGCGTGATTCAAGCTGGAACACGGCCACCGTCTTGCCTTCAGAAAGCAGCCGGTAAGTGGCCGCGTCCTTCAGCGGGATCTTGGCGAAGTCGAAGTCCTTCTGGTCCGGGTGCCGCGCGATGATGAAGTCTTTGGCGGTCTCCAAAATGGTCAGCGTGGCCAGGCCCAGGAAGTCGAACTTGACCAGGCCGATGGCTTCGACGTCGTCCTTGTCGTACTGGCTGACGGCGCTGTCGCTGCCCGGCTGCATGTACAGCGGGCAGAAGTCGGTGATCTTGCCCGGCGCGATCAACACACCCCCGGCGTGCATGCCGATGTTGCGCACCATGCCTTCCACGCGCATGGCCAGGGTCAGCAACTCGGCCACCTCTTCTTCGGCGGCCTCGCGCTGCTCCAGCTCGGGCGCTTCCTTGCGGGCGTAGATGACGCCGGGGTCGGGGTTGGCGGGCACCCTGGCCAGCGTCACGCTCTTGCCGGGTGGCGCGGGGATCAGCTTGGCAATGCTGTCGACGTGGCCATAGCCCATGCCGAGCACGCGGCCCACGTCGCGCAGTGCGGCCTTGGCGGCCATGGTGCCGAAGGTGGCAATTTGCGAAACCGCTTCGCGGCCGTATTTGTCCTTGACGTAGTCAATGACGCGGTCGCGGTTGCCTTGGCAAAAGTCGATGTCGAAGTCGGGCATCGAGACCCGTTCGGGGTTCAGGAAACGCTCGAACAGCAGGTTGTACTGCAGCGGGTCCAGGTCGGTGATCTTCAGCGCGTAGGCCACCAGCGAACCAGCGCCGGAACCCCGGCCCGGGCCGACGGGGCAGCCGTTGTTCTTGGCCCAGTTGATGAAGTCGGCCACGATCAGGAAGTAGCCCGGGAAGCCCATCTTCAGGATCGTGTTGATCTCGAACTCAAGCCGCGCCACGTACTCGGGCCGCCTGCCCTCGCGCACCGCTTCATCGGGGAAGAGGTGCCTCAGGCGCTCTTCCAGGCCTTCGAAGGACAGCACGCGGAAGTAGTCCGACATGGGCATGGGCTTGCCCTGGTCCGGCCCGTCTTCCAGGATGGGCGTGGGGAAGTCGGGCAGTTGCGGCTTGCCCAGCACCAAGGTCAGCCCACAGCGGCGGGCGATGGCCGAGGTGTTGGCCACGGCCGAGGGGATGTCGGCGAACAGGGCCTCCATCTGCGCTTGCGTTTTGAAGTACTGCTCGCGCGTGAACTTCTTGACCCGGCGCGGGTTGCCAAGGGTTTCGCCCTCGGCGATGCACACGCGCGCTTCATGCGCCTCGAAATCATCGGGCGTCAAAAACTGCACGGGGTGGGTGGCCACCACGGGCAGGCCCAGGCGCGAGGCCAAAGGCACGGCGACCCGGATGTAGGTCTCGTTGGCGCCATGGCCCGAGCGCTGCAGCTCGATGTAGAAGCGCCCTTCGAAAATGCCGCCCAGGCGCTGTGCCAAAGCTTCCGCACGCGCCAGATCGCCTTGCGTGAGGGCTTGACCAATGACACCCATCTCGGCGCCAGACAGGGCGATCAACCCCGCTGACTTGGCCTGCAGATTGGCCCAGCTCACGGTGGCGTGCGTGCGCTGGCCGGGGGCCGTCCAGGCGTCACCCAACAGCTCGCTCAAATGCAGGTAACCCTGGCTGTTCTGGATGAGCAGCAATAAACGCGAGGCGGGGCGCTGGGGCTCGTCGGCCTCCAGCCAGACGTCGGCGCCGATGATGGGTTGCAAGCCTTTTTTCCGCGCTGCGGAATAAAACTTGACCGCACCGAACAGGTTGCTCAGGTCGGTGATGGCCAGGGCGGGCTGGCGGTCGTCTTTGGCGGCAGCGACCAGGTCGTCGATGCGCAAGGTGCCATCGACGACAGAAAACTCGGTGTGGGTGCGCAGGTGAATGAAGGGCATGGGCGGGATTGTAGAGAGCGCCCGGGGTTGGCTGTCCGTTAACCCATGCTGTTCACATCGTCCCGGGCATCGCGGAAGGCCTTGGGCGTCATGCCCAGCCAGCGCCGGAAGGTGCGGCTGAAGTTGGAGGTGTCTTGGTAGCCCAGGCTGTCGGCGATGGCCTCGATGCTCAGCGTGGTGTGCACCAACTGCCAGCAGGCCAGCTCTTCACGCACGGAGTCCAGCAGGCGCTGGTAGCTCATGCCTTCGTCCCCGAGGTGGCGGATCAGGGTGCGCGGGGAGACGTGCTCCAGCTTGGCCATGTCGACCAGCGAGGGATACTGGCCCGCGCCATCCAGCAGGCGTTGCTGCACGCGCGAAGCCACCGTGCCCAAACGCTGCTGGGCGAGTTGGCGTTCGCAGTCGCGCAAGGCGAGGCGGTAGGCCTCGGGGTCTGACGCCAGGCCCGGGCAATGCAGCAACTGCATCGGCAAGTCGATGCGCAACTGGTCTGACCCGAACTCGCTGCGCGGAAAGAAACGGCGGTAGTGCTCGACCCCGGCAGCCTCGGCGAAGGGCCAGTGCACGGTGACATGGGCGCGCACGTCCTGACCGGTGATGGTCTCCAGCACCCGCGTCACCCCGGCGGTGAAATGGCCCATGAGGTACTCGCGCACCTCGGGGGCGGACAGCAACTCAACCATCGTCAGCGTCAGCCCGCTCGCGATGCTCACGTCGAAGCGCGCCACACGCTGGCGCACCTCAAAAAACCGTTGCATCAGTTCCAGCACCTGCGCCACATCGCTGGCGGCCATGCCCGCATAGCCCAGCGCACCGTGGGCCGACACCTGCGTGCTTTGGCCCACCAACAAGCCCAGCCAAGGCCCTCCGACCAGGGCCTGCGCCCGAACGATCAAACGGCGGGTGTGTTCGAAGCTCATGAACAGATTGCCGCCGTGCAAGGTGGCCCAGTCCAGCCGGGTGCCATGCAGGATCTCGGCCTCGCTGAAGCCCTGGCGGCGCAGTTCGGCGCAAATCAAGCGGGCGTAGACCGGGTGCAATGCCGGCTTCAGCCAATCCACAGGCGTGTGCATTGCCATTCCTTCGCTCGACCGCAGTGTCACCAAATGACGAAATTCTGCCAGCACAGGCGGTGTCGCGTCTGTAGAGGAAAACGCACAGTCGCACCACGGACCACCGCATCTGAGGAGACACCCCATGCCCGCCGCCCTGCCAATGGCACCCACCGACCCGACCACCTACCGTGACCGCAAAAAAGCCCTCTGGCTGCTGTCCGTGCTCTTTCCGCTCACGGCCATGATTGGCCCTGCCGCCTACCTGCTGGGCCACAGCCACCCGCTGTGGTTCTTCGCCGGCCCGATCATGGTGTACCTCGGCGTTCCGCTGCTGGATGCCATCTTCTACGAAGACAAGAGCAACCCACCGGAGGCCGCCGTGCCCCGGCTGGAAGCCGACCGCTATTACCGCTGGATCACCTACGCGGTGGTGCCGGTGCTGTGGGGCACCACCCTGTTCAACGTGGTCTTCCTGGCCACCCATGAGCTGCCCTGGTACGCCTGGCTGGCCACCGCCCTGTTCACAGGTTCGATGCAGGGCGCGAGCCTGACCCTCAGCCACGAACTGGGCCACAAGAAGGACTGGTTGGGCCGCAAGGTCGCTTTGTTCAACTCGGCACTGTGCGCTTATGGGCACTTCTCGATCGAGCACAACCGGGGCCACCACCGCCATGTGTCGACCCCGGAAGACCCCGCCTCGTCCAAGATGGGCGAAAGCATCTACCGCTTCGTGTTCCGCGAAATGCCCGGCGCCTACTTTCGCGCCTGGGACCTGGAAGCAGAGCGCCTGGAGCGCAAGGGGCAATCTGTCTGGAGCCTGGACAACGAGATCATTCAGGCGGGCTTGCTGACCATCGGCCTGTATGGTGGGCTGATCGCCGTGTTCGGCCCGAAGATGGTGCCCATCCTGGCCATCGTGGCGTTCTGGGGCGCTTTCCAGCTGACCTCGGCCAACTACATCGAGCACTACGGCTTGCTGCGTCAGAAACTGCCCAATGGCCGCTACGAACCTTGCCAGCCGCATCACTCGTGGAACAGCAACCACTTGGTGTCCAACCTCGTGGTCTTCCAGTTGCAGCGCCATTCGGACCACCACGCCAACCCCACGCGCAGCTACCAGTCGCTGCGCGACTTCCCGGACCTGCCCACCCTGCCCTCCGGCTACTTCGGCATGTTCCTGGTGGCCTATGTGCCGCCGCTCTGGTATGCCGTCATGGACCCCTTGCTCCTCAAGGCCACAGGCGGTGAAGTGAGCCGCATCAATTTCCTGCCCGCCAAGCGGGCCAGGCTGATGCGCCGCCATGGGCTGAGCGAGGGTGGCGCAGAAGGCGATCGGCTCGCGGCCGCTTGAGTGTGCTGCGGCCGACCTTTCTACAATGGGTCCATGCAGCACGCCATCCTGAACATCTCGTCTTACCTGTTCGTGACCCTGAATGACACGGTCGCACTGAGGGAGCGCCTTCACGAGCGCGCCCACACACTCGGCTTGAAGGGAACCGTGCTGATCGCCGAAGAGGGCATCAACCTCTTCTTGGCCGGACCGGCAGAAGCGGTGCGAGCCTGGGTGACTGACCTGCAGTCCGACCCGCGATTCACGCACATCGCGCCCAAAGAAAGCTGGTCAGAAACGACGCCGTTCAAAAGGCTGCTGGTCAAGGTTAAGAACGAGATCATCCGCATGAACCACCCCACCATCCGCCCGGATGTGGAAGGGGCAGAAGGCCGCGCGCCCGCCGTGGACGCGCCCACTCTGAAGCGCTGGCTGGACCAGGGCCATGACGACGACGGCCGCGAGGTCGTCACGCTGGACACGCGCAATGCCTTCGAGGTGGATTTCGGCACCTTCGAGGGCGCCATTGACTGGCGCCTGGGCAAATTCAGCGAGTTCCCGGACCAGGTGCTGGCCCACAAGGATGGTTTCCAAGGCAAGACCGTGGTGAGCTTTTGCACCGGCGGCATCCGCTGCGAAAAAGCGGCCCTGTTCATGGCCGAGGCCGGCGTGGACCATGTCTACCAGCTGGACGGCGGCATCCTCAAGTACTTTGAGCTGGCGGGCGGGGCGCACTACCAGGGCACTTGCTTCGTGTTCGATGAGCGAGAAGCGCTGGGGGCGGATTTGGCGCCAGGCCGCTGACAAACTGACCCACCGTCAAAGTTCAAGGCGGCGTGGGGTCAAAGTCATCGTCCAAGGCGAATTCGCCCCGCTTGTAGGCGTCGATGATGGACAGGGCTTCTTCCACGAAGGCCTGCCGCACGCGCAGCTTGGCACCACCCACCGGACTCATGGCCCTCTCCAAGCGCCTGCTTCAACCCAGTGGGTTGGATGCCTCGGCCGCCTGCTTCGGAAATTTCTTGATCAGCCACTTCAGGACCTCCAGCTGATCCTGCGATGTGGCACGGCGCACCTGGATCAACAGTTTCTGCAAATCAGGCCTCGTCAGGGTGGCGTTGGACGCGCCTTCATTGCACACAGAACAAATGGCTCGAAGATTGGAGGGGTCATCTGTGCCACCCACGCTTTTGTCAATGACGTGACCTAAATGCAGCCTGGTTTTTCTGGTGCTGTCATAAGGGTGCGTCTCACCAGCCACCGCGCCACACATCTGACAGGTGAATCCATTGCGATCTAATACAAAAGCCCGCGTTTCTTTTGAAATGCCACGTGCAAATGCCGGTTGGGGCTTCGCAATTTCCAGAAGGTATTGCCCGGGCTTCAACTCGCTGCGGTCGTTGTGCGTCAGGATCAAAAAGCCTTCCTCGGTGCGGAGTTCACGGACGCGCCGCCCCCATTCCGACTGATTGTCGGCAATCACGCGCAACTCTTCCGAATCCATGACGCGGCCAATGTTAGCCAGGAAGTGGGCACGCAATTTACCGCGTGCGCCGCCCCGAGCCACCTTTGCCTTGCTCATGCCGCGGCTCTTTTCAGTTTTGGCTTTGCCGCAGCATCGAAGGCCGCGTGGATTTGCAGACCGACTGCGCAAGCCACCGGTGGCGGAAAGGCATTGCCAATTTGGCGGTAGGCAGAAGTTTTCTTGCCGCTGAATTGCCAGCTGTCGGGAAAGCCCTGGATCCGGGCCGCCATTCGAACGGTGAGCCGAGGCATGCCCACGAAATCTTTGTCGGGCACCTCATTGGCGATGCCCATACCGTCAACACCCAGGGCAGCCCATGCTTTTTTGGCACGAGTCGGGCCAAGATCCGGACCCCCATGTTTTTTGCTGCCCCCCACCAAGGTGGGACCAATGGCACAGGCCCGCTCTCGCCAGGGCTTGGCGCCCCGCCAGCCATTGGAGGCCATGAGGTCAAAAAGTGCATCGCCCACCGTGGGCGCCGGAACAGGGTGGGCAGAAGGCCAGATGAAGTGCTCCCAGACCTTCTTCTTCAAAGCGACAAAAACCACCCTGGGGCGCAACTGAGGCACGCCAAAATCACTGGCATGCAGTAGCCGCCACTCTGCCACATACCCTAGTTTATTCAGATCATTGACGATCTTGGCGCGGTATTCATCGAAAACGGAATCCAGCAAGCCACGAACATTTTCAAGCATCACTGCCTGAGGCTTGCATTCAGACACCAAGCGAATGGCCTCGGGAAACAGATCTCTCTCGTCTTCCTGGCCAAGTTGTTTGCCTGCTTTTGAAAATGGAGGGCAAGGCACGCCGCCCGCCAAAAGCTCAACGCCCTTCCATTTTTCAGCTGAATAGTGGCGCAGATCACCTTCGGTCACATTCCAACCGATGCGGTTGATGCGCAGCGTTTGACAGGCAGCCGCCTCAAGCTCCACCAAGCTGACGTGGTCGAACCCGGCTTGCTCCAAGCCCAAGGCTTGGCCACCAGCACCCGCACAGATTTCTATAGAGCTCAAGGCCATGGCATACGATCATTCAAAATTCACCCATGAACACTGTGTAACTATACAGTGCTTATCAGCGTACCCATCAGGTCATGCTGACTGCGCCTGCAGCAGCGACACCAGCCCTTGGTAAGGCAGCAAATTGGTCCGAACCACCTTGTCAATCGGCTCGACAAACCCATCCTGCATCCAGCGCGCCGCCAGCAGCACATTCATGCCGATCATGCCCTCGGCCAGCAAATCAAGACTGAGCTCGGGCAGATCACTGGCCGGAATCATGCGCCCCAAGTGCAGCTTGAGCAGTTCGGAGTAATCGCGCGCCGTGGCGCCGCTGAAAGCCGCCACCTCGTTGTCAATGCTCAATGAATCGACCAGCATGATCCGACCCCGCCGGGGATCGTCGCGGATGAACTCCAGGAACACGCGGATGGCGGGCTCCAGCAAGCCCAGGGGCGTCTTCTCCGCCGAGGCCATCACCGCCAGGGTCTTGGCCATCAGCTCTTCGCGCAAATGCGCGTACACCGCGATGAACAACTGCGGCAGCGTCTTGAACGACTCGTAAAAGTAGCGCTCCGTCAGATGCGCGGCCACGCACACCTCGCGCACGGTCGCGGCGTGGTAGCCCTTCGTGCCGAACACCTCGATGGCGCCGTCGATGAGCTTGACCCGCCGCTGGCGCTGGCGGTCCTCGGGCAAGACACCACCGTAGCGGCGCTTGTTCGGGGGGCTGGTGTCAGAAATTAGTCCGTCCATAGGGATCACTATATTGACATGGATCATTGTCAAAGTTAATCTGACATGATTCTTTGTCACAAAAACGGATTTGACAAGTCTCATGAACCCCCATTCGAACCTGGCTTACAAGCCCCCCGCCGATGCGCAAACTGCCCCCGTGCAGCGCCACAAGATCCTGGTGATCGGCACCGGTTTTTCCGGCCTGTGCATGGGCGTGAAGCTGCGCGAAATGGGCGAAAACGACTTCGTGCTGCTGGAGCGCGCCGACGACGTGGGCGGCACCTGGCGTGACAACACCTACCCGGGCTGCGCCTGCGATGTGCCCTCGCATTTGTACTCTTTCTCGTTCGAGCCCAACCCGAACTGGTCGCGCATGTACGCGCCGCAACCCGAGATCTACGCCTACCTCAAGGGCGTGGCCACCAAATACGACCTGCTCAAGCACATCCGATTCAACGCCAACCTGAACAGCGCGCGCTTCGATGATCAGCGCAAGCTGTGGGTGGTCGAGGCCGACGATGGCCGCGTCTTTGAGGCCGACATCCTGGTGTCCGGCATGGGCGGCCTGAGCAACCCCGCCACGCCCAACATCAAGGGCCTGGACAAGTTCAAGGGCGCCACTTTCCACTCCGCCACCTGGGACCACGACTACGACCTGGTCGGCAAGCGCGTGGCCGTGATTGGCAGT
Source organism: Aquabacterium sp. (assembly GCF_029946005.1). Taxonomy (GTDB): domain Bacteria; phylum Pseudomonadota; class Gammaproteobacteria; order Burkholderiales; family Burkholderiaceae_C; genus Aquabacterium. The sequence goes on from NZ_JAQSDR010000006.1 coordinate 323,548, forward strand.
GGCGCCAGCGCCATCCAGTTCGTCCCCAACATCGCACCCAAGGTTGAGCAGCTGTACTACTTCCAGCGCACGCCGCCCTGGGTCGTGCCCAAGGACGACCGCCCGCTGACGCAGCGCGAGCAGGCCGACTTCAGCGCCAACCCCTGGCGCCAAACCTGGGAGCGCACCAAGCTGTACTGGACCATGGAGCTGCGCTTCCTGGCCTTCAAGTTCAAGCCCGAGTGGATGGGCCTGGTGGCCAAGGTCGCCAAGCACAAGATCCGCCAGGCCATCAAAGACCCGGTGCTGCAAAAGAAGCTCACGCCCGACTACACCCCCGGCTGCAAACGCCTGCTGATCTCGAACGACTACTACCCGGCCCTGGCCCGCACCAACATCGATGTCATCACCGAAGGCATCCAGGAAGTGACGCCACGCGGCGTGGTCACCAGCGATGGCGTGGAGCGCCCGGTGGACGCCATCATCCTGGGCACGGGCTTCAAGGTGCAGGACCCGATCCCGCGCCAGACCATTTTCGGCAAGGGCGGCATCGACCTGGCCGACGTGTGGAAGCAAGGCCCTGAAGCCTACCTGGGCGTGGCCGTGTCGGGCTTCCCCAACTTCTTCATGCTGATGGGCCCGAACACCGGTCTGGGCCACAACTCCATGGTCTTCATGATCGAGTCGCAGGCGCATTACATCGTCAGCGCGATCAAGGCCATGAAAGAGCACCGCATCAAGGCACTCAACGTCAAACCCGAAGCGCAAGCGCAGTTCATCGACAAGGTGCAAAGCGAGTTGAAGCAAACGGTTTGGAGTTCAGGTTGCAAGAGCTGGTATGTGGACGACAAGGGGCGAAACTCCTTGCTGTGGCCAGGCTTTACATTTGCGTACCGTTTGAAGACGCGCCACTTCAATCTTTCGAAATACACCGCGGACAAAGCATGAGCATCCAAGCAGTCATCGCCAACATGATTCTTCGTTGGCAGTTCAAAAGCAAGGGCCGTGGTCCGATTGATGTGCCCAAAGTCCGCCACATGATCACCAAGGCGGCCAGTCGCTACCCCGCGCCCCCGAAGGAGATCAAACACACTCCGGTGGCGGCCAAGGGCGACTCGGGCTTGTGCGCCGCCGAATGGCTGAGCGTGGCCAACCCGCAGCGCACCGTGTTGTATTTCCACGGGGGCGGTTACTTTTTCTGTGGCCTGGACACCCACCGCCCCACCTGCTCCTACCTGGCCCGCAGTGCCCAGGCTCAGGTGCTGTCGGTCGATTACCGCATGGCCCCCGAGAACATTTTCCCGGCCGCCGTCGATGACGCCGTGGCCTGGTGGAAAGAGCTGCTGAGCCAGGGCATCTCGCCTAAGAGCGTGGTGTTCGCGGGCGACTCGGCCGGGGGTGGCCTGGCCATGGCCTGCCTGGTGGCCTCGCGCGACCAAGGCCTGCCGATGCCCTCGGGCGCGGTGCTGTTCTCACCCTGGGCCGACTTGTCTTGCTCTGGTGAAACCATGAAGACGCTGGCCGATGCCGACGTGATGTTCAACCCCGAATCCCTGCCGCAAGCCGCGACGTTTTACCTGGCAGGGCAATCGGCCACGCACCCGCTGGCCTCGCCGCTGTTCGCTGACCTGAAGGGCCTGCCGCCCCTCATGATCCACGCCAGCAAGCACGAGATCCTGCTGTCCGACTCGACCCGCCTGCACGACCGCGCGCGCCAGCAAGGCGTGCAAAGCGAGATTCACCTGAAGGCCAAGATGCCGCACGTTTGGCCCACGATGGTGATGTTGCCTGAAGGGCGCCAGAGCCTGAAAGAATCCGCCCAGTTCATCACGCGCGTCACGACCGGAGCCTGATCGCCATGAAGTCCTTCAAGAACAAGGTTGCCGCCATCACCGGCGCGGCCTCCGGCATGGGCCGCACCCTGGCCGTTGAGCTGGCCAAGCGTGGCTGCCACCTGGCCCTGAGCGATGTCAACGAGGCCGACCTGGCCAAGACGGCCCAACTGGCTGGCGTGCACGGCGTCAAGGTCACCATCGCCAAGCTGGACGTGGCCAACCGCGACGCTGTCTTCGCCTGGGCCGACCAGGTCGCCCAGGACCATGGCCGGGTCAATTTGATCTTCAACAATGCGGGCGTGGCGCTGACGGCCCCCGCCGATTCGGTCTCGATCACCGACTTCGAGTGGATCATGGGCATCAACTTCTGGGGCGTGATCCACGGCACCCAGGCCTTCATGCCGCACCTGAAAGCCTCGGGCGATGGCCACGTCATCAACACCTCCAGCCTGTTCGGGCTGATGGCCGTGCCCACGCAAGGCACCTACAACGCCAGCAAGTTCGCCGTGCGCGGCTACACCGAAGCTCTGCGCATGGAGCTTGAAATGCAAGGTTCGTGCGTCAGCGCCACTTGCGTGCACCCGGGCGGCATCGCCACCAACATCGCCATGGCTGGCAAGATCGACCCGGCGATGGAAAAACTCACGGGCGTCAGTGCCGAGGCGCAAAAGCGCCGGGCCAACAAGTTGATCAACGTCACCACCGCCGAATCGGCGGCTTTGCAGATCCTCGCTGGCGTTGAGAACAACGAGCGCCGTGTGCTGGTCGGCCCGGATGCCAAGCGGCTGGACAAGTTGGTTCGCCTGCTGGGCTCCTGGTACCAGCCGCTGGTGATGCGCCAGCTGAAGCGCATGAACAAGCCACGCACCCAGGCCACCACGAACTGACACCCGCATGACCTGGCTCAATCGCATTTGGTGGTCGTGCGTCCTGTTGGGACTCGGCCTGGCAGTCGCTGTGACCGTCTCATGGGAGCCTGATCGCCAGATCGGGCCGCTGGTGGCCAACTGGGCGAAGGAGCCATCCACTTTCGTCGAGCTGGACAGCATGCAGGCCCACATCCGCGACACCGGGCCGCGCAATGATCCCGTGCCCATCGTGCTCTTGCATGGCATGGCCTCCAGCCTGCACAGCTGGGAAGGCTGGCAGCAGGAACTGCAAAAGACGCGGCGGGTCATCTCGGTCGACCTGCCGGGCTTTGGTCTGACTGGCCCCAGTCCTCAAGGCGAATACCACATTGATGCTTACACGCGCTTCGTGCTGCGCCTGCTGGATTCCCTGGGCGTCAAGCGGGTGATGCTGGTGGGCAATGCCCTGGGGGGTGAAGTGGCCTGGCAGACTGCCATCCTGGCGCCCGAGCGCGTGCGCAAGCTGGTGCTGATCGACTCCGACGGCTATGCGCAATCAGCGCTGTCCATGCCCGTCGCCTTCCAGATCGCCAGCGCGCGCAGTTGGCGATGGATCGCAGAGCGCATCCTGCCGCGCGCCGTGGTCGAGTCCAGCGTGCGCAGCGTGTTTGGCGACCCCAGCAAAGTCACGCCGGAAAAGGTTCAACGCTATTTCGAGTTGGCTTTGCGCGTGGGCAACCGGCGTGCGCTGTTCCAGCGCATGGACCAGGCGCAATGGGGCGCCAGCTCGCACATGATTCGGCGGGTGCAGCAACCCACGCTGGTGCTGTGGGGGCTGAAAGACGGGATGGTCTCGCCCGCCAATGGGTCGCAGTTCTGCCGGGAAATCCAGCACTGCACGCTGGTCACCTTTCCCGGCCTGGGCCACATTCCGCAAGAGGAAGATCCTCAGCAGACCTTGAAGGCAGCCATGCCCTTCCTGGCCCAATCAGCCAGCACAGCCCCCCGCAAGTAATTCAGGCCGTGAGGCGCCAACGGGCCTGCTGGATGACCGAAGCCACCACTTTGCCCAGGATCTTGTCGTAGCCCGCGCTGTTGAGCGCACCGGTGTCGTCAAAAGCCTGGTCGGCCTGCGAAATGCCCAATTGCTCAGGAACGACGACCATCGCAAAATTGGTGCTGAGGAAGGTGCGCACGATGGGCAAGGCCCGGATGCCACCCAGCGCCCCGGGTGAAGCTGCCAGCAATCCCACCGGTTTGCTGGCCGTGGTGGCAGCGCCACCTGGGTGGCCCTCGCCTTCGGGCACGGTCGACAGCCAATCGAAGCTGTTGATCAGCAAGGGCGTGGGCAGCGCGTTGTATTCAGGGCAAGCCAGCAGCAGGCCGTCGTGCGAGGCGAACAGCTCGCGCAACTTCAAGGCACCGGGTGGCACGCCGTGCTGGGCATCCCAATCGGCGTGGAAGATCGGCAGCTCAAGCGCGGCGAGGTCGACCGAGGTCGTATGAGCACCCAGCGCCTGCGCCTTGCGCTCGGCCAGGTCGGCCAATTGGCGGTTGTAGGAGCCTTGGCGGGCACTGCCAGCGATCACCAGCAGGCGGACAGGAGCAGAGACTTGGGTCATGGTCATCCAGTTAATGCAAATCGTTCATCAAAGCGAATCGTTGGGATCATGCCGGGAATTTGTCGAAAAGCCGCTACCCTTGGCGGATGTTCAGTTATCGACACGGCTTCCACGCGGGCAACCACGCCGATGTGCTCAAGCACATGGTTTTGGTGCAGCTGCTTTCGCACCTGCTGCTCAAAGACAAACCTTTCTGGGTCATCGACACCCACGCCGGTGGCGGGGTCTACGACCTGACCAGCACCTACGCGGCCAAGAGTGGTGAAGCACTCGACGGCATCGTCAAGGTCTGGCAAGCGCGCAATGCGGCCGACCTGCCCCAGGGCGTGGCCGACCTGCTTGAGCAGATCCGCGCCACCAACACGGGCGACCGCCTGGACTGGTACCCGGGCTCGCCACAGATCGCCGCTCAAATGCTGCGCGAGGGCGACCACCTGCGCCTGTTCGAACTCCACCCCAGCGAAATCAAGAACCTGCAAAACCACTTCTCGTCCGTCAAACGCGGCGTGAGCATCCAGGCAGCCGATGGCTTTGGTGGCCTGAAGGGCTGCGTGCCCCCGCCCCCGCGCCGTGGCTTGGTCCACATGGACCCGTCCTACGAGATCAAAGAAGACTACCGCCGCGTGGTGCAGGCCCTGAAAGACAATGTGCCGCGCTTTTCCACGGGCGTGTACGCCATCTGGTACCCCGAAGTCGCGCGCCGCGAATCCAACCAATTGCCAGCACAGCTCAAGCGCGCCGCAAGCGAGTTGTCGGTCGATTGGCTGCACGCCACCCTGCGGATCAAGGGCGCTTCGAAAGACGGCCTGGGCCTGCATGGCAGCGGCATGTTCGTCATCAACCCGCCGCACACGCTGTACGACACCCTGGCCGAGGCGCTCCCTTGGCTCGTCGAAACCATCGGCATCGACGAGCACGCCGCCTACTCGCTGGAAGTTCAGCAGCGCTGACACCACGTCACTCGGCTCAGGCGGCCAAGTCAAACACCAGCACTTCGGCCGCCTGGCCTTGCTCCACCTTCAAGGCGGATTCTCCGTCCAGCAGCAAGGCGTCACCGGTTTCCAGCACCTCGCCATTCACCACCACCTGGCCGCGTGCCACATGCACGTAAGCCTTGCGTGATGGATCAAGCGCCAACTCGGCCTGCTCATCACCATCAAACAAGCCCACCGACAGCGTGGCGTCCGCGTGGATCGTCACCGAACCCTCGCGGCCATCGGGTGAGGCGACCAGGCGCAGGCGACCGCGCTTGTCTTCGGCGGAAAAGTTCTTCTGCTCGTAGCCCGGCTTGATGCCATCCTCGGACGGCATGATCCAGATCTGCAGCAGGTGCGTGCGCTCGCTCAAGCTCTGGTTGAACTCGCTGTGCAGGATCCCGGTGCCCGCGCTCATGCGCTGCACGTCGCCCGGCAGGATGTTTTCGCCATTGCCCAGGTTGTCCTGGTGGCGCAACACGCCCTCCAGCACATAGGTCACGATCTCCATGTCGCGGTGGCCGTGCTGGCCAAAGCCACGCCCAGGGGCGATCACATCGTCGTTGATCACGCGCAGCGGGCCAAAGCCCATGTGGGCCGGGTCGCGGTACTCGGCGAAGGAAAAACTGTGAAAGCTTTGCAGCCAACCATGGTCGGCATGGCCGCGGTCTTGGGATCTGCGAAGGGTCTTCATGGTGGGCTCCTTTCAAAGCATCTCAACGGGAGAGCCTCCAATGTAGATCGCCCGCCACCGTTCATCATTCACCCCGATCTGATGGCATCATTCGATTTATTTGAATGGCATTTTTCATGTCTGAACGCCGCCACGCCCTCACCCCCGATGCCCTGCTGATGATGGACACCATCGACCGCACCGGCAGCTTCGCGGCGGCGGCGCGTGAGCTCGGCAAGGTCCCTTCGGCCCTGACCTACAGCGTGCGTCAACTGGAAGAAGCGCTCGACGTGTTGCTGTTCGACCGCCGCTCGCGCCAGGCCAAGCTCACCGCCGCCGGCGAAGAGCTGCTGCACGAAGGCCGCCTCTTGCTCAAGCAAATGGACGCCGTCGCCAACCGCGTGCAGCGCGTGGCCTCCGGCTGGGAAACCCAGTTGACCATCGCCATCGACAACGCTGTGGCGCCCAGTGCCATTTTCGACCTGATTGAAGCCTTCTACGCCCTCAACCCGCCCACGCGGTTGAAGCTGCGCAGCGAAGTGCTCAATGGCACCTGGGAAGCGCTGGTCTCGGGCCAGGCCGACCTGGCCATCGGCGTGCCGGGCGATCGGCAGTCGTCGTCCAGCCTCCGCTTCGAACCGCTGGGCGAACTGGAGTTCGTGCTGTCCGTGGCCCCGCATCACCCCTTGGCCAATGAAACCGAGCCCCTGCCCGTCAGCACCCTGGCCCTGCACCGCATCATCGCCGTGGCTGACACCGCCCGCGACCTGCAACCCATCACCGTCGGCATCCAGCCAGGGCAGGATGTGCTCACCCTGCCGTCCATGTCGGGCAAGCTGCAGGCCATGCTGCGAGGTTTGGGCTGCGGCTTCTTGCCCGAACCCATCGTGCGGCCCCACATCGAGGCCGGTCGGCTGGTCCTGAAAACCGTGGATCAACCAAGGCGCCTGAACCAGACCTGCTACGCCTGGCGGCAGCAATCGACCCGACCCGGCCATGCCCTCGACTGGTGGCTCCAGCAACTCAGCCGGCCCGCAACGCGCACCGCCCTGTTGTCCCTGCACGGAGACATGCTGCTGTGACCTCTCCTGCGCCGAGCCCCTACGTCGGTCGCTTCGCGCCATCGCCCACGGGCCCTCTGCACGCCGGCTCGCTGGTGGCGGCCCTGGCCAGTTGGCTGGATGCCCGCGCCCAAGGCGGCCGCTGGTTGTTGCGCATTGAAGATGTGGACACGCCGCGCTGCGTGCCTGGCGCCGATCAAGTCATCCTTGCGCAACTGGCCGCCCTGGGCCTGGTGCCAGACGAGCCGCCGGTCTACCAAAGCCAGCGCGGCTTGCTTTACCAAGCGGCGCTGGACTCGCTGGTGGCCCGCAACCTGGCCTACCCCTGCGCCTGCACGCGGGCCGACATCGCGCAGGCCAATGCCGCATTGGGCCTGGTCAAACCCCGGCACGGCGAGCTGGTCTACCCCGGCACCTGCCGACCTGAAAATGGCGGGCTGCGCGGACGTGCACCCCGCGCCTGGCGCTTGAGGGTGCCCCAGGGCCAGGCGGCGCGGTGGGGCTGGCAGGACCGGCGCCTGGGCGCGCAGACGCAAGCACTGGACACCACGGTGGGCGACTTCGTGGTTCGACGCGCCGATGGACTGTGGGCCTACCAGCTGGCGGTGGTCGTGGACGACGCCGCTCAAGGGATCACCCACATCGTCCGTGGTGAAGACCTGGCCGACAACACGCCGCGCCAGCAATGGCTGCAGCAATGCTTGGCGCTGCCCACACCGGTGTATTTGCACACCCCGCTGGTGTTGGGTCCGCATGGTGAAAAGCTGTCCAAACAGCACGGCGCCAAGGCACTTCAAGCATGCGACGCCCTGACCGATATTCACGGTGCTGGCCTGGTCTTGGGTTTGGATGCGTCCGAAATTACCCTTGAAAACTGGCTGAAAACCGCTGTAAATGCCTGGCCTTGGGCCTGATGCGGGCCCATCCCCTCAGCCAAGGGGTCAGATTTTTCCCGCAGGCGACCTGGCACTGCAACAATCTGTATCAATTTGGAAGTCAAGTGGTGTTCACGCACCACGCAGGAGTTATTCATGTTGTACCGCATCACCGCCGCCAGCTTGCTGGCCCTGGCCACGGCCACCTTGGCCCAAGCCGCCCCCATCGCCGACTACTCGGTCCAGTTCAACAGCCAATTCGACGCCGCTGCCCACCCTGAATTGGGACTGGTCAATGCCGACGTGACAGCTGATGGCTTGCAGACCCACGGTTTCTACAACGACCAGGGCGTCCCCTCCCAGATCACGCTGGACACCAGCGGCATCCTCCCATCCGCAGGCGACTACACCATCAAGATGGATTTCGGCGGAGTGGCCGTCACTCGCTGGTCGGTCAAGCTGCTGGACTTTGCCAACAGGACCCAGGACATCGGCCTGTACATCGACAACCACAACATCAGTTTTTACGACTATCAAGGCGGCTGGAACATGGGTTCAAGCCCACTGATCCAGGACAACACGGCCTTCAGCGTGACCATGAGCCGCAGCAGCGCCACCAAGCTGGTGGTCGGCTACATCAATGGCGTTCAACAGTTCAGCTTCCTGGACACCCTGGGCCTGGCCGTCTTCAACCCCAGCCAGTTCTACCTTTTCACCGATGACGTGGCGACCCCCGGCAGCGGCGGAGACGCCTACGAAAGCCGTGCGGGCATCATCAAGAGCATCGACCTCTACCAGACGGCTTTGAGCGCCACCGACGTGGCCTCCATCAGCGTCGTGCCGGAACCCGAGTCCTACGTCCTGGCCCTGATCGGCCTGTTGACGGTCGGCAGCCTGATGAAACGCCGTCGTGCCTGATCAAGCCATCGGCTGACTTCTGAACCTCTCCCAAACGCCCCTTCACCGGGGCGTTTTTCATGGGCCGGGCACTTGGATCACTTCACCAGAAAGTGCTCGCGGTAGTACGCCAGCTCGTCGATCGATTCGTGGATGTCGGCCAGCGCGGTGTGCATTTGCGCTTTTTTGAAGCCCTCGGCCAAGCCGGGTTTCCAGCGCTTGGCCAGCTCCTTGAGCGTGCTCACATCCAGGTTGCGGTAGTGGAAGAACGACTCCAGCTTGGGCATGTAATTGGCCAGGAAGCGCCGGTCTTGGCAGATTGAGTTGCCGCACATCGGCGACTTGTTGGTGGGCACGTACTGCTTTAAAAAGGCGATCACGGCCTGCACGGCCTGGTCCTCGTCCACGGTAGAGGCCTTGACCCGGTCGATCAGGCCGCTGCGGCCGTGGGTGCCCTTGTTCCAGGCGTCCATGCCATTGAGCATCTCGTCCGACTGGTGCACCGCGAAGACGGGCCCCTCGATGCGCACCGTCAGGTTGGGGTCCGTCACCACCACGGCGATTTCAATGATCCGGTCGGTGTCCGGCTTGAGCCCGGTCATTTCCAGGTCGATCCAGATCAGGTTCTGATCACTGGAGACCAGTGTGGGGGCAGCGTTGGAAAGCGTCGTGTCGATCATGAGGGGCAAACAATGGGTGAGCGAGTGCGGATTGTCGGGCAACTCGTACACTTGCAGCCATGCAATCAAGCACCCTCTCTCTGGTTTTTGCCGCTTTCCTGCTGGCGTCCGTGGTCACCAAACTGTGGCTGGCCAACCGCCAGGTTCGGCACGTGGTCACCCACCGTGGCCAGGTTCCCGCTGGTTTTGACATGGCCGTGGGCCTGTACAACCACCAGCGCGCCGCCGACTACACCGTCGACAAACTGCGTTTCGACCTGGTCGGCATGGCGATTGGCACAGCGGTCTTGGTGGGCTGGACGCTGCTGGGCGGGCTGGATGCCCTCAACGGTGTTCTGCGCGATGCCCTGGTGCCGAGCCATGGCCCACTGGTCTACCAACTGGCCTTGCTGCTCAGCTTCGGCCTCATCAGCAGCCTGGTCGACCTGCCCCTGGCCGCCTGGAGCACCTTCCGCATTGAGCAGCGCCACGGGTTCAACCGCATGAGCCTCAAGATGTGGATCGGCGACCAGCTCAAGGAAGCCCTGCTGGGCTTGCTACTCGGCGCCCCGATCGCGGCCCTGATCCTTTGGCTGATGGGCGCGGCCGGGCCGCAATGGTGGTTGTGGGCCTGGGGCGCCTGGGTGGGCTTCAGCCTGCTGTTGATGATCGTGTTCCCCATCTTCATCGCGCCACTGTTCAACAAATTTGCGCCGCTCGAAGACGACACCTTGAAGAACAAGGTTGAATCGCTCATGACCCGCTGCGGCTTCGCCGCCAAAGGCCTGTTCGTGATGGACGGCAGCAAGCGCTCCGCCCACGCCAATGCCTACTTCACCGGCCTGGGATCGTCCAAGCGCGTGGTGTTCTACGACACCCTGCTCAGCCGACTGAGCCATGGCGAGATCGAAGCCGTGCTGGCCCACGAACTGGGCCACTTCAAGCACAAGCACGTGCTCAAACGCATGGTCGGCATGTTCGCCATGAGCCTGCTGGGCTTTGCCTTGCTGGGCTGGTTGTCGCGCCAGGTCTTCTTCTACCAAGGCCTGGGCGTCACGCCCAACCTCAGCGCACCCAACGATGCACTCGCTTTGCTGCTGTTCATGCTGGCCGTGCCGGTGGTGATGTTCTTCGTGGCCCCGGTGTTCGCGCACTTCTCGCGCCGTGACGAGTTCCAGGCCGATGCCTATGCGTGCGCCCACGCCCAGGCCGACGACTTGCGCCAGGCCTTGATCAAGCTGTACAAGGACAACTCGTCCACCCTGACACCCGACCCGCTGTACGTGCGCTTTTACTACTCACACCCGCCCGCGTCCGAGCGCATGGCGGCCATGGGCCTGTGACCTTGAGCCCCCAGCCGCCGTCCTCCCTGCCCTTGGCCCAGCAACACTGCGAACACCGCAGTGGCACCGCCTTGTCCGAGCGGGGCGGCCAGATGATGCTGACTCAGGTGCCCGGCTGGGCCATCGACCACTGCGTGCCCGGCGGCGTGCTACAACGCAGCTTTGCCTTCAAAAACTTCCATGCCACCATGGCTTTCGTGAACGCCGTGGCCTGGATTGCGCACCAACAAGACCACCACCCCGACCTCAACGTCGGCTACAACCGCTGCACCCTTCGCTGGTCCACCCACTCGGTGAACGGCCTGTCCCTGAATGATTTCATCTGCGCCGCCCGCGTTGATGCACTGAGCCTCTAGCGCCCATGCGATCCCATCAACGCATCTCCACCCGTTCCCCGGCCACCAACAAACGCCACGATGTGCCCGAGGGCACCGAGCTTGAAACCGGCTTGGTCGTGTCCACGCATGGCCGCCATTGCTTCGTCGAAACACCTGACGGGCGCCGCCTGATCTGCCATCCGCGCGGCAAGAAGAGCGAGGTCGTCGTGGGCGACCGCGTCACCTGGCACCTCACCCAAGAGGGCGCCAATGAGGGCGTCATCGTGCAGATCGAAGAGCGCAGCAACCTGCTCTACCGCCAGGACGAATGGCGCAGCAAATCATTCGCCGCCAACCTTGATCTGTTGCTGATGTGGATCGCGGTGGAGCCCGTGTTCAGCGAAGCGCAAGTCACCCGCGCGCTGATCGCCGCCGAAGTGGCGGGCATCAAACCCTGCATCGTGCTGAACAAGACCGACCTGCCCGGCACCGACGTGGCCCGCGAGCGCTTGCTGCCCTACCGAGCCATGGGCTACGAGGTGATCGAGCTGTCGCTGACGCACCAGGGCGAAGCCGCCAAAGAGATCATCCTGCCCATGTTGCGCGGCAAAGCCACGCTGGTCTTGGGCCCCTCGGGCGCGGGCAAAAGCACCCTGATCAACACCCTGGCGCCGCACGCACGCGCCGAGGTCGGTGAGATCTCGCAGGCGCTCAATTCAGGCAAGCACACCACCACGCACTCGACCTGGTACTGGGTCGAAGGCGAAGCCACCAGCGCCGCCGAAAGCCGCGCTGCCGTGATCGACTCGCCGGGTTTTCAAGAGTTCGGCCTGCACCACGTCACACCGGTGCAACTGGCCCACCTGATGCCCGACATCGCCAAACACGCCACCGACTGCCGCTTCGCCAACTGCACGCACCGCCAGGAGCCGGGCTGCGGCGTGCAGGCCGCCGTGCAAAAGGGCGAAATCAGCGCCATGCGCATCAGCCTCTACACCGCCTTGTTCGACGAACTCAGCGAGACCCGCTGGTGACCTCAGCACCACACCAATTGCCATGTCAGACCAGCTCAGCCCCCTGCCCGCCACCCTGGACGCATTTCGCCAAGGCACCTTGCCCTTGAACACGCTGGTCCAAAAGTGGCGCTGCGCAGCCGCAGAGCATCAACCCGCCTTGCCCCAACGCTACCAGGACGTGTTGGAACGCATCCTGACGCAGCTTGAATCCAGCGCTTTGTTCTCGGAAGAAAGCTGCTCGTTCAGCCAGACCGACATCGTCAATGCCTTGGGCGACTGGCTGGCCAAGGCCCGAGCGCTGGGCTGAGCAAACTCAGGCGAAGGCCACAAACCCCTTGCTTGCTTGATCAGCCAATCAGGTTGGCCAGGGACAGCAGTGCCAGCAGCAACATCCACAGCACCACCGACCGCCAGATCAGGGCCACGACGCTGCGCAGGTGGGCCATCTGGGGTGGCGCACCTGAGGTGCTGCCGGCGGACGATGTGTGGTCGGGGTCGTCACCACTGCTGAGCGTGCGGCTCACGTCCAGTGACTCCGACGCAGCGGGTGGCGCCTTGCCGCCCAGACGCACGCCCACGGCGCCCGAAGCCGCCGCCAGGATCGTGCCTTCGTTGCCGCTGACCCACAACTTGGCATGACGGCGCCAGGCCTCGACCGCCTCTTCGAAATTGCCAACCACCGCAAAACCAAAGGCCGTGAGCCGGGCCGGCACGTGGTCTAACCAGGAAAACAGCTTTTGCGACAGGTTCATCAACCCATCATGGGTGGGCGCACCGGTGACGTGGCTCTTGTAGGCCCAATAGCGGCTGGTGAACTCGGCCATGCGGTACAGCACCGCGCCCATCGGGCCCAAGCCCAGCGTGGACAAAGCGACGAACCAGAAAAACACGCCAAACACATGGCGATGGGCCGCCAGCAGCGAATGCTCGATCACATGGCGCAGCAGTTCGGCACGGGGCAGATCACTGGCATCCACGTGACGCCACTCGGCCAGCAACTCCCGCGCGCGATCTTCGCGGCCGTTGTCCAGGGCATCGCGGATGTGGGTGAAATGGTGACTGAACTGGCGAAAGCCGAGAGTGGTGTACAGCACGGCCACATCCCACACCAGCGCCAGCACCGTGCTGTAACGGTTCAGCAGCACATAGACCAGGCCCAACGCCAGGGCTGGCCCCAGCACCGTGATCGCCCAGACCACCTTGGAGTGCGAAGGCGCCCCGGCGTCAAAATTGCGCCCAGTCCAGAGCACCCAGCGCGTCAGGCTGTGGTGAATGGGATTGCGGGTCGACAAGGGCTTGAGCTGCTCAATCAACAAGGCGAACAGCACGGCGAAGAAACTCATGCGGCGATCATAGCGGTGCGCCCGTGCACCGATGTAAAAAAGCCCAGCCGCGCGTCATGCGGCCAGGAATCGGTACAAATTTCGCAACATCGCGGCGGTGGCGCCCCAGATGAAATACGGCTCTTCTGCCAGCGTTGACGACCAGGGCATGGCCAGGAACTCGACGGGGGCACCCGCGATGATGATCATGCGCCGCTGGTGGTGCGCGGGGTTCATCAAGAACCCCAGCGGCACCTCAAAGATGTCATCCACCTCGCCGGGCTGGCGCTCCAGCTTGAGCAGATCGTCGTCCAGGTCCCAGGGCTGCAAGAGGCCCACCACTGGCGTCACCACGAAGCCCGAGTTGGTGGTGTAGGTGGGCAAGCTGCCCAGCACCTCGACCCGCTCGGGGTGGAGGCCCACTTCTTCGTGGGCCTCACGCAAAGCCGTGTTCACCGGCGTGATGTCGGCGGGCTCGTGCCGCCCTCCGGGAAAGCTGATCTGCCCCCCATGCGCTTTCAAGTGCATGGAGCGCTGCGTCAACAGCACAGTGGGTTCCGGGCGCATCACCAAGGGGATGAGCACCGCCGCCGGCCGTGGACTGGCGGGACTGAACCAGCGCTCGATTTCCACATCCGGCGTCCACTCCGGCGGGTGCTTGAAGCGCTGGCGCAAGGCGTGCGCGGTGAGGCTCGCGGCGGTCACGGCCGGCAAATGCTGGTCGTATCCGAGCACTTCAGTGGCTTGAGGGTCAAACGGCAGGACCATGACGAGAGTTTGAAAAGCAAAAAACCGCCTGAGCGTGAGCAACAGGCGGTTGATGGGAGTTGCTGCGATTAAGCGAGCTTCTCTTTGATCCGAGCCGACTTGCCGCTGCGTTGACGCAGGTAGTACAGCTTGGCACGGCGGACATCGCCGCGGCGCTTGACTTCGATCGTCGCAATCAGGGGGCTGTACAGCTGGAACGTGCGCTCCACGCCTTCGCCGCTGGAGATCTTGCGCACGATGAAGCTGCTGTTCAGGCCGCGGTTGCGCTTGGCAATCACGACGCCTTCGTAAGCCTGCACGCGCTTGCGGGTGCCTTCAACGACGTTCACGCTGACCACCACGGTGTCGCCAGGGGCGAACACGGGGATGGTCTTGTTCAGGCGAGCAATTTCTTCTTGCTCAAGCTGCTGAATCAGATTCATGGATAACTCCTAAGTGATCTTGTCTGCGCTCAGTACGCCATTATGGCGGGCCAGATAGAGGATCGGAAAAGACCGCGATTATAGCAGTAAAGTTTTGAGAAAGCGCTCATCTTCTTTGCTGAGCGCGCCAGACTGGCGGGCAATCTCGATCAATTCGGGCCTTCTGCGCGCCGTGATCGTCAATTGCTGCTCGCGCCGCCACTTGGCGATGTGGGCGTGGTGACCCGACATCAGTGTTGGCGGCACGGCCATTTCAATGCCCTCCACCGTCAGCACTTCGGGGCGGCTGTAGTGCGGGCAATCGAGCAAGCCGTCCGAAAAACTGTCTTGCTGGTGCGAGGCTGCGTCGTTCAGCACGCCGGGCTGCAAACGCGCCACGGCGTCGATCAGCGTCAAGGCGGGCAACTCGCCACCCGATAGCACGTAGTCGCCCAGGCTGATTTCTTCATCCACGTGAGCATCGATGAAGCGCTGGTCAATGCCTTCGTAGCGACCGCACAGCAGCACAGCGCCAGGGCTTTGCGCCAGCGATTGCACGCGCGCCTGAGTCAGGGGCTGGCCGGTCGGGCTGAACAGAATCACGGGCAAGGCCTTTTGCAGGCCACTCGCAGCGTGATCGGCCTGGATGGCAGCCAGTGCCTTGCAAAGGGGCTCGACCAACATGACCATGCCGGGGCCGCCGCCATAAGCGCGGTCGTCCACCCGCCGGTAGGTGTCCTCCGCGAAATCACGAAGTTGCCACAGGCGCAGCTCGATCGCCTTGCTGTCAAAAGCACGGCGGTTCACGCCCACCGACTGGAAGGGCGCGAACAATTCGGGAAACAGGGTGATGACGTCAAAGCGCACGAACGTGCCGCCTTGTTCAGTAGTCCAGACCCCAATCGGCCACGATGCGCCGATCTTGCAGGCTGACGCTGTCGATGTAGGCCCCGACAAAGGGGATCAGGCGCTCGGTATTGGCTTCATCGACGCAACGCAGCACGCTGTGAGCGCCGGTATCGATCAGATCGGCCACGGTGCCCAGGACTTCGTCTTGGCGGTTCACCACGGTCAGGCCCAGGAGGTCGATCCAGTAGAACTCGTCGGAATCAGGCGTGGGGAATGCGGAGCGCGACACGAACACGCGGGCGCCGCGCAAAGTCTCGGCACCATTGCGATCGGTGATGCCATCGGCGGTGGCGACGATGGTGTCGCCCTGCTCACGGGCATTTTTGATCTTCAGGGTGCGGGGCGCGCTCAGGCGGGCCACGGCCGGAGCCGCAGGCTTGGCACCAGGAGGACGCACGGCCACGCCCGGCTGAACCTCAGCAGGACGCAAAAACCAGCGTTTGGTGCAGAACAGGGCCTGGGGGTCACCCGAAAAAGGCTGGACTTTGAATCCACCCTGGATGCCCCAGGCCTCGCCGATGCGCGCGACTTCTACCGCGTCCTCGGGCCAGGCGACATCATCGTCCAGCCCCAAGGAGGGCACAGTCACGCGATCGTTCATGCCAATCAAGCAGCCGCGACGGCCTTGGTCTTGGCTTCGCGGAACAGGCGTTCCACGGTGGGCGACACTTGTGCGCCGTGGCTCACCCAGTGTTCCACGCGGTCAAAAGCGACGCGCAGCGATTCGGCTTGGCCAGAAGCCACGGGGTTGTAGAAACCCACGCGCTCCAGGAAGCGGCCGTCACGGCGGTTGCGCTTTTCAGCGGCAACGATGTTGAAAAAGGGGCGCTTCTTGGAGCCACCGCGAGCAAGTCGAATCACGACCATGATGTGTCCTTCAAATGAATGGGGCGGCTGCCATTCCCGGGAGACACTCGGGGTCCGGCGACCTGTCGGCCGGCTTGGGGCTTTTTGCCTTGGGCCGACACCTGATCGTTCCAGCACATTTAGATACGCGCCCTGCCTGGCAGCAAACCGCCGGGCAAAACACATGCTGGAAAACCGAGCATTATAGTCCGAGCAATTCGTTTTGTGCGCATTCAATGGCGCCGCCCCATGAGCAACACCACCGCCAACGTCCAAAATTACAAGTCCAAGACCCTGGCCACCTGGGTCACCCTGATCGGCGGGCCGCTGGGATTGCACCGGTTTTACCTCTACGGGTTTGGTGACGTCTGGGGCTGGTTACACCCGATTCCAACCTTGTTGGGCGTGCTGGGCCTTCAGCGTGTCGAAGAACTGGGCCAGGATGACAAGCTCGCCTGGTTGCTCATTCCCATCCTGGGTTTCATGGTGGCCTACACGATGTTGCAAGCCATCTACTACGGGCTGATGGCCGATGAGAAATGGCATGCGCGCTTCAACCCGTCCTTGCGCGCAGACCCGAACGCCCCTGCCAGTGGCTGGGCGGCTGTGATCGGCGTGGTGCTGGCGCTGCTGCTGGGCGCCACCGTGCTGATGGCCACCATCGCGTTCTCAGGCCAGCGTTACTTCGAGTACCAGGTCGATGAAGCGCTGAAGATCAGTCAGTGACCGGATTGAGTTCATGCCGCAAGTGCAGGCAAGTGCCGGATAATCGCGCTTTTGCCTTTCCCCACGCTGCGCCATGACTGCTGAAAATCCGTCCACCCCCCTCACCTACGACCAGGCCGGCGTCAATTACGACCTGATCGACCCGCTGAAGGTGGCCGCGCAACGTGCCGCCGCCCAGACCGGCGCGCACCTGGCCAGCCATGGTTTCAGCGAAGTGGGCGCCTCGCGCGGCGAATCGGCCTACGTGGTCGATGTGGGCCCGATGTACCTGGCCAGCATCGTCGAATGCCTGGGCACCAAGCCCCTGGTGGCCGACGACATGGCCAAGCTCACCGGCAAAAGCTACTACGACGGCATCGCCCAGGACACCATCGCGATGGCGGTGAACGACCTGATCACGGTGGGCGCCACGCCTTTGGTGGTGCAAGCTTACTGGGCCGCAGGCGGCTCGGATTGGTTTGCCGACAAGGTGCGTGCCAATGCCCTGGTGGCAGGCTGGAAAAAGGCCTGCGACATCTGCAATGTGGCCTGGGGCGGTGGCGAAACGCCCGCACTGGCTGGCATCGTGGCCGATGGCCGGGTCGACCTGGCCGCGTCCTGCACCGGCATCATCAGCCCCAAGACCCGCCTGTCGGTGGGCGACAAGATGGGCCCCGGCGATACGATCGTGCTGCTGGCTTCCAGCGGCATCCACGCCAACGGCCTGTCGCTGGCGCGCAAGCTGGCCGAGCGCTTGCCCCAGGGCTACCTGACCGACATCGGCAACGGCGAAAGCTATGGCGAGGCCTTGCTGGCACCCACCACGCTCTACTCGCCCGTGACCGAGGCCCTGGCCGCCGCAGGCATCAACCCACATTACTGCGCCAACATCACTGGCCACGGCTGGCGCAAGCTGTTGCGCCACCCCAAGCAACTGACCTACCGCATCACGCAGGTGCCCACCGTGACGCCCGTGCTGGCTTTCATGCAGCGCGAATGCCAGCTGGACGACCAAGAGGCCTATGGCACCCTGAACATGGGCGCGGGCTTTGCGTTGTACGTGGCAGCGGGCGATGCCCAACGCGTCGTCGAGATCTCGAAAACGCTGGGCATTGAGGCGATCATCGCGGGCCGGGTCGAAGAGGGCCCCAAGCAGGTCGTGATCGAACCCTTGAACGTGGTTTACGGCGCGGATGAGCTGCAACTGCGCTGATCAGGCCCCCAGCTAAACTGAGGTTTAGGCCCCGGTTTTGTGTGATCAACCTCGTTACCATTTGCCCAACGGATTGTTCAAACGCTGTCCGTTCATGACAATAAAGGCATTTGCTCAGGGAACGTCAGGGGTCTCCGCTAGCCGGTTGGAGAAGTTGCAGCCGTGCGTGTATTGATCATTGACGACCATCCTCTCTTCCGAGAGGGTTTGCAGAGTCTGCTGCTCTCGCTGGATGCCAACAACCATGTGGTCCAGGCAGCGAGGGTGGCAGATGCTTGCAAACACCCCACCGATGGATTTGACCTGATCCTGCTGGACCTGAACCTGCCCGGTCAGACAAGGCTGGACGCCTTGCGCGAAGTGCGCCAATGGTTTGACTGTGCGTCGGTGGTCATCATCTCTGCCGACGATGAACTGGACACCATCCAGGCTTGCATCCAAGCGGGAGCTTCCGGCTTCATCCCCAAAGACACCGACTCCGACGTGACCATCGAGGCCCTGCGAATCGTGCTGGCCCAGGGCATATACCTGCCGCCCAAGGCGGTGGCCGCGCCACCCTCCAGTCACGACGCAAGCGCGCAGCCGGGTGCGTCCGTACCGCCCACGGTCACCTTCAGCGACCGGCAACTGGCCGTGCTTCGCAGCCTGCTGCAAGGCAAGTCCAACAAGATCATCGCCCGCGACATCGGCATCGCCGAAGGCACGGTCAAGGCGCACCTGTGGGCCGTCTACCAAACGCTGGGCGTGAGCAGCCGTGCCCAGGCCATGTACAAGGCCCATGAATTGGGCCTCATGCGGCAACTGGACACCTTGCAACGCCCCGCCCCCCGTAAAAAGCGCGACTGGTGATGATGAACGCGGGTGTGCAAACTCCCACCAATGCGCCCCTGAGCCCACCCCATTCAGCGGTGCACGAGGTGCTCAGCCTGGTGGCCCGCCAGGTAGGCTTGATACCCTGGCCCGTGTTCCTGGTTGCCGCCCTGATCGCGTCCATTGCCATGCGCAGCTACCCGGGCTGGCTGGTGAGTGGATGGCTGCTGATGGTTGGGTGCGTGCTGACCCTGCGCTGGCGGCTGTTGACGTTTCCCGCTGATGATGCCGACGACGAAGCCTTGGCCCCCGAGTTGCGCAAGGCCATCGTTCTGAGTGGTGTCAACGGCCTCACACACGCGATGTGCGTGCTCTTCTTTCCGCTCATGACCGAGCTGGAAAGGTCGGTGCTGACCATGCTGCTCGCAGGCTTGTCCAGCGGCGCGGTCGGCAGCACGGCCGGGCACCCCGCGATCTATTCTGCCTATGCTGGGCCGGTCATGGGCGGACTGGCGTTGGCGTGGCTCATCGTGCCATCCAATGCGCAACAGGGCTGGCTGGGCACCTCGATGTCGGTGCTGATCGTGATGTACTTGCTGGTCCTGATGTCACTGGCGCGGGGCAACCACCAATCCCTGCAACGGGCCGTGGGCCTTCGCCAGAAGGCCTTCCAGCTCAACCGTGAACTGCGTGACGCGTTGGAGGCGGCCGAGCATGCCAACATCGCCAAGACACGCTTCCTGGCCTCGGCCAGCCACGACTTGCGCCAACCACTGCACACCCTGACGCTGTTCAGCGCCGCCCTGAACACCGAGAATTTGTCCGATCGCGCCCATGAGATCGTGGGCCACATGAACACCGCCATCCGGGCGCTGGGCGAACAACTCTCAGGCTTGCTCGACCTGTCAAAGCTGGATGCCGGCATCATCCAGACCCAGGCCTGTGCGATGCACCTGGCGCCCTTGCTCAGGCAGCTGCACCACGAGTTCACCCCACTGGCCCACAGCAAAGGCCTGCGCCTGGCGCTGACCTGCCCCGAATCGCTCGGCGTTCACTCTGACGGCGTGCACCTCAGCCGGGTGGTGCGCAACCTGCTGGACAACGCCATCAAATACTGCGATGCCGGCACGGTCTGGCTGGGCGCCGAAACCTTGCCCGGGCAAGACGGCTTGCCTGGCCGGGTATTGATCAAGGTGCGGGACACTGGCCGTGGCATCCCAGCTGAACACCACCGCCAGGTGTTCGAAGAGTTTTTCCAACTCGACAATCCGGAACGCGACCGCACCAAGGGCCTGGGCCTGGGCCTGTCGATCGTGCAAAGGCTGTCTCAACTGCTGGACATCCGGGTCTCACTGGAATCAGAAATCGGCGTGGGCACCCAGGTGACCTTGAGCTTGGGCGTGGCCACGTCGGCGCTGCCCCCAAAACCGGCGCATGAAGAGCCGGAAGCCTCCATGCCGATGTGCCACATGCTGGTCATTGACGACGAGACCGAAGTGCGCGCGGCCATGAAAGCCTTGCTGACCTCGCGAGGTTGCCGCGTCACCCTGGCGGCCAGCACGGACGAGGCCATCCGCCTGATCGCCGAGGACCCGCCGGACATCGCCCTGGTGGACTTCCGCCTGCGCGCCGAAGAAAACGGCATCAGGGCCATCCGCAAGCTCAGGCAACTGCAGCCCAGCCTGCCCGCCCTGCTGGTGAGCGGCGACACCGCGCCCGATCGCTTGCGGGAAGCCCAAGAAGAAGGCCTGCTTTTGTTGCACAAACCGGTGTCTGCCGACACCTTGCTTCAGGCCATTCGGCTGGCGCTTGAGGAAGAAAACTGACCATGCCCCCAGACGCCGCCGAACATCTTTTTTCCATGGGATTGGAATCACTGATGGCCCGGCATGAGGGCATCAGGGTTGAAGGGGCCAAATCCTCGGCGGAACGATTTGACTGCGATGTTCTGATCGTGGGCAGTGGCTATGGCGCCGCCGTGACCGCAGATGCCCTGGCCGGCGTGCTCGATGGCCGCACCGGCCAAGCCAGCCGGGTGTGGGTGCTGGAGCGCGGCCAGCACTACGTGCAAGGCAGCTTTCCCGCTCGGCTGGCCGAACTGCCAGGCCACGTGCGCTTCACCACACCCGACAACACAACAGCGCAAGGGGTGCGCACGGGCCTGTTCGACGTGCGGGTGGGGCCCGATGTGTGCGCCGTGGTGGCCAACGGCCTGGGTGGCGGCTCGCTGATCAATGCCGGGGTGATGGCCATGCCCGAGCCTCAGGTGTTCGAGCAAGCTGCCTGGCCGGATGCCTTGCGTCAAGACGCAGCGTTGCTGCGCGAACTGGCACAAGGCTTGTCCACACGGCTGGGCGCACAAACCTGCCCTCCGGACCAGCCAAGACTGGCCAAGCACGCCGCGCTTGAAGAACTCGCCGGTGCATTGCCCGGGCATGGCGGCACGTTCAAATCGTTGCCCATCACCGTGGACTGGTCAAGCTGCCAACGCTGCGGTGACTGCGCCACCGGCTGCAACCACAACGCCAAACGATCGCTGGACAAGACCTTGCTGGCCTCGGCGCGGCGGCGAGGCGCGAGCTTGGTCACCGGTGCCAGCGTGCAACGTTTGGAGGCGCTGTCGGGTGGTCGGTGGCGGGTCTGGATCGAACACACCAACCCCTTGCTCGCGGCGCAAACCGACCAGGCGTTCACCGTTCGGGCCAGGCGGGTGGTGCTGGCCGCGGGCACTTTCGGTTCCACCGAAATCCTCATGCGCTCACGGGCCCACGGGCTGCCAACCTCGGGCCGCCTGGGCGAGCACTTTTCAAGCAATGGGATGTGCTCGCCGCCGTGTACGGGCAGGCCTCGCCGGTCAATGCGGTGGCCGATGAGCACCAGGCCTCTGGCGAACGCGAGGTGGGCCCCACCATCACGGCGATGGTCGATCTGCGCCAGGCCAACCTAGCCGGTCAAGCCACGGCGCCCGGCCTGGGCCACGTGGTTCAGGAGCTGGCCGTGCCCGGGCCCCTCAAGCAGCTTTTCGCAGAGCTGTTCACCACCGCCAAGGCCCTGCACGATCTGGCCCGCTTCGACCTGACCCGCCACCAGCCACACGACGACGACCCCCTGGTGTTGCGGGAGCAGCAACTCCGGCACACCCAGGTTCTGGCGATCATTGGTCACGACAGTGCCAACGGCCACCTTCGCCCGCCCGACCTCATCGACTGGAAAGACCCGAGCCGTGGCGAAGGGCTGCTCACCGTGTCCTGGCCAGAGCTGAAGGAAGACCCGCGCCCCGATCAGCAACTGGCGGCGCTGCGCCAATGGTGCGAGGCCTCTGACCACCCCCTCGGCCAGGTGCTCCCCATGCCGTTGTGGCAACCCCTGCCCGCCAGCATGCGCGCCTTGACCGGCGATCAAAAAGGCCCGGCCGTGAGCACCCACCCGCTGGGCGGCTGTGCCATGGGCGCTTCGGGCACCCATGGCGCGGTCAACCACCTGGGTCAGGTTTTTCAGGGGCAGGGCACCGACGTGCACCCGGACCTCGTCGTGCTAGACGGCTCGATCATCCCCACCTCACTGGGCATCAACCCGGCCTTGACGATCGCCACCGTGGCTCAACGGGCCATCGATCGGCTTCGCGTTTTGTGGCGACTCACCGACGCAGACCCCACCCCTCCTACCCCCGTGACCGCGCCGCGCGTCTACCGTCAGCCATCGACCTTGTACGCCACCGCCGCGCGCCAACGCATCCCCACGACCATTGAAGTCACCGAGCAGCTGCATGCTTGGGTGAACCCCGACGACTGGACACACGCCCTATGGCCCGAAGGACACCGCTTGGCTTTGCGGCTGACCTTGCGCTTTCAGCCGGTGGAGGCCCTTGCCCTGCTGAAGCCGAACCCCGATGCCCGCACCCTGCGCCTGGACCCGCAGCACAGCCGACTGGAATTTGCCCTGATCAACGGCCAGGAGTCGCGCGTGGGATCGGCTTTCGAACGGGGCGAGGTGGTGTTGACGGCACCCTTGTCGGGCCAATTGCGCTTCATGTACCGCGAGGCCTCGACAGCCTGGCAGCGCGCCACGCGCGCGGGCTGGGCCTGGCTCATCAACCGGGGCCTGCGGGACACCGTGCTTCACCTGTTGGGCCGGGATTCGCCATCTTCATCGTCCGCCCATCTGAGCACGGCTGAACGGCTCCGCGGGCTGCTTCAACTGGCCACCCGGGCCGGTGAGGTGCGCCGCTTTGACTACAGCTTGCGCACACTCAACGCCACAGCGCAAAGCCAGGCCCCCTGGGTCCTGCAGCTCCAGCAAGCTTGGCAAGGCCAGGACCTGGCGGGCCACAAACGCCTCACCTATGCACGGCGTGGCAACCCCTGGACACAGCTGATGAGCATGCGCCTGACCCAGCACCCGGGGCGCCCCGCCTGGTCCAACGCCGACATCCCGATGCAGGTGAACCTGTCGTACTTCGCAGAGCAAGGCGTGCCTTTGCTGCGATTGCTGCGCTTTGACACCATGCCCGACGCCCTGGCCGACCTGGGCAGCCTGGCGGCCTGGGTCTCGCGCGTGCTGCTGCACACCCATGTGTGGACCTTCCGCAAGCCCGACACACCGCCATCGCGCCCGGTCCACCGGCTGCCCGGTCCCATCCCCGACCTCCCAGCGCCGGAGATCATCGACCTGGACGTGGGACCAGCTGCGGTGCGCATCCGGCTCACACGGTACGCCCGGCACCACAGCCGTCCGGTGCTGATGATCCACGGCTACAGCGCCAGCGGCACCACCTTTGCCCACCCTGCGGTGCGCCCCAACCTGGCCGAGACCCTGTGGAAGCAAGGTCATGACGTGTGGATCCTGGACATGCGCACCAGCCCCGGCCTGCCCACGTCGAGCCAGCCCTGGACCTTCGAGGAAGTTGCCTACAACGACATCCCCGAAGCGGTGGACCACATCGCGCGCGCCACGGGCCACGCCCAGATCGACATCGTGGCCCACTGCATGGGCTCGGCGATGCTGTGGATGGCTTTGCTCGGCGACCTGCCGACGCAAGCCACACCCACCGATGCCCGGCCCGCCTTGCGCGCCGCCCTCAAGGGCCGCATCCGCCGCCTGGTCATCTCGCAGGTTGCCCCCAAGGTGGCTTTCAGCCCCGCCAACGTCATGCGGGCTTACCTGGCCCGCTACCTGCGCCAGTTCATGCCCCTGGGCCGTTTCGACTTCCGCCCGGAGCACCCTACCCTGGCCGACACCTTGCTGGACCGCCTGCTGGCCTCGCAGACCTACCCCGACGCTGAATTCAGCATGGAGAACCCGTTCTGGCCACCCTGGCGTCAAGCCAGCTGGATCGGCACACGGCACCGCATGGACGCGCTGTATGGCCGGGACTTCAATGCCCTGAACCTGTCGGTGGGCATGCTGGACGCCATTGACGACCACTTCGGCCCCATGAACCTGGCCTCGGTCAGCCAGGCCATCCACTTCGCCCGCTGGCGTTGCCTGACCGACCATCAGGGCAACCCCGTCTACGTGACGCCCGCCCGGATGGCCGCCGCGTTCACCTTCCCGTGCCTGTACGTGCATGGCGAGGAAAACGGCCTGTCCGACATCAGCGGCATGCACTTGTTCCGCGATTTCGTGGACAGCCTGGGGCCGCAATTTTCCGAACGCTTGGTCTGCGCCCCCATTCCTGGCTACGGGCATCAGGACTGCCTGATCGGAAAGCGGGCCCATCACGACGTTTTTCCACACATCACACGCTTCTTGCAATGAGCAAGCTCAAGGACTTGTTGTCGTCGTTGTGATGTTGGTATGCAAAAAATCACCCCTCGGGGTTCGGGGGGGCTGGTCTGCACATCGCCTGGCCATGGTCCGTTCATGGTGTTGCACCAAGGGTCGGACGATGTCGTGCGGGTGGGCGTGGGGCCGTCACCGGGTGAATGCCCCCCCACTTTTGCGGTGCTGGTGGCCCCCGCACTGCCCGGCTCGGACCGTTGGCACCTCCAAGCCTGGTGCTGGCCAGCCACCCACGCTACCGTGCATTTTTTCGACATCCCCGACGGCTGGCTGCAGGCCCATGACCGCTGTGCCGCCCTGCTGCTGACCGATCCATCGAGCACACCGGACTGCGTGCCCGGGCTGGATCATCCCGGCATCGCCGAAGAGATTCAACGCCACCTGGAAGGCAGGCGCTTCCAAGACCTGGCACCGCTGAACCTGCTCTCGGCCCGCCAAACCCGGTGGCCCAACCAACACCGCGACCCCGACGCACAAGGCATCCAAATCGCCGTGGCCAGTTGCCAATACGCCAGCGGCATGATCGATGGCCAACCACGTGTCGGTCAGTGGGCGCCCGGACCGGCCGACCTGTCTTACCACCGCCTGGGCCAATGGCAAAAGCACAGCCCTCTGGACGCCATTCTGCTGGTCGGCGACCAGGTCTACAGCGACGCCACGGCGGGCCTGTTCGACCCGACTGCGGTGGATGACCGCTACCACGGGCCCTATCGGCACTGGTTGTCCCGCCCGGTGGTGCGTCAGGCGCTGGCGGGCCCCATGGTGCACACCCTCCCGGACGACCACGAGTTCCACGACAACTGGTCACCCATCGGGGCCCTGCACGCCCGCTTCGGCGACAACAACCGGGTTCGGCGAAGCGGCCTGGCTGCCTACTTTGCCCATTTGAGGGGCCACACCGCTGACCATCACGCACCGCCGGTCTGGTACCACTTCCAGCAAGGCCCCCTGGCCTGCTTCATGATGGACACCCGCACCGAGCGGGAACGCCGACAGGCGCGCACCTTGGGGCAGGCTCGCATCATGTCCAGCGCACAAAAGCAGGCCCTGAATGACTGGCTGGCGACTCACGCCAGCACCTGGACGCCCAAGGTGTTGGCTGGCCCCTCGATGCTGCTGCCCCGCAGGCACACCAGCCTGGCCGACGAGGCCGGCGCCCTCCAATCCGATGCCTGGGACGGCTACCCCGCCGCCCTGCACGGCCTGCTCGCCCGGCTGTGGCATCACCAGGCCAGGCACGTGGTGTTCGTGTCGGGCGACGAACACCTGGGCTGCGTGTGCCAGATCACCATCAGTTGCCCAGAAGCCCCCGAACGGGACGTCACTGCCTGGTCCGTGCATTGCCCGGCCCTGTATGCGCCCTTTCCTTTCGCCAACTCGCGGCGCGAAGACTTCGTGCCACGTGAATCCTTTCGCTTGCTCGCGCCTCAAAACGACGCCAACCTGGTTTGCCACGTCGACACCTGGTACCCACGCTCGGGCGATGGGTTTAGCGTGTTGGACTTCCAATGCCAGCAGGGCCGCTGGCAAGGGCAAGTGAGCTTCGTCCAGGATGATCTGACGACAGGACTGCCCCAGTCGCCAGAGGTCTGCCGCACTCTGTTCTAAGACCTCGTTTACAATGGTCGGTGACGGGCCTCCCCGCATGGGGGCGCGGCCAACCGGGTCAGATTGGGAACGAAGCAGCCCTAACCGTTTGCCTCCAGTGCCGGGGTAAGGCTCGTCACCTTTTTCTTTTGATTGATGCCCCCTGCGTCGCGGCCGGGACCGCTGGGAACCCCACCCACTCTTGCGCGGGCTTGGGGCCCTTGTTGGGACCTCCAAGCGCTCATGGCATCGACTTCCTCCAGCACATCCCCCACGAGCACGGCCACCACCACGGTCGCCATCGACCTGGGTGACCGCAGCTACGACATCCTGATCGGCGAAGGCCTGCTCGGCCAGCCCGGCACCTACGCCGGTTTGCCCAAATCGGCCACGGCCCTGATCGTCACCAACACCACCGTGGGGCCGCTTTACACGGCCAAGCTGACCCAGGCCCTGCAGGCCCACCACCGGCGCGTGCTGTCGGTCGAGTTGCCCGATGGCGAGGCGTTCAAGGACTGGCCTTCGCTGAACCAGGTGTTCACCACCTTGCTCGAACAAGCCTGCGACCGCAAAACGGTGCTGTACGCCCTGGGTGGCGGCGTGGTGGGCGACATGACGGGTTTTGCGGCCGCCTGCTACATGCGCGGTGTGCCCTTCGTGCAGGTGCCCACCACTTTGCTGGCGCAGGTCGATTCCAGCGTGGGTGGCAAAACCGCCATCAACCACCCGGTGGGCAAAAACATGATCGGGGCTTTTTACCAGCCCCAGCGCGTGATCTGCGACATCGACACGCTCGACACCCTGGCGCAAAGCGAGTTGCTGGCCGGCCTGGCCGAGGTCATCAAATACGGCCCCATCGCGGATGCCGAATTTTTGACCTGGCTGGAAGACAACCTGGACGCGCTGCTGGCGCGCGACCGCACCGCCCTGCGCCACGCCATCCGCCGCTCGTGCGAGATCAAAGCCTGGGTGGTGGGCCAGGATGAGAAAGAAGCCGGCCTGCGCGCCATCCTCAATTTTGGCCACACCTTTGGTCATGCCATCGAAGCGGGCATGGGCTATGGCGAATGGCTGCACGGCGAAGCCGTGGGTTGCGGCATGGTGATGGCGGCGGACCTGTCGCACCGCCTGGGCTTGATCGACCAGGCCACCTCGTTGCGCATCAAAGACTTGATCGAGCGCACCGGCTTGCCAGTCGTCGGCCCGGCCCTGGGCTTTGAGCGCTACTTGGAGCTGATGAGCGTGGACAAGAAGGCCGAAGACGGCGAGATCCGCTTCGTGGTGATCGACCAGTTGGGCAAAGCCAGCATGCGACCCGCGCCCGATGCCATCGTGCGCGAAGTCATCGCGGCACACACCGCCTGACATCGCGATGTGGCTCGCCCATTACGCCAGCGACCCGGCGCACACCAAAGGCCGCCTGCACGCCGAGGCGCCAGCGCCCACGCGCAACGATTTTCAGCGCGACCGCGACCGCATCGTGCACAGCACGGCTTTTCGGCGCCTGGTCTACAAGACCCAGGTGTTCTTGAACCACGAAGGTGACCTGTTCCGCACCCGGCTGACGCATTCACTGGAGGTGGCGCAACTGGGCCGCTCCATCGCGCGGGCATTGGGTTTGAACGAAGACCTGGTCGAGGCCATCGCCCTGGCGCATGACCTGGGCCACACACCCTTTGGCCACGCGGGTCAGGACACGCTCAACGAGTGCATGAGCACCTATGGTGGCTTCGAGCACAACCTGCAATCGCTGCGCGTGATCGACGAGCTGGAAGAACGCTACCCCGCCTTCAACGGCCTGAACCTGAGCTTTGAAACGCGCGAAGGCGTGCTCAAGCATTGCTCACGCAAGAATGCCGAGTTGATGGAAGCGCGCGAGCCGGGCGGCGTAGGACACCGCTTCCTGCAAGGCACGCAACCCAGCCTGGAAGCGCAGCTGTGCAACCTGGCCGACGAGATCGCCTACAACGCCCACGACATCGACGATGGCGTGCGCTCGGGCCTGATCACGATGGAGCAGTTGGAAAGCGTACCCCTGTTCACGCGCTTTCGGGATGAGACCTTGTCGGAATTCCCGGACGTGAAAGGACGGCGCCTGTTGTTCGACACCATCCGCCGCATGCTGTCGCAGCAGGTCTACGACGTGATCGACGCCACGCGCGATGCCCTCACTGAGCATGCACCCAGCTCCGCGGACGCGGCGCGCCTGTGCCCGTCCCTGGTGCGTTTCAGCCAACCAATGCGGGAAGCCAGCACGCAGCTCAAGCGCTTCCTGTTCAAAGAGTTGTACCGGCATCCCCAGGTCAACGAGACCACGGCGCGGGCCAAGCAGGTGATTGCCGAGCTGTTCGCGGCCTATGTGGACAAGCCAGGTGAGATGCCTTTGGAGCATGCGCAGCGCGAAGACGCGCACCGCGCGGTGGCGGACTACATCGCCGGCATGACCGATCGCTTTGCCATCCGCGAACACGAACGGCTCACGGGGCGGCGGCTGTTCTGAGCTCTCAAGCGTGAGTTGCTTCGAGCACTGGCGCCACGATGCGGAACCTCTGGACCAACGCTTCAATCGCGGCCAGTGTGGGCTGTGCACTGAGGATCTCGGCGATCTGAAGAATGTCTTCCTCAGGCAGCGCCCACCATTGCAACCTGGACAAGGCTCCTCGAACATCTTCATCGAATCGGAACTTGAGGTGCTTGGCCGGATTGCCGCCCACGATTTCGTAGGGAGCCACATCCTTGACCACCTGGGCATTGGCCGCGATGACCGCGCCATCTCCGATGGTGACGCCCGACATGATGGTTGCCCCATGGCCAATCCACACGTCATGGCCAATGACGACATCCCCGTTCGTGGCGGGATGTCCCTTGATGCCCTGGCCACCGAGTTCATCGGCGTACAGGTGCCCGAAGGGATAGGTGCTCACCCAATCGACCCGGTGATTTCCGCCCAGAAAGATGGTCACGGAAGATGCAATCGAGCAGAAGCTTCCAATGTTCAGCGTGGCGCCTTCGCCCCACTCCCGGACGCTGAGGTGCTCCATGCCATAGGTGAAACGGCCAATGGTCACGTCACTGCGCCCCACTTTATCGCGCACACCCGACTTGTTGACCACGTGCTTCTTGCCCGGCTTGTGCAGGACCATGCCCGGCCGCACCTCGTCCGCCCCGACATCGGCAGCGGGCAAATCATCGGGCAGCGCAAAGTCAGCACGCATGACCCGCGCAGTCGTGCGCTCCTTCATGGTGGTCACCACCTTGGTCAGCACTACGCGCATGAAGGCGGCCTTGTCCTTGGCGCACTCTTTCAGCTTGTCATCAAGGTAGCCGAACTGCTCCACCGTGAAGCGGTGCTCGAACCAACCCAGGTACCAGAACCAGTCTGTGTAGTAAAGCCATGATTTTTCGTTCAGGGCCCGAAGGTGGGTGGGATCCTGCCAGGCGGTTGCGGCATGTTCGTAAGGCACCTCAAGCAGAAATTTGCCACCCGTCTTCAGCAGCTTCAGGCAATTGCCCATCAACTCCGGCAGGTCCGGCACATGCTCCAGCACATTGTTGGCGTAGATCAGTTCGGCACCGCCCTCCTCAAGGCACACGTGGCCACCGTAGGGTGTTTTGACCTTCACAGGCCATGACACCGGCCGCCCCAAGTCCAGAACCAGATCGGGCTGAGCGCGGTCAAGCACATCGATGTTCAACCAGCCAGGCTTGTAGTCCTTGCCCGACCCCAGGTTGATCCGGGCAGGTCGCCAATCATCGCTGGGTCTCGCCAACTGGTGCGCGCGCCCAAAACCAACCGCGAATGCCATCAGGTCGGCATAGGCCTCGATCGGATCGGCATCCTGGAAATTCACCAGGCTCTGGATCGCCATCTCGTAAAAATATGGCGAGCCGAACTGCTCAGCAAAATAGGTGTCCAGGTTCGACTCATCCACCCAGATCACGCTGTTCTCGAACGCGGCATGCGGCATGCTCTGCGGGGCCCGCTCAGAAATGACCGGCGTGCCCACCGAAAGGCAATGCGACACGCGCGCCTGCTCGAAACGACTGGTGGGATAAAAGTGCGCATTGAACACGGCTTTGGACTGCACGATCATCTGATCGCGCTCGGGGCCGTACAAGGGGCTGTCAAACAGACTGACCTTCACGCCCTGGGCTTCGATGCGGTTGATCATCGCGCGGCGGCGATCATTCATGCTGCCAATGAACAGGAGGTCGATCGGACGGTCTTCCAGAGGCAGAAACTCAAGCTGAGACAGATAGGGCGCGTACAAGAAGGGCACGATGGGTACTTCTGCGGGCACGGCTGCATAGGCCGCGACGTTGTCGGCGTCATAGTCCACCACGGCCGAAGTGGCCAGCAACTGCAAGTAATCGCGCGAGACCGCCGCTCCACCTTGGCCCAGTTGCTCCAGATTCACGAAGACGCAGCTGTAGCGTTGGCGAAGCGCCGCGTCGAAGCCCAGGTGCGCGCCGAAAACGAAGTTCACAGCGTCATGGCGCAGGCGGTTTTTTGCCAAGCTGACCTGCGCGCCCATGCGGCGGAACTGGTGGCGGAAGTACCGTGCCTGGTCCAGGAAGCCCAGCGAGTGCACATAACCACTCGGCTGCACGATGCACAGGTGGACATGGGGGAGCTGGGTCATGATGAAGGTCCGTCAATGAGGGAGATGTGATCGCACGGTTGGCCTTGCGACCAACGCTCTGCCATGGCCCACAGCAAGCGGCCGAAGTCACGCGTGTAGCTCTGGCTGTCGAACAGGGGCGCGGTCTCGCGGGCATGAGCCAGGTGGTCCCGGATGGCCTGACGCCGGGCAGGGTCGCTGGCCAGTTGCATGACTTGCGCCTCGTAGTCCGCCAGCGTGGTGGTGGCCAGCTCGGGCAGACCCACGTCGGTCAGCAAACTGGCAGCCACCCGCGAAGCGAAGGTCGTGCCCGCATAGGTGACCAGGGGCACCCCCGCCCACAAGGCATCGCTGGCGGTGGTGTGCGCATTGCAAGGCCAGGTGTCGATGAAGACATCTGCCAGCGCGAGGCGGCTCATGTGCTCCTTGGCCCCCACCCTGGGCGCGAAGAACAGCCGGGCAGGGTCCACCCCTCGGGCTTCGGCCTCGGCGCGCAAGGGAGCCGAAGATTGATCGTTCCATTGCAACAGCCAGAGCACCGAACCAGGCAGTTGGCGCAGAAGGCGGCACCAAACATCGAACACCTCGGGCGAGAGTTTGAAGGGTTGATTGAAGCCGCACAGCACCAGGGCATCGCGCGGCAGCCCCACTTCTTCACGCGTGCAAGGTTGAGGTTTGGAACGCTGGCGATCATTGGGCTGATAGCAGCGCGGCATCAAGGCCAGCTTCTCGCTGTAGTTGTTGGCGTGATCCAGGGGCGACGCGATGGCGTCACCAATGAAGTAGTCCATGTAGTCGGCGCCCGTCGTGCCGGGAAAGCCCAGGAAGCTGGCTTGCACTGGGGCGGCCCGGTGGCCAAAGATGCCCAAGCGGCTGCCGCGTGTGTGACCTTTCAGGTCCACCAACACCTCGATACTGTCCTGGCGAACCATCTGCGCCACCTGCAGATCGCTGAATGCATCGATCTTGACGAACTTGGCACAAGCCCGCTTGAGCCGCTCGCGCATGGGGCTGCCATCCTCCGGACCATGCGAGTACATGGTGACTTCAAAGCGAGGATCGGCGTTCAGCTGCTCGAACACCTCGGCCATCAGGATGGCGGTAGCGTGCTGGTGAAAATCGGCGGACACAAAACCCACACGAAGACGTTCGCCCAACGCTCGGGGTGCCAAAGGCGCGAATGGCTCAACCAGTCGCGCCTGGAAGCGCGCGCACGAACGGGCAACACGCAGATGCTCCTGCGCATCATCCGTGACCGTGACATGGGCAAACACCGAGGCCCAGGCGATGGCATGGGCTGGCAGCTTGGCGGCCAATCCACGCAGGACCACCAGGTCGGTCTTGGCATGCTGCCAAGAGCAAATCTCTCGCTCGATGAACGTCAGCATGCCTTGTGCAGCCAGATCGCCAGGCCCCATGCCCAAGGCCAGCGCTGTGCGAAAGCATTCGATGGCTTCGTTCTTGAGCCCCAGTGCGTTGAACGACAGACCCAGTCGGTAGTGAGACAGGACATGGTCCATCTCCAGCGCCAACCCTTCGAACAAGGCACTGATGGCCTTCTCATACTGGCTGGAGTTGAACAGTGACTCGCCCAGCAACTGCCAATACTGAGCAGAGCGCGTCACATGCTGCGGTAGGCGCTCCAGCAACCCGACGCTTTCGACATGGCGGTTTTGCCGATTCAGGCACTCACAGGCAACCTCCACCGCGATGGCGTTGTCGGGCTGAAGTGCGATCACCTTCATCGCTGTGAGGTGAGCCTGATTGACCGTGCCATTCTTCATCTGGGCACGGGCCAGGTTCAAAAGGTACAGCGCATCCTGTGGTTGGACTTTCACCGCCTTGTCGAAAGCGGCCTGCGCCTTGGGCCAGTCGCCAGACTTGGCGTATTTCACACCCGACTCCCAATTTTGATGGGCCACCCTCAAGACTTCGGCCCCCGGGCCGTTATGAGTCTTGTGAGGAGTTTTGACGGGTTTTTGGTGAATAGCCATGAACCGCAGTCTAGAGAGAGGTCCTGGGAAGCGGGTTCGGAAGTAGGCGGCCACAAAGCGCTTTTTTCACTGGATCTAAAACTTCCTAGTCCCTTTCAAAAAAAAACTCAAGTCCCTGCAAGCACGTTCCGATAAGTAAACCAACGGCCTTCACATCATTAAGTAAGTAGGCACGTGGTCCGGTTAGCCGGCCGATGGTTCTGGTGGCCAAGCCACTTGGGCAATGCGGTTGACTAGCGTCGGGCAGGCGAGCTGCAGTAGCTGTATCGCTGCACCAATCTTGTTAGGCGCTTTCCGCCGTCTTTTTTTACCATTAGGAGTACACCATGGCTTCCATCATCAACACCAACCTGAACTCGCTGAACGCTCAGCGCAACACCTCGACATCGCAAATGTCGCTGGCCACCTCCATGCAGCGTTTGTCGTCGGGTCTGCGCGTCAACTCCGCCAAGGACGACGCCGCCGGTCTGGCCATCGCCGAACGCATGTCGGCACAAATCAAGGGCATGAACGTCGCGGCGCGCAATGCCAACGACGGCATCTCGCTGGCTCAAACGGCTGAAGGCGCGTTGGGCAAGGTGGGGGAATCGCTGCAACGCATGCGTGAATTGGCTGTTCAAGCCCGTAACGCCACCAACAGCGACGGCGACAAGGACTCGCTGGACAAGGAATTCCAGCAACTGTCCAAGGAAATCCAGCGCGTTCTGGGCGGTACCACCTTCAACGGCAAGGCCATCATCGGCAGCGATGCAGACACCCTGACCTTCCAGGTTGGCGCCAACACCACGGACAATGACATCATTGAGGTTACGACCACCGACATGACCGGAGACGCCAGCATCACCGCCGTGACCGACGCCACGGTGGTGATTGACAGCACGACCGATGTCGCTGGCCTGGCAACCGTGATCGACGACATCGATGCCGCGATTGACCGCGTCAACACGGAGCGCGCTGTCTTCGGTGCCACGCAAAACCGTTTTGACTCGGTGATCTCGAACCTGCAAGTCTCGGTTGAAAACCAGACCGCCGCCAAGAGCCGGATCATGGACGCCGACTTCGCCACAGAAACGGCCAACCTGTCTCGTGCGCAGATCCTGCAGCAGGCTGGTAACGCGATGATTGCTCAGGCCAACCAGTTGCCTCAGCAAGTGCTGTCGCTGCTGCGCTGATCAGCCAGGAAAAGGGGCCTCACCGCCCCGGTTCTTCCAAGAGCCACCTTCGGGTGGCTTTTTCTTTTGATTAAGGCCGTTTTCACTCCTCACATCCCACGATTGCGCCTCGCAGAAGTCTCAAACAATTGGGGCACAGGTCAAAGCTTTCAAACAGTCCCTTTGACCAGCTTTCTAGCAGGCCGGCGTGCGCGCCGGAAGTCATCGGATTTCTCAGGAGTGCCCCATGGCCCAAACGATCAACACCAATCTGAATTCGCTGAACGCACAGCGGAATCTGAACATGTCTCAGACCGCCCTGTCTGTGTCGATGCAGCGTTTGTCTTCGGGCTTGCGAGTCAACTCCGCCAAGGACGATGCTGCCGGCCTGGCCATCGCCGAGCGGATGAACTCGCAAATCAAGGGCATGAATGTCGCAGCGCGAAATGCCAATGACGGCATTTCGCTGGCGCAGACGGCTGAAGGCGCCTTGGGCAAGGTCAGTGATGCGCTGCAACGCATGCGGGAATTGACGGTTCAGTCACGCAACGCCTCGAACAGCGACAGCGACCGCGACTCGTTGAACAAGGAATTCCAGCAGTTGTCCGCAGAAATCGTGCGGGTCACGGCGGGCACCACCTTCAACGGCAAGCCCATCCTGGCCACCGATGCCGCGCAAGATTTCCAGATCGGGGCCAACACCACGGCCAACGACATCATCACGATCAGCACCACCGACATGACGGCGGATCCCAGCATCGCGCTCGTGACGGATGCCCTGACCGTGATCGACAGCACATCGACCACCACCACCCTGGGCGACGTGATCAACGCGATCGACGGAGCCCTGGACCGGATCAACAGTGAACGTGCCGTCTACGGTGCCACGCAAAGCCGTTTCGACGCCATCATTTCGAACCTGCAGGTATCGGCCGAAAACCAGACCGCCGCCCGCAGCCGCATCATGGACGCCGATTTCGCCTCAGAAACCGCGGCCATGTCGCGCGCCCAGATCCTGCAACAGGCCGGCAACGCCATGGTCGCCCAGGCGAATGCCCTGCCGCAGCAGGTGCTCAAGCTGCTGCAAGGTTGATGGTTGAGGGCTCAAGTTCCTGGCAGCTTGTGCCGATACAACCTGTGTCGAGCCTTGTCGTGTGACGGGTCAAGACGTTTCGCAGGCTGAAGGAGCAACACATGGCCAGTAGCATCACATCCTTGGGTATCGGCAGCGGCCTGGATGCCAACACGATCGTGACCAAACTGGTCGCGCTGGAAAGCCAGCCGATCACCAACCTGCAAGCCGCGTCCGACAAGCTGCAGACCAAGATCTCGGCCTATGGCCAGGTCCAGTCTGCCGTGTCTGGCGTGCGCGATGCCGCGCGAAAACTGACTTCGGCCGATCTATGGGGCGCCACAGCCGCTGCCTCCGCCGACGCCACCGCCGTGAACGCCACCACCTCTGCAGGCGCCCAGGTGGGCACCTACGCCGTGGATGTGACTGTTCTGGCCAAGACCCAATCGGTGGTGACCAAGACCTCACTGGCTTCCGGTGCCAGCACCCTGGGATCGGGCACCTTGACCATCGACCTGGGCACGTGGACCGGCAACAGCTTTGCCGCCAAATCAGGCACCACCCCCGTGACGATCAACGTGGAAGCCACCGACACCCTGGCCAACATCCGCGACAAGATCAACGGCAGCAACTCAGGTGTCAAAGCCTCGATCATCACGGACTCATCGGGTTCGCGGCTGGTCATGCAGTCGGCCGCCACCGGCGAGGCCAATGGCTTTCGCATCACCGCCGCCGACGCTGGCGATGGGAACAACATTGACGATGCGGGACTGTCTGCCCTGGCCTATGACCCCGGCAGCACGACGGCCGGCACAAACTTGAGCCAGGCGGCGACTGACGCGGAAGCGACGATCAACAACGTCCCCATCAAATCGGCCACCAACACCTTGAGTGAGGTGATCTCAGGCCTGACCATGACCCTGAGCAAGGTCACCACCGGCCCGGGCATCACCACCGGCCCGATCAACATCACCGTCAGCCAGGACACGGCCGCCATCACCAAAGCGATCACCGACTTCGCCACGGCGTATTCGTCAATGGCGACCTTGCTGAAAACCAACACCAAGTACGACGAGAGCACCAAGACCGCCGGCAACTTGCAAGGCGACAGTGGCGCCTTGAGCGTTCAGAACCAGTTCCGATCCATCCTGGGCAGCAGCTCGGACGCGTCCAGTACCTTTGGCACCCTGTCGTCGATCGGCCTGGAAATCCAGACCGATGGGACTGTCAAAGTCAACAGCAGCAAGCTGACCAGCTCGCTGGGCAATCTGGCAGAGGTGAAAAAGCTGTTCTCGAACTCGGATTCGGTGGATGCCAACAAGGACGGCATCATGACCCGCTTGCGGGTACTGAGCGACAACCTGTTGAGCACCGACGGCATCTTGACCGTGCGCACCAGCGGCCTCAAACAGACGATCACCGACAACCAGGCTCGACAGGAGTCCTTGCAGAACCGCGTCGATTTGTACGAGAAGCGCCTGAAGGCGCAGTACACCGCGCTCGACACCATCATGGCCGGGCTGAGCAGCCAGGGCAATTACGTGACCCAAATGATCAACTCGCTGAACAACAGCAGCAATTGATCAGGGCCTGCCACGGCAGGAATTCACGAGTGACTCACGATTGCACTCAAGACTGAGCAAAGCCTGCCGAAACCCATGGTGAATGGGTTTTTTGTGCAGGTTTTTTGCAGTACCGGGAGCAATATCATGGCTTCAATCTCCATCGCGGGGACGGGCAGTGGCATTGATGTCAGTTCGTTCGTCACACAGCAGCAACTGTCGGTTGAGAGACCGTCGGCTGATCCACCACGAGCGCTCCAGGTCGAACCTGCACAGACCAATCTGTCGCCTCAAGGCAAGCTGCAAAGCGCGCAATCAACCTACGTGAATGCCGCCCAGAAGCTGGCCGATGACATCAGCTGGGCCAACACCATCGCCAACTCCAGCCAGCCATCGGCCGTCTCGGCCGCCAGCGACAGCACCGCCGCGGCAGGCAACTACAGCGTTGAAGTGAACTCCCTGGCCACGGCGCAGGCCACCACCTCCGCATCGTTCTCCGGCGTGGGCACTGTGATCGGCCTGGGTACCCTGCACATTGAACTGGGCAGCATCAACAGCTCGCAAACCGCCTTCTCCACCAACCCCAACTGGCCCAAGTCGGACGTGCGCCTTGGGCCCCACGACAACTCGCTGGAGAAGATCCGCGACAAGATCAACGCCGCTGGCGTGGGCGTCGTGGCCTCGGTCATCAGTGACGCCACAGGCTCCCGCCTGGTGCTGCGCTCGACTGGTACCGGCGCCGAGAATGGATTCAAGGTGTCTGCCTCGGGCGAGGAGGGCAAGCCCCCCAGCCCCGACCTGGCGGCACTGGGATTTGACCCCATGCTTGCTCAGCAAAGCACCCAGCAAACGCAAGCGGCGGCAGATGCCAAAGCCAAGATCGATGGCCTGGACGTTCAATCGCCCACCAACACCGTGTCCGATGCCGTGCAGGGCGTCAGCTTCAAACTGGGCAAGGTCACCGATGGCCCGGTCAACGTGTCGATCGGCATGGACCAGGAGGGCTTGAAGAAATCCATCAACGAGTTCACCCAGTCTTACAACGAACTGAACGCCCAGGGACAGGCCCCCAAGGTGCCAAGCCAGCGCCTGGCCGACATTGGGATCGCCCAGGATGCCGATGGCGCCATGAAGATCGACAGCGCCCGGCTGGACAAAGCCCTGGCCACCCAGCCAGAGAAGGTGCGGGACGTGTTCGCAGAGGCCCGGGACGAGGCCTCTGCCACCAAGACCAGGGAGCAGCAGCCCGAGCGCAGCTCAGAGCAACCAGCGGCCGCCTACGCCCAGAAGCTGCTGGACCAGTACAAGTCGCTTGAGTCCAGCGAAACCGCCGCGCATTGATTTTTCGTGTTGGAAAACAGAGGCCAAAACACCCTCCATTTCGTGCATTCAGGATGGCGTTTGAGGTTCAAGCTGATCAGGGAAGTGTCGATAAATAGCTCAACGCTGATTGCAGCATCTTCCGAGAGTATTTTCAGATGTACGCCACCATCACAGCCTCCTCTGCCAACGTCTTTGGTCCCCGGACCTCAGGCAACATGTACCGCCAGGTCGGCCTCGAAACCGGGGTCAGCGGCGCCTCGCCACATCAACTGATTGGCATGCTGCTCAATGGCGCACTCGAAGCCATTGCCCAAGCGCGCGGCGCCATCAAATCCAAACAGATCGAAGCCAAGTGCAAGGCCATCAGCAAGGCCGTGAGCATCGTCGACGAAGGCCTGAAGGCCAGCCTTGACCTGAAGACCGGCGGCCCCCTGGCCGCCAACCTGAACGACCTGTACGCCTACGTGACCACCCGTTTGACGCAGGCCAATCTGCATTCGGATGACGCGGCCCTGGAGGAATGCGCCAACCTCCTGAGCCCCTTGCGTGATGCCTGGAGCACCATCGGCTCCAGCAACGCTGAACAAGCGCGCAACACCTACCTTGAAGGGGTTCGCCCATGAACGCCCCAGAACTGATCACCGCCCCTGACGAAGACATCCAAGCAGGAAGCCTTTTGAGTTACTACGAAGCCATCGAAACCGCCAGCCATGACATGCTGGAAGCCGCCCGCAC
Source organism: Aquabacterium sp. (assembly GCF_029946005.1). Classification (GTDB taxonomy): domain Bacteria; phylum Pseudomonadota; class Gammaproteobacteria; order Burkholderiales; family Burkholderiaceae_C; genus Aquabacterium. Next base: position 362,448 of record NZ_JAQSDR010000006.1, read on the forward strand.
GGGCGATTGGGACACCGTGGTTCGCCTGGAAGGCGCCTGCGCCGTGCTGATCTCTCAGCTCAAGCACGCAGCCGACCAGTACCCACTGGGCGCTGATGAGCGGGCCCTCAAGAGCCGCATCATGCAGCGCATCCTGATCAACGATGCTGAGATCCGCCACCTGGCCGAACCCTGGATCAATGACCTGAGCAAGATGATGGGCAGCAAGTCGGACCCTTCCCAAATGCATTGACCACGGCGGCCCATGGACGACTACCGAATCACCTCGCCGGTTGAAGTCGATGACTTCCTCAAGCGCTTGCTCAATGCCAATGCCTTGATGACGCTGAGCGGCCCGGGCGGGACCAGCTACACCACCATGCTGTGGGCGGTTGACTCAACGCGCGGCATCGTGTGCTTCAGCGCCGAGACGGGTGACACCCGCCTGCAAGCCCTGCTGGAAACCGAAGAGGTGGTGGCCGTGGGCTACCTGGACAGCATCAAGCTCCAGTTCGATCTGGACGGCGTGGTGCAGGTTCATGGCAATGGCACCGTCGCCCTCAATGCGCAATACCCGCGCACGCTGTACCGCTTTCAACGGCGCTCCAGCTTCCGGGTCAAACCCCTGGTCAGCAGCACGCCAGTTGCGCACATGCGCCACCCTGCCCTGCCCGACATGAAACTCGACCTGCGCGTGCTGGACATCAGCCTGGGCGGTGTAGCGCTGTTCTTGCCGCACAACGTGCCCATGGTGTCGCCTGGTGTCAAGATCGGCCAGTGCTTCCTCGACCTGGACTCCGACACGCGCCTGGAGATCGGTCTGATCATCCACCACGTCAGCGTGATCAACCCCGAATCCCAAGGCGCCCGCCTGGGCTGCGAGTTGATCAACATGAACGGGGCCACCGAACGCGCCCTGCAGCAGTACGTCAACCAGACCGAAAAAAGGCGCCTGGCACTGGCCATGAGCCCGGACTGAGCCCGGCGGTATGCCACTGGCGCTCCGAGCGCTGATAGCATCGCCGGATGACTGCTCCTGACACGACCCCCTCGGCGTGGGTGATCGCCACCCGCGAAAGCCGCCTGGCCCTCTGGCAGGCCGAACACGTTCGTGACCTGCTCCACACCCGTTTCAACCGCCCCGTCACCCTGCTGGGCATGACCACGCGCGGTGACCAGATCCTGGACCGATCCCTCTCCAAAGTGGGCGGCAAAGGCCTGTTCGTGAAAGAACTGGAAGTGGCCCTGGAAGAAGGCCGCGCCGACCTGGCCGTGCACTCGCTCAAAGACGTGCCCATGGAGCTGCCCGAGGGCTTCGCGCTGGCCTGCGTGCTGGAGCGTGAAGACCCCCGTGACGCTTTTGTCTCCAATGACTTCGCCAGCCTGGACGCCCTGCCCCAGGGCGCCGTGGTGGGCACCTCCAGCCTGCGCCGCCTCACGCAATTGCGCGCCCTGCGCCCAGACCTGCAGATCGACCCCCTGCGCGGCAACCTGGACACCCGCTTGCGCAAGCTGGACGACGGCCACTACGCCGCCATCATCCTGGCCGCCGCCGGCCTCAAACGCTTGGGCCTGGCCGAGCGCATTCGCCAAGTCATCGACACCGACGTGATGCTGCCCGCCGCCGGGCAAGGCGCCCTGGGCATCGAGGTTCGACTGGACCACCCCGACCTGCTGCCCTCGCTGGCCACGCTCACGCACACCCCCACCTGGCTGGCCACGCTGGCCGAACGCGCCGTGTCACGCACCCTGGGTGGCAGCTGCTCCATGCCCTTGGCCGCTCACGCGCAATGGTCGTCCACCGAGGCCCAGGCGTCAGGCACCATGACGCTGCGCGCCCTGCTGGGCCACCCCACGCAAAACGTGCAAGTGCGTGCTCAAACGCAAGGCTCACCTGCCACGCCCGCCGAGGCCGAAACTCTGGGCCAGCAAGTGGCGCGGCAGCTCCAGGCCCAAGCCGGCCCCGAGTGGCTGGCCGCATTGGTGGCCTGAGCCCGCATGAGGCTGCTGGTCACCCGGCCCGAACCCCAAGCCAGCGCCTGGGTTGAGCAACTGCGAACCCTGGGCCTGGATGCCCAGGCATTGCCTTTGATCGCCATTCAGGGTCCCGCCAACCCCGAGCCCGTGCAGGCCTTGTGGCGCCAGCTGCACCAGGCCCGGCTGCTGATGCTCGTCAGCCCCAGCGCGGTTGAATGGTTCTTCCGCCTGCGCCCAGCTGCTTGCCTTTGGTCAGAGCACACCCTGGCGGCCGCCCCCGGCCCCGGCACGGCACGAGCCTTGGTGCAAACCGCCCTGGAAGCCGGGCTGATCCTGCCCCAGGTCATCTGCCCCGATGAGGATGCCGCCCAGTTCGACTCCGAAACCTTGTGGCCACTTTTGCAGGCCTTGGATTGGCAAGACCAGACCGTCTGGACCATCAGTGGCGGTGACCGGCAGGATGCCAAAGGCCGCGCCTGGCTCAGCGAGCAACTGCGTTCGCGCGGCGCCCAGGTCACCTCATTGCTGACCTACCAACGCAGCGCGGCGCATTGGTCGCCCGAGCAACAGGCCCTGGCCCACGTCGCCGCTCAGAACCCGCCAGACCACCGCTGGCTGTTCAGCAGCTCCGAAGCCATCGACCACCTCACCGACACCCTGATGCCCGGCCAATCCTGGCAGGCCGCCACGGCCTTGGCGACCCACCCGCGCATCGCTGAGCGGGCCAGGCTGGCCGGCTTTGGCCAGGTCATCGCCACGCGCCCCACCCCCGAGGCAGTGGTGGCCACACTACGACCGGCAAAATCAGGCCCGGCCCACGTCGATACAATGAATCCATCGTGAGCGAAACCGACGTCATCCTTCCGCCTGAACCCGACTACCAACCCGTGGCCACCTCGGACTGGATGCGTTGGGCCGTCCTGGTCCTCAGCGCGGTCTGCGTGGGCGGGGCCTGGCTGGCCTGGACCACCCAGAAAAAGGTCGACACCCTGGAGCAGGAGCTGGTGCGCCGCCAGCAAGACAGCCAGGGCCAGGCGACCGAAGCACGCCTGCTGGCCAAACAAGCGCAAGAAATCTCGCGTGAAGCAGCAGCCCGCACCACTTTGCTTGAAACCCGGCTGAACGAAGTCACCTTGCAGCGCAGCCAGGTTGAAGACCTCATCAAGTCGATGTCCCTGTCGCGCGATGAAAACCTGGTGGTGGACATCGAAGCCGCACTGCGCGTGGCCGTGCAGCAATCGGCCCTGACCGGCAGCGCCGAGCCCCTGATCATGGCCATGAAATCGGCGGAAGATCGCCTGAGCCGCGCCAGACAACCGCGCCTGGACGGCGTGCGCCGCTCGCTGGCCAAAGACCTGGACCGCCTCAAATCCACCCGCGTGGCCGACCTGTCGTCCCTCACCATCCGACTGGACGAGGCCATCCGCTTGGTCGATGAGTTGCCGCTGATCAGCCAACCCGTGGACCAATCCGGGCGCGCACTGGCACGGCCCACGGCACCGGCGCCCAAGGTCAACAAGGCCGCACAGCGTGCCAGGCAAGCCGCCAGCAGCGCCTCCAGTGCCGACACAGCTCCCTTGGATGTCCCGCTGGGCGATCAGTTCATGCAATGGGGCCAAAGCACCGCGCGCACGGCCTGGCAGGAAGCACAGGCACTGGTGCGCATCACCCGCATCCGCCAGCCCGAGGCCATCCTGATCACGCCCGAGCAATCGTTCTTCCTGCGCGAGAACCTCAAGTTGCGCCTGCTGAACGCCCGATTGGCCTTGCTGAGTCGGCAATCGGCCTCCGCCGTGGCCGACGTGAACGTGGCCCAGGCCGCCTTGACCAAATACTTTGACACCCAATCGCGCAAAACCCAGTTGCTGCAAAGCCTGCTGACCGACGTGGCCACGCAAAGCCCGCAGACCCTGGTGCCCCGCCCGGACGACACGCTGGCCACCCTGGCCGCCATCGCCGGCGGGCGCTGAACCGCCGCTGAAAGACACCGCCCTCCATGCGCACCATCGTCTGGCTCCTGTTGCTCGCGGTCGTGGCGGTTGTCGCCGCCTCCGGCCTGGGCGGCAACGACGGCCTGGTCAGCATTTACTGGCTGGGCTGGCGCACCGACCTGTCCTTCAACCTGTTCGTGATCAGCATGGTGCTGCTGTTCCTGGCCATCTATTCCACGATCCGTGGTCTGGATTCGCTGATTGGACTGCCCCAGCGTGCCAAGCGCTGGCGCCTGACGCAGCGTGACCGTGCCGCCCAGACCGCTTTGCGCGAAGCACTGGCCCTTTACCTGGCGGCCCGCTACACCCGCGCCCACCGCGAAGCCCAGCGCGCCATTGCCATCCAGGCCGACACCCCCGACCTGACGCTGGACGCCGAGTTCACTGCCTTGGCGCACCTGCTGTCCGCCGGTAGCCTGCACCGGCTGCAAGACCGCAAGCACCGCGACGAACACCTGCAGCGCGCCCTCGACCTGTCCCTGCTGACCCGTCGGCCGCGCGCCACGGAAGAAGGCGCCCGCCTGCTTGCCGCAGAGTGCGCCATCGACGACCGCGATCCCACCCGAGCCTTGCGCGACCTGGGCGAATTGGCCCCGGGCGTGGCCCGCCGTACACAAGCCCTGCGCTTGAAGCTGCAGGCCGCCCGCCTGGCCCGTCAGCCCCTGGAGGCGCTTAAAACCGCTCGCCTGCTGGCCAAGCACCAGGGTTTCACCGAAGGCGCCGCAGAAGGCCTGTTGCGCACCCTGGCGACCGAAACGCTGGAAACCGCCCGCGACGCCGAACAATTGCGCAAGATCTGGCAGCAACTCGACCCCGCCGACCGACGCGATCCCATCGTGGTGGCGCGGGGCGCCACACGCATGTCCGAGTTGGGCGCCCACAAGGAAGCCCGTCAATGGTTGGCGCCCTTGTGGGACCAGATCAGCCGCCAAAGGCCAGAAGCCAGCGAGGCCCTTGCCCAGGCCTTGTCGAACAGCCTGCTGGGCCTGGAGCCCGAATGGCTGCCCCGCCTGGACGCCGCCACGCCCGCGGCCTTGCGCAGCGCGGGGCTGGCCCTGGCCGTGGGACTGGCGCTGGCAGAGCGGCAACTGTGGGGCAAGGCCCGCAGCCTGTTGCTGTCAGCCGCCAATGACCTGCAACTGGACAGCCACCGCCGCCGCCGAGCCTGGACACGCCTGGCACAGTTGGCCGAACAAGAGCACCGTGCCGATGAAGCCGCGCGTTTTTACCGCTTGGCGGCCTTGGCCGACGCCGCGTGATTTCAAATATTTTGCGCCTGGCTTTACAAGGCACCTAAATCAATGCTACATTATTGGTCTTGGCGGCTGTAGCTCAGTTGGATAGAGTACTTGGCTACGAACCAAGGGGTCGTGGGTTCGAATCCTGCCAGCCGCACCAGAAATGACGAGGGTCAGCAAGTTAACTTGCTGACCCTTTTGTCATTTCGGGCGCCTCACCCAGGCAGGTCAAAATCGTTTCGAACCCTGGCAACGATTTTTTGCCACGGCCGTCACCGCTCAACTGGCCTCATTCAAGTGCTGCCCCCTTGCGCCGATAACCATGCATCAAGTCATGCAGACGGCGCACATGAGGTCTAAACTTTTCCCGCTTCTGAGCTTCAGAACGCACATCGCGATTGTCTTCGGGGGGCTGGTCATCGTGCTGGCTGGCGCGCTCACTTTCGCCCTGGGCCAGATGCTGACGTCCCAGATCCAACGGGACAAAGGCGGCGCGCTGAACGTCGTGGCCAACAACGCCTCCAAGATGCTGGCCGACGGCCTGTTTGACCGCAGCCGCGAAGTGCAGGTGCTGACCGAATCGGCCGCCGTGTGGTCCCAGGGTCTGGACTCTCCCGAGGTGGCCCAGAATCTGGCGCGCAGCCAGGCCATGCGGCCCAACAGCCTGTGGATTGGCGTGGCCGACACCGCCGGTGTGGTTCGCTCGGCCACTGGCGGCCTGTTGCTGGGTCAGAACGTGAAGAACCGCCCCTGGTTCACTGCCGGCATCCAACGCAATTTCGTGGGCGATGTGCACCCTGCCAAGCTGCTGGCTTCCTTGCTGCCTCGCGCCAGCACCGAAGAGCCCCTGCGTTTCGTTGATTTTTCAGCCCCCATCCGCGTGGGCGGCAAAGTGGTCGGGGTGCTGGGCCTCCACGGCAGTTGGGACTGGACGCGTGAGGTGGTGGAATCGCTGCACCCGGCCAACGCCAAGGCCTTGCGCATGGAAGTATTCATTTTTGACCGCACAGGCGCCGTCATCTACGCCCCCGACGGCAAGACCGCTGTCCATGTCGCGGCGGGCCTGCATTTGCCCTCCACCATCTCGCTATCCTCCAGCAATGACAACGCCGCCCAACGCGCCGCGGTCATCCAGTGGCAGGATGGCAAGGACTACCTGACCGCCGCCGCCAAGCTCAAGGCCCTCAGCGTGGCCAGCGATCTGGGCTGGACCATCGTGGTTCGCGAGCCCGTCGAGATCGCCTTTGCCGACAGCCACGCCGCCATGGTGCAGGCGATGGGCATTGGCTTACTGGCTGCCGGCTTTGCTGGCTTGATCGCCTGGTTCGCCGCCGGGCGCATCAGCGGCCACTTGTCCACCATTGCCACGGCCGCCCACGACGTTGAATCGGGCATGCCCGGAGCGTCGATTCCCTTGCTGGAAAGCAGCTCCGAAGTGCTGTCACTGGCCACCGCCTTGAACCGCATGACTCGGCGCCTGATCACGCTCAACGAGCAGATGGAAGACAAAGTGAAGCTGCGCACACAAGAGCTGGAAGCGGCCAATCGCGAGCTGGACCGACAGTCGCGCAGCGATCACCTGACCGGCGTGCTGAACCGCCGCGGCTTTGAAGCTCAGCTCAAAATTGCCTTGTCCTCGGCGCGACGCCGCAACAGCCCCGTCAGCGTCATCATGGTCGATCTGGACCACTTCAAACAGGTCAATGACACCCATGGACACGAGGCGGGTGACCAAGTGATCCGGCACCTGTCGGACACCCTTCGCCAACGCGTTCGTGACTCCGACATCGTGGCCCGAATGGGTGGCGAAGAGTTCATTGTGATGCTGCCGGACACCGACGCCAAAGGCGCGCAGATCCTGGCGGAAGAACTGGTCAAGGTGGTGGCCCTGCGCCCGGCCCCGGTCGCAGGCAAGGTCACCATCAGCGCCGGCGTGTCGCAACTGGACATGAAGCAGGAAGACCTGGCCGAGATGCTCAAAGGCGCCGACGAGGCGCTGTACGTGGCCAAACGCTCTGGCCGCAACCAGGCCGTGGTACACGATGCCAGCGCCATGGCATCGATGGCCTGATCTTCAAACTCAAGTGCCCAAGTAATCGCGCTTGCCGATTTCAACCCCGCCATGGCGCAACAGGTTGTAAGCCGTCGTCACGTGGAAAAAGAAATTGGGCAGCACGGCTTCCGTCAGGTATTGCTGGCCCTTTGACTCGACCACCCGGTCACGCATCTTGATCGAGATGTCGCGCCCCTCGCTGCCATCAATCTGCTCCGGCTTGAAGGTGGACAGGTAATCCACCGTCTTGGCGATGCGGGCCTGCAGTTCGGCAAAGCTGGCTTCAGTGTCTTCAAAGCGTGGAATCTCCACACCGGCCAGGCGCGAGGCGCCGCCCTTGATCATGTCGCAGGCAATCTGCACCTGGCGCGTCAACGGGAACATGTCGGGAAAAATGCGCGAGTTCAGCAGCGCCGCTTCGTCGATCTTGCGGGTCTCGCAATGCGCGGCGGCCTTGCCCAGGATGACCGACAGGTTGTTCAGGATGCGGATGGCCACGGGCACGCTGGCCGAGTACATGGAGAGGGACATGTGGTGCTTTCGAAAGGGATGGGGAGTCGCATTACACCCCAAGCGCAAAAGGCCTGCCTGAACAGGGGCCCTCTTGAAATCCAAGAGGAGTGGGACAATGGTGGGCCTCGTCCACCCCAGCCCTGAAAGTCAAAAAGATGCCCATTCAATGGTTTCCCGGTCACATGAACCTGACCAAAAAAGCCATCAGCGAACGCATCAAGGAAATTGACGTTGTGATCGAGTTGCTGGATGCCCGCCTGCCGGGCTCCAGCGCCAACCCCATGTTGCAGCAGTTGACGGGGCACAAACCCAAACTGAAGCTGCTCAACAAACAGGACCTGGCCGACCCGGTTCGCACCGAGGAATGGCTGGCGCACTACAACAGCCAATCCGACACCCGCGCCCTGGGCCTGGACGCTTCAGTGACGGCCCCAGCGCAGCGCCTCATCCAGGCCTGCCGTGCGCTGGCCCCGTTGCGCGGCGGCATGGCCAAGCCCATGCGCGTGCTGATTTGCGGCATTCCCAATGTGGGCAAGTCCACGCTGATCAACACCCTGACCGGCAAAAAGGCCACCAAAACGGGCGACGAGGCGGGCATCACCAAGATGGAGCAGCGCATCGCGCTGGCCAACGACTTTTACCTGTTCGACACGCCCGGCATGCTCTGGCCCAAGATCATTGTGGACAAGAGTGGCTACAACCTGGCCGCCAGCGGTGCCGTGGGCCGCAATGCCTACGATGAAGAAGAAGTGGCGCTGGAGCTGATCAACTACCTGCGCCAACACTACGCGCCTCAGTTGGAGGCACGCTTCAAGCTGAACGACACCAGCGCCCTGCACGACGACGAGTTGCTGACCGAGATCGGCCGCAAGCGCGGCGCGGTGCTGGGCGGTGGCCGCATCAACCTGCAAAAGGCCGGCGAGTTGGTGCTGACGGACTTCAGGGCCGCCACCATGGGCCGCATCACCCTGGAAACCGTTGACGAGTTCCAGGCCTGGTGGGCGGCTGGCATGGCGGTGGAGGCGGAAAAGGCCGAGAAGAAAAACAAGCGCAAAAAGGGCACCCGCGAGGCGCAAGCCGAGATCGACGCTGGTGAGGCCGACAACGAACCGGTCGGTGAATGACGGACGCCGTCTTCCAGCCCAAGGGCCTCACGCCCACCGCCGAGCAACGGGCGATCCAGCTTGAGCGCCACCGGCACGTGGTCGTCGAGGCCAATGCTGGCGCGGCCAAGACCACCACCCTGGCCCTGCGATTGGCCCAAGCTTTGGAGCGCGGCGCCAACCTCGACCACCTCCAGACCCTGACCTACACCGACGCTGCCGTGGCTTCACTGCGCCGGGCGCTGGACCGCATTGGCATCCCCGCCGCCGTGCGCAATCGCCTGCGCATCCAGACCTTCGACCAGTTCTGTGCCGAACGCCTGGCCAGCATCGAGGGGCCGGGCGTGACGCGCTACAACGCGCCCGAACAGCTCAAACCTCACGTGCTGTTGGCCATCGACCGGGTCTTGTCCAACGAAGACGAACGCCACCGAGATGAGTTCGCCATTGAAGGCTCTGGCGAAGGCGCCGTGGAAGGCCTGCTGGCCTCGTTTGCCCGCCTGAAGGGCACGATGCAGTTGACGCTGGAGGCGGCGGACCGCCCTTTGACACCGGCCTTGGCCGATGAACTGGGCCACGACTACCTCACGCTGCGCACCTTCTGGGCCTACGAACACCTGCGCCGGGGCGGCCACCCGGATCGCCACGCTTTCAGGGCGCCCGACGACGCCACGCACGACCTGGCCAAGCTGCTGATGACCGAGGATGCCCTGCTGGAAGGCGAGCACCCGATGGCCCTGGGCCTGCACCTGGTCCTGCTGGACGAAATGCACGACACCAACCGGGCCATGTTCACGGTGCTGCAACACCTGCTGGCGCAGAACCCCGCCGCCTTCATCGGCTTTGGCGACCGCGACCAAGTGATCCACGCCATGGCGGGCGCCGACGCCAGCTTCATGGGCAGCGGCTTTGACCGAGAGATCGGCCCGGCGCAGCGCTTGCCGCTGACCAGCTCCTACCGCTTTGGCCGAACCTTGGCGCACCATGTGGGTCGGCTGGCAGTGAAGGACTACTTGTCCCAGAGCCTGCACGACACCCCCGTGAACGTGGTGAGGTACGACAGCCTGAAAGACGCCCACCGGCACATCGCCCAGGTGCTTAAGAACCGCGAAGGCCTGGCCCCCAAATCACTGGCCTCTGAGATGGCCATCCTGCTGCGCCAACCGCACCAATCGGTCGAGCTGGAAAACCACCTGCTGGACCAGGGCGTGGACTACCGCACCGCTGGCTTCGACCCTTACCTGGTGCGGCCCGAAGTGCTGTTCGTGCGGGGCCTGATCGCCCATGCGCGCGACGAGTTCGCGGCCATCGAAGACGTGGACACGCGTGTGCGCATCCTCAAGTCCTTGCTGCTGTTTTGCGGCTCCTTCGTGGAAGCCGACACCACCGACCAAGCCCAGCAGCAACAGGCCGAGCAACTGGCCATCAAGGAAGTGGCCGCGCAGCCCGCGCTGGTGCCCCATTTCGTGCAAAACCAGGTGCTGCGCAACGCCCCACCCCACATCCGGGGCCTGATCTACGCCGCGCTGGATGTGATCCGATCCAACGCCACCGATGTGCTGATGGAGCGGTTCATCCAGGCCCTGGCACCCCAGCAACTGGCCGCGCGCGTGATGGTGCGCGCCGACGACATCGCGCAGGTGAGCGCCAACATCCAGGGCCTGATCCAGTCGGCCGCCACTTTTGACAACGTCGAATCGTTCTTCAGGGCCATGAACGGCCGCGAAGTGCGGCAAAAAGCCATGCGCAGCAAGCACTGCGTGGTGCTGTCCAGCATCGAAGCCGCCAAAGGCCTGGAGTTCGAACACGTCATCATGCCGGGCCTGAACAAGGGCGAATTCGCCGTGGGCGGCAACACCGCCGACAACCGCAATTTGCTGTACGTGGGCATGACCCGCGCCAAGCACCGGCTGACCATCCTGTACGACGCCGCCAAGCCCAGCAAGTACCTCATGGACGCCGGGCTGATCTAGCCAAGCGGTTGACCGGCAGACGATCGCTCACCTGGGCAAAGGTGTCAGCAGGTAGGCCCGCCCATGGTAGTAATCGTAGGCCACGACTTGCCCCTTGTCATTGACATCGTAGGCGTGCGTCAGGTATCCCTTGGGCAACTTCACCTCGAGCGTCAGATCACGCATTCCGATGCCATGAGGGCCTGTGATGAAGGCATGCATGCCGTCACCGTTCGTGGGGGAATCGAGAATGCCCACCACTTGACCGCGCCGGTTGATGCCAAGCGCGTCGCTGCTTTGAGCACCCAGCTGGCCCAGCTCCCTGACGCCCTTGCCCTGGGGGCCAGTGATGAAAGCACGCGGCAGGTTGTCGCCCTGGCGGCGCAGCTCTCCCACCACTTGGCCGTGGTCGTTCATGGCGACGGACGACATGTAATCCACCTGGCCTGCAGGCTTGACCTGGCGGGAACCGATGCCATTGGCCCCGGTGATGAAAACGCCTCCGGCCTGATCATCAAAAAGAATCTGGCCCTTGGCGTTGATGTCCTCTGGCAAGGCATTGGGCTGCGCCTACTGAACATGGCTCAGCCCCTGCCCGTTCGGCCCGGTGATGAACATCGATGATGCGGCCATGTCGTAGCCCAGCACCTGACCGCGGTCATTGATGCCGCCTTTGCCGTACAGGTAGAACTTGGGAACCAAGGCCTGAAGTTGAAGCTGACCAGCAACAGTGATCGCGTAGACGTAATCTGCTCGACCGGTCTCATCCGTGAGGCTGCTTTGAGCCACCACACGACCGGCATTGTTGATGCGGATCGCACTGGTCTCATGTCCCCCCAAAGGGCTCAAGTCAACGCGGTTGAGACCATTGGGCCCCGTCACGAAGCCCGTGCTCCTGCCATCGCCGTTGATGTAGTTTCCGATGACCTGACCCGCGTTGTTCAAGTGCAGGAACGATTGGTTGGAGGCCGGCCCCAGATCAACGACGGTCCATTTTCCGGCATGGGCCGACAGGGAAAAAACGCCCGTCAGAAGGGTGGCCAAAACCATTTTTTGAAAGTAACGCTTCATTCCATGTTCCTGTGAAGATGTCGACATGGCCCTCCCCTTGAAAGCCTGCGCCACTTTAGTTTTCAACTGTCCATGGCCGGAAAGTACATTCCCCAAGGCAATTGGGCGAAACTGGCAATACCGTGCATTTCGCACACCCGTGTGATGATGTCGGGCTGGATCCACCTGAGAAGACACCATGGCCACACCCCAAGACCACATCAGCATGGCGCTGTTCTGCGACTTCGAAAACGTCGCCCTCGGCGTGCGCGATGCACAGTACGACAAGTTCGACATCAAGCGCGTGCTGGAACGCCTGCTGCTCAAGGGCAGCATCGTCGTCAAGAAAGCCTATTGCGACTGGGAGCGCTACAAGGGTTTCAAGGCCACCATGCACGAGGCCAATTTCGAGCTGATCGAAATCCCGCACGTGCGCCAGTCTGGCAAAAACTCGGCCGACATCCGCCTGGTGGTCGATGCGCTGGACCTTTGCTACACCAAGTCGCACGTCAACACCTTCGTCATCATCTCGGGTGATTCCGACTTTTCACCCCTGGTGTCCAAGCTGCGCGAGAACGCCAAGTACGTGATCGGCGTGGGCGTCAAGCAGTCCACCTCCGACCTGCTGATCGCCAATTGCGACGAGTTCATCTTCTATGACGACCTGGTGCGCGAAAGCCAGCGCCAGGCCGCCCGCCGCGACACGCGCGACAACCGCGAGCCGCAACAGGCTCGCCGCACACCCGAAGAAGAAAACCGCCGCCGCGAAGAACTCCACGCGCACCGCACCAAGGCCGTGGAAATGGCCGCCGAGACCTACGAAGCGATGGTCACCGACCGGGACGAAGGCGGCCGAATCTGGGCCTCGGTGCTGAAAGAGGCCATCAAGCGCCGCAACCCCGGTTTCAACGAAAACTACTATGGCTTTCGCACCTTCGGCAACCTGCTGGAGGAAGCGCGTGCGCGCGGCCTGCTCGAGTTTGGCCGTGATGAGAAATCCAGCGCCTACGTGTACCGCAGCAGCGGCGCGGTGCCACGTACTGAAGACACCAGTGCCACCGAAGCCGGCGTAGCAGAACAGACCCGCGCCCAAACGCAGCAGAGCGAATCCGAGGCACCTCAAAGCGAGACCTCACCCCGCGAGGAGCGGGGCGAGGGGCGCCGCCGAGGCCGTGGGGGCCGTTCGGCTTCGGGCCGTGGGCAACAACCGCAAGGTGAACGCAGCGAGCGTGGTGAAGCACGCCGCCCACACAACGAGGCCGAGCCAGGAGGTCGGAGCCGCGATGGTCGCGAGGGCCCTCAAGCCGAGCGTTCGCCCTTCTACCCGGATCGCACCGCCCCCCTGACACCGGCCGCCCCGGCTCAGGCAAGCGCGCCCCCCGCCACTCCACACCAAGCGCAAGCCGAATCAGCCCCACCCGCCGCCAAGAAGGCCCCACGCGCCGCCGCCAAGAAGGCACCGGCTCGCAAAAGCGCGGCCAACAAGGCCAGCCCCCTGAGCGGTGACGCCGCCCCCCCGGAGCCGACCAAGGCACCCGCGCCAGCAGCCAGCGAAGCGGCCCCTGCCGCCCGCAAGGCGGCACCGCGCGCGCGCCGCCCCCGCAAGGCGGCCGACGGCACGGCGTGATCAAAGGGCAAAATCGCGGGCAGTTTGTCCGCATCAACCGAACCAGAAAACAACCATGAGCGAAGCCCCCCAAACCCCGGCCCTGCCCGACCGCCTGTCCATTGATCCACGCAGCGCCCACTACAACGCGGCCGTGTTCGAACACGACATCGGCATCCGCTTCAATGAGAAAGAGCGCTTCGATGTGGAGGAATACTGCGTCAGCGAAGGCTGGGTGAAAGTGCCCGCCGGCAAGAAAGTGGACCGCAAAGGCAAGCCGCTGCTGATCACTTTGAAGGGCAAGGTCGAAGCGTTTTACAAGTGATCGCGTGAACAAGCACAGCCGGACACGTGATGCCAGCTCGGGCCTCAGCGGGCTTGCAGATAGGCCTTAATGTTGCCCCTGAGGGACGGCGCTCAACACCCAGCTCAAGAGCGCCTCGCGGTCGGCCTCCACCAGGCTCATGCCCTCGCGCTCACACGCCGCCAGGGCCACGCCGCACGTGGCAGCCACCAAGTCATCGAACGATGAACCTGCCGTGGTCGGGTCAAAGCCATTGAACAGCAAGGCCCGCAGCAAAGCGTTGATGTCAGCCCGGGTCATGGGCACGCTGCGGTCCTGGCAGATGTCTCGCACGCGCTTGCTGGTGGCGGCCAGGGCATAAGGGCCTTCGCCCAAGGCCTGCGACAAGGCCTCCAGAAACGCCCGGTACTGGGGGCCCGACATCGATGGGAAATTGGCCACCTGCAAGATGGGCGCAACCCGGGGCCAACGCTCGTCGTGCTCGGGCAGGTCGTTGCCCATCTCGACAGACTGCGAGATGAAGTCGAGCGAATGCCGCTCGGGGTCAAAGGCATAGCCGCCCAGGTGCGACCACGATATCTGCACGCCAGCGGGGTGCACCGTGTCCAGCAACTTCTTGAAAGTGCCACAGCCGTTCCAATCGGTCTCGATGCCTGGGCAGCTTTGCCGAACCTGGTGCGCCAGGCGCGCCACGGCCACCGGACGGGCTGAGGCCGCCACTTCGTCGATCAGGATTTTTTCAAGCTGCTGGCGGATGTCCAGCGCGGGCTTGGGTTTGGGCTCCTCGACCGGATCGGCCTTCAGGCGGCGCGGGTCCAGCAGCCAGTTGTTCTCGCGGTCGATGCGCAAGGGGCTGAGCTTAAGCTCTCGCAGCAGAGCGGTGAAGGTGCCGCGACCAGCCCAGTTGCTGATGGCCAGGCCCGGCACCTGCGTGGCCAGGATCTTGGTCAGCGCGGGCAGCATCACGGGCGCCGAGGCCTTGTCCACCGTTTCCCAGGTCAAGGCCTCGGCTTGCGCGAGCATGCCTTCAAAGTCGGGCGTTGGTTCGCCAGTGGGCTCGTCGTCGCCAAAGCCCAACGCGTCGCTGATGAAGGCTTCAGGATCAATGATCAGGTCGGACGACGCGTCGTAAGACGCTGAGGTGGCGCCCGCCGCAAAGATCGTGGTGCGGCGGTCATCGCGGCGCAGCTTGCGCAAGACCGGGGTGAAGTCGGCATCGGCCGAGAACACGATGAACTCGTCGTAGCGGGTGTCGCTTTGCAAGACGTCCACGATGTCCAGCACCATGTGGATGTCGGTACTGGTTTTGCCCGCGGCGGTCATGGGTGGGCAATCCACAATCTCGAAACCAGCCTTGCTGAAACCGAACCGAAAGCGCTGATACATCACGGGGTTGAGGTAGCAGCGGCGCACGAGGATGCGTCGCTTGACGGGGGCCTCCGGATCGAGCGGCATGCGCAAACGTGTGGTGATCCAGTCCATCCAACGGAGAGGGTCGCTGGCGAAGCGCTCGGCATAGGCCACATCCAGGCGCCGCAAACCGGAATACACGTTGTCGAAGTCGACGAAAAGGGCAGATTTCATGGGGGTGCGAGAGCCGGTCAATCCGCAGCATAGCCCAGGCCTGCCGTCATAAGGCGGTCACACGAAGCACGCAAGCTGCCGGACTTACCTGTCTGCAGCGCCTGCCTTGGCGCGCTCGTTCAAATCGGAGTAGTACAAGATGACATCGTTCAAGAAAACCATGCTCGCCTCGGTGGCCCTGGCACTGACCCTGGGCACCAGCCTGGCGCAGGCCGCCGTGAGGATCACGGAAGTGGCCCCTTGGGGCAGCAGCGGCAACAACCCCGCCATTCCCTATGCCACTGACTGGTTCGAGCTGACCAACACCGGCGCTTCGGCCCTGAACCTCACCGGCTGGAAGATGGACGACAACTCCAATGGCAGCGAGAAGGTGGCCTTGGTGGGCATCACGACCATCGCAGCAGGCGAGTCGGTGATCTTCACCGAGACGGCCGCCTCGGCGAGCTTCCTCAGCACCTGGTTTGGTGGCGCAATCCCGCCCGGCTTGCAGATTGGCACCTACACAGGCATGCGCGTGGGGCTGAGCCAGTCAGGCGATGCGGTCAATGTGTTTGACGCCAGTGGCGTCCTGCAGGCCAACGTCAGCTTTGGCACATCCGACGGCACCTCGCCTTACCAGACCTTCGACAACGCCGCAGGCCTGAACAACACCGTCATCTCGCAACTGAGTGTGGTGGGTGTCAATGGCGCCTTCGCCGCGGCCAACCACCCGATCGAAATCGGATCGCCCGGCACCATCGCCGCCGTCCCTGAACCCGAGAGCTACGTGCTGGCACTGGCCGCACTGGGCCTGTTCGGGGTCATCGCGCGCAAGCGTCAGCAACGTTGATTGAGCGGCAAGGCATTCACCATGAACATCCAACAACTGACCATCGCCCTGGCAGCTTCAGCAGCCTGCTTCTGCGCACAAGCGGCCAACTCCATCAACCTCGCCAACTACCAGGTGACGGGCACGTACGCGCTCAGCACACTGGCGGGCACCGGCAACGGCGTCTCGGGCCTGGAGGCATCAGCAGTCACGTATGCGCGTGATCGCGGCACGCTGTTTTACGTGGGCGATGAAGGCACGGGCGTGGTCGAGATCTCACTCACCGGCCAGACCCTGGGCAGCATGGCCTTCAACTGGGCCAACACCGGCAGTTCCAACCATGACACCGAAGGCCTGACCTACCTGGGCAACGGCGTTCTGGTGGTGTCCGAAGAGCGCCTGTACGACGCCTACCGCTTCAACTACACCGCAGGTGGCACTGCCAATCTGGCCGCCAGTGGCGTGTCCATCAGCAATGCCACCGTGGGCAACAACGGCCTGGAGGGCATCAGCTACGACCCGAGCAACGGCGGCTTCGTGACGGTCAAGCAAGCGGGCCCGCAAGACGTCCGGGCGGGCACGCTGACTTTTGCGAACAACACCGGCGGCGTGGCCACGACATCGACCTTGTTCAACCCCACGCTGATGGGCCTGTCGACCTTGTCCGACGTGCAAACACTGTCACCAGTGGACACGCTCGCCGGCACGGCCGCCGCCAACAACCTGCTGATCCTGAGCCTGGGCTCGCGCAAGCTGATCGAGGTGAACCGCCTCGGCCAGACCTTGAGCACCTTCGATTTGTCGAACATCCTGCCCAACAACGGCATCGAGGGTGTGACGGTGGATGAGCACGGAACCATCTACCTGGTGGCTGAGCAACTCCAGGACGGCTCAGGCCCCGCGAACCCCATGTCGCAGCTGATCGTGTTGTCCGCCTCGCCCGTGCCAGAGCCCGAGTCATGGGCGATTGCCTTGACGGGTCTTGGCTTTTTGGGCTTGCTGGCGCGTCGCAAGAGAAAAGCCGTCATCACGCCCACTTCGTGATCTAGGGATGTGAGTTCTCAAGCGTGAGGCTTAGGATGAAACCACCCTGAGCACAATGAACGCTGGAGACTCTCGATGACTGCATGGGATCGACGGGATGCCGCAATGGCCATCGCTATCAAGGCGCAGTACGACGCCGAGCAGCACAACATCTGCCTGGCCCTGGTCCGCTTCAGCGATGGCAGCACCGATGCGCTGGCCGCCATTGAGCCCTCACAACGGTTTGGTTGCCAAGGCATGGGGCAATTCCACACCGAGCCCAAGCTGCTCAACTACCTGTGTGCAGCGCCGAATGTTCGTAAAACAGCGGTGGGTGCCTGACTACCCACCCTGCACCAAGTACGCGGTCAACCGGTTCCGGAGCAGGTTCCCCAACACCCCGCTGGAATTGATCGAGCTGGGCAAGGAAACGCAAGCCAAGGTGGCGCCCCAGTATCAAACCGTGACCGTCAGCACCATCAAGAAGTGAGCCGCCGCCAGAGGCACACTTACTCGCTCACTTGGCCCAGCTGTCCTTCAAGCCAGTCACCCGGTTGAACACGGGCTTGCCCGCCGCATGGTCCTTGCGATCGGCCACGAAGTAGCCATGGCGCTCGAACTGGAACTTCTGGTCCGCCACCGCTGCCGCCAATGAAGGTTCCACGAACGCGGTGACCACCTTCTTGCTGTCCGGGTTCAGGCTGGCCAAAAAGTCTTTGCCACCGGCATCGGGCTGCGCCTCGGTGAACAGGCGGTCGTACAGGCGCACTTCGGCGGCCACGCCTTCGTGCACGCTCACCCAGGTGATCACACCCTTGACCTTGACGCTGTCGGCGCCGGGCGTGCCGCTCTTGGTGTCGGGCACGACCACAGCCTGCACCTCCACCACGCGGCCATCAGCGTCCTTGGTGCAACCCGTGCACTCGATGACGTAGCCGGCCTTCAGGCGCGCCTTGTTGCCCGGGAACAGGCGGCGGTAGCCCTTGGGGGGCACCTCTTCAAAGTCTTCGCGCTCAATCCACACCTCGCGGCCCAGTGTGAAGTGGCGGGGTGCGGGCTCGGGCGTGCCTTCGGGTGGGTGCGGCAAGGCCGGTGCGCTGCAAGGCTCAAGGTGGCCAGCGCCCATGATCTCTTCCCAGTTGGTGAGCACCAGCTTGATGGGGTCGAGCACGGCCATGCCACGGTGGGCCTTGTTCTCCAGGTCCTCGCGCAGGGCGATGTCCAGGGTGCTGTAGTCGATCCAGCTGTCGGCCTTGGTCACGCCAATGCGCTCGCAGAACAGCTGGATGGCCTCGGGCGTGTAGCCACGGCGGCGCAGGCCCACGATGGTGGGCATGCGTGGGTCGTCCCAGCCCTCAACCGTGCCTTCGTCCACCAGTTGCTTGAGCTTGCGCTTGCTGGTGATGACGTAGGTGAGGTTCAGCCGCGCGAACTCGTATTGCTGGGGCGTGGGCTGTTGCAGTAGGCCCAACTCGGCCAGGCGATCGAGCAACCAATCGTAGAAGGGGCGTTGGTCTTCGAACTCCAGCGTGCAGATCGAATGCGTGATCTGTTCCAGCGCGTCTTCAATCGGGTGCGCGAAGGTGTACATCGGGTAGATGCACCACTTGTCGCCCGTGTTGTGGTGGGTGGCGCGGCGGATGCGGTAAATGGCCGGGTCACGCAAGTTGATGTTGGGCGCGGCCATGTCGATCTTGGCGCGCAAGACCATGCTGCCGTCGGCATGCTGGCCATCGCGCATTTCACGGAAGCGGGCCAGGTTCTGCTCGGGCGTGCGCGAACGGAAGGGGCTGTCCTTGCCGGGTGTGGTGAAGTCGCCCCGGTTGGCGCGCATCTCTTCGGGCGTTTGCTCGTCCACGTAGGCCAGGCCCGCGCCGATCAGGCTTTCTGCCGCGCGGTACATGAAGTCGAAATAGTTGCTGGCGTAATACAAGTGATCGGTGCCGTTGGCTTTCCAGCCAAAGCCCAACCACTTCACCGAATCCAGGATGCTGTCGACGTATTCCTGTTCTTCTTTTTCAGGGTTGGTGTCGTCGAAGCGCATGTGGCAGACGCCGCCGTAGTCGCGCGCCAGGCCGAAGTTCAGGCAGATGCTCTTGGCATGGCCCACGTGCAGGTAGCCATTGGGTTCGGGCGGGAAACGGGTGCGGATGCGGGCCGGATCGGCCTGGCCTGCCTGATGGTGGACCGCGTCGCCGGGGGTGCCTGCCCAGTGGCGGCTGGCATAGGTGCCCTGCTCCAGATCGCGGTCGATGATGCCGCGCAGGAAGTTGCTGGGTTTGTGAGGGGTCGAATCTTCAAGGGGAGCGTTCATCCCCCGATTCTATTCACTCACCGGTTCGGGTTGGCCAGCTGCTGGAGCATGGCCAGCAACTGCTCCGACCCCGCCGCCCCCAACGGCCGCGCGGCCAACTGGTCTTGCTGAACCACGGCCTGGGTGATCGCGACCAGGTCGGTCTGGCCCTTGGCGGTCAGGGCCAGGCCAAAGGCGCGGCGGTCTTCGGGCACGTCCAGGCGCTCAACGTAGCCGAGGTCTTCCAACGCATCTACCAGCATCACCGCACCAGAGCGGGCAATGCCCAGCACTTTGGCCAATTGGGTCAGTTTCAGGCCGGGGTTGCGCGAAATGACGATGAGCGCCGAAAACCTGGGCGGGGTGATGTTCCAGGGTGCCAGGGACTGGATGAACAGGTCGTTCAGGGCCAACTGAGCACGTCGCACGCCGTAGCCCACCAGGGAATCAAGCACGCCGTAATCAATGCCCGGCACGTGGGGATTGAAAAACACATCGATGGAGACTTCGTTCTTGTTGTTCATGGGGACCCGGATGACGTTTGCGGCGGATTTTAGTCGCTGCGCAGAGTCACCAGTTTCAAACATCACTCATACAAACACTTATAGATAAATGAAGCTTGTTTCAAACAAATACCCCTCAAACAAGGGGGTGAACGCCCAAGCCGAGGGTTCGCCCTCGAAGGTGATCCAGGGGTGACTTCGAGAATAGGCCAAGACGCGAAATACATCACACAAAATTGCCCGAGACCGGCCCCCCAATGCTCAGCACCCATTACCAAAAAGTCCGATCACTCAGCGTGTTCGACATCATGCGCATGCACGCCATCTTCGAGGCCAACTACGCCAACGGCCCCATCGGCACCTTCATGACCGATCTGAGCAAGAAGGACGGCGTGTTCCTGGTCCGCAAAAAATCAACGGATGAGATCGTGGGGTTCTCAACGCTCGGCATCCACGAGTTCCAGCACCAGGGGCGCACGGTGCGGGGCTTGTTCAGCGGCGACACGATCATCGAAAAGGCCTACTGGGGCTCGCGCACCTTGCAAACGGCTTTTGCGCTGAAGCTGTTCACCGAGGCCCTCAAACGCCCCTTCTCGCGCCAGTACTGGCTGCTGATTTCCAAGGGCTACAAAACCTATTTGCTGCTGTCCAAGAACTTCCCGGAGCACTACCCCCGGCGCGGGCAAGACGACAACCCGCACCTGAAAGCCTTGGTGATCAACTACTGTGAGGCCCTGTTCCCGGGCAAGCTGGACCGCGCCTTGATGACGCTGGACTTCGGCGACCACGCCAATTGCCTGAAGCAGGACGTGGCGGGCATTGACGAAGCCCTGCGGGCGCGCGAGCCCGACGTGGCCTTCTTTGAAGAGCTCAACCCGAACTGGCAGCGTGGCACCGAATTGCCTTGTATTGGCCGCGCCGACCTGGCGATCTTCTTGTGGGCGATCTGGCCCTTCTTGTGGAAGGCCCTGGTCAAGCCCGCCAAGAGGAAAACAGCCGCCTCGGCGGCCGGCGTCAATCAGGTCGTTTGACCGCCCTCATCAGACGCCAACGCGGTCACACCCTCCCGGGCCCGCTCTGAATAACGGTTGAAGCGCCAGGCGTTGGACTCCAGGGTGATGCGGCGCCAGGTGCCGCGCTTTTCACTGGGGGTCATCTCGGGCCACAGCTGGACCTCGTCAAAAGTGCGGCCACAGCCCTTGCAGATGTCGTCGCCCTGGCTGGTGGAGCAGATGGCAATGCAGGGCGTGTCGGGCGTCGTCTCATACCAATCCAGCCAGGCTTGTTTGGCCTTGGGGGGCATGGTGGCCTCGTCGCACGAGGGCTCGCGGTAATAGACCATGAGGGCGTAGACCTCGGCCAGGGCGCCCACCTGCGGACACGACTGGATGCCATCGACCGAGGGGCTGCGCTCGCGCCACCAGTTGATGGCCGATTCGATGTCCGTGATGTGGATGCCGGCCATGGTGGCGCTTATGACTGTGCCGCGACCAGCGCGCTCAAAGCCGCTTCCACGTCGGCTTTGGCCACACCCGAAGCCAACTCGACGGGGGCGCCGGACAGCGCCTGCGCACCTTCCTGCTTGAAGCGTTTGACCCAACTACCCGCCTCGCGACCCTCGGCGAAGGCCTGGCTTTGCAGCAGCAGCCCGCCATCGGCCGTGGTCAGCTTGAAATAGAACTGGCCATCGGCCTCGCGGTATTGCTTGAACACGGGCAAGGCTGATTTGCTGGCCTGCTCGGCCTGGGCTTTGGGCGCGGCCACTGCCACCATCTTGCGCAGGCCCACGGCATCGCGCAACTCGTTCAGGAAAGGCGTGGCCACGGCCCGCGCCTTGCGGGCGCCCAGCAGCAGGATCTCTTCGATCTGCTCCGGGTGGGCCATCAGGTGCTCGTACTTTTCGCGCATCGGGCCCACGTGGGCCTCGATCAGATCGACCACGCGTTGCTTGGCCTCGCCCCAAGCCAGGCCTGCGCGCAGGTCGGCGTGGAAAGCGGCGCGCGTGGCGGCGTCGGCAAAGGCATCGTGGATGGTGACCAGGTGCGCGCCCTCAGGCTCCTTCGCCTCGCCCGGCAGCTTCGAATCGGTGACGATGCGTGCAATGGCGTCCTTCAGGGCCTTGGGGCCCCCTTCGAACAAGGGCACGGTGTTGTCGTAGCTCTTGGACATCTTGCGGCCATCCAAGCCCGGCAAGGTGGCCACGGTCTCTTCGATCTCGGCCTGGGGCAGCACGAACAACTCCTTGCCGGCGCCAAAGACGTGGTTGAAGCGCTGGGCCACGTCTCGGGCCATCTCGATGTGCTGCACCTGGTCGCGGCCCACGGGCACGCGGTGGGCGTTGAACAGCAAGATATCGGCCGCCATCAGGATGGGGTAGCTGAACAGACCCATGTTGATGCCCGCGTCGGGCTCTTCACCCGCCGCCTCGTTAGCATCCACTGACGCCTTGTAAGCGTGGGCGCGGTTCATCTGGCCCTTGGCGGTCACGCAAGTCAGCAGCCAGGTCAGCTCGGTGGTTTCGGGGATGTCGCTCTGGCGGTAGAAGGTCACGCGCTCCGGGTCCAGGCCCGCCGCGATCCAGCTGGCCGCGATTTCGATGCGCGAGCGCTCGATCCGAGCCGGATCGGCGCACTTGATGAGGGCGTGGAAGTCGGCCAGGAAAAAGAAGCTTTCAACGCCGGACTCACGGCTGGCCGCGATGGCAGGCCGGATGGCCCCGACGTAGTTGCCAAGGTGCGGGGTGCCGGTGGTGGTGATGCCGGTGAGAACGCGTTCGGTCATGGCTGGCTCGGGTGGGCGGTTGCGTGGTGGCGGGAAAGAGGCGCATTGTAGAAGGGGCCCCCAAAAAAGCGCCCCCGGTACACTCTACGCCGCATGAAAAACATCGTCATCCTGATTTCCGGACGCGGCTCCAACATGGAAGCCATCGTCGAGGCCTGCGCCTCGCAGCACTGGCCGGCGCGCATCGCCGCCGTCATCAGCAACAAGGCCGAGGCCACGGGCCTGCGCTTTGCGGCCGACCGGGGCATTGCCACAGCGTCGGTGGACCACCGCCAGTTCGACACCCGCGAGGCCTTCGACGCCGAGCTGGCACGCACCATTGATGGCTTCAAGCCTGACCTGGTGGTGCTGGCCGGTTTCATGCGCATCCTGACCGAAGGCTTTGTGCGGCACTTTGAGGGGCGCATGCTGAACATCCACCCCTCTCTGTTGCCCGCGTTTCCGGGCTTGCACACGCACCAGCGCGCAATTGACGCAGGCTGCAAGTTGGCCGGTGCCACGGTGCATTTCGTGACGCCGGAGCTGGACCACGGCCCGATCGTGGCGCAGGCTGCGGTGCCGGTGTTGGCTGGCGACACGCCCGCCAGCTTGTCGGCGCGGGTGCTGAAACAGGAGCACGCGGTCTACCCACGCGCCGTGCGCTGGTTCGTGGAAGGCAGCTTGAAGGTCGATGGCCACCAGGTGGTGCAGACCGAGGGCGAAGCGCAATTGGTGGTGGCCGCCGGGACAACGACGGCGCCATGATCAAGTGGTTGCTGCTGCTGTTCGGCGCGCTGAAGTTCAGCAAGCTGTTGACGACGGGCGGCACCATGCTGCTGTCGGTGGGGGTGTACGCCTGGATCTACGGCTGGCGCTATGCCGTCGGCTTTGTGGGCCTGCTGTTCGTGCACGAGATGGGGCACTTCATTGCTGCGCGCCAGCGGGGCTTGAAGGTCGGCGCGCCCACCTTCATCCCATTTCTGGGCGCGTGGATCGAGATGAAAGACCTGCCGCACAACGCCGAGACCGAGGCCTACGTGGGCCTGGGCGGCCCCCTGGTCGGCACCCTGGGCGCCCTGGCCTGCTATGCCGTGGCGCGCGATGGTGGGCCGGAGTTGATGTGGTTGCTGGCGGTGTCGTACGCGGGTTTCTTCTTGAACCTGTTCAACCTGATCCCGCTGTCGCCGCTGGATGGTGGGCGCATCACCGCCGTGCTGTCACCCAAGCTGTGGTTGCTGGGCGCGCCCATC
This sequence comes from Aquabacterium sp., assembly GCF_029946005.1. GTDB lineage: Bacteria > Pseudomonadota > Gammaproteobacteria > Burkholderiales > Burkholderiaceae_C > Aquabacterium. Next base: position 386,435 of record NZ_JAQSDR010000006.1, read on the forward strand.
CTGGTCGGCCTGTTTTGGCTGAACCCCAACCCGGTGCTGCTGATCGTGGCCTTGCTGGCGGCACCTCAGGTGTTCAAGGCCTGGAAGTTCCGGGCTGCAGACCCTGCCCACGGCGATTACTACGTTGCGTCACCCCAAACACGTTGGGTCTATGGCCTGGCCTACCTGGGCCTGCTAGTGTTCCTGGCGGTGATGACGCACGATGTGCATGAGGTGCTGAAGGCGGGTTAGGCGAGCACTAAACCAAACCGGACCGTGGTCATCGAGAAGCAAGTGGCCGACGAAGAACTCCCCATCTGCTCGTTTCAGATTCAACCGTGAACCGGTTGCACTACCAAACGAACGCCCAGCGCGGCGCAAACGCGACTGATGGTGTCAAAACGTGGTTGGGCATCCGCGCGCAGTGCTTTGTAAAGCGCCTCGCGCGTGATTCCAGATGCTTTGGCGATTTCACTCATGCCTCGCGCACGCGCAATGTCGCCCAATGCTGCGGCAAGCAACGCAGGATCATTCGCTTCAAGGATGTCGGTCAGGTAGGCCGCAATGGCGGCCTCGCTGTCGAGGTAGGGTGCAGCGTCGAATTCGGACAGCTCGTCAACTTTGATGCGTGCGGTCATTATCTTTTCCTTGCGTCAGTCCAAACATTGAGCCATCGACAGCATGTCAAACTGTAATCATTCGATTACGAACCGTCAAGTGCACCTGCTTCATTGACCCGACGCTTAAGCCAGCACCGCCCGGCTGGCCAAGGCCGCCGCCGCAGCGCGCGTCTCCACCCCCAACTTTTCAAAGATGTGCTCCAGGTGCTTGTTCACCGTGCGGTGGCTCAGGCCCAGGATCTCAGCGATGTCGCGGTTGGTCTTGCCTTTGGCCAGCCACGACAGCACCTCGGTTTCGCGCGGCGTGAGCGCGGCCAGGTCCAGGCGGGGCCGCGTGCCCCAGGCGTTGCGCAAGTGCGTGGCCAGGCGCGCCAGCACTTCTTCGATGCGCACGGGCTTGACCACGTAGTCCACACCGCCCGCGTCAAAACCGGCCACCACGTCAGCGGTTTCAGACAGGCCGGTCATGAAGATCACCGGGATCTTGCACCAGACCTCGTGGGCCTTGATCTGCTTGCAAGTCTCGAAGCCCGACAGGCCCGGCATCACCGCGTCCAGCAAGATGGCGTCGGGCAGGATCAGCGACAAGCGCTCCAGCGCCTGCAATCCATCGCGGGCCACCAGCACGGTGTAGCCCTCGTTGGCCAGCGCATCGCACAGCATGCGCAAGGTGTCGACGGCATCGTCCACCACCAGCACGGTGCCCAGGTGGGGTTCAGGCTTGGGGCTCATCCAGCACATCCTCAGAAATCACAGGGTTCAAACGCTCGATCAAGGTGTCAAACTCGAATTGGTCGGCCAGGTGGGACAGGTTCACCCACTCGCTTTGCCATTGCGGGTAACGCTCGCCCAGTTGCGTCAGTTTTTGGCGCAAAGCGCGCAGGTGGCCGATGCGGGCCAGGCGGCACAGCTCTTCAACGATTTCGGCGGGCAGGTCGCTGACGGTCAGGCGGGGTGCGCCGATGGCCTCGGCATCGTTGCTGAGCTGGGTCAACAGGTGAAGCGGCAAGGCGGCGGGCTCGGTGCTCCATTCAAGCGCCAAGTGTTCGCCCAAAGTGTCCAACAGCTCTGATTCGATCACCGGTTTGGCCACGAAGGCCTGGCATTGCGCGGCCTGCAGGTTCTCGGGCCGGTTCTCGAACACATTGGCCGAGACCATGATGATGGGCACATCGGTGAAACCGGCCGCTCGGATCTGCCGGGCCACTTGCCAGCCATCGACATCGTCCATGGTGATGTCCAGCAGCACCGCATCGGGGCAGGCTTCGCGCACGCTTTCAAGGCACTCCTGGCCGCTGGCCGCCTCGCGCAGCACAAAACCCAGTGGCAGCAACATGCCGGCCAGCATCTGGCGCTGGATGGGTTGGTCATCCACCACCAACAAGGTGCGCCGTGGGCCGATGTAGCCCGTGATGGGCAGGTGACGCGGGCGCGCGGCCAGGGCCGATTGCGGCGGCATGGCGGGCTCGGCGATCTCGCGCAGGTACATGCGCACGGTGAAGGTGCTGCCCTGCCCCAACTCGCTCTTCACGCTGAGTTCGCCGCCCATCAGCTCGGTCAACAGGTGGGTGATCGTCAGGCCCAGGCCGGTGCCAGGCTCACTGCTGCGGCGGCCCGCGCTGCCGCGCTCAAAGGGCAGGAAGATGCGGTCCAGATCCTGAGGCGCGATGCCGATGCCCGTGTCGATGACCTCGAAGCGCAGCACCTCGCGGCGCGCATCGACCATTAGCGTGATGCGGCCTTTGTAGGTGAAGCGCGCGGCGTTGCTCAGCAGGTTGAGCAGGATCTGGCGCAGGCGCTTGGCATCGGCGTAGACCCAGGCGGGTACGCGGCCGCGCGTTTCCAGCGCAAAGTCCAGGCCCTTGGCTTCGGTCTGCGTTTGCACCATGCGGACCACGTCGTCCACGAACTCACGCAAAGGCAGTGGCACCGGGTCAAGCCGCAGGCGGCCAGCCTCAATCCGCGCCAGGTCCAGCAGGCCATCGATCAGGCCCATCAGGTGTTCGCCGCTGCGCTGGATGGTGTTCAAAGCCTCGCGGCCCGAGCCTTGTCGCTGCTCATCCTTCAGCAGGATCTGCGCATAACCCATGATGCTGTTGAGCGGCGTGCGCAGCTCGTGCGTCATGCCAGTCACGTAGCGCGTCTTGGCCTGGTTGGCGGCCTCGGCCAGGTCTTTGGCGGCTTGCAAGGCGGCATCGGTGCGGCGGTGGGCATCGATCTCCAGCTGCAGCAACTGGTTGTGCCGGTTGCTTTCATCTTGCGCCAAATGCCTGCTCTCAGACGCCAGCACCACCCACCAGGAGCACACCGCCGCGGCCAGCAGCAACAGGGCATAGACCTTGATGAAGGGCCCTTCCAGCATGGCCAAGGCGGGCCCGTTCACGGCATCGACCACGTGGTTGACCACCCCCTCCTGGTAATAGACCACGCCCAGCACCATCGCCAACAGCGCGGCCAGCGACAGGAACACCACGAGGTAATGGCCCACGCGAAAATTGATGCGGCTGGACAGCTGCAGCGGTAGCACCGCCGTCAGCGCATCCGACACCTGCTCGGCCGCACTCGATCGGCTCTTGCAACGATCATGACAACGCGATTCCAGCGTGCAGCACAGCGAGCAGATGGGCGCATCGTAGGCGGGGCAGGTGGCCATGTCTTCAGATTCGAACTGGTTCTCGCACACCGAACAAGCCACCATCTGGCCAGGTGCCCAGGGCGTCTTGTTGGGCCGGGCCAGGTAATAGCGGCCCTTGGTGGTCCAGGCCAGCAAAGGTGAGGCGATCAGGGCGGTGATCAAAGCGATGAAGGGCGATCCCGCCTGGGCCAGCTCGCCGAACATGCCCGCGTGCGCCGCGAAGGCCATCACCGTGGCCAGCAAGGTGGCGCCCAGGCCCACGGGGTTCAGGTCATACAGGTAAGCGCGCTTGAACTCGATGTGCTTGGGGCTCCAGCCCAGCGGCTTGTTGATGACCAGATCAGCCACCAGTGCCCCCACCCAGCCGATGGCCACGTTGCCATACAGGCCCAGCACGCGCTCCAGCGCGCCGAACACGCCCAGCGTCATCAGCATGACCGCGATCAACACATTGAAGACCAGCCACACCACGCGGCCCGGGTGGCTGTGCGTGAGCCGCGCGAAGAAGTTGGACCAGGCCAGCGAACCCGCATAGGCATTGGTCACGTTGATCTTGACCTGCGAGACGATGACGAAGAGCACCATGCTGCCCAGCGCCCAGGTGGGGGAGGTGAAGACTTCGCTGAACCCGGCCAGGTACATCTGCGTGGGCTCCATGGCCTTGTGGGCGGGCACGTGGTGCTGCAAGGCCAGAAAAGCAAGGAAGCCGCCGCCCACCATCTTCAGCATGCCGGGCACCACCCAGCCGGGCCCGGCCACCAGCACGGCGGCCCACCAACGCACGCGGTTCTCTTTGGTCTTCTCGGGCAGAAATCGCAAGAAATCAACCTGCTCGCCCACCTGCACGATCAGCGAGAACACCACCGTGGCCGCCATGCCAAAGGCCATCAGGTTGAAATCACTGCTACCCGAACTGCGGCCCACCATGCCCGTGAACTCGACATAGGCCTCAGGCCGCTTGATGGCCACGAACACGAAGGGGCACACGAACATCAACGCCCACAAAGGCTGCGTCCACAACTGCAAGCGCGAGATCAAGGTGATGCCGTGCGTGACCAGCGGCACGATCACCAGCGAAGAGACCAGGTAGCACACGGGGAGAGACCAGTCGAACACCATCTGCAAGGCGAGCGCCATGATGGCCGCCTCCAGCGCAAAGAAGATGAAAGTGAAGCTGGCGTAGATCAGCGAGGTGAGCGTGGAGCCCAGGTAGCCAAAGCCCGCGCCACGCGTGAGCAGGTCCAGGTCGAGCCCGTACTTGGCCGCGTAGTAGCTGATGGGCAGGCCCGTCATGAAGATGATCAGGCCCACCACCAGCGTGGCCCACAGCATGTTCGAGAAGCCGTAGTTCAGCGCGATGGCGCCGCCAATCGCCTCCAGGGCCAGGAAGGACACCGCGCCAAACGCCGTGTTGGCCACGCGGAACTCCGACCACTTGCGGAAGGTGCGTGGCGTGTAGCGAAGGGCGTAGTCCTCCAGGGTTTCGTTGGCCACCCAGGAGTTGTAGTCACGACGAATGCGAAAGATCTTCTGCGGGGCAACGGACACAGACAGGCTCCGTGGAATGAAGACTCTAGGGCAATTGCAAGAAGCGATCCACCAGCCCATCTACGTTGAATGACGTATTCAAGGAAGCCCGACTCTTGCTTACTGTGAAGGCCATGGTCACACCGGCAGCGCATGCACGAATTCATGCACGCACCAAGGTGTGGCATCCGTAGTCCCTTTTTTGTGCGCAAGGAGCTTTTCCATGTCGAATGACCGTGACGATTCCAATCAGCAAAACCGCCGCCGCCTGTTGCAGGGCATTGGTGCCCTTCCCCTCGTGGGCATGACGGGGCTGAGCCACGGAGCCGCCCCCGCCACTGCTGCGATCAACACGACGAAGCTGGCCATCACCGACACCGAAGTCACCGTGGGCCAGTTGCACTCCGCAACCGGCACCATGGCGATTTCGGAAACCGGCTCCATCCAGGCCGAGCAATTGGCCATTGACCAGATCAACGCCATGGGCGGCATCCTGGGCCGCAAGATCAAGGTCATCAAGGAAGACGGCGCCTCTGATTGGCCTACGTTTGCCGAGAAGTCCAAGAAGCTGCTCGTCAACGACCACGTGGCCGCCGTGTTCGGTTGCTGGACCTCGGCCTCGCGCAAAGCCGTGCTGCCGATCTTTGAAAAGGAAAACGGCCTGCTGTACTACCCCACCTTCTACGAAGGCCTGGAGCAGTCCAAGAACGTGATCTACACGGGGCAAGAAGCCACGCAGCAAATCATCTGGGGCCTGGACTGGGCCTCGAAAGAGAAGAAGGCCAAGACCTACTTCCTGGTCGGCTCCGACTACATCTGGCCCCGCACCTCGATGAAGATTGCGCGCAAGCACATCGAGTCCGTCGCCAAGCTGGGCAAGGTCGTGGGTGAAGAGTACTACCCGCTGGGCAACACCAACTTCAACTCCCTGATCAACAAGATCAAGGTGGCCAAGCCAGACTGCATCTTCGCCGCCGTGGTGGGTGGCTCCAACGTGGCCTTCTACAAGCAGCTCAAGGCCGCCGGCATCACGGGCGCCAAGCAGTTCCTGCTGACCCTGTCGGTGACCGAGGACGAAATGCTCGGCGTGGGTGGCGAAAACTTCGCGGGCTTCTACTCGTCGATGAAGTACTTCCAATCGCTCGACAACGACAACAACAAGAAGTTCGTGGCCGCGTTCAAGGCCAAGTACGGCCCCAAATCGGTGATCGGCGACGTGACGCAAGCCGGTTACCTCGGCCCCTGGTTGTGGAAGGCCGCCGTTGAAAAGGCGGGCAGCTTCGACGTGGACAAGGTCGTGGCCGCATCCCCGGGCATCGAGCTGAAGATCGCACCAGAAGGGTACGTGAAGCTGCACGACAACCACCACTTGTGGAGCAAGGCCCGCATCGCCCAAGGCCAGCCTGACGGCACCTTCAAGGTGGTGGCCGAATCCAAGGACTTGATCGAACCCAATCCTTTCCCCAAGGGCTATCAGTAAGGCAGTACCCCCTCGCCATTGGTCCAGCAGTAAGGACCAACCCGGCGAGGGGTTTTTTCATTCGATCAGTGAGTTTGGTCAGGAGCGCGTGATGACTCTTTCAGAAATACTCAACATCAGCGTGATGCAGGGGTTCGCAGGCTTGAGCCTGTTTTCCGTGTTGCTGCTCATGGGCCTCGGCCTGGCCATCATCTTTGGCCAGATGGGGGTGATCAACCTGGCCCATGGCGAGTTCATGACCATTGGCGCCTACACCATCTACATGGTGTCCAGCTATGTTGAAGTCAAGTACCCCGGCTTCATGCCCTACTACTTTCCCTGTGCCATCGTCCTGGCCTTCTTCATCGCCTTCGCGGCAGGCTACCTGGCCGAATGGGCTTTGATCCGCCACCTGTACAAGCGCCCGCTCGACACCCTGCTCGCCACCTGGGGCTTGAGCCTGGGCATGCAGCAATGCTTTCGCACCTTCATCGGCCCCAAAGAAGTGAGCCCCACCCTGCCTGAATGGCTGATGGGTTCGTGGGCCCCCAAAGAAGGCCTGGACATCCCCATCAACGGCATGTTCGTGATGGGCTTGACCGCCTTGGTCACCGCTGGCGTGATGCTCGCGCTCTACAAATCGCGCTGGGGCTTGCGGGTTCGCGCCTCGGTGTCCAACCGCATGATGGCCAACGCCATCGGCATCAACACCAGCCGCACCGACCGCCTCACCTTTGCCATCGGTTGCGGCATCGCAGGCATCGCGGGTGCGGCCTTCACCACCATCGGCTCCACGGGCCCCACCTCCGGCTCGCTCTACATCGTGGACGCCTTCCTGGTGGTCACCTTCGGTGGTGCGGCCAGCCTGCTGGGCACCGTGGCCTCGGCCTTCGGCATCGCCCAAACGCAGTCCATCGCGGAGTTCTTCATCACGGGCTCGATGGCCAAGGTGCTGACGCTGTCGCTGATCGTGCTGATCCTGATGGTCCGTCCGCAAGGCCTGTTCGCCTCCAAGGTGCGTCGCTGAGCTTGTCAACGCGCACCCGACTTGACTGATACACGGAGTACTTACTCATGAAGAGTCTATTGAACTGGTTGAAAACGTCGAGTCTGGGCAGCATCCTGTTGCTGGCCCTGGTGATCCTGGTGGTGTTCCCGCTGTCGATGGACATCTTCCGCCTGAACCTGGTGGGCAAGTACCTGACCTATGGTTTCGTGGCCATCGGCCTGGTGATGCTGTGGGGCTGGAGCGGCACCCTGAGCCTGGGCCAGGGGGTGTTCTTCGGCTTGGGCGGTTATTGCATGGCCATGTTCCTGAAGCTGGAAGCATCTGATCCGGAGACCACCAAGATCCAGTCCACGCCAGGCATCCCTGACTTCATGGACTGGAACCAGATCACCGAGCTGCCCATGCTGTGGAAGCCTTTCCAAAGCCTGCCACTGACCCTGATCGCCGTGATCGCGGTGCCCACCTTGCTGGCCTTCATCATCAGCTACGCCATGTTCAAGCGGCGCGTGGGTGGCGTGTACTTCGCCATCATCACGCAGGCGGTCGCCCTGATCCTGACGGTGCTGATCATTGGCCAACAGGGCTACACCGGCGGCGTCAACGGCATGACCGACCTGAAGACCGTGCTGGGTTGGGACACCCGCACCGACAGCGCCAAGCTGATCCTGTACTTCGTGAACGCGGGCTTGCTGCTGGCTTGCATCCTGTTGTGCAAATGGGTGCAGACCAGCAAGCTGGGCACCCTGCTGCTGGCCATGCGAGACAAGGAAGACCGCGTGCGCTTCTCGGGCTACGACGTGTCGATGTTCAAGGTCTTCACCTTCTGCCTGGCGGCTGGCATCTCGGGCATTGGTGGCGCCATGTTCGCCTTGCAAGTGGGCTTCATGTCGCCGTCCTTCGTGGGCATCGTGCCGTCGATCGAGATGGTGATCTTTGCTGCCGTGGGTGGGCGCATGAGCCTGGTCGGCGCGGTGTACGGCACCTTGTTGGTGAACGCGGGCAAGACCTACTTCTCGGAGACCGCCCCTGACCTGTGGCTCTTCCTGATGGCCGCGCTGTTCATCGGTGTGGTGATGGCCTTCCCCAACGGCCTGGCCGGTTTGTACGAAGAGAAGATCAAGCCCTGGGCCGCCAAGCGCCGTGTTGATCTGGCCGCCGAGAAGGCACGCCGCAAGGCCCGCGATGCGGAGGATGCCAAGCCGGTTGCGGCGGTCCCTGCACCAGCAGTCGCTTCTTCGCCCACCCCGCAAATGCCCAACGGCATGAGCAACCAGCAAGCCTGATCGCCACAAGGAACGACTGAATCATGAGCAACACTGACTTCGTCCTCGCGGTGGAAGACCTCACCGTGTCCTTCGATGGTTTCAAGGCCATCGATGCCCTGACCTTGTACGTGGACCGTGGCGAGCTGCGCGTCATCATCGGCCCCAACGGCGCGGGCAAGACCACCTTGCTGGACCTGATCTGCGGCAAGACCCGCGCCTCGGGTGGCAGCATCAAGTTCAAAAACAAAGAGATGACCAAGATGCAGGAGCACAAGATCGTGCGCGCTGGCATCGGCCGCAAGTTCCAAACGCCCTCCATCTACGAAAACCTCAGCGTCTTCAAGAACCTGGAAGTGTCCTTTCCACGCGGTCGCAGCGTGTTCGGCGCCCTGTCATTCAGCTGCACCGACGAGGTCAAGGCCCGCATCCAATCGGTCGTTGAAGAGATCGGCCTGAAAGATCAACTGCACACCGAATCCGGCCTGCTCTCGCACGGCCAGAAGCAATGGCTGGAGATCGGCATGCTGCTGATGCAAGACCCCGAACTGCTGATGCTGGACGAGCCCATCGCCGGAATGAGCGTGCGCGAGCGCGAGCTGACCGCCGAGCTGCTGCAACGCATCGCCAAGAACCGCTCGCTCATCGTGATTGAGCACGACATGGAGTTCGTCAAGCGCATCGCCGACAAGGTGACCGTGATGCACCAGGGAAAGATCCTGGCGGAAGGGTCGATGGACAAGGTCCAGAACGATCCCAAGGTCATCGACGTGTATCTGGGCCATTGAGCCAAGCACTGAACAAGGAAACACACACCATGTTGTCAGTCAACGATCTGTTTGTCGCTTATGGCCAAAGCGAGGCGCTGCACGGCATCTCGTTCGAGGCCAAGTCCAAGGAAACCGTGGCCATCATGGGCCGCAACGGCATGGGCAAGACCACGCTGTTCAAGAGCCTGATGGGCGTGCTGCCCACCAAGTCGGGCAAGGTTGAAGTGGGCGGGCTTGATGTGACCAAAGATGAGAGCTATCGGCGCGTGGCCAAGGGCATCGCCTATGTGCCGCAAGGCCGCATGATCTTCCCCACGCTGACGGTGGAAGAGAACATCCAGACCGGCCTGGAGAACGCCAAGCACAAGCGCATCCCCGATGAGATCTACGCGCTCTTCCCCGTGCTGTTCGACATGCGCGCGCGCAAGGGCGGCAACCTGTCGGGCGGCCAGCAACAACAGTTGGCCATTGCGCGCGCGCTGGTCACCAACCCCAAGGTGCTGCTGCTCGATGAGCCCACCGAGGGCATCCAGCCTTCCATCATCAAGGACATCGCCAAGGCCCTGAACGAGATCAGAAAGATGCGCGACATCACGATCATCGTCTCCGAGCAAGTGCTGTCTTTTGCGCTGGACGTGGCCGACCGCCTCTTCGTGATCGAAGGCGGCCGCCTGGTCCATGAAACCAACCGCGCCGACACCGATGTCGCGCGCATCAAGCAATACCTTTCCGTGTAAGCCCAAAGGAGCCAAGCCATGCCTGATACCCTGATCAAAGTCGACCTCAAAGAATCCCCTTACGCCAACGAGAACATCCACAACCGCTGGCACCCCGATGTGCCGATGGCCTGCTGGGTCAACCCCGGCGATGACTTCGTGCTGGAAACCTACGACTGGACCGGCGGCTTCATCAAGAACGACAACAGCGCCGACGACATCCGCGACATTGACCTGTCAATCGTCCACTTCCTGTCCGGCCCCGTGGGCGTCAAAGGCGCCGAGCCGGGCGACCTGCTGGTGGTTGATCTGCTGGACATCGGTGCCAAGCCCGAGAGCCTGTGGGGCTTCAACGGCTTCTTCAGCAAGAAGAACGGCGGCGGCTTTTTGACCGACCACTTCCCGCTGGCCCAGAAATCCATCTGGGACTTCAACGGCATGTTCACCAAGAGCCGCCACATCCCCGGCGTTGAGTTTGCCGGCCTGATCCACCCCGGCTTGATCGGCTGCCTGCCCGACCAGAAGATGCTGGACATGTGGAACGAGCGCGAGATCGACTTCATCGCCACCGAACCCAACCGCGTGCCCCCTTTGGCCAACGCCCCCTTCGCGCCCACCGCCCACATGGGCAAGCTGACCGGCCCGGCGCGCGACAAAGCCGCCGCCGAAGGCGCCCGCACCGTGCCCCCGCGTGAACACGGCGGCAACTGCGACATCAAGGATTTGTCGCGCGGCTCCAAGGTCTTCTTCCCGGTGTATGTGGACGGCGCCGGCCTGAGCGTGGGCGACCTGCACTTCAGCCAGGGCGACGGCGAAATCACCTTCTGCGGCGCCATCGAGATGGCCGGCTGGGTGCACATGCGCGTCAGCCTCATCAAGGGCGGCATGGCCAAGTACGGCATCAAGAACCCCGTGTTCAAGCCCAGCACCATCACGCCCAACTACAAGGATTACCTGATCTTTGAAGGCATCTCGGTGGACGAGCAAGGCAAGCAGCACTACCTGGACGTGAACGTGGCCTACCGCCAGGCCTGCCTGAACGCCATCGAGTACCTGAAGAAGTTTGGCTACAGCGGCGCGCAGGCTTACTCCATCCTGGGCACGGCCCCCGTGCAAGGCCACATCAGCGGTGTGGTCGACATCCCCAACGCGTGTGCCACCTTGTGGTTGCCGACCGAGATCTTCGAGTTCGACATCAACCCCAATGCCTCGGGGCCCATCAAGATGCTGGATGGCAGCATCGACATGCCTTTGTCACAGGACCTCTGACCATGCCGACCTACGAATACGACTGCCCCGGTTGCGGGGGTTTCGACGCCCTGCGCAGCATCTCGCAACGCAACGAGCCGTGCGCCTGCCCGGAATGCGGCAGCGCCTCGGGCCGCGTGTTCGCCACGGCCCCGAGCCTGGCGTGTGTCAGCAGTGACACACGCACGGCGATGGACCGCAATGAGAAGGCGCGGCATGAGCCGCGTTCTTCAAAGGACAAGGATGGGAGCTATGGCCGGTTGAGCCACCCGTCGGGGTGCGGGTGTTGCTCGACTTCTTCCAAGGGAATTCGCAGCGCGACAGTGACAGGGGCGAATGGAAACAAGATGTTTCCATCGAAAAGGCCTTGGATGATCAGCCACTGAGTTGCTCTGGGCTCCAAGACCGGAAATGCGCGACAGAACTGCCTCAACTTCCACCATGAAGTGCCGAAAAGCAACGCACCATTAGAGTGCTCCGCTCACCGCTTCCACCACGGTGCTGCATCGATGAGTCGCATGTGGACCGGAAGCTCCGGTCGAAACCCGGTGGACGGAGAAACAATGATGGAATTCTTTCGCAAAGCGCGCATCAGCAGCCGCATGCTGGCGCTCGCCCTTCTGAGTGGCTTATTGACCCTGGCCGTCGGCGTCGTCGGTCTGACGCAGTCGTCGAGGATCAACGGCATGCTCAACAGCATGTATGACGAGAACCTCGTGCCCGTTGCCGACATCGCCAATGCCAACATGGAGGCGATTTACCACCACCGCGCCACGATCACGTACGTGGCGCAGCCCGACCGGGAAGTGATGAAACGCATCGCGGCCGGTGCGGACAAGAACCTGGTCAAGATGAAGGAGTTGCTGGACAAGTACCGCAAAACGCAGCTGACGCCTGCGGAGACCAGCTTGCTGGCCAAGCTGGACGACGTGTGGCAACCCTACTTGGCCGCCGCAAGCAAGGCCGCCAAAACCTCGCTGGACGGTGACGACGCTGCCGCGATGAAGCTGATGCTTGACGAGGTGCAGCCCCTGTTCCAAAAAGCAGACGATGTGCTGACTGACCTCGTCGACTTGAACATGGCTCTTGGAAAGAAGGCTTACGACGACAGCGACGTGGTCGTGGCGGAGGTGCGCTGGCTCCTGGGCTGCGTGATGCTGGGCGCCGTGTTGCTCTCGGTCGGTGGGGCCTTGCTGATCAGCCGCAGCATCACCCGGCCGCTGGGTGGTGAGCCCGACGACCTGGTCCGGGCGGCCGACGCCGTCGCCAGTGGTGACCTGAGCGTGGCGCTCGAGGTTCCTTCCGGCGACACGAGCAGTGCCATGGCGCGCATGTCAGCCATGCAGTCGGCGCTGGCCAGTGTGGTGGCCAACGTCCGCGCAAACTCTGAGAGCGTGGCGACGGCCAGTGCTCAGATCGCCCAAGGCAATCAGGACCTGAGCCAGCGCACCGAAGAGCAGGCCAGCGCGCTGCAGCAGACGGCTGCCACCATGGAGCAGCTGAGTACCACGGTGAGCAACAACACGGACAGTGCCAAGCAGGCAAATCAACTGGCCCAGGGCGCCTCAGCCGTCGCAGCCCAAGGCGGTGAGGTGGTGGGCCAGGTCGTCACCACGATGCAGGGCATCAGCGACAGCAGCCGCAAGATCGGCGACATCATCGGCGTCATTGATGGCATTGCGTTTCAGACGAACATCCTGGCGCTGAACGCCGCCGTGGAAGCCGCCCGCGCTGGCGAACAAGGCCGTGGCTTCGCGGTGGTGGCCAGCGAGGTGCGCAGCCTCGCCCAGCGCAGCGCAGAAGCCGCCAAGGAAATCAAGACGCTCATCGGCCGCAGTGTCGAGCAGGTCGAACAAGGCACGGTGCTGGTCGACCAGGCTGGCAAGACCATGAACGAGATCGTGGGCTCCATCAGGCGCGTGAGCGACATCGTGGCCGAGATCACCTCGGCCAGCGTCGAACAGAGTTCGGGCATCGCTCAAGTCGGCAATGCGGTGAGCCAGATGGACCAGGTGACGCAGCAGAACGCGGCCTTGGTGGAAGAGAGTGCCGCGGCGGCCGAGAGCCTGAAGGGCCAGGCGCAGCAACTGGTGCAGGCGGTGGCGGTGTTCAAGCTGTCCGCAGACGCGCACATGGTTCCGTCTTACGCGGCTTCGCCTCCAGCGAACGCGCCCACCGGCGAGCGCAGGGGCCCCGACCGCGCCAAGAATGTCAGCCGACCGGCGTTCAAGGCCAAGGCCAAGGCGCCTGAGGCGTCTGTCAAGGCTGCTGCAGAGCCAGCCTCAGCCAGCGCCAGCACGGGGACCGACGATTGGACTTCGTTCTGACTACCTTGCCGTTTTTCAACCGCCACGAGCCGTATGCCTGACCTGAGTGAGAAGCGACACGCAAGGATCGGTGTAAATCGGCCAAGGTGGCTTCCTTGGCCGGCCCGTCGCCGCTTTGCAAGACCTTGAGGTATTTTGCAAAGCGCGAGTTCATGTAGTCGGCGTCGATCTTGCCCGTGTCGATCTCGGTGATGTGGCTGTGATGTTGGCTGATGCCCAGCGTGACTTGCGCCTTGGGGTCTTCGCCGAACTCATACACCGTTTTGTCCCAGGTGAAGCCCTGGATCTTCGCGGCCTCCAACACGGCGCTGAACTGGTTGAAGTGCTTGGCAAAGGCCGCACTTGCCGCGAGGTCGTCCGGCAGCTTCACGAAATCCGCGATGCTGGCTGCGCTGAAGGCTCAGTTTTCGGTCGGCGTCAACAAGCCGACCGGCGTTCAAGGCCAAGGCCAAGGCGCCTGAGGCGTCTGAGGCGTCTGTCAAGGCTGCTGCAGAACCAGCCTCAGCCAGCGCCAAAACGGGTACCGACGACTGGACTTCGTTCTGAATCTACAAACCGCGGCATGGGCTGCGGTCTTCAAAGGTGATGGGCGATTGCGCCCCCCTTCGGGGTGCGGGTGTTGCTCGACTTCTTCCAAGGGGATCAGAAGTGCGGCGGTGACGGGGCCAATGGGAACAAGGCGTTTCCGCCGAAGAGGCCTTGGATGATTAGGGGGTTTTAAAAACTTGTAGGCGTGACCCTAAAAAACTGTCATAAAGCAGCAGTTCCGGCAACCAGCTTTAACTTATCTCTTATATATTCGAATTCAGGCATTTCAAAAAAATCCTGGAGAATTGTATATAGAGATTTTTTATTTAACCCATCCCTCATTTGAAATAGGCATGGCGCTCTATTGTCATATTTACAGACGCGACACTGCAAAATAGCGGAGTTTTTGCATTTACTCACAAGTTGCTCAATTTCAAAAAAAAGCTCTTCCGCATAAACGGTTAGCAACCACTTACCTTTGACAAACAATCGCAGAGAGTCGATTTTTGGGGTCAGGCGAAACACTGCGGCAAAAGCATCAAGGTCGGCTTTCCTCAACTGTAAGTCTGCAATAGTTTTTTTATCTTTTCGCCTGCCCACACTAGATGAATATCCAATAATTGATTGGTAACCTGGATCAACCGCACCCTTCAGTGCATCCAGCGAAAAGTAATAAACATCATATACTTTTTCCTCAACCCTCAAATAAATTGACTCCACGTCAATTTCAATTGCTGAGGGAGATCTAGTCAAACGATTCACCACAGATCTGATGGAAAATTTATTGACAAAGTGGCTTTCGATTGAATAATAATTCAAACTAAAAATTGATGCCAATGCGGGTATTTCCCCTCGAAAATATTTAGCATCCCGATCAATTATACCTACTATGTATTGACCAGCCGATTTACCCGCCGGCATAGCCAAAGCCTCAATATTTTTCAGCGCCTGAACTACGCCATCATTTCCACCAGAGAGTCCTTCAAGCATGTCAACAGAATAAATTTCGCATACAATATTCGCGGAATTGGCCACCCCTTCATAGATTCGCAAATCATCAACGCCCTCTACAATGACATACGGCGTTTTTGACATGATGGCCAAGTTAAGCAATTCATCCGGCTCATACTTATTCATTGAGCACCTTTATTCACGATCAATTCCGACAAAAATGACGGGTTTCTTTTTGCGAGAATAGGACTGTGAGATGCCACAATTATCTGCGTATGCGGAGCCAAATTATGAAGGAGCCCCATAAGCTCACGCTGCCATTTAATATTTAAAGAAATTTCCGGCTCGTCAATTATTAAGAAATTCCGCTCACGTCCTTGAAATAATACCAGCGTTAAAAATGTCAGGATATGGCGCTCACCGCTGGACAGGTCACTAACCTGCAATTCCCTTCCATCAACCTCAACATAAATTCTGTCATTTGATATCTGCAACTTCTTGCCATCTATCAAATAATCATTAAATTTCTCAGTCAAGAGATTTACGGAACGCAGCAAAAGTTGCTCAAACCTTAACTCCTGCATCATATTCCAGAGGAGCGTCTTCAATAGACTTATTTGGTAGACGGCATCATAACTGGCCTCGTCGTCGAGTTTTGTTAATTTTGAAATGATAGAATTTTTGAATTCATTCTTCGAGTTATCACTCAATGCTTCCACAAGTCTTAGCCGGTTGGTTTGCAGCGTGGAAATAAAATCACCCCTAGATACCTCTTCCTCAATTTCTTTTTTATCAGAAAGCTCTATCGCAAGGGTATTAAAAAGAGCGTCTTGAATTTGTTTTGTAGCTATTTCTCTAGCAAACTTATAATGATCAAGCAATATTTGCTCGATGTTTTCCAATTTAATATTTTGCAAGTTCAGGTGAGAGCTATCCAATTTCAACTCAGAACGCTTTGCCCGACTACTATTGACCTGCCACATCCTTATATGCCTAGACATATCTTCAGCCAACTCGTGGATACCACTCTCTCTTAACGAAGCTACCGATTTTAAATTGTTTCTATTTCGTGGGTGCAAAAAATAATTCAGAATAACGTCAGCATCAATTCGCGCCTGCTGAGTTGCAATCCCCCGTTCAACGCCCAAAGATAGCGATTTTGTTTTTACCAGCGCCGATTGCTCAAAATCAGACCAGTCATATTGCCCTTCAATTTTCTCAACCCGCACGAAGCCCAATAAATTCTCTCTAATCACCTCTCTATCGACAAGATATCCGGCGTCACTAAAAATCTCGTTTATCTCGTCATACAAGTATTCACAGACAATGGCTTGAACGGAAATTGATTCAAGATAGGCATTATCTTGGGAAAGAAAAGCATTTATGGCTCTAAGTGTCAAGTCCCGGCTGGTTATAAACGCGCTTCTTGAATAATTCAGGTTTT